>JBHOHG010000004.1:0-258951 GCA_043422575.1 bacterium sp. HQB-39 | reverse complement strand
CGCAGCAGCGACGGCGGCTTTCTTTGGATCGACGTCCGCTTCAACTTCGCCGAGGTTTGATTCGACTTCAGCACTGTTAGTCACAGAGCTTTCAGCTTCTTTTTCTGCTTTACGAGCTTTAGCACGTGCAATGGCGGCAGCGACCGCCGCTTTTTTCGGATCGACATCTTGAGTTTCAGTCTGTTTATCGTCAGAAGTACTTTCGGTGTCTTTACCCGCTTTACGAGCTTTAGCGCGAGCAATGGCGGCAGCGACTGCCGCTTTCTTCGGATCGACATCTTGAGTTTCAGTCTGTTTATCGTCAGAAGTACTTTCGGTGTCTTTACCCGCTTTTCGAGCTTTAGCACGCGCAATGGCGGCAGCGACTGCCGCTTTCTTCGGATCGACATCTTGAGTTTCAGTCTGCTTATCGTCAGATGGACTTTCGGTGTCTTTACCCGCTTTACGGGCTTTAGCACGCGCAATGGCGGCAGCGACTGCCGCTTTCTTCGGATCGACATCTTGAGTTTCAGTCTGTTTATTGTCAGAAGTACTTTCGGTGTCTTTACCCGATTTACGGGCTTTAGCACGTGCAATGGCGGCAGCGACAGCAGCTTTCTTCGAATCGCCAGAATCCTCACCACTCGTCTCAGCTTGCGCCGCTTTTTCCGCTTTGCGCGCTTTGGCTCTTTCTACCGCAGCAGCAATGGCGGCATGTTTATCTTCTTTACTTCGCTCAGCAGAAGCATCACTTTCAGGCTGCGCTTTTTTCGCTTTAGCACGGGCAATAGCGGCTGCAATGGCCGCTTTCTTGTCATCACCTGAATCACGGGTGTCATTGCTTTGCGCTTTTTGCGCTTTTTTCTCACGAGCTTGACGTTTTCTCTCTTCGCGCAGTTTCGCCATTTCAGAGTTGTCAGGTTCGGTTGCGCCAGCAGCCATAGCTTCGGCTTGCTTGGCTTTCGCTTTGGCAATGGCTGCGGCCACAGCGGGTTTAACTGCGGGCTCTGCTTTTTGTTCTGCCTTGGCTTTTTGCGCTTTCACACGCTCGATAGCAGCGGCAACGGCATCATCGCCACCGGTTGCTTTCATCTCTTTACGGCGGCTGTCTGCGGCTTTCTTAAATCGATTTTCACGTTCCGCTTTATCACGCTCCATACGAGCATTTTTTTCTTCGAAACGTTGTTTAGCTCGCTCTGCGGCTTCCGCTTCCTGCTGACGAGTGCGAATTTCCGCTTTTGCTTGGCGGTAATATTGAACTAATGGAATCTCACTTGGGCAGACATAGGAACAAGCGCCACATTCGATACAGTCTTTTAAGTTGAGTTCTTCACATTTGTCATACTCTTCTGCCTTCGCATGCCACTGCAATTGTTGAGGCAAAAGTGACGCAGGACACGCGTCGGCACAGGCACTGCATCGGATACATTCCATCTCATAGCGGTCAGGGGCGATCTCTTTGCGTGTTGGTGCCAAAATACAGTTGGCCGTCTTGGTGATCGGTACTTGTGCGTGGGGTAAGGTGAAGCCCATCATTGGACCACCAAGGATCAGGCGTTGTAGCTTTCTATCGGCTTTGTAGCCAAACTCGTCCAGTAGTGCTTGCACCGGAGTTCCAATCAAAGCCCACACATTGCGAGGTTGCTTGAAGGTGTTACCTGTCAGAGTCACAACACGTCTTACGACGGGTTCACCGTCGATCACGGCACGCTTTATCGCGTGTAAAGAGCCGACGTTTTGTACTAGAACTCCAATATCTGCGGGGATACCACCAGATGGAACTTCTTGGTTTGTGAGCACTTTGATTAATTGCTTCTCGCCACCCGATGGGTATTTCGTCGGGATAACACGAATCACAATATCGCGGTTTGTCGCCGCTTTTTCTAAGGCTTTGATGGCTTCTGGTTTATTGTCCTCGATACCGACGATGGTGAGCTTTGGCTGCAAAATGTGCTCAACAATATCGATGCCTGTTAGCACTTCTTCTGCATATTCTTGCAATAATTTATCGTCGGCGGTGATGTAAGGTTCACACTCAGCCGCGTTGATGATCAGGATGTCGGTTTTGGCTAAGCCAGACTGCAATTTTTTCGAGGTCGGGAAGCCAGCACCACCCATGCCGGAGATACCAGCAAGGCGAATGATGTCTACAAGTTCATCAGCATTGAGTTTGGTGTAATCCTCAACCGGTGTTTTTTCGGTCCATTCATCTTTGCCGTCAGGCTCAATGACGACACTCATTTCAGGCAGACCAGATGGGTGCGCTGCGGTACGAGGTTCAATGGCTTTAATGATGCCTGACGTTGGTGCATGGACGGGTAGCGTGAAGAATGAGTTAGAGTTTGTCATCGCCTGCCCTTTGAGCACACGTTCTCCAACACTGACCAGTACATTACCTGCTTTACCAATGTGCTGTTTTACAGGCAATACGATTTCTGCTGGGAGACTCGCTGCAACGATATCCAGCTTGTTTGACTGAGTTTTATTATCGGCAGGGTGGATACCTCCAGGAAAGTCCCACAATGCGCCAGTACGAATTTGTTCGATCAATGACAGCATACCGATCCTTAATTATTTTGACTGTTTGCAGAAGGAGGAGTCTGAGGTTCAGTAATGTTAACCACAGGTATCGCATTCAGCTGCCACTTCCAGTTATCAGTGGTGGTTTCCACAGGGATCATTTCAATACAATCCGTTGGACAAGGGGCAACACAGAGATCACAGCCAGTACATTCATCGGTAATCACCGTATGAAGCGCTTTAGTCCCTCCGACAATGGCATCTACAGGACAGGCTTGTATACATTTGGTACAACCGATACACATATCTTCATGAATATACGCAACGGTTTTTGCTTTGTCTTCTACTCCATCGGCAGAGGCATCGGGTTCGACCCCCATCAGGTCAGCCAGTTTTTCGATGGTTGCCTGACCCCCTGGAGGACACTTGGTAATACTATCGCCATTGGCAATGGCTTCTGCATAGGGCTTACAACCCGGATAGCCACATTGACCGCACTGAGTTTGCGGTAAGATCGCGTCAATTTGATCCACGATCGGATCGGCCTCCACCTTAAAGCGGATGGAAGCAAAACCTAAGATTGCGCCGAATACTGCCGCTAGTATCGCTAGGGCAATAACAGCAATTAAAATTGTGCTCATTGTACTACTTTACCAAGCCTGAAAAGCCCATAAAGGCTAATGACATTAAACCTGCTGTGATCATTGCAATTGAAGCGCCCTTAAAAGGGGTAGGTACGTCAGCGGCTGCAAGACGTTCACGCATCGATGCAAACAAAATCAACACCATAGAGAAGCCGACCGCCGCGCCGAAGCCATAGACGATCGATTGGATGAAATTATGGTTCTCATTGATGTTCAACAAAGCCACACCGAGCACGGCGCAGTTTGAAGTGATCAATGGCAAGAAAATACCGAGCAGGCGATAAAGGGTAGGGCTGGTCTTATGCACTACCATTTCCGTAAACTGCACGACGACCGCAATCACCAAGATAAAACTCATGGTTCTGAGGTATTCAATGCCAAGCGGTTTTAACACATAACTTTCTACAAGGTACGAGCAAACCGAAGCCAGCGTTAGAACAAAGGTTGTTGCCAAGCCCATGCCTATCGCGGTTTCTAATTTTTTCGACACACCCATAAACGGGCATAAGCCCAGAAACTTCACCAGTACAAAGTTGTTCACCAGCACAGTGCCAATCAACAACAAAACATATTCGGTCATAATTATTTAGTTCTTTAAATCCGATCCCGATATTATCGTGCTTTGTGTAACTAATAACAACCAATGAACACTATGGTTTTACGTACCCGATGGAAAAATAGGCTAACTTTTGCAGGGTAAATTTTGCGATTTAATCCCGTTGGCAAGTCATTCAATCAGTGACTTATGCTCAAGTGACACTCAGTTTGCAGCTTTGAAGAGGATCGTATGGCTTACCAGGAAAAAGTGACGGTTTGATTTAGAGCCACTAGATCTTCAAAGCAGTGCCTTGCTATCAAACCAAGCCGCTCTCGCTGAACCTAGCTTCTCGAGGTTATTTGGGTATATAAAGCGGTGAGGGAAGTTGCTAAGGAAAGGGAGAAGTCAACGGGGCCACCTTGGTCTGCGACATCAGCTTGGAACAAGCTGGTCGTTTAGGAATAGCTGTTTCGATATAGCTAAAAGCTAGTAAAGTTATGGCTTTCCGTTGGCGTTACAGTGCTTCAGATACGAAAAAGCCGCGTCTTGCGACACGGCTTTATCTAGAATTTGGCTCCCCCTGCGGGAGTCAACGGGGCCACCTTGGTCTGCGACATCAGCTTGGAACAAGCTGGTCGCTTAGGTATAGCTGTTTCGATATAGCGAAAGGCTAGTAAAGTTATGGCTTTCCATTGACGTTACAGTGCTTCAGATACGAAAAAGCCGCGTCTTACGACACGGCTTTATCTAGAATTTGGCTCCCCCTGCGGGACTCGAACCTGCGACATACGGATTAACAGTCCGCCGTTCTACCAACTGAACTAAGGGGGAATTGCTTTGCTCTGAAAGCGGAGAAGATACTAGCTACCCAAAAGGTGCCTGTCAACAAATTATTGAGTGTTTTCGGGGTAAAAATTAAATCAAAAATATCTTTACTTTCGTGTATGCCTTGCTGCGTAAAGGCTAGCTTTACTTATCCACCAAAATTGTGGATAACTGTGTTGATGAAACTTTAGCAACTTAGTTGGCATGGAAATTGACGGAGATTTGAACATCGATGATGAGGGTTCTACCAAATTAAGTCGTTGATAAGTTTTGAATATGACAATTCGTGCGACAATGTTCACATTTTAAAACTGTGGATAGAAGCGATAAAAGTTAACAATTTGAAGAGTGTTTGGGGAAAAGGTGTGGAGTAAATGTCAAGGGTAAAAGTGGTTTTTTACCTTGAGGGCGGCAGATAATATCAAACTCAGGATTTGGATGCCAGTGACAATTGATAACTTTGGTTAATACTTCACTCAATCCAAGACCAAAATAGGGCTTATGACATGGGCAGAGTGCAATAGGTTACTTGTTGAGGCAAACGTTGCACTATCTCATGCGAGGAGAGCGTACAATTTATCCTTGAAGGTGTATATTTATACAGTCACAATAGGCGCTTGCTCAAGTCTCGACATACGGCTTCTTTAAGACTCTTGGGTATACTCAATCATCTGGTTAGACATTCGGTAGGAAAGAAATGAAGAAAGAGTTTGATTTAGTGTCTGATTACCAGCCATCTGGTGATCAACCTCAAGCCATCGCTCAGTTACTTGAGGGGTTAGACGTGGGACTTGCCCATCAAACCTTACTTGGAGTGACTGGTTCGGGAAAAACATTCACTTTAGCCAATGTGATTGCGCAAGCAAAACGCCCTGCGATTTTACTCGCACCCAACAAAACCTTGGCCGCACAATTATACGGTGAGATGAAATCTTTCTTTCCCAATAATGCGGTTGAATATTTTGTTTCTTACTATGACTACTACCAGCCCGAAGCCTATGTTCCTACAACAGACACCTTCATTGAGAAGGATGCCTCAGTCAACGCTCATATTGAACAGATGAGGCTGTCTGCTACTAAGGCATTATTAGAACGTAAAGATGCGATTATCGTTGCGTCAGTGTCCGCTATTTATGGTCTGGGTGATCCTGAATCCTATTTGCAGATGATGTTGCATATCCGCCGTGGTGATGTCATGGACCAACGCGATATTTTACGCCGTCTTGCTGAGCTGCAATACAGTCGCAACGATGTGGCATTTGAGCGTGGTCAGTTCCGTGTTCGTGGTGAAGTGATTGATATTTTCCCTGCTGAGTCCGATCAAGACGCCGTTCGTATCGAAATGTTTGACGATGAAATTGACTGCATCAGTGTGTTTGACCCGTTAACTGGCGTAGTTAAGCAAAAAGATTTACCACGTTATACGATTTACCCTAAAACCCACTACGTTACCCCAAGAGAACGGATTCTCGAGGCGATTGATCACATCAAAGACGAGTTGGCAGAGCGTAAAACCTACCTTTTAGAAAATAATAAACTGCTCGAAGAGCAGCGTATCTCTCAACGGACTCAATTTGATATTGAGATGATGATGGAATTGGGCTTCTGTTCAGGCATTGAAAACTACTCTCGTTACTTAAGTGGTCGAAATGAGGGTGAGCCGCCACCCACTTTGTTTGATTACTTGCCACATGACGGCTTGTTAGTTATCGATGAGTCTCATGTCACGGTGCCGCAGATTGGTGCTATGTATAAGGGCGATCGCTCTCGTAAAGAGACGTTAGTTGAGTTTGGTTTCCGTTTGCCGTCGGCTTTAGATAACCGACCAATGAAGTTTGAAGAGTTTGAATCAATTGCGCCGCAGACTATTTTCGTTTCAGCGACACCGGGTAACTACGAAATGGAGAAGTCTGACGGTGAAGTTGCGGACCAAGTCGTGCGCCCAACGGGGCTACTTGACCCTGTGTTGGAAGTGCGTCCGGTCGCGACTCAGGTTGATGACCTGTTATCCGAGATCCGTATTCGTTCGGCAAAAGATGAGCGGGTACTGGTGACCACACTGACCAAGCGTATGGCAGAAGACCTGACTGAATATCTTCATGAGCATGACGTTAAGGTTCGTTATTTACACTCAGACATCGATACGGTTGAGCGTGTTGAGATTATACGCGATTTAAGATTGGGCGAGTTTGACGTGCTGGTTGGTATCAACTTATTGCGAGAGGGCTTAGATATGCCAGAGGTGTCTTTAGTGGCCATTCTGGATGCGGATAAAGAGGGTTTCTTACGTTCCGAACGTTCGCTGATTCAGACCATAGGTCGAGCGGCGCGAAATCTTGAAGGTAAAGCCATCCTTTATGCTGACCGTATTACCAAGTCAATGAAGACGGCGATGGATGAAACTAATCGTCGTCGTGAGAAACAACAAGCCTATAACGAGAAGATGGGGCTCAAGCCGCAGGCACTTAAGCGTAATGTTAAAGACATTATGGAACTTGGCGATATCACCAAGTCAAAAGAGAAGCGTAAAGGCAACCAAGTACCGCTGAATAAAGTCGCTGAAGAGTCAGCGAACTACCAAGCGCTGTCTCCACAGGAGTTAGATAAAGCGATTCAGAAGCTTGAAGCTGAAATGTACAAACATGCGCAAGACTTGGAGTTTGAACTGGCTGCTGAGAAACGTGACCAAATTGATAAACTGCGCCAGCAATTTATTAATAACAGCTAGTCACACGACTTGTTACAACCCTAATGTTGCGCCATGTCGTGAACAGGCAGAGAATATTGGGGCGCAATTATGTGAGCAAAAAAGAGACTCAGGTCAGCAGACGAAAAAAAGCCAATAGATGATAGGTCTATTGGCATCTGTGGAACTTCCACTAACAACGTCAGTTGGCTAGGTGACCCATATGGGTCCATGATGTAGCTGCATTCTATGTGCCAACTCGCATCGTTTACCACCTCAAGTGTTTTCAATAAATTACACCCTCACTTATAAATAAGTTGTTCCGCTGGTTTGCATAATGCAATGCGTAATGCGATTATAATGTAAAATAGAAAACAAAAATGGCTAGGACATGCAACCAACTACGGACAACCAAAAGTCTCGTTACTTATTGATGGTGGAAGACACTGCTTCAGTAGCGGCACTGTATCGTTCTTATCTCACGCCTTTAAACATTGACATTAATATAGTCGGTACGGGGCGAGATGCGATCGAAAGTTTAAAACACCGAATCCCCGACCTGATACTACTGGATTTACGTTTGCCTGATATGACGGGGATGGACGTTCTCCATTCAGTGAAAGCCAGCAACCCCGATGTTCCGATCATTTTTATGACGGCTCACGGCTCAATCGATACTGCGGTTGAGGCAATGCGCCACGGTTCGCAAGACTTTCTTATCAAACCTTGTGAAGCCGATCGACTGCGTGTCACGGTCAACAATGCGATCCGAAAGGCGACCAAACTGAAGAATGAAGCGGATAATCCTGCGAGTCAGAATTATCAAGGTTTCATTGGTAGTAGTCAGACGATGCAGCAGGTCTATCGCACGATTGATTCCGCCGCATCGAGTAAGGCGAGTATCTTTATCACAGGTGAAAGTGGTACAGGTAAAGAAGTCTGTGCCGAAGCGATCCATGCTGCGAGTAATCGTGGTGATAAACCGTTTATTGCGATCAACTGTGCCGCCATTCCGAAGGACTTGATTGAAAGTGAACTGTTTGGTCATGTTAAAGGTGCCTTTACGGGCGCAGCAACTGATCGTCAAGGTGCGGCAGAATTAGCCGACGGCGGGACTCTTTTCCTCGACGAATTGTGTGAAATGGACTTGGATCTTCAAACCAAACTGCTGCGTTTTATCCAAACGGGTACATTCCAAAAAGTCGGCTCTTCAAAGATGAAGAGTGTCGATGTGCGCTTCGTTTGTGCAACGAACCGTGACCCTTGGAAAGAGGTGCAGGAAGGACGCTTCCGTGAAGATTTGTACTACCGACTTTACGTGATTCCATTACACTTGCCGCCGTTGCGTGAGCGAGGCGAAGACGTGATTGAAATTGCTTATTCTTTATTGGGTTATATGTCTCATGAAGAGGGCAAAAGTTTCGTGCGTTTCTCTCAACCAGTGATTGACCGTTTCAATCGATATGAATGGCCAGGTAATGTTCGTCAGCTCCAAAACGTTTTGAGAAATATTGTTGTGTTGAATAACGGACAAGAAATTTCACTCGAAATGTTGCCTCCTCCGCTGAACCAACCTATTGAGGTTGAATATCAGTCGATTAATCCGCAAGATAGTGCAAAGTCAGCGGAGGATCTTATACCGCTATGGGTTACGGAGAAGCTTGCCATAGAACAAGCTATAGAACTATGTGATGGCAACATTCCAAGGGCAGCAGGGTATTTGGACGTCAGTCCTTCGACGATCTACCGTAAGCTGCAAGCTTGGAATGCATCAAAAGAGCAGTAAATATGGAAATTTTAAATAAGCAAAAGATTGCGGCACTCGCGAGTGAGATTGGTGAGGAAAATGTGCCGGTATTATTGGACATTTTCTTGGGTGAGCTGGATATGTACATCGCTGAGCTCAGCGATGCGACGAAGGTGGACAAAGCTGAGTACTTGAGAGAGATCAGCCATGCACTTAAAAGCAGTGCAGCAAGCTTTGGTGCTGATGCTTTGTGTGACAAGGCGAAAGAGTTAGATATGCGTGCCAAACAAGGCCAAGATATTGATATCGTGCATGACGTGGTTGCCATGATCGATCAGCTGTCCAGTACTAGCAGTGCCTATCGTGATTGGAAAGCGTCAATGTAACTGTCTATAAATAAATGCGGACTAAACATTCCGTCTCAAAAGAAAAGGAAGCGTTCGCTTCCTTTTTTGTGTTCTGAATTTGCCCAAAGCTCAACCGAGAGAGTCCTAATCTTCTAGCAACTGACGTTCTATGGCTTGGCGTAACTTATTACGGTCATGTCGCCAATCACGGTTCGGTGACGCTAAATCTTCAGTGACAAAGTTCCAGCGTGATCCTAGATCGGGATGTGGCTCAGCGCCCAGTACTACGTCAATTTTTCTGCCTCGACAAGCGCGTTCACACCAGAGCAATTTTTGCTCCAAGGTCATTCGTCCTGCTGGACCGTATTCTGGGCTGAGGTTTTCGACGAAAATGAGCTTGGCGCTTGCGTTCGCTTCGATTGCCTTGCCTAATTCTGGTAAGAGTAAGGGGGGCATAATGCTGGTCAGAAAACTGCCTGGACCTAAAACAATGGCATCAGCATTTTCTAATGCGATGATGGCTTCATCAGTAGCTGGAACTAACGGAGACAGTTCAAGGCGTTGCAAATCCTGAGACATCTCATCAACGCTGGTTTCACCTTTGACCCATTCGCCTTCCAAAGAAAGAGCGGAAAGATCGGATGGGTGCTCCGACATTGGCAGGATGTTGACCTCTACTTTCAACATGTTGCGAATCAAATTAATGGCATCCAGCGGTCTTACAGACAAGTTATCGAGAGCCGTTAACATCAGATTCCCAAGGTTATGACCATTCAGTTCTCCCGTCCCTTTAAAGCGGTATTCAAACATCATGGAACTGATGGAGGGCTCGGTAATCAACTGGTTGATACAATTTCGAGTATCTCCCCAAGCAATTCCTCCTTGGCAATCGCGAATCCGCCCTGTGGAACCCCCGTTGTCAGTGGTTGCCACAATGCCTGTAGCATTGGAACCAAACTCTTTTAGTGCAGCGAGCATGCGCCCTAAACCGTGACCACCGCCAACAGCGACCACCTTTTTATTGTTATAAATATCCATTAAATTCTGCTTATATCTTTTCATAACCGTCTACAATTTTAAGTATCTGGTTAACCTAACCTACCAACTAAGAGGTAATTTCGAAATCTAGTGATGTTTTTGTCTTTAGAGGCTAGATTCCATTACAAATATTAAGTATTTTACCCAGTAAAGCTACCACATGTGGTCTAACAGGTGGTTGCCATAACTCCGAGCTTATTTTGCTAAGTTTCGATCTTCAAGAGGTTTCTACTATTGAAGATGAGATAAGTGAACTAAGCCAGTAGCGATATGCTACCAGGGCGCAGTTGGAAATGACTTCGCCTCCCGTGTTTGGAAAGGTGTTCCGTGGCGCAACAATTCGAAGATAAATTTCATCGCAAGTTTTATTACTTGCGCTTGTCAGTTACAGATGTTTGTAACTTCAAATGTACCTACTGCTTGCCAGATGGCTACAAGCCAGCAGGTCAAAAAAACTCGTCCTTCCTTCGCTTGCCTGAAATTCAACGCGTTGTGCGTGCTTTCGCTGATTGTGGTACGTCTAAAGTACGTATTACGGGTGGTGAGCCTACTTTGCGTAAAGAGTTTACGCAAATTGTAGAATGCGTTGCGAATACAGATGGTATCAATAAGGTGGCAATGACCACCAATGGCTACCGTATGCAAAAGCATGTTGGCGAGTGGAAACAAGCAGGTCTCACTCATATCAATGTGAGTTTGGACAGTCTAGATCCGCGTCAATTTTATCAAATCACAGGGGAAGATAAGTTTACCCAAGTGATGTCTGGTATTGATCGAGCATTTGAAGTGGGTTATGAACAGGTGAAGGTGAATGTGGTTCTGATGAAAGACCTCAATCATCACCAACTCCCTCAATTTTTGAACTGGATTAAAGAACGCCCAATCCAACTTCGATTTATCGAGTTGATGCAGACGGGTGAAATGGATGAACTCTTTCATCGTCATCATGTATCTGGTGTCAATATTCGCAATCAACTGATTGCGAATGGTTGGCTATTGAAAGTGCGCGCAGCAAATGATGGCCCGGCTCAGGTGTTCGTTCACCCCGACTATCAAGGGGAAATTGGTCTGATCATGCCTTACGAAAAAGATTTCTGCCAAAGCTGTAACCGTCTGCGAGTCTCTGCCAAAGGCAAGCTTCATCTTTGTTTGTTTGGCGACGCAGGGGTTGAGCTTCGTGATTTGCTTCAAGAAGATCACCAAGAAATGGCGCTCATAGCTCGTATTCAAGAGCAGTTACAGAATAAATCGGTCAGCCACTTCCTACACGACGGTAATTCTGGGAGTACCCCTCATTTAGCCTCGATTGGCGGTTAATCGCCAGCCAATGTCGACGCTAAGACGTCAACAAATAGACGGTTAATAATAAACTTTTCTCTTGGTTTTGCTTCGTCAGGGTGAAACCAACTCAATGATTAAACGATTAGGTGAACATATGGGACACGCAGCAACAGCATTTAAGGCAGCAAAAATCGCAGTACTTACGGTGTCGGATACACGTACTGAAGAGAACGATACCTCAGGCGGTTACCTAGTAGAGCAGGCGAAAGAAGCTGGACACCAGGTTGTCGATAAACAAATTGTTATTGATGACAAATATAAAATTCGCGCCATTGTTTCTCAATGGATCGCTGATGAAAACGTACAAGCCGTATTGGTTACGGGTGGAACAGGATTCACTTCACGTGACAGTACCCCAGAAGCACTAAAACCGCTTTTTGATAAAGAAGTGGAAGGCTTTGGTGAATTGTTCCGTATGGTGTCATATGAAGAAATCGGCACCTCTACTATTCAATCTCGCGCGGTGGCTGGCTTTGCCAATCATACCGTGATTTTTGCGATGCCAGGTTCTACAGGTGCATGCCGAACAGGTTGGACGAAAATCATCAAGCAGCAATTGGATGCCTCTCATCGCCCTTGTAACTTCATGCCACACTTAGGTCAATAAGGAACGACATGAGCCAGTTTACTCATATTAATGCCTCGGGAGAGGCAAACATGGTGGACGTTTCTCAAAAAGCAGAGACAGTTCGAGAAGCTCGTGCTGAAGCTTATGTTCATATGAATGCCAGTACACTTGCTTTGATAATGTCTGGTGAACATCACAAAGGCGATGTGTTCGCGACAGCTCGAATCGCAGGGATCCAAGCTGCGAAGAAAACATGGGACTTAATCCCTCTTTGCCACCCTTTGCTTTTATCCAAGGTCGAAGTTCAACTTGAAGCACTGCCTGAGCAAAATAAAGTGCGAATTGAATCAGTTTGTAAGTTGGCAGGGAAAACAGGCGTTGAGATGGAAGCTCTTACAGCGGCCTCTGTTGCGGCACTGACTATTTACGACATGTGTAAAGCTGTTCAGAAAGACATGGTGATTGAACAAGTTCGCCTCCTAGAAAAGACGGGCGGTAAATCAGGACACTTTAAGGTGGACGCATGATTAAGGTATTGTTTTTTGCTCAGACACGAGAGCTTGTCGGCATAGATTCGCTTGATGTTGAAGGAGATTTCGCAACGGTTGAAGCACTGCGTTGCCATCTTGCTCAACAAGAAGGTAAA
This sequence comes from bacterium sp. HQB-39, assembly GCA_043422575.1. Lineage (GTDB taxonomy): Bacteria > Pseudomonadota > Gammaproteobacteria > Enterobacterales > Vibrionaceae > Vibrio. The sequence goes on along the minus strand of JBHOHG010000004.1, from coordinate 246,072 downwards.
TGGGATCTTGCTTTGGATGCGACTAAGCTACTTGCTGCAGTGAACCAAACCATCACTCCGCTGAATGGCGAAATTAAAGATGGGGATGAAGTTGCCTTTTTCCCACCAGTAACGGGCGGTTAGTATGGATCCAAGAGTATCAGTGCAAACGCAAGATTTTTCGATGGATGCCGAGTATCAGCAATTAGGGCAAGGGACATCGGCGGGCGCAGTGGTGACCTTCACGGGTAAAGTTCGTGATATGAACTTAGGCGATGGCGTGACAGGACTTCATCTAGAGCACTATCCCGGTATGACCGAAAAAGCCCTCAGTGAGATTTGTGATCAAGCAGAGTCCCGCTGGCCTTTGCTTGGGCTAAGGGTCATTCACCGTGTGGGTGATCTGGATATTGGTGATCAAATCGTGTTTGTTGGTGTTTCGAGTGCACACCGCGATGCTGCTTTTGCCGCTTGTGAGTTTGTAATGGATTACCTCAAGACCAAAGCGCCGTTTTGGAAAAAAGAGCGAACCCAAGATGGACAGCGTTGGATTGATTCGCGTGAATCTGATAAACAAGCTGCACTGCGCTGGTCAGATGAGTGATGCGGCTATCTAAGTAAATATGCAAACATTATTTCTGTGAATATTTATTCAAAACATCTAGGGCACTTCATGTGTCCTTTATTTTACACTTTTCTCAATAAGTGACATAAATCACCCTTTTCATTCACCGTATAAAATGCCAACAGTTTGGCTCGAAGAGCGGTGATAGCCCTCACAATTACATTTGATTGCCGAAACAATAACCAGCTTTTGTTAGACTTGATGTGCGATAAATGTTAGTTTTTTGACTTAAATGCAGCATAAGATGCTAACTATTTATTGTATTTTGGTTAAATTGACACTAATTACTAGTTTGCTCAGTTATCTTATAGTCTTTCTTCTGGCTGAAAATAAGTCTTCAGGATAAAGTGCTGTAAAATCGCGGTTAATGAAGAATTATGACGTTTTTTGCTACATTTTTATGGCAAATTACTTCAATGATTGCTAATGTGTGCCGCAATCTTTGCGTTTTTTTGGTTTTTTATGCTTGTTTTGCGAGCAAATGAAAACTAATCCACTGACCGTTCAAGTGGGAATGTAAAGAAGTCATGGATGCAAAATAAAAACTTGGAGTTTTACGCATGTACAAAAACAAAATCACTCAGGCTCTGCTATTGAGCGCAGGTCTGGCAGTGGCTGCTACTTCGACTGCAACTTTCGCTGCTGATGTACCAGCAGGAACTAAACTTGCCGAAAAACAAGAGCTTGTTCGCGGTAACGGTACTGAAGTTGCGACAATCGACCCGCACAAGTCACAAGGTGTTCCAGAATCACACGTTATTCGTGACATTCTAGAAGGTCTTGTGAACCAAGATGCTGACGGTAACACTATCCCTGGTGTTGCTGAGCGTTGGGAAACCCCAGACAACCAAACATTCACTTTCCACCTTCGTAAAGACGCAAAATGGTCTAATGGCGATCCTGTTACTGCTCACGATTTCGTATACAGTTTCCAGCGTGCAGTTGATCCAAATACCGCGTCTCCATACTCTTGGTATATGGAATACACCAAGATGAAGAACGCGAAAGAGATCGTTGCTGGTAAGAAAGACAAATCAACACTTGGTGTTAAAGCGGTTGACGATCACACGCTTGTTGTAGAACTAGAAGCGGCACTTCCGTACTTCGTTATGATGATGGGTCACACGACAGTGAAACCTGTTCATAAAGCGACGGTTGAGAAGTATGGTGACCAATGGACTAAGCCAGAAAACTTCGTTGGTAATGGTGCATTTGTCCTAGATAAGTGGATTGTGAATGAGCGTTTAGTACTGACTCGTAATGAAAAGTACTGGGATAACGCAGACACAGTTCTGAATAAAGTTACCTTCCTACCTATCGAAAACCCAGTAGCGGAAATGAACCGTTTCCTATCTGGTGAAATTGATTTCACGTCTACACTACCAACAGAACACTTCAAGCGTCTTAAGAAGAAGCATCCTGAATCTGTTTCTGTTGAAGGCAGCTTGTGTACTTACTACTACTCTTTCAATACCAAGAAGAAGCCATTCGATGATGTTCGCGTGCGTAAAGCGATCTCTTACGCGATTGACCGTAACATCGTTGCGAACGCTATTTTGGCTCAAGGTCAAAAACCTGCTTACTTCCTAACACCGGAAATCACGGCGAACTTCAACCCTGAGCTACCACAATACGGTAAATTGACTCAGAAAGAACGTAATGCAGAAGCGGCACGTCTACTTGAAGAAGCGGGTTACGGTAAAGGCAACCCATTGAAGTTTACACTTCTATACAACACCAATGAGAACCACAAGAAGATTGCGGTTGCACTGGGTTCTATGTGGAAGAAGACTTTGGGTCTTAACGTAACGCTAGAAAACCAAGAGTGGAAAACTTACCTGTCAACGAAAGATCAGGGTGACTTCGAAGTTTCTCGTGCCGGTTGGTGTGGTGACTACAACGAAGCGTCTTCGTTCCTAACACTGATGGTGAGCAAGAACACGACGGCTGGTCAGCACTGGGCGAACAAAGATTACGATGCATTGATTGATAAGGCATTGAAATCGACTTCTGAAGAAGAGCGTACGAAGCTGTACCTAGAAGCGGAAGCGATGATGGCAGAAGAGATGCCGATTGCTCCAATCTACCAGTACGTTCGTTCTCGTCTATTGAACCCGCACGTTGGTGGTTTCCCAGCAGCGAACGCGGAAGAGAAAGTCTACTCTAAAGACCTATACATCAAAGCTCAGTAATCAACTAAGCTAACAAAATTATAAATACCTTAGACACTGCACATGAAAATCATGTGCAGCGTCTTTTCACATTTAAACTGTCACAGACTGAAAGAGTGAGTTTATGCTTAAATTCATCGTTAAAAGGATATTTGAGGCGATCCCAACTATGTTGGTTTTGATCACCGTATCTTTCTTTCTCATGCGTTTCGCACCGGGTAACCCATTCTCGAGCGAAAAGCCTCTCCCGCCAGAAGTAATGGCGAACATTGAAGCGAAATACGGCCTAGATAAGCCAGTATTTGAGCAATACACCACGTATTTGCTGAATGTACTGCAAGGCGATTTTGGTCCTTCATTTAAATATTTGGATTACACGGTAAACGAGCTGATTGCGACGTCATTGCCTGTTTCTGCGAAGGTGGGTTTCATCGCCTTTATCTTTACCATTATCATGGGGGTTACGGTCGGAACGATCGCCGCCTTGAAACACAATACTTGGGTTGACTACACCATTATGTCCACAGCGATGTTGGGTGTCGTAATGCCTTCGTTTGTATTAGCGCCAGCGCTGATTTATCTCTTCTCACTTCATTGGGAGATCCTTCCTGCAGGTGGCTGGAATGATGGTAGCCTTAAATATTTGATCTTACCGGTTATCGGTATGTCCCTCCTTTATGTGGCTACATTTGCTCGTATTACTCGTGGTTCGATGATTGAAACCTTGAACAGTAACTTCATTCGTACCGCGCGTGCGAAAGGTCTTAGCTATCGTTACATCGTTATCAAACATGCGTTAAAACCAGCGATGCTTCCTGTGGTTTCGTACATGGGTCCTGCGTTCGTGGGTATCATTACTGGTTCGGTTGTTATCGAGACCATCTTTGGTCTACCAGGTATCGGTAAGTTGTTCGTTAACGCTGCCTTTAACCGCGACTACTCATTGGTAATGGGTGTGACCATACTGATTGGTTTCTTATTCATTCTGTTCAACGCGATTGTGGATATTCTACTTGCGATGATCGACCCGAAAATTCGCTACTAACAAGGATGTATGGTTATGTTAACGAAAAAAGAGAATCTTGAAGCGGTCGAAAAATTTGCAGAAAATCTGGAAGTTGAAGGCCGTAGTTTGTGGCAAGACGCACGTATCCGCTTTATGCGTAACAAAGCGGCGATGGTGAGTCTGTTTATTCTAATCCTCATGACATTGGCGGTGATTTTCTTGCCAATGCTAGCGCCGTATACGTTTGATGACACCGATTGGTATGCCATGCACGTTGGCCCAAATGCAGACCATTGGTTTGGTACTGACAGCCTAGGTCGTGACCTGTATGTGCGAACCTTAGTGGGTGGTCGTATTTCTCTTATGGTTGGTGTTATGGGTGCGTTGGTAGCGGTTACCATTGGTACGCTATATGGTGCAGCTTCTGGTTTCATCGGTGGACGTACCGACCGCATCATGATGCGTATTTTGGAAATCCTATACGCAGTACCGTTCATGTTCCTAGTGATCGTATTGGTGACCTTCTTTGGTCGCAACATCGTGCTTATCTTTGTCGCGATTGGTGCAATTGCTTGGTTGGATATGGCGCGTATTGTACGTGGCCAAACGTTAAGCTTACGTAGCAAAGAGTTCATCGAAGCCGCGCACGTTTGTGGTGTAAGTAAGTGGAAAATCATTACACGTCACATCGTACCAAACGTACTGGGTATCGTAGCGGTTTACTCAACCTTACTGATTCCAAGCATGATTCTTACGGAATCATTCCTATCTTTCCTAGGTCTAGGTGTTCAAGAGCCAATGACAAGTTGGGGTGCTCTATTACAAGAGGGTTCTCAAACGATGGAAGTAGCAATTTGGCAGCTGGCATTCCCAGCGGCATTCATGGTTGTAACCCTATTCTGTTTCAACTATGTGGGCGACGGTCTTCGTGACGCGTTAGATCCAAAAGACAGATAATAATTAAGCAATGATAAAAACCCGCCACCTAACAGTGCAACGCATCGTTAGGTGAGCAGGGTATATAATAAATCTTATAAAAATAAAAGATTCAAGGAAGCAATGATGAGCTTATTAGATGTCAAAGATCTGCGTGTCGAATTTACCACTCAAGATGGTATCGTCACTGCAGTGAATGATTTGAATTTCTCTCTAAACCAAGGTGAAACCTTAGGTATCGTAGGTGAATCGGGTTCAGGGAAATCACAAACTGTTTTCTCTATCATGGGGTTACTTGCGAAAAACGGTAAGATCTCTGGTAGTGCAAAATTTGAAGGTAAGGAAATCCTTAACCTTCCAGAAAAAGAATTAAATCGTGTGCGAGCTGAGCAAATCGCCATGATTTTCCAAGACCCAATGACGTCGTTAAACCCGTACATGAAAGTCAGTGACCAACTGATGGAAGTGCTGATGCTGCACAAAGGCATGGGCAAAGCGGAAGCGTTTGAAGAGTCTGTACGTATGCTGGAAGCGGTTAAAATTCCAGAAGCGCGTAAGCGTATAACCATGTATCCCCATGAGTTCTCAGGTGGCATGCGTCAGCGTGTGATGATTGCGATGGCACTGCTGTGTCGCCCTAAGCTACTTATTGCGGATGAGCCAACCACTGCGTTAGACGTGACCGTTCAAGCTCAGATCATGGATCTATTGAATGAGCTGAAAGATGAGTTCAACACCGCGATCATTATGATCACCCACGATCTTGGTGTGGTTGCGGGTTCGTGTGACAAAGTGCTGGTCATGTATGCAGGTCGTACCATGGAATATGGCACGGTTGATGAAATCTTCTATCAGCCAACGCACCCCTATGCTGAAGGTCTATTGAAAGCGATCCCTCGTCTCGATACAGAAGGTGAGATTTTGCCGACCATCCCAGGAAACCCACCAAACTTACTGAGCCTACCGACGGGGTGCCCTTATCAAGAGCGCTGCCATCGTGTGATGGATCGTTGTAAGCAAGAGTCGCCAATTTTGACGCCATTCGGTGATGGTCGTCAGCGCGCGTGTTTTTCTGACTGGGAGGCTTGGGGCAAATGAGCACAGATAAAAAATTAATTCTTGATGTATCGGATCTTAAAGTCCATTTCAGCATTGCTGCAAAGTCATCTTGGCCTTGGGCAAAACCATCAAACCTGAAAGCAGTAGACGGCGTGAACGTGCGCCTGTACGAAGGTGAAACGCTTGGTGTGGTGGGAGAATCAGGTTGTGGTAAGTCGACGTTCGCTCGTGCGATTATCGGCTTGGTTGAAGCAACGGATGGCGAAGTGGTTTGGTTAGGGCAAGACTTGACCAAAATGCAGGACGTACAACGTCGTGAAACTCGTAAAGAAATTCAGATGATTTTCCAAGATCCACTGGCATCTTTGAATCCGCGAATGACGGTCGGAGATATCATTGCAGAGCCATTGGAGACCTTTTACCCTCAACTCTCTAAAACCGAAGTTAAAGATCGTGTGAAAGAGATGATGGCGAAAGTTGGATTGCTTCCTAATGTGATCAACCGTTACCCACATGAGTTCTCTGGAGGTCAGTGTCAGCGTATCGGTATTGCCCGTGCTTTGATTCTTAAACCGAAAATGATCATCTGTGATGAGCCGGTATCAGCACTGGATGTTTCGATTCAAGCGCAGGTTGTTAACCTACTAAAAGAACTACAAAAAGAGCTGGGTCTTTCATTAGTGTTCATTGCACATGACTTGTCTGTGGTGAAGCACATTTCTGATCGTGTATTGGTGATGTACTTAGGGAATGCGGTCGAGCTCGGTGAGTCAGAAGCCCTTTTTGCTGATCCGAAGCACCCATATACCCGCGCTTTGATGTCGGCAGTTCCGATCCCAGATCCAAAGATTGAGCGTACCAAAGAGATCCAGATGTTAGAAGGTGATCTACCGTCGCCAATCACTCCGCCATCGGGCTGTGTTTTCCGTACCCGTTGTCCACAAGCGACAGAAGCGTGTGCGCAGACTAAACCGACCATCAAAGGCAGTGATGTTCACTCAGTATCTTGTCTTCATGTAGAAGTGTAACGCCACTTTTAAAATGGTATTCAGCCTGTGACGGGCTTAAGCGCGATCTCTACTGGGGTCGCGCTTTTTTTATTCAAGTTTTTCGAACAAGTTTGCCAAATTTACGGGGTCATCTTGGTTCACCACTTTTCATATACTGATTGCAGATAACGAAATGATACGAGGTGATTGAGATGGGCAAGTTAGTCAATGGTGAATGGCATGATGTTTGGTACGACACGAAGCAAAGTGGTGGTAAATTCGTGCGTGAAGATGCGGGCTTTAGAAATTGGATTCAAGATACCCCTGATGCGACATTTCAGCCTGAATCTGGGCGCTATCACTTATACGTCTCATTGGCATGCCCATGGGCACATCGCACGTTAATTTTTAGAAAATTAAAAGGGCTAGAAGCGCATATTGATGTGACGGTTGTTTGCCCTGATATGCTGTCAGAAGGTTGGCAAATGGGCCTGCCTGAGCCTTTGTTTGGTCATACGAGAATGCACCAAATCTATACGCAAGCGAAAGCGGATTATACTGGGCGCGTGACGGTCCCTGTGTTGTGGGATAAGAAAACCCAAACCATCGTGAGTAATGAATCTTCAGAAATCATCCGCATGTTCAATAGTGCATTCAACTCGCTCACAGGGAATGAAGACGATTACTATCCCGATGCTTTACGTACTGTGGTCGATCAATGGAATGAATTTGTCTATCCCAATGTGAATAATGGCGTGTATCGCTGTGGTTTTGCCACCACACAGACGGCGTATGAAGAAGCTTATGAAAGCTTGTTTGATGCACTGGATAAACTGGATGCACATTTATCGACACACCGTTATCTCGCTGGGACTCAAATTACCGAGGCGGATTGGCGTTTATTTACTACCTTGGTAAGATTTGACGCTGTTTACGTTGGGCACTTTAAGTGTAACAAGCAGCGAATTGCTGACTACCCGCATTTACAGGGCTATCTAAAAGAGCTGTATCAGGTGGAAGGGGTCGCGGAAACCACAGATTTCTATCATATCAAGCGTCATTACTATTTTAGTCATACAGGGATTAACCCGACTCAGGTGGTTCCAACCGGACCGGATTTGGACTTAGATTCCCCACATGGCCGTGAATTACTTGGGTAGTTGTTTCTATAAACGGACGAGATTAATTGGCAAGGACAACTTGATTTCGTCCTTGCTGCTTTGCTTGATACAGCGCGAAATCCGATTTATGCAGAGCGTTGTCGACATCTCCCGACAAAGGATCAAGCAATAATAATCCTGCGCTGATCGAAACATAAACGTGCTCAGCATCGGTTTTAATTGGGCTTTGTGCAATCGACAGACGTATCTGTTGTGCTAATGCCAACGCGCTATCGTCATCTGTGGCTTGGAATACCACGCAGAACTCTTCACCACCCACTCTGTAAACCCGACCTTCAGGTACTTGGTGCTGAATCAATGGCACTAATGCCTGCAAAACAGCGTCACCGCTTGAGTGGCCATAAGTATCATTGATTTTCTTAAAATGATCTAAGTCGAGGTGCAGTAAGAAGCGTGGCATTGAGATATCCGTCGGCCAGCACTTAGCGTCTTCTTTTAAGGCTAATCGGTTGAATGCGCCAGTTAAAGAATCGGTTAACGCCATCATTTTTAAATGCTCTTGAATTCGTAAGCGAACGTGCTCATAGCTAAAAGACATCGCCCAAATCAACGCAAACGGCAGACTAAAATTGAGCAATGCAAAAGGAAACGAATCTAAGTTGATGTAGGGAATAAAGAAAATCACGATGGTGAGGAACATCGCCGCCGTGAGGATACTGGCGAGATAGCGATGAAAAAGTACGTGGTACAACGCAGGTAACGAGAATGTCCAAAAGATTAACCCTGATCGTGGGTCAGTATTTTGCATTGTGTAAATAATAACGTAGCTGACGACACCAGCCAGTGCGGCAGGCTGCCAAGTAAGCGGACGTTTCTGTCTGAGATTTTTGGCGATAATAAAGCTAACAAACGAGAACAGCAAATCCCCAAAAGCCATGATGTACTTGTGCGTAATGAATCCGTTGACATAAAACAAGATCAAACCAATCACCACCAGTAAAGGGGAGAGGATGGCTAAAACTTGTTCGCGAAGCTGTAACTGGGTTTTAAAAGCGTTAGTCACTTGTGTCGTTGCTATGGCTCATAAGTTGTACATTACGCCATTTTAATTGCAATATTATGGCGTTCTTGCTGGCTATTGTAAGGAAAAAGGCATCCTTTAAACAAGAGAAGGCAAAGAAAAGTTGCTTTCCCAATAGGCCCCCTTTTGTCCTTAATTTGCTTGCACTTCTGCGACAGAGGACATGGAGACTGGAAGAGCAGCGCCCATAGCCCTATTTAGCAATCGACCATGTCTTAAAAACAGCATCTTGAAGTCGCTTGGGTATATACCCAAGTGACTTCAAGATGCCGTATTCAGATCCTTGTCACTGGTTTCAATTCAAGACAGAGGTGAAGGAAATAGTCACTCTATTTTCAATACCTCTAACACAGAAGTGGAGCCAGTGACAGGCTCCCGAAGGGCGAGTCTGCTTGGCTCGCTAGCTGCGTTATCGCTTCTGGATTTAGAGCCACTAGATCTGCAAAGCAATACCTTGCTATCAAATCATCTTACAAACAACCCAAGCAGTTCTCGCTGAACCTAGCATCTCGAGGTTACTTGGGTATATTGATTTGAACTATTTCAATTTGGCACTGAAGTCAGTAAGGTGTGTCACGAAAAGAATCATAGGGAACTTAAGATGTTACGTTTTGTTGAAGTAAATCCAAGTGTTGAAGCGACAGCCAGTGTGATTTGGCTACATGGTTTGGGGTCAAATGGTCACGATTTTGAGGCCATATTACCTGAGCTGCGTTTACCTCAAGATGCCCCCGTCCGATTTATCTTCCCCCATTCCCCTTCGATCCCCGTCACCATCAATGGCGGAATGGTTATGCCTGCTTGGTATGACATATTAGAAATGGGAGCGGGGCGTAAGCTGAACAGTGAACAGTTGGTGACTTCGGCTGAGCAGGTAATAGAGTTGGTCGAGCAGGAAATAGAGCGCGGGATCCCTTCTGAACGCATTTTGTTAGCGGGGTTTTCTCAAGGAGGAGCGGTGGCTTATCAAGCCGCTTTGAGTTACCAAAAGCCTTTAGCTGGCTTATTGGCACTGTCTACCTATTTCCCGACATCGGACTCGATACACTATTCAGATGAAAATCGATCATTGCCTATCGAAATTATGCATGGCAGCCATGACCCAGTGGTTTACCCTGAAATGGGTGAAGATGCGGTCAATGATTTGAAGCAGGCTGGCTATCAACCCAATTGGCGAGTCTATCCGATGGAGCATCAAGTGTGTTTGCCACAAATTAAAGATATTTCATTATGGTTGCATCAGGTCTTTAAACTTTAGTTTTAGATCTTATTAAGGCGGTTATCGAGACTCAGTTCCAAGTAAAATGTCGTATTTTTGCATTAGAGAGTGTCGACTTGCCAGCAAGTGCATAATTTAGCAAAGCTTCCATCAGTTTCATAAATATGTCATTGATTGATTAAGGAAGACTCCATAACTTAGTTTTAATTTAACTAAAATGGAGTTTTCAAGTCATGTACAAACAACTCAGTTTGTTAGCGTGCTTAGTGTGCAGTGGACACGCTTTCGCGCAAGTTGATGCAGCTACTCACTATGCGATCAATTATGAAGGGCGCAGCGTCAAGGATTACGCTTCCGGTACGGTCGAGTTTAACTTCCCTGGTAGTGCTTTAAAAACCAAATTCACGGGTACTCAAATCTCTATCAACTTAAAAGGTAAGGGCGATCATTTTGACGTGCTTATCAATGGTAAGTTGTCGCAAAAAATCATCACAAATTATGGCAATGAAGCACAAAACTTCCCGCTGTTTAGTAGTGATGAAAAGCAAACGGTTGAGATCGAAGTGGTCAAACGTACTGAAAACTATGACAACATGACGGAAGTGGTCTCGCTAGATCATGACGGCTACTTAGAAGGTATCTGGGGTAATAAGCCACATATCTTATTCATTGGTGACTCAATCAGTGCAGGCTTTGGTAGTGAGTCTAGCAAACGTCAATGTACGTGGGATGAAGTGTACAATAGCTCGAATGCTCGTTTGGCTTTTCCGCATCAAACCGCTGATATTCTTGATACCACCGTCACGCAGGTGTCTTTATCTGGGTTAGGCTTGATCCGTAACTGGGACGGTAATCAACCCCACCATAACCTGACTTATTACACAGATAAAGCGGGTGCTATTTTCGGAGTGAATAAGTATTTTGAAGATCGTTATCCAGACCTGATTGTGGTTGAAGTGGGTACGAATGACTTCAGCACCGATCCTAAGTCTCATGAACCTTGGGCTGATATCGAAGAAGTGAAGACGGCATGGACAGAGCGAATGGTGGAATACACCGAGCAACTTAAGCACAGATACAATGATGCCAATATCGTATACATGCCTCGACCTGCTTACCCATATGATTACATCATTCCGGCGACTCAGGACGCGATTAAACAATTGAATGCAAAAGGGGTCGACGGTTTATACAGCCATACCTTTATTTCACCGCTAGAAGGGTGTATTTGGCATCCGACGGCAGCAGAGCATAAAGATATCGCGACCAAGCTATCGACCTTCATTGAGACAAACGATTTGCTGTAACCGGAAGCAATTGCTTTTACACAACGCGTAAACAAAAAGCCCTCGCACAATGCGAGGGCTTTATTATTGCCTGTTAAAAACAGAATTAGTTCTGCTCTTGACCTGCTTGAATTGCCGTTAGAGCGATCGTGTAGACGATGTCGTCAACAAGCGCGCCACGAGATAGGTCGTTAACTGGCTTGCGCATACCTTGCAGCATTGGACCGATAGAAACAAGATCTGCACTACGCTGTACTGCTTTGTAGGTTGTGTTACCTGTGTTTAGGTCAGGGAAGACAAAGACGGTCGCTTTACCCGCAACTGGAGAGTTCGGTGCTTTAGAAGCCGCTACGTTTTCCATGATTGCAGCGTCGTACTGAAGAGGACCATCAATCACTAGATCAGGACGTTTCTCTTGAGCAATCTTAGTCGCTTCACGTACTTTCTCTACGTCTGCACCTTGACCTGATGTACCTGTTGAGTACGAGATCATAGCAACGCGAGGGTCGATACCGAATGCTGCTGCTGAATCCGCAGATTGGATTGCGATTTCAGCCAGTTGTTCAGCGTTTGGATCTGGGTTGATTGCACAGTCACCGTAAACAAGTACTTGATCAGGCAGAAGCATGAAGAAGATCGATGATACGAGAGACGCACTTGGTGCTGTCTTGATGATCTGTAGCGGTGGACGAATGGTGTTCGCCGTTGTGTGTACCGCGCCTGACACTAGACCGTCAACTTCGTTGCGCTCAAGCATCATGGTACCAAGTACCACAGTGTCTTCTAGCTGCTCACGCGCTACAACTTCTGTCATACCTTTGTTCTTACGCAGTTCAACTAGGCGAGCAACATACTGTTCACGTACTGCGATTGGGTCGATGATATCGATACCCGTACCCAGTGTCACACCTTGTTGTTCAGCAACACGTTTGATCTCTTCTGGGTTACCAAGAAGGACACACTCAGCAATGCCGCGCTCAGCACAGATAGCTGCAGCTTTAACGGTACGTGGCTCATCACCTTCAGGAAGCACAATTCGCTTACCTGCACGGCGTGCAAATTCAGTAAGTTGGTAACGGAACGCTGGTGGACTTAGACGACGAGTACGCTCAGTACCTTCTGTCATAGACTCGATCCAGTTCGCGTCAACGTGGCTAGCCACGTGCTCGTTGATGAACTCAATGCGTTCTTTGTCATCTGCTGGAACTTCTAGGCTGAAGCTCTGTAGGTTCAGAGATGTTTGCCAAGTGTTACCTTGCGCTTTGAAGATTGGTAGACCTGTTTCAAACGCAGGCTTACATAGATCAACAATCTCAGCTGGCATATCGTAGCCACCTGTTAGCAAGATAGCACCAATTTCAACGCCGTTCATTGCTGCCAGAGAAGCTGCAACGATAACGTCTGGGCGGTCTGCTGAAGTCACAAGCAGTGAACCTGGACGGAAGTGCTCAATCATGTGCGGCAGTGAACGTGCACAGAAAGTGATGCTCTTAATACGACGAGTTTCAATATCACCCGCGTTAATCACGTCTGCTTTCAAATGCTCAGCCATATCAATTGCACGTGTCGCGATTAGGTCGATGCTCCATGGCACGCAACCGAGAACACGAATTGGGCTTGAGTTGAAAATCTGCATCACTTCTAGTGTGTTTTGCGTTGCGCTATCTGCATCGTCAAAGATTTCAGAGAGGTCTGGACGCGTACGACCATCTTCGTCAACAGGCGCATTTAGCTTGTTGATGATCACACCAGAAATGTTTTTGTTCTTTGTGCCACCAAAGTTAGAACATGCAACTTCGATGCGCTCTTTCAGCTGGGTCGGGTTGTCCGTACCTGGCGTCGCTACAAGAACAATCTCAGCACCAAGTGTTGCCGCGATCTCCGCGTTTACTTGGTTTGCAAATGGGTGCTTACGCGTAGGTACTAGACCTTCGATAAGAGTCACATCTGCGTCTTTGTTGATCTGGTTGTAGCGCTCAACAACGGCTTCAAGAAGCTCGTCCATGTTGTCGTTACCAATTAGGCTTTCAGCAACAGACATTTGCATTGGTTCGCCGATCTTCATATCGCTGTTAATGCCAACGATTGTTGAAGTAAGATCTGGCTGGTCACCGCCGCTACGTGGTTGAGAAATCGGTTTGTAGAAAGAAACCTTAACGCCTTTGCGCTCCATTGCGCGAAGAACACCCATGCTTACGCTAGTAAGACCAACACCAGCACTTGCAGGGATAAGCATAATAGTACGAGACATTCGTAGAACTACCTTTTGCTATTGGAATAAAAGCTCAACTTCGTATTCCGTGAGATGGAATAGGAGTTGAGCCCCTTTAAAACATCGTCTGGCAAATGAGGACTATCTGCCAGACGATAAAGTCAATTAAAGACCTGCTAGACGAGCAGTGTCTTCAGCAATTACTAGCTCTTCGTTTGTAGAGATAACCATTGCTGGGATGCGGCTGTCAGCGGTAGTGATTGTACCTTCACCGCCGAAACGTGCTTTTAGGTTCGCTTCGCCGTCAACTTCGATACCGAAGATGCCTAGACGGTTAAGAACAAGTTCACGGATTGGCGCGCCGTTCTCACCGATACCACCAGTAAATACGATTGCGTCTAGACGACCGTCAAGAGTCGCAGTGTAACCTGCAATGTATTTCGCTAGACGACGAGTCATCACGTCCATTGCACGAGTTGCTGCTTCTTCTTTGCCGAAGTTGTCTTCGATGTAACGACAGTCAGGTGTTACTTCAGTTAGACCCATAAGACCAGACTGCTTCGTTAGCATGTCGTTGATCTCTTTTACTGAGTAGCCTAGAGAGTCGTGTAGGTGGAAGATGATCGCAGGATCGATATCACCTGAACGAGTACCCATTACTAGACCTTCAAGTGGCGTTAGACCCATAGAAGTATCAACAGATTGGCCGTTCTTAATTGCACATACAGAAGCACCGTTACCTAGGTGACAGTTGATGATGTTCACTTCATCTGCTGGCTTACCTAGACGCTCAGCGACTTCGCGAGCGATGAATAGGTGAGAAGTACCGTGCATACCGTAGCGACGGATGCCGTGCTCTTTGTATAGGTTGTATGGTAGTGCGTATAGGTACGCTTCTTCAGGCATTGACTGGTGGAAAGCCGTGTCAAATACTGCAGAGTTTGGAAGACCAGGGAAGGCTTTTTGAGCGGCCTTGATACCTACGATTGCTGCTGGGTTGTGAAGTGGTGCTAGAGCAGCACAGTCTTCGATGCCCTTAAGAACGGCATCATCGATAAGCGCAGACTTAGTGAATTTCTCACCGCCGTGTACAACACGGTGACCGATTGCTTTTAGTTGCTCTGCAAGTTCTGGCTTAGAAGCAAGAATAGTTTCAACGATGAAAGAAAGAGCTTCATCGTGCGCAGCGCCTTCACCTAGTTGTGCTTCGTGTTTTCCATCAAGCTTCCATTTGATACGTGCTTCTGGAAGTTGAAGACATTCAGCAAGACCTGTTAGGTGCTCGTCGCCGTTTTCTGCGTCAACAATCGCAAACTTAAGTGATGAACTACCGCAGTTTAAAACTAAAACTAGCTTAGACATGAGTGACTACCTGTTTATTCGTCTGATATAAAAATCAGTAAGGATGAAAATTAATCACAAGAATAGCCGAAGCCCTTTAGGCTGCGTACTAATCTTGGTCAAAAAATTTTTAATTCCGTATAAAAAGACAACGGTGACGTTAGCGCCACCGTGGTGTGCGATCCTCGCGAATGCCGCTCGCAGAGTTGCTTAATTTGTAAATAACAGCAACAATGAGATTGTGGGTGCGCAAAGGATAGCGATAATGCTTAATGATAACAAAAAAAATTTGAAAGAATATTAACTTTCATCAATTTTTTGCGCCCATAGTTGAAGGTTTCAACTATTTTTTAGTGAGAGAGCAGTATGAGTAATAAAATCGGACTTTCTTATCGGCTTCGTGAAGGCCAGAAATACATGGACACATGGCCAGTACGCAAAGAGCTCAACCCTATGTTTCCTGAGCAGCGTATCATTAAAGCAACTCGCTTTGGTATTAAGGTGATGCCTGCTGTTGCCGCTATCTCAGTATTAACACAGATGGCGTTTAACAATTACGATGCGCTTCCACAAGCGATCATCGTTGCGTTGTTTGCGATCAGCATGCCTGTTCAAGGCATATGGTGGTTAGGTAACCGTTCAAATACCCAACTTCCGCCAAGCTTGGCAACATGGTATCGCGAGCTGCATCAGAAGATCACCGAATCGGGATTTGCTTTGGAACCTGCAAAAGCCAAACCGCGATATAAGGAATTGGCGACGATCCTTAACCGCGCATTTCGCCAACTGGATGAGTCTGCGTTTGATCGTTGGTTTTAGTTTATAGAGATCCATTGCCCCTTTGGTAATAAAGGTGATCCGTTAACAACTTGAATACACCCCATAAGGCATCGTTTTTTAACGATGCCTTTTTTTGTTTAAAATTTATGGTTTTATGCTTAATTAGTCGAAAAAGGCCGCCTGGATGGTGATTTTTATTCGCAATGAAAATCAAGTTGTTATCCTCTCATTTTGTTTCATTGATGTTAATTCCTACTTTTCATTGAGTGAATCTGCTGGTAATAATTAACGGAGATGCATAAAAAATGCACACCATACCCAAGTAACCTCGAGATGCTAGGTTCAGCGAGAGCTGCTTGGTTTGATAGCAAGGCATTGCTTTGAAGATCTAGTGGCTCTAAATCAAGAAGCGATAACACCGCTAGCGAGCCAAGCAGACTCGCCCTTCGGGAGCCTGTCACTGGCTCCACTTCTGCGTTAGAGACATTGAAAATAGAATGACTATTTCCTTCATCTCTGCCTTGAATTGAAACCAGTGGCAAGGCTCTGAATACTGCGTCTTGAAGTCACTTGGGTATAAAGCAGTATGTTAATGGGACTCCATCGTCATCTGCGCAAACACAACTACCACTCAATCTTGCCGATTCAAGGAGTTAAGATGAAAGCAAAATCAATCAAAGCCAGTACGTTACTCGCTGCCGCCGTTCTATCAGCGAGTGCACTAATGACGACGAGCACTGTCGTGGCAAAAACAGCGACGGTGGCCGTCTCTCAAATTGTTGAACACCCTGCCTTAGACGCTGCTCGACAAGGTTTACTCGATGGCTTGAAAGCCAAAGGCTATGAAGAGGGTAAAAACCTAGAGTTTGAATATAAAACGGCACAAGGTAACCCGGCCATTGCGGTGCAGATTGCACGGCAATTTGTTGGTGAGCGACCCGACGTATTGGTTGGTATTGCAACGCCGACGGCACAAGCCTTAGTGTCGGCTACAAGAAACATTCCAATCGTATTTACCGCAGTGACTGACCCTGTTGGCGCTAAGCTTGTCAGGACATTGGAGCAGCCGGGTAAAAATGTGACTGGGCTTTCCGACCTGTCACCTGTGGCACAACATGTCGAGTTGATTAAAGAGATTTTGCCGAACGCCAAGAGCATTGGCGTGGTATTTAACCCAGGAGAAGCCAACGCGGTCACTCTGGTTGAGTTACTCAAGCAGCATGCGCAAAAACATGGTTTGCAAGTGATTGAAGCCACTGCACTGAAAAGTGCCGATGTTCAGTCGGCGACTCAAGCGATTGCCGCTAAGTCGGACGTAATTTACGCGCCAACGGATAATACTGTTGCCAGTGCAATAGAAGGGATGATCGTTGCGGCGAATCAATCTAAAACGCCTGTCTTTGGTGGTGCAACATCGTATGTGGAAAAAGGCGCGATTGCCAGTTTAGGCTTTGACTACTATCAAGTCGGTGTACAGACAGCTGATTATGTTGTGGCGATTTTGGAAGGCGAAAAACCGGGTCAACTGGATGTCAAAGTGGCCAATGGTTCAGATCTAGTGGTCAGTAAAAAAGCGGCGACAAAATTAGGCATTACGTTACCAGAATCTGTCGTGCAACGTGCAACAAACATTCGATAACGCTCTATACAGTCTCAATGGCTGCATGGATAGCAGCCTTTTGTATGATTCCGTTAGGTCATTAGAGCAATGACACTGGCCTAATGGCGGTAATCAACTAAGTAAATAACTTAGTCATTAAGCAGCTGAGGAGTATTTATGTCTGCTTTTGCCTTTTTTGGCGCTTTAGAAATTGGTTTGATTTATGGGCTGGTCGCATTGGGCGTCTACTTGACCTTTCGTGTCCTTGATTTTCCAGATCTCAGTGTGGATGGTTCTTTTCCAATGGGGGCTGCCGTGGCGGCGACAGCGATTGTTGCTGGGATTGACCCTTGGATCGCGACCTTAATGGCGATCCTTGCCGGTGCGGCAACAGGCTGGGTGACGGCTTTTCTTGCCGTTAAATGTGGCATTCTGCATCTCCTGGCTTCAATTCTTACCATGATCGCAGCCTTTTCTATCAATATTAGGATTATGGGACGCCCGAACATGGCGTTGCTTGGTGAAGAGACGATTCTGACACCGTTTGAGTCTTTGGCTGATCCTATGTTGGTTCGCCCCTTGGTTGTGGGGATATTGGTATTGATCTCGGCGTGGTTCGTGGTGAGGTTACTGAATAGTGACTTTGGGCTTGGGTTACGAGCTACTGGGGTCAATGCACGTATGGTGTCCGCGCAAGGCGGTAGTACGGCTTTTTATACCTATTTTGGTTTGGCGTTATCCAATGGCTTTGTCGGGTTTGCGGGTGCTTTGTTCGCACAAACCAACAGTTTTGCTGATGTCACTTCGGGAGTGGGTACTATTGTCGTCGGTCTTGCGGCGGTTATCCTTGGACAGACATTGATTCCTGGTCGGAAGATCTGGGTCGCGGTGGTCGCTGTGATTGTTGGCTCTGTACTGTATCGATTGGCCGTTGCTTTTGCCTTAAGTTCAGGCATGTTTGGATTGCAAGCGTCGGATTTGAACTTGGTTACGGCGGTGCTGGTGGCGATGGCCTTGATCATGCCAAAACTGAAGAGAAAATTAGCGATAACACACAATAAATCGGGTGGTGCGGCGACACCGTCGAAAAGCAAAGAGTCTGGAGAGAAAGCATGATTGAACTGAAAAATATTCAAGTGACTTTTAATCCAGGTACGATTCTAGAAAACAAAGCATTGCGTGAAGTCTCCCTCGACGTTCCACAACATCAGTTTTTGACGGTGATTGGTTCTAATGGAGCGGGTAAGTCGACGCTGTTAGGTGCCGTTACAGGTGAAACGCCGATGGTCGGTGGTCAAGTGATCATTGATGGTTTGGATGTCACTAAAATGAGTGTTGACCAACGTGCTAACCAATGCGCCCGTGTGTTTCAAGATCCCTTAGCGGGCACTTGTGGTGAATTGACCATTGAAGAGAACATGGCTCTGGCTTATATGCGTGGTAAACGTCGCGGCTGGTCATTATCGTTATCGAGCAAACGGCGTAAGCTGTTTCAAGAGCGTATCAGTATTCTTGGCTTAGGTTTAGAAGACCGGTTAGGAGACAGTATAGGCTTGCTCTCAGGAGGTCAGAGGCAAGCGGTCAGTTTAGTTATGGCCACGTTAGCGGATTCAAAGCTGCTATTGCTGGATGAGCATACGGCTGCACTCGACCCTCGTATGGCGGCGTTCATTATCGATTTGACGAAACGAATCGTGGATGAGTTTGATCTGACCGTGATGATGGTGACGCACTCCATGAAAGATGCTCTAGCCTGTGGTGATCGCACTGTTATGCTTCATCAAGGAGAAGTGGTGCTTGATGTGGCGGGTGAGCAGCGTGCCAATATGCAAGTGCCCGATTTACTGGAGATGTTTTCAAAAGTACGTGGTGAAGAATTGGCCGACGACAGTTTATTGTTGAACTAATCGAAGTGTCATCGTCATCTTCAATACTCACAATCCCGCGCTCGTATAGAGGCGGGATTTTTTTGCCCCGGTGGTGTACTGAATCTGAATAGTGAATAGCGTTTTCTAGAATTAAGCGATCGTTAAGCTAAATCGTTAACAAGTTGCTCGCGATAGGCCTGAATGTGAGCCACGATTGGGGCGGCTTTATTATGAGTGCGGATCTCACGAAACAGCGCCGCAGCTTCTGGGTAGGCTTGGCGTAGGTAAGAGAACCATTGTTTCACTCGGTTTGGATAGTACAAGCCTTTATCGCCCTTCATTTCAAACTCAGAATAGTAGATCAAAAGGTCGACGACTTGGCTCCAAGGCATTGGTGTTTGGTTATGCTTGACCATATTACCTAGGTTTGGAATATTGAAGGCACCGCGACACACCATTAACGAGTCGACCCCTGTTGTCTCAATACAACGCTGACCATCGGCGTGGTTCCAGATCTCACCGTTTGCTATTAATGGAATGTCAAAACGCTCACGAATTTGACGAATGTAGTCCCATTTTATTTCAGACGCTTTGTAGCCACCTGATTTTGTACGAGCGTGGACAGTGAGCTCATTGGCTCCCGCAGATTGAATCGCGTCAACAATTTCAAAACAGTCGTCAGGATTGTCCCAACCTAAACGAATTTTGGCGGTGACGGGAGTTTCACTAGGAACCGCCTCTCGACAGGCTTTGACGACTTGGTGTACCAATTCAGGGTGCTGTAGCAATGCCGCGCCCCCTTTACTTTTATTGACCATCTTGGCAGGGCAGCCAAAATTAATATCAATCCCACGAGCACCGAGTTCGGCAGCTCGGATGGCATTCTCAGCCATCCATTTCGGATCTTGCCCTAGCAGCTGGACATGGACTGGAACGCCGGATTTCGTTTGAGAGCCTTGGGCTAACTCAGGACACAAACGGTGGAAGACGTGATCTGGCAGCAATTGATCAACGACACGGACAAACTCCGTGACACATAAATCGTAATCATTAATTTCTGTCAGAATTTCACGCATCAGATGATCCAATACGCCTTCCATTGGTCCTAAGACAACTCTCATTTTGCTACCGCCTGTTTTTATTGAGGCGAGATTGTAGCGAGCAGCGACAAACTTGTCACTAGCGTAGCAGGGGCAGGTGAGTATAATGCCGTTACTTTCACTATCGAGTTGTGAGCAATGGAATACAAATTAATTGAAATCGAAAACTCTGCTATTGAAGAGAGTGCGCTATTTCTAGAAGGCGCGGTATTGGCCGTCAATATGACGACCAAGCCATTAGAGCCTGAAATCTGGTTGAACGCGTTATTTGCTGAAAAAGCGGCTATCTTGCAACAGTCAGTGGTCGAGCAGATTCATGCTCAACATAATCGACTGCTACGTAACGAATATTCTGTGCTTGCTTTGACTCAGCCACAACAAGATGGGCTGGCTGATTTTGCTGAAGGCTTTATGTCGGTATGGCCGATGGTTGAAGAGCAGTGGCAAGATGCACAGCCAAATGACGGTACGCTGCGTATGATGAGTGCGATGTTAACTCTGTTTATGCTAGCCATTGACGAGCAGGCCACGCAACAGCAGATGATGGAAGCGGGCATTGATCAACCACCTCAGCTCGTCGACTTAATTGACCAGTTAGACTTAATGGTGAATGAAGTGGCGCTTGCGGCCGATGAATTGATGGTCGGGAATAAATCACAGAGCTTAAACCCGTTCAAAGCGGTTGGTCGTAATGACCGTTGCCCTTGTGAGAGTGGAAAAAAGTTTAAGCAGTGCTGCGGTAAATAAGCCTGTAAGAAAGGATAGAGAGAAAAAGAGCCGACGTTATGTCGGCTCTTTAGTATTTCTCGGTGCTCAATCGAGTCGTTAAATTATTTTATGATTTTTTTTCGAAAAATTGAGAAACAATAATCACACCTAAGGCGATAAGGTTGGCCGCAAAAATAACCACAAGCCATTGCGGCATTGAGAGTGTCAAGAACTGCCAAACAACCTTGCTACAGTCGCCATAAGCTTCAAACATCCACGGAGCCCATTCATTTAAAGGCGCCCATTCAGGGAAGGTGACGAAAAGATCACAGGTCGCGAATGGAGAGGGATTAAATTGGTAATCCACGTGCTCTAACGAAAGCATAAGACCGTTATAAGCACTGCCACCCCAAACGCCCAAACCAATCCAGCGAGCGACAGGGTTATTAGGTGCGATAAGACCAATCATGGCGCCTATACCGACCCCCAGCATCGCAACACGCTCATAAATACACATCACACACGGTGAGAGCATCATGACATGCTGAAAAACGAGGGCTGCGGCTTCGAAAAAGATCACGAATGCCAAGAGTAAAAACCAAGACAATCGCCCTTTGGAAAACTGGTTTAAATAGATTAGAAAATTCACGCTTACAATTCCTAGTGTAAAAACAAAAAAGCTCTGAATACTCAGAGCTTTTTATCTTGGATAAGTTTCCTTATCAACCGAATTTTTTTAGTGGCCGCCAGAAACTGCGTGCGTTGCCTCACCGACGTGATGAGAAATCCAACCCGCGTCGTAGAACCAAGCCGTCATCGGCTCAACCAAGAAGATGATGCCAAACAGACCAACAGACGCCAGAACGATAGTGTACGGCAGTGCCATAAGAACCATACGACCATAAGAGAGCCGAACCAGTGGAGCAACCGCTGACGTCAATAGGAATAGGAATGCCGCTTGACCATTTGGTGTCGCTACTGATGGTAGGTTCGTACCTGTGTTGATCGCAACGGCAAGTAGGTCAAATTGGTCGCGACTAACAAGACCTTCAACCAAGGCTGCTTTCACTTCATTGATGTAGACTGTACCAACGAAGACGTTATCAGACACCATCGAGAGTAGGCCATTAGCAACGTAGAACATGGCTAATTGCATGCCTTTGTCCTCGACAGCGAGCACGGCATCAATAACAGGCTTAAATAGCTGTTGGTCGATGATAACGGCTACTACAGCAAAGAATACAGCGAGAAGGGCGGTAAATGGCAGCGCTTCTTCAAAAGCTTTACCCAGAGAGTGCTCTTCGATGACGCCTGTAAACGCTGTAGCAAGGATGATAACCGATAGGCCGATAAGACCGACAGCCGCAAGGTGAAGTGCAAGGCCGACAACGAGCCATACCGCGATAGCACCTTGGATCCAAAGTTTTGCAACGTCTTGCTTAGTGCGGTTTTTCTTCTCTTCACGGTCAAAGTCAATCAAGATTTTGCGTACATTATCTGGAAGCTCAGCGCCGTAGCCACAAATCTTGATTTTTTCGATGGTGTAACAAGTTAATAGACCAAAGAAGAATACAGGCAAAGTCACTGGCGACATGCGAATTAGGAATTCCACGAACAACCAATCTGCTTGGTCAGCGATGATCAAGTTTTGAGGCTCACCCACCATGGTCATCACGCCACCCAGAGCCGTACCGACACCAGCATGCATCAATAGAGAACGAAGGAATGCGCGGTAGTTTTCTAGGTCATCACGAGTTAATTCAGTGATGTGATCGTCCGTCGTGTGGTCGTGATCAGAGCCAATGCTCTTACCAGAAGCAACCTTGTGATAAATAGAGTAGAAACCAACAGCAACACTGATGACAACCGCGATGACGGTCAGTGCATCAAGGAAGGCAGAAAGAAATGCTGCAGCAAAACAGAATGCTACTGATAACACTGCTTTTGACTGAATGCCAAGAAGTATCTTTGTAAAGATGAACAGTAGAAGCTGCTTCATAAAGTAGATACCGGCCACCATGAAGACCAATAGAAGTAAAACTTCAATATTCGCCACAAGCTCATGTTTGACTTGATCTGGACTTGTCATGCCGATAGCGACTGCCTGAATGGCAAGTAGGCCGCCTGGCTGTAGTGGGTAACACTTAAGTGCCATCGCTAGAGTGAAGATAAATTCAATGACCAGCAACCAGCCAGCAACGAAAGGATCAACAAAGAAAAAGACAAGTGGGTTGATGATTAGAAAGGAGATAATGGCAACTTTGTACCAATCTGGCGCTTTACCAAGAAAATTCTTAATAAAAGCGTTCCCGAGTGACATCGGCATGATAATACTCTTGTAAATTCAATAAGGTAAGTACACTGCAAAAGTGCTTAAGAATCCGTTCTTAGGTTGCATATAAAACCCTTAAAAACAGCAACTTAGAAAAACAACAATCCATCTGCTTTCTTGTAGTTTTGCCAAGTTACTTCCTTTGAACTTAAGCACCGCTCATTTCGACCGCAAAGATACTACTACATAACATTTAGTCAACAAGAAAAGTCTTATCGGAGCTAAAATGGACGTTTTTATTCGTAAAACGCGATCAACGTGGCAGTAGTATACCACCTAAAGTATGCAAAAATTAGCCTATCATCATAAATAACGTTCAAAGTAGAGAAAAGATAATTTATTACTTAATGTTAATCGATTATATCAAATTTAAATTTCAGTTTTAGTTGGTAAATTTGTGACGTACCAAGCTTTATTTTGCGGGGGTTTATGCATGTTAATTAAATATTAAATTGAGTATTTTGTTCGCTTTAGCGCTTAGCTTACTGCTATCTCTGTCAGTTTACATTAGAGCTAGTGCTCTATATTTCAATTTGGTGACAATTGTTGTCAGGAAATTTTCGCTCACGATGAAGTAGTGGTATGATGAGTCGCATCGACCCTGAATACTACTATCGGATAACAATTAGAATGGTCATTAAGGCAAAAAGCCCTGCTGGTTTTGCAGAGAAGTACATCATTGAGAGTATCTGGAACGGGCGTTTCCCACCAGGCTCCATTCTGCCAGCAGAGCGTGAGCTCTCTGAACTTATCGGTGTAACACGTACGACGTTACGTGAAGTATTACAGCGACTCGCACGTGATGGCTGGTTGACTATCCAACACGGTAAACCGACAAAAGTGAATCAGTTCATGGAAACGTCGGGACTTCATATTCTGGATACTTTAATGACGTTGGATGTGGATAACGCAACTAACATCGTTGAAGATCTGCTTGCTGCGCGTACCAACATCAGCCCGATCTTTATGCGTTATGCATTTAAGGCTAATAAAGAGAACTCAGAGCGCACAATCAGTAACGTGATTGAGTCTTGCGAAAGCTTGATTGCTGCTGAATCGTGGGATGCATTCATTGCCTCTTCTCCGTTTGCCGATAAGATCCAGCAAAGTGTACGTGAAGACAATGAAAAAGATGAAGTGAAACGTCAGCAAATTTTGATTGCAAAAACGTTCAACTTCTACGATTACATGCTGTTTCAGAGATTGGCATTCCATTCTGGTAACCAAATCTATGGTTTGATTTTTAATGGTCTGAGAAAGCTCTATGATCGCGTTGGTAGTTTCTATTTCTCAAACCCACAATCGCGTGAATTAGCACTAAACTTCTATCGTCAATTGTTGGAAGTGTGTCAATCTGGTCAGCGCGAGCAGTTACCTCTATTGATTCGCCAGTATGGCATCGAAAGTGCTCAGCTTTGGAATGAGATGAAAACTCAACTTCCAACCAACTTTACAGAAGATGACAGCTAATTGCAGCTTAGTTGTTGAAAAATTTAAAAATCCGCCTCTTTCATAAGGCGGATTTTTTTATGGTTAAAGCAGTAGCAACCTCTCCACCATTGAAGGCGTTAGCTATGGGGCAAAGTTAGCGTTTATCCAAAGAGGTGGTATGAATTTTTCCTAAATCCACGCTAGGTAATGGGCGATAAATTTGCTCAACAGTATCTGATATTAAGGCGTCGTAACTGTGGAAAATCTTCAATGAAATTTCAGAAGACAATTGGTAGAGCTCATCAGAACATTGTGGTTTAAGTTGACTAGGGGATAAATGATCAAGCTGGGCCAAAGTCGGAGACATAGCAGCGACTGAACCTGAAAAGGGACTTATTGCAGCCAATTGACTTAATTTAGTTTGTAGTACTCCTGAGAAGTGGAGAAAGCGATCTTGGCCACCCGGAACATCTAACGTCTGAATTGAGAGTCTGAGTTGGGTTAATGCATCGACACTGTCGAGTACACAATGCCAACCTTTATGATATCGATTGTAAAGGTCATCCTGTTCTGCTTGGGCTAACCAAGCTAATATCACTTCATCCATCAAATAGAGGATGTGTCTGACTAACGTGCCATGTTGAACTTGATTGCGCGCCACCGTGGTTAATGCCCACTCTGCGCTTAAGCTTTCAATGCGACGCTGTAAGATACGATACATGGGTTTGTTGTCGATGGATGCAACTCTAAGGATTAAGTGACTGCAATCATGAAGTTTGGCTTCAGTAAGTTGAATTCTTCGTTCTGTATGAGGCTTAGCGACATTGGATAGCTGCTGGTGGGTGAGATGCCGATGTTGGCGAATTAATTCGATCAGCTCGCGTAATAAGACGATCAGCTGGTATTTTCGATCATAATGACGATCCCTTTGTTTTGCATAGAGGTAAAGCCCAATTAAGCAAACAAGAGCAATAATAGTTGAAAGCATCACAAACATGGCGTTCTCCTAGCGTGGGGGCCTCTCGGGATGGTGCAGGATAAGTACCAGAGCGAAACTATTGATAATTCAGGGTGTTATGGTTAGGGGAGTGGACTCTTGCTTATGAATGGTGCGTGATTGCACCAAACCGTATCAATAAAGGCGCTAAATTGAATAGGCGGTGTATACCCAAGTGATTTCAAGATGCCGTATTCAGAGCCTTGTCACTGGTTTCAATTCAAGGCAGAGACGAAGGAAATAGTCATTCTATTTTCAATGTCTCTAACGCAGAAGTGAAGCCAGTGACAGGCTCCCGAAGGGCGAGTTTGCTTGGCTCGCTAGCGGTGTTATCGCTTCTTGATTTAGAGCCACTAAATCTGCAAAGCAATGCCTTGCTATCAAATCATCTTACAAATAACCCAAGCAGTTCTCGCTGAACCTAGCATCTCGAGGTTACTTGGGTATAGAAAACACAGGGATAAAAAAACCCGCTGTGAAGCGGGTTTTGAAGATTGATGGGTGATTACATCACACGCATACCAGGTTGTGCTCCCTCGTGTGGCTCAAGGATCCAAAGATCGCTACCACCAGGGCCTGCTGCGAGGACCATCCCCTCTGACATACCAAATTTCATCTTACGAGGTTTAAGGTTTGCTACCATCACAGTGTGCTTGCCTACCAAGTCTTCTGGTTTGTATGCGGACTTGATGCCTGCGAAGACTTGACGTACTTCACCACCAATATCCAATTTTAACTTAAGCAGTTTGTTTGCTTTCGGTACTTCTTCACATTCAACGATCTTGGCCACTCGTAGATCCACTTTAGCGAAATCATCAAACTCGATTTCATCCGCGATAGGGTCTTTGCTGAGCTCAGTTTCAGTCGCTGCCGCTTCTGCCTTGGCTTTCGCTGCTTGTTCTGCTGCTGCATCTTCTTTCGATGCTTCAACCATAGCTTCGACTTTCTTAGGGTCGATACGGTTGAACAAGGCTTTGAACTTAGTGATTTCGTGATCAGTAAGCGGTGAAGCAATGCCATCCCATGACAACTCTTCATTCAAGAAGGCTTCTGTACGAGCCGCAAGTGCTGGCATAACAGGCTTCAAGTAAGTCATTAGAACGCGGAACAAGTTGATACCTACAGAACAGATGTCTTGTAGCTCTTGGTCTTTGCCTTCTTCTTTAGCGACAACCCACGGTGCTTTTTCGTCAACGTACTGGTTTGCTTTATCAGCAAGTGCCGTTACCTCACGAATCGCACGACCGAACTCACGAGTCTCGTACAACTCAGCAATACGATCCGCTGCCGCAACAAATTCATTGTATAACTCAGGCTCTGCGAAGGTCGCTGAGAGTTTGCCTTCGAAACGTTTGGTAATGAAACCAGCATTACGAGATGCAAGGTTAACAATCTTGTTAACAACATCAGCGTTAACACGCTGAGTGAAGTCTTCAAGGTTAAGATCAAGGTCATCGATGCGGCTATTAAGCTTCGCTGCGTAGTAGTATCGTAGACATTCAGGATCGAGATGATCAAGGTAAGTCGCTGCTTTAATGAAAGTCCCTTTTGACTTCGACATTTTCGCGCCATTGACCGTCACATAACCGTGGACGTAGACGTTGTTTGGTTTACGGAAACCAGAGCCTTCCAGCATCGCAGGCCAGAATAGGCTGTGGAAGTACACAATGTCTTTACCGATGAAGTGGTACAGCTCTGTGGTGCTGTCTTTCTTCCAGTATTCATCAAAGTCGAGATCGTCACGTTTTGCACATAGGTTCTTAAACGAAGCCATGTAACCAACAGGTGCGTCTAGCCATACGTAAAAGAACTTGTCTTTCTCGCCAGGGATCTCAAAGCCAAAATATGGTGCATCACGAGAGATATCCCACTGCTGGAGACCAGACTCAAACCATTCTTGCATCTTATTCGCTGTCTCAGCTTGCAGAGAACCAGAACGAGTCCACTCTTGTAGCATGCTCTCAAACTGAGGAAGGTCAAAGAAGAAGTGCTCCGAATCTTTCATCACTGGCGTTGCGCCAGATACTGCTGACTTCGGCTCAATCAATTCTGTTGGGCTGTATGTCTCACCACATGCGTCACAGTTATCACCGTACTGATCTTCTGACTTACACTTAGGGCAAGTGCCTTTTACGAAGCGATCAGGTAGGAACATTTCTTTCTCAGGGTCAAATAGTTGAGAAATAGTGCGACTCGAGATGAAACCGTTTTTCTTTAGCTCAAGGTAGATGTGTGATGCAAGCTCACGGTTCTCTTCTGAGTGGGTGCTGTGGTAGTTATCAAAGCTGATATCAAAACCAGCAAAATCTTTTTGGTGTTCTTCACTAACCGCAGCGATCATTTCTTCCGGTGTGATACCCATCTGTTGCGCTTTAAGCATAATTGGCGTGCCATGCGCATCGTCTGCACAGATGAAGTTTACAGTGTTGCCACGTAGACGTTGGTAACGAACCCAGATGTCAGCTTGGATATGCTCAAGCATATGACCTAGGTGAATCGAGCCGTTTGCATACGGAAGGGCACAAGTTACCAGCAATTTCCTTGGATCGGTTGCCATA
The DNA here is from genome assembly GCA_043422575.1 of bacterium sp. HQB-39. Taxonomy (GTDB): domain Bacteria; phylum Pseudomonadota; class Gammaproteobacteria; order Enterobacterales; family Vibrionaceae; genus Vibrio. Next base: position 217,673 of record JBHOHG010000004.1, on the reverse strand, counting down.
CTTAATATTCGCTTTTTCTGATAGGTATAAAAATAGGTGGCTAATATTACCCTATGAAGCCAATAACTCCAAGGTATCAACAGAGTGAATGCCTTAGTTTTTTTGGGGTTCAGTCGCGAACAACACAGTGTTAGCATGAGCCGAATTAAAGGAGGCGATATGCAGCAATTTACGTCTATTCAACATATTTATGACTGGCTAAACCGATTTGAACATCCGTTATTGATCGCGGAGTGGGCCAGCAGTCGCGGCCTGGTGAAACAAACCGACCCGGGTAACGTCGACATCACCTTACCGTTCGCATCGAATGAGTTGCTGAGTGCACTATCGGACTGGTTAATAAAGCAGCAAGAAGGTGATGCTCCATTCACTACTTTTACACTCAATCAGCAAGTTAAACCGCTGCAAAGCAAGTTAGAAGCTCCGGTTAAAGGGGTAAAAAACATCATTGCCGTCACTTCTGCAAAAGGGGGGGTAGGGAAGTCAACCACAGCGATTAACTTAGCTTTGGCGATTTCGAAAAGTGGGGCGAAAGTGGGCGTTTTGGATGCGGACGTATACGGCCCATCAGTTCCATTGATGCTAGGAACTGAGCAGGCACAACCTGAGGTGCGAGATGGGAAGTGGATGCAACCTATTCAAGCTCATGGTTTGTATACCCATTCTATCGGTTATCTGGTGAGTAAATCCGAAGCAGCCATCTGGCGCGGCCCTATGGCTTCAAGGGCGTTAGGCCAGTTATTGAATGAAACGGATTGGCCTGATTTAGATTATCTTGTCATCGATATGCCGCCGGGTACGGGAGATATCCAGTTAACACTATCCCAGCAGATCCCAGTTACGGGAGCGATCATCGTGACGACACCGCAGGACCTAGCGCTCGCGGATGCCAAGAAAGGCGCCGCTATGTTTAATAAAGTCGATGTGCCTGTTGTGGGGCTAGTGGAAAATATGAGCTATCACATCTGCGGTTCATGTGGTGCCAAAGAACACATTTTCGGTGTGGGGGGAGCAGAAGCGATGGCTGGAGAGTATGGCCTGTCACTGTTAGCACAGATTCCCCTTCATATTGAGATGCGTAAAGACATAGACAGTGGTAAACCAACCGTTGCGGCTCGCCCAGAAAGCGAACATACCCAGTTTTATGTCAATCTAGCGGATCGAGTTTGTTCAAACTTGTATTGGCAAGGGAAAGAAAAACCAGAAACAATACTGTTTACACGTTTGGATTAGGTGGCAAATAAGAATTGCTATCAAGTAAACGATTGCATTGCGGTGTGCAATAAATTTTCGCCATTTTGCAGCGTTTTTAACGTTAATTGTGACTAGTATCTATAGAGTGAACTCCTTATAATCAGGCGGTTTATCTTATGTCCAACACCACTATCGTATCGGGTTAACAATAATGTCTGATAATAATCAATGTGTCATCGTCGGTATCGCTGGCGCTTCTGCTTCAGGAAAAAGTCTAATTGCAAGCACGATTTACAATGAGTTGCGTGCAAAAGTAGGCGATCATCAAATTGGCGTGATTACAGAAGACTGCTACTACAACGACCAAAGCCATTTGAGCATGGAAGAGCGCGTAAAGACTAACTATGACCACCCGAATGCACTGGACCACGATCTGCTATGTGAGCACCTACAAAAGCTAGTCAGTGGTGAAGCGGTTGAAGTGCCAGAGTACAGCTATTCAGAACATACTCGTACGGAAAATACGACGACGATGACGCCAAAGAAAGTGATTATCCTTGAGGGTATTCTACTTCTTACGGATCCACGTCTTCGTGATTTGATGCACGCGACAGTATTCATGGATACCCCACTAGACATCTGTTTACTTCGCCGTGTTAAGCGTGATGTCGAAGAGCGTGGCCGTACCATGGAATCTGTATTAAAACAGTACCAAGAAACGGTTCGCCCAATGTTTATGCAGTTCATTGAACCTTCAAAGCAATATGCCGACATTATTGTTCCTCGCGGTGGTAAAAACCGAATCGCGATTGACGTTCTGAAAGCACATATTGCTAAGCTGCTTAAAGCGTAAATCCAGCAAGACTTAATTTTCAAAATGGCGCTCATTGAGCGCCATTTTTGTATTTAGGCTGCATTCAACTTGGTGAGGTGGGGCAGAACATCCCGATATAGAACCTGAGGCAGTCTCCATATAAAAAACTAATGCAGTAGTTTTATAGTTTACTGCTTGAAAAATCACTGTTTTCCGCTAGATTGTCCCAAGAAAGTGCAGGCTTGCTTATGCAGGCTCATAGGTAAACACATTCTTTCTTTGTGAGAAGACCTTGAAGTTTGCCAGCCGTATCAACTAGATTCTAAAACGCCACTTTCTCCAAAACCAATCTCTTTCTATTTATGCAAGGACAAAACAGATGAAAAAACTGTTGTTAGTGCTCGCGATACCGTTGTTTATTGTCATTTTTGGCATTGCAACATTGCTGCTACTCGTCAATCCCAATCAATTTAAACCACTCATTGTAGAACAAGCGCAGAAGCAAACAGGCTTAGAGCTTGCGATAGAGGGAGATATTGGCTGGAGTTTCTTCCCGACACTCGGATTTGAATTAGGGAAGACGGAGCTCAAAAACCCACAGGGCTACAGCCAAGAAAACTTGTTTAAGGTTGATCAAGTCAGTTTGTCAGTGGCTGTATTGCCATTGTTCGACCAAAAGTTGGAGATTGGCAACATTGTACTTAAAGGGGCGCAGATCAACGTCGAGACATTAAAAGGTGGCGAACAAAATATAGCGGCATTAGCCGGGGGTACGTCCTCTGAATCCGCAGCATCAGAGCCGCAATCGGCCTCCAATGAAACATCATCACCTACTGAACCGACAGAAAATACGCTTCCTTGGACGATTAGCCTTGCGGGTATCGAAATCGTGGATGCCAGTATTGAGATTCAAGATCATCAAACGAATAGTTTTACCAAGTTAAGCCCTGTTAGCTTCACGTTAACGGAATTTGCGTTCGACAAGTGGTCATCGATCGCCTTCTCAATCACTGGTGAGAATAACCAACAGTCCTTTAAAGCCAGTGGCGAAACACAAGCGTTTGTTGCATCAGGATTTACAACCTACGAACTAAAACAGACACAGATCAACGCGGCGTTTTCTGATCCGACGACCCAAATTGACACTTTGGAGATGACTCTCGATACCTTCAAGCTTGATCAAGACAATCCACTTCAACTGGCTATCAAAGGATCTGCGGCAGATCTGAAACTTGATATTGCAATAAAGACCCAAGTGAAAGTGCTTTCGGATTTTACTAAGGTGTTCCTTAACCGATTGGATGTTAAAGCTAATTTTAAGGGCGAGACACTACCGCAAAGTCCGATGAAGGTGGAAGTGTTATCTGACATCGCCTTTAATAATGCTGAAAGCAAACTTGCCATTACTTTCAAAAAATTAATGGCGAACCAACTTGTTTTTGATGGTGGGGTGAACGTAAAACTGCAAGCAATTCCTAGGGTTCGCTTTACTTTAAATAGCGACAAGGTTGATCTGGATGAGTTTTTAGGTTTAACGAAAGCGCAACCAGCAGAATCAACGCAAGAAACAAATGATGCACCAAAGCAACCAGCCAAAGAAGTGGAACCTGACTTAACGGCACTGAAAACATTGGATGTAGCAGGGAAAGTATCGATAAAACAGTTCAAAGCTAATAACGCGAAGTTGCAAAATGTTAAAGTGGACTTAAGCGTATTGCGCGGTATTGCTAAACTGAAGTCGTTTACTGCCAATCTATATCAGGGCAGCATAAAGGCCAGCGCTCGATTAGATGCAATCCGTACACCTGCTCAGTACACTCTATCGAAAGACTTGAAAGGGGTTAAGGTACATCCTTTGCTGGTGGATGTTGTGCAAAATGACAAGCTTGAAGGGACGGGGGATATCAGTGCCCGCTTACATGGTCAAAGTCTTACTCCAAGTGGTATTAAGAAAAACCTTGCTGGTCAAGTAGACATCAATTTTGCTGACGGTGCAGTGAATGGGATCAATGTAGCGCAATTGATTCGTGAGAATTATGCGAAATTTAAAGGTAAATCTTTACCTCCTGAAGAGAGTAAAAAGCAAACCGACTTTAGTGCGTTAAGTGCAACCCTGCAGTTGAATAAAGGTGTTGTCACGACGGACAATTTAAAAATGCAATCGCCGCTCTTACGTATTCATGGTGAAGGCAGTGCCAACTACATCTCTGAGACAGTAGATTTCTCAGTCTTTACCTCTATCGTTGGTACCCTCGAAGGCCAAGGTGGCAAAGATGTCGACGAACTGCGTGACTTTACCATTCCCCTGAATATTTCTGGTGCTTGGGCAGACCCTAAATTCGACTTGCTGTTTGATGAAATTTTGAAGCAAAAAGCGGCAAAAGAAATCGAACGCGGCAAGGAAAAAGCCAAAAAAGAGCTAGAGCGTGGCTTAGAGAAACTGCAAGAAGAAGAGACACAAGACAAGATTAAGGATGCACTTAAAAAGCTGTTTTAGTGAACTTAATTTATTACTATAAAAGATACTATAAGGGCTGCACTTGCGGTCCTTTTTACTCTTTATCATATAGATGATTAACGAGAGTTAACCGTATAGCGCCGCCTAATCTCTTGATATGCCTGTGTGGTTTGAAACGCTTCTAAGGCTTGTTGCCATTGCTGTAGTACTTTTGGGTTTGTCCCTTTTGAGAAGGCGATGTAAAGGTCAATGTAGAAGAGTTTAATGTCCGAACGTATGATCTCGGACCGATCAATGCCTTGAGTTTGTAGTAGGCTGGGCATCGCAAATTCTCCAGCAACCATGGCATCGACTCTCTCGTACATCAACAGTTTTACGTTTTCGCTTGGCTGTGGAGTAAGCCATAGGTTATCAAAACCCAAGTCAATTAAGGTTTGGTGCTCGGGGTAATTCGCCGTCACCGCAATTTTCGCCCACTGTTTTGCACTTTCTAAATTATCACGAGTGCTATCAAACGTCTTTCTGTGGAAAAGATAAACGCCATCGGAGAGTAATGGCCCGACCCATTCAAATTTGTCGTTTCGTGATGGCGTACGTGCCATGCAGAAAAGGGCACGATTTGGGAAAAGTTCTAACTCTTTGATTGCTCTTGACCAAGGAAGCACTTGAATGTCTTCCTCTACATCAAGCTCATGGCGTAAGTGCTGAACAATGTCGACACCAATTCCGGTTAATTTACCCTTGTTATCATAAAAGCCGAAAGGGGCGAATTCTTCAGTCATTAAGGTGATTTTTGCATTAACTTGAATGGCGCACAGGCAACATGCCATGACCAAAACCACACGCAATGTACCCATATCATCCCTGCTGATAATTGATGAAAACTCTCATTAGCATAGCTGATGCAAAGAGAGAGGGCTGTTAAAAAAACAGCCCTCATCGATTAAGCACACTTTTTCAGGTAAGGAATAAGGATTACCAATCGACACCTTTTAACGCTTTGACGCCAGATTCAAAAGCATGTTTGACATTTTTTACTTCGGAAACGGTATCTGCCATCTCAATAAGAGTACGGTGGGCACCTCGCCCCGTAATGACAACGGATTGCATCGTTGGGCGGTTTTCAAGGGCTTCTACGACCTCATCAAGCTCGATATAGCCGTAACTTACCATATAGGTCAATTCATCGAACAAGATGACGTCAATAGAGTCATCTTTCAGCATACGTTTACACTCTTGCCAGACGAGTTGTGCAGCATCAGTGTCCGCTTGTTTGTTCTGGGTTTCCCACGTAAAACCGGTTGCCATTACTTGGAACTCAACGCCGAGTTTTTCAAGTAAGTTGCGCTCACCATTGTCCCAAGTTCCTTTAATGAATTGAGCAACAGCGCACTTTTGACCGTGTCCTACCGCGCGAGCGATAGTGCCAAAACCCGATGTCGATTTACCTTTGCCGTTACCTGTAATGACTAACAGTAAGCCTTTTTCCGTCTGTGCAGCGGCAATTTTCGCATCAACTTTTTCTTTGACTCTTTGTTGTCTTGCCTTATGTCGCTCTTGTTTTACTTGCTCTGTTGGCATTGCCTTATCCTTAATCAAGTTTGGGGTTTAGCCGCTTTAATGATCGTAGCAGTGTACGGTCTCAGGTGTTTCAATCATCACATGATATCGAAGCTTAACTCGATAATAAACGGGGTAAATTTACGGTTAATGACTTGTGAGGGTAATGAATCCAATTGCCACTATGAAGAGGGGATACAATAGCGTTTACGTTGAAGGTATCTGCTCGGTTCACTTAACCTAGCATCTCAAGGTGTATTGGGTATATATTGTTATAAAATCAGTGTTTTATGATGGAGTATCAGTGAATATCGTAAAGTCATTAGTGATTCTTGCCATTCGCTTTTATCAAAAGTATATCTCACCGTTAAAAGGCTTTAGCTGTGCTCATGGAGTCCGCCATGGCGGTGACTCTTGCTCAGGCGCTATCCTTAAAATGGTGCAGCGTCGTGGCGTTGTTGCGGCATACAAAGGTCAACAAGTTCAATTCAAGCGTTGCCGCTCAGCATATCAACAGCTTCAAGATGAATCCGAGCAAGGTAAAAGAAAAAAGCCACCTAAGCGCAAGCAAAAGAATAGCGAAGAGTGCATGAAACATAGTTGCGATACATTGGATTGTGTCAGTGACGGCGGAAAAAACTGTGATGGTCACTGTCTACCCTGTGATTAATTATGATATGAATTCCTAAGGCCATAAGTCTATAAGCGGAAAAATCGATGAAAAAAATTTTAGTAGTTTGTATGGGAAATATCTGCCGCTCTCCTACAGGGGAAGCGGTGTTAAAAGCGAAAGCCCAAACGATGGGTAAAAGTGTTGAGATCGACTCGGCTGGCACAATTGCTTACCACCAAGGAAATCCGCCTGATTCGCGCTCAGTGGCAGCAGGTGAGGCGAGGGGGTATTCATTTAAAGGTATGACTGCCAGACAGGTTATTGACCAAGATTTTGAGGTTTTTGATCTTATTCTAGCTGCGGATGAAAACAATCTCGCGGATTTGATGGACCGGTGCCCATCGCACTTACAGCATAAACTGTCGTTGTTTTTGAGTCACGGGGAGTCAAATTATGATGAGATTCCAGATCCGTATTACGGCGGTGGTCAAGGGTTTGAGTTAGTTCTTGATTTGATAGAAGATGCTGCAGAATGCATTTTAAGAAAAGTATGACGGCTAGGGGCTTAGCGATAGTAAGCGGTAGACCGATCAATAGGATGTTATAAAAAGGGGCTGAAATCATCAGCCCCTTTTTTTGTTTCATTAACCTGTTAGGTTAGCCTGCAAGAATATCCGTAGCAACTTTGTAACTAGGGTCTTCTTTCACGTTGATTTCAACTAGGCTGCCTGCTTTATCAAGCAAAGCTCGACAGTCAGGGCTTAGATGGCGTAGATGGAGCGTTTTGCCAACCGTTGAGTAACGTTCAGCCAATGTTTCAATCGCTTCAATCGCTGAATGATCGGTAACACGAGAATCAGCAAAATCAACAATCACATCTTCAGGATCGTTCGGTGCATCAAAAAGCTCAAGGAAGTTTGCTGTCGAACCAAAGAAAATCGGACCATGGATTTTATATTCTTTAGAACCTTCTTCATTAATGCTCGTATCAGCATAGATGTGTTTTGCATGGTTCCAAGCAAACATCAATGCAGAAGCGACAACACCAACGGCGACGGCGACGGCTAGGTCTGTTAGTACAGTCACAACGGTTACCAGCACAATAACGAAGAAGTCTTGCTTAGGTACACGACGTGCTAGCTTGAACGTTGCCCACTCGAAAGTACCGATTACAACCATGAACATCACACCAACCAGTGCCGCAAGCGGAATCAATTCAATCAGTGATGAAGCAAACAGGATGAACATTAACAGAGCAATTGCAGCGACGATACCTGATAGACGACCGCGACCACCTGAATTTACGTTGATCATAGATTGTCCGATCATGGCACAGCCACCCATAGCACCGAAGAATGAACAGGTGACGTTAGCCATACCTTGACCTACACATTCGCGGTTTGATTGACCACGTGTGTTGGTCATTTCATCAAGGACGGTCAGTGTTAGCAGTGATTCGATCAGACCGATTGCAGCAAGAATGATGGCATACGGCAGAATAATTTGCAGTGTTTCTAGTGTCACTGGGACGCTAGGAATAGAAAACTGTGGTAGAGAGCCTGCAAGTGTCGCAGCTTCATCACCTGACATGGTACGTAGGAAGTCGACCACAGTGCGTGTTTCAAGATCTAAACCGATAACCAAGCCAGTGACGGTGACAATGGCAACCAGTGAAGATGGAACAGCGGTGGTGAGTTTAGGTAGGAAGTGAATGATAGCCATCGTTAGAGCTACCAGTCCTAGCATCAGCATCAATTCACCTTGCGGTAGCCATGTTAGGACACCATTGATATCCATCGCTTTGAACTGACCCAGCTGTGCAAGGAAAATAACAATTGCCAAACCGTTAACGAAGCCAATCATTACCGGATGTGGAACAATTCGGATAAATTTACCCAGTTTAAACATACCTGCTGCGATTTGAAGGATACCCGCGAGCAAAATCGCAGCGAAAAGGTATTGAATACCATGTGTGGCAACAAGAGAGACCATGACAACAGCCATTGCGCCTGTTGCACCAGAAATCATGCCTGGACGACCACCAAAGATAGAGGTGATCAAGCCGACAATAAAGGCTGCATACAGACCTACCATAGGGTCAACACCTGCTACAAAAGCAAAAGCGACCGCTTCAGGTACGAGAGCAAGGGCTACTGTTAAGCCCGATAGCACATCATTTTTCACTGAGTGCTTTGAAAATTGGGGAAATTCGAACATGTTTGCTTGGCTAATTGAGTTAAGGGTTCATTTACCCGACACATGTTCACATGGCAATAAAACTGTCTGTAAAAAGAGCTGCACACGAACGGTGTCGAAAACTGTAGTCGGCGAATGCTACCGAAAAGTGTGATTAAGTTCAAGAATGATGGCCATATTGACAGATATATGTGATCAAAGATTGAACATGAAATGACAAGCATTCACTCGTCATTCGATGTTTGGCAAGCCAGTATCGAACGTAAAATTTATAGGAAAGGTTGATATACCCAAGTGACTTCAAGATGCAGTATTCAGAGCTTTGTCACTGGTTTCAATTCCAGGCAGAGGTGAAGGAAATAGTCATTCTATTTTCAATGCCTCTAACGCAGAAGTGAAGCCAGTGACAGGCTCCCGAAGGGCGAGTCTGCTTGGCTCGCTAGCGGTGTTATCGCTTCTTGATTTAGAGCCACTAGATCTGCAAAGCAATGCCTTGCTATCAAACCAAGCAGTTCTCGCTGAACCTAGCATCTCGAGGTTACTTGGGTATAACAAAAAGGCTGCCAGAAGGCAGCCTTTATTGATTATCTAATGTGTACCCATGTTACAACATTAGGTTTCGCTCTAGTATCAAGCCATCGTTGGTTTCGTTGTACCAGAAGAGGCTTTATTAGTCGCAACTTGGCTACCCGCACCTTTTCCAGAGAAACGCTCAGTTTTGAATGGTGCAGCATTCACTTTAATAGCAACCAACTCTTGTGGTCCCGGTGCTTTTGTCATTGGTGATGAGGCATGGAACTTAGCCATCACTTTAACAGACTCAGCTTTCACAGCGACAACTGGAGTCGGCGTCGACTCAGTGGTGTCCGTTTCTGTGCTTGCAGGTTTTGTTACTGCAGCTGATGCTGATGAAGCCACTTTCTTAGCAGGTTTTGCAGCTTCTTCTAGCGGCGCTTCTGGCTGTGTTGCTTCTGGCTGTGCTGCTTCTGGTTTCTGCTGCGCTTGCTCTTGTGGATCCTCAGCTTGAGTTTCAGCTTGAGTATCAACAACATTCACTTCAGCTTCAGTTACCGGTTGCACTTCGACAACTGCTTCCACGGGTGTAATCACCGCATCTTCAGTTTTGTGCGTCTCAACTTTAGGTTCAACGTTAGCTTCTGTTACAGCGACATCTGCAGTTACTACATCGTCAAAGCGACGAATGATGACTTTACCCATTGCCATTTCAGGACGAGCTACACCACTGGTTACAGCGACAAGTTCAACAGTTTCAGACTGAACTTTTTCCTTCGATTTCTTAGGCGCTGGTTTCGGAATGTAGCGAGGCATCACTTTACCCATTGCCATCTCTGGAGAGGCAACCCCGCCTTTACGTAGACGGAATGGGTTAGGGCGGCGATCACGACCACGACGACGGCGTTGACCACTTGCACGAAGGTGACGCGGAGAACGACGGTTGCGGCGTTGTTTCGGCTGCTCCTCACGCTGCTCTGCATTTTCTGGTGATGGTGCTTTCTTCGTCGGTGCTGTGTCAACGATAGCCTGTTCAACAGGGGCTGTTTCATTTACCACAGGAGCATTCTGATCAACGTTTTCTTCCGAATGGGCTCCAACTGTCTGATCTTTAACACGAACAGCTTTGTTTAGTTTACGACGTTGACGACGCTCTTTAACTTTTTCTGCTTTCGTGTTTTGTGGCTTCTCTTGTTTCTCTTTCGGCGCATCAGTTTGTGCTTCAGCTGCAAGCTTCAGACCTTTTTCAGCAACTTTGCTGTTTGCCTTCTGGTTCTGAGACTCTTTTTGACCATTTTTCGCTGCTTGTTGCTTCGGCTTACGCTTCTGCTGACGGCGATTATTAGTCTCTTGTTCAGACACAACTGATTCGTTTTTATCTTCGCGTTTGTCATCACGACGATCATCGCGCTTCTCATCACGAGGCTTACGACGACGGCGATTGTTCTCGCGGTTTCCGTCGCGATTGCCTTCACGGTTACCGTCACGATTTCCATCACGGTTATTACGGCGACCGTTACGATCACGGCGTTGACGACGTGGTTTATTTTCTTCTTTCTTCTCTTCCTTCGGTTCTTCTTCCTTCTTCTCTTCATCAGAGCCGAATAAGAAATTACCGATAGCTTTTAGGAAGCGAGAAACAAACCCTGGCTGATTTTCTTCAGCTTCAGTCTCTTTAGCTTTTGGTTGAGAGGCCTGAGGTTTTGGCGCTGATTGAACTGGAGTCGCAAAGCCTTTTAGTGCTGGTTCTTCAACTTTCTTAGGCTTAATGTCAGCTTCTGTCGTATCTTTGCTCTCAGCTTCTTTCATCGCTTCAATCTTGCGAGGAAGTAGGTATGAGAGTAGATCGAACTCTTCGCCTTCACGAACACGAATCACTTCAAAGTGAGGAGTCTCCATATCAGAGTTAGGTACAACAGTGATCTTCACTTCTTGTGTACGCTCGATATGGTTCACTGAACGACGTTTTTCGTTCAAAAGGTAAGAGGCAATTGGCACAGGAACAACAGCAACCACTTGTGCCGTGTTGTCCTTCAATGCTTCTTCTTCGATAAGACGAAGAACAGACAGGGCAAGAGATTCATTATCACGAATCACACCTGTACCCGAACAACGAGGACAAATGTGGTGGCTTGCTTCTGCTAATGATGGGCTCAAACGCTGACGTGACATTTCAAGCAAGCCGAATCGTGAGATACGACCGATTTGAACACGTGCACGATCCATACGAACGGCTTCACGTAGGCGGTTTTCAACTTCACGCTGGTGACGAACTGGCGTCATATCGATAAAGTCGATCACCACCAGACCACCAAGGTCACGAAGGCGAAGTTGACGTGCAATTTCGTCAGCAGCTTCAAGGTTGGTGTTCAGTGCGGTTTCTTCGATATCGCCGCCTTTTGTCGCGCGAGCTGAGTTGATATCAATGGAAGTCAAAGCTTCAGTTGGGTCGATAACAATCGAGCCACCAGAAGGTAGGCGCACTTCACGTTGGAAAGCGGATTCAATTTGGCTTTCAATCTGATAGTGACTGAATAGAGGTACTTCACCATCGTACTTTTTAACGCGACTAGCAAAGTCAGGGCGAACTCGTTGAATGTGCTCTTGCGCTTGAGCAAAGATAGTATTGCTATCGATGAGAACTTCGCCAATATCACGACGTAAGTAATCGCGAATCGCACGAACAATGACGTTACTCTCTTGGTAAATCAAGAAGGGTGCTTCACGAGAGTCGGCAACGTTTTTGATGTTACTCCAGTGAGTTAATAGGTAGTCAAGATCGAATTCCAATTCTTGGGCACTTTTTCCAACACCTGCTGTGCGGACAATAAGACCCATGTCTTTAGGGATATCAAGCGTATCAAGCGCTGCTTTTAATTGAGTTCTTTCTTCGCCTTCGATACGGCGTGAAATACCGCCAGCTCGAGGGTTATTTGGCATAAGAACAAGATAGCTACCTGCTAATGAAATAAAGGTAGTCAGTGCTGCACCTTTATTACCACGTTCTTCTTTCTCAACTTGTACGATAACCTCTTGGCCTTCCGTTAGCACTTCTTTAATGCTAGGGCGGCCTTGGTAGGTGTAACCGTCAGGAAAGTATTCTTTGGCAATTTCTTTAAGAGGAAGGAATCCGTGGCGTTCTGCGCCGTAATCAACGAAAGCTGCTTCCAAGCTTGGTTCAATACGAGTGATACGTCCTTTGTAAATATTTGCTTTTTTCGATTCATGGCCTGGGCTTTCGATATCAAGATCGAATAGGCGCTGACCGTCGACCAAAGCAACACGCAACTCTTCTTTTTGAGTTGCGTTGATCAACATTCTTTTCATTTAAGTTTTCTCAGTTATCTTTTCTTTGTTGTTATCTTGCTGCTCGTTGCTGTCTCACGGTGCCGGATCCCATGGCTTAAATGTGCAGCCTCCCGGCTGGAAGGGATGCTCTCAGGGCACGTCAGTTATCACAAATGTTATTACTTTGTGATCCGCAGATTTTAGCGGTAAGTACTCATCATGAGATTGCTATGAAGTAAGCAACAAGTATGTTTGCTTAGATATGTCTTACGCCGAATGCCGCATATTTCCACTAACATAATCGCTAGGTGCTGTGGATAATTAGTTAATAATGATTAAATTTTAGCCAAAGTAAGCCTAGCAGTTGTGAACTATAGCAGTGCTGGGAAATATCAGCAATCAGGTTTGATTCAATCGCCGAAAAAAAAGACTTTTAATTAGGAAAATATGATGTCTAACTACTTGTAATGTAAGAATATAACAGGGGGTTTGTCTAGCGGTTTGGGAACTGTGACCAATTTCCGATTAAATAAATCACAATCGTCAATGAATCGATTGCGTTAAGGCGGTTTAAAAATCAGTTTTCTTAGAAAAGAATAGTGTGAACTGTTTCTAGATTGAATGGTACAATAACGCCATGAGCGAGATGAAAACGAAAGTCCAGTTTGTCGATATTGACGATGATATGGCTGGCCAGCGTATTGATAACTTTCTTCGTAACCAGTTAAAAAACCTGCCAAAAAGTATGATTTACCGAATCATACGCAAAGGAGAGGTTCGCGTTAACAAGAAACGAATTAAAGCTGAATACAAATTGAAAGCGGGAGACATGGTTCGCGTGCCGCCTGTTACTTTGCCTGTGCAAGAAGAAGCAGCGCCATTGAGCGTGAAACTGAATAAAGTCGCTGAGCTTGAAAGTAACATTATTCATGAAGACGACCATGTTTTAATTTTGAATAAACCATCTGGAATCGCAGTTCATGGTGGGAGTGGGCTGAAATTTGGTGCGATCGAGGCGTTACGTGCACTCCGTCCTGAGGCAAGATTTTTAGAGCTTGTACATAGGATTGACCGTGATACATCAGGCATCCTATTGGTTGCCAAGAAGCGTTCGGCCTTACGCCATTTGCAGGCACAGTTCCGTGAAAAAACCGTAAAGAAATTCTACTTTGCGCTAGTGATGGGGCAATGGAAGAACAGCTGCAAAGTTGTCAACGCCCCTTTGTTGAAAAATGAAGTCAATAGTATTGTGCGAGTAAACCCTCAAGGGAAACCGTCTGAAACTCGTTTTAAAGTGCTTGAGAAGTTCGAACATGCGACTTTGATTCAGGCGAGTCCGATTACGGGGCGTACTCACCAAATTCGAGTTCACACTCAGTATACTGGTCACCCTATTGCGTGGGATGATCGCTATGGTGATCCACGCTTTGATGCCCATACAGGGAAAGTTGGTCTCGACCGCTTGTTCCTACATGCGGCAAATATTCGATTTATCCATCCTGCTAACGATGAATGGATGGAAATCAATGCGCCAATGGAGAAGAAACTAGAACGTGTCTTAACCGGATTAAGAACGTCATAGCAATCGCATTTTAGTAAATAGATACAGTGGCAGGACTTTCAGTCGGCATTGAAAGTGACAGACCTATAAAGGCACTCATTGAGTGCCTTTATTCATTTTGTAAACAAAATGATTCCGGGAGCGGAACGTTTGAGTAAACAAAAATTGAGTAGTCTGCTTAAATAAATCAATTAAAGAGCTTAACTCAGTACGCACATACCTTGATTGTCTAGCATATCAATCAAATCAATCAATGGCAGCCCGACTAACGTATTAGGGTCTTTACCTTCTAAACGGCGGAATAGTGCAATCCCTAATCCCTCACTTTTAAAACTTCCCGCACAGTAGAGGGGCTGCTCTGCATCGACATAGGCTTCAATTTGCTGAGCAGTGAGATCGCGAAAATGAACGGTAAAAGTATCAATCCGGGTTTCGCAGGTCTGAGTAAAGCTGTTAAATAGTGATAGTCCGGTATAAAACTGTATTGAACGACCGCTCTGTTTCGATAACTGTTCGATGGCTTTGTCACGTGTCAAAGGTTTACCGACAATGTCTCCATCAATGACACAGACTTGATCGCTACCAATCACTAAGCTTTTTTGGTCGACAACACATGAACGGGCCTTGCTCTCTGCCAAGCGTTTCACTAATTCTTGCGGAGTTTCACCATCATGAGGGGTTTCATCACAGTCTGGTTTTAATGCAATGAAGGGGATTGACAATTTTTCCAGCAATTGAGCTCGATAAGGGGATGTAGAGGCTAAAACCAGTTGGTAATTTTCCATTTTAATTTACAATTCTGTTTGTCAGTCGGATGAGAATATATGAATCCTCTCAGTTTTGACTACGACTCTAAACACTTACGAGATTAACGCAAGTTAAGGGAGTAACACTGCGCTTGGAGCGACTTAAAAGCCGTTTTTCTCCCGCAATTTTTTTATAAAGGTGAACTTGCCAACATAGCATCTTGAAGTGGCTTAGATATATCGGAAAAATGTGCAAAGTTTTTGTGCTTTTTCTTTGACTAATTTTGATTTGGAAGATAATATTCGCGCCCTATGCAAAAGGTAAAAATACCGCGAACGGTTAACCCAGCAATGTCTGCCCAGAAGAGATTGGATATCAATGGAATCATCCAGTCGAGTCTTTTCAAGCGACTAGCAGAGCTAACTGAAGGCGTTAAACGCGACGCAGAAGTCTCATTGTCATTTGATCGCGATGAACAGCGATTGGTTGTTATCTCTGGTAAAGCTAACATCACAGTCGATCTTGAATGTCAACGTTGTAACGAGGCATTCGCACATCAGTGCGACATCGAACTGACTTGTACTCCCTATTACAGTGAGAAGAGTGAGGAAGATGCACCGGAACAGTACGATTTGGTAGATCTGAACGAGTACGGTGAGTTAGACCTAATACAACTGGTTGAAGATGAGTTCATCTTGGCATTGCCACAAATTGCGATGCACGACGAAGCGGATTGTAGCGTTGATTCAAGAAATATGGTGTTTGGTGATATTCCCGAAGATGTCGTGGAAGAAAAACCGAATCCATTTGACGTTTTAAAAAGTCTGAAAAAGTAACAGTGTGGTAGCTGCTACTGCTCAGGTTTTTAACCCAATAGTATAGGAGTAGGGTCAATGGCCGTACAAAAAAACCGTAAGACACGTTCTAAGCGTGGTATGCGTCGTTCACACGATGCGCTAACTACAGCAGCTCTTTCTGTAGACGCGACTTCAGGTGAAACTCACCTACGCCACAACGTGACTGCTGAAGGTTACTACCGTGGCAAAAAGGTAATCAACAAGTAAGGTTTACCTTTGCAAAGTATTACCGTTGCACTTGATGCAATGGGCGGGGACTTCGGTCCACGCGTTACAGTGCCTGCCGCCGTGCAGGCACTGTCGCATTTCCCAGAGCTAAAAGTGATTCTTACAGGTGATCAGAATTTGATCACATCTCAACTCTCCAAGCTAGGCGTTCAGCCTAACGCTCGCCTGAGCATCAAACACACCGATAGAGTTATTTCAAACTCAGAAAAACCATCGCTTGCGTTAAGAAATAGTCAAGGCAGCTCCATGCGTGTCGCGATTGATCTCGTCGCACTTGATGAAGCTGATGCGTGTGTCAGTGCGGGGAATACAGGCGCGTTAATGGCGTTGTCTCGCTTTATTCTCAAACTACTTCCAGGGATCGATAGACCCGCTTTGGTTTCTGCTCTACCCACAGCCAGTGGTGATAAATGCTGGATGCTCGATTTAGGGGCGAATGTGTCGTGTGATGCGGACAGTTTGTTCCAGTTTTCAGTGATGGGTGCAGCCCTTGCGGAACAGCATCTAGGGCGTCCACCCAAAGTAGCATTACTCAATATAGGCGCGGAAGAAATCAAGGGGAATGATTTAGTGAAGCGCTGCTCTGATATGCTATCAGAGACGGATGCCGTGAATTATGTCGGATATATTGAAGGCAATCAGCTACTCTCTGGCACCGCAGACGTCATTGTTTGTGACGGATTTGTCGGTAACGTCTGCTTAAAAACCAGTGAAGGAACCGCTCAACTCTTTATCGATAAAATTAAAAAGAGCATGATGGCGTCTTCAATCAAAGGCTGGATCGCTAGAAAATTGTTTTCTGGGTTATTTAATGAGCTAAAAACGCTGAACCCCGACCAGTATAACGGAGCAAGTTTGCTAGGATTGCGCGGCATTGTCATAAAAAGTCATGGAAGTGCTGACATAACTGCTGTCGTCAACGCTCTTGGGGAAGCAGTTCACGAAGTCAAACGACAGGTACCCAGCCGAATAAGCGATCGTTTGGAAGCGGTTTTACTCGAGAGGCATTATTAGTCTTCATGTATAGCAAAATTTTAGGTACTGGCAGCTACTTGCCATCTCAGGTGCGTTCAAACGCAGACTTAGAGAAAATGGTAGACACAAGTGATGAGTGGATTGTAACTCGTACTGGTATTAAAGAACGTCGCATAGCTGCAGAAAATGAAACTGTAGCGGATATGGGCTTCTATGCTGCTGAGAATGCTATTGAAATGGCAGGTATCGACAAAAACGATATTGATATGATCTTGGTGGCGACAACCAGTGGTAGTCATACCTTCCCATCTTCAGCATGCCAAGTGCAATCGAAGTTAGGCATTAAAGGTTGCCCAGCATTTGATATTGCTGCGGCATGTTCAGGTTTTATTTATGCCTTGTCTGTTGCAGATCAGCATATCAAAACGGGCATGTGCAAAAATGTGCTTGTGATTGGTTCTGACACACTGTCAAAGACGTGCGATCCTGAAGACCGTTCTACGGTCATTCTATTTGGTGACGCAGCGGGCGCAGTGGTCGTGAGTGCAAGTGAAGAACCGGGTATATTATCAACGCACATTTATGCAGATGGCGCGTTTGGCGATTTACTAAGTCTTGAAGTGCCTAAACGTGGTGAAGATGCTAATAAGTGGCTGCATATGGCGGGTAATGAAGTATTTAAAGTCGCTGTCACACAACTCTCACGTTTAGTTAAAGACACACTTGAAGCCAACAATATGGACAAGTCGGAGCTTGATTGGCTTGTACCCCATCAAGCGAACTATCGAATTATCTCTGCGACTGCCAAAAAGCTATCCATGTCGCTTGATCAAGTTGTCATCACATTAGATAAACACGGTAACACTTCGGCTGCGACCGTACCAACGGCGTTGGATGAAGCGGTACGCGATGGTCGTATTCAACGTGGTCAAACACTTCTATTGGAAGCGTTTGGTGGTGGCTTTACTTGGGGCTCTGCACTCGTCCGATTCTAGTTTTTGTGTGTGGTAGGGGAGTCAGCTTTGATGATAAGCGACCGTATTTCCTGCCACCGTTTCTATTCACGACTCACCGAGTAAGGTGAGTGAGTACGTTTATATTGATGGTGTGACTGTTAAAAGCAAATGACACCATGGAATTATACGAAACGTACTGGCAATTATTTTGATAAAGGAAACGAACCATGAGTAAGTTTGCTATCGTATTTCCAGGTCAAGGTTCACAAGCTGTTGCGATGCTTGCGGAACTTGGCGAGCAACATGACGTTGTGAAACAAACTTTTGCTGAAGCTTCTGAAGCACTAGGTTATGACCTTTGGGCACTCGTACAACAAGGTCCAGCAGAAGACCTCAACCAAACTTTCCGAACTCAGCCAGCACTATTGGCATCATCTGTCGCAATCTGGCGTGTATGGCAAGAGCAAGGGTTTGAGCAGCCAGCGAATCTAGCAGGGCACAGCCTTGGTGAATATTCAGCGTTAGTGTGTGCTGGGGTGATTGATTTTAAAGAAGCGATCAAACTGGTTGAACTTCGTGGCAAACTCATGCAAGAAGCGGTACCAGCAGGTACGGGTGCAATGTATGCCATCATTGGCCTTGATGACGAAGCTATTGCTAAAGCATGTGAAGAGGCAGCGCAAGGCGATGTTGTTTCACCAGTCAACTACAACTCTCCTGGTCAAGTTGTGATTGCCGGTAGTAAAGCCGCTGTTGAACGTGCAGGCGCGCTTTGTAAAGAAGCGGGCGCTAAACGTGCACTGCCACTTCCAGTCTCGGTACCATCACACTGTGCACTGATGAAGCCAGCCGCTGACAAATTAGCAACAGCTCTTGAAACGATTGAATTCAACACACCAGAGCTTCCTGTAATCAACAATGTTGATGTTATTGCTGAAACAGATCCAGCGAAAATTAAAGACGCACTTGTTCGTCAGCTATACAGCCCAGTACGTTGGACTGAAAGCGTACAATTGATGAACGAACAGGGCGTAGAAAAACTGTTTGAACTCGGCCCAGGTAAAGTTCTGACAGGTTTGACTAAACGAATTGTTAAGTCACTGAGCGCTGCTGCAGTGAACGATGCTGCGACGCTTGAAGCAGCAAAGTAAAAAATAGGGAAAATCATGAGCGATTTATTGAACCTTGAAGGCAAAATTGCACTCGTAACAGGTGCGAGCCGCGGTATTGGCCGTGCGATTGCTGAAACGTTGGTTGCACGTGGTGCAACGGTTATTGGTACTGCAACTTCAGAAGGCGGTGCGACGGCGATCAGTGAGTACTTAGGTGAAAATGGTAAAGGTTTGGCTCTTAATGTCACACAACCTGAATCTATTGAAGCTACACTAAAGTCGATTACGGATGAGTTCGGTGCTATCGACATTCTTGTGAACAACGCAGGTATCACTCGCGATAACTTGCTTATGCGCATGAAAGATGACGAATGGAACGATATCATTGATACAAACCTAACGCCTATCTACCGCATGTCTAAAGCAGTGCTACGTGGCATGATGAAGAAGCGTGCTGGTCGTATCATCAATGTTGGTTCTGTTGTCGGTACTATGGGTAACGCAGGACAGACTAACTACGCTGCGGCTAAAGCTGGCGTGATTGGTTTTACTAAATCGATGGCTCGTGAAGTGGCATCGCGTGGTGTGACGGTGAACACAGTAGCACCAGGTTTCATTGAAACTGACATGACTCGTGCCCTAAATGATGAACAACGTGCTGCGACATTGGCTAATGTACCAGCAGGTCGTCTTGGTGACCCTCGTGAAATCGCAGAAGCTGTGGTATTTTTGGCGTCACCAGCTGCGGCTTACATCACTGGCGAAACGCTACATGTAAATGGCGGTATGTACATGATCTAAGGATTGTGCATTATCTGTGCATGATTTAGGTCAAATATGTAATGAAAATCGGTTAAATTCGCGTAAATTGTGGTTTGACCAGAAAAGTTGAACTTGCAACTTTTAATAGTTTGAATAAACTACGGAAAACATCGCATATAGCGAACTCTGTAAAGGAAAAGAAAAAATGAGCAACCTCGAAGAACGCGTAAAGAAAATCATTGTTGAACAACTAGGTGTTGATGAAGCAGAAGTTAAAAACGAAGCTTCATTCGTTGATGACCTAGGTGCTGATTCTCTAGACACTGTTGAGCTTGTAATGGCTCTAGAAGAAGAATTCGACACTGAGATCCCTGACGAAGAAGCTGAGAAGATCACAACTGTTCAAGCTGCGATCGACTACGTAAACAGCGCTCAGTAAGAGACTCTCCCAGGCGGTCACCTCGACCGCCTGTGTTTTTTCTAACATCTTCATCCTCTCAAAGAACATTTCAAATCCCGGAGAATAATATCGTGTCCAAGCGTCGTGTAGTTGTCACTGGCATGGGTATGTTGTCACCGGTCGGCAACACAGTAGAATCATCTTGGAAAGCCCTGCTTGAAGGTCAAAGCGGTATCGTTAATATCGATCACTTTGATGCAGAGAACTTCTCTACTCGTTTTGCAGGTCTGGTTAAAGACTTCGATTGTACCGAATACATGTCAAAGAAAGATGCTCGTAAAATGGATTTATTTATCCAGTACGGCATTGCAGCAGGTATTCAAGCTCTAGACGACTCAGGTCTGGAAATTGACAACGATAATGCTCATCGTGTTGGTGTAGCCATCGGTTCTGGTATCGGCGGTCTAGACCTTATCGAAACAGGTCACACTGCTTTGGTAGAAAAGGGTCCACGTAAAGTAAGCCCATTCTTCGTTCCGTCAACCATCGTTAACATGGTTGCAGGTAACCTTTCTATTATGCGTGGTATGCGCGGTCCTAATATCGCGATTTCTACGGCGTGTACAACAGGTCTGCACAATATCGGTCATGCGGCTCGTATGATCGCGTATGGTGATGCAGACGCAATGGTCGCTGGTGGTTCTGAAAAAGCTTCAACACCACTGGGTATGGCTGGCTTTGGTGCTGCGAAAGCACTATCGACTCGTAACGATGAGCCTCAAAAAGCTTCTCGTCCATGGGACAAAGACCGTGACGGTTTTGTACTTGGCGATGGCGCAGGCATCATGGTTCTAGAAGAATATGAACACGCAAAAGCACGTGGCGCTAAGATTTACGCAGAGCTTGTTGGCTTTGGTATGTCAGGGGACGCTTACCACATGACCTCTCCAAGTGAAGACGGCTCAGGTGGTGCGCTGGCCATGGAAGCTGCAATGCGCGATGCGGGTATTACTGGTACTCAAGTGGGTTATGTTAATGCGCACGGTACTTCAACACCAGCGGGTGACGTTGCGGAAGTGAAAGGCATTCGCCGTGCACTTGGTGAAGAAGGTGCGAAGCAAGTTAAAGTGTCTTCGACTAAATCAATGACTGGCCACCTTCTTGGTGCTGCTGGCTCAGTTGAAGCCATTGTGACAGTACTGTCTCTTGTTGACCAAATCGTACCACCAACGATTAACCTAGATAACCGCCAAGAAGGTCTTGAAGACATAGACCTTGTTCCGCATACAGCGAAAGAAGTGAGTATGGATTACGCAATCTGTAACTCATTTGGCTTCGGCGGTACCAACGGTTCATTGGTATTTAAGAAAATCTAATTCTGCCAAATTGCGGATTTTAGACTTGAGATCTAACGGCTTGATGCTTAGCATTGAGCCGTTTTGTTTTATATAGGGATGAGCGATGATCTTACATAATGGTGTCCTAACTCAATCCGTTAGCGTTCTAGACCGTTCATTCCAATATGGTGATGGTTGTTTTACAACGATGTACACCGAGAATGGTTGTGTTCAATTTTGGGAGCGCCATGTCAAAAGGATGCATGATGGCTTAGAGCGCCTGAAGATCGCTCAACCTGATTGGCAGCAAGTTGAACATTGGGTTGATCAATGCACCCTGCAACAAGGTCGCGGTGGTGTGAAATTGCACATTACAAGAGGTGAGGGGGGGCGTGGTTATTCAAGCCAAGGTTTCTCAAGCCCTAACGTTACTGTCAGTCAATTTGTTTATCCTTCGGCCTACGATGCACTTTTAGAACATGGTATGGAACTGACGGTGTGTGAAACTCAGCTTGGGTGGTCACCTCTACTCGCAGGGTTAAAGCATAACAACCGTTTAGAGCAGGTCCTCATCAAGTCAGAAATCGAGGATAAAGGGCACTTAGACGGCATTGTGTGCGATCTTGCAGGTAACGTTATTGAAACTAGCTTTGCAAATCTATTTTGGCGCAAAGGCAACGCTTGGTTTACACCGGATCTTTCACGCTGTGGTGTGGCCGGTGTTATTCGTCAACTTGTCATTGAAAACTTGAATTTTAATCAATTTTCGCTCACGATCGCCGATTTTCAGTTAGATCATTTGCTTTCAGCAGATGAAATCTTTATCACCAATGCAATTTTAGGCATTGCCCCTATCACTAAAATTAATGAACACGCGTATAACGTTGGTGAACATACGCGAAAAATGCAAGGAACTATTCTGTCGTGTTAAAAAAACTGCTGATTTCAGTCGTTCTGCTTGGTTTGATCACTGCAGGTGCGGCTTTTTTTGCTCTGCAACAAGTTAAAACCTATGTAACAACAACCCTTTCCATCGCAGAACCACAGATTATAACCGTGGCCAGTGGAAGTAGTTTTAATCGCGTCGTAAACCAATTCATTGACGCAGAGTGGATGACGCAATCTCCATTTCAGCGATTATTACCGCGACTCTACCCAGAACTCAGTAACATAAAAGCTGGCTCCTTTATGCTGCAACCTGGAATGAGCTTTTATCAAGCATTCGAACATCTCAATCACGGTGATGAACACCATTTTTCTATTACCTTTATCGAAGGTAGTCGTTTTAATGAATGGATGGACCAACTAGCTAAGGCACCTTACATTGAGCATCAGCTTGCGGGACTATCAGAAGCGGCCATTGCGGAAAAATTGAACATCGACCGTGACAAATTGGAAGGCTTGTTTCTCGCAGAAACCTATCATTACACCCTCGGTACTTCAGACATTGAATTGTTGAAGCGGGCACATAAAAAACTGAATTCTGTACTGGCACAAGCTTGGCAGCAAAAGCAGGACAAATTACCACTTAAATCCAGTTATGAAGCCTTGATACTGGCTTCCATTATAGAGAAAGAAACGGCGATCGATGATGAACGTGAGCGTATTGCATCGGTATTTGTCAATCGCTTAAATAAGGGGATGCGTCTTCAGACTGATCCAACCGTGATTTACGGTATGGGAGAGAGTTACGATGGCAATATTCGAAAAAAAGATTTAAGAACTCCGACACCATATAATACATACGTAATCAAAGGACTACCGCCGACACCGATCGCTATGGCGGGCAAAGCTTCCATCTTTGCTGCGGTAAACCCTGAGAACAGTCCATACTTTTACTTTGTGGCCAGTGGTAAAGGTGGACACGTATTTTCTAAAACATTGAAGCAGCATAACCGCGCTGTACGCGCCTATTTAAAAGAGTTAAGAAAGAACCGATGAGCAAAGCAAAATTTATCGTCGTTGAAGGTCTTGAAGGGGCGGGCAAAAGCACGGCTATTCAAACTGTTGTGACCACATTACAGCAAGCTGGTATCGAAAACCTCACCAATACCCGTGAACCGGGTGGAACAGTATTGGCTGAAAAGATGCGGGCTCTCGTCAAAGAAGAGCATTCTGGTGAAGTCTTGCAAGACATCACCGAGTTGCTTTTGATGTATGCAGCTCGTGTACAACTCGTTGAGAATGTCATCAAGCCAGCTTTACGTAATGGGCAATGGGTCGTTGGGGACCGCCACGACCTCTCCTCTCAAGCTTATCAAGGTGGGGGGCGTGGTATTGCGCAAGAAACAATGCAAAGTTTGCGTGATGTCACTCTTGGTGAATTTAAGCCGGACTTCACGCTATACATGGATATCGATCCAAAAATCGGTCTAGAAAGGGCTCGCGGCCGTGGCGAGCTTGATCGTATCGAAAAAATGGACATTTCCTTTTTCGAAAAAACGCGTGCTCGTTATATAGAGTTAGCTGAGCAAGATCCTTCGATTGTGATCATCAATGCCGAACAGGATATTGATGCAGTAGCCGCCGATATCAAGGCTGCACTCAATCAGTGGTTGTTAAAGCAGGTTGTATGACGGTAGCAAAGTTATACCCATGGTTACGCCCGACTTGGCAACAGATAACGTCTGCTTTAGAAGCGGACAGATTACCAAGTTCGTTGCTATTTTATAGTGATACCGAGCTTGGCGGTGATCAGTTGCTGCGATTGTTGACAGACTCTTTACTCTGTAATAACTATGTCTCTGAAAGCTGTGGTTTTTGCCATAGCTGCGAGTTAGTTAAATCTGAAAATCATCCGGACTTGCATTGGATTTCCCCTGAAAAAGAGGGAAAAACCATTGCAGTAGAACAGATACGTCAATGTAATCGTCTCGCACAAGAGTCGTCCCAGCTTGGGGGGAAACGAATTTTTGTCATTTCGCCTGCAGATGCAATGAATGAGTCGGCCTCGAATGCTTTACTTAAAACATTAGAAGAGCCTTCGGAAAACTGTATTTTCATTTTGCAGACCCAAGCACGAGATAAGTTATTGCCAACGATCGTTAGCCGATGTCAGCAATGGCACCTTGCTGCTCCAGAACCGAGTTTGACACTCTCTTGGCTTGCCGAGAGCAAAGGCACAAAGGCGACAGAAAGTTATATTAAACTGAATCGCTTTTCACCGTTGTGTACGTCTATGTTTTATGAGCAAAAGTACCATCAAGATTACGAGAAACTAGAGCACGCCTTTATTCAATGGATGACAGGGGCAACCTTGGATTTTTCTGGGCTTGTTAAACTGATTGATAAAGATACGACGTCGACCCTAAACTGGCTTTGGTTTTTGCTCACTGATGCGCAAAAGCTGCAGTTTGAACTTGTGTCTGAAGTGCTTCTCCCTGGAGCATCCAAACTCTCAATACTGCCTTATAATGGTCTTTATAAAATAAGCCAGACGCTGTTATCACTGATGGATCAACTCAAGACATTCAGTGGTTTAAATCAAGAACTCATGATCACCCAATGGTTGATCGAATCGCGAGAGGAATTATGTTCGTAGATTCTCATTGCCATTTAGATAAATTGGACTACGCCGATTTACATCAAAATGTTGCCGATGTCGTTAAGAAGGCGGAAGCTGCCAATGTAAAAGAACTGCTTTCAGTCGGTGTAACGCTCTCTTCTTTTCCTAAAATGATGGAAATGATCGAGCCATTTTCAAACATTCATGCATCGTGTGGTGTTCATCCATTGGATGTAGAAAGTGACTTTGCACTTGATACTTTGTACGAATATGCCCGTCATGACAGAGTCGTTGCAATAGGCGAGACCGGTTTGGATTATCACTATCAACCAGAAACCGCAGACTTACAAAAATTACGTTTTCAACAGCAAGTTGATTTGGCTGTTGAGGTAAATAAGCCGCTAATTATTCATACTCGTGATGCAAGGGAAGATACACTTTCCATCCTGCGCAAGGGCAATGCAGATAAATGCGGTGGTGTGATTCACTGTTTTACTGAGGATGAAGCATTTGCTGAAGCTGCGCTCGATTTAGGCTTTTACATCTCGATCTCAGGTATTGTCACTTTTCGCCAAGCGAAAGAGTTGAAGGAAGTGGTTAAAGCACTGCCTCTGGATCGCTTGTTGATTGAGACGGATTCACCTTATCTTGCTCCGGTTCCACATCGTGGAAAACAGAATCAGCCAGCGTATGTTGTCGAGGTTGCGGCTTATATCGCGCAACTAAAAGGTGTCTCATTGGCTGAAGTTGGTGAAAAAACCACCCAAAATTTCCAAAAACTTTTTTTGCGATAAAAATATCAATTAGATTAAAAAAAGAGCGCTATGCTCTTTTTTTTTTCCATTTAATACACGTCCCCTCATTATTTCTTTACATTTCACTCAATTAAGCCTTTGTTCTGTAATTTAATTACAAATGTAATTTTGTAAGTAAAAATAACATTCTCCCATATTTTATTTACCCTATAAAATTAATATTGTTAGTAACCAATCTATTTTAAAACAGTAACTTAGTGTCAATGTAATCGATTTCATTGTCTTTTGCGACGTGTGATCCATAACTTGTTTTGAAACTTAATTTCGTAACCATCTGGAAAGTTTGAGGGGCATCAATATATATTTAGAGGCGGAAAATATAATGAAACACATGGTTACATTTCCACTGGGTGCTAACCTTTAGGCTAACGGGGGTAAGCCGTTAGTGCCCATTGATTCTAAAAAACTAATCAGGAGCATAAACATGTTTAAAAACCTTTTTGCTAACCTGCAAAAGGTAGGTAAAGCGCTGATGCTGCCAGTATCAGTACTGCCTGTCGCAGGTATTTTGCTTGGTGTCGGTGCGGCAGATCTTAGCTTCATTCCAGAAGTGGTTTCTAACCTAATGGAACAAGCGGGTGGATCAGTCTTCGGTCAGATGGCGTTACTTTTTGCTGTAGGTGTTGCGTTAGGATTCACAAACAACGACGGTGTTGCGGGTCTTGCTGCGATTGTCGGTTTCGGCATTATGACCGCGACCCTAGCCGTCATGGCTGATGTGCGCGGTATCGAAAAAATCGATACAGGTGTGCTTGGTGGCATCCTAGTCGGTGGTGTCGCGGCTTGGGCATTCAATCGCTTCTTTAAGATCCAATTACCTGAATATCTTGGATTCTTTGCTGGTAAGCGTGCTGTGCCAATCATCACTGGTTTTGCTGCAATTGCCCTAGGTATTGTACTTTCAATTATCTGGCCGCCAGTAGGCGCTGCGATCGGTACGTTCTCTCATTGGGCTGCCGAGCAAAACCCACAACTGGCATTCGGTATCTATGGTGTCGTTGAGCGTTCGCTTATCCCATTTGGTTTACACCACGTTTGGAACGTTCCGTTCTTCTTCGAAGCTGGCTCATGTATGGATGCCGCCGGAGAAGCGAAAAATGGCGTGCTAACGTGTTATTTAGTTGCTGATGAAGCATCACGTGCAGCAGGGAATGGCTTTGGTCAACTTGCTGGTGGCTACATGTTCAAGATGTTTGGTCTGCCAGCCGCTGCGATTGCGATTGCACATTCGGCGAAACCTGAAAACCGCGCGAAAGTATTAGGTATTATGGCTTCAGCTGCCTTGACCTCTTTCCTAACAGGTATTACTGAACCTATCGAATTCTCATTCCTATTCGTTGCGCCTGTACTGTATGCAGTACACGCTCTATTAGCAGGTTCAGCTTACGTTGTTGCTAACACGGTTGGCTTTGTACACGGTACTTCATTCTCACACGGCCTAATCGACTTTGTCGTCCTATCAGGTAACGCTCAAAAAATGGGTCTGATGGTCGCAATTGGTCTGGTATATGCGGCGATCTACTATGTGGTATTCCGCGCTGTGATCAAAGCAATGGATTTGAAAACGCCTGGCCGCGAGGATGAATCAGAGCAGGCTGTTTCGACTTCTGGTTCAGATCTAGCTGGCGATTTAGTCGCAGCATTTGGTGGTAAAGCAAACATTACCGGCTTAGATGCATGTATTACGCGCCTACGTGTCGCAGTCGCGGATACAGAGGTTGTCGATCAAGAGAAGCTTAAACAACTGGGTGCCGCAGGGGTTGTGGTGGTTGCAGGTGGTGTACAGGCTATTTTTGGAACCAAATCCGATAACTTAAAAACTGAGATGGATGAGTGGATTCGTAACAACGGATAATGAAAGTCGATAATCTTCTTATACAGATGATTTGATTGAAAACATTCATTTAAACTAGAAAAGGAGGCCTATGCCTCCTTTTTTTCGTTTGAGCGATCTGTTGCGATCTTGGACAGATACTTTCAAGCATAATCACTGGCTGTGATTTTGCTCTTAATTAAATGATTAACAACCAGTAATTGACCTAGCACTGACATTGAATTTAACGTTTGGATTGAAATACGTACCACTTATATTGATTAATTTGAGTAAAAGATGAAAGTGAAGTTTATTTTAGCGGGGTTGCTGACAGCATCTTCTTGTGTTCAAGCTGAGCAGCCAGCACCTTTGGCAATTGGTTTAGCGGTGGATCAGCAATTTAGCGTAGTTGCTGAGTATGACGAGGTATATCGCGGCATTATTGGTAATGAAGGGATCGCCTTTGACTATATTGCACAAAGAGGCAGTTTTGATACCGAATTTCCGCTGAATTGGTATGTGGCCGGTGGGCTATGGGCAGAATGGAATGATGATTTCGGTTTACGTGTGCCACTAGGCCTTTCTGTTGATTTACCGCATAACTGGGTAGGTTATGCTCAGGTTCAACCCGAGTTGGACTTGTATCAGGGAGCTGAGCTGCAGTTAGGCGCTGCACTGGGTGTCATGTATCGATTCTAACCGCACAAAATAGAAAAAGCGCAGGCATTTGCCTGCGCTTTTTTTGGGTATTGAGCCAGTATTAGTCTTGGTTGCTTTTGTCCATCGCACGCTTAATACAGATGATTGCACCACCCCAAGTGATACCAAGGCCTAATACCATCATTATGATTGCACTGGTTGTCATGATTAAGCCTCCTTACGGCTTGTTAAGTTAATGATTACACTGATTGCAAATAGGATGGCAATTAATGCCCAACCAATCGTCAAGTCATAACCACCGTAACCTTCTGTAAGAAGAGTCATTAACTTAGTACCAAGAATGATGGCGAGTATTGCAGGGGTCACCAACGAAATACATACATCAAACCAAGTACTGATTGAGAAGTCTGAGGTCTTATTCACGTACTCACGTACTTCAGGGATCTTCTTAACAATCCAAGCCATTAGTAGGATTTCTACGAAGCCACCGACGACGATACCAATGTTGTTAGCGAAGTGGTCAACAAGATCAAGTAGCAATAGACCGCCGTTTGTAGCAAAGGCCATTGAAACAACAACACCGATACCGACTACGACACTCGCCGCTTTTTTACGACTCCATTTCAACTTGTCAATGATTGCTGAGGTGACCGCTTCCATGATGGAAATGTGCGAACTTAAACCTGCGACAACGAGAGCAAAGAAGAACAATGGACCAAGAATATAAGGTGCTGGCAGCAGGTTAATGGCCGCTGGAAGGGTAACAAATGCCAAACCCACACCCGCTGTAACCACTTCTGTTAATGGCTTACCTTGTTCTTGTGCCATATAGCCAAGTACAGAGAAAATCATGATACCTGCGAGAATCGAGAAACCACAGTTGATGAATACTGTCATAAAGGCATTGTTGGTAATGTCAGACTTCTCAGGTAGGTAACTTGAGTAAGCAAGCATGATGGCAAAGCCGAGACTCAATGAGAAGAAAATCTGACCATAGGCAGCGGCCCAAACTTTTACGTCCCAGATCTTGTCAAAGTTTGGTTCGAACATGTAGTTCACACCATCCAATGCACCAGGTAGGAACACCATGCGTCCGATCAAGAAGATAACCATTAAAAATAGGACTGGCATCATGATCTTTGAAGCGCGCTCAATGCCTGATTTTACCCCGCTGACAATGGCTACATAAGTGATTGCCCACGCGATTAACATAGCGCCTGCTATCTTCCATTGAATGCTACCAAGGTTTGTCGGCGAGTTATCACCAAGACCTAAATATTCACTGAAGAAGAAGGCGTTGGTGTCTGTTCCCCAACTCTGGGTAAACGACATACCAAAGTAGGATATAGCCCATCCAATGACTGCCACATAATAGACGGCAATAATTGCAGCGACACTGACTTGAAACCAGCCTAACCATTCGAATTTAGGGTTGATTTTGGAAAGGGTTTTTGGAGCAGACCCACGATATTTTTGACCCATGCTAAATTCAAGGATCATGAATGGCACACCGGCGGTGATCATGGCAAAAAGGTATGGGATAAAGAAAGCACCGCCTCCATTTTCATAGGCCATGTATGGGAAACGCCAGATGTTACCCAAACCGATGGCTGAACCTACGGCTGCTAAGATAAATCCCGCACGGGATCCCCACTGTTCTCGCTTCATATAATTCTCCTATTACGACTCCCTGAGGAATGAAGCTTTCTCAAACACCCTAAATCTCATGGAGTAGAACAGAAAAGAACAGAGAAAGTTTGTAAATTTGTTCTATCGTCCATGAAGTTAGAATTTTTTAGATTAATATTTTAGTTTGATTGAGAAAATCTAGTTTATTATTCTTTAAAAATGATGTTGTGTTTGCTCAAACTGAAATATTCAGCTATCGCATTGAATTCAGACTAGCGAGGAAAACAGAGTAACGCAATAGATTATATGTGATCTAAATGATGTTTTTACTGGTGTATATGTTGTTAACTATCAGTTAAATGGAGAATATGGGGGGTAGAAGCCCCAGCAAGCTTTGTGAGAAAACTGTATTGCGGGGCTTCCATAGAAGATTGTACTGTTTTATCGTCGAGATAGACTGACTGAAAAAACAGCAATTTAGTAGTTAAACATACGGTAACTAGAAGCGGAAAGTGATACCTAAGTTCGCTTGACCTTGGTTCATCCAATCGGTGTCGAATACCACACGGCATTTATCACTATTGGTATTTGACGGAAGGTTACATTGGGTCGATGTTTCATTGTCGACGGCTGTTCCTAACCAACGCATTTGAAAGTTGAGTGATACATGCTCACTGAGAAGGTAATCGAAGCCGCCAAAGAAACTGGCGGAGAAGCCAACATTTTCATCTACCCAATCAGCATCCACGTAAGAAGCACCTAAGCCCATACCAATGTAGCCTGACGTATTCTCTGATAAATCATAATAGACGCTGCTTTGAAAATGCGCGTAATGAACATCCACATCTAAGTTTAACTTTTCTAATTCACTGCTTTGATTGGAATAGAATAAGCCAACTCGACCATTATCAACGGGTAATTCCAACGCGAGGGAAAAGCTAGGCGCCGCTTCAATGTCGAACTCTGTTTCAGATTGATCGCCTTGACCAATTACCTCACCACCTGCAGCACCACCGATAAAAGGTGTGACAAAGAAATTTGCCTCTTCAGCATGTGCTAGTGGAGCTCCCATAGCAAAGCAAAGTGGGAGTATAAAAAAACGCTTAAGCATAAATACCTCATATTTCATCAGGTTATTTGTGAAGTCACCGCCAAATCTCACATCCAATTCATTCAAATTCTTGAATATGCAACAACCGAGTGTTATTACTTTGTTAACACTTAGGAGGTAAGTTATGGATTATGATCTTAAA
The DNA here is from genome assembly GCA_043422575.1 of bacterium sp. HQB-39. Lineage (GTDB taxonomy): Bacteria > Pseudomonadota > Gammaproteobacteria > Enterobacterales > Vibrionaceae > Vibrio. Next base: position 186,427 of record JBHOHG010000004.1, on the reverse strand, counting down.
GCAGCAATAACAATTGTAATTACGGTGTTTGCGATACTCATCGGTTTTGCAGCGGTTTCAATTGCAGCATAGTGTACGCTTTGGTTTATGGATAAGAACAGTGCTTTAGTCACAGATCGTTTTATTCAGACCGATGTACACAAATATTCGCGATACATACGAGGAAAAACCGCTCTTGTTGCACAAGGCGGTGGTCAAAGGGGCATCTTCACGAGTGGTGTTATTGATGCCTTCATTTCTGAGCAATTCGATCCATTTCAACAATTCTACGGCACTTCCGCAGGTGCACTTAACCTGTGCGCTTATCTTTGCCGTCAGCCAAATATCGGTAAATCCTTTATTCTAGAACTGACTACTCAACCCGAGTTTTTTAATTTGTTCGGTTATATACGACATCGACAAACAATGGGAATTGATTGGGCGATAGAGAGGATCTTACAAGCACCTTACAACTTAGACTTGGATCTCGCTCGCAAGGTCGTTGGTGAACGAGATGCATATGCGTCAGTTACTGCACTGGACACTTTGAAGGATGAATACCTCCCAATTTTAGGTGCTTCATGGAGGGATACCATGCGGGCGACCTGTGCAATTCCTAAGTTATATAATTGTAATGTAGAAGTTAATGGTCGCCGTTATATTGATGGTGGTGTATCAGCGTCGATTCCTGTCCAAGAGGCTTGGAGGCGGAATGCACGATCCATTATTGTGATAAGAACCGAGCCTATTGATCAGATTGAGTCTTATCATGACGCTTCACTTTACACAGAAGAAGAGCTGCAGTGGTTTACGGATGCATTTGACGGTGTGCAGGAGAAATGGCAACAGAAGATAACGCAATGGAAACAAGACTGGTCTTCTTTTTTTAAATCGCGCATCGGAAGTAGTTTACATACAGAAGAAGCACAAAACAGTTTGTTGAATGGTGGACGTTGGTTGTTTGGTGCCGACAATGTTTATCGTTTGAGCCATTTAATCGGCGATCCTTTCGATTCCGAATTAGCCGATATGTTGATGGTGCACTACCAAACCTACTCATTAACCCAAGCGTTTTTAGCCAATCCGCCTGATGATACCTTTATTGTACAGATAGCCCCCCTTGAACAGTTAAAGTCGAGTTCTTTGTTGAGCCGTGAAGAAGACTTATTGCATGATTATCAATTAGGTTTCGACGCTGGTCGTCATTTTGTCAGATTACATCGATATTGCATGAACCTGTCAGACGTTCAAAAGCAGTGAACCGTTGATTAGATTCCAAAGGTAGAAAGGCAGAAAAATAGAAAGGTAGATTTTGTTTAAGTAACTTCATTCGAAGGGACGCAAACACTGGCTTGTTTATACCAGCGTTTGCGTTTTCATGGGCTTTATTCAGTCACAGGGAGTATACGCATACAGTTGGTTGATCCCGCGACGTCCATGATGTCGCCTTGGGTGATAATCAAGAGATCGCCAAAGTCGACCAGCTTGCGCTCTTTCAATGATTGTAAGGCAGAATGAGCGACATCGAACCCACTTTCTACATTGGTATCAAAGTAGAGCGGGGTGACGCCTCGGTACAGTGCGCAACGGTTTAAGGTACTCTCATTCCTTGAAAGCGCGAAAAGGGGCAGGCCGGAGCTAAGCCTCGACATCATTAAAGCGGTTCGTCCTGATTCTGTTAGGGCAACCATACCTTTAATACCTTCCATATGGTTGGCGGAATAAATCGTAGCCATGGCTACCGTTTCTTCCGCAGTGGCGAATGAGCGATCTAGTCGATAGCTGGATTTGTTGACTTGAGCCATCTTTTCCGCGCCAAGACAAACAGCGGCCATAGATTTAACGGTTTCAACAGGGTACAAACCGGCAGCGGTCTCTCCAGAGAGCATGACGGCATCAGTTCCATCAAGAACGGCATTGGCGACGTCCATCACTTCCGCTCGTGTTGGCATCGGAGCATTCATCATCGATTCCATCATTTGTGTTGCAGTAATGACAGAGCGATTAAGTGCTCGAGCTCGTTGGATTAACTGTTTCTGTACACCGATTAGCTCCGGGTCACCGATCTCGACTCCGAGGTCGCCACGGGCGACCATCACCACATCAGACGCCATAATGATATCGTCCATATTCTCCTGTGTGGCGACCGTTTCTGCTCGCTCGACTTTCGCTACCATGTGGGCACTTAATCCAGCATCTCTGGCAAGACGTCTTGCGTAATCCATATCTGCCCCATTTCTTGGGAAAGAGACGGCGAGATAGTCCACCTTAATTTCTGCCGCGAGTAAGATGTCTCTTTTATCCTTTTCGGTTAATGCATCGGCAGAAAGCCCCCCTCCTTTTTTATTGATCCCTTTATTGTTTGATAGAGGGCCGCCAACGGTCACGCGTGTATGTACTTGATTGCCAGTGACTGAAGTCACTTGGAGCTGGACACGGCCGTCATCAAGAAGTAGTACGTCATTAACGTCAACATCCTGCGGCAGCTCTTTATAATCTAAACCGACTGCTTCTTGATGACCTTGTCCTTTGGGTAAATCACTGTCAAGAATGAACTTATCGCCTACATTGAGTTGAATTTTATCATTGGCAAAAGTAGAGACGCGTATTTTAGGACCTTGGAGATCCCCAAGAATGGCGATGTGTTTCCGGTGTTTCGCGGCAAGTTCACGAACCTGCTTCGCCCTGTGTTTGTGGTCGTCCGCAGTGCCATGGGAAAAATTCATCCTGACAACATTCGCGCCTGCAATAATGATCTCTTCTAGGGTATTACCTTTGTCTGTCGATGGGCCAAGAGTGGTAACAATTTTCGTTCTTCTTAGCTTGGTGCTCATAAGCTTCTCCATTGAGAATGAATAGGATATACCCAAGTTCACATTGATGATTATTTGCTCAGGTATTTTAAGTATATGCAAAGAAGTGTCTAATCGCCGCCAGCCCTTTTTGTAACTGCGATCCTGATTAAATTTGCGACAACAAAAAAGTGTGCTTTGAGATCCGATAGGGTTAATAAAATTTACGATATTTGATTGGATACACAAACATATATGTTTATGCGTGACGTTTGTCACGGAGATAGCCCAATTAGCTTCACAATTAGTTCGCAAAGTAAAAAAATTGAAAGCGATAATGTAACTTGGAGTGGAAAATGTACATGGCTCAACCGGGCCATATTGATCATATCAAACAGGTCAATGCTGGTCGTGTATATAAACTGATTGACCTTAAAGGTCCAATTTCTCGAATCGACTTATCTAAGCAAAGTGAGCTTGCCCCTGCAAGTATCACCAAGATCACTCGCGAGTTAATCGAAGCCCATCTTATTCATGAAACGACGGTTCAAGAGGCCACCACACGTGGACGCCCAGCGGTTGGTCTGCAAGTGAATAATGAAGGATGGCAATTTCTTTCTATGCGCCTTGGACGAGGATATCTCACCATTGCTTTGCATGAACTGGGTGGGGATGTGCTGATCGATACTAAGATCGATATCCATGAGATCGACCAAGAGGATGTCTTAGCGCGTTTATTGCACGAGATAGAAGAATTTTTTCAAACTTACTCTGAGCAACTGGATCGTGTTACGAGTATTGCGATCACCTTGCCAGGTCTGGTGAATTCAGAGCAAGGCGTGGTCTTGCAGATGCCACACTATAATGTAGAGAACCTTGCCTTAGGACCTGAAATCTACAAAGCAACGGGTTTGCCAGTATTTGTCGCCAACGATACCCGAGCATGGGCATTGGCAGAAAAGTTGTTTGGTCACTCTCAAGATAATGATAATTCGGTACTGATTTCAATTCATCATGGTGTTGGCGCCGGTATCATCCTAGATGGTCGTGTACTGCAAGGGCGCCATGGTAATATCGGTGAGCTTGGTCATATTCAAATTGATCGAAGTGGTAATCCTTGTGATTGCGGCAATAGTGGTTGTTTGGAAACGGTGGCAAGCTCTAAAGCGATCAGAGAGCAAGTCGCCAATCGAATTGCAGCAGGTGAAGAGACCAGTCTGGCTGAGATTGAAAATGTCAGCATAGAAGATATCTGTAATGCGGCAACGCAAGGCGATGCACTGGCGATCGATGTCATTGAGACTTTGGGCTATCACTTAGGCTCGGCAATCGCGATCGTGATTAACTTGTTTAATCCAGAAAAGATACTGATTGGTGGTGCGATTAACCAAGCAAAAGAGATTTTGTATCCAGCGATTTATAAGTGTATCCAGCAACAGAGTTTACCCGTTTACCACGAAGACTTAGAGTTGATGGAATCACGTTTCTACAAGCAGGCGACCATGCCAGGAGCTGCACTTATCAAACAAGCACTCTATGACGGCTTATTATTGATGAAGGTTGTAGAAGGGTAACACGCTGCTGTAATCAGCATGCGGTGCTGGTTGCTATCAATCAGTTAGATATCCTTGGAATCAACTAGCTATCCCTAGTATTAATAGATGATGAAGCATGACAAAAGTCATGCTTTTTTATTTTCAGCAACCTTACCCAAGCGATCGTAGGGTTGGCTTTCAAAGTGTTGAGTAAAATAATTGCATAAAAAGGTCAATTAAAGTGGCAATTAGTGAGTTTGATAATCGTATCATTAGAAGAGCATTGCTATAGTATGCCTATGGGTCGTAATAGCGACAGAGTCATAGTAAATGGACTATGGTTAAAAAGAGTTCGAATCATTAGGAAGTTATATGTCTGGAGTCTTGAACACGGTTGATCAACGTACCAACTTGGTTGGCGAAAACCGTTTGGAGCTGTTGTTGTTTAGCCTCAATAGCAGTCAGCTATTTGCTATCAACGTATTCAAAGTCAAAGAGGTGTTGAAACTTCCACCTTTGACCAAACTTCCAGGTGCGCATTACCATATCCGAGGTGTTGCCTCATTAAGGGGAGAGCCAGTTCCTGTTATTGATTTACGTTCTTCTATCGGCTTTCCACCACCGCGTGGGGAAGTGGCCGAAGAAAACCTAATCATCACTGAGTACAATCGCAGTATCCAAGGTTTTCTGGTTGGTCAAGTGAGGAACATCATCAATACCGCATGGACAGAGATCCAGCCTCCTCCAACGACGTCTGGCCGTTCAAATTATTTAACGGCTATTACTCAAGTCGAAGATGATGGAATGAATAAGATTGTTGAGATCATTGATGTTGAGAAAGTATTGGCGGAGATAGTGGATTACGATGTGTCTATTTCTGAAGGTGTACTCGATGATCGCCTAGCCGCTGAAATGGTTGGTCGTAATATCCTGATCGTTGACGACTCTTCTACCGCTCGAAGTCAAGTAAAAGACACCTTATCTCAACTTGGCCTAAACATTATCGAATGTCGTGATGGTCTAGAAGCACTGAACTTGTTGAAGAAATGGTGTGATGAAGGAAAAGATCTTTATAAAGAGCTTTTGATGATCATCACTGACGCAGAAATGCCAGAAATGGATGGCTATAAGCTGACTTATGAGATCCGAAATGATCCTCGTATGAAGGATATGTTCATCACATTGAATACATCGCTCAGCGGCAGCTTTAATGAAGCCATGGTCGAGAAGGTGGGGTGTAACCGCTTTATTTCTAAGTTCCAACCTGATTTGCTGGTGGAAGTGGCTCAAGATCGATTAAGGGAAGTGTTGAGCTAAAGTTAGGTTTGAAATAACGGAAGTTCAGAATGATTCGATGTTTTAAGTAATCAAAAGAGAGGCAATCGCCTCTCTTTTGATTTTTAACCCGGCTCAGTCAATGAAGCCATTTGAGTTTTGGATTATGCCTACCCGACTTAATGCAAAAGTCTAGCGTTTTGGTTGAGCGTCGATACACTGCCCATTGAACTCAGTAATGCTAGGGTCCATCAGTTTCAGGTACAAAGGCATGATATCGAGCGGCGTCTTGAGCTGATTTGCATCTTCGGCAGGATAAGCTTTTTGGCGCATTCCGGTACGGGTGGCTCCCGGGTTAATCGCATTAACGCGCATTGGCGTGTCACTAAACTCATCAGCTAAAATCTGCATCATACCTTCAACGGCAAATTTAGAAATTGCGTAGCTAGACCAGTAAGCACGCCCTGAGTGACCGACTGTAGAGGAAGTAAAAATAATACGACCTGCGTCAGACTGCTTGAGTAGGGGCAGTAATGCTTGGGTCATCAACAATTCCGATTTAACGTTGATTTGCATAACATCATCGAACATTGATTCACTGATCTGATCAAAAGGGCCTAAATCACCTAGGATACCTGCGTTGTGCAGAAGGCCATCCAAGCGACCAAACTGACTTTCAATCGTCTCTGCCATATTCAAATAGTCTTGCTTTGATGCGCCTTTAAGATCGAGAGGGATGATTGCCGGTTGAGGGTGCCCTAAGTTAATAATCTCATCGTAGGTTGATTCTAAGTTTGCGACATTGCGACCTAGTAATACAACCGTTGCTCCAAGTTCAGCATAGCTAAGAGCAGCTTGTCGTCCGATCCCAGCACTGGCACCAGTTACCAAGATAACTTTGTCTTTCAAGGCATTTGAGGCAGGGGAATATTCCACGTTGATCCATCCTTTATGATTTGCGCTCTAACACATACAGCGATAATTTTTATCGTTTTCAATAGGGTCGAGATTATACCCAAGCTCATTATCGAAGCAAAATAGGCCAAAGATTGAAGGGTGCACAATGGCGCTGCCTGTATTTTTAGAAGTCAGATCATGAACAATCAACGATATCTATTGGATACATAAAACAATGAGTTGATAATGACAGATTAACCCACATATAAACGATAAGAAGTGAGTTGGCGCTAGCCTTACTGAAGAATTAGGGAGAACAAATTGGAATTTGTATTAGATTACGGCTTATTTTTGGCTAAAGTCGTCACATTCGTGGTGGCGATTGTTGTGTTGTTGATACTGATTAAGTCAGTGGGGGGGAAATCAGCTGCGAGTAAAGGTGAATTAGAGGTGACGGATCTCACCGAACAGCATAAACAAACGGTCGCGGACTTAGAGCAACATTTACACGATGATGCTTTCTTGAAAGCTCGCCACAAAGCGGAAAAGAAAGAAGAGAAAGAAAAAAATAAATCACGTGAAAAAGAAGTGAAAAAGGCAGCGAAAGAAGGCGAACTAGACAGTCAGCGCGAGCCACACCTGTTTGTCCTTGATTTTGATGGCAGTATTGATGCGAAAGAAGTGGCTTCTCTGAGAGAAGAGATTACGGCTGTTTTGGCCGTCGCAAAAGAAGGTGATGAAGTGTTACTTCGTCTAGAGTCTGGTGGCGGCATGGTGCATGGGTATGGTCTTGCCTCGTCCCAGTTAGATCGAATTAAGGCAGCTAACCTGCCTTTAACCATTGCTGTCGATAAGGTTGCAGCAAGCGGTGGTTATATGATGGCTTGTGTGGCGGATAAAATTGTTTCTGCTCCTTTCGCTATCGTTGGATCTATCGGCGTGATTGCTCAAATTCCTAACTTTAATAAGTTACTAAAAAAGCATGACATTGACTACGAACAAGTCACAGCGGGTGAATTTAAACGTACCCTGACCATGTTTGGTGAAAATACAGATAAAGCACGTGAAAAATTCAAAGAAGAGTTGGAAGAAACGCATGTACTCTTCAAAGACTTTATCCGTGAGCGTCGTCCTGAGTTAGATTTAGAGTCCGTTGCCACAGGTGAACATTGGTTCGGTACGCAAGCACATAAATTGGGGCTGGTGGATGAGATTAAAACATCCGATGATTTGATCGTCGAAGCATGTGAAGCTAAAACGGTACTGGCTATACATTATGTACAGAAAAAGAAACTGGCTGATAAATTAGCTGGTGCAGCAGCTAAGGTTGCGGATTCGGTGGTGATGAAATTGGCTGAAAAAGGCCAAAAGCCGATTGTTTAGGCGCGCGTGTTAGAACAGGTAACACAGTGATTTGATCAAAAGCGAGGGGAAACCTCGCTTTTGTTTTATCTATGGCTTGATGAGAAAAATCGAACGCACTGAGTTGGAAAAAATCACTGTTCAATTATTTACCGACAATGTGCGATTTAACTCGAAACTTAAAGAAAATCGCACTATAATATGCGCCGCAAATATAAGGGCTATGAGCCTAAACGATAACCAATGTGGAGAAATACATGTCCGTGCAAACTCCGGTCGTTACCGTAGATGGACCTAGTGGTGCTGGTAAAGGTACCCTTTGTATGTTGTTGGCTAAAAAGCTGGGATATCAATTGCTTGACTCTGGTGCGATTTACCGAGTGTTAGCGCTAGCGGCGATCCACCATGGTGTTGATGTTGAGTCTGAAGACGCATTAGTTCCTCTAGCGACACACCTAGATGTACAATTTATCGCTGAAGGTGATTTAGTTAAAGTCATCCTTGAAGGTGAAGATGTCTCTGGTGAATTACGTAAAGAAGAGACAGGTATGGCTGCGTCAAAAGTAGCAGCACTTCCCCGTGTTCGTGAAGCGCTCCTGCGACGTCAGCGTGCGTTTGAAGAAAAACCAGGATTAGTTGCTGACGGCCGTGACATGGGCACCATCGTTTTTCCACAGGCCCAAGCAAAAATTTTCCTCGATGCAAGTGCTGAAGAACGTGCGAATCGCCGTCTTAAACAGTTGCAAGAGAAAGGCTTAGATGTTAACTTTGCTGGCCTTTTAAGCGAGATCCAAGAGCGTGACGATCGTGATCGTAACCGCCCAGTGGCGCCACTTCGCCCTGCTGAGGATGCGCTTGTGCTTGATTCAACCTCAATGTCTATCGACGAGGTAGTAGAAAAAGCACTACAATATATCGAATCTAAGCTAGCTGGGTAATTTTACCCGGTTAGGTAAGAACGTCGGTCGCAAGGATGATGACTGGCGAAGCTAATAACCCCATGTGGTAGGACACCCGTGGACGTTTAATTTATTGAAGATTAAATAAATGACTGAATCTTTTGCTCAACTCTTTGAAGAGTTTCTAAACGAGACTGAATTCCAACAAGGTACTATCGTTAAAGGTACTGTAGTAGCTATCGAGAACGGTTTCGTTCTTGTTGATGCTGGTCTTAAGTCTGAGTCTGCAATCCCTGCTGAACAGTTCAAGAACGCTGCTGGCGAACTTGAAGTTGAAGTTGGTTCTGAAGTAGACGTAGCGCTAGACGCTGTTGAAGACGGTTTCGGTGAAACTCAACTTTCTCGTGAGAAAGCGAAGCGTCACGAAGCTTGGATCGTACTTGAGAAAGCTTACGAAGAAGCTGAAACTGTTGTTGGTGTTATCAACGGTAAAGTTAAAGGCGGTTTCACTGTTGAACTAAACGGTATCCGTGCTTTCCTTCCAGGTTCTCTAGTAGACGTACGTCCTATCCGTGACACTGCTCACCTAGAAAACAAAGAGCTAGAGTTCAAAGTTATCAAACTTGACCAGAAGCGTAACAACGTAGTTGTTTCACGTCGTGCAGTTATCGAGTCTGAGAACAGCGTTGAGCGTGACGAACTTCTAGAAACTCTACAAGAAGGTTCTGAAGTTAAAGGTATCGTTAAGAACCTTACTGACTACGGTGCGTTCGTTGACCTAGGTGGCGTTGACGGTCTTCTACACATCACTGATATGGCGTGGAAGCGTGTTAAGCACCCATCTGAAATCGTTAACGTTGGTGACGAGATCCAAGTTAAAGTTCTTAAGTTCGACCGTGAGCGTACTCGCGTATCACTAGGTCTTAAGCAGCTAGGCGAAGATCCATGGGTAGCAATCGCTAAGCGTTACCCAGAAGGTCACAAGCTTTCTGGCCGTGTTACTAACCTAACTGACTACGGCTGCTTCGTTGAAATCGAAGAAGGCGTTGAAGGTCTAGTACACGTTTCTGAAATGGATTGGACTAACAAGAACATCCACCCATCTAAAGTTGTTAATGTTGGCGACGAAGTTGAGGTTATGGTTCTTGAAATCGACGAAGAGCGTCGTCGTATTTCACTAGGTCTAAAACAGTGTAAAGCTAACCCATGGCAGTCATTCGCTGAAGCGCAAGCTAAAGGCGACAAAGTTACTGGTAAGATCAAGTCTATCACTGACTTCGGTATCTTCATCGGTCTAGAAGGCGGCATCGACGGTCTAGTTCACCTATCTGACATCTCTTGGAACGTTCCAGGCGAAGAAGCTGTACGTGAGTACAAGAAAGGCGACGAGATCTCTGCAGTTGTTCTAGCAGTAGATGCTGAGCGTGAGCGTATCTCTCTAGGCGTTAAGCAAATGGAAAATGACCCATTCAACGCTTACGTTGCAGACAACAAGAAAGGTACTCTAGTTAACGCTACAGTAACTGAAGTTGACGCTAAAGGCGCAACAGTTGAAATCGCTGAAGGCGTTGAAGGTTACATCCGCGCTTCTGAAGTATCACGCGACCGCGTAGAAGATGCTTCTCTAATCCTAAGCGCTGGTGATGTTGTTGAAGCGAAGTTCACAGGTGTAGACCGTAAGAACCGCGTAATCAACCTATCTATCAAAGCTAAAGATGAAGCGGAAGAGCAAGAAGCAATGGCTTCACTGAACAAGCAAGAAGATGGCTCGTTCGGTAACGCTATGGCTGACGCATTCAAAGCTGCTAAAGGCGAGTAATTTACGTCTTTGAAAAAGGAGCCGAAAGGCTCCTTTTTTTTGCCTAATGAAAAGTGATACTAATCCCAACACATACTTGCAATGAGTAACAGAAGGCTTAATTATTAATCATTGTGTATATTGTTAGATTAAGTGATGGAAAATTATCTACAATATTTAAGCAAGTGTTTGTTGGTATTGGTATTCCTTACTATAATGGAAGGTAAAAATACTCTAAGGGGAAACTATGACTAAGTCTGAACTAATCGAAAGACTCTGCGCTGAACAGACGCACCTTTCAGCGAAAGAGATTGAAGATGCTGTAAAAGATATTCTGGAGCATATGGCTAATACGCTAGAAGGTGGTGATCGTATAGAAATTCGTGGTTTTGGCAGTTTCTCACTTCACTATCGTGAACCACGAGTTGGACGTAACCCAAAAACGGGAGAGCGTGTTGAACTTGAAGGCAAGTTTGTTCCACACTTTAAGCCAGGCAAAGAGCTTAGAGAGCGTGTGAATCTAGGGATTTAAGAATCATTTTCATTTAAGCGGCATACCGAATGCGTATGCCGCTTTTTTATGACTAGAATCTTAATAATTACCATGGTTTGCGAGCAGCTTTTGCTGCATAATCTTAACGGCTTACATTAAATAGGTAATGAACGATGAAAATTATAAAAGTCATTGCAGCTATCTTACTTTTTATCATTGCAGTTGCGTTAGGCTCCCAGAACCAAGAATTGGTTAATTTTAACTATCTTTTAGCACAAGGTGATTTCCACCTATCAACCCTATTAGGTGTTGTGTTTGTCTCAGGTTTTACTTGTGCATGGCTATTGTTTTTCAGTATCCACATGAAACTGAAATTGAAAATTCGCCGACTCAATAAGCAGCTAAAGAAACAACAATCATCTGTTCCTGCTGAAGCTGAGCAAGCTTAAGGAACAAGGCAACCAATTAATGCTTGAATTACTCTTCTTGTTATTGCCAATCGCTGCAGCCTATGGCTGGTATATGGGGCATCGCAGTGCACAGCAAGACAAGCAGAAACAGTCCCATCAGATTTCCCAGCAGTATGTAACAGGTTTAAACTTGTTGCTCTCTGATCAATCCGATAAAGCGGTCGATCATTTCATTGAACTTCTTCAAGTTGACAATGAAACCATAGATACCCACCTTGCTTTGGGTAACTTGTTTCGCTCCCGTGGCGAAGTCGACCGTGCTATTCGCATCCACCAAAATCTCATTTCTCGCTCTGGTCTAACGTTGGATCAAAAAAATCTGGCACTACAACAGCTGGCCAAAGATTATATGGTGTCTGGTTTCCTTGATCGCGCGGAAAAGATCTTTGAACAACTTGTGGAAGAACCGGATCATCGTGAGAGTGCGTTGCAACAATTGGTGACCATCTATCAGCAAACACGTGAATGGGAAAAAGCCATTCAGTACGCAACACTGCTTGTGAAAATGGGTAAAAAGCGTATTCGTACCTCCATCGCTCATTTTTGGTGCGAATTGGCAATGCTAGAGCAGGCGGAAGGCAACCAATCAAAGGCGATTCAGTTTTTTAAAAAAGCACTGCTTGAAGATAAGAAGTGTGTAAGAGCAAGCATCTCTTTAGGGCGCTTGCATTTAGAAAATGAAGAGTACCGCAAGACAATTCAATACCTAGAACAAGTATTAGCGCAAGACCCAGATTTTATCAGTGAAGCATTACCGACTTTGGCTGATTGTTATCACCACCTCGGTGCTGAAGAAGAATTGATTGAATTCTTGAGATCTTGTATTGAGAAGAAAGCGGGTGTTTCGGCGGAGCTAATGCTTGCTCACCTTGTCGCTCACCATGAGAGCCCAGGAGCAGCCCAAGAGCTTCTGACACGTCAGCTAGTTAGAAACCCAACCATGAAAGGTTTCTACCGTCTAATGGACTACCATCTGGCTGAAGCAGAAGAGGGCAGAGCAAAAGAAAGCTTAACGACATTACAGTCGATGGTTGGTGAGCAGTTAAAAGTAAAACCACATTATCGATGTCGTAAATGTGGTTTTTCAACCCATTCCCTTTATTGGCATTGCCCGTCATGTAAAGGGTGGGGCACCATTAAACCTATCCGAGGATTGGATGGGGAATAGATCATTTAATGCAGCTGATTCAGCTGCATTTTTTTGAGTTGTACACAAAGAAAATAAGTTAGGAGATGAAATGATTGACCAAAAAGTCATAGTTGCACTGGATTACGATAACCAAGATGACGCGTTAGCTTTTGTTGACCGTATAGATCCTGCGAGTTGCCGACTGAAAGTTGGAAAAGAAATGTTCACTTTCTTTGGTCCTAACTTTGTGAATGAACTGCACAAACGTGGTTTCTCTGTTTTCCTAGACCTCAAGTTCCATGACATACCAAATACTTGTTCAAAAGCGGTACGTGCAGCGGCTGATATGGGCGTTTGGATGGTGAATGTCCACGCTAGTGGTGGTGAACGCATGATGGCGGCTTCTAGGGAGATCTTAGAGCCTTACGGTAAAGACAGACCATTTCTTATCGGGGTGACAGTCTTAACCAGCATGGAGCAAAGTGACTTGGCGGGTATCGGATTGGATATAGAACCGCAGCAGCAGGTGTTGCGCTTAGCGAATTTAACAAAACAAGCTGGTCTTGATGGCGTTGTGTGTTCTGCACAAGAAGCGAGCGACTTAAAGCAAGAATTAGGCCAAGAATTTAAGCTAGTCACACCGGGTATTCGACCAGTTGGAGCGGAGCAAGGGGATCAGCGTAGAATTATGACGCCAGAAACCGCGATTAAGTCAGGTTCTGACTACCTTGTAATTGGCAGACCGATTACCAAAGCGAGTGACCCCGCAGAAGTACTAAAGGCTATTAACAAGAGCCTGATTAGTTAGATTGATATCATTATCTGGTACTTTTGGGGCCATAATGTGATTCAATTCTAATTTTCAGCTGTAAGCACGATTTAGTTATGCGGTGCATAAAAATTCACGACTCATGAATATTGGGTCGTGTTTTTTTTTGGTATTAATTTGTAAAAACCACAGAAGTGCTGTGTATGCTTGCGATCGTAACAATATAAAAAACTGATGGTGAGAAAATATGCAGAACAAACCCTGACTATCTATGCAGAGTGTGAACTAATTGTGATATTTATATTAGTAATTTCGAATTTGATATCTCCCCAAGATTTAGTTTTTAATAGTCGCGGTTTAGTTAGTTATTCGTAATGATTGCCACCATTAATTGGTGCAAACATAACGAAGTACGGTTAAATAACGAGTTTCTGGTAAATGTAAAACTCACTCGCCAAATGTATCTAACTATTTCGCAAAACGTACGTGGTGATATTTTTATGATTAGATATTACCTGGCCGAATGAGTGTTCTTACAAGGTAGTAACAGAGTTTGGTAACTGGTTTGTCACAGCATGGAGTAAGACTGTAGGTGTTATCATATATCCTTAGGCGTATAGCCCTTATCGTTCCAACTTTTATTGGTATAACGATTTTAATATTTGCCATCACACGTTTCGTACCTGGTGGTCCTGTTGAGCGTATGCTCGCTAACATGCAATCTATGTCTGATACTGCTCAGACAACTGTTGCAGGTGATAGTTCAGCACTATCTGAGGAGCAAATTGCTGAGTTGAATGCTTTCTACGGTCTTGATAAGCCGGTACTAGAAGCATACTGGGAATGGTTGACTAAGTTCGTAATGCTCGACCTTGGTGAGTCTACTCGTTACCACGAGCCAGTAACTGACATGATTGCTGAGCGTTTACCCGTTTCAGCGTTCTACGGCGGTATTACCTTCTTCTTGAGCTACTTTATCTCAATTCCGCTGGGTTATTACAAAGCAATTAAACACGGCAGTGTGTTTGACTCTGGTTCTTCGATTCTGATCTTTATTGGATACGCATTACCAGGTTACGTAGTCGGCGTACTGTTAATTACTGTTTTTGCTTACAACCTCGATTGGCTGCCGATGGGGGGCTTCTACAGCGATGACTTTGAAGACCACGAGACCTTCTCGGAAATGGCTAAAGACGTAGCCTTACACGCTATCATGCCATTGATCTGTTACTTGATCGGTGACTTTGCAACGCTAACGATGACAATGAAAAACAGCCTGATGGAAAATATATCATCGGACTATATTCGTACTGCTACTGCGAAAGGCCTTCCTTTCAAGCGCGCTGTACGTAAACACGCTTTGCAAAATAGCTTGATTCCAATTGCTAGTAGTTTTGGTAACTCGCTACTGTTCTTCATGACGGGCTCGTTCCTAATTGAAGTTATCTTTAACATCGATGGTATCGGTCTTTTAGGCTTCGAATCGATTATGGAACGCGATTACCCAGTAGTAATGGGCATCATGGCCATCAATGCGTTATTGCTAATGATTGGCTCAATTATTTCGGATCTCTGTGTGGCACTGACTGACCCACGAGTAAGGTTTGGTTCGTAATGTTTACTTTGACTCCTTTAACTCGCAAAAAGATCAAAAACTTTAAAGATATTAAGCGTGGGTATTGGTCATTTTTGACTCTTTCAACGCTACTTCTATTGTCGCTATTTGCCGAGCTGTTAATTAACAGCAAAGCCTTGGTCGTTAAATATAACGGTGACTGGTATTTTCCAGTAATCAGTGATGTTCGCTCTGGTACAGAGTTTGGCCTTGGCTACGCAGCTGAAGCGAATTATCGTGACCTTCAAGCGAAATTTGAACAAGAAGGCGGTGATAACTTTGTTCTCATGCCAATTGTTCCTTGGAACCCCTATGAGCAAGATTTTAGTGGTGATTACCCACCAACTGCGCCAAATGCTGAAAGTAAACACTTCCTAGGCACTGATGTACTAGGTCGCGATATCCTTGCTCGACTTGTCTACGGTTTCCGTACAGCGATGGGTTTTGCATTGATTACAATGGCGATTTCTTATGCGATCGGTACAGCAGTGGGTTGCTGTATGGGGTTCTTTGGCGGTAAATTTGACTTGATTACCCAACGCATTATTGAAATCTGGTCAATGGTACCTTTCCTGTATGTCATCATGCTGTTGGTATCCATTACTCAACCTGTATTCATGCTCTTTGTTGCTATTAACGTCTTGTTCGGTTGGATGGGTATTACTTGGTCAATGCGTACCATGACATATAAAGAGTCAGCTCGTGAATATGTTATGGCAGCACGAGCGCAAGGCGCGTCAACGGCTCGCATTATCGCTAAACATATTTTGCCAAATACAATGGTGATGATTGTAACGCTTGCTCCGTTTACTATCGCTGCCAACATTACCGCGCTAACCGCGCTGGATTACTTAGGTTTAGGCCTAATGCCACCGACACCAAGTTGGGGTGAACTACTGCAACAGGGTAAATCAAACCTTGATTCACCATGGATTGTTACATCAGTGGTAACAGCTATCGTGTGTGTCCTCGTTATGGTTACCTTCATTGGCGAAGCGATTCGTGCAGCCTTTGATCCAAAGAAATTTACTCGTTACGTGTAATTCAGTTTTTCAGAAAGGGAATATTTTATGAAAAAACTTTTAGTCGCATCTATGTTGTCGGCGCTAAGCACAGGTGCTTATGCAGCAAGTCTACCAGCTGGTTTAGAGTGGCAGACAAACTGGGATGAACCACTGTTTGCTTCTTCAGAAGCACAACGTGGTGGTTCTTACCGCACACACATCTCAAGTTTTCCACAAACACTTCGTAGTGTTGGTCCAGATTCGAACTCAGGTCTGCGCGCTTACTTCTTGGATGATGTGCCAAAGCTGGTTGAAAAACACCCTGATACATTAGAGTTTATCCCATCCATTGCCAACGAGTGGGCACTGGCGGGCGATAACAAAACGGTTTACTTTAAACTGAACCCAAAAGCGAAATGGTCTGACGGTAAACCGGTTACAGCAGATGACTTTGTCTTCATGCTTAAGTTCTACCGTTCAAAAGACATCATTGCTCCTTGGTATAACGAATACTACACAAACGTTATTGCAGATGTAGTTAAGATTGATGAACATACGATTGCTGCAGTGAGTGGCATTGAGAAAAACGCACAAGATCTACTCCAAACGCTCGGTTCTTTAACGCCTCGTCCAGCGCATTTCTACGCTAACCCGAAGAAAGATGAAAATGGCGATGGTATTGAAGACAACTATGTACGCCAGTACAACTTTAAAAGTGAGCCAACGACAGCGGCTTACTACTTAGATAAAGTTAAAAAAGGTAAGCAGGTTAGCTTCAAGCACGTTGGTGACGATTGGTGGGGTTATAGTAACCGCTATTACCAAAACCGTTACAACGTGGAAAAAATCCGTATCAAAGTAATCCGTGATACTGATATTGCAAGAAAGCACTTTGAAAAAGGTTCTCTTGATGCATTCAGTCTAGTTCTTCCAATTATCTGGCATGATAAAACGGACTCGGATAACTACAAGAAAGGTTATATCCATAAGTTCTGGGGTTACAACGAAGTACCTCAAGGTGCGGGTGGTCTATGGATGAACACCGCAAAACCTAAGTTGGATAACATCGATGTTCGTCGCGGATTAATGCATGCAACTGACTTTGATGGCATGATCGAAAAAATAACTCGCGGTGATTACTCTCGTAAACCACATGCAATGGGCTTTGGTCACGGTGGTTACTCTCTAGAAAATCCGACACCGCCAAAATTTGATCCTAAGAAAGCGGCAGAGTTCTTTGCGAAAGCGGGTTTCGATACGATTGGCCCTGACGGTATTCGTGTGAACAGCAAAGGTGAGCGTTTGACCTTTGGTATTACTTACGGCTCACAAATGCATACACCTCGAATTGCGTACCTTAAAGAGCAGGGTAAGCAAGCTGGTGTAGAATTTACTCTGAAATTGGTTGATGGTTCATCTGCGTTCAAGTTCATTCTTGAAAAGAAACATGAACTGGCATTCCTAAATATGGGTTCGTCTGATACGCCAGCGTACTGGGAGTATTTCCATTCTGTAAATGCGAATAAGCCACAGACAAACAACCATACAAACTTCAGTTCTCCAGAGCTAGATAAACTCATCATGGCTTACAAGAACGAGTTTGATATGGACAAGAAATATTCTTTGAGCCATGAGATTCAAAACAAAATTTCTGAAGCAAACGTAATTGTTCCTGGTTACATGGTGCCATATGCACGTGAAGGTCACTGGCGTTGGATGAAATATCCAGAGAACCCAATGACGAAACGTTCTGCAAACTTGTTTGCAATTGAACGTAGTGTTGGTCTCCACACTTTCTGGATCGATAAAGAAGTTAAGAAAGAAACGAAAAGCGCTATGAAGAAAGGTAAAGCTTTCGAACCAGTAACTGTAGTAGACGATAAATACAAGCTGTAAGTGTATTGAGGATCAGGAAGATGAGCAGTGAAGTAGTACTAAGTGTTAAGAACTTAGAGACTGAATTCCTAACGGATAATGGACCAGTAAAAGTTCTCCATGGCGTTACGTTCGACGTGAAGAAAGGTCGAACATTAGGTCTGGTAGGAGAGTCGGGGTGTGGTAAAAGTGTTACCTCAATGTCAATCATGGGACTACTACCAAAGCCATACGGCAATATTATTGGTGGAGAAATCTTATATCGCGGCAAAGATCTAGTATCTATGCGTCCTGAAGAAATGCACGAAATGCGTGGTGATCGCATTTCAATCATCTTCCAGGACCCGATGACTGCTCTGAACCCTGTCCACACTATTGGTAAGCAGTTGGTGGAGGTTTTTAAACTCCACCGACCTGACCTAAGTAAAGCTGAACGCTTTGAACAGGCGTTGGAGATGCTTAAGAAAGTTAAGATCCCAATGCCTGAAAAGCGTATGCATGAATACCCGCATAACCTATCTGGTGGTATGCGTCAGCGTGTCATGATTGCAATGGCGCTTGCATGTAAACCGGAAGTGCTAATTTGTGATGAGCCGACAACGGCTCTTGACGTAACCGTACAGGCTTCGATTCTTGATCTTATGAAAGAGCTTCAAGATGAAACCGGTATGGCGATGATTTTCATCACTCACGATCTTGGTGTTGTTGCTGAGATTTGTGATGACGTAGCGGTGATGTATGGCGGTAAGATCGTTGAACAAGCAGATGTGTTCGATCTATTCGATAACCCGCAACACCCTTATACCGAGCGTTTGATGGGCCTCATGCCGAGTCTAGACAATGAGCCTAAGAAGCTGATTGAAATCAAACCAATTGATACAACTAAATTCCCAGAGTTCCGAGGTTAATCATGGCTGAGATTTTACGAATTGAAGACCTCAAACAGCATTTTGTCTCTGGTAAAAAGCTATTTTCTAAAGGTTATACAGTGAAAGCCGTAGACGGCGTTTCATTTCAGGTTAAGCGTGGTGAAACGCTTGGTCTTGTTGGTGAATCGGGCTGTGGTAAAAGTACCCTAGGTCGTACTATTTTAAAATTGTATGAGCCGACAGAAGGCAAAATCTTCTTTGAAGGTCGTGATATTACAAAACTATCACCGAAAGAAATGCGCCCTCTGCGCAAAGAAATACAGATTGTATTTCAGGATCCACTTGAGTCGCTTAACCAGCGTCACACCATCGGTATGATTCTGGAAGAACCTTACGTTATCCACGGTGTCGGTACACCGGCTGAGCGTAGGGAGTGGGTTTTGGAGCTATTAGAAAAAGTGGGTCTACCTGCAAATGCAGCTGAGCGCTACCCACATGAGTTTTCAGGCGGTCAGCGTCAGCGTATTGGTATTGCTCGCGCGATTGCACTGAAACCAAAGTTGCTCATTTGTGATGAGTCTGTTTCTGCTCTGGACGTTTCTGTTCAAGCACAAATTATTAATCTTCTTTTAAAACTGCAACAAGAAATGAATCTGGCGATCATTTTTATTTCACACGACTTATCTGTCGTTCGCCAAGTTTCGGACAATGTGGCAGTAATGTATTTCGGCAAGATCGTCGAATATGGCAACGCAGTAGAGCTATATAATAATCCGCAAAACGATTACACCAAGAAGTTACTTTCTGCGATACCAATTACCCATCCGAAATACCGTAAAAATAGACAACAGAAAGTGTCATAAATAGTTACAAACTCTGGGTGTAAATTTGCACCCATTTGTGTCACTTTTGTTACCAGCTAATCAATAAATAAAAATATTAATAGCTGGTGAACGAGCATTTAGCCGTTGCCGGATGCGGCGGCTAAGGCAATCTAATGCCTGATGTGGATGCATCATATGTTTCGACGTCGGGAATTAGAGTTTTAACCAATAAGTTCAATATCTGGACTTATATCATTCATGGAAGTTAACAAGTATGCAGCACACAACTAAGTGGAAAATGACGCCGCTTGTTTTCGCTCTTGGACTTGCTTTCTCTACAGCATCTTTTGTTTCACATGCTGATGAAAACAGTGAAAAGAAAAAAGACGAGTCGGAAGTCAACGTATCGGAGCAAGATGAATCTTGCTTTATCTCATGTGACCTCAGTGGTTCAGTTTCAACGAGCTACAGCAGCAGTTTACATGACAAAGATGATCATCGCGCCGTACGTACCCTTTCTTGGAGTGGTTCACTTAACTACGCACTATTAGAGCGTACCCGTATTTCATTCAGTACTGGCGGTTACCGTACATTTGAAAATAAGACGGGTACTTTTGCGACAGACTCTGTAATAGGTGTCAGTCAGTCAAAAATTTTCGCTTTCGGCGAAACAGGTAGTGTAAGCGTTAGTGGCCAATTCACTATTCCGACTTCGGAATCTTCTCAAAAAAATGATCTTACAACTGCGTTTCGTTTAGCTGTACCTGTCAGTGCTAAAGCTTTTGGCATCAACTGGTCAGTGACACCTCGTATCCGTAAGAACTTTCATTCCTATGTTGCAGACAGTGACACGGAATGGGTTTACTCGCTAGGGAGCAGCGCAAGTAAATCTTTTGGGGACTTGAGCGTAGGTATCAGTGCTTTGGGTGGCAACACCATCAGCTACGCTGGTACACGTCGTGATAACTTCAGTTATAACGGCTCTATTTACGCCTCATATCGAATTGCAGACAGTGTGTCTGCCTCCTTTAGTGCAGCGACAGCCGGTATGTATGCCGACGCTGAACGTGGCACGCTTGGGGATATCGACGTCTTTGATGCTAACAAAGCAACAGTTACAGCATCAGTCTCATATTCCTTCTAAGGAACTATTACAAAATTAAGGATACTTTATGAAATTTAGGAAGATTGCATTAGCGACAGCAATATCTTTTGCTATTGTAGGCTGTGGAGCCGATGATCAAGCATACGATTATCTAGATACTAAGCCTGTTGATCAGGTAGCTATCGCTGACATCACTGATAATTCTGCTATCCAGCAAGAGAACACTTCTCATGGCGATGCTTATGAGATCCCTCTTGATGGTATTTGGTTACTTCAACAGTCACTAGGTGATGTTTCACGTGCATCGAGCAGCATTCCTTACGCGCAGGACTTTGTAAACAACCAGCGTCTGCTAAAACTTAAGTTTACTCAGGATGGCCTAGTTGGTGACCTTCTAGAAGGCGATGTTACTTTTGAAGGCGACGTAACACGCTTCCCTGCGGACAAAGATGAACCAACTCTATTCATGCTACCTGGTAGCTATAATGCTTATGAATGTGCTGAAGATTCATATGGCGATTGTACGAATAAAGAGACAACAGTATCTGATACATCAGTATCTTGGCATGAAAAAACACACTTTGCGCCAAAATTTGCCGATACCAAGATTGCTGATAGCCAAGCCTTGTTTAAGTGGTACTTAAACGAGAAAAAAGAAACACGTGTTAGTCATGTAGAGTTCAAACCTGAAGACGGTGTTGTAAATATCGAGTTGACACACGATATTGTTAACCGTAAAGGTCAACCAGAAACGGCAGTTGTCTTCTTCTCACTTGTACGCCTAGATGTAGTTGCATCTAAGGGCTATACACCAGTTCACTACGATCTGGCTGAACACCATAAATTTGGTATGTTCAAAACTCAGTACGAGAAATTGAACCCTAACTACATTGAAAACCAAAATGGTTATGAAGGGTACCTGATCAACCGTTTTGACCCTCGTAAAGATCGCATTGAATATCACTTGAGTGATGAGTTCTTCCGTAAAGATGAAAACGGTAACTTAGTAAACCAAGTTTGGCTTGATGCAACAGTTAAAGGTTTCGAGTACATCAATAACAGCCTGAAAGATCAGTTCTCTCCAGGCGGCCGCCTTGTTCCTGAACTTGTCCTTGTGAACAAGGATGCGACAGAAGCAAGTGGTGTTAAAGTTGGTGACCTTCGTACAAATACGATTCACATTATTCCAGAAGCTGCAAACGCCGGACTACTTGGCTACGGCCCGAGTACACCAAACCCACTGACTGGTGAGATCGTAAACGCGAACACCATCATGTATCCTGGCATTGCTCAGATGGGGGTAGGCACTTCATGGGACGAGTTAGTACGTCTTTACAACAAGCGCGAGCTTTCAAAACCATTTGACGTTGAAAATTACGATCTTGTTCGTCGTTCTCAAGCAGCATTTTCTTCTGAATTACCTGAAGTAGTTAATGCTCCAGTACCACCGTCGTTTAAAGAATATTCGAACCAGATTAGTGAGAATATCGAAGAGCTGACCACTTACGAAGACATTGCTGAGTCTGATGCTTTAGTGATCAATCCTGATGAGTCAATCGACCATCTAGAAGCAATGATTGCCAATAACATGTATCCAGCTGAGCTTTCAGGCATTTCTAGTTCTTTGGTTGCGAATAAAACAGACATTACAGAGCTTGATTTCTTTGAGTTAGGTATGTTTGTTGATGCTGAGCTTCCGGAAGATCAGCGTACTCTAAAAGAGTGGACAGATCTTAATGATGAGCAGAGAGCGGCTATCAGCCTAGCACTTTCTACCCATCAATATTTGACTACTTTAGTACACGAAATCGGTCATAATCTCGGTCTTCGTCACAACTTCCGTGGCTCTTTCGATGGCGATAACTTCTACACAGAAGAACAAGCGAAAGCTCTTGACCTAAAAGGTGTTTCTGCAACATCTTCTATCATGGATTACACGCCATCTGAGATCAATGTTCACCCTGCGTTCGGTATGTATGACCGTGCAGCGTTACGCTTTGCTTATCAGCGTTCAGTTGCAGTACACGCAGAAATTGATGAAAGCTCTCAAACTCGTGAAGAAATCCTTGCAGTGAAACGTGCTACTGACATGGAGTACCGCTCACTTCTTGATGGCGATGCGGCTAAGCGTTCTGACTTAGCGAACAGCTCTGCCCTTAAGAGTCTATTAAACGGCACAACTCTTTCTTCAGAAGGACTTCAGCTAAAAGACTATGGTTACTGTACCGATGCACGTGGTCGTCGTAATACAGAAACAGGCTGTCGTGTATTTGATGAAGGTACTACAGTAGAAGCGATCACTGATAACAACATTGAACGCTATGAAACGTCGTTTGATTTGGTTAACACACGTCGTGACCGTGTTGAATTTAACGAATCTAAACGTTCAGTAAATAAGTTCTTCTCGCTGCACGGTCGTTTCTCTCGCATGAACATGATTGTTGATGACTACTATCAGGAACACCGTAGCTCTCCTAAGACTCCTGCTGAAGTTTGTTCAAATGTTTCTACAGTTGCAGATCAAACTAAGTGTGAAGTAACGCGAGCAGCTTACAAACAAGCTTATTTCTATCTTGATGTTCTAAAGCAACCAGAGAAAACATGTAACCTTGATATTGTTGAATACACTAAGAATGCTGAGGGTGAGTACACTCAAAGTTATGCTGGTAAGATCAACTGGTCACTTTCTGACGTAAACTGGGTTGCATCTCAAATTGCAGGTAACTCATACTCAGAGACTATGCATGTTCCAACAAGTTGTTTCGATGCTAAGTTGGGTGCAGCGTTAGAAGTTGGTCCTTGGGAGTTCACAAGCCGTACTTCTGGTAACGACGTACGAATTGACTTTGCAGTATCGGGCGAAACTAAGCACGGTACATACTTTAATAAAGTATCTTTGTCAGCGCGTGCTAGCCAAGATAATGCATCCAGCATCGGTTACGAAGTTGAGCACCTAGGTTCTTGGATGGACAAACTAACGGCCATCGAGTACTTGACTGAAACTTCAGGCCTACGTGGTGTTGATTTTGCTCTAATCGATCTTCCTGGAGTTCGTGAAGAAGTGATGTCTCTTGTTAACCACTGGGCATTAAACCGTGCACTTCCTGCACCAACAGCCCTAGCTCAAGAGTTTGGTTCGATTCAAAATCCATACGTGATGGTAGATAAAGATGGTAACGAGTTACCAGATGTTAACTTCTCTATCAACTGGGGAACCAAAGAGATCCGTTCGACACCGGGACCTGTGACATGGGCATTCTACCACTGGTACGGCACGAATATCGGTGGTGGTACATCAGCGGCTAAAGCTTACCTGTACACTCTAGCTCGTTACGACAGCCGTGGCACGGATACTTATAAGCCAGTAGCGCTTGAGATGCGTAATTACATTTCTTTGCATGAGTTCGATGGTTATGCTCCTACGGGTGCTGAAACAATCAAAGTTCTTGGCCAAGATTACTACGCACTTCCTGAAAACGTACTTGCTTACAATGCGATTCAGAATATCAAGCAGTCTACACCATACTTGATTAGCCAATACTCTCGTTCAGAGCTATCTGCTAACCTAAACGCACGTGTTGCTCTTGAAAATAATGTAGCTTCAGCTGTTACAGAAGATGCTGCTTTGCAAGAGTTACTGAAAACAAACCCAGATTTTGCTAAATTGAAATCTGCTAATCCGGCACTACTACCATGGTGGGTTGAATTTGTTGCACAATTTAATGCTGCTCCATCTGATTTCCCTACTGGAGCTCATGTAAGTGGTACACTTGTTGCGCTACAAGAGTCTGGTCAGCTAGTTTGGAATGCGGAACAAGATTGTTTCTTCCTGAATGGGTATGGTTGTACGGCACGTAGTAATGGTGCTCTACTCACTGAAGCATTTGAAACTACTTTAGCAACTCATGCAGTATGGAAAGCAAATGCAGATCTAGCTGGTCTAATCGAAACTTACATCCCTGAGTACTCGAAGCAGACTGAAGGTCTTGGTCCAATCTACGATCTTCCAGCAGCCGCAGTTTCTGAATATCTATCTTCGTTCATTGGTCATGAAGAGAAGAAACTAGAAGCTGTAGATGCGACAGGTCTACGTAACCTTGTTGTAATCGACGAGTATGACCGTGTATCTCGTTTCTAATCTCAATTAGATTTTTTACCCAAAACCCCAAGCATTAGCTTGGGGTTTTTTTTGTCTAGTGGCATATATAAAAAACGCCACCAATAGGTAGCGTTTAGATTTTTTTTATTGACCGATTGCGCCGAGCTAAACAGGCACTCCGCTGTGAAACTTGAAGTCCTCATCTGGGGTTGCGATCAACTCGGCTTCCAGTTTGCCAAAGAAAGCCACTCGCTCGGAAATGTCCTTTCCTGCAATTTGTTCTGCCAAAACAAGATAGTCTTGATAGTGCCTCGCTTCTGAACGAAGCAATGAGATGTAAAATTTGGCGATATCTTCTTCCATATGTGGGGCAAGCTTGGCAAAACGTTCACATGAGCGAGCCTCGATGTAAGCACCAATGATCAGCTTATCGATTAATGTTTCCGGCTCATGGGTCTTCATTTTTGCTAATAAGCTTTTTGCGTAACGACTGGCAGGAATTGGTTCATACGTAATCCCACGGCTTTCCATGATTTCTAAGACCTGATAGAAATGATGCAACTCTTCCTTTATCAGAAGTACCATCTTATCTATTAATTCTTGGCTGTATGGTGAGTCAGACTTTGCCATGATCGCTTTGGTGACGTTACTTTTCCCTTTTAAGGTGTCAATTGAGCCAGTTTTACGATACGCAAAATCCTCATACGGCTTGAACCAATCGAGGAGGGCGTGGGAGCTGTCTTTATCAACCGCGTATTTTCGAATCAAATACATAGCAGATTGACCCGCTTTTAATTCACAAAGCAGGTGATCTAGAAGAACTGTTTTGAGGTTTTCAGGTTTCTTTGCTTCGTTGACCCATGCTTCAGGGGTTTCACATTGCAAAAACTGATTGATAGGGGCAAGGAGCTCACTATAAGGAGATAAGTCAGTCATGTTTTCTTTACTTATTAAAAAGGCCGCAATAAGCGACCTTTGTATTTAATCTTAAGTAAAGTTTACCACTTCTTCTTCTCACCAAACAGAGCGTCCATATCGTTGCTGCGCTCTTTATCTTCAATTTGTTGAAGCTCTTCCGCGTTTTTATCTGAACGTTTCTGATCCAGTTCATCTAACATGGCTTCAAGCTTCTCTTTGGCTTGATTTGAATAGGTGTCATTCTTAGAACTTAGCGCATCGATGCCTTTGCGCAACAGCTGAAGTGCCGTACCTGGCTGCCCACGCGCAATTGAGTCGTTCGCACGTTTGATTAGGTTCTCGATGTTAATGCGGATCTGCATCTGCTCAAGGCGCCCATTTTCAGCAATATATCCCTGAGTCTCAAAGCGTCCTTTGTTGTGTTCATTACGAATAGTATCACGCAACCTTTTCACCAGTTTGAGCATCATAATGGCTTGTTTATCACTGGATGGTACTTTGAACGACGTGCTTTCACTCTCGTTGTAATTTTCCTTTAGCTGCTCAATTTGCTGCTTCATATTCTCGACACGTTGCGATAATTGCTTACTCTTTGGATCGAGTTCGAGCATGTTCTCTAGGGCGTCAAGAATTCTAGTGTTTAAGCAGACCAACAAGTCTTTACTGTAAGGGAGGTGATTGGCATGTCCAATGAGTTCTTCGGTGGCGTCGATAATCTGTACGTAACGAGAGGTTTCCTGGCGTTTTGCTGTTTGTACTTTCACTTTGTACTGCAGCATGATGTTGTAGCCAAGGACTAACACCAGTAAAACGGCTACCAGAGCGATAATCAATCCAATATTCATATTTCAAAGTCTGCTTTTACTATTCAATGGCTAACGATAAAGAATACACGATTCTATGAGGGTTCAACACATTAAAAAACGGTTACTTATGATTATTCCCTGATTCCATCACATTGATAACTAAAAGTCGCTAGCCAGGGATGATAATGAGGGCTTTGTTACAAAACCTAGCATCTTGACACTCAATAGCGAGTTTCACTGGTTTTTTTCGCAAAAAATCTGTTCATTTTACCGTATTCGCGTTATAACTAATAATTATATTAGATATCGTTGAACCTTATCTTGGGTTTTAACACACATCGCTAAAGTTATGAAAGAAAGGATGCGAGGTAACGATGAAATTACAGCAATTAAAGTACATTGTTGAGGTGGTCAATCACAACCTTAACGTCTCAGCGACCGCTGAGAGTTTGTATACCTCGCAGCCAGGTATCAGTAAGCAAGTTCGTCTACTTGAAGATGAGCTTGGGATTCAAATCTTTGAACGAAGCGGCAAACACCTAACTCAAGTCACGACTGCTGGCGAAGACATTGTTCGTATCTCACAAGAGATCTTGGCCCGCGTAGAAAGCATCAAAGCGGTGGCAGGTGAGCATACCCACCCTGAGATGGGAACATTAAACATCTCGACGACGCATACTCAAGCTCGTTACGCATTACCTGATGTGATCAAGGGCTTCACGGCTCGTTACCCGAAAGTATCGCTTCACATGCACCAAGGCACACCGAGCCAGATGTCAGAGGCCATTGCCAAAGGCACCGCTAATTTTGCGATTGCTACGGAAGCACTGCATTTGTACCAAGATGCCATTATGTTGCCATGCTATCACTGGAATCGCTCGATTGTGGTAACGAAAGACCACCCTCTGGCTCAAAAAGCGCATGTGACGATAGAAGACTTAGCAAGCTTCCCATTGGTGACGTACGTATTTGGCTTCACGGGGCGTTCTGAATTGGATACGGCCTTTAACAAAGTTGGACTCACACCTCGCGTTGTCTTCACTGCGACTGACGCTGACGTCATCAAAACTTATGTTCGCATGGGCATTGGTGTGGGTGTTATTGCCAGCATGGCGGTAGACCAAGAACAAGATACCGATTTGGTTTCGATTGACGCGAGCCATTTATTTGGAGCAAGTACAACCAGTATTGGCTTCCGCCGTGGCACTTTCCTACGTTCATACATGTACGACTTTATGGAAAGGTTTGCACCTCACTTGACCCGTCCTGTTGTAGAGCAAGCCATTTCGCTCAAATCGAATCAAGAGATTGAAGAGATGTTCAAAGATATCGACTTACCAGTTCGATAACCTTATTAAACGCATTTCTAGCCCGAGTCCATTGCTGATAATATATCAGACAATAACTCGGGCTTTTTTGTACGAGCCATTTTCTAAGGTATGGAGCCGAATGTGAATTCACTGTTTAAAGACATTGACCAACTATTACTAAGCCAACAGTCTTTATGGCGATTTGAGCCTTTTATGCAGGCTCGCAGTGAGCATCAACCGAGTGATAAGCAACCGGAAGTTCCCGAACCATTATTAGCACTGGTCAATGCGCTGGATTTTGACCAAGTAGAGCGTCTAAAACAAGATACGCCAGCGCTAGTAGGTTTACTAGCGCCATTGATTGACGGACTCTCTGCTATTCACAGTCGCATTACTCTTGAACGTATGCAAGAGCATTCCAGCACGTTAGCTCGCGGGATAGAGCAGGGGATACCTGGCCGCAAACTTACTCAGATTGTGGCGATGAGCCAGCTTGCTTTAGATAAACACAAAGGTGATCAATGGTTGGAGTGGTGTGCAGGTAAAGGTTACCTTGGAAGAATTCTTGCACACGAAACGGGTGAAGTGGTGACGAGTTTCGAATATCAGCAAGCCCTGTGCGAAAGTGGACAAGAGATTGCTGATAGCTTGTCATTGCCGATGCAGTTTGTTCAAGGCGATGCTTTCAACCTAGACTCTGAAAAGATCTTCAGTTCAGACCAACATGCCGTGGCACTGCATGCATGTGGAGATCTCCATGTTGAATTGATGAAGTACGGCTCTATGCATGCGCTATCGGCAATGAGTATTTCACCCTGTTGTTATCACTTGATTCAATCTGATGCTTACCAAGCGTTATCGAACGAGGGGCGGGCATCCTCACTGGCTTTGAATAAAAAAGAACTCCGAATCCCTCTGCAAAAGACAGTCACTGGTGGTCAAAGAGTTCATCGTCATCGTCAGCTGGAAATGTCTTATCGTTTAGGGTTGGATAAGATCTTGTGTGATCAATTGGGATCTTCGGAGTATGTACCGATCCCGAGTGTTAAGAAGTCTCAACTTTCAGAGGGTTTCGAAGCATTCTGTCGTTGGGCACTTGATGCCAAAAGCATTAAGTTAGACGGTATGATTGATTACAACGCTTATCAAGCGATAGGTGAAGAACGATTTGAGAAGATGGAAAGGTTGAGCTTAATACAGCAAGTTTTCCAACGACCTTTAGAAATGTGGTTAGTCCTCGATAAATCTCTTTATCTCAAAGAGCAAGGATATACGGTCGAGTTGATGGAATTTTGTTCAGAAGAAGTGACGCCAAGAAACATCTTGATTCATGCTAGTAGATAAAAAACTGTTACAAAGGTGAGATTCTAGTGTTTTATTCTCCGATGAATTTCAGTGTTAATGATGTAAAAAAGCCTGCTCATTGAGCAGGCTTTTGTCATTTCGGGGGATAACGAGTGGACGTTAACCTTTCGATTAGTTTACTGCAGCAATCGCTTCTGCTGGGTCAACGTATTCTAGGTCGAAGCTTTCAGCAACTTCTTTACACGTTACTGTACCGTGAATAACGTTAAGACCTTCTAGGAAGCCTTTATCTTCTAGAAGTGCTTCGCGGTAGCCTTTGTTCGCTAGCTTAACAATGTAAGGAAGTGTTGCATTGTTTAGAGCGAATGTTGATGTACGAGCAACAGCACCAGGCATGTTTGCAACACAGTAGTGCACTACGTCATCAACGATGTAAGTTGGGTCTGCGTGAGTGGTCGCGTGAGAAGTCTCGAAACAACCGCCTTGGTCGATAGCAACGTCAACAACCGCCGCGCCTGGCTTCATCTTAGAGATAAGCTCTTTTGTCACTAGTTTCGGAGCGGCTGCGCCTGGAATAAGTACAGCACCGATAACAAGATCCGCTTCAAGTACATGTTTTTCAATTGCATCTGAAGTTGAGTAAACCACTTTAGCGCGGCCTTGGAACTCTTCGTCAAGACGACGTAGCGTGTCAACGTTGCGGTCAAGAATCGTTACATCAGCACGTAGACCAACTGCCATGCGAGCAGCGTTTGCACCTACAACACCACCACCAACAACAACAACTTTTGCTGGCTCAACGCCCGGTACACCACCTAGTAGAAGACCACGACCACCGTTAGATTTCTCTAGAGTTTGCGCGCCTGCTTGGATAGACATACGGCCTGCAACTTCCGACATAGGCGCTAATAGTGGCAAGCGACCCATAGAATCTGTTACAGTCTCATAAGCAATACAGACAGCTTTGCTCTTGATTAGCTCTTCAGTTTGTGGAAAATCTGGTGCTAGGTGCAAATAAGTAAATAAAATTTGTCCCTCTTTGAGCATTGCTCGTTCGACAGCTTGAGGTTCTTTAACCTTAACAATCATTTCTGCTTTCGCGAAAACGTCAGCAGCGGTAGGAAGAATGGATGCCCCTACAGCGATGTAATCATCGTCTGAAAAACCGATACCAGCGCCTGCGTTGGTTTCAACGAAAACTTGGTGACCCTGAGCAGTAAGCTCACGAACACTTGCTGGGATCATACCTACGCGGTATTCGTGGTTTTTGATTTCCTTAGGTACGCCAATAATCATCCTAATTCCTCTTTCTATTTTGGTTGTAATATCTATAAGTAGGGTAATTCTGTCGAATTAATGCCTAGTATAGTTGTTGTTTGGTAAAATTTGATACTGAATATTAAAAAGTTGTAGTATATTTTTTTGCAAGGAAGTAATAAGGTGGAATAAAAAATGGCAGAGAACTACAAAAAGCCGTCAAAGGAACTTGACCGTATTGACCGTAATATTCTTAATGAGCTGCAGAAAGACGGTCGCATCTCTAACGTAGAGCTATCAAAGCGTGTGGGGCTTTCTCCGACGCCGTGTCTTGAACGTGTTCGCCGTTTAGAACGCCAAGGCTACATCATGGGTTATACTGCACTTCTCAACCCGCAGTACCTCGATGCTTCTCTATTGGTGTTTGTTGAAATTACGTTAAATCGTGGTGCGCCGGACGTATTTGAGCAGTTCAATACAGCGGTGCAGAAGTTAGAAGACATTCAAGAGTGTCATCTTGTTTCTGGTGACTTTGACTATCTACTAAAAACACGCGTATCTGATATGAGTGCCTATCGTAAACTTCTAGGTGACACGTTACTTCGTCTACCTGGTGTTAACGACACTCGCACGTACGTTGTGATGGAAGAAGTGAAACAAACCAATCAGCTTGTGATCAAGACTCGTTAATTTCTTGTAAAGAAAGCGATTCTATCCCCGCTTTCTTACACCAAGATTTGGGGTTTTCTCATTAGATGTGGTTAAATCACTATATATACCGAGCGGCTTAGGCCGCTCGGATTATTTTCCACTCTATGATTCAAGTTGATTTATGTTCAAACAGAACACAAGCAAAGTCGAAACGATTATCAAAACTTCAGAGACCACTCCAACCGGACGCCTTAATGGTTTCCAACGTCTAAAAGAGTGTTGTTTGATTATTGGGGTTTTGTGTTCGATTCTGCTTTCTGTCGCTTTATTGACCTTTCACCCTGCAGACCCATCTTGGTCACAAACCTCTTGGGGTGGAGAAATACAGAATGCTGGTGGCGCTATTGGTGCGTGGATAGCAGACAGTCTCTTCTTTGTGTTTGGCTCACTTGCCTACTTAATTCCGATTTTACTTGCCGTGGCCGCTTGGATTATTTTCCGCAAGCGTGACGAGCAAGAACCGATTGATTACACCCTTTGGGGGACTCGCCTCCTAGGGCTCTTTATTTTAATTCTTACCAGTTGTGGTTTAGCGGATATCAATTTTGATGATATCTGGTATTTCTCATCTGGCGGTGTCATTGGGGACGTACTCAGTGGCAAAGCGATTCCATACTTAAACCTACTGGGAACAACTCTTGTTTTACTTTTCTTGTGGGGGGCGGGCTTTACGCTTCTAACGGGGATCTCTTGGCTAAGTATCGTGGAGTGGCTCGGTGGATTGGCGATTGGTGCGTTTATGGCACTGTTAAACTTGATCCGTGGTGATGCTCGAGAAGACATTGAACCGGAACTCGAACAAAACAGCTCAGTAAAGCCTCACCATGAAGAAAAAGGTGCACCCGAATTCGACAACCCTCATGAAGTGAACAATCACGACAGCGAAGACGATGAATCCATTCATGATGATGACCCTCTTATGCGTCCAACGCCCGAACCTCGTCATGAGCCGGCTATTCCCCCTGAGCCTGCTTTGCCAGCAGAGCGGGAATATACGATTCACATGCCGTCGGAGCCTGTCGCTAACACAAGCAAACCTATTCAGCAGAAGGTTGAAGCGCAGTCACAACTTGTGTCAGCAAATACAACGCCTGCTGTGGATAGTCAAACAGAGCGCAGCAAGCAGCTAACAGCAACCATTGAGCAATTGGAGCAAGCGGCATCAGACGCCGATGACTTACCAATGGATAGCTCAGAGCATCGAGAGCCGACGATCTCTGATTTCGATGTGGTCGACGACCAAGAGCCGCAGTATGCCTTTGATCCTGCTCCTGCCTCTGTGACCCCATCTGAGCTGCCTGTTGAAGCGCAATATGAGCAACCGATGCAGCCACAGGTTGAAGATATGGTTGAGCAAATGTCTGAAGTGATGGTTCCAGAATCGCCGCTTGCCCCTGAACCTACACCGGTTCCGAACCCAACTGTTGAACCAGCACCAATGGTTGAAGAGGTGACGGAACAAGATCCTGACGTGGCCGCTTTCCAATCAATCGTGACAAAAGCTCAGGAAACTGCAGCCGCTCAGCAAAACCCATTTTTGGTCCAGAATGATGTGAACCTTCCAGTGCCGGAAGAACCACTGCCAACCTTGGAACTGCTGTATCACCCAGAACATCGTGATAATTACATCGACAAAGAGGCACTTGAGCAAATCGCGCGATTAGTCGAAGCCAAATTGGCGGATTACAAAATCAAAGCAGAAGTGGTTGGTATCTTCCCAGGACCTGTGATTACTCGTTTTGAGCTTGATCTTGCGCCGGGGGTTAAAGTCAGCCGTATCTCTGGTTTATCCATGGACTTAGCACGTTCGTTATCGGCCATGGCTGTACGAGTGGTAGAGGTGATTCCGGGTAAGCCCTATGTTGGTCTTGAGTTGCCAAACATGAGTCGCCAAACCGTTTATTTATCCGATGTGATCAACAGCCCTCAATTTGAGCAGGCGACGTCGCCGACAACCGTGGTGTTGGGGCAAGATATCGCAGGTGAAGCGGTTGTCGCTGATCTCGCGAAGATGCCGCACGTGCTGGTGGCGGGTACCACGGGTTCAGGTAAATCGGTTGGGGTGAATGTGATGATCTTGAGTATGCTCTACAAAGCGGGCCCTGAAGACGTTCGCTTCATCATGATTGACCCGAAAATGTTGGAACTTTCTGTTTATGAAGGTATTCCGCATCTATTGACCGAAGTGGTTACTGACATGAAAGATGCGTCCAATGCACTGCGCTGGTGTGTGGGTGAGATGGAGCGCCGTTACAAGCTTATGTCGGCATTAGGTGTTCGTAACATCAAGGGTTTCAACGAGAAACTGAAGATGGCCGCAGAAGCGGGGCACCCTATTCATGATCCGCTTTGGAAAGAGGGCGACAGTATGGATGCAGAAGCCCCATTACTGGAGAAGTTGCCTTACATCGTGGTGATTGTCGATGAATTTGCTGACTTGATGATGGTGGTCGGTAAAAAAGTGGAAGAACTGATTGCACGTTTGGCGCAAAAAGCGCGTGCAGCGGGTATTCACTTGATTCTGGCGACTCAGCGTCCGTCAGTTGACGTCATTACGGGCTTGATTAAAGCCAATATCCCAACCCGAGTGGCCTTCACGGTATCGACGAAGACTGACTCTCGAACCATCCTAGACCAAGGTGGTGCCGAGTCCTTGCTGGGTATGGGTGACATGCTTTACTTACCTCCGGGCTCTAGCCATACCGTGCGTGTACACGGCGCATTTGCTTCTGATGATGATGTTCATGCAGTGGTTAACAACTGGAAAGCTCGTGGTAAACCGAATTACATCGAAGAAATTATCAGTGGCGACCAAGGCCCAGAAGCGCTACTGCCGGGCGAGCAACCGGAAGCGGATGAGGATGTGGACCCATTATTTGACCAAGTGGTTGAACATGTTGTGCAATCGCGTCGTGGTTCCGTGTCCGGTGTTCAACGCCGCTTTAAAATTGGTTATAACCGAGCCGCACGTATCGTTGAACAATTAGAAGCTCAGGGTATTGTGAGCGCGCCGGGGCATAATGGTAATCGCGAGGTTCTCGCACCAGCACCGCCACAAGATTAATGAACTCTCTTTTTGATGAGTGGTCATATACCCAAGTGACTTCAATATGCAGTATTCAGAGCCTTGTCACTGGTTTCAATTCAAGGCAGAGATGAAGGAAATAGTTATTCTATTTTCAATGTCTCTAACGCAGAAGTGAAGCCAGTGACAGGCTCCCGAAGGGCGAGTCTGCTTGGCTCGCTAGCTGTGTTATCGCTTCTTGATTTAGAACCACTAGATCTTCAAAGCAATGCCTTGCTATCAACCCAAGCAGCTCTCGCTGAACCTAGCATCTCGAGGTTACTTGGGTATCAAGTAGTTAACAAGAAACAAAAAGGTATTTTAATGAGAGCATTTTGGCTTGCATTCTTATTCAGCTTCTCTGCGTGGGCAGTGGCCTCAGACGATTCAGCGCAGCAAGAGCTAAGTCAGCGTCTCGCACTGAATGATGGGTTCAGTGCTCAATTCACTCAAACTATCGTAGCACCAGATGGTGAAATGATAGGTGAGCGTAACGGTAAACTTGATATCGCTCGTCCTAGCTTGTTTCGCATGAGCTTTGATTTTCCGGAAGAGGGCTTAATGGTCTCAGACGGCGCGACATTGTGGATTTTTGATCCAGATTTAGAGCAAGTGAGCATTTTCGACCAGCAAGAAGCGATAGCACAAACACCGCTGGCTTTATTGACTCAAAACCGTGCGCAAGACTGGGAACAGTACTATGTAAGCAAGGAAAAGGGGCGTTATGTTCTTTCTCCTCGCGCTGTGGACTCAGTTCAAGGCAAATTCGTCATCGATATCGATACAAAAGGTGCGGTGAAAGGGTTTGAAATGATTGAGCAAGATGGCCAGATTAGCCGCTATGCTTTCAATAATGTAGAACTCGGTCGCTCTAAATCGGCAAGCTTTAGCTTCACAGTCCCTGAAGGTGTCGACATCGACGATCAAAGGAATTAACCATTTCGTGTCAAATTACAGTTTAGACTTTGCAGGGGACGAAGATTTTCGTCCCCTTGCTGCTCGTATGAGACCAGAAACCATCGAGCAATACATAGGTCAGCGCCATATTCTGGGTGAAGGCAAGCCATTAAGACGTGCTTTGGAAGCCGGCCATATCCATTCGATGATCTTATGGGGGCCTCCAGGCACAGGGAAAACCACATTAGCGGAAGTGGCGGCTCATTATGCTAATGCTGAAGTGGAACGTGTCTCTGCGGTTACC
This sequence comes from bacterium sp. HQB-39, assembly GCA_043422575.1. Classification (GTDB taxonomy): domain Bacteria; phylum Pseudomonadota; class Gammaproteobacteria; order Enterobacterales; family Vibrionaceae; genus Vibrio. Next base: position 151,066 of record JBHOHG010000004.1, on the reverse strand, counting down.
TCTGGTGTCAAAGACATCCGTATTGCGATAGAGAAAGCCAGAGATAATAAATTGGCAGGGCGTAGAACCATTCTCTTTGTGGACGAAGTCCATCGCTTTAACAAATCTCAGCAAGATGCGTTCCTTCCTCACATTGAAGATGGCACTGTAACCTTTATTGGTGCGACGACGGAAAATCCTTCATTCGAACTGAATAACGCGTTGTTGTCTCGCGCTAGGGTCTACAAGCTCACTTCCTTGGACACGTCTGATATCCAACTAGCACTTCATCAAGCCATCAATGACAAGCAACGGGGCTTAGGCAATGAAACGGCTCATTTCGCTGATAATGTATTGGAGCGCTTAGCAGAGCTGGTGAATGGCGATGCTCGAATGTCACTCAATTACCTAGAGCTGCTTTATGATATGGCTCAAGAGAATGACAGCGGCGAAAAACAAATTACATTGCAATTGCTGGCTGAGGTGGCGGGAGAAAAAGTGTCTCGCTTCGATAATAAAGGGGATATTTGGTACGACTTGATCTCTGCGGTGCACAAATCGATTCGCGGATCGAACCCGGATGGGGCGCTGTACTGGTCAGCTCGCATGATAGCCGCAGGTTGTGATCCTCTGTACATCGCTCGTCGATTACTGGCCATTGCTTCTGAAGACATAGGTAATGCAGATCCAAGAGCGATGCAGGTGGCCCTAGCGGCGTGGGATTGCTTCACTCGTGTAGGACCAGCGGAAGGGGAGCGTGCGATCGCTCAGGCTATCGTTTATTTAGCTTGCGCGCCGAAAAGTAATGCGGTTTACAATGCGTGGAAGCAAGCCCTCAGAGATGCCCATAATTTACCTGAATATGACGTTCCGCATCATTTGCGTAATGCCCCGACCAGTTTAATGAAAGAGATGGGGTACGGCGCTGAATATCGTTATGCCCATGATGAGCCAGGTGCGTATGCGGCGGGTGAACAATATTTACCCCCTGAAATGAGTGATAGTAAGTACTATCAGCCAACAAATCGTGGCTTAGAAACGAAAATTGGCGAAAAGTTAGATTACTTGGCTAGTTTGGACGCAAATAGCCCACAAAAGCGCTATGAAAACTAGGCGTTTTTGGATACATTTATTGAGTTAAAATTTTGAACGTGCAAAGGGGAACTTTGCACGTCCTTTCACCATAAAAAGCATAGGATTAACAATGCTGGATTCTAAATTACTTCGTACAGAGCTGGATGAAACAGCTGAAAAACTAGCGCGTCGTGGCTTCAAGCTAGACGTAGAGACTATTCGTCAACTTGAAGAACAACGTAAGTCCATTCAAGTAGAAGTTGAAAATTTACAATCCACGCGTAATTCCATCTCCAAGCAAATCGGTCAGAAAATGGCTGCGGGTGACAAAGAAGGCGCTGAAGAGATCAAAAAGCAAATTGGTACTCTCGGTAGTGACCTTGAAGCGAAAAAAGCAGAGCTGGCTGCTCTGCAAACTCAGCTAGAAGACATCACACTTTCAGTTCCAAACCTACCTGCTGACGATGTGCCTGTGGGCAAAGATGAAAGTGAAAATGTTGAGATTTCTCGTTGGGGTGAGCCTAAAACTTACGACTTCGAACTGAAAGACCACGTTGACCTTGGTGAGCTGGGTGGTGGTCTGGATTTCGCTAGCGCAACTAAAATTACGGGCGCTCGCTTTATCGTAATGAAAGGTCAGTTTGCTCGTCTACACCGTGCAATTGCTCAGTTCATGCTTGATCTTCACACAGACGAGCACGGCTACACAGAAATGTATGTGCCTTACCTAGTGAATGCAGACAGCCTGTATGGTACGGGTCAGCTTCCTAAGTTTGGTGAAGACCTATTCCATACAGAGCCGCTGACAGAAAAAGTGAATGATGAAGAGCCACGCAAACTGTCTCTTATCCCAACGGCTGAAGTACCAGTGACCAACATGGTTCGTGATACCATTTCAGATGAAGCGGATCTGCCACTGAAAATGACGGCGCACACGCCTTGTTTCCGTTCTGAAGCGGGTTCTTACGGTCGCGATACTCGTGGTCTTATCCGTATGCACCAATTTGACAAAGTAGAGCTAGTGCAGATCACTAAGCCTGAAGAGTCAATGAACGCACTCGAAGAGCTAACGGGGCACGCAGAGAAAGTGCTACAGCTATTAGAACTGCCTTACCGTAAAGTTGTGCTATGTACAGGTGATATGGGCTTCGGTGCACGCAAGACTTACGACCTAGAAGTATGGGTTCCTGCTCAAGAGACTTACCGTGAAATTTCATCTTGTTCAAACATGTGGGACTTCCAAGCACGCCGCATGCAAGCACGTTTCCGTCGTAAAGGTGAGAAGAAGCCTGAGCTAGTACACACGCTAAACGGCTCTGGTCTGGCTGTCGGTCGTACCATGGTTGCGATTCTAGAAAACAACCAAGAAGCTGACGGTCGTATCGCGATCCCTACGGCGTTACAGAAATACATGGGTGGTGCGACGCACATCGGTTAATGATTTGACCTGCCTTATCGTAAAAACCCAGCCAAGCGCTGGGTTTTTTGTTTCCGGCTTTGAATCATTGATTTTGAAGTATTGATATTGTAGCTGGAGGTTAATTTAGAGTTTTTTGGGGTTTATAGGAAACAGTCTTCATTCTGTAATGCCGCTTCAACCGCTGATATCAGTGCATCAATATGTTCAGGTTCACTAATGAAGGGAGGCATCATATAAATCAATCGCCCAAAAGGTCGTATCCACACTCCTTGCTCAACGAACAGTGCCTGTATCTTTTCCATATTCACTGGGCGGTGCGTTTCAATCACACCGATCGCCCCAAGCCAACGGGTTTCCTTCACTAAATCATATTGGTTCAACTGAGGTAAGCGCTCTGCGAATTGGTTTTCGATAGCGTGCGTTTGTGTTTCCCAATCGCCACGCTCAATTAACTCTAAGCTGGCGTTGGCTACCGCACAAGCTAATGGATTCCCCATAAAGGTCGGTCCATGCATGAAGCAGCCAGCTTCGCCACCACAAACGGTATCCGCGACATGTTTGCTGGCTAAAGTGGCAGACAATGTCATGTAACCGCCCGTTAATGCTTTACCGACACACAGAATATCAGGCTCAATATCGGCATGCTCACAAGCAAACAGCTTACCCGTCCGCCCAAAACCAGTCGCAATTTCATCTGCGATTAACAGTAGTCCGTGTTTATCACAGAGTTGTCGAACCCCTTTAAGAAATTCTGGATGATAGATACGCATCCCTCCAGCACCTTGGACGATCGGCTCAAGAATGACCGCAGCAAGTTCTTGATGATGTTGCTCAATCTTATGTTCAAAATCGCAAAGGTCGGCAGGATTCCACGCATCCCAGAAGCCGCCCGTCGGAGATTCTGCAAAAATATGCTCAGGTAAGAAGCCTTTGTACAGAGAGTGCATCGAGTTATCTGGATCGGTCACAGACATTGCAGCGAAAGTATCGCCATGATAGCCATGTCTTAAGGTTAAGAACTTAGGACGCTTTTCACCTTTCGCATGCCAATACTGTAGTGCCATTTTTAGGCTCACTTCCACGGCAACAGAGCCTGAATCAGCCAAAAAAACATGCTCCAGATTAGCAGGCGCTAAACGCAATAAACGTTTACATAGATCAATAGCAGGTTGGTGGGTGATCCCACCAAACATCACATGAGAAACGGCGTCAATTTGCTGGTGAGCTGCCTGATTTAGGTGCGGGTGATTGTAGCCGTGAATCGTCGACCACCAAGAAGACATCCCATCAATTAATTGGCGTCCATCCTCTAACATCAGCTTTACACCACTTGCAGAGCATACGGGGTAGCAGGTCAGAGGTGTTAGGGTCGAAGTGTAAGGATGCCAGATGTGCTGGCGGTCGAAAGCGAGATCCATGTGCAAAACCTAAAAATTTATCGGTTAATAAATAATCAAATGTAAACTTTGACTTTTGTCTTGTGTTGACAGTTTATCTCGACACAGTAGACTAGCCAAGTCGCAATAGCACAATTGATTAATAAGTCATCAGAACTGAAGGAAGACACGTGGAAGTACGTCACAATTGGACACATGCTGAAGTCCGTGAGTTAATGGAAAAACCATTTATGGATCTGCTGTTTGAAGCACAGCTCGTCCACCGTCAATATCAGCAACATAATCATGTGCAAGTCAGCACGCTGTTATCGATTAAAACGGGTGCTTGTCCTGAAGACTGTAAATACTGTCCTCAAAGTGCCCGCTACACCACTGACGTTGAGAAAGAGCGTTTAATGGAAGTGGAACGCGTACTGGATGCTGCGCAAAAAGCCAAAAATGCAGGTTCAACTCGTTTCTGTATGGGTGCGGCTTGGAAAAATCCAAAAGCGCGTGATATGCCACATTTGACCAATATGATCAAAGGTGTGAAAGGCATGGGGCTAGAAACCTGTATGACGCTAGGTATGCTGACCCCCGAACAAGCTGACGAGCTGGCCGGTGCTGGTTTGGACTACTACAACCACAACTTAGATACCTCACCGGAATTCTACGGTAGCATCATTACGACGCGAACGTACCAAGACCGTTTAGACACGCTCTCTCACGTGCGTGATGCGGGTATGAAGATTTGTTCTGGCGGTATTATAGGTATGGGTGAAAGTACTAATGACCGTGCAGGGCTGTTTGTCGAACTCGCTAACCTACCGACTCACCCAGAAAGTGTGCCGATCAACATGCTGGTTAAGGTAAAAGGAACGCCACTTGAGAAAGTGGATGATGTGGACCCATTTGACTTCATTCGTTTGATTGCGGTTGCTCGTATCATGATGCCTGCTTCAGCGGTACGTTTATCTGCTGGACGTGAGAACATGAACGAGCAGATGCAAGCGCTTTGCTTCATGGCGGGAGCGAATTCCATCTTCTACGGTTGTAAGCTATTGACTACACCAAACCCATCAGAAGACAAAGACATGGTTCTGTTTAAGAAACTTGGAATCAACAGCCAAGAAGTTTCTCAGAAACCGGATGAAATCGAAGAGAACGATCTCCTTGATCGCGTGGTAGAACGTGTTGCCGCTCGTCCATCGAAAGATGATCTGTTCTACGATGCCAGCCTTTAATCAACGCATTGAAAAGGCGTTAGCAGCAAGGAAGCAACAAGGCCTCACTCGAAAGCTGACGCCCGTATTTGCGGGCAATCAGACGGAGCTTGAGTGTAACGGTAAACGCTACATCAATTTTTCAAGTAACGATTACTTGGGCTTAGCTTCCGATCAAGAGCTGGCACGAGCTTGGCAACAAGGTCTTAGTGTATATGGTTGTGGTAGTGGCGCGTCGCCATTAGTGACGGGGTTCAGTGCCGCCCATGCTAATCTCGAAGCGGCATTGTGCGATTGGCTGGGTTTTGAGCGAGCCATTCTATTTGGCTCTGGCTTTGGTGCAAATCAAGCCTTGTTGTTCTCACTGCTAGAAAAAGACGACCTTCTATTACAAGATAAATTGAATCATGCTTCGTTAATGGAAGCTGGCGCCTTGAGCCCTGCTGTGATGAAGCGTTTTCGTCATAACGACCTTGAACATCTTTCTAAACAGCTACCAGACGATACCAATACGTTAGTTTTTACTGAAGGCGTTTTCAGTATGGATGGAGACTTGGCGCCGCTGAATGCTATGGAGGCGCTGTTCAATAGTAACACATGGTTGGCCGTGGACGATGCGCATGGCATAGGGGTATTAGGGCATGAAGGGCGTGGAAGTTGCGCTTTGGCTGGCGTTACTCCCAATCTACTGGTAGTCACTTTTGGCAAAGCGTTTGGAATGTCGGGGGCCGCCATATTATGCGACGCAGAAACTGGGGATTTTTTGACTCAGTTTGCACGCCATCATGTGTACTCGACAGCGATACCACCAGCCCAAGCTTATGCCCTGACTCATGGGATCTCAATGATTCAAAAGCAACAGTGGCGCCGTGACAAGCTCCATGAATTACAACATCAATATAATGAATTGCTTGAAGGTTTCAGTGGTTGGCAAGCAACGCAAACGCCGATCAAGCCATTTATTATTGGTGAATCAGAAGCGACGTTAAACGTCGCCGAACAATGTAAGCAGCAAGGTTTGTGGTTAACTGCGATACGACCTCCTACCGTCCCTAAGGGAACGGCACGACTACGCATTACGTTAACTGCGAATCACACTTCTACGCACCTACATATGCTGGCAAACAGCTTGAAGCAGGCGCTTGGAGAATAAGAAATGATCAATGCTGAGCCGTCTTTGCTAACGGGCAAACATGCGATTGCCGATGCCTTCAGTAAAGCAGCAAATACCTATGACCAACATGCGGCATTTCAACGTGATGTCGGTCATCGATTATTAGATAAGATCCCGCAAGACTTATCGGGAAAGACAGTATTAGATATCGGTTGTGGTACGGGCTATTTTTCACTGCTTTTGAAGCAGCGAGGTGCAACCGTTGTCTGTGTTGACCTTTCATCAGAGATGTTAAAAAAAGCTCAGCAACGATGTGGTGAGCAATCCATGGTGTATCAGATCGCAGATGCTGAATCTTTACCTTTTCCAAATCAATCATTTGACATCGTTTTTTCGAGTTTGGCGCTGCAGTGGTGTAGCGATCTTTCTGTGCCGCTGGCCGAAATCAAACGCGTGTTAACCCCTAATGGCCGTGGTTTCTTCACCACATTATTGTCAGGTTCTTTAACTGAGCTGAAACAATCGTGGCAGAAAATTGATACATATCAACACGTCAATAACTTTATCGACATGAATCAGGTAAAAATTGCGCTGGCTCAAGCCGATTGTGGCACGCATTTTATAGACTCTGCCGCTATCACTGTTTGGTACGACTCTGCGCTGGCTGTGATGCGTGATCTCAAAGGCATTGGGGCGACCCATGTTAATGGACGAAATCACGGTTTAACTCGTCGACAAACGTTACGTCAGGTCGAACAAGCGTATCAAACGTTTCAAAATCAATTTGGGCAAGTGCCCGCTAGTTATCAAGTCTGTTTAGGGGTGATTCATCAATGTTAAATGCATTTTTTATTGCGGGTACGGATACCGACGTAGGGAAAACGGTGGCGTCGAAAGCCATCCTTCATGCACTGGCGGCAAAAGAGATTAAAACGATCGGCTATAAACCGGTGGCTGCGGGCTGTGAACAAACAGAAGAGGGGATGCGTAACTCAGATGCTCTCCATTTACAAAAAGCGTGCACTCTTGATGTTGCTTATGATGACGTCAACCCATATGCGCTTGAACTGCCAGCGTCGCCTCATATAGCTTCAAAGCATGATGGCGTCACCATTGACTACGCGGTGTTAAGTGAGAAATTAGAACAACATAAAGCGAACAGTGACATGGTACTTGTTGAAGGTGCCGGTGGCTGGCGTGTTCCTGTTTCTGACGAAGATTGCCTCTCTACATGGGTCAAACAGGAAAAATTGCCCGTTGTGCTGGTGGTTGGTATCAAACTAGGCTGTTTAAGTCATGCAATGCTAACAGCAGAAGTGATCAAATCTGATGGTTTGAATCTCGTGGGGTGGGTAGCAAACCGCATCAATCCAGGTACTGAGCATTACGCTGATATCATTACCATGCTTGAAGATAAAATGGGTGTGCCTAAGCTCGGGGAAATTCCATACATTCCAAGTGCAAAGCGTACAGATTTAGGTCGCTTCATTGATGTGTCTCCGTTACTTGAACAAGAGCAATCGTAGACGAGAAAATCGTCTCAAGACTCACCACTAAAAAAGGGCTGCACTTCATGTGCAGCCCTTTAACTTTGTATCAAGACTATTTTTCAGGAGACAAACCCATTAGCGCTTGTTGCGTGTCGCTAATCTGTTTGGAAACTTGCGAATCTGTGCTAATTCCCAGTTGTTGTTTCGCCTCTTCTTCAGAGATACCCAAGTGACAGCAAAGTAAATCGATAGCCATTTGATAGTTGCTAGTTTCAACCATGATGATTTCCTTTCTTTCCATGGAGATTATTCTGCGCTTGCTCGGACTGAAGCATTGAAAGGATATTCCCTTAACATCACATTCTAATGAACGAGACAAACACACTTTATTTGTTCTGATAATGAATTTAGCACTTTTTTCTACAACTACAATAAGACCAAAGTCTAAGGTGAGGGTATTAGAGGGGGCGACGACCTCGATCAGCCCAGACGCTGCCTAGCCTGAGTGTGATTTTACTTCCATATTTAACTATATTTCTATTAATAATACTTATGACTCGAAGTGTGATCATAGTTTGCCATTGTTGGTAAATAAATGTTGCAATTTATCACTTACACTCGTCTGTAAAAAACTTAGACTATATAAATAATTGAAGGCTTTATTCACACGCAAACACAGTGGATAAGCCAATGTGAGTCAGTCAGTGAAGGTCACGGTCTGAATACAAGCTTCCCTCGGAGAATCATAAAATGAAGCGAGTCATGTTGTTCTTAGTTACCAATTTAGCCGTTATTTTGGTACTAAGTCTTGTGTTGAATATTATTTATGCTGTAACAGGCATTCAATCGGGCAGTCTATCCGGGTTACTGGTCATGGCGGCGGTATTTGGGTTCGGTGGCGCATTTATCTCTTTGCTGATGTCAAAGAAGATTGCTCTAAAGTCTGTCGGTGGCATTGTCATTGAAAGTCCACGCAACGAAACTGAACATTGGTTAATGGAAACGGTCAGCCGTCAAGCACAGCAAGCTGGCATCGGCATGCCGACGGTTGCGATTTACGACTCTGCGGATATTAATGCCTTTGCGACCGGAGCAAAGAAGAACGATTCTCTCGTCGCGGTTTCAACGGGTCTATTGCATAACATGACCCGTGACGAAGCGGAAGCGGTGTTGGCTCATGAAGTGTGTCATATCGCAAATGGCGACATGGTGACGATGACGTTAATGCAAGGTGTGGTGAACACGTTTGTTATTTTCTTATCCCGCTTTATCGCCAATATTGTTGCGTCGAATGATGACGAAGAAGAAGGCGGCACAAATATGATGGTGTATTTCGGTGTGTCGATTGTCCTTGAGTTAATCTTTGGTTTCTTAGCCAGCTTTATCACGATGTGGTATAGCCGTCGTCGTGAGTATTATGCTGATGCGGGTGCCGCAGATTTGGTCGGCAAAGAAAAGATGATTGCTGCGCTTGAACGATTAAAAATGAGCCAAGAGTCTAAGCTAGAAGGCTCGATGATGGCGTTTGGCATCAACGGCAAACAATCACTGACTGAGTTGATGATGACTCACCCGCCGCTGGACAAACGTATTGATGCACTTCGTCGTTATTAATTAGAGAAAAATTTTAATTGACTGAAAAGGCTTGGTTTTTTAACCAAGCCTTTTTTTGATCTCATTTTCACCATACACCGTAAAAGGGCAATGTTGTACAAAAAATTTCTCGTACAACTTTTCATGGTGTACTATGTTGTACATTATTATAATTTGTATAATAAATTGGGAGTGGGGGCGATGAACGTAATAGAAGTTGGAGAAATATATCAAAAGCTTAGTAAACAAAATCTGCATTTGCTGGAGAGTGTTTACCATCAAGAAGTGATTTTTGAAGATGCAGCACACCGCTTGGAAGGCTGGGATTCACTGTCACTCTATTTTGACAACCTCTATACCAACGTTGATCGCTGTGACTTCATTATTAAAGAGACACAACAAAGCGGTGACAGTGGATTCATTGTTTGGTTAATGGAGTTAGAGCACCCTAAATTACAAAAAGGGGCCACGATTCAAGTGAATGGAGTCAGTCACATCCGTTTCGCTGATGGTCGTGTCATTTATCATCGCGATTATTTTGATTTAGGTGAGATGCTGTACGAAAACTTACCGCTGCTCGGTTCAGTGATCAAAACCATCAAGCAGAGGTTAGGAAAATGAGTAAAACCGTTCTCATCACTGGAGCGACCTCAGGTATCGGTCAACAGCTTGCTATTGATTACGCCAAGCGTGGTTTCAATGTGATTGCTTGTGGGAGAAATCAATCACAACTCGATATGCTTTCGAGTGCCTACAATCATGTTGAGACGTTGGCATTTGATATCACCAATAGAGAACAGACATTGCAGCAGCTCTCTGAGCTGAAATGGACGCCAGACATTTGGCTTTTAAATGCTGGGAACTGTGAGTACCTCGATAATGGAGTGATGGATGCCGAGCTGTTTGAGCGTGTCATTCAGGTAAACCTAGTGGGGGTCGCTAACTGCATACAAGCCATCCAACCTCATTTTCAAGCTGGGCAATCGCTAGCATTTGTTGGATCGATTGCTTCTGAAGTTGCGTTGCCGAGAGCAGAAGCTTACGGGGCGTCAAAAGCAGCACTCAGCTATTTAGCTCGCAGTATTGCACAGCCCCTTAAACGCAAAGGAGTCCGTGTGACGACCATTTATCCTGGATTTGTTGAAACGCCACTGACAGACAAAAACACCTTTGATATGCCAATGATGGTATCGGCGGCTCAAGCATCACGATCGATTCAAACTCAATTGGACAAGGGCAAAACCAGTATCTTTTTTCCCTTTGTATTTACCGCTCTACTACGTTTTATCTCGCTGCTCCCATATTCATGGCAAGTGAAACTTACCGAAAAACTGATTTGATTAAAGGCGTACAACATGAAAATAGCAATCATAGGGACAGGTATATCAGGCTTAACTTGCGGTCATTACCTACATCAAGACCATGATGTGACACTGTATGAAGCGAATGACTACATTGGGGGTCACACCGCGACCATTGATATTGAGAAGGACGGTAAGGCCTATGCAGTCGATACCGGATTCATTGTTTACAACGATCGCACATACCCTAATTTTATTAAGTTAATGAATGACATTGGTGTTGAAGGCAATCCAAGTCAAATGAGCTTTAGTGTCCGAAACGATGGGAATGGATTGGAGTACAACGGGCACACTATCCCAACCTTGTTTGCTCAAAAACGTAACTGGCTAAACCCGAAATTTTACCGCTTCATTGCCGAAATACTCCGTTTTAACAAATTAGCCAAGCTGGGCGCGCAGCAAGAGTTGGCGCAAACTCAAACCTTAGGTGACTTCTTATCAGAACATCAGTTCAGTGACTATTTTTGTGAGAACTACATTTTGCCGATGGGGGCTGCAATTTGGTCATCCACCTTGGCTGATATGAGAGCATTCCCACTGACATTTTTCCTTCGATTTTTCCTAAATCATGGCCTGTTAGATGTGGTAAATCGCCCACAGTGGTATGTGATCAAAGGGGGATCGAAACAGTACATTGCCCCTCTGACTAAAGGGTTTCAGGATAAGATTCGCTTGAATACGCCCGTGGAGTCAGTGTTAAGAGACGAAGCAGGGGTGATCGTGACAGCGAAAGGAGTCGCGGAGCGTTACGATCATGTCATTTTTGCCTGTCATAGCGATCAAGCTAAAAGCTTGTTAGGCGATCTAAAAGCCACAGAACAAGCGGTCCTTGGCGAAATGGCGTACCAAGCGAACGAAGTTGTTTTGCATACGGACACCAGTCTACTGCCTAAGCGAAAAGCAGCTTGGGCGTCTTGGAACTACCGTTTGGAAGGTACGAAAGCGGAAGAGACGGTGCAGCCAGCCTTGACTTACAACATGAACATCCTCCAACACATTGAAAGTGAACATACCTTCTGTGTCACGTTAAACAGTACCGATAAGATTGCACCGGAACATATTCTGCGCAAGTTTACCTATCATCACCCTGTGTTTAACACTCAATCCATCGCAGCGCAAAAACGTCGCGATGAAGTGAATGGTATTGAAGGTACATGGTTCTGTGGGGCGTATTGGTACAACGGTTTCCATGAAGATGGTGTTCGTAGTGCGTTAGACGTTGTACAAGGCATTCAAAATGCGTCCGCTCAAGTACAGCAAGGGGCCGCTTAATATGAGTGATGAGATAGTCAGCCGTCTTTTTATTGGTGATGTGAGACACAGACGATTCACCCCAGTGAGTCACCAACTCAATTACAACTTGTTTATGCCAGCGATTGATTTGGATGAAATCCAAGTGTTGGAAAAAAAGGTATGGGGTTTTGGTCGAAAATGGTGGCATTGGGCACGATTTAAACGCGAAGACTATCTCGGAAAGACAGGTTGCTTAAAAACAGCGGTACAAGACAAGGTACATGAACTCACAGGGAAACGATTTTCTGGGCGTGTGGTTTCCGTCTGTCATCTGAGATATCTCGGTCTTTACTTTAGCCCTGTCAATTTCTATTACCTTTATGACGACGCGGGTAATTGGCGTTATTTATTGGCTGAAGTCAGTAATACGCCTTGGCATGAAACCCACTATTACGCGGTTGATGCTGAATCAGGTGATGATGGTGAAAACTGGCGAAATGATAAGGCGTTTCATGTTTCTCCATTCAATCCTATAGACCAAGAGTATCAATGGCGTTTAAAGCCGTTGACTGAAAAGCTGCATGTTCACCTAGAGTGTCATAAAGGCAGCAAGCATTTTGACGCGACGCTTGCGATGTCGGCTCATCCGTTTAGTAGTAAAAAACTAATTAAACAACTGATCTTAACTCCAATCCAAACAGTAAAAGTCTTGGTTGGCATTTATTGGCACGCATTGAAACTTTGGGTGAAAGGAGCGCCGTTTTACTCCCACCCTAAGTATCAAGAATCAGAGCAAGCAGACGACTCCGTCAAAACCAAAAGTAACAAAAATAAGGAGAATTCCCCATGTTAAACACCAGCTCTCTGGATATACCGAGGCAGTTTACGACTGCTCAGAAAGCGGCACGCGGGATAGCTCTACAATGCCTTTGTAAACTCAGTGTCGGCAGCCTTACTATTGTCGAGTCATTTGGCGATAATGACAGAGCATTGAAAGAACGTTACGGTGAGCCGAAGAACAATGAGCCAAATGCGGTCATTGAGGTCAAGCACCCCGGCTTTTACAAAAGGCTTCTTCAGGGTGGCAGCATTGCAGCAGCGGAAGCTTACATGGATGGCTGGTGGGACACACCAGATTTGACGGCAGTAATGACCCTAATGGCGATGAATCTTAATGCCCTTGACGGTTTAGAAAACCAAAGCAGTTGGTTTACTCAATTACTGTATAAGTTGAGCCATTGGGGCAATCGTAATACGGTAGAAAATTCGAAAAAGAACATTCATGCCCATTACGACCTTGGAAACGATCTCTATAAAACGTTTCTTGATGAGCGCATGTTGTACTCATCAGCGTTGTATCTGCAAGCCACGGACAGTTTAGAGCAGGCTCAAATCAATAAGATGGATAGGCTTTGTCAGCAGTTGAAATTGCAACCGAGCGATCACGTGATTGAGATTGGTACAGGTTGGGGAGCGATGGCGATTTATATGGCAAAGACTTACGGCTGCCAAGTCACCACCACGACCATTTCTCAAGAGCAACATGATTACGCAAAAGAGCAGATCGCGTTAGCCGGATTGGAAGATAAAATTACCTTGTTAATGGAAGATTATCGCGACCTATCCGGTGAATATGACAAGCTGGTTTCGATTGAAATGATTGAAGCGGTCGGCAAACAATATCTGCGTTCTTATATCGAACAGTGTCAATCCCTACTAAAACCCGGTGGACTGATGGCGATCCAAGCCATCACCATTGCTGACCAGCGTTACGACTATTATTCCAATAATGTCGACTTTATTCAGAAATACATCTTTCCTGGAGGGTTTTTGCCTTCAGTCACTATGCTCACGGCAACAACGACAAAGTACAGTCAATTGGTGTTAAGAGACTTGTACGATATTGGGTTGGATTATGCGACTACGTTGAGAGAGTGGCATGAGAGATTCAATCATGCTGAAGCTCAGGTACGAGAGCTAGGCTATGATGATCGATTTATTCGTATGTGGCGATATTACTTGAGTTATTGCGAAGGTGGTTTTTTAGCAAGAACCATAAGTACAGTCCACATGACTTATCAAAGACCGGAAATGTCGTAGTACTTTGAACTGACGTTTTGCCCTAGGTTAGTGTTTCGAAACACGAAGGAGTCAGACATGAAATTGCTGTTGGTATCAACTTGGTTTCAACTTGCTTGGTTCGTTGCTGTGTTAGGGCAAAACCATTACCTCGCGATATTGGTGGGTATGGCACTTGCTGCAGTCGCCATCGAGCTCTACAGTTCGGCAACATTTCTCGGATCCAGAGTGATTGAGATATTGGTTGTCGCCTTCTGTGGGATCACTATCGATAGTATCAACACTCTCTTTGGTGTGTTTCAATTTTCAGGTTGGGGGATCCCACTCTGGCTTGGCTGCTTATGGTTTATGTTTGCTTGGTACGCCAAGCATCTACATCCTATTGCTATGCGATATTCAGCGAAGTTGGTATTGCCTTTGTTCGGAGTTGGCGGGGCATTAAGTTACCTCGGTGGTCAAAAATTAGAAGCGGTATCTTTTGGCTACGCAACTTGGATAACCTTACTGATTTTATTTATTGAGTGGGTGGTGATCGCTGCCCTTATTTTGAAGGTGTTTAAACATGATGAGAAACAATATGCGTTTGCGCGTTAGCTCTTACAGTTTGTGCCTTTTTCTTGCCTTTCCAGTAGCCAATGCCATGGCTGTTAATTCCAAGGTCATGGATTCCAAGGTCATGGATTCTGAGGTAACGGGGTCCAAGGTAACAGACGACAAGATTTCCAACCTAAGTTTGGATGCAAAAAAACGAGCTGACCAATGGAAAAGTTGGCCGAAAGTAGGAGAAGCTCAACTGACTTGGTTTTTGTTTGATGTTTATAAATCGACACTGAAGGCGCCAAATGGAAAGTATCAAGAGTCACAAGATATTACCCCACACCCATTTGCGTTAGAAATTAACTATCAGCGCGACATCAGTAAAAAGCAGTTATTGGATGCGACTGATGAGCAGTGGCAAAAATTAAACATGTCCTCCGACAATCGAAAACAAGGGATTGCTCAACTAGAAACCTTGTTTCCTGATATTAAGAAGGGGCAAAAGTTGACCTACGTGACCGATGGCGCGGTTGGCAAGCTTTATTACGATGACTTGAATAATGTGACTGTGTTAGGAGATGTCGATAATGAGTGGTTGAATGACGCATTTCTCTCTATCTGGTTGTCACCGCAAACAGAATACCCTGAACTGAGGAATCAGTTAATCGGTAAATAAACCGCTTTCCGGAATGGTGACTTGTCCGGTAAATGGGGTGTTGTACAGTAAATGGCAAGTTGCACGGTAAATCAGGGGATAACAAGACATTGACGCTACGCAAGTAACGTAAAGCCGTTATCGCTGAGTCAAGTAATTTCACAGACTTGGCATTATGAACCGTGGTTGAACCGAAAAAACATAAGTGGTCAGAGAATTAAGTGGTTAGATATAAACATGGTTAGAACAATCAAAACGGTATTCATAGCGCTCATTACACTCGTGACCGTCGGTTGCAGTGCGGATTTGTCCGACTATAAAGAGACGTCCCCAAGTTTCGATCTTTTTGGGTACTTTGACGGGCAGGTGACGGCGTGGGGTATGGTGCAAGATTATACTGACAAGCAGACACGACGGTTCGAGGTCGAGATTGTCGGTACGGTTTCGGAAAATCAACTGACGTTAGTTGAAGACTTTATTTTTAATGATGGTGAAAAGTCACGAAGAGTCTGGGAAATCACTCGACTTTCAGATGGAACGTTTCAAGGTACAGCCGACGATATCGATGGTATTGCGACTGGAAGGGTGGAAGGCAATGCGTTGCGCTGGCAATATGATTTCGACTTAAAAATGGATGACTCGGTGATCACTGTAGCATTTGATGATTGGTTGTATCAGCAAGATGAGCGTCACGTGTTTAATCTCACCAAAATTAAAAAGTTTGGTGTTGAAGTTGGCACACTGACGATTTTCTTTCAAAAGCACTTAGAAAAGTAAAGTTGCTTATCCCGATAAAAAAGGCTCCATAAGGAGCCTTTTTTGTTTTACCATTTACATCGACAAAGCGAGCGATTACAGCTTGTCAGTCAGTTCAATAGCTTGACCGATGTAGTTCGCTGGTGTCATTTGCTTAAGACGGGTCTTTTCTTCTTCAGGAAGCTCTAGACCGTCGATGAAGTTACGCATCGCTTCACCGTCAACACGCTTACCACGAGTAAGTTCTTTCAGCTTTTCGTATGGCTTTTCAATACCGTAACGACGCATTACTGTTTGTACTGGTTCAGCCAGAACTTCCCAGTTTTGGTCCAGCTCTGCAAGGAGTGCTTCACGGTTAACTTCAAGCTTGCTGATGCCTTTTAGCGTTGAAGTGTACGCGATAACGGCATAACCAACACCCACACCAAGGTTACGAAGAACCGTTGAGTCAGTAAGGTCACGCTGCCAGCGAGAGATAGGCAGTTTTTGCGCTAGGTGACCAAATACAGCGTTAGCGAGACCTAGGTTACCTTCTGAGTTTTCAAAGTCGATTGGGTTTACTTTGTGCGGCATGGTTGAAGAACCGATTTCGCCAGCGATAGTCTTCTGTTTGAAGTGACCAAGTGCAATGTAACCCCAAACGTCACGATCGAAGTCAATTAGGATCGTGTTGAATCGAGCGATAGCATCGAATAGCTCTGCAATGTAGTCGTGCGGCTCAATCTGTGTTGTGTATGGGTTCCAAGTAACACCAAGAGACTCTGTGATGAACTCTTCGCTGAACTTGTGCCAATCTAGCTCTGGGTAAGCAGATAGGTGAGCATTATAGTTACCTACAGCGCCATTGATTTTACCCAGAATTTCAACGTTCTCGATCTGCTTGTATTGACGTTCCATACGGTACGCAACGTTAGCCATCTCTTTACCCATCGTTGATGGAGAAGCTGGCTGACCGTGAGTACGTGATAGGAGAGGGATGTCACGATATTCTTCTGCAAGCGCTTTGATTGCATCAATCAGAGTGCGGATCTCAGGAAGAATAACTTGCTCGCGAGCTTCTTTTAGCATGAGCGCGTGAGACGTGTTGTTGATGTCTTCAGAAGTACAAGCGAAGTGAATGAACTCGTTCACTGCGTGCAGTTCAGGAACACCCGCTACTTTCTCTTTTAGGAAGTACTCAACCGCTTTGACGTCATGGTTGGTGGTACGCTCGATCTCTTTGATGCGGCGCGCGTCTTCTTCTGAGAAGTTAGCAGCTAGGTCGTCTAGGAATTGATTTGCTTCTGCACTAAATGCTGGCACTTCTGCAATTTCAGCAGTAGCAGCAAGCTTTTGTAGCCAACGAATTTCAACGATAGAACGGTACTTCAATAGACCGTATTCACTGAAAATTTCGCGCAACGCAATTGTCTTGCTTCCATAACGGCCGTCTACTGGTGAAACAGCAGTCAATGCTGACAGTTCCATGGTGTTCTCCTGAATTGGGTTTCTAAATTTCGTGAGCTTTATACCAATAACTGTGGCAATTGTCACGAATATTGCGCAATCGTTTGCGCTGGATTTGTATTACTCTCAAATCATCCATTTATTAAGCGGAGCGAGACCTTGAACCGTGGTTCAGTATGAGTGGGTGATGCACTGCTTTTGGGGTCATTGAGTACTTGTGAAAAAAGTAGCTCGCGATAAACGCGAGCTACAAAATGTTATAAACGAGCCAGTAGGATCTTGGCTTGGTCAATCATCTTCTTGCGTCCGAAGATAAGGTGACGGCGTTTGCCACCAACTTGACGCCAAAGCACGGAGCTACGAATGGCTGACAGTAATAGCGCACGGACTTTATGCTGGTTCGTGGTCTGTTGTAGAACCGATGGCGTCCCCGCAACTTGAACTCGAGGGCCGATAGGGCTTACAACATCGAGGTAGATACTGGCCAAGTTACTCATCATCTGTTCATCAAACAGCTCAAAGTGTTCCGTTTGACGCTGAGCCATTTCGATACGGTCACCGAGTTGAGACATCGCGTCATTGCGACCTGAAAGTTTACGTTCCAATGCCATGACGCTGATAATGTAACGGGTCAACTCACTGCCTGACGGTGTACCATCAATGCCATTAACGAGGCATTCAAGTCCGAGTTTTAGGTCCGACTCATGACCGTATACGCCAAGCGTATTAGAAGGCGAAGTATTTAAAATCGCCTTAATAGAAGTTTCAAAGGCTTCTTGATCACAATGACCGTTTCTCGCCACTTGTTGCACTAAAGCAACGGCTTGACAGATGCCAGCAAAGGCTATGGTGCGGTCATAAAGTTCATTCGCCACGTAACGACTCCTAATCTTGAGAATATTTAATGCGTTGTTCGATGATACCGCCACCTAAGCAAGTTTCACCGTCATAAAATACAGCGGACTGACCTGGCGTTACTGCAACTTGAGGGTCATCAAAGATCACTTTGATGGTCTCATCATCGATTGGAATGATTGTACAAGGAATGTCTTGTTGGCGGTAACGGGTTTTCACCGAACACTTAACTAGGTCACGAATTGGTTCACGACTTACCCAATGAAGTTGAGAGGCGATTAAACCTTCAGACTTGAGCATCGGATGGTCTTTACCTTGCACGGCAATCAATACATTGCGTTTTAGATCTTTTTCGCCAACAAACCAAGGAGCTTCATTACCGCCGCCACCTTTTTGACCGCCGATATGAAGGCCCTTACGTTGACCAAGCGTGTGGTACATCAAACCTTGGTGTTGACCGATGACTTTCCCTTCAGGGGTTTCGATATTACCCGGTTGAGCAGGCAAGTAGCGGCCAAGGAAATCGGTAAATTTACGCTCACCAATAAAGCAGATGCCGGTTGAGTCTTTTTTCTTCGCTGTGATCAGGTCTTGCTCTTCGGCAATACGACGCACTTCAGGCTTCTCTAATTCACCGACTGGAAATAGAGAACGAGCAATTTGTTCATGGCTTAGAGTGTATAAGAAATAACTCTGGTCTTTATTGCCATCTAAACCACGTAGCATGCGGGGTTGTTCGCCATTTTCAGGGAAAGTGCGGCGTACATAATGACCCATAGCAATATAGTCAGCGTCTAGTACTTCATCTGCGAACTCTAGGAAAGCTTTAAATTTGATTTCTTTATTACAAAGAATATCAGGGTTTGGTGTACGACCCGCTTTGTATTCAGCAAGGAAGTACTCAAAAACGTTATCCCAGTATTCGGCAGCAAAGTTGATGGTGTGAAGGTGGATACCAAGTTTGTCACAGACTGCCTGCGCATCGGCAAGATCTTCTGCCGCTGTGCAATATTCTTCGTTGTCATCTTCTTCCCAGTTCTTCATAAATAGGCCTTCTACTTGGTAGCCTTGTTGTTTTAGAAGATACGCAGAAACAGAGGAATCAACGCCGCCGGACATACCGACAATGACTTTCTTTTGGCTGTTATCAGACATTACTCAACACCACTAAAATTAACTGGACGCAAATTCTATCAGAAACCAAACGGAGGTGACAGATCCGAGACGGTAATCACAAAACGATTTTGTTGCTAAAACGATCGATCAGATCGACATTGGTGTAAAACAGAACAAACGAAGTAAATAAAGCGATGTGGGCAATCAAATCTATCGTTAATACAGATGCGCTTGTGAGTCGAGCCTGAGAGAGACTCCCAAAGGGCGAGGTTGCTTGTCTCGCTAGCTGCGTTATCGCTTCTTGATTTAGAGCCACTAGATCTGCAAAGCAATGCATTGCTATCAAATCATCTTACAAACAACCTAAGCAGCTGTCGCTGAACCTAGCATCTCTAGGTGACTTGGGTATATAGTATCGACGCAATTATACAGAGGTAAATCATGAGCGACGAAAACCAAATTATTGAAGAAGCAGAACTCATTCAGGTAATTGAAAATCAATTAGAAGAAGGCAACCCGCTTAAGGTAAAAGAGACCTTGATGCGTTTGATGATGACAGGTACGTCTCGTGATGATGCCATCGCACTGATGGCTTGTGCGGTTTCAATTGAAGTATACGATGTTGTTAAAAATGACAATAAATTTGACCTGAAACGCTACAGCGAGCACTTAGATCGCCTGCCAGATCTTGGGTTTTTAGAGGGCGAGTAACGGCATTTAACAAAAAAAGCACAGGGCAAACGTTTGCTATAATGTGCTTTATTGCCGCTGAAAAAGGAGCAAGGTACACTTCGCGCTCCTTTTTCCCCTACTCAGATGACAGTATGAAATTCCCCGGACAACGCAAATCGAAACACTATTTTCCTGTTCACGCTCGTGACCCACTTGTCAGCCAAGCGCAAAACAGCAAGAAGATGGCTCGTACCCACATTATCGGTATTGACCAAACTTTGGTTGATATTGAGGCGAAAGTGACCACCGAGGTAATTGATAAGTACGGTCTGAGTAAAGGTCACTCATTGGTAATTGATGATGAAACAGCGGAAGCCTTGTATCAGCATCTCAAACAAGAGAACTTGATCACCAATGAATATGCTGGTGGTACGATTGGTAATACCCTGCACAACTATTCTGTTCTTGCGGACGATCGTTCAACACTTCTTGGTGTGATGAGTCAAGATATTAAGATCGGCAGCTATGGTTACCGTTATCTGTGTAATACATCGAGCCGAATGGATTTGAATTATCTTCAAGGTGTTGATGGCGCTATTGGCCGTTGCTTTGCGCTTATTACTGAAGATGGTGAACGTACTTTCGCAATTAGTGAAGGTCAGATGAACCAATTGAATCCAGAGAGTATTCCTGAAAAGATTTTCGAAAGTGCGTCTGCATTAGTGTTGACGGCGTATCTTGTTCGCTGTAAGCCGGGCGACCCAATGCCAGAAGCGACGATGAGAGCGATCGAATTTGCAAAACAACATGATGTGCCAGTTGTGCTGACGTTAGGGACTAAGTTTGTTATTCAAGACGACCCTAAATTCTGGCAAGACTTTATTCGCGATCACGTTACTGTGGTTGCAATGAATGAAGATGAAGCGGAAGCGTTAACAGGGGAATCCGACCCTCTGGCTGCGTCTGATAAAACATTGGATTGGGCGGACTTAGTATTGTGCACGGCAGGTCCTGTTGGTCTATTCATGGCAGGTTACACCGAAGAAAGCGCAAAACGTGAAACGTCACTGCCGCTATTACCGGGTTCAATTGCTGAATTTAATCGCTATGAATTTAGCCGTCCAGCACGTAAATCTGAATGTGAAACGCCGTTTAAAGTTTACTCTCATATTTCTCCATATATGGGAGGACCGGAAAAAATTAAGAACACAAATGGTGCAGGCGATGCTGCGCTTTCAGCGGTTCTTCATGATATGGCGGCGAATAAATACCATAAAGAAAATGTGCCAAATTCTAGTAAGCACAGCTTCCAACACTTGACTTACTCTTCTTTCTCACAGGTTTGTAAATACGCGAATCGAGCCAGCTACGAAGTGTTGGTGCAGCACTCGCCGCGTCTGTCAAAAGGCTTACCAGAGCGAGAAGATAGTTTAGAAGAGGCTTATTGGGAACGATAACCCACTAATCGTTAACGATAACTCATTCTTATTAAATAAAAAATCCCAGTAATATGCTGGGATTTTTTATAATTGATAATTATTCTCATAAATAAAAACAGCCTAGTGCAAAGCATCTAGGCTGTTTATCATTCGAAACTTTAAATGGTTAATTAACCAATCAAGAATTCTTCTAGAGACTTACCTGCGTCAAGCTGAGTTTGGATTGCAGAAGGTGTACGACCTTGACCTGTCCAAGTTTTCTCTTCGCCGTTAGTGTCAACATACTTGTATTTCGCTGGACGAGGCGCACGTTTGCTTTTCGCTTTAGTTTTAGTTTCACCTGATAGCGCTTGAATAAGAGCATTAACGTCGATGCCATCTTTAGCAATTTGATCAGCAATTGCAGAAAGTTTAGCTTCTTGTGCTGCCAATGCAGCGCGTTCTTCTTCTTCAGCTTCTTGGCGCTCTTGAACAACGATTGTAAGTTTATCCAGAGCTTCTTCTAATTGTTCTAGAGTAAGTTCACGTGAGAATGCACGTAGACTGCGGATATTCAGTAGAGTTTTCGTTAGTTCCGACATCATTGATTCCTATGATTGAATTCGTCGATAAATAAATAATAAACGCGAGAAATAGATAAAACAAATAAAATTATCTTATTATTCGTCTATATTAACCGTTAGTTCCCACCTCTGGCAATATGATTTAATAATAAATCTATTTCTAAGTCGTCCTATATTCAAAATGAGACAATTTGACAGAAAGTCAGCAAGCAAGTTCTATTAGCATAGTAGCAATCCAATGCATATGCTTCATATTCTCGTTTAAAATAAGTAAATAAGTGTGATCTGAGCCAAGCAATTGTGGTGGTGAAGCTATAAGTTATCATCTCGAATGTGGTGAAAGACGTGTTTCAAAAACTTCGATTTATTTAACGGCTATTCAAGTACAAGAACTAAAATCCACTCACATTAAGCTTAAGAGAGGATGTTTGCTTAATTTCTCCCTATGGAACGGATGAATGAAACTCAATTGATAAGATTGGAACTAAGTCATCAACTAATATGTATCAGAGTGCAACCCTCGATAATGGATGAGATTGTAAGGATTCGTATGCAACTAGGATTTAGGCTGTTCACCTTCCTTTCTTTCACGCTGTCAATGAAAAGTAAATGCAAACTAAAATTAGCGTAATGTATTGCAAACGGATCCTTGTTGAGTACAATAACATTACCTGATGCAATTCAATGGTTGATTTGTTTGCAGTTTGTGCTGCAACTGGTTAATTATTTGTGATTGCCGTAGAGGCGCAAACACAATCAGTAGCTATTATTGGGGTGATACCGATGAATAATGGTGAAAGGTGTGCATTGCCGAAGTAAGGTTGTCGATCAAAACACCTTGCTGGGGTTGTCTTCGAATAGGAACAACACTGCCATAGTATTTAAGCATTAACTATGGAGCGCTACTGTAGGGTTGGGTGAAGTGTTCGCTTCCCTTTCGCTTAGTTCAACATGAGTGAGTGAGCTGCTTGCTACACTGACTTGTCTGCAGTAGATCTCTAGCCAAATTTGGTTTTTGAAGATCATGAATATAATAGATTTCGCAACATCGCCCTTATCTTTGCTACCGCCGTTGGTGGCACTTACTCTTGCTATTTTAACTCGCCGTGTACTGGTTTCGTTGGGTGTAGGTATCGTTCTTGGTGCCATTTTACTTAACGATTATGCGGTTGGTTCTGCTGCTGGTTACGTCGTCGAGAAAGTGATGGCTGTCTTTGTTGAAGATGGCGGCATTAACTCATGGAATATGAGTATTGTCGGCTTCTTGCTCTTGCTGGGCATGATGACAGCATTACTCACCTTGTCAGGTGGCACTCGTGCTTTTGCTGAGTGGGCACAATCTCGCGTAAAAAGTAAGCGCGGATCTAAGCTACTGGCAGCATTTTTAGGTGTGTTTATTTTTGTTGATGACTATTTCAATAGCCTTGCTGTCGGTGCCATTTCTCGACCAGTGACGGATCGTTTCTACGTATCTCGCGCTAAATTAGCCTACGTTCTTGACTCTACCGCAGCACCTATGTGTGTGTTGATGCCTGCATCCAGCTGGGGGGCATACATCATTACCATTATTGGTGGTATTTTGGTGACGCATGGCGTAACGGAATACTCAGCATTAGGGGCTTACCTTGTGCTAGGAACGATGAACTTTTATGCCGTATTCGCTCTGCTAATGGTGTTTGCCGTGATCTGGTTTGGTCTCGATATTGGTAAAATGCGTCAACATGAAGTGGCGGCTTCACAAGGTCATGGTTTCAGTAAAGATAAAGAGAATGATCTTCAAGAAGCGCATGAATTAAATGAAGAGTTGGATATTGAAGAGAGCAGTAAAGGCAAGGTTTCAGACCTGATTCTACCGATTGTAGCGCTTATTATTGCAACGGTTGCCTCTATGCTATACACCGGTGGTCAATCTTTGGCAGCGGATGAGAAGCCGTTTTCTCTACTGGGTGCATTTGAGAATACCGATGTTGGCCTTTCATTGATTTACGGTGGTCTTATTGGTCTCGCTGTGGCTTTGTTTACCGTGTTAAAACAAGGCCTCCCATCAGCAGAAATTGGTCGCACGCTGTGGATTGGTGCGAGATCTATGTTTGGCGCGATCTTAATCCTAATCTTTGCGTGGACAATCGGCTCTGTGATCAGTGACATGAATACTGGTAAATATCTATCATCTCTGGCACAAGGCAATATTGACCCAATGTGGTTACCGGTTATTCTGTTCTTATTGTCAGGTCTAATGGCATTTTCCACAGGCACCTCTTGGGGTACGTTCGGCATTATGCTTCCTATTGCTGGTGATATGGCAGCAGCAACGGATATTGCTTTGATGTTACCGATGCTGAGTGCCGTTTTAGCTGGTTCTGTATTTGGTGACCATTGCTCGCCTATCTCAGATACCACGATTCTCTCTTCGACGGGTGCACGTTGTAACCACATTGACCACGTCGCTACGCAGCTTCCTTATGCAATATCAGTGGCGGTAATTTCTTCTGTGGGCTTTATCACACTTGGTTATACTTCATCTGTTGTAATTGCATTCTCAGCAGCTTCTATCACCTTTGTGGTGGTATGTGGACTGCTTTCAGCTATGTCGAAATCAAAGATGACGGCAACAAATTAATATTAAGTTGTTGTTTTGTAGGTGATTTAAAGGGGAGACTGCGGCTTCCCTTTTTATTTGTCTTATACAATTGTTAAAAAGTTAAAATTAATGGTTGAAAAATGTTCTCACCTTAGATAGTGTGAATAACAACAAAGCAAAAAGCTCTACCGGAATATATAAGTATGCGTAATTTAGCAATGAACATTCATCATCGCCATCATCACCCAGTCTAGTCTGTCGGGAGATGTACGCATACCCGGGAGACAGGATTCTCCCGGAGTTTGAACGAAAACAATACAAGTTTCAGACCCTCGGGAGGCAACCTCCCGAGGGTTTTTTCGTTTTAATCGGTTTATAAAATAAAATTGCACAGGGAAATAGCATGCAAACACAACGCCTAAGAATTGCGATTCAAAAGAAAGGTCGCCTAAGCAGAGATAGCCAAGAGCTTTTGAAAAAATGTGGTGTGAAATTCAACATCATGGGTGAGCGTCTCGTGGTTCACTCTCTAAATATGCCAATTGATTTGTTGCTGGTTCGTGATGACGATATTCCGGGCTTAGTGATGGATGGGGTCGTTGACCTCGGTTTTATTGGTGAAAATGAACTTGAAGAAGTCCGCCTTGATCGACTGGCATTGGGAGAGCCTGCTGATTTTGTTCAACTTCGTCGTCTTGATTACGGTGGCTGCCGTTTGTCCATCGCCATTGATAAAGATGAAGAGTACAAGGGGCCTCAAGATCTAGCTGGTAAACGTATTGCTACCACATACCCTCAACTACTGAAAGCGTATATGGACCAAGCTGGTGTTCCCTTTTCAACCTGTATGTTAACGGGTTCGGTTGAAGTGGCACCAAGAGCGGGTCTTGCCGATGCGATAGCAGACCTGGTTTCAACCGGAGCGACCCTTGAAGCGAACGGTTTGAAAGAAGCAGAAGTCATCTTTAAATCGAAAGCGACTTTAATTCAGCGAGTCGGGGAATTTGACGCCGACAAACAAGCGTTGATTGAGAAATTGCTGACGCGTATGCAAGGCGTCCAGCAGGCTAAAGAATCAAAATACATCATGTTGCACGCGCCAACGGAAAAATTAGATCAAATCAAATCACTCCTTCCTGGAGCTGAAGACCCGACGGTTTTGCCTTTATCAGCCGATAAGCAGAGAGTTGCCGTTCATCTCGTGAGCACTGAAAACCTATTCTGGGAAACCATGGAGCAGCTCAAAGAGCTAGGCGCGAGTTCGATTCTTGTGCTTCCAATTGAAAAAATGATGGAGTAATCGAGATGAGAACGGTCGTTTGGCAATCATTAAGCGAAGGTCAGCAGGATTTGATTTTGGAACGTCCTGCTATTACGGAAGGCGCGAACATTACTGCTGCGGTGGCAGAGGTTATTAAACAGGTTAAAGCAGAAGGGGACAGCGCGCTGCAAGCGTTGACCGCGAAGTTTGATGGGGTGACACCAGCATCGATTCGAGTCTCTTCTGAAGAAATAAAGCAAGCATCGGATCGTTTGACTGACGGAATGAAAGACGCGCTCGATCAGGCATATACCAATATTGCCAAGTTTCATAAAGCACAAAAACCGCAGCCGATTCGCGTAGAAACGCAACCTGGTGTGGTGTGTGAGCAGGTGACGCGACCTATCCAAAAAGTGGGTCTGTATATTCCAGGAGGCAGCGCTCCGTTACCGTCAACGGTATTGATGTTAGGTGTTCCTGCGAAAATAGCGGGTTGTCGTAAAGTGGTTTTGTGTTCACCTCCGCCGATTGCCGATGAAATTCTTTACGTTGCTCAACTTTGTGGCATCGATGAAGTCTATAACGTGGGTGGGGGGCAAGCCGTTGCTGCGATGGCTTATGGCACAGAAACGGTTTCTAAAGTCGACAAGATATTTGGCCCGGGTAATGCGTATGTGACGGAAGCCAAGAGACAGGTGAGTAATGACTTCCGTGGTGCTGCGATTGATATGCCAGCGGGGCCGTCAGAAGTGTTAGTGATTGCGGACGAAACGGCCGACCCTGAGTTTATTGCTGCGGATTTATTAAGCCAAGCTGAACATGGTCCAGATTCTCAAGTGGTGCTCGTGACCCCATCGCCAGTATTGGCGGATCAAGTCACTGATGCAGTGAGACAACAATTAAAAACATTATCGCGTGCTGAAATCGCTCAGCAAGCATTGGCATCGAGCCTGATTATTATTTCAGAGTCGATCACTCAAGCTGTTTCCATTTCAAACTATTATGGACCTGAGCACCTGATTGTCCAAACCAAGAACCCACGAGATTTGTTACCCCTCTTAGATAACGCGGGTTCCATTTTCCTCGGAGATTGGTCTCCAGAATCCGCTGGAGATTACGCGTCAGGAACGAATCATGTGCTACCGACTTATGGTTACACCAAAACCTATTCAAGTCTGGGGCTAGCGGATTTTTCAAAGCGCATGACAGTCCAAGAACTTACTCAAGAAGGCATACAAAATCTCGCTCCAACCGTTGTCGCAATGGCTGATGCAGAAGGACTCGATGCCCACAAGCGTGCTGTTACGATTCGAATCGATAAATTGACTGAATCTGAAGGGAAGTAAGGGAAAACTCATGGAAAAACTGGCTCGAAAACAAGTTCAACAGCTCACCCCTTATTTGTCCGCTCGACGTATTGGTGGTTCTGGCGATGTTTGGCTCAACGCAAATGAATCCCCTTTTGATAATCAGTACACCACCGATATTTCACGTTTAAATCGATACAGTGAGTGTCAGCCGAAAGCATTGATTCAAGCTTATTCGGATTACGCGGGAGTAGGGCCGGAGCAAACCCTGACGACTCGAGGCGCGGATGAAGGCATTGAGCTATTGATTCGAGCTTTCTGTGAACCGGGTGAAGATGCCATCCTGTATTGTCCACCAACTTACGGTATGTATAGCATCAGTGCTGAAACCATTGGTGTTGAACAGAAAACCGTCGCGCTTACTGAGGATTGGCAACTCAATTTACAAGAGATTGCGGCCAACTTAGATAAGGTGAAGTTGGTTTTCGTTTGCAGCCCAAATAACCCGACGGGGAATGTGATCAAACGTGAAGATATTGTCGAGCTACTTGAGATGACCCGAGATCGCGCCATTGTAGTGATGGATGAAGCTTATATTGATTTTTGTCCTGAAGTATCAACGGTTGATCTTTTGGATCGATTCGACAACCTTGCGATCTTACGCACGCTATCTAAAGCCTTTGCTCTGGCAGGGTTACGCTGTGGTTTCACATTAGCGAATGAGTCATTGATCAATGTGCTATTGAAAGTGATCGCTCCCTACCCAGTGCCTGTTCCAGTTGCTGATATTGCCGTTCAAGCACTGTCTGAAGCAGGGTTAGCTCGTGCCAAATTCCAAGTTCTCGATTTGAATGCCAATCGTGCTTACCTACAAGTTGGCTTGCAAATGCTAGAAGGTTTAACCGTTTATGAGGGCTGGGGAAACTACTTGTTGGTAGAGTTTCCTGATGGTGACGCTTTATTCAAAGCCGCGTGGGATAACGGAATTATTCTGCGTAATTCTCCGATTGAAAACTGTGTACGAATCAGCGTGGGGAGCCGCGAAGAGTGTGAAAAAACGCTGGATTTCATTCGAAATTTTTACAGTTAATGAATGGCAATTTGCCCATAACCAAATTGAACGCATCTCAATGATGTCCAAATAAAGACGACAAAATGAGATGCCCACTAAATTTAAATAAGGAAGTTAAAGTGAGCACACAGCAGAAATACCTATTTATTGACCGTGATGGCACCTTAATCGTTGAGCCACCCGAAGACTTTCAGGTAGACCGTTTAGACAAACTCAAATTGGAGCCTTTTGTTATTCCAAGCTTACTGGCTTTGCAAGATGCGGGCTACCGCCTCGTTATGGTCACAAATCAAGACGGACTTGGTACAGACAGTTTCCCTCAAGAAGATTTTGATGCTCCACATAACATGATGATGGAGATCCTATCTTCTCAAGGCATTGTTTTTGATGAGGTTCTCATTAGTCCGTATTTTGAAGAAGACAACAGTGCTTGTCGTAAACCTAGATTGGGCTTAGTGAAAGAGTACCTTCAAGGCGGGAAAATTGATTTCAAACACTCGGCAGTGATTGGAGATCGAATGACGGATGTGCAGATGGCAGAAAACATGGCAATCAAAGGCATTCGATACAATCCTGAGACGATGAATTGGCCACAAATTGTCAAAGATCTCACTACAAATCCGCGCATCGCAGAAGTGGTTCGTACCACGAAAGAAACAGACATCCTCGTAAAAGTGAACCTTGATGAGCAAGGTGGCAGTAACATCACTACCGGATTGGGTTTCTTTGATCACATGTTGGACCAAATTGCGACACACGGTGGCTTCCAGATGGAATGTCAGGTGAAAGGGGATCTACACATTGACGATCACCACACGGTGGAAGATACCGCGATTGCTTTAGGCCAAGCTTTGAAAGAAGCACTCGGTGACAAACGCGGCATTGCCCGTTTTGGCTTTACTTTGCCAATGGATGAATGCCTTGCTCAATGTGCACTCGATTTATCCGGACGCGCTCACTTAGAGTTTGACGCAAGCTTCAGTCGTGACACGGTTGGGGATTTCTCAACTGAAATGACGGTTCACTTCTTCCGCTCTTTATCAGATGCCTTAGCGTGTACGCTGCACTTATCATCTAATGGCAACAATGATCACCACATCATAGAAAGTCTGTTTAAGGCATTTGGGCGTACTTTACGTCAATGCATCAAAATCGAAGGCAATGAGTTACCTAGCAGTAAAGGCGTACTTTAAGGAGTGTTCGCGATGACAGAACAAAAAGTCGTCATTATTGATACGGGCTGTGCCAATGTCTCCTCGGTCAAATTTGCGATTGAGCGTTTAGGTTACTCGGTCACTATTTCTAAAGATCCTCAGGTGGTTCTCGATGCTGATAAGCTGTTTCTACCCGGAGTTGGAACGGCCAGTGAAGCGATGAAGAACCTTGCAGAGCGTGATTTGATCAGTCTGGTAAAACAGGTTGAAAAACCGTTGCTCGGTATTTGCTTAGGAATGCAGCTGCTTGGCAAAGCGTCCCAAGAAAAAGGGCAAAAAGCAGACCAAAAAGTTGAATGTCTGGGTATCTGCAATGGAGAAGTTCAGCGGTTACAGACTGGTGAATTGCCACTGCCACATATGGGGTGGAACACCGTCTCAGCTCGGTCTGGTAACCCACTTTTTAAAGGGATTGAAGAAGGGGAGTATTTCTACTTTGTTCACAGTTTTGCAATGCCTGTCGGTGAGGACACCATTGCAGAGTGTGAGTACGGAAGCCCGTTTACTGCCGCTGTTCAAAATGGCAATTATTATGGGGTGCAGTTCCACCCTGAACGCTCTTCAAAAGCAGGGGCCAAACTGATTCAAAACTTCTTGGAATTATAAAAGGATGTCATTGTGATTATTCCAGCATTAGATTTAATTGAAGGTCAAGTTGTCCGCCTATACCAAGGAGATTATGGGCAGGTAACCGAATACAAAGTTGACCCCGCCGAGCAATTTAACTTGTACCACCAAGCGGGAGCAGGCTGGCTGCATTTGGTTGATTTGACGGGGGCAAAAGACACCACAGCTCGTCAGCTCGATTTAATTGCTCAGTTGTTGGCGAGTACCCCAGCCAATATTCAAATTGGTGGTGGCGTACGTAGTGAACAAGATGTGATCGACCTTCTTGAAGCCGGTGCCCAACGAGTCGTGGTCGGTTCAACAGCTGTGAAACAGCCAGAAACAGTAAAAGGTTGGATGGCGAAATATGGGGCTGAGAAAATAGTTCTCGCTTTGGACATCAATATTGATTCTGACGGCACAAGAAAAGTGGCCATTTCAGGTTGGCAAGAAGATTCAGGAGTGACCATTGAAGCACTGATTGATGATTACTTAACGGTAGGCTTGACCCATGTTCTGTGTACCGACATTTCTAGAGATGGCACGCTAACAGGCTCTAATGTTGAGCTCTATGTGGATCTATGTAAGCAATATCCTCAGGTTCAATTCCAATCCTCCGGTGGTATTGGTTCATTAGCGGATATCGAAGCATTGAAAGGCAGTGGCGTCGCTGGTGTTATTGTAGGGCGCGCCCTGTTAGACGGTAAGTTTACCGCAGAGGAGGCATTTGCATGTTGGCAAAGCGAATAATTCCGTGTTTGGATGTCCGTGATGGGCAAGTGGTGAAAGGGGTTCAGTTTCGCAATCATGAAATCATCGGCGATATCGTGCCACTGGCTCAGCGCTATGCAGAAGAGGGCGCGGATGAGCTGGTTTTTTATGATATTACGGCGTCCAGTGATGGACGTGTGGTTGATAAAAGCTGGGTCAAGCGCGTTGCTGAAGTGATTGATATTCCTTTCTGTGTGGCTGGTGGAATTAAGTCTGCGGAAGATGCGGCGAGAATTCTTGAGTTTGGGGCAGATAAAGTCTCGATTAACTCGCCAGCATTGGCGAATCCACAATTGATCACAGACTTGGCCGATAAAT
Source organism: bacterium sp. HQB-39 (assembly GCA_043422575.1). Taxonomy (GTDB): domain Bacteria; phylum Pseudomonadota; class Gammaproteobacteria; order Enterobacterales; family Vibrionaceae; genus Vibrio. The sequence continues at coordinate 119,955 of JBHOHG010000004.1, read as the reverse complement.
TTGGCGTGCAATGCATCGTGGTTGGCATTGACTCTTACTACGACAAAGAGACGGGGAAATACCAAGTATACCAATTCACGGGGGATGAAAGCCGCACGAAAGCGACGCAATGGCAAACCCGAGATTGGGTGCAAGAAGTGCAGCAACGTGGTGCGGGTGAAATCGTCTTGAATATGATGAACCAAGATGGGGTTCGCAATGGTTACGATATCGAACAACTGAATATGGTACGCGAGGTGTGTCATGTTCCTTTGATTGCCTCTGGTGGCGCAGGTGAGATGGAACATTTTGCGCAAGCTTACAAAAAGTCCAACGTTGATGGTGCTTTAGCCGCGTCGGTTTTTCATAAACAGATCATCAACATCGGTGAATTAAAACAATACCTTAAACAGCAGGGAATCGAGGTAAGAGTATGAGTTTCGAATCAATGGATATCGCCCAACTTTCAGAGCGTATTAATTGGGACAAAGTCGATGGATTGATCCCTGCTATTGTGCAGGACTATCAATCAAGCCAAGTGTTGATGATGGGATACATGAACCGCGATGCGTTATTGAAAACAGGTGACACAGAGCGCGTGACATTTTTCTCTCGTACGAAAGAGCGTTTATGGACCAAAGGGGAAACCTCTGGAAACGTATTACGCTTGGTAAATATTGCGTTGGACTGCGACAATGACACTTTGTTGGTTAAAGTTAACCCAATTGGGCCCACCTGTCATACAGGCACTACGACCTGTTGGGATGGCGATCCCCAAGAAGAGTCTCAAATGGTGTGGCTTCACCAACTTGAACAATTGCTTGCTGCACGCAAATCAGCCGACCCTGATTCTTCTTATACAGCCAGTTTATATGCCCGTGGCACCAAACGTATTTCGCAGAAAGTGGGTGAAGAAGGGGTTGAAGTCGCGCTTGCGGCAACGTCGGGTGATAAGGCGGAAGTCGTAAGCGAATCGGCCGATTTAATGTATCACTTACTGGTGCTGCTTCAAGATCAAGGCTTATCGATGAATGATGTCATCAATAAATTACGAGAGCGTCATTGTTAAACCACTCTATGAGTGAGCCAGCGAACTTAGGTGAGTTGCAGAGAAAAGGGCTTCCATTTGGAAGCCCTTTTTATGTTTAGCCGCAGCATTTTTTAAACTTTTTACCGCTGCCACAAATACAAGGGTCATTACGACCGACCTTTAAGCTTTGTACAGGGGTAGTTAATCTTGGATCGGATGTAGGCTCTTCGTCAGCTTCAGTGTGATCTTGAGGAAATTCGCCGTCAATGTAGTACCAAAGGTCGTCTTCTCTGATGAAACGAGAACGCTCACTCAGGCAATATTGCTTACCTTCTTCTTCAAAATACGCATTAAACTCAACAAAACCTTCATGCTCATGACGTCCCGACGCACGGTCAACCACTTCCAGTTTGACCCAATGGCTGTCGATAGAGTCTGCGATGCCATCGCGTTGCTCTTCAGCGTGACAACTTGGGTGATACGTATCAACGACATAATCGACTAGCCCAAGAACGTGCGCACTGTAGCGTGAACGCATTAATTGCTCTGGCGTAGTGACCGCAGAGTGATTGAGGTGTGCAATTTCGCAGCAACGGGAGTAGGTGTGCTGAGAACCACAAGGGCATAGAGTCATAACATGAATTCCAAAGGTAAAAATTAACGAGTTTGATCGAGCAACTCTTGAGACCAAGCGGTCGCTTGGCTATAGGCTTTTGATAGTTGATCTTCAGAGACGTTTAAGGCTTGACTGTATTTTAATGACCGTTCCCAATCCGCTTTCTCATAAGCAATAGTCATGGCTAACACAAAACCAAGTACACCTTTCCGCTCGACTAAGGCTGTTTTAATGTCTTCATCAACAGGGATCTCTTCCAATATATCTGCAAGAGGCTGATCAAGCAGCGAGTCTAACAGAGAAAACATGCCAGTCAAAAAGGCTTGTCCCGGATCGTATTCCGACTTGATTTGTGACGTGATCAACTCACAGACACGGGCACGCTGAATGGCAAGAGAATAGAGGGAATCAGGTTTATCTTCTTGGACGGATGCGACGGCAACTAAGGAAATGAAACGACGTAAACGCTCTTCTCCCAAATAGACTAACGCTTGGCGGAATGACTTAATTTTGGTCGCTAAGGTGTAGCCTGAGTTCACATAGGTTAATAGCTTAAAGGAGAGGGTAACGTCTTGCGTAAACAACTTCTCTACATTATTGAAATCAACAGGCTCTTCAGAAATTTCTTTACACAGTTGAACCACCGTCAAGAACGAAGCATTGACTCGACGTTTTTGGATCATCTCGGGCTTACTAAAGAAGTAACCTTGGAAATAATGAAATCCTGCATCGAGTGCTTGTTGGAACTCTTGGTAAGTCTCAACTTTCTCGGCAAGGAACTCAATGTTCAGGTGATGCATAGACTGAATGAAGACACCGGCTTTGGCAATAGAGACAACACGAATATCGAATTTGATGATCGATACATAAGGTAGGAAGCGTTTCCAAGACTTGTGCGGGACAAAGTCGTCTAATGCAATGGTATATCCTTTTTTGTATAAGGTTTTCACCGCAGTAAACAGTTCGTCTGTCGGTTCACAGTCTTCTAAGATCTCGACGACCAAGTTTTCTTTCGGAAATAGGCTAGGAACCAAATTGATTAAGCTTTGATAGGGGAAGTTGACAAACCCTAGCTTATCGCCAAGCGTTTTATAATGCGTAGTCAAAAAGTGATCGGATAAGAGACGACTGGTCGCCAGCTCAGGTTCGACGTCTGGAAAAGTATTTTTTGGTCCGTCTCTAAACAGGAGCTCATACCCGATGGTTTTGCGCTCACGATCTAGAATAGGTTGACGTGCGATATATGAGTAATTCAACTTGGTACTATGTTCGGCTTACTTTTGGGCTGATAATAACGATAAAAATGAAAATATCCATACTCTTTGTATGAAACTATAGCATTATCTCATCTCAAAGTTAGGTATTGGCGCTAAATGGTCTAGTTTCTAACGAAAATCCATCGGAATTTACTTTTAAAACAGAACCCTGTGTGAACCAATCTCCCAATACGACTCGTGTAGCTTCCGTTTCATTCACCAAGAAAGTATGCACGTCTGGACGATGGGTGTGGCCGTGAATCATAAGGTCGACATTAAGTTGTTCAAGAACCCGCTCAACTTCACCTTGATTGACATCCATGATAGCCATGGATTTCGTCTTTTTATCATCGCGTATATCAGATTGAACTTTGCGGACAATTTTTTTCTTAATGAACCACGGGATGCGTTTAAACACCCATTGTAACCAAGGCTGGTGAACGGTTTTTCGAAATTCTTGGTACTTGATGTCATCGATACAGAGTGTATCGCCATGCAGAATCGCGCATTGGCGGCCATATAAATCCATCGTCGATACGTCACTCAATAAGGTCATTCCCGTCTGACGGCAGAACTTTTCGCCCAGTAAAAAATCACGATTACCTTGGACAAAATAGGTTTGAACCCCTTGTTCGCTCACGGCCTTGATTGCGCCGCGCACTGTGTCCGCAAACTCTGAATCGTCTTCATCACCAATCCAAAACTCAAACAAATCCCCTAAGATATATAGCTTATCCGCTTGAGCAGCTTCATCAGCCATAAAGCGCAAGAAGCAGTCTGTGATATCGGGTCTATTAGGGGTTAGGTGTAAGTCAGCAATGAAAAGGGTAGTCATAGAATTCCATAAGAGAGAATGGCATTAATAAGGTGGGATGGTAACGCATAAAAAAGAGGAGGCGAAGCCTCCTCAGACACGATCTCGAATTATTCTTCGATGGTAGTACCAGTAATTAGAACTTCATCTAGCGGTACATCTTGGTGCATGCCGTAAGAACCAGTGCTTACACCTTTGATTTTGTTCACGATGTCCATGCCTTCAACTACTTCAGCGAATACACAGTAACCCCAACCATCTAGGCTCTCTGCACGGAAGTCTAGGAAAGTGTTGTTGTTCACGTTGATGAAAAACTGAGAGCTAGCTGAATGCGGTTCCATCGTACGAGCCATTGCTAGTGTACCGATTTTGTTGCTCAGGCCGTTGTTTGCTTCGTTCTTGATTGCTGCGCGTGTTGGCTTTTCAACTAGGCCAGACTCCATACCGCCGCCTTGAATCATGAAGCCATCGATAACACGGTGGAATAGCGTGTTGTCGTAGAAACCGTCACGGCAGTATTGTAGGAAGTTTGCGCATGTTTCTGGCGCTTTTTCTTCATTCAGCTGAATTTTGATGTCACCAAAGTTAGTGTGAAGGGTGATCATACCGTTTTCCTTTACTGTGTTATTTGAACGAGGGATTTTAGCCTAACTTCCTGCACCACTGAAAGGGGGGCTCGCTAAGAATTTGTCTTGATGTGAGGGAAGTTTAGACGATTGAAGCATTTCCCTCCATTTACACGGCTTCAAGGTGATTAAATGACCTTACACCATACGTTTTTTGTTGCGTTTTAGACCAAGCATTCAGTGGGTAACCATTTAATTCGAGAATAGCAAAACCAGTACTGGTTGAACCTAGCATTTTAACGTTACTTGGGTATATACTGCCTGACCTAATTTTATTTCACTCACCAAACAAGATAGAGATCATGTTAAAGATATATAACTCACTAACAAGACAGAAAGAGGAATTCAAACCAATTACAGCTGGCAAAGTCGGCATGTACGTCTGTGGAGTTACCATCTACGATCTCTGTCACATCGGTCATGGCCGTACGTTTGTATCGTTTGATGTTGTATCACGTTACCTTCGTTACCTTGGCTATGACCTAACGTTTGTTCGCAACATCACGGACATCGATGACAAGATCATTAAACGTGCGGCGGAAAACGGCGAGACCTGTGACAGCTTAACCGAGCGTCTTATTGCTGAAATGCATGCAGACTTTGACGCTCTGAACATGAAGCGCCCAGATGTTGAGCCTCGTGCGACAGAGTTTATCCAAGAAATCATTGATATGGTTCAACGCTTAATTCAACGTGGTTTTGCCTACGTCGCTGATAATGGCGATGTGATGTTCGAAGTTGGCAAATACGACGAGTATGGCAAGTTGTCAAAGCAAGACTTGGATCAATTGCAAGCGGGTGCTCGTGTTGATATTGAAACGGCGAAGCGTAGCCCACTTGATTTCGTGCTATGGAAAATGTCTAAGCCTGGTGAACCTACGTGGGAATCACCATGGGGTCCAGGTCGTCCAGGTTGGCACATTGAGTGTTCAGCAATGAACTCATCGATTCTTGGTGACCATTTTGATATTCACGGTGGCGGCTCTGATCTTCAGTTCCCTCACCATGAAAACGAAATCGCACAATCTTGCTGTGCTCACGACTCTCAGTACGTGAACACTTGGATGCACAGTGGCATGGTCATGGTTGATCGCGAGAAGATGTCTAAATCGCTGAACAACTTCTTTACTATCCGCGATGTATTGGGTCATTACGATGCTGAAACAGTACGCTACTTCTTGATGTCAGGTCATTACCGCAGTCAACTGAACTACAGTGATGAGAACCTAAATCAAGCCCGTGCTTCGTTAGAGCGTCTATACACTTCACTACGTGGTCTTGACCTGTCAGCAGCACCTGCAGGCGGTGAAGAATACGTTGAGCGTTTCATTGCGGCAATGAATGATGATTTCAATACGCCAGAAGCTTACTCAGTGCTGTTCGATATGGCTCGTGAAGTGAACCGTTTGAAGATTGAGAATCTTGAAAAGGCAAGTGCATTGGGTGCGCTGATGCGTGAGCTTGCAGACGTGATTGGTATTCTTCATCAAGATCCAGAAGCTTTCCTAAAAGGGGATTCAGGTGATGATGAAGAGGTCGCTGAAATTGAAGCACTCATTAAACTTCGTAACGATTCTCGTGCTGCTAAGGATTGGGCAAATGCAGACATGGCGCGAGATAAGCTAACAGAAATGGGTATTGTCCTTGAGGATGGCCCAGAAGGGACTACGTGGCGTCGTAAGTAATCGATTGGTAAAGGGCTGATGATTCAGCCCTTTCTTTTTTTAATCACAATTGAAATAGGTAGTAATCTGTGGCGCAGATGTATTTCTATTACTCAGCGATGAATGCTGGGAAGTCCACCACGCTGTTACAGTCATCATTCAACTATCAAGAACGCGGTATGAACCCAGTCATCTTTACCGCTGCTTTGGATGATCGATACGGTATTGGAAAAGTCAGTTCTCGTATTGGTTTGCAGTCCGATGCTCACTTGTTCCGTGAAGAAACGGATCTGTTTGTTGCGATCAAGTCGCTTAATGAGCAAGAGCAGCGTCATTGTATTCTGGTGGATGAATGTCAGTTTTTATCAAAACAACAGGTCTATCAGCTGACCGAAGTTGTGGATAAACTCAACATTCCTGTGCTTTGTTATGGCTTGCGAACAGACTTTCTTGGCGAGCTGTTTGAAGGAAGCAAATACCTACTATCATGGGCTGACAAACTGATAGAATTAAAAACTATCTGTCATTGTGGTCGTAAAGCGAACATGGTGATCCGTACTGATGAGCAGGGTAATGCCATCCGTGAAGGTGACCAAGTGGCCATTGGTGGCAATGACCGGTATGTATCGGTTTGTCGTCAGCACTACAAAGAGGCAATGGGTAAGTAACCCATTGCCATTGTGAGAGAGAAAAGAGCGCATTCGCGCTCTTTTTTTCGTCTTGGATAATAGGTATACCTAAGTGATTTCAATATGCTGGCGTTCAATCACCGCCAAAATGCGACGTCATCTAAAGTGCTTTAGAGAGGAAACTGTATGGCGTCAAGTGTTGAGCGATGAATGAACGAGTAGCCAGTACCGACTAATTTATCAGCAATGATGCGCTTATCAGGGGTTGCCACTTGTGGCGGTAATGGAATGTCCAATTGAGCTTGATGAATAGCCGCTTGGTAAAACTCTGCTTTTGAAACCGTCTCTGGCGTCGTCACGTTAAACACTTGATTGCTGCAGTGGTACAGGGCGTGACGAACAGCACCAATGACGTCGTCCAGGTGAACCATATTGGCAGGAGCCAAAGTGCTCACTTGTTTTAGTCGAGACGCAAAGCGAGCAGGGTGTCGTTTCGGGCCGATCAGGCCGCTGCATCGAAACACGAGATGATCGAAAGGAGCATCAATCAGAGATTGTTCTGCTTTTAACATGATACGTGCTTTATCACTAAAAGCGGTATTGGTTTCAGCCAGTGCGAACGTTGCCGCTGCTTCTGTCATGCTATCGGACGTATTTGGGTACACAGTGGTCGAGCTTATCATCGCCACAGTGGTGATGTTGTGAGAAGAGGCAGCATGGACAATACGAGCCCATTGTTCGGCATACTGCTCACCGCTACCTTGACGAAAACCAGGAGGGAACGCACCCAAAATGGTGTCAATATCCTGCTCTCGTAGCTGCTTTGCTAATACATTGGTACTGCTTTCGTCTGCTAGGTCGAGTGCGAAGGCCCTTAAGCCTTGATTTTCGAGATTTGTGACGTTTTCAAGGCTTCGAGCCGTTGTCACAACATGATGTCCATCTGCTTGTAGGGTTTTCGCTAAAGGTAAGCCTAACCAACCTGCTCCTAGAATGAGTATCTTCTTCATTAATGCATCAATCCTTTTGATTTTAGAGAAAGAGTATATCAGTACTAAGAGACTTGTCACTGAGGTCACTGCAAGTCAGAGCTTAAGGGAATCATTAATGCCTCTAAGCCACTTCAAGCCGTCGTGTTGCCGCGCTAAGCATATTGATCTGAAGGAGTCATAAAGTACGACAAATCTCTCATCTTGCATTAATTACAACTATATTAATTAAGCAATACGAACGAAATTATAATAACGATAATCTCAACGTGAAGTATGAGCTAACAATCACCAGTGGCTATCTAATCATCTCATGGAGGAATGACGCATTGATTCGCGCCACGTTAGCTATAACAACTTGGTCATTAACGGTTGGACTCTGCTTACTCCTCAGTTTCCAGTCGCTTGCACTAGAACCTCGCAAGGTCTATTTGGCATCGCTGAATTGGCCCCCCTATTCGGGTGAACGTCTGTATCAAAGTGGAATAACGGTACAACGAGCCAAAGAGATATTTGCGCAGATGGGGTACGAGCTAGTGGTTGAATTCCACCCTTGGTCTCGAACAAAAGCTTTAGTAGAAAAAGGTAATCGATACATTGGCTATTTTCCTGAGTATCGTTACGACACAGACGATTATGTTTTTTCAGAAGAATTTGATACCAGTCCGTTAGGGATTATGGAAAACGTTGATAAGCCTTTGGAGTGGGAGGGTGTCGAGGATCTTTGCCAGTATCGGATAGGGGTCGTGCAAGACTATGTCAATACCACAGAAATTGACCAATTGATAGCCAGCGGAAAACTGGATGTTCATGCGAGTGCCAAAGACGCGGATAACCTCTATCTTGTCGCGAAAGGACGGCTCGATGGCGCTATCATCGATAAAAATGCGATGGAATACTTGATCGAGAATGATCCTCGTTCTGCATTTTTATCAAAACAACTCAGGATGAATCAGCGCTTATTGGTGAATAAAGCCGTCGTGATTGCCTTTAAGAATACCTCCGAAGGGCGACGTATTAATGAGCTCTTCAACCTCAGCTTAGTCAAAATGCTGAATCAACATAAGGATGATACGGTGTTGCGGGCGATTCCAAAAAAATAATGGTTTGCATATAAATATGCAAACCATTAACGGATTAAGCCAATTCAATGTTTAATCATGGTTGATGTTAGGCAGACAACACTCTTAGCAGTTTGTCGGCATGCTCCGCCATTTCAATCCCTTCATCAGTTAAGTAACCACCATCAGGTTGAGTACAGAGCTTTTTTTCGAAAAGTCGTTGAACCGCAGATTGAACGCTCGGATCTGCATCGTGATGAACTTTGATACCAGTAGCGGAACTGCTGATATCAAATTGAAGAAGTAGGTTTATCTCGGCGATGTGCTCAGGGGTAAACTTCATGCAAATGTCCTTGTTTAATGAGTGGTTTTACAATAACGGTATTAGAGACTTGGCTCAATTCACATCTTTGCAAAATGTTAGCTTAGTCTCTGTAAAATCTTCACTCCATGACCTAGCTTCAAAATAGAACAATAAAACGACGTATGATTACCCGATCAATGCGAGTGACATATAAATTAAATGCTAAATGTAATATAGTTTGTCTCAATTCAAGTACACATTGAAAAATTTTCGAGAGCTCCGAAAAGTGCAACTTTGACACTGTTCGCTTTGTAGCGACGGAACGCCTTGATTTGGAACGATAAGGATAACTTTGGATATGAATAAACTAAAAGTAGCGTTTGCAGTATCAATGCTTCTTGGTGTTGCTGGTTGTTCAAGCACACCGGATACAACGACAGAGTCAACGACCAATGCGGCAGTCGTAGAGGATAGCGCATCGGTTTTTGAAGGCACTACACAAACTCATCAAGAGTGGGTTGCTCAATTGGTTGGTGTGGAAAGTTTGAAAATATACTCACCTGAAAACTATCGCGAGCTGACAAGTGCTTGGAAAGAAGCGGGTGAAATCTACGCCGAAATGCAGAAAGACCCTAAGCTAGCGACGAAAGATTATTCGATGTTTTCTAGTGAGACTTATGCAGAAGCCTATCAAGAGCAGATCAAGATTGTTTCTACCCAGTTCACAGCACTGAATGATCTGAAACAGCAAGCAGATGTGATTTTGGCGGATGCGATTGCTCAGATGAATTACTTAGATGTGCTGAATGCAAAAGCCATCTATTCAAGCAGCTACAATACAGTGAGTAATTTGTATCAACGCCTGTTTGGTTATGTCTTGGAAAATGATCTCGATCGCGCGCAGGAAAAACAGGTCGAGTTTCTTGCGAAAGGTCGTGAGTTAGAGATCAAGATCATTAAGCGTGAGTACATCACGCCGCTACAAAAAGAGCTAAAAACATTGCGTACGGAAGGGTTCCATCGTGTCGCTCCCGTTAGCTTTGCTAATGCAGACAGCGAGATCAAGCTAGCGGCGAATATTGCACAAACCAATCCACGCGATCGTAAAGCGATTGAAGATGCTGTGGCTGATGCGAAGTTTGAAATTGAACATGTGAAGCAGGTAACTCACCAAGTGCGTCTTCTGGCTGCGATTGAAGATGACAAATTTGAAGAGTCAGTGCTTGAGATTGAAAACAAATTGTTAGCGATTTCACAAGCAGTGGATGGTTCCGATTTCCGTAATCTTGTACTTCGTGAACAGGCTGAAAAAATTCTAGACAGTGTCGAATTGATGCACCGTGCAAACCAGACCGATACGCTCGTGAAAGACTTGGCAGACTTGAACAAACAAGTGGCTGCAAAAGATGAAGAGCTTCGCGCTCAAGAGCAATCTCTTCTAGAAGCGAAAGAGACGGAAAACTCTCTGAAAGCGCAATTAGAGCGTGAAGTTGCTCATATCAAGAGTCTAGATGAACTGATTGTGAACTTGAAAGCACAGATTGTAGCCCTGACTACGCAGCAAGCGAATCCAACGGCGGAAGCCACTGCTGAAGAAGCGGCTGTTAATGCAGACGCAGAGGCGCAAAAGGTAGAAGGTCAACCTGCTGAAGACGCCGCTCCAGAAGCCGCGCCAGAAGCGGAAGTAGAATCAGCGCCAGTGGCTCCAGAGGCACCGGTTACTGAAGAAGCTGAAACGACTTCTGAAGAGAACATTGAATCCGCTTAGGTTAACTCTCAATAGAGAAACAAATTGATAGATTCAATAAAAGCGCCGATTTCGGCGCTTTTTTGTTGCTAGGTGCGGATACTTTATTCTGAGATTAAGCAAAAAGAACGACTTAATTTTAAAGCTCAAAATAACCCTTGAAAAAGTCTGGAAAAGAGAGGATTATCAGCGCCCCTGAAATGTGTCTAAATGTAACGAGAAAATGAGCGTAAACCAATTTGACTCTTTGTTGCCGCCGCAAATCGCAGAAAGAGCGGCTGAAATCGGCGAAGGTAAAGCCACCAAAGATCCCACTAAATCCTTCTTACTTGCCATTTCAGCAGGTATTCATATTGGTATCGCCTTTGTGTTTTACACCATAGTGACTACAGGAGCAGGTGACTTGCCGTGGGGGATGACCCGATTCATTGGTGGTGTTGCCTTCAGTTTAGGTCTTATTTTGGTGGTGGTGACCGGAGGTGAGCTGTTTACCAGCTCCGTTTTGACGCTGGTGGCAAGAGCAAGTGGTAAAATATCATGGAAAGTTCTGGTTAAAAACTGGTTCGTTGTCTATTTGGGCAATTTGGTTGGCGCCTTATTGCTTGTGGTTTGCATGCTAATCACCAAACAGTTTATGTTTGATGGCGGACAAGTTGGCGTTAACGCCATGAAGATTGCACAACACAAGCTGCATCACGATTTTTTCCAAGCGGTTGCATTGGGCATTATGTGTAATGTTCTGGTTTGCGTGGCGGTTTGGATGAGCTTCAGCGGACGTACCTTGACCGATAAAATTGCAGTAATGATCTTACCCGTTGCGATGTTCGTGTCTGCGGGTTTTGAGCACTGTATCGCCAACATGTTTCAAGTGCCAATGGCAATAGGGATCAAGATCCTAGCGCCAGATCAATTTTGGCAAATGACAGGTTTAGATGTTACCGCGTTTGCTGATTTAACCTTAACCAATTTTTTAATGAATAACCTTCTCCCAGTCACCCTTGGTAATATCATTGGGGGTGGCGTCTTTGTTGGCATGTGGTATTGGTTGATTTATCTAAGAGACTAAGGTTAACGAGCTGCTCTATCATGATGGATTAGAACCATCGTCAATCAAAAATAGAGCGGTGTGTCTTCGTGATAAGTGGTTACTGATGATGCCGCCTCTAATGCATCGTGCTGATGATGAGGCTCTAGATGTTCAGGCTGTGTCACGAGCCAATTTCTAGATGTGTCGTTCTGTTCCTGCGGGCAGGTAGGAACATCCGACATACCGTGATGCTTTATCCATTCCATCTGATTCTCTCCATTGCAAATTTATATTAGAGCCTGTCACTGGCTCGATTTTTTTGTTAGAGGCATTGAAAATAGAATGACTATTTCCATCACCTCTGCCTTGAATTAAAACCAGTGACAAGGCTCTGAATACGGCATCTTGAAGTCACTTGGGTATAACAAGCTTAGTGAGACCATATGACAGCGGAGTGACAATGGATGACGTTAATATGAACATGGTTTTTTAACGGTTTGCCTAGGTTATCCACATTTTCTGTGGATAACCTGTCTTAAAGATCGTGTGTAGATCGTTTAGATGGTGAAATGATAAAAATAATAGAGACTTAGCCCAGGTTTCTAGTGGGATCTTAACGTGCTTCAGGCGATGAAAAATGATGGCTAAATCATGAGGATTCTAACCCTAGTTTTATTCGGACAAAAAGTTAACTCGAACACGACCACTGCTTTCAATACATCGTGTTACTGCCAGCTCTAACGTGACTGTGACGGAAACTACCAGCACCAAAAAAATTGCCATCATGATCAAGAGTTGGTATTTGATCGCCACCATAGGCGGGCTTCCTCCCAGTATCTGGCCTGTCATCATACCCGGTAGGGTCACTAAACCGGTTGTACTCATGGAGGCCAATAAAGGAGCGTAGGCTTTCTGCATCGCTTGCGTAATAAACGGTTTCACTGCGTATCTCGGCGACGCTCCCAGAGATATTGCCGCCTCATACTGATCCTTTCGCTCATTCATTAGAGTAAAGAAATTTTGTAACGCCACAATATTGCCGCTCAAACTGTTGCCCAGTAGCATTCCAGCTAGCGGGATAAAAACCTGAGTGGCGAAGAAGGGGTGGGGTTGAATGATGACAAGACACAGGGTCGCGAGCACAGGCAAAAGTCCTATCCCTAACCCAGAGGCGACACAGAAAAATAAGGTATGTTTTGGTAAGTGAGCCTTACCGATGATCGAACTGGCGCCGACCACCACCATTACTATTACCCAAAGGGCGTTGACAACAAAGCTTTCCAGTAAAAACAGGTACTCAAGGTAAAGCCCAACTAAAGCAAGCTGCACCGCCATTCGGCCAATACTGACCAACGTATCTTTGCTGATCCCGAGCTGATAGTGCCGGCTGAGAATGAATGGGATCACCATCAGCAAGCTGAACAGACCAATTAAACCCCAAGAGACATCAATCACACCCTGCATCACGCTTCCTTAGCCATACCCTTGGTAAAAAGACGGTACCCGAGCCACTTAAGGTGCACTCGATTTTCGACATTTCCCTTACACCGAAACAATATCACGGACTTAGTTAAAACTCTGAAGTTCACTAGAGCACCAATTGCTGTAAGGGGAGTGCAGAGAAACTTATCGCAAAAAATCGTTCAATACTATGATCCGAAGCCGTCATATGAATCTCTCTGCACTTTTTGTGTATTGGATTGCTTTAATGATTAACAGAACATTAACTATTTTGAGCATGAAAGGGGCGCTGTTTTTTCAAACGACGGTTACTGATAATGTTGAGATTAAAGTTATATGTTAACCATGCCATCATCGTTTAACGTTTTTTTAACCTGCTTATTTTTTAATATCCATTCACATAATTACACATTCAAACGCATTCAAACACATCTCTGGATGAACTCAAAAAAGTGTCAGATAACCTGTTATGTAAGGGATTAAGTGATTGAACCCTACACTTAGTATGGTCTAACATTTTTAATTAGAAATTGTAAAAAACGTAAGTCTGGTAACACAGGCAATAAAAAACACTGGATACAAAATAGGCAAATGTATGAGTGATGTTAACAAAATTGAAGGCGGAGAAAAACGCTCGCTGGAATGGAAGTCTTTCCTCTTCATTACCGTTGTGCTCTTCCCTGTTCTGAGCGTGGCGTTTGTTGGCGGTTATGGATTCCTTGTGTGGATGCTCCAAATCTTTTTCTTGGGGCCCCCAGGTACACATGGCATGTAACCCAGCCCAAACCAAGTTATTGAACAGATTTTAAGAGAGCACAACATGAAATCATTAATCATCAAGCTATGGCGCACAATGTCGCGTCCAGCTGTCCACATCAGCTTAGGCGTGCTGACCATGGGCGGCTTTATGGCAGGCGTTATCTTCTGGGGTGGCTTCAATACAGCCCTAGAAGCAACCAACACAGAAGAGTTTTGTATTAGCTGTCATACCATGCGTGACAACGTATACGTAGAACTTCAAGAAACGGTTCACTGGAAAAACCATTCTGGTGTTCGTGCAACTTGTCCTGACTGTCACGTCCCTCATAACTGGACGGATAAAATTGCTCGTAAAATGCAAGCTTCTAAAGAAGTGTTCGCTCAAGTATTTGGTAATTATGACGAACCAGGTGCATTTGAAGAGCGCCGTATTGAATTGGCAAAACATGAGTGGGATCGTTTCTCAGCGAACCAATCCCTAGAATGTAAAAACTGTCACAACTATGAATCGATGGACTTCGAGCTGATGTCGCCAACTGCTCGTATCCAGATGAAACAAGCGGCAGAGAAAGATCAAAGTTGTATTGATTGTCACAAAGGTATCGCACACAAATTACCAGCAGGTATGGACAGCATCGGCGGTATTGTTGGCGAACTTGAGCAGCTGGCTTCAAGCACGAAATATGACAAAGGCAACAGCATTGTGAGTGTGCGTCATTTACCTGTTTACTTCGATGCTGCAGGAACGAAAGAAGCGGGTCTTCTTAACCCAGCCTCGACCGTAACGGTACTTGAGGAGAAGGGCGAGATGATGCAAGTCGAAATTGATGGCTGGCGTAAAGCCAAGGGCTTCGGTCGTGTTATTCAAGAAGACTTCGGTATGAACATCGCGGTGGGCTCTCTACTTAAAGAAGCGGCACTGAGTGACGACGTGGTTCAAAAAGGCGAGAAGAAAGTTGACGAGCTGACAGGTCTTCCTTGGGAGAAAGTCACGGCAACGGTATGGATGAAGAAAGAAGCGATGCTGAATGACGTGACTCCAATTTGGGAGAAAGCGAGCGAAGCGTATAAGACGAACTGTTCAGTCTGTCACACTCAGCCAGATGAAGCGCACTTCGATGCGAACACTTGGCCAGGTATGTTTAACGGTATGCTTGCGTTCGTTAACTTTGATACGGACAGCGAAGCACTCGTACTGAAATACCTACAGAAACATTCTTCAGATTTTGTTGAAGGCCACCACTAATAAGCGTCAGACGGAGTATTTGAAATGGCTATTACACGCAGAAGCTTCCTGAAAGGGGTAGCAACAACGAGCGCAGCGTCGGTAATCGGTCCAAGCTTATTGGCATCGGCGTCGGCAAACGCGGCCGAGACAACAGGCACTTGGAAAGTATCGGGTTCTCACTGGGGCGCATTCCGCGCCCACATCTACGGGGGTAAGGTTCAAGAGGTGAAACCACTTGAAACCGATACTAACCCAACCGATATGATTAACGGCATTAAAGGTATCATCTACAGCCCATCGCGCGTGCGTTACCCTATGGTTCGCCTTGATTGGTTGAAGAAGCATAAATACAGCGCGGAAACTCGTGGCGATAACCGCTTTATCCGAGTGACTTGGGATGAAGCGCTTGACCTGTTCTATCGTGAATTAGAGCGTATCCAAAAGGATTACGGTCCATGGGCACTGCACGCGGGTCAAACGGGCTGGCGTCAAACGGGTCAATTCCATAGCTGTACCAGCCATATGCAACGTGCGGTAGGTATGCACGGTAACTTCATCACTAAAGTAGGCGACTACTCGACGGGTGCTGGCCAAACCATCCTGCCTTATGTACTTGGTTCAACAGAGGTATACGCACAAGGGACATCTTGGTCTGAGATTCTTGAAAACTCAGACAACATCATCTTGTGGGCAAACGACCCTGTGAAAAACCTTCAGGTAGGTTGGAACTGTGAAACTCACCAAGCGTATCCATACCTAGAGCAGCTGAAAGAAAAAGTCGCAAAAGGCGAGATCAATGTTTTATCTGTGGATCCTGTGAAGAACAAGACCCAACGATTCTTGCAAAATGATCACCTGTACATCAACCCGATGACAGACGTTGCCTTTATGTTGGCCGTTGCGCATGTGCTATATAACGAAGATCTTTACGACAAAGAGTTCATCAAAACTTACTGTCTTGGCTTCGATGATTTCATCAAGTACGTGAAAGGTGAAACCAAAGATAAAATCGAGCGCACGCCTGAGTGGGCTGCTGAAATCTGTGGTGTTGAAGCGGACAAGATTCGTGAATTTGCCCGTATGTTGGTGAATGGTCGTACGCAAATCCTTATGGGTTGGTGTATCCAACGTCAAGAGCACGGTGAGCAGCCATACTGGGCTGCGGCAGTCGTTGCGGCGATGGTGGGACAGATCGGCCTTCCAGGTGGTGGTATTTCTTACGGTCACCACTACTCAAGTATCGGTGTACCATCGACGGGCTTTGCGGCTCCTGGTGGTTTCCCGCGTAACTTAGATGCAGGCTCTAAGCCAAAATGGGACAACAACGATTACAACGGCTACAGTAAGACGATTCCTGTTGCACGCTGGATCGATTGTCTACTAGAGCCAGGTAAAGAGATTCGTTACAACGGTTCGAAAGTGAAATTACCGGGTTATAAGATGATGGTGATCTCGGGTAACAACCCATGGCACCACCACCAAGATCGTAACCGCATGAAGCAAGCGTTCAAAAAGCTGCAGACGGTTGTCACCATTGAATTCGCTTGGACTGCAACTTGTCGCTTCTCTGACATCGTATTACCAGCTTGTACTCAGTGGGAACGAAACGATATCGACGTATACGGTTCTTACTCAGGCAAAGGCTTGATTGCGATGCATCGTCTGGTGGATCCATTGTTCCAATCTAAGACGGACTTTGAGATTTCGACTGAGCTAACGCGTCGCTTCGGTCGTCACAAAGAGTACACTCGTGGCATGGATGAGATGCAGTGGGTACGTTCTCTATATGATGATTGTCGTAATGCCAACAAAGCGAAGTTTGATATGCCAGAATTTGATGAGTTCTGGGAGAAGAGCGTACTCGACTTTGGTGAAGGTCAACCTTGGGTTCGCCATGCTGACTTCCGTAAAGATCCAGAAATCAACGCACTCGGCACACCTTCTGGCTTTATCGAGATCACCTCTCGTAAGATCGGTCGCTACGGCTATGAGCATTGTCAAGAGCACCCAATGTGGTTTGAAAAGACAGAGCGTTCTCACGGTGGTCCAGGTTCTGACAAGTATCCGTTCTGGTTACAGTCTTGCCACCCTGACAAACGTCTACACTCGCAGATGTGTGAATCGGAAGAATTCCGTGCCACTTACGCTGTGCAAGGTCGTGAGCCAGTGTACATCAACCCAATGGATGCGAAAGAGAAAGGCATTAAAGATGGCGATTTAGTTCGCGTATACAACGACCGAGGTCAGTTGTTAGCGGGCGCAGTGTTGATGGACAGCTACCCACGTGGTGTGATTCGTATCGAAGAGGGGGCTTGGTACGGTCCACTTAACGAAAAAGAAGGTGCGATTTGTACTTACGGCGATCCAAACACGCTGACCATGGATATTGGCTCTTCTGAACTGGCTCAAGCAACCTCGGCAAACACTTGTATTGTTGAGTTTGAGAAGTTCAAAGGAAAAGTGCCACCTGTCACCTCATTCGGTGGTCCAATCGAAGTGGCTTAACACGCCAACATGACAAGAAAAATACCAGCATTGATGCTGGTATTTTTTTTGCGCCAACTCATTTTATTTCTCATTTGTGTGACGCCTTCTTATGAACGCTACAACTAAGCAAAACCGCGCTTGGATTATCTGATGCATATTCAGAACTTTTTGTTGGTACGGTGAGGTTATTCCCAATTCATCTAATCAGTATGCCCCCCGTTTATGAATCGTGAGAGAGTTAACTTATTAAATTATTGATGAGTTTCATAATAGCAGATGAAACAATAAGATAAGTAAGGAAAGGCAATGCCATCCACAATCTGTTTACCGAATCATTATGAGTTAAATGTAAACAATCCAAATATTATTGCTTATATCGAAGGTAACGAAGTGACGTTTGAACTCGGCAAGTGTCTCGAGTCAAGGTTAAGCCGTAAATTTGCCCTTTTTTCGTCAGATTTTAATTTTGAATCGTCTGCGACTGTGCTCGGGGATGGTTTTCAAATGTTGTGTCAAACCACAGGGACAGTTGCCGACCCCGTTCCTGTAGGTCGCTGTCCAGATAACAGCGCCAGCTATCGCATTTATGATGCCTCTGAGCCACAACGCTACTATAACTACCTCGTCGTAGAAGATGCTTCAGGTTATACCCTGTATGGCTTCACTTCATGCTTTCGTTATGCTGGCTTTTTCGAGGTTGAGACCGTCGATGGGCAATCGATACTTCATGCCTATCTAGATGGAGAAGAGATTGAACTGTGTCCGTCAATGAGCAATAAGCTGGAGTCAGTAGTGGTGCTTACTGGCCTCTCTTTATCCGATTTATATGCCCAATATGCCGATCTGATTGCAGCACATCATCCTCCTAGGATGCCAAAGCATGAATCTAGCCCAATAGGTTGGTGCTCTTGGTATGCCTATTACGAGCAAGTCTCAGAGTCTCTTGTGCAGCAAAACCTTAACCAGATGCAAGGTGAACTGGGGGACATTGAATGGGTGTTGATTGATGACGGTTATCAGGCTTTCATGGGGGATTGGTTATCCCCATCGGAAAAATTCAGCCGAGGCATTGAATCCGTTGTCAAAGACATCATAGCAAAGGGGAAACGTCCAGCGATCTGGCTGGCTCCATTCATCGCTCAACCAGAGTCTCATGTGTTTCAGATGAACCCCGACTGGTTTGTGCGTATTGAAGGTGGTGGGCTGTTGAAAGCCGAGGAGGTCACCTATGGTGGCTGGCGCTGTACCCCTTGGTACATTCTGGATACGACCAATCCAAGTGTTCAGGCGCACCTAGCGAGCTTGTCGCGTTATATGCACCAAAGGTGGGGGATTGAGCTATTTAAGCTTGATGCTAACTACTGGGGAACATTAAGAGGTAAACGACACCAAGCGGGAGTCACTGGGGTAGAAGCCTATCGAATGGGACTACAGGCTCTGATTTCGGGTGCTCCGAATGCCAAGTTTATTGGGTGTAATGCACCAATGTGGCCATCACTAGGGTTGGTCGATGCAATGCGAGTGTCTGATGACGTTGAACGTCACGGCGATCGCTTTATTCAGATTGCCAGAGAAACGTTTTTTAGGAGCTGGCAACACAATAAGCTATGGTGGATTGACCCTGATTGCGTCACGCTGACCTCGTTACCTCATCAACAAGCTTGCGAATCTGAATACGATTTTCACCGGACAGCCATGCTTGCTAGCTCAGGTGTATTGATGTCTGGTGACCCGCTTATGGAATCAGATGCAAAGGCGAGGCAGACCTTCAAACGATTAATGCTTCGCCAAAAAATAAATACGGATGCTGCAAAATTCACCGCTCTATCATTAAATCATGCTTTCTTACGCTTATCCGCTAGTAACGATCTACATTGCCTGTTTAACTATAGGGAAAGCGAAGCCAGCTTTACGTTGACCGCAAACAGTCCTGTAAATTGGTTTGATTTTTGGACAGGGGAAAAGCTCAATGAGAGCCCTTGTCAGCTATTGAGCTTAACATTACGTGGTAAAGCAACGGCACGTGCGATAGTAACACGTTAAAAAAGAGTTAAATTGACGCATTTTTAAACGCTTAACGCAAATGAGAACAATTATCATTTGCGTTGTTGTCGTTGTCAGTCTACAATCGCACTCGTTTTCAACATTGATGATTAGTACTCAAAGGGAAATTTAGTAATGAGAAATTTTATTGCGTCATCAAAGAGTGTGCTGTTAGTTGCCGCTCTTGGTCTTGGATTTTCAGGGCTAGCTAGCGCTGCTGAAGAGAAATTTAAAGTAGTCACGACTTTCACTATCATTGCGGATATGGCAAAGAATGTTGCGGGCGATGCGGCTGATGTTGAGTCAATCACTAAGCCAAATGCAGAAATCCACAACTACCAAGCAACACCAGGTGATATTCGTCGTGCTCAAGGCGCAGATTTGATCATTTACAACGGACTTAACTTAGAGCTTTGGTTTAAGAAGTTTTACTCGAACCTCAAAGATGTTCCAGAAGTGACGGTAACTGAAGGTATCACTCCAATGAGCATTGCTCGTGGTCCTTACCAAGGTAAGCCAAATCCTCACGCATGGATGTCACCAAGTGATGCGCTTATTTACGTAGAAAATATCCGTAAAGCGTTAGTAAAACATGACAGCAAAAACGCAGCGATTTACAATCGTAATGCAGAAGCGTACAAAAAAGAGATTCAAGCGGTTGTTGATCCGATCCGTAAAGTGATTGAAACCGTACCAGCTAATGAGCGCTGGCTAGTGACCAGTGAAGGTGCATTCAGCTACCTAGCACGTGATTTCGGTCTAAAAGAGTTGTACCTATGGCCAATCAATGCTGATGCGCAAGGTACGCCTAAGCAAGTTAAACATGTGATTGATCAAGTTCGTAAGAGCGGTATCACAGCAGTATTTAGTGAAAGCACAGTTTCACCTAAACCAGCGAAGCAAGTTGCTCGTGAAACTGGTGCAAAATATGCAGGTGTTCTATACGTTGACTCGCTAAGTAGCCAAGATGGTCCAGTACCGACTTACCTAGACCTACTAAAAGTCACGTCAAACACGATTGCAGAGGGACTTTCTCAATAATGTCTGGCATATCAGTTAACCAGATCAGTGTGACCTATAGAAATGGTCACACTGCACTGACTAACGCTAGCTTTGAATTACCGACAAGCACCATTGCGGCGCTTGTCGGCGTAAATGGCAGCGGTAAATCTACACTTTTTAAATCTATCATGGGTTTTGTGCCTGTGGATGAGGGCAGTGTCCAAGTATTGGGGATGCCAGTCGCTCAAGCACTCAAACAGAACCAGGTGGCTTATGTTCCTCAGAGCGAAGAGATAGACTGGAACTTTCCTGTTTTGGTTGAAGATGTCGTGATGATGGGCCGATATGGTTTCATGAACTTTTTGCGTATTCCGAGCAAAAAAGACCGCGAGATCGTTACTGAGTCATTAGAGCGCGTCAACATGGCCGAGTATCGTCATCGCCAAATCGGTGAACTTTCTGGAGGTCAAAAGAAGCGAGTTTTCTTGGCTCGAGCTCTTGCCCAGCAAAGTTCAGTGATTTTGCTTGATGAACCTTTCACGGGCGTTGATGTTCAGACCGAAGATCAAATTATGGCATTACTTCGCGAATTGCGATCTGAAGGTAAAGTGATCTTGGTCTCTACGCATAATTTGGGCAGTGTGCCCGAGTTCTGTGACAGGACGGTGCTGATCAATCGCACTGTACTTGCTTCAGGTCTAACAGAGGACGTTTTCACCCCTGACAATCTGAAAGAAGCGTTTGGCGGTGTTTTACGTCACTTTATACTGGGTGGTAAAGACCTACATGACGATGATGATGAGCGTCAATTGACGGTTCTTTCTGATCATGAACGCCCGGTCGTAATGTACGGTGAAGAGCAAGCGCGTCCAGTCAGCTCTAAAGAGCGAGGTTAATATGGAAATGCTGCTTGAACCATTCGAATATCAATACATGGTCAACGCCATTTGGGTGAGTGCTTTGATCGGTGGTGTCTGTGCATTCCTCTCCAGTTATCTTATGTTGAAGGGCTGGTCACTGATAGGTGATGCCTTATCGCACTCTATCGTTCCAGGGGTTGCGGGTGCTTACATGTTAGGTTTGCCCTTTGCTTTTGGTGCATTTCTATCTGGTGGTATTGCCGCTGCAGGTATGTTATTCCTCAGCCAAAAAAGTAAGTTGAAAGAAGATGCCATTATTGGTTTGATTTTTACGTCTTTCTTTGGCCTTGGGCTGTTTATGGTGTCCCTCAATCCAGCAGCAGTCAACATACAAAGCATCGTGCTTGGTAATGTATTAGCGATTACGCCTGAAGATACGATTCAACTCGTGTTGATAGGTGGGGTGTCTTTGGTGATCCTTACCTTGAAGTGGCGTGACATCATGGTGGTGTTTTTTGATGAGCACCATGCCAAAACCATTGGTATCAATACGACGGCGATTAAAGTCCTATTCTTTACTTTGTTGAGTGCTTGTACCGTTGCTGCACTGCAAACGGTTGGCGCATTCCTAGTCATTGCGATGGTTGTGATTCCTGGTGCGACGGCTTATTTGATGACGGATCGATTTGAACGTCTCATCATTTATAGCGTGCTGATTGGTAGCTTGAGTGCGTGGTTAGGTGCGTACATGAGTTACTTCATTGATGGCGCGACGGGCGGAATCATTGTGTTACTGCAAACGCTGGTCTTCCTTCTTGCTTTCTTCTTTGCGCCAAAACATGGTCAACTGGCGATGCAGCGTAAAAGAAAAATTGCCAACAATAAATCTGAAGACGCTGAGGTTGAGCGCTCTTTGCAACCGGTAAAGGAGTAAATCGATGTCAGAATTACTCTCAACCCTTTTGATGCCATTTGAGTTTCCGTTTATGCAGCAAGCGTTCATCATTGTACTGCTTGTGGCTATTCCAACAGGCTTGTTGTCTTGTTTCTTGGTCCTCAAAGGTTGGTCATTGATGGGGGATGCGATTTCCCACTCGGTCTTGCCTGGTATTGTGATTGCTTATGTATTGGCATTGCCTTACACACTCGGTGCATTTGTTGCAGGCATGTTCTGTGCTTTAGCAACGGGCTACCTCAAGCAAAATAGTCGATTGAAAGAAGATACCATCATGGGCGTCGTTTTCTCTGCGATGTTTGCTTTAGGTTTGGTTCTGATGACCAAGATCGAAGCGGGTGTCCACCTTGATCATATTCTGTTTGGTGATGCGCTGGGCATTACATGGGGAGAAATTACCGAAGCCGGTATCGTTGCTTTGCTTGTTGTTGTTTGTGCCATTCTTAAAGGGCGCGACTTATTGGTGTTTGTATTCGATCATCAACATGCGAGAGCGATAGGACTGCCTGTGAATTTACTTCATTACGGTATGCTTTCATTGCTATCACTGTCGATTATCGCTGCTTTGAAAGCTGTGGGGATGATTCTCGTTATTGCAATGTTGATTGCGCCGGGGGCGACCGCCTTTTTGATTACACGTCGTTTTCAGTCGATGATGATGCTGTCTCTAGCGCTTGCTATGCTGAATGCTTTCTTTGGCGTTTATCTCAGCTTCTTCATCGATAGTGCACCAGCCCCGACCATCATCTTACTGATGACGATCTGTTTTATTGTGGTGTTTGTGGTGACAAGCCGAAAGCCTAAACAGATGGCGAGCCAAACCATTCGTGAAACGCGACCGTGTTAGTCCGTGATTCTTAGGTGATACCTGAGATTCATAGGCGATACCTGATTTGAACATTGAATCCCTCATCACTTCTCATGATGAGGGATTTCTTTATCCCGACTCGTTCTCCCTGAATCAGTGGCACTAGGTGAATGCACTGGTAGAGCTTTCTGTTTTGATAAGCTGAGTACATTCGTCATCTCAATTGTAAATATGTGCAAAAAGTCATCGTTTTGCATGTTTTTCTAGTCAAACTATCTTTTCGTAACTTTTTTCTACTACTTCACTCATGACAAATGAGAAAAATCAGGTAAAGTAACGTCCTTTGTGAGTAATTTGGCGCCAGCGAAGGCCCATAATATTTAGGAAATACCAATGATTTTAGTTGTAGGTCATAAGAACCCTGATAGTGATAGTATCTGTAGCGCAATTGTCGCTGCTGAACTTCTGAAAGCACGTGGCTTGGAAGCGTCTCCTATTCGTCAAGGTGAAATTAACCGCGAAACTCAACACATTCTAGAAGTTGCTGACGCCGAGAACCCGGTTCTACGCACTGAAGTAGCTGGGGAAAAACTTTGGCTAGTCGACTACTCGGACCTAGCACAAGCACCTGATGACATCACAGACGCTGAAATCCTTGGTATTGTTGATCACCACCGTCTAGGTGACGTGATGACAATCAACCCAATGGAAGCGTGGATCTGGCCAGTGGGTTGTACTGGTACAGTACTGTTCAACATGTTCAACATCGAAGGTCATGAGATCACTAAGAAGAACGCGATTCTTATGATGTCAGCGATTCTTTCTGACACGGTAGGCTTCGCTTCTCCAACGTGTACTCAAAAAGATCGCGATGCAGTTGCTGGTCTAGCGAAGATTGCTGGTGTTGAAGATGTAGATGCATTCATCAAAGCGTTGCTTATTGCAAAGACGAACATTGAAGGGCTATCAGCATCAGAGCTTGTTGAGAAAGATCTGAAAGGTTACCCATTCAATGGTCGTGACGTTGTTGTCGGTCAAATTGAGCTTGCGACACTAGAGCAAGTTGACGGCATGATCGACGCACTAGAAGCAGACCTTGAGCGTCGTTGTAACGAAGAAGGTCTAGCGTTTGCAGCTGTGATGCTAACAGACATCACAACAGCTCAAACACGCCTGCTTTACAAAGGCGAGTGGGCTGAGAAACTAGTGAAGCATGAGAAAGATGGCATGCTAATGATGGAAAATACACTAAGCCGTAAGAAGCAAGGCTGGCCTTGGCTTCAAAACGAGCTTGTGTAAGTTCCTCGATATTTGCTATTTAACGCGAACATTCAATATAAACCCGCCTTTGGCGGGTTTTTTTGTACAAATATCGCAACTAAGTAGCCGTGAGGTAGAGTCGGCTAACCCAATAATAGGAAGACGAATACTTTATCTTAGCCCAATTATTCTTAAATTCGTATACTTCTACTTTTTGCCCTTGCTGAAGTTCTCCCATTTTTAGGCTATATGCCGAAGGCCTTTTTCTGACCGATAGCAGTGTGGCTTTAACTTCGTAAACCCCTAAGATGGTCGCAGTACTCATCTTGTTTTTTTTCGATTTGGTGTGCTGTGCTTTGGGCTTTACCGGTGTTGATTTGTTTGTTTTATGAATAGGGCTCTTTTTCGTTGGTTTTTTCGCCTTCTTAATCTTGCTCTTTTGGAGCTTGCTACTCTTTTTCTTTTTATTGTTTGCAAGAGTGAATGTTTTTTGATTATGAAGACTGGTTGAAGGGGTTAGTGTAGAAGTATGGGGTGCTCCTTTTTGAAAGGATCTTGATATCTCGATTTTATGGTCACTTAGGTAGTGAGCATGGCTCGATAAACTCATGGAAATTAAAGCGGAAAAAAGACAAAAATGACGATGCATTATCATACGTAGGCCCAGTGTCGATTTAATATTGATGTATGTGAATGACAAGTTAATTGGTTGAGCTAGGCTGAATATGTTCGTTTGGAAGAACATGGAATTTATAATCTTGATGCTTATCGTCAAGTAACCTCGAGACACTCGCTTTATCGAGGCAACGATCACCGTCACATCTACCTCGAATGGTACTGAGTGGTGAGGCTCTTAATGCCGTATTTCGACGTTACTTGGGACTTTTATGCTGACATTATATTCGTTTGCTTTTTGTGGAGTAGGGAAGCTGACTTTGAATAGCCTGAGTCTTACTAATGATATTTTGATGAGAATTTGTCTATTAAATGGGCTAAGCTGGGTCACATAAAGAGCTCGGCTTCAGGCGAGCGGACGTACTGAATACCGTATCTTGAAGTTCTTGGTTATGAGTAGATATTAATAACCGACCAGCTGATAAAGCCCCGCACTTTTGGCTTCTTTAACGGCACGATCTAATGTCCCATCATTCTGATAACGCGTAAGGATTTTACGCATAATTGGCATCGCTTGCGCTTCGGTTAATCCTACTGAGAGTTCTTGTTCGTACAGAAGTTGTAGCAATACAATGTCTAGAGGGGACAGTAACTCTTCCGGCGAATGATCATTAAATATAGAAGGGTAGGCGAGCTTACTGTCATTGGGTAAGCCCATCACTTGGGTAATTTCTTCAACGATACACGCCAATAATTTGCCCCTCTCGTGGGCTTTATCCACTGGGATCACTATGCTGCCTTTAAAAATCTCTCCAGAGGCATGATTACTGAACCCGGCTTTACAGATTGCATTAGCAAGTCGTTGGCTGGGGCCTTTGCCCATCAGTTGCTCCACCTCTTGTTGCCATTCAGATTCTTGCGTGAAGATCCAAATAACATTGGCCAGTTCGCGCGATTCAACCAGCTGAATTGGATGTCGAGTAATTTTTGCTAAATGGGCAATGTGCAGCTCAAGCAACTCTTGATGCAGTTCGGTTTCAGGTACTTGATGATCGACATAGATAGCGACAGGATCAAGCCATTTTCTAAGAGGCCTTGCTCCAAGTTGATATTCATTGCGAAAAGCGACGTGTACAAAAGCGGTCTCAATGAAGTCAAGATCGAGCCACGTTTTCTCAAAACAATGGCTTTGAAATGCAGAGGTGACTAAAGAGAGCAGTAAGCCGATTTGACTAAAAGTAACACGTTTCATCTTTTTTGTTTTCTGTGTGAGTGTGCCAGTTTAGATCTATCAAAACTGCGCTCAGTTAACGGCAGTGAGCAGGGGTTTTGTAAAAATGGCTTTCTACTAATCGTTGAGTAATCGGATTTTGTGGGCACGAGAGTACATCTTGAGTATCCCCACATTCCACGACTTCTCCCTCATGCATCACCATCACTTTGTCGGTAATGTGTTTCACAATACCGATGTGCTGCGACACATAAATAAAGGATACGCCCATTTCCTCTTGCAGTTCTAAGAATAGATTGATGATTTGCGAACGCATCGCCATGTCTAAACCATTTAAGGCTTCATCTGCCACTATGATCGAAGGTTGGAGGATTAAGGCTCTGGCTAAACAGACACGCTGTTTTTGACCTGCAGCGAGCATTTGCGGATAAAAATACGCATGCTCAGGAAGCAATCCAACTCGAAGCAAGGTCTCTTTGACTCGTTTGATACGTGCTTCAGGAGGCATACTGGTATTACGCTTCAGTGGGCCTTCTAAAATACGACCAATTTGAATGCGCGGGTTTAACGACGTATTCGGGTCTTGGAAAATCATCCGAATCAATTTGCAGCGAGTGCTGTAATCAGCATGCTCTAAGGGTTCACCATTGACTCGAATCTCACCAGACGTAGGTTCAACCATCCCAGCTAACATTCGGGCTAATGTCGATTTACCAGAGCCATTTTGCCCAATGAAGCCGATAGTTTGCCCCGCTTCTAACGAAAAACTGACAGGCTTAACCGCTTGCTGGATTTTACGACGAAAAAAACCTGACCGCGTAATAAAGTCTTTGGAAAGGTTATCAACTTCGAGTAATGCACTCATGATTTAGTTTCCGTATTCAATGGAAAATGGCAGCTGTACTTGTGGTTTTTGACGCGCTTAGCATAAGGAATTTCGACACATTGACGCTGCGCATAGGGGCAACGAGGGCCAAGTCGGCAACCAATTGGCAAATGCTGTAGAGGAGGAATCGAACCGGGCAGGGACTGAAGTTTCTGCTTATGTGGGATCCACTCATTAAAGTCGGGCATGGCTTTAAGCAGCGCGACGGTGTAAGGGTGTTTGGGTTTAGTCAGGATTTTCTGAGTATCCGCCGACTCTACCGATTGACCACAATACATAACGGTAATGCGATTCGCCCATTGGGTAATTGTGGTCAAGTCGTGGCCGATCAAGATAATGGTAGTGTTATTGAGCTGATTCATGCGGCTCAACAAACGTAAAATTTGCGATTGCGTGATCGGGTCTAAGTCATTGGTCGGTTCATCGGCGATCAACACTTTTGGTTTGGCGGCAATGGCCATTGCGATCATCACTTTTTGACACTCACCATCGGTGAGCTCATAAGGGTAACTGCTCATTAAGCGAGTATGATCTTTAATGCCCACCTTATGCAGTAGTGCGATCGCTTGCTTTTTACGCCAGCTAAACCGTTGCCACCACTTGCCATCAAAAGAGCGTGAAGGGATCGATTCTATCAGTTGTTTACCCACTTCTTCCGAAGGATCCAGACACGTAGAAGGCTCTTGAAAAATCATCGCGATATCACGAGCAATCACACGACGACGTTCCTTTGGCGTTAACTGAAGTAAATCGACATTACCCAGTCGCATCCTATCTGCGGTGACCTTCCAGTTCTCTTTGCAGACACCGACAATCGCTTTTGCGACCAGACTTTTACCGGAACCTGATTCACCCACTAAACCACGAATTTCCCCTTCATTTAAGGTCAAGCTCATGCGGTCAACGGCTTTGACCAGTCCTTGTGGGGTTTCGATTTCAATAGTGAGGTGACGAATATCGAGTAATGGCATTATTCGATCCCCGCGTTAAGTGCTTGACGTACCCCTTCACCAACCAAGTTGATAATGATGACGGTAAACATAATTGATAAACCCGGCAAGGTCACGGTCCAAGGTGCGACATAAATCAGTTCGACGGAGTCGCCAAGAACAGCACCCCACTCGGTACTGGGAGCTTGTGCGCCTAAACCGAGGAAACCGAGCGCTGTGATATCCAAAATCGCGATGGACAGCGCCAATGTAAATTCCGTCGCGATGACCACCAGCACGTTTGGAAGAATCGAATTCCACAAAAGGTAGAAGTCATTCGCGCCATCAAGACGCGATGCCATGATGTAGTCTTTTTCCACCTCATTATGCACAGCAATGTACACAGAGCGAATAAATCTCGGGATCAAAGCAAGGCAGATGGCCAGTAGGATATTGAATTCCCCAAATCCTAAAAACGCCACAAAAATGATTGCCAGTAACAGTGACGGGATCGACATCACGGTATCTAATAAGTGATTTAAGGTACTGGAAACCAGACCTTTGGTCATGCCCGCTAAGATACCAATGAGACAACCTATGGAAGCCGCAATCAGTGTGATGATCAGGGCTGCACCGAAAGTCAATTGAGTACCGTCGATTAAGCGAGACAGAATATCGCGACCAAGATCATCCGTGCCAAGGAAATACTCGACCGTTCCGGCTGGATGCCAAGAAGGAGGCAGGAGTAATTCGCCTGTTTGCAATTGAGGATCGTGTGGGACGAGCCAAGGAGAGAGCAGGGTTAAGATGCTCAGTAAACCCAAGCACCATAGCCCAAACATGGCGAGGTTATTGTTGCGAAAGCTGCGCCAGAATCGCTCAAACTGAGTCGGGATGCGTTCTTCTTGGTAAACGTTATTTGACAGCATACCACTCTTTCCTTATCAAAGGGTTCACCATAGTCCCAAGTAGATCCGACAAGATATTCGCGGTCAATACCAAGGTCGCAACGACGATCACGCCAGCTTGAATAGAGGCATAGTCTTGTTCGGAGAGGGCATCCAGTAACCAGCGTCCGATCCCCGGCCAGTCAAAAATAGACTCTGCGATGATTGCTAAAGTCAGCATGCTGGACAGCTGAACGCCAATCTTAGGAATAATCGGGGGAATCGCATTTCTCAGTACGTGCTGAGTCACAATTTCCCAGTTGGTTAAACCTTTAATTCTGGCTGCTCGAATATAGTTTTGTCCCATCACTTCTGCCACCGATGAACGCATTAAAACGATGACTTGAGTCGTTGGGGCGAGCGCGAGAACTAAGCTCGGCAGTACCATATGAGTCAATACACTTTGTAGCGCATGGGCTTTATAAGGCCCTTGAGCGAGGAAAGCATCAATGATAGCAAAACCGGTCACATGGGGGATGTGGTAGAGCAAATCATAGCGTCCCGCCACGGGCAGTATTTCCCACTCGAGAGACAAAAACATGATCATGAGTAGGGCAAACCAAAAAATCGGCGCAGAATAGCCTGACATTGAGGCAAACGAGATGCTCGTGTCTAGCCATTTTCCTTGTTTCATCCCCGCAAGGGTGCCAAGCGGTAATCCAACCATCAAGGCAATGATAAACGCAAAGAAAACCAGTTCTAGGGTGGCAGGAAACACCTTCAACAGTTCATCGACAATGGGTTCACCTTGCTTGTTGAGACCAAAGTTAAAATGAAGTAATTCCCAGACATAATGAAACCAACCGCTTACAAATCCCCCTTGAGACCAATGAGAATCGGGGTCTAGCCTGAGTAGGGCAAAACCCACAAACGTTAAGATAGTCAGAGTAATTAAAAACAAGTTTACTCGTCTTAGGGTATACCACAGCATTATCTTATTCTCTCAACGTGGTTAAACGGTCTGGTATCAAAAGGGCTATTGACGAACCCTTTTAAAGAGCGGTTGTACACTCTAAATTGCACACCATGTGCAAGAGGGATTACCGGAAACTCTTCATTAAGCATAGCTTGCGCTTGTTTGTATAAGTTGAGACGAAATCGTGGCTTTTCCGCTTCAAGGGCTAAATCCAATAAGAAATCAAAGTCGGGATTACACCACATAGATACGTTAATACCCGCGCGTTCTGACTCACATGAAAGCAGTGGGCGTAGAAAGTTATCAGGATCGCCCGTGTCGCCTATCCATCCAGTTAGCAATAAGTCGCTGTCTGAAATATCGCCCAATTCGGAACGTTCGAAGCGGTCGTCGGTGGCTAAGCTGAGCTGGATGCCAATATCGGCAAGGTTGGCTTGGATGAGCTCGGCAGTTTTATGTGGACTTGGGTTGTAGGAGCGAGGCTCCAATGGCACCCACATTGAAAGCTGTAAACCATTCTTGTAACCCGCATCTTCTAGTAGAGCCAACGCATAATTACGATCGTATCTGAGTTTTGCACTGTCTTTATGATAGGCCCATGAGTTAGGCGGTAACAAGTTATACGCCTTAGTACCCGTTCCGTAATACACCGAGTCGAGAATGTTCTGTCGATTGATCGCCAAGCTCAATGCTTGACGCACACGAACATCCCTAAGCGCAGGATGCCCTGTATTTATGGCAATGAAAGAGACATTCATGGCGGGGGTTGCGACCAAGTCGAGAAAATCCTGCTGTTTAATAATGGGGATTTGACTGGAAATGGGCGAGCTCAGAACGTCACACTCATTGCGGAGAAGTTTGGCTAAAGTACCGGTGCCTCGCTGAGAAACATCAAAAACAACTTGTTCCATTTTTGCCGGACCTTGCCAATACCCATTATGACGGCTTAAACGCACCAAATCATTGCGCTGAAAATCCTGCAACCAAAATGGTCCGGTACCGATAGGCTTCATATCGATTTGTGTTTTATTGTCTTGTGACGCAAGTTGGTGGCCGTATTCTGCTGAGTGGATGACGGCATGGCTGGTGGCAATGTTATTAAGAAAACCAAAATGTGGACGACTGAGAACAAACTTAACGGTGTGCTCATCTAAGGCTATCACATCGACTAAGAGGTTATGGAGGTCAATACCTTGAAACCAAGGATAGTGACCGCCATTGACCAAGTAGTAGGGGTGACTTGGGTCAATCAGGCGACGAAAGCTAAAAATAACATCTTCAGCAGTCAAATGACGAGTTGGTTGAAACCAAGGTGTGGTTTGGAACGCGACCTTTTCACGCAAGGTGAGCACAAACTCTGTCCCTTCAGAATTGCTTCTCCAAGAGGTTGCCAAGTTCGCCACGGGTTGGTGGGTCTCAGGATCAAGGGTCAGCAGAGTATCAAAAAGTTGAGGGCTCAAAGCTTCGGCTGTGACACCGCTATCCACCAGCTGGGGATTAAAGGTTGTCGGGTTACTTTGACCACAAAACACAAATCCATTGTTGCGGATTTCGCTATGGTCAATCTCTTTACCACAAGCGGTGAGCATACTGATGCCCATCAGCCCAAGAGTTATTTGTATGAGTGCTTTCATAACTGAAAAGATGCGTAATAAAAACTCCAGAAAACTGGAGAAAAGATCTCACTAATTTATCACTTTTACGTGCAGTGACCAAACATAAAATCTTTTTCCAGCAAGAGGTTAAATTATTGTGGCATGCTTTTCTAGATTATGCCCGTATCAATGTGGTTTAAAAGCGCAACATTACATTGAAAACTTCGTAACTAGGCGAACCTCAAATGGTGAGGCTGGCTTGCTATTGTCCAACCAAATTGTATTTGCGAAGCATACCCCGTAGTTGGTGATAACTGAGCCCAAGCAGTTTGGCGGCTTGACGTTGATTAAACTTAGCTTCTTCTAAAGCTTGGTTGAGGAGCTCAATATCTTGGTCTTCTTGCCATTGCTTGTAATCCATCGGGAATGAAGCGGTTGCTCTCGGTGTTTCCGAAAGTTGAGTGTCTGTTTGTTCAGTGGCTTCACTGAGCGGCTTGTTTTCCCAATGAGTTGCAAATGGATCAAACACCAGCTGCTCGATTGGCTCGCCAGTTAACCCATTTCGATAGATGGCACGCTCAACAACGTTCTTAAGCTCACGAACGTTACCCGGCCAATCGTAATCGAGCAGTTGCTGCTGGGCGTGTTCAGAAAAACCGACAAAATATTCCAGAGCGAGTTCACGACACATCTTGATAGCGTAGTGCTCTGCAAGTAAAAGAATGTCTTCAGGGCGCTCACGGAGTGGCGGTAACATGATCACATCAAAAGCTAACCTATCGAGTAAATCGGCACGGAAGCTGCCTTCTTTTGCTTGCTTAGGTAAATCGGCATTCGTAGCACATATCAAACGTACATCGGCTTTTAATGGTTGATGTCCACCAACTCGCTCATATTCACCGTATTCAATCACCCTTAGTAATTTCTCTTGGACTATCTGCGGGGCGGTGGCGAGTTCATCTAAAAAGAGTGTGCCGTTTTCTGCGCGTTCAAATCGCCCAGCGTGTCGTCCTTTGGAACCCGTAAAAGCGCCTGACTCATGGCCGAATAATTCAGAGTCGATTAAGCCTTCACTCAGGGTGGCACAGTTGAGGGTGAGAAACGACTTATCCCAACGTTTCGATAGGTAATGAAGGCGCTGTGCAATCAGTTCTTTACCAGTGCCTCGCTCCCCAATGATGAGCACTGGGCGCTCAATCGGTGCAAGTTGAGATACCTTATCTAAGACGGCGAGAAAGGCTGGAGATTCACCAATTAAGTTCTGTTGCATAAGTTCCCTCTTTTCAGATAGTTAAATCAACCCATTATATTGGTTAAATTGACCAATTGTTGGTTTTTTCTATCATAGCAAAGAGACCGAGATGGGGCATTAAAATATTAAGTTGTTGAATTTAAAGAAAAATAAAAGTTGGCACACTACTTGATATAAGTAAATCAACGACAATGTTGTCTTGCTTAAAAAGACGCAAGTTACCTACACAGAGGAGTGTTAACATGGGTATTTTTTCTCGTTTTGCCGATATCGTAAATTCAAACATCAGTGCTTTACTGGATAAAGCTGAAGATCCAGAAAAAATGATCCGTCTTATCATCCAAGAAATGGAAGATACGTTGGTTGAAGTTCGCACAAATTCAGCGAAAGCGCTAGCTGATAAAAAGGAACTTGCGCGCAAAGTTGAATCTATTGAAGCGCAAATTGTTGAGTGGCAGCAAAAAGCAACACTGGCACTGACTAAAGATCGCGAAGACCTTGCTCGTTCGGCTCTGATTGAAAAGCAAAAGCTCGAAGATATTGTTAAGAGTCTACATACAGAGCAAACTTTGGTGGAAGAGACCATTTCGAAGCTCACCAGTGAAATTGGTAAACTAGAAACGAAAATCGCTGAAACGCGTGCTAAACAGCAAGCACTGACGATTCGTAACCAAACGGCTTCAAACCGTCGTAATGTTCAGCAACAGCTTCATTCAAGCCGTTCAAATGAAGCCATGGCGAAATTTGAACAATACTCACGTAAAATTGATGAGCTAGAAGCTGAAGCTGACGTTTTTGCAAAAACTGGCAACGCGAAGTCGCTAGACCAAGAATTTGCAGAACTGCAAGCTCAGGATGAAATTGAGCAAGAGCTAGCAAAATTGAAAGAGCAAATGAAGTCAAAAGAGCAATAATAGAAGGAGCCATTTATGACGACAATACTGATTATGGTGCCACTACTCGCCTTCTTGGTGTTTGTCGCTCCACTATGGCTCTTCCTTCACTATCGCAGCAAAAGAAAAACCGATAGTGGATTGTCGCAGGAAGATCTGGAGCGATTGCACGCACTTTCCGCTAAGGCAGAATCTATGCAAGGGCGAGTAGAGACATTAGAACGAATCCTTGATGCTGAATCACCAAACTGGAGAAGAAATTATGAGTCATCGTGAGCTGTATCGTGATACCCGTAATGGCAAGATCTCAGGTGTTTGTGCTGGTCTGGCAAATCGATTTGAGCTTGAACCTTGGTTAGTTCGAATCATGTTTATGACGGTTGCGCTTATGAGCGGTTTATTCCTAGTGATATTAGCTTACATTGCATTAAGCTTAATGTTGGAAAAACAGCCTGCGCAGTACGAGCAAAACACACGCAGTCAACAAGAGCATACGCTAAAGAGCAAACCTTGGCGTCAAGGGCAATCTCCTGAAGCTTTGCTGCATGTACTCGAACGTGACTTAAGTAATGTCGAAGCCAAAGTGAAAAATATGGAAGCTTATGTTACTTCTGAGTCATTTAAGGTCAACCGAGAGTTTAGTAAGCTATAAAAACTCGGACCGACGAATTGAAAGAGCAGACATTGTCTGCTCTTTTTTTGTTTTGAAATGGCTATATAAACCGGAAATCTTACAACCGGATATCTTTACGTTGAACCTAGTATCTCGGGGTAACTTGGGTATATTAGCGATAACACTAAAAATAAATGAATCAATTCAATGATTTTTGGGGTGACAATTGGCGACAATGTAAGCCCTTGGCTAGATTTGTAGGTAATGCAAACAACTGGACAAAGTTCAATGAAGCATACCTTTTTGTTATCCATGATGTTGTTGTCATCTTCCGGGTGCCGCGACGCACTTCCCCCAATTCCAGAACCCGAATCCCGCCCCGCGAAACTGTTTACCGTTTCTGTCGGTAATACACAGTTTGAACGTCAATTTCCCGCCTTAACGGAAGCGGGTGATAAAGCGGTACTAACGTTTAGAGTGCCAGGTCAACTTCAATCCATTGAGGTCACGGCGGGTAGATTGGTAAACAAAGGCGATGTATTAGCGGTGCTCAATCCAGATGAGTATGCGCTTTTAGAGAAACAAGCCAAAGCCAACTTTAAACTGGCAGATGTTCAATACCAGAGAACCAAAAAACTGAGAGCCGATAGGGTAGTATCTGAACAAGATTACGATCAAGCCAAAGCCAATCACAGTTCAGCAAAGGCCACCTTACAGCAAGCGCAGGCGAACTTAAGATACACCAAACTCACGGCCCCTTACTCCGGAACCGTCTCGTTAGTCACGTCCGAAAATCATGAGTTTGTCAGTGCAAAAAAAGGCATCATGAATATTCAGACTAACCAGCTGATGAAAGTGATTTTCCAACTTCCGGATCACTTGTTGAGTCGCTATGCGGAGGGGGCGAACCCTAGCGCCACAATGACTTTTGATGCATTTCCACAACGTACCTTTGAATTGACCTTTCAAGAAATAGATACCGAGGCTGACCCAAAAACGGGCAGTTATAAAGTCACCATGATCATGGAGCGCCCAACGGACGTTGGCGTTTTGCCGGGAATGTCGGGGCAGGTACATGTCATTGCGGCAAAGTCAGCCGCGACTCAGGTACCACAAACTGCGTTATTTACTAAAAATGGCGCAAATCATGTTTGGCGAGTGGATGAGCAGGGCAAGGTGTCAGCGGTGGCAGTCATATTGAATGAGAAGTTTCAAATTAAAACTGGACTTAAGGATGGCGATCGAATCATTGCTTCTGGCATTGCCGGTGTTGAAGAAGGAATGAAAGTTCGTGAGTGGATTAAGGAGCGTGGATTATGAAACCTGCATTCTCATTTCCGATGGTATTGGTAGTGGCGAGCGTTTGTATTATGCAGGGCTGTGAACCAACGGCTCACGTAGCGAATGTAGCAGCACCTAAGGTCAAAGTCACTCAGCTCGTGAGCGGCCAAAATAACAGTAGCCTTTATTTTCCTGCAGTAGCTCATGCGGCGGAAAGAGCCCATTTAAGCTTTCGCGTTGAGGGTGAGATCAACAGTATTAAAGTGAAAGATGGCGATCAAGTTACACAAGGTCAGGTGATCGCGACTTTAGACCCAACAGACTTAGCCCTGAGCGTTGATAATGCCAGAGCTCGTTATTCAGTGGTGAATAGTCAGTTTCAACGTTCGAAACCATTAGTTGAGAAAGGGCTGCTGGCAAAATCGCAATTTGATGAAATTGCGGCCCAAAGGCAGATCGCTCTCGCTGAACTTGATTTAGCCAAACTGCGCTTGTCTTTTACCCAGTTAAAAGCCCCAATAGATGGGGTGATCACACGGGTCAGTGCTGAGACTTTTGAAAATATTCAAGTGGGTCAGCAAGTGGTCAATATCCACAGTGTGGATCGTGTCGAAGTGAAAATACAGTTACCTGACATGCTGTATTTGAATCAACCGTCCCAAGAGCGTCTGAACCAAATATCCACGACCGTAAGGTTGCCTAATGGCACTGAACATCAAGCGCGAGTGCAAGAATTTACGACGGAGCCAGATCCGGCAACGGGAGCCTTTACGGTGACGCTGACTCTGCCCATGCCCAAAGATGAACTTATCTTAGATGGGATGGCCGTGGATGTGACTTCCAGTGATGGTGGTCCTGATTTAGAACTGAATCAGGGAATCAGTGTGCCGATAGAAGCATTGTTCAATGGAGACGGGGATGCCCTCATTCGAAGCGAGACTTACGTATGGGTTGTGGATCAAGATAGTAAGGTGGAAAAGCGACGTGTCAGCATTGGCAAAGCTTCGCAGCATTCGGTGCAAATTATGGAGGGGCTAGCGGTTGGTGAAACCGTGGTCACCGCAGGGGTAACAAGACTGAGAAGCGGTATGACAGTGGACATTATTGAGCAAGGGGACCGTGATGAATAATCAACCTCAAAGTGATGAACAAGTCACAGGGATAGCCGCGTATTTTATCCGGAATCGAGTGATCAGCTGGATGATTTCATTGATTTTCCTCATTGGGGGGATATCAGCATTTTTTGGCCTTGGGCGCCTTGAGGATCCCGCTTTCACAATTAAAGATGCCATGGTGGTGACCTCCTATCCCGGAGCCACCCCGCAACAAGTTGAGGAAGAAGTTACTTATCCACTGGAAAAAGCGATACAACAATTGTCCTATGTCGACGAGGTGAATTCGATTTCGACCCGTGGCTTGTCACAAATTACCGTCAGTATGAAAAACAACTATGGACCCGATGATTTACCCCAAATCTGGGATGAATTGAGGCGTAAGGTGAATGATCTCAATGGGCAGTTTCCGCCCGGCGTGAATGCCCCTCAAGTGATCGATGACTTTGGCGATGTGTATGGGATTTTACTTGCTGTCACAGGGGAAGGTTACTCATACAAAGAACTACTCGATTACGTCGATTACCTGCGTCGTGAGTTAGAGCTTGTTGATGGTGTCAGTAAAGTTACCGTTGCTGGCCAACAACAAGAGCAGGTGTTTATCGAGATTTCAATGAAACGACTAAGCAGCCTTGGGATCTCGCCAAATACGGTGTTCAACCTGCTATCGACGCAAAATACAGTGACGGATGCAGGCGCGATACGAGTTGGCAATGAATACATACGAATCCAGCCGACGGGGGAGTTTGAGAACGTTGATCAGCTTGGAGACTTAATTATTACAGAAAGTGGCGCCCAAGGGCTGATTTACTTACGGGATGTGTCTGAAATTCGTCGTGGTTACGTGGAAGTTCCCAAAAATGTGATCAACTTTAATGGCAAGGTTGCCCTCAATGTCGGTGTCTCGTTTGCTCAAGGCGTCAATGTTGTTGAAGTTGGTGAACGTTTTGATCGTCGCCTTGCTGAACTGAAGTTTATGCAACCGGTTGGGGTGGGGGTTTCTGAAGTCTATAGTCAACCGAAAGAAGTCGATAAATCAGTCAGTGGTTTTGTTGTCAGTCTCGGGCAGGCAGTCGCGATTGTGATTGTGGTGTTGCTGTTCTTTATGGGCTTAAGGTCTGGACTCTTGATTGGCTTGATTTTACTGCTCACCGTCCTTGGCACCTTTATATTCATGCAGTACTTCAAGATTGACCTACAACGCATCTCGTTGGGGGCGCTCGTCATCGCGCTCGGAATGCTGGTGGACAACGCCATTGTGGTGGTGGAAGGAATACTGATTGGAACGCAAAAAGGTCGAACGCGGCTGCAAGCCGCAACGGATATTGTCACCCAAACAAAGTGGCCTTTACTTGGGGCAACGGTTATTGCTGTCACGGCATTTGCACCCATTGGGCTGTCACAAGATGCTACCGGTGAGTACTGTGGGACTCTCTTCTCAGTATTACTGATTTCCTTAATGTTGAGCTGGTTTACCGCTATTTCCTTAACCCCATTTTTTGCGGACCTCTTTTTTAAACAATCTAGCGACGGGGGGGAAGGTAATGAGCACTCTGTCTCTGAGAGTAAAGCTGATCCATACAATGGAATGGTATTCGTGACTTACAAAGCGTTTCTAGAGTTTTGTATGAAGCGGGCATGGTTGACCGTCGCCGTTTTGGTTTTGGGACTTGGAGCGAGCTTGTACGGATTTACCTTGGTCAAACAAGCCTTTTTCCCATCGTCAACAACACCCATGTTTCAAGTGGATGTTTGGCTACCAGAAGGGACCGACATTCGAGCGACCAACACAAAGCTGGTGGCCTTGGCATCTTGGTTAGCGAATCAAGAAAACGTGGAACATGTTACGACTACCGCAGGTAAAGGGTTACCAAGGTTTATGCTGACTTATGGGCCGCAGAAGAGTTATGCCGCTTATGGAGAAATCACCACCCGAGTGGATAGCTACGACAACCTTCATCAATTGATGGCTCATTTTAGGCAGCATCTACACAACAACTTCCCTGAGATTAACTATAAATTGAAGCAAATAGAGTTAGGGCCTGGCGGTGGCGCTAAGATTGAAGCAAGAGTGATCGGTTCTGATCCGACGGTACTCAGAGATATTGCTTCTCAAATAATGGATGTGATGTATCAAGATGCTGGAACAACCAATATCCGTCATGACTGGCGTGAACGGACCAAGGTCATCGAGCCGCAATTTAATGAAAGTCAGGCGAGGCGATACGGGATCACTAAGGCGGATGTGGATGAGTTTTTAGCCATGTCATTTGCGGGTAAACCAGTCGGTGTTTATCGAGATGGGACGACCCTCATGCCGATTGTCGCTCGTTTGCCTGATTCAGAGCGGGTGGATATCAGAAACATTGAGGGGATGAAGATTTGGAGTCCAGCACTGTCAGAATACATTCCTTTGCAGCAGGTAACACAGGGGTATGAACTGAAATGGGAAGACCCAATCATTGTTCGTAAGAATCGTAAGCGTGTACTTACGGTGATGGCAGACCCAGATATTCTTGGGGAAGAGACGGCTTCCACATTGCAGAAACGTTTAATGACCGAAATAGAGGCAATTCAATTACCCGACGGCTATGCATTGGAGTGGGGCGGGGAATATGAGTCATCTCGTGATGCTCAAGCTTCGCTCTTTACGACCATGCCGATGGGGTATCTGTTCATGTTCTTAGTCACGGTGTTTTTATTTAATTCAGTGAAAGAGCCATTGATTGTATGGCTTACTGTACCTTTAGCCATTATTGGTGTGACAACGGGGTTGTTGGCGCTCAATACCCCATTTGGTTTTATGGCACTACTTGGATTTTTGAGCCTGTCAGGTATGTTACTGAAGAACGGTATAGTGTTACTTGACCAAATAGAGATCGAGATGAAATCGGGTAAAGCGCCTTACAATGCAGTTGTGGACGCAGCGGTGAGCCGAGTTCGTCCAGTCTGTATGGCGGCGATCACCACCATACTAGGGATGTTACCTTTATTACCTGATATCTTCTTCAAACCTATGGCGGTGACGATTATGTTTGGCTTAGGTTTTGCCACCGTACTGACATTGATTGTCGTACCAGTGTTGTATCGTATGTTTCATAAGGTAGAGTTACCTTAGTGTTTCATACATCAAAAACAAACAGCAACTTGGAGACAACTATGACAGATGAGAAAGTGTGTGCTTGGGCCATGCATCATCCTCTCGAACGCGAGTATCATGATACAGAGTGGGGTATCCCCGTCTTCGATGACAAGGTGCTGTTTGAATTTATCACCTTGGAAGGTGCTCAGGCTGGCTTAAGTTGGATCACTATCCTTAAAAAGCGAGAAGGGTATCGCGAGGCATTTTTTGACTATGACCTAGCTCGCTTGGTTGCGTGTAATGAAGACGACGTTGAGCGTATTGTTGAGAATTTCGATGTGGTAAAGCATAGGGGTAAGATTCGGTCAGTGTTCAGCAATGCACAAGCTACGATAGCGCTTCAGCAAGAGTATGGCTCTTTGTCCAAAGCGCTATGGCAGTTTGTTGAGCATGAGCCGGTGATCAACCACTGGACGGAATTGAGCGAGGTTCCTACCTCAACGGATCAGTCAAAAGCCATGAGTAAGTTCCTCAAGAAGAAGGGGTTCAAATTTGTTGGAGAAACCATCTGCTACGCCTTCATGCAAGCAGTCGGCATGGTGAACGATCACTTACTGGATTGTCCTTACCGTCGTGTTTAATGGTGAAAGCATGACATGTTTGTTGTGCCAGAGGTTTACCATCTACAAAGTGAAAAAAAACGAGCCTCATAATGAGGCTCGATTTATTAAAAGAGATCGGTAAGTCGAATTTATTGACTAGCGTTCGTCTCGCGCTCCAAAATCAGTGCATTGTAACGTTCGAATCCTGCTTCAAGATCAGCGATGAGATCGTCTGTGTCTTCCAAACCTATATGTAAGCGAATTAGCGTCCCTTCGAACTCAGGATTAGACACGGTTCTGAGGTAATTAAAGCTTTTAGGCTCATTGGCTAATATTAAGCTCTCAAAACCGCCCCACGAGTACCCCATACTAAAATGAGTCATACCATCTAATAGCGCGGTGGTGGCCCTTGGGTACGTTGTTTTTAGAACAAATGAAAATAGACCGTTGCCGCCAGTAAAATCACGTTTGAAGAACTCATGACCCGGACAGGTCTCAAGGGCCGGGTGACGGACATGATCAACTTCAGGGCGCGTCTGTAGCCACTTAGCGACTTTTAAACTGTTTTCTGCATGCTGCTTCATGCGAACATCTAGCGTTCGGATACCGCGTAAGCCTAGATAAGCATCGTCTGGAGAAACGCACTGACCCATTAAGTAGCTTTGTTCACGCAGCTGTTCCCAATAGGCTTCTCGGGCAACGGCGGTGCCCAGCATCACATCGGAATGGCCAACAATGTATTTGGTTGCCGCTTGAATCGAAATATCGACGCCAAAATCAAAAGGAGAGAAGTGTAGACCTGCAGACCAAGTGTTATCTAACATGACAATAATGTCGGTCTCATGGGCAATTTTAGCCAAGGTCGGGATGTCCTGAACTTCCATGGTGATAGAGCCAGGAGATTCACAGAAAAGGATTTTCGTATTTGGTTGAATGAGTTCACGAATTCCTTCCCCAATAGTCGGAGCGTAGTAGGTCGTTTCCACGCCCATCTTTTTAAGGATTTTTTCACAAAAATCACGAGTCGGTTCGTAACAGGTGTCGACCATCAAAATATGATCGCCAGTCTCCACAAAAGACAAGATTGCATTTGAAATGGCTGCGGTGCCACAAGGGTAAAGTGCACAACCTGCGCCCCCTTCTAAATCAACCATAGCGTCTTGGAAAGCAAAATGGGTATTGGTACCACGGCGCCCATAAAACAGGGCTTTATTGCCGCGATTTACCGTTGCTTGGTGCTTCTCAGCCACAGTATTGAAGACAACGGTCGAGGCACGTTGTACTGGCGGGTTTACAACACCATTGGTGTATTTTTTGTCACGCCCTGCTGTAATGAGTTTGGTCTTTTTGCTTTCTGACATTCCACTTCCTTAAGTCTGATTCATTTAAACCTAAGTAACTTCAAGATGCTAGGTTCAGCGAAGGCGGCTCAATTGAAATAGATAGGCAAATAGCATATCCATTGAGAGGCACAGAATACGGCATCTTGAAGTCACTGGGATAGGTACTATAAAACCTTGAGCTGGCAGGGAATGCAAGGAGAAAGTCACGCTTTGAAGTAGGATTTGGCTAAGTAATTTTTACTATCATATAACTAAATTATGCCTGATGGAGCCGATGACGACTCCGTATCTATGGCATGAACACTCTCATAGAAAATTTGCCCATTCCGCTGGACCTTTCTATGCAGTTAAAGCAGTGGGTTAAATAGATAAAACACACGTTCTAGAAAACGTGAGTACAGGGTGCGTTGAGACCACTGTTCGTCATCGACAAGATAAGCTTGCTCGAGATAGCTTTGCTGTAACTGGTAAAACTCCTCGGTGAAGTGCTTATCGTCAATAGCGAGTGTCAGTTCAAAGTTTAACCATAAACTTCTCATGTCCATGTTGACGGTTCCGACAAGGCAAAATTCCTTGTCGATGACCACTGATTTCGTGTGCAGTAAGCCACCATAGAACTCATAAATGCGGACACCAGCGGCCAGTAATTCATCATAAAAGGCACGAGAAGCCCATTGCACCATTAACGAATCATTTTTATGTGGGATGATTAACTCAACAATCACGCCGCGCTGCGCCGTCATTTTTAAGGTTTCAAGTAGATCCATGCTTGGGACAAAATAGGGCGTGGTAATCCGTACCGAATGATTGGCTTGATTAATGGCTAAAGTGAGTACCTGAGAAATCAGAAACTCGGGCATTCCGGGTCCAGAGGGCACGACTTGGATCGGGTGATGATGCTCGTCATCGACAGCTGGACAGTGTGGCAAAGGGGGGAGCTCTCTCGTGCCCGTTTCCACCTCCCAATCCCAGCAATGCATAGCTGCGAGAACATTGACAGTGGGGCCCGTTACTCGAACCATAATATCGATCCACTGACCCACGCCATTATTTTGCTTAAAATAAGCAGGATCAACCATATTCATGGAACCGGTATAACCCACCTGATTGTCAATGACGATGATCTTACGATGTTGTCGAAGATCCAGTCGACGCAAAAAGATCCGCCAAGGGCTGACAGCAAGGGCCTGAACAACCTCCACGCCAGCGCTTTCCATCATTTTAAACCAAGGACTACGGAAAAATCGCGGGCTTCCAGCAGAATCAAGCAGTACTTTGACAGTCACACCACGTTTTGCCGCTCGGATCAGTGCAGAGGCGACTGAATCGGCGAGGCCACCTGGATGCCAAATGTAAAACACCATTCTGATGCTAGTTTGCGCTTGTTCAATATCTGCAATGATGGCGTGGAGAATTTCTTGCGGTTCGGATTTGAGAGTCAATTCATTGCCACTGAGTGCTGGCAAACCTAAGCGGTTGTTACTCAATTCGTCGATACGAGATATGTGTCGCCCCATGGATTCTGGGGCATGAGCATTACAGTCATTGAGCTGGTGAAACCACTCACCAAATGGAGCAAACATATCATTTGCTCTGGCAGCACGCTTGCGCCCTAAATTCAACTCTCCAAACAGGAAGTAACAAATGACACCAACAATCGGAATGATGTAGATGATCATTAGCCAAGCGAGCGAAACACTGACCGCTCGACGCTTGAGCACGACGCGAACCGTCACCACAGCGACTAAAAACCAATAAAAGCCTAATCCAGCTATAGTTAGGTAATGATAGAGAGCGTCCATTTTTCTCCAGAATAAAGAGTATTGCTTACCGAATAGTAAACTGATTTCTATAAATCCACTAGCATTATCAGTGAGCGTGAAACCAGAGTGTCTTTTTGGAAGCGTCGTTCAAGCAAAATACGCGCAAATTAGGGAGAGTCGTACTTTAAAAACGGAATAAAGCACTGCTTGTTGCACAAAAAATCAGCACTTAACGGCTGTTATTGTATCCATGAGGGTAAAATAGACTGGTTGGGGTTCCAATTTTAAATTCAAACTGCTTTACTTGCCACATGTTTGCTGGCTAATGCGTTTGATAAAAGCGTACAACAATTTTTACACCCTTTTTAAGCCAGCATGATGCAAACACAACTTTGGAATTTTGATTATGGCAAACTCATCAAGAGGCCACTTCTCAACGAGACTTGGTTTCATTATGGCGGCCGCTGGCTCCGCCGTTGGTCTTGGGAACGTTTGGGGTTTCCCAACCAA
Source organism: bacterium sp. HQB-39 (assembly GCA_043422575.1). Classification (GTDB taxonomy): domain Bacteria; phylum Pseudomonadota; class Gammaproteobacteria; order Enterobacterales; family Vibrionaceae; genus Vibrio. Next base: position 75,780 of record JBHOHG010000004.1, on the reverse strand, counting down.
AGCAGCAAGTAACGGTGGTGCTGCATTTCTTGTAATTTATTTGGTAATGGTGTTTCTACTCGCATTCCCGATGCTGGTGGCTGAACTGACTATTGGACGTCATGGTCAAGCAAACCCGATTGCATCGTTGAAGTCGATTTGGCCAGCTAAGCGTCGTTTAGCTGGGCTGTTTGGTGTCATTGCAATGATCGCAGCATCTATGATCTTGAGTTTCTACTCAATTCTTGCCGGCTGGCTCATGGGTCATGCAGCTGCTCCCGGATTGGAGATGGTTGGATTTCAAGATGCGGCCAATTGGCTAATCGAATTTGGAAATAGCCGAAATGTAATTTTAGCGATCCTTTTTTCGGTGTTAACGATTTGGGTCGTTCAAAAAGGCGTCGCTGATGGTATTGAAAAATGGTCAACCCGCCTTATGCCAATGCTATTCGCGCTATTCGGTGTCATGATTGTTTATATCTTCACTCAAGATGGCGCGATAGACGGTTTGAAAATGTACCTTGTGCCAGATGTTAGCCAAATCAACACAAGCTTAGTGGTTGACGCAATGGGACAAGCCTTTTTCTCACTTTCACTGGGTGTTGGATCGATGATGGTCTACGGCTCTTACCTTAAAAAAGACGTGAACATTCCTAAAACAGCAGGTCAAGTTGCAGCGATTGATACTGGTGTCGCATTTGGTGCAGGCTTACTGATTTTGCCTGCCATGTTTGTGGCAAAGAATAATGGTGTCCAAATCTTCAATGATGCAGGCCAGTTAATGAGCTCAGGCGACCTTGTATTTGCGGTATTACCGTCTATGTTTGATACCATGGGGTCAATAGGAATATTCGTTGGAACGGGTTTCTTTGTTCTGATGGTGATTGCGGCACTGACGTCGTCAATATCTTTACTAGAAGTACCAGTATCTTGTGCGCAAGATGAGCTGAAGATGGGGCGTACTCAAGCCACATGGTTAATTGGTGGTGCGATCATGATCCTGAGTGTGATTATCTCCCTAAACTTTGGCGCGTTGTTTGGTCTTATTGCAGACGTTTCAACGGTTTATATGCAGCCATTATTGGGCGTGGTATGGGCATTTATCGTTGGATGGATTTGGAATCGAAACAAGTTGTTGAATGAATTGAAAGAGGGCAACCCTGAGATAGCGACTGGGTGGTTCTGGAAGATTTGGCCGATTTACGTGGCCGTAGTATGTCCTGCGGCAATACTATTAGTCTTCGCCTTTTCAATTTTATAAAATCCCAAAAAAACCTCCTTCTGGGAGGTTTTTTGTTTATTTTTTAAATAATCGCTAAAACTATCACTTGATTGGTCGATATAAAAACATACAAACGACCATGTTGTAATCAGGTTTATTTTTCTGGAAGGGCACAAATGAAATTGTCGGTAAGTAAAAAGTTATATGTGGGCTTCGGTGCAATATTGGCATTAATGCTTGCAATGGTAATGATGATTTGGAGCGAAGTGAGTAGCTCACATAAAGTCGCAGTCGAAATTCAAACGGATGATGTTCCTGAAGTGGTTTATTACCTGATCTTGATTGATGAAGCTGGGGATGTATACCGAGACGCCCAAGGAGCGATTACCAATGTTCCGGGTGCAGCGGAAGGTTATCGTCGCAACAAACAGGAATTTGCTGAAACGTTACAAGCGGTTCGTCAATTAGAATCACCGGGCAGTGAAGATTCACGCCGTTTGGATCATATTGAAAAATTGATGAGTGACTTTACCAGTCGCTTTGAACGTGAGGTTCTACCAAAAGTTGACCAAGATTCACAAGTAGAAACGATCCATGCTCTTCGCGGTTTATTTGAGCAATACTTATTGCAAATCGAAGACCTACTAGACAATCAATCAGAAGAAGAGCGTAAAGGCGCTGATGAAGCGTTAAGTCAGCTAACGAACTCATTTGATACCATTGAGAATACCATCTTAATGTTGACTCTGATTGCTGCGGCATTGACCTGTGCGATTGCTTATTTCCTTTCCAACTCAATTACCGTTCGCCTTTCGAAAGTGGAGCATGTCGCTCAACAAGTCGCGAATGGCGATCTAACATCGGAGCCAATTGTTGATAAGTCAGGTGATGAGCTGTCTAACCTTGGTCAATCTGTTAATCAGATGCAACAATCTTTGGTCAACTTGATTGGGTCTATCTCTTCGGTAACGAACCAAGTTCAATCAGTCACTGGGACGCTAGAAACCATCAGTGGTGATATTGTTTCAGGTGCTTCTTCTCAGGCAGATAAAGCTAACTTGATAGCCACCGCGGCAGAAGAATTGAGTTTGACCATCGCCGAAGTCGCTCAACAAGGTAATGCAACCTATGAACAAGCACGTAACTCTGAAGCGAATGCCGAAAGTGGACGTGGCGTCATAGTGGAAATGGTTGGTAGCATTAAGCAAGTATCACAACAAATGACCGACATGTCGGGGCAGATGAACCAGCTTGGCTCTCACGGTGAACAAATTGGCAGTGTGATTAAAGTGATCGAAGAGATCGCTGAACAGACGAATCTACTGGCGTTGAATGCTGCGATCGAAGCGGCTCGCGCTGGTGAGGCGGGACGAGGCTTTGCTGTCGTTGCAGACGAAGTTCGTGCATTGGCTGAGCGTACCACTAAGGCGACGCAAGAAGTAGGCGGTATCATTCAATCTATCCAATCGGGCACGCAAGATGCGGTGACCTATACTCAAGATAACTGCAAATTGGTTGAACTTGGTGTTGAGCAAAGCGCAGGTGCCGTGACGGCGCTAGAAAAAATTGTAGAAGGTGCAGCAAACGTTCAAGCTATGGTTAACTCCATTGCGACTGCGGCTGAAGAGCAAACGGCAGTGACAAAAGAAATTGCCGCAGACATAACTACAATCAGTGACATTTCTGAACAGTCTCTTCAGTTAGCGAATAACAGTTCAGAGAGTGTTTCTGGTTTGAATAGCCGAGTACGTGAACTTGAGCAATTGATTGGTAAGTTTAAACTCTAAGCGAATATATAGCCGAATTAGACCTTAGGCTTTAGCTATACATTTCATTCAACCTCCCTCCATCACTGGCTTTCGGACGAAGATTAAGTATACTTCGCCGAAAGCCTTTTTATTTGGTGTAGAACTCATGGTTCTGCACTGCTGTGACTCCAAATGTTTGATATTTTACATACTCACGCCGATTTCTTGGTGATTAACAAGCATCCGAATGTATCAGTCCATAAAGATGATGGTGACACCATGTTGCTGCAATCTGTGGCTGAAGTGTCAGGTGATGAAAAACTGTATCTAGTTCATCGTCTTGATAAAATGACGTCGGGCATTTTGCTATTGGCAAGACACCAAAGTGCTGCAAGCCAGCTATCTCAACTGTTCGCAAATCGTTCGGTGGGGAAGTTCTATCTGGCGTTAGGCAGTAAGAAGCCTAAAAAGAAACAAGGCTTGATTATTGGTGATATGGAGCGCTCGCGTCGCTCCTCATGGAAGTTAGTTGCGAGTCAGGACAACCCTGCCATTACCCAATTTTTCTCGTTAGGTGCTCAGCCAGGTGAGCGTCTTTTCCTGTGTAAACCCCATACAGGGAAAACCCACCAAATTCGAGTAGCACTTAAATCCATCGGTTCGGGAATCATTGGCGACCCCATTTATAATTCGTCATCGGCCTCAGACCGAGGTTACCTACATGCTTACGCGATTCAGTTCAGCTACAACGATGAAGAATTCCGATTCATATGTGACCCAAGAGAGTTCGATGCATTAGGTGAAAAATGGCGCTTAGGCGAAACACCTCATGGTATTGACCAGTGGGCGCAACCTTGGGACCTGTCATGGCCCAATTTGAGAAAGAAATAGAGAAAGCAATGCAAACTTCCCAATTACCACTATTTTTTGACCACATTACACAACAGTTAACGCATGTTCCAAATGAGTTGCGCAGACTGTTTCATGGTCGTGGCCAGAAGTGGCCCGGTCTTGAACAGTTAACGTGTGATTGGGTACAAGGTCAGTTGATCGTCAACATATTCAAGCCGGTGGAACCTGATTTTTTGGCCGCACTCAGTGAAGAGTTAATCCGTTTGGCTGGTTCGCAACTTTGGCAATTGAAGCAAGGTCGAAGCATCTTGATCCAGCATCGTTACGAAGAGGGTGCTCCGTCTCAATTGTTATGGGGCGAAGTAGAGTCTTCACCCGTTGTGGTCGAAAGTGGACTTCGATATCAGCTTGATATTGGACGTAATCAGAATTTTGGTCTGTTCCTTGATATGCGTTTCGGACGTGATTGGGTTCGTGAGCACTCTCAAGATAAACGTGTCTTGAACTTGTTTGCTTACACATGCGGTTTTTCTGTGGCGGCGATGGCGGGTGGTGCCAAAAAAGTGGTTAATGTCGACATGGCTAAGAGTTCGTTAGCCAAAGGCAAAACCAACCATAAGTTAAATGATCATGATACCAGCCGTGTGTGGCAACTTGGCCAAGACATCTTTAAATGTTGGGGTAAAATCCGAAAAGCAGGCAAATATGATTTGATCGTCATTGATCCGCCGTCATTTCAAAAGGGCAGTTTTGCTCTGACGAAAGATTACAAAAAGATCCTTCGTCGTTTGCCGGACCTATTGACGCCAGAAGGCAAAGTGCTTGCGTGTGTCAACTCGCCGATGGTGAATAGTGACTTTTTGATTGAGAGTATGAGAGAAGAAGCGCCTTCGTTGACGTTTCAATATCGCTTAGACAACCCACCTGAGTTTGAGGATATTGATCCTGAGGCGAGTCTTAAAGCATTAATCTTCAGCTGATACGTATTTAGTTGATTGATATTTCGATGCTATTCGTTTGATACTTTGAAAAAGGTCTGGTTGAATACCAGACCTTTTTTATTGAAGCGAGTCAGACTTAACCTAAGCTAACGGGCGGTTAAAGTACAGTTTCCTTGAGGACCTGAAGGACACCTGAGTCATCGTTACTTGGCGCGTTGAAGCGAGCATACTTTTTCACTCCTTCATGGGCATTTTCCATTGCGTACGCGTGGTAGCTTTGCTGGAGCATCTCAACATCATTGAAGTAGTCACCAAAGCTCATGGTTTCTTCAAAGCTAAAGCCTAGAGTATGTTGTAAGTGCTTAATCGCATCCCCTTTTGATGCATTCGCGTTCATCACATCCAGCCAAATTTTTGCACTGACAACCACTTTATGTGACAGCCCAAATTGTTCATTGATGGATGGGTAAACTAAGGCTTCGGTGCCGCCAAAGTGACAAATCGCTATTTTAATGAACTCGTCTTCTACCGTAAGGAGATCATCAACCTGCTGGCAGCGATGGTAGTACTTGGACACTTCATCGAGGGCATCTTGTTGACTCGTTTCAATATAAGCAGAACGCTTGCCACAGAGAACAACAAAAGCGCCCTCGATGAGGCGTGCTTGTTCGACGATGTGACGTGCTGACGGTGTGTCGATGGTCGAGCTATAGAGTTCCTTGCCTTGATGCATCACAAGGGTGCCGTTTTCAGCGATGAACATCATTCTATCTTTGATAGGAGCAAAAGTTTCTAGCAAGCTGTAGTACTGACGTCCAGTTGCGGCTGCGAAGACAATCTCTTTTTGTTCCAGCAGTGGAAATAGATCGAAAAACTCGGGATCTAATTGCCCTTGGCTATTGAGGAAAGTGCCGTCCATATCGGTGGCAATGAACTTAATTTTTGCTGAAGTCATGAATGAGTCCAAATCGGGTGCATGCAGAAAGTTTAGAGTATACCCAAGTCATATAAAGAAGCCACTTCAGTGGCCTCTTCAAGATGGATCAGGATAGAGAGTATCTAGTGAGGAAGATTAGGTTACTTGGGAACAGTCACTTTCAAAGTATGAAAGCCCGAATAGATTCGGGTGAAAGTGGTAAACCAACAGGCTGCGCCAAAGACATAAGCGATGGTGGCAAAATGTTGAGGCCAAATACAGAAAGCAATAAAGCACGCGATGGTTTCTGTTCCTTCTGTTAGTCCACTCATGTAATACAATGACTTATTCTTATACACCGGGTTTTCAATGCCCCGTTTGCTTGCCATGACCGCAAAGGCAAGAAAGCTTGAGCCCGTGCCAATAAACGAAAAGATCAGGAAAGCTCCGGCAACCGCATTTTGCTCAGGATTCGCCAATACAAAACCAAAAGGTATGAGTGAGTAAAACAGAAAATCCAAGCTGATATCGAGGAAGCCCCCAGCATCGGTGATCCCTTGAATTCGAGCTAATGCGCCATCTATCCCATCCATAACGCGATTGAACACAATAAAGAATAAAGCCCATTCATATTGATGAGCAAGTAAAGCCGGGAGAGCAAAGCACCCCATGACAAACCCAAAAAGCGTGGCTTGGTTTGCTGTTACCCCAGATAAGTGTAAGCCTTGAGCTAATTTAGCAAGGGGCGTTTTAATGATTTTGATACTTAGGCTATCTAACATGGTCTATTCCTTCCAAGGCCAGCGTATGACATCACTTCCCTCAGGGACATCCTCAATATCATGGGTGACCATTAAGGTGGGGATATTGGCGCTTTTTAATTGTTTAAAAACCCAATCACGAAATTGAGATCTCAACTCTTTGTCTAACTTACTGAAGGGTTCATCAAGAAGAGCAAGTTTGGGCTCAGCCAGTAGCATACGAGCTAACGCGACACGTGCCCTCTGTCCACCTGATATTTGATTGGGGTAGGAGTTGGCTATTCGATTGAGACTGATCGTTGTTAAAGCCGCCATTGCTTTAGACTTACGTTGAGGCGCTTTGACAGAGTCAGGTAAAGCAAAGGCGAGATTCTCCCATACAGACAAGTGAGGAAACAGTAAGTCATCTTGAAAAAGAATTCCGACCTGACGCTGATAAGGGGCGACTTCGGTTAGAGACTTACCATTGAGTTTGATATCTCCGTGCAGATAAAAATCGTTAGATAAGTGACCAGCAATGGCATCCAACAATGTTGATTTACCGCAGCCACTAGGGCCCATAAGGGTCACGACTTGCTGCGGTTTAACGTCTAAGCAGAGCTTATCGAAGAGATATTCCTCTCTATGACGATGACGAATGACGAGATTTTCGAGTGAAAGGCTCATTCTGTAGTAACCCTTTTAAAGATATACGGCGATATTTCGCCTGTAGCTGACCTACCGCGATTGCCAAGCTAAAGAAGATAAGTGGTAGTACGGCTTGCACGAGCGCGTAAATGGCGGTCACTCGGCGGTCGAAGCCACTGGACAGAGCGACAGCTTCAGTGGTGATGGTCGATACCCGTCCAGCCCCGAGCATCAAAGTGGGTAAGTACTGCGCCAAGCTGACGCTGATCCCGACGGCCCAAGCAAGGATAATCGCAGGAAGCAGTAACGGCATCTTCACTTTAATCCATGCGCGTAAGGGGCTTTTACCTAAGCTGGCTGCAACCTTCATTAATCCCATATCGAAACTGCGCCAAGGCCCATCAAGAGAGAGATAGACGTAAGGAAAAGCAAAAAAGACATGTGCCCAACACACCCAGAACCAATATGCATCAGCATTGATAAACAAAGTCATGGTTTGTAAGCCAAACAAGATCGAGAGTTGCGGGATCAACATCGGGATCGCAATAATGTAACCGGGAACTGACCATCGATGCTTAACACGGTACTCATGAGCGACTAAGGCTAAGGTCAAGGCAATGGCAGCGCTGACGACAGCGAGCATTAATGTTTGGTTTAAATGAGTCATAACGCCTTGCCATTCGAACTCCCAAAACCGAGCACTGTATTTTGTAGGCAACAGATCCGGAAAGCGCCAACGTTGAGCAAAACTCCAAATGACCATTAAGGGGATCATAATGACAGTTAAAGTAACAATGGCAGTAAAAAAGCTCTTTCCTGCGAAAGGAATAGAAAAGCGGCCTTGATATTGCCAGCGGTTACAGCGATCGCAAATAACCCATTCCACCAAGCGGGCAAAACCAATAAGAATTGACGCTAGTCCAAAAAGAACCACAGCCCCCGCAGCAGCTCTAGGCAGCAAGTTTAAATCAGGATCGCCGAACCATTGCCAAACTAATACCGCAAAGGTCGGTGGATTGGTGGGGCCTAGAATCAAAGCGACGTCTACGACAGAGACACTGTATGCCAGCACGGCCAGCATAGGGAATCTCATTTTTTTAAACCATTGCGGTAAAATGGCTTTCCACCAAGTTTGGTTTGGACTGTACCCCATGGATGCACTGACTTTGAGGATCTTTTCTACATTCAGTTGACGCAGAATAGGGATACTCATTAGCAGTAAAAAAGGAATCTCTTTCAGAATCAGCATCACGATCAAACCCAGTGCGTACGGATCTTTTACCAATAATGGCAGTTCTTGATTACCACTTTGGTTTTCAACTCCAGCAGCGTCCAGTAAACGCATACCTAATCCCGTAGGAGAGAAGAGAAACGCAAAACCGATGGCAAAGGCCACATGTGGCATAGCGAGAAGCGGGGAGAGTAAGGACTCGATTTTATTCCACCAGCGACTTTGCCAGCTTGACTGTAAAATCAAAAAAGCCAATACACAGGCGAGATAACTGCTGATTAGGGTCGAGAACAAGGTAAGTGCAATAGACCGTTCTACACCTTGCCATTCAAACACCTGTTGAAAGCCTAACGTAGACACTTGATGGAGTCCGACTGGAGGGATATAGCTAAGTGCGGATGCAAACACACCAACGATGCCAGGCACCGTTGGTAGAATGCAAATTGCGATCACAGCAACATACAGGATTCGTAACATATAACAGAATCAGATTTAGCTGCCGTAGCGCTTCAGCCATTCTTTTTCAATTGCGGCTTGCCAGCTTGGATGTGGTTCTGGAACGGCTTTAAACTGCTGGGTATTTTTAGCAGTGCCGCGCAAGTGTTTCGTGCTGAGAACAGAAGGATCTCCCCAGACCGACAAGTCGCCTTTACGAGATTGCGCCTCTGGGCTTAACAAGAAGTTGATCACCACTTGAGCACCTTGTTGAGCATTAGCATTCCAAGGGATTGCTAAAAAGTGAATGTTAGAAAGTGCCCCATAGTTCATCGCATAGGCTTGGGTCGTTTCGGCCAGCTTTCCGCTTGCTTGAGCAGAAAAGGCTGCATTAGGGTTGAAACTGATGGCTAAGTCTAATTGGCCGTCGTCGAGTAATTGAATCATTTCAGATGAGTTCGCGGGGAATTGTTTACCTGCACGCCAAGCATGTTTGTGAAATTCATTCAGATAATCCCAAAGGGGGGCGGTAACGTCAGCAAAATCGTCTTCAACAACAGGTTGAGACAGTGCTTTATGGTTATCCGTCAACTCAATCAGTAGGGACTTCAAGAAACTAGTACCATGAAAGCCTGGTGGGCGAGGGTAAGTCACGCGGTTAGGGAAGGCTTTGGCATAGCTCAACATCTCATTATAAGACACTGGTGGGTTGTTGAGTTTTTCTTTGTCGTGGATATAAACCAGTTGTGCCAGCCCCCATGGGGCTTCTAGCCCTAATGTTGGCTCAGTAAAGTCTTTATCGATAGGAAGTGATTTATCCACATAAGTCCAGCTAGGTAAGGTATCGGTAAATGGACCGAACAGAAGTTGGTTGTCCTTCATCGATTTGAAGTTTTCGCCATTAATCCAAACCATATCCACACTGCCTCCAGCATTTTTTCCTGCTGCTTTTTCAGAGATAAGGCGAGTCGTGGTTTCTGCAATATCAGTGACTTTGACATGCTTCAATGTTACGCCATATTGCTGTTTGATTTCTTTGCCAGCCCATTGAATGTAGCGGTTGATTTCTTGGCTACCACCCCAAGCATGAAAGTAAACGGTTTGCCCTTGAGCTTGTTTTTCAATGTTAGACCATTCAGCAGTATGGTCGGCAGCATAAGCAGATATAGAAAGCGTGCTAGCGACGATTCCTATCGTTGATAAGGTTTTATTCATAATCGTTCATCCATTTTCTTGTTAGTTTTACCCAATTCACTTCCCGAAGTAGGTCAGTCGAATACACCTAAGTGACGGTAAGGTTTAGCTTGCAGATCTTTAACGTCACTGGGTGTTGAATATTGTTGTAAAAAAGCAATCAATTTCGTTATCGAGAGCCCTATTATCTAAGTTAATTGACAATACTTTCAATAAATTAGTTTTAAATTCAATTCTTTTAGCTTAGTCAAAGATGTCCTTAAGGAACACACTTAAGCGCAGTAAGACGGATTCTTATACCGAAGGTAATGTATATACCCAAGTGACTTCAAGATGCAGTATTCAGAGCCTTGTCACTGGTTTCAATTCAAGGCAGAGATGAAGGAAATAGTCATTCTATTTTCAATGTCTCTAACGCAGAAGTGAAGCCAGTGACAGGCTCCCGAAGGGCGAGTCTGCTTGGCTCGCTAGCTGTGTTATCGCTTCTTGATTTAGAGCCACTAGATCTTCAAAGCAATGCCTTGCTATCAAATCACCTTACAAACAACCCAAGCAGTTCTCGCTGAACCTAACATCTTGAGGTTACTTGGGTATAAGATTCTCTAGACAAAGCTAGACCGAATTGCTGGGATAAAAATTTCAATGAATCATGGGTTTGTGAGGTGTTTGCTGATTTTAATTGAGTGGCATATTTTATGTTGAGCTAAATACGCTCGAGTAACCTCGGCATGCTAGGCTCTGAATAGGGCAATTTACAGTCACTTAGGGGTTAGAATAAAAAAACGGCGACTCGCAGGTGTGAACGAATCGCCGAAAAAGGTACAAAAAAATACAACCTCTCAATGTGCCTTACTGTCGAAGTAAGTTCGGGTGAGGTCAGTTAGGGGTTCTTAGTTCACCCAATCTCTTAGGGTAAACGTTAATGTGTGTTGTTGACCTTTGATGGTCATGGTGTTCTCTTCGATAGAAACTGGCGACCAATTCTGTAAAGTCTCACTCATTTGGTCTTCTATCGTCATACCTGGACCATGACAATATTTTTGTGTCATGCCCATATGCTCAATGCGAAATTGGCTGTCCTTTAAATCTGCTTTACCAAAAAACAAGTTACAACCGGCATTGCCATTAGCGGTAAAGTCCTCACCAATCTCAAGGTTTGGTAGTGGCTTTACCTTCACTTTTTCACCATCGATATGAGTTAGAATCCAATTATGGTGCTGTAAATCGACTTTGGAAATTGGGGCTTGTGTCGATTGGGTGCAAGCGGTCATTAGAAAGGCAGCACTGGCTGCCATAGCGCAAAACGTTAAGCGTTTCGTCATTGTTATTACTCCATCATCAAAGTTGTTATGTAGCCAAGTGCCTTAAGATGCAGCAATTCATCATGAGATAAATGGTCTCATGTTTGAAAACCCTATTTCGCGGTGAATACTTCAGGTGATCCAGTCCGATGTCGCTAACTGTGAGTCGCGGTTGAGGAATAGCTAAAAACGCGTACAGGATTAGTGAACAGCTTAGATCGGCATATCGAGGTTACTTGGTAGTAAGTATAGAGTTTGTTAAGGCTATACTGTCAGTATGGTGTAAAGAATCGTGAGCCACTGGATAAACGCCAAAATTTATCCAATGAAGAGTGATGCTGATGCAAGAGTGTGATGCCCAGCATGCATGCTTGCGGGTAAAAATGGAGAGCTACCATGGAGCAACTGGAGTTTTTTGCCATTCCAAGTCCCTGCATTGGTGTTTGCAGTGTGGACGAAAAAGGCTATTGCAAAGGGTGCATGCGTAAAAGGGAAGAAAGGTTCAACTGGCTTCAGATGACATCCGAGCAACAAAAGCATGTGATCAAGCTCTGTCGTCAGCGTTATCGCAGAAAATTGCAAAAAAATAGACAGGGCAGTGTAGATGAGACAAAACCACAAAACCCGCAACAAACACTATTTTGACGCGGGCTTCTCTGTCTGGTAACGATTACTTCAACCCCCACTCATCACTAACCCAACCGCCGGCGTGTTCGTCAAAGTGGCTTCCTTGAAATCGATGATTCAATTCTGCGTCCCTTTCACAATCAGGCTTTTCTTGTAGCATTTGCTGGATATGGCTCGCCATAGGATCGTTTTGTGCCGCTTCTCTCTCGCGTCGAGTGACAACTTCTTTTATCAGCTGTAGGCGATAAGAAGCACTTGCTCTTTTCATCGTGTATCTCCATCGTATTGCATTTCACTTAGCAAGACGTGCCTCGGATTCAGGTTGTGAAACCGTACAAATGACCACTTTTGTCGCTCTTAAACGGAGCTTAGAGGCTCAGTTCTATTTTCCGAACAAACCAAACCTAAAATTGACTAGATTGCCTCAAGTTTTTGTAGAGCGAGTGCCTGTCTTGCGGTCGGCAAATTAAAAATAGAAGTGTCACAAAGAGACGTCAACATGACATGGAGATTAATTTTTTATGTCAGAGAGGGATGCATGTGGGAGAGGATGAAAAGGTGAAAGCCCAGAGGTGGTAAGTCTCTGGGCTTTCGAATTTTTTAGAGTCTGCGGTTGGTAAGTCCGAGATTCTTATATATGCAAAAGGGCTGGATTTAAATCCGATTAATTCCTTGGTGGGGAATTAGATGCGGATGAAGTCCATGTGCTCAACTTTTGGCTTGAAAGCGTGACGTTGAACATCTTGTGGCTTAACTTTAACTTCAGCGCCGTCGATAACTAGAACGATGCCTTCGTAGAACTCTGGCTTGTCCATTTGGTTAACAACGTCGTCATGGTTAAGAGCGATAGATACAGGCGCAGCCTCACCACCGTAAACAACTGCTGGGAATTGACCAGCGTGACGTAGGCGGCGGCTCGCACCTTTACCTAGTTCAGTACGTACTACTGTTTCGAATTTCATAGTTTTACTCTCAATTAGTAAAAATTAATCTCACAGATAACAATGCGACCTTGTTTCTGCGTAAAACCTTAAGATTTTCATCTCAAAGCGAGCGCGGATACTATCATTGTAACTGCCAAGCAGCAATAGAAAATCGAGATTGTGCGCGTTAAGTGAGTAAAGTTTCTTCGATCTATTGTTAACTTGCTTAAAAGCTTGGATATTGCGAATCGATTCGTGGCGATAGAGTCTTTACTGAGCGAGTTTAAAGCGCAGCTTCACACTGAGTCCGCCAAGTGGGCTCACATCAAAGCTGACTTCGCCGCGATACGAATGCATCATCTCTTTCACAATGTTAAGCCCAAGCCCTGACCCCGAAATGCTTTCGTCTAAGCGAACGCCGCGCTGGGTGAGCATTGCCACTTGTTCTGACGGAACCCCACGACCATCATCTTCAATGATAATATCGATATAGCTCGACGTCTTCGCCTTATGACCGCGATAACCCACACTTTTCTTGGCACTTCTCTCTGAAGAAGTGGGCGCTTCGCTATAAATTCTGATGAGCGAATTTGCCCATTTGTAACCATTTTCAATCACATTACCTAGGATTTCATCGAGGTCTTTTTGTTCCACCGCGACTTCAACGTCAAGATCAAGCTCGTTGATCAATAAGATTTCGTGGTGGGCGTAGACTTTATCAAAAGCCGTCGACATGGCGTCGATACGTTCGCTGACATTACTTCCCACAGAAAGAATATTGACGGAACCAGCCATTCGGGAACGACCTAGATGGTAATCGATTTGATTCTGCATTTGATCAACGGCAGGCTTGAGGCGATGCTGAGTGTCTTCAGGCAACTCATTAACGTCGTTTCTTAACGCAGCGAGTGGTGTTTTGAGTGCATGGGATAAATTGCCAGCATGATGACGAGCCCTTTGTAGCAGCTCTTGATAGTGAAAAAGCAGCGCATTGAGATCGGTGATGAGTGGTGATACCTCACGTGGATAGGTCTCACTGAGTGTGTTTTTATCCCCTGCTTTTAAATCATTCAGCTCGCGTTGCAGTTTATTCAGAGGGCGCAATGACCACTGAACCTGTACTGCAATGATCACCATTACGCCCGTGAACAACATCGCCAGAATGATCCACAGTTGGTAGGTGATGCCACGTAATGTTTCTCGAAGCGGCCGTTCGTCGATCCCAATTACGATATAAAGAGGGGCGTCAAAATCGGGAAGAAATAGATCACGCTCGATGTACACCAAAGGCTCACCTTGAGCGCCGAGTAGCTGGCGGTTGGGGTGAGTCATGGTGATGTCTTTATCCCAAAGAGAGCGAGATCGTAGCACATGATCGGTTGTCGATACCTTCCAATATAAGCCGCTATACGGTCTTGAAAAGCGAGCATCAGACAATCGGCTCGTTAAAGTTAAACGCTGCTCTTTATTGACATCAAGGTTGGCACTAATCTCATCCATCGAAACAGTAAGTTGCTGTTTGAGTTCATCCTCTAAATATTGATGCAGTAAATTTGGAATGATCAGCCCAGCGGCGAGGATCATGCCTGACAGCCACAACCCTGCCGCGAGGAGTAAGCGTGCTCTTAAGCTGAGTTGCCTAACCCAAGTGATTTTACGAAACATTCAGCTGATAACCTAAACCACGAACTGTTTTAATGATCTTGGCATCTATTTTCTTTCGAATTCGACCGATGAACACTTCAATGGTGTTGGAATCACGGTCGAAGTCTTGCTTATAAATGTGCTCTACTAATTCAGTTCGTGAAATGACTTTATCCGAGTTATGCATAAAGTAAGCAACGACTTTGTATTCTAACGCCGTAAGGCTAACGACTTGCCCTTGCCACAATACTTTGGACGTACGAGTGTCTAGGCTGAGGTCACCCATTTGCAGCACAGGGGCGGCATTGCCGGCCGCACGGCGAAGTTGCGCTCGGATCCGTGCAATCAACTCAACCATTTCGAAAGGTTTGGTTAAGTAATCATCTGCACCGGCATTCAAGCCCTCGACACGCTGGCTTAAGGTATCTCTGGCGCTTAAAATCACGACAGGGGTGTTAATTTGTTCTTCACGAATCCCATTCAATACCGTTAAACCATCTAATTTGGGTAAACCTAAATCTAAAACGATCGCATCCCACGATTCTGAAGTGGCTCGGTAAAGGGCATCAATGCCATCACTGGATAATTCAGGGACCCATTCTGCTTGCTCTAAGGCAGTAATGATTTGTTGACCTAGAATCGCATCATCTTCAACAACTAAAATTTTCATGGGTTCACCGTTGGTTTTAGGACTTTATTAAGATTACGCCCTTTAATTTCGAGCATTTCTAACGTAGAAGCGTCATATTCGACTTTGATGACGTTATTGTTGTGGATCAGTTTGAGCTCATAGACCCACTCTTCATCTTCTTCATCAAGTTCGACTTTAATCACACGACCATTCAGTTGTTGATCTAAAGTCTGATACAGTTCGGAAAAGGGCTGTATCTTGCCGAGTTTTACCGCTTTCAAAACGGTTTCTTGGTCTTCATCCAATTCAAATTGGGTATTGGGCAGTTCTATATCTTGAATTGCACCAAGCTGGCTTGGAGCGACGGCAATATCGTGGCGTTGTGTAGGTGTCATCATAGTCTTAGAAACCACTGCCTGTTCTTTGGCTGCTGAGGGTTCTTGAGCTAATGCCAAAGCATGGAACACAAAGCTGACAATACCAAGGCCATACAAAAACAAGTTACGGGCGGAGCGCTTTCTCTGTTTGTACAGAGTTTCTGCTTTCCCAAGCACGACCCTTTTGAAAATGGTACGGCTTCGTCTTGTCACGTTGAAAAAAACCATCTGGAACATTCTCACGGAAAAGATATTTCCTACGTTAAACGTACTCTCTTTGAGCATAGCCACCTCGTATTGAATCCAAATAGAACGACTCAACCTTTGATACTAATGAGCCCTCTATGAATTTAAAGTGAATTAGCACGGCGATAATATTAACTGAGTTCATCGTCAAAAATTTTATCGCGAAGTTTCCAAAAGCGCCCAGATTTTCTGGCAATGATAAATTGCGGCATTCTAAAGCGGTGTTGATTGTTCACGACTTTTGTTGGGCTGGTGGCGTCAAATGGACGGTGTCGGTCTGCAAGGTGAGGGCGGACAAACTGTTCAAGGAAACGTTTCTTCTGCGCTTTTGTTGTTAACGCCCAAAACTCATGGACCTGAGCACTATTATCATCTTTATAGGTGACTTTGAGTTGTGATTTCCCACTGTTGTCCTTATGGACGTTAAGATCCATTTCTTGGCATTCAAAAACCAAAGCATCTTTGAGGTTAAGCGCTTCTTTCAATTTTTTATCAGGATCAACCAAAGTGGCATCGCATTCGTGGCAAATGCGCGCTGCGATGTCGTTATCGGCGCCACACTCACCACAATATTTGGCTCGAAAGCGATAACCACAATGCTCACGTTCTCCCGTCTCTTCATCGGTAAAATACCCTTGGCATCGACGGCCGAAATGCTCGAGTAAAAAGCCGTTACTGTCTAGCTTTCCCCAGAAGTTATTGTTAAATCCACAAGCGGGGCAGGGGATGGTAATGATTTCACTGTCTGAATCGGGTTTTGGATCCCCCACTTCAGGCTGATACAGATCGTAGCTGTTACCCGCGTAATCGAGCACTAAACACTCGGTTTTACCTTCTGACAGACGCAAGCCTCGTCCTACAATTTGTTGATACAAACTGATCGATTCGGTAGGTCGTAATATCGCGATTAAATCAACATGGGGGGCGTCGAAGCCAGTAGTCAGTACGGAGACATTCACTAGATATTTTATTTTACGATCTTTAAAACGCTGAATAATGTCATCGCGTTCAGGCGTCGGAGTATCACCGATCACGATGGCAACCTGATCGGCTGGTAACAGAGAATGAATCTCTTGAGCATGCCGAACCGTCGCTGCGAACACCATAATGCCTTGCTTGTCTTGCGCCATTTGAATGATTTGGTCGACAATTTGCGGCGTCGCTCGTTTAGCTTGGTCGATCACCATGTCCATTTCAGATTCTTTATAGCGACCTGTACTGGCTGGTTTTAACTGCGAAAAATCATAAGAGAGAACGGGAGCGTCTAACATACGAGCGGGCGTTAAAAAGCCTTCATCAAGCAGATAGCGAATCGGCAGCTCGAAGATACAGTCGCGGAAGAAACGCGGCTCTTCACTGCGGATTTGTCCTCGGGTGTGGTATTGGTAGATCCAACCCACGCCCAATCGATAAGGTGTGGCAGTTAAGCCAAGAATTTTAATGTTCGGGTTTAGTGATTTGAGGTGAGTGATGACTTTTTGATAGCTGCTGTTCTTCTCTTCGGGAACGCGGTGACATTCATCAATGACTAATAATGAAAATTGGTCTTTAAATGCGTCGAGATTGCGGACCACAGACTGGACTGACGCAAACACCACTTGCTCTTCCGTTTCTTTTCGCCCTAAGCCAGCTGAAAATATGGAACCCGATAGCCCATAGCCTTCGTACTTGGCGTGGTTTTGTTCTACTAGCTCTTTTACGTGCGCCAAAACCAATACACGTCCTCTTGCCAGTCGCGCCAGATCTGCAATGACTAAGCTTTTTCCTGCTCCAGTGGGAAGGACTAACACGGCAGGGGTGCTGTTCTTCCTAAAGTAGTGAACAACAGCTTTAACTGAATCGGCTTGATAAGGGCGTAGGGTGTACATAACACAATTTCAATGGCAAAAAGACGACGCATCATACCTAAGTTAACGCTTCGCTTGAAGATTCGACAGGTGAGAATCAAGGAAAGGGCTGCCCTTTCCTTATTTTTAATGAAACGCTGCATTTGAAACAGACGCTGAATTTGCAACGATTGAATGGCGAGAGTTATTCCACGCTCTGATACCCAAGTGACTTCAAGATGCCGTATTCAGAGCCTTGTCACTGGTTTCAATTCAAGACAGAGGTGAAGGAAATAGTCACTCTATTTTCAATACCTCTAACACAGAAGTGGAGCCAGTGACAGGCTCCCGAAGGGCGAGTCTGCTTGGCTCACTAGCTGCGTTATCGCTTCTGGATTTAGAGCCACTAGATCTGCAAAGCAATGCCTTGCTATCAAACCAAGCAGTTCTCGCTGAACCTAGCATCTCGAGGTTACTTGGGTATAACCAACGAAGGTTGACGGAACTTATTAAGCCCTTGGACCATAGCTTGTGGAAAACCGATCCCACCATGGCCAGCATCTTCCAAAACCCAAAGCTCACTGTTGGCAAGTGATTGATGCAGTTTCCAAGCAACATCTAGCGGTCCAGAAACATCCCAACGACCGTGGATCAAAACGGTTGGAATATCGGCGATGGCTGCCATGTTTTCCCATAATGGATTGGCAGTTAAGAAACAGCCATGACTCCAATAGTGAGTGACGAGACGTGCAAACTGCAATCGAAATTCAGGGTCTTGGTAACGCGGAGAAGGCTGGTAACCAGGCATTAAGGAAACATGAGTATCTTCCCATTGGCACCATGCTTTTGCCGCTGCATGAGAGACTTCAGGATCT
This sequence comes from bacterium sp. HQB-39, assembly GCA_043422575.1. Classification (GTDB taxonomy): domain Bacteria; phylum Pseudomonadota; class Gammaproteobacteria; order Enterobacterales; family Vibrionaceae; genus Vibrio. The sequence continues at coordinate 57,424 of JBHOHG010000004.1, read as the reverse complement.
GAGCTCATCAATAAATTGAGGTAGCCTTGACACAGATTACCTTGTTCTCTGTACTCGGGTACAAGAGCCGCAAACTCATCCCATTCGCGTGGGAATATTCGCCCCATATCACGAGTGATCCAATCAATTTCTTGTTGTGTGCCGCTGGTAATACAGCCAAGAACCATGGCTTTGACACGATGTGGAAAACGCTGGGCATAGGCTAATGCCAGTGTTACTCCCCATGAACCGCCAGACAAGACCCATTGGTCTATTTTCAGGTGTTGTCTAAGGGCTTCCATATCTTGAATTAAATGTTCAAGCGTATTGCTACTGAGATCCGCATTTGCATCACTTGCAAGAGGGCGACTGCGTCCACACCCTCGTTGATCAAACAGAATGGCTCGATATGCACTTGGGTCGAAGCTACGTCGTGCACCCGGCCCGCATCCGCCTCCGGGACCGCCATGAAGATACAGCGCTGGTATTCCATCGGGGTTTCCGACTTCTTCCCAATAGAGACGATGTCCATCACTGACGTCGAGGTAGCCTGTTTGGTTGGGTTCAACGGGTGGATAACGATCCGTCATGATGCTTTTACCTGTTTGGCTGCGGCTTCCGAAGAAGACTTATGCTTGTTGGTCTCACAAATTGTATCCGGTTGCGCAGTCATGGTCTCAGTGTCGTTTTTAGAGCTTGTTTTCTCACTGCTCTCAGTATCGTTCTCGACATCGCTCGCGGTATGGCTATGGGGCGCTGATGATGAGGACTGAGCTAAGTTTGCTTGATGCACAAAGTGCTGGGCGATTAAAGTCGCGCCGACGGCGGAACCCACTAACATGAGTACATTAGAAAGATATTCCACGAGCCACAAGCCCTCCGGTATGGCAAGCTTGACATAAACGGTGCCTGTGATTCCCATCGCAACTGAAACAGTCAGAAAACCGAAACCGCGTACCAGCATACTGGACGTATCAACGAGCAGACCGACTGAGATACACCAAAATGCCAGCCAAATTAATTCAATCGGACTGACATCGATCATCCAATAGAGCGGAATAGTAAAAAGAAAGGCGCAAAACATGGCGCTTATAATACGTAATAGGCGCTTCAACATAGTGACTCCTTGCCGAGTAACAGAAAATGGACGCGCAAGATTAGTGGTGACACCACAATTTTCAAATAAGTTTCTGAATAATCGGACGGAATTCTCATAAACATGACGTGTTGAGACTGATTATTTATCCCCAAACGCCATGTTGATTTACTCGTTGGGGCGTGACTTGGGTATATCAATCTCCCTATAGAGCGAGTACACTTACGCGCTTGCTGGCTCAGAGGGCGAATCGCCTTTCGTAAAGGAGCCGCTATGATTTTTAACTAAGGCGCTTTTGTTCTATTGCAGCCTTAGATATGCGCGATTTATGTGAGGAATTGATGCGTTTAGATAAGTTTTTGTGTGACGCCTTAGGGGCGACTCGTAAAGAAGCGACCAAAATTATCAAAAGTGGCGATGTAACGGTGAACGATACCGTTCAAAAAAGCGGCGCGGTTAAAGTGACGGATGATTGCACTGTCGAATGGCAAGGGCGTGAAATCGCAAAGCCAGGGCCTCGTTACATCATGCTATTTAAGCCTGAAGGTTTTGTTTGTTCACATGAAGACGGATTTAATCACACCGCATTTGTCTTGCTTGACGAAGTGAAGATGGACGACCTTCATTTTGCGGGTCGATTGGATGTCGACACAACGGGATTGGTTCTCATTACGGATGATGGTAAATGGTCACACCGCATCACATCGCCAAAGCACAAATGCGACAAAACTTACCGAGTTTGGCTCGCTGACCCGATTCAAGATGACTACGTAGCGAAGTTTGAACAAGGTATCGAGTTGCGCAATGAAAAAGACCTAACGTTACCAGCGCAGTTGGAGATCGTGGATCGCGAAGAAAAAGAGGTCCTTCTGACGATTCATGAAGGTAAGTATCATCAAGTTAAGCGTATGTTTGCAGCGCTGGGCAACAAGGTGGAACACTTACACCGAGAACGGATTGGTGCGATTGAGTTGGATGAAAATTTAGAACCTGGTGAGTACCGCTATCTGACTCAAGAAGAAATCGATTCTATCTGGAAATAACCTTAAAAACTTAGTCAAAGTTACACGGTCAGTGATCTCTGTGGCTGCTGTGTCGGAGTTGTATGTCTAATCAAACCCTTCAAACGACGCCAACGAATCAGATTGGTTGGTTACTGTTTGCAATATTAGGGGCAATCGGTGCTTTAACCCCGCTTGCCATTGATATGTATTTACCTGCAATGCCTGCCATTGCCCGTGATTTAGGTGTTACGGCAGGTGAAGTTCAGATCACTCTGACGGCTTATACCGCAGGTTTCGCCATCGGCCAGTTAATACATGGTCCATTGTCTGACAGTTATGGTCGCCGTCCAGTCATGATCCTAGGTGTATTGTTCTTCTCGGTGGCGGCGGTCGTGAGCGCAACCACGGAGGGCATTGAATCACTGACTTTTGTGAGAACCGCACAGGGTTTTGCAGGAGCCGCTGCAGCCGTTGTGATTCAAGCCGTGGTGCGAGATATGTTCGACCGTGAAGATTTCGCACGAGCGATGTCATTTGTGACCTTGGCGATTACGGTTGCTCCATTGATTGCGCCAATGATTGGCGGTTATTTAGCTGTGTGGTTTGGCTGGCGCTCGATATTTTGGGTCTTGGCGTTGTTTGGTGTTGGGGTGATCAGCCTTATTTTATGGAAGATCCCTGAAACATTAGCGCCACAGCACCGTCAGCCTTTACGCTTAATGGGCACGCTACGTAACTATCTCAAATTGTGCAGCAACCCAACGGCGATGGGATTAATCCTGACTGGCGCTTTCTCATTTTCAGGTATGTTCGCTTTCCTCACCGCAGGCTCTTTTGTTTACATCGATATTTACGGTGTGCGCCCAGACCATTTTGGCTATCTGTTTGGTATGAATATTATCATGATGATGCTGATGACCAGCTTGAATGGTCGTATGGTGAAAAAAGTCGGTTCGCACACTATGCTGCGAGTAGGGTTGTGGATTCAATCATTAGCCGGTTTAGGCCTGTTTATTGGCTGGCTGTGTGACTGGGGTTTGTGGGGAACCGTGCCTTTTGTGGTGATGTTCGTTGGAACCCTATCGACAATCGGCAGTAATTCCATGGGTTTACTTTTAAGTGGTTATCCGAACATTGCAGGAACAGCGTCTTCTTTAGCAGGAACGTTACGTTTTGGCATTGGTTCGATTGTCGGTGTGATTGTGGCAACCTTGCCGAGTGATCACACTTGGCCAATGATTTTGGTTATGACCGCATGTTCGGTACTATCCGCTCTGTTTTATTGGACATTAGGAAGAAAGGCATAATGTCAGACTATTCTGTTGAAATTCAAAAATTAGTAAATGATGCGCTTGGCGAATTAGAGCAAGCACATAAAGAAGGGAAATCGGCAGATGCCCCAATTGCCAACAACCATTTTTTAGTGCGTTGGGTCACCAAGGCCATTAAATCACAACGTTACCCACGATGTGTGGTTGATGATTTGATGCGCTGGCAAAGACAAGGTCGCTCCAAGGGGAACCAAGCGGGATTACCGTTTGAATTTAAGCGAATCTCTGCGTTTTACGCTTCGTTCTTTAACGGTGACAGTGACGTTGAAACTCTGAAAGACTCACAGATTGAATCGTTTTTAGATGTGATGGAAGCGCTGGATTGGGAAGTGTCTACCTCTGAAACTTTAGTGGGTGCTGGCAAAGTCCAAATCTTTACCGATGGTCAAAATTCATTAGCACTGTGTGCCGACCAATGTGATAGCTGCTTTGATGGGACCGATTTAGTGAAACCAATGAGTTGGTTCGTACGTGGTAACCATGCAGAGTTTATCCAAAAAGCTTCTGAAGCCGGCTTTATGGTACATAAAGTGACGGACTACAAATCGAATGTGAAATATCATGGTGAATATCAAGTATTTCCAAGTAACCGTGGCACTTATTTAGCGGAAATTCCACTGGCATTCCAAGCGGACTAGTTGGCTTGGAGCAAAATAAGTGACATTGTTCATTGAAGGGCGGATTGAATCTGCCCTTTTTTCTAGCTCCATCACTCTCTTGCATCCTGTGTCGTCGCTTCTTGATTTAGAGCCGCTGGTTCTGCAAAGCAATGCCTTATCTTGTTAGAAATTACCTTGCCAACAAATTACCTTGTCAACAAAGCATGTTTCCAATAAAGCATCTTGCCAAAAACCACCAGCCAGCCGACCAACTAAGCTCATTGCTAACCAATCTCTATGTTATTAACCCACCTTGCGAATAAGCCAAGCTGCCCACTCTAAATTTAGAATTTAGATGTTACTTGAGTTAATAGAGTAAAAAACCAACGCTATCTTGTTATTTTTTATGCATAAAGTGTGATTGTTGTCTTGAGTATGCCATACTCCATTCCATTCATAGTCGCTGAACGTCATAAAGCGTATCGCTATGTGGGAAGTTTTCCTACGCCTTAATCCCGTAAGATAGCGCTGACGTTTTCAACAACACTACCGTTAGAGTAGTTAAAGCGATTATCCCAAGCCGCGACCGCTGCATAGTGTGGTGTCCGATGCTTAGGTTTAGGCTTATTCTTATTAAATCAATGTCAGGTGTGTTATGTCGTTTCTTTCCTCTGTGCAGCAACATGTTGATGCACAATTTATTAAGCGTCTGTTTTTAATGGCGTTACCGATCGCTTTGCAGAATATGATGTTCTCCAGTCGAAGTCTGGTGGATGTCATGATGCTGGGGCAACTTGGCGAGTCTGAAATTGCAGCGGTGGGTGTGGCCGCCCGTGCGACCTTTGTGACGACGATTATGATCGTTGGTGTTACCACTGGTGGAGCGCTGCTCACTGCTCAATATTGGGGGGCGAACAATCGAGAGGGGGTTAGACGCAGTACGGCTCTGACGTGGTTTATCTCTCTGCTGTTTGCTTTAGCGACGACCTTACTTTTCGTGCTGGTACCAGATCAAATCATGGGGCTAGCCACCACCGATCCCCAAGTCATTGCATTAGGTCGTGATTATTTAGTCATTTGCAGCATTAGCATGGTGTGGGTCGCATGTGTCGCGAGTATGGCGGCAGGGCTCAGGGCGGTTCATCAACCTGGAACGAGCACCTTTTTTAGTGGTATTGGGATCGCATCGAATGTGTTCCTTAACTGGGTACTGATTTTCGGTAACCTTGGCTTTCCTGCGCTTGGTATCAAAGGAGCGGCGATCGCGACCGTACTCAGTGGGGCCATTGAAGTGGCGACTCTGTTCGGCTACCTCTATATCAAGAAACACTTGCTTGCGTTCTCGATTCAAGATATCCAACGTGTTCTGGTGATGGAGAAAGTGACGCGTTTTCTAAAACTCTCTATGCCAACCACGCTCAATTTTCTTGCGTGGGCCGGTGGTCTGTTTGCCTATCATGCCATTATGGGGCGGTCGAGTGTTCAAGGGTTGGCGGCATTGTCGGTGATGTCGCCCGTTGAGTCGATGTCGCTGGCGTTTGTCATCGGTTTAGCCAGTGCGGGGTCGGTGTTTGTGGGAAACCAACTCGGCGCGAAGCGTTATGAACAAGTGTATTACCAGGCTTGGGTGGCGGTCTTCATCAACTTATTGATGGGGGTTGTACTGGCTTTGTTTGTGTATGGCATTCAGCAACACGTCCTCGGGGCGTTCAGCGCGTTAAGTGAAGAAACGCGCCATCTCGCCGAGCAATTCTATGTCATCTTATGTTTTGGATTAGTGATTCGCTCTGTGCCACTGATGATGATCGTTGGTGTATTGAGAGCGGGGGGCGACGTGAAATATTGTCTGTATCAAGATCTGGTTGCCCAATGGTGCATCGGTATCCCGTTAGCGGCGGTTGCGGCCATTTGGTTTGGAGTCGAGCCACAGTGGGTGTATTTACTCTTTTTGATTGAAGAAGTCGTTAAATGGGGCGCGAGTGGTTATCGACTCGTCAGTCGAAAATGGATTAACAATCTCATCGAAAGTTAGCAACCAATCAAGTCGGTCTCATTTTTAAGTAGTGAACTCTGTGAGGGTATGATGAATTTACCCTCATTTGGTAATGAAAATCAGTAACAATAGCCCAACTTCATTAACCTGCTTATTTTGGGGTTTAATTTGTGATCAAGCCTTCAAAATGCTTTCTACTAACAGCGTTTTAGTGTAGATTCTGATTCCAATTTATAATTTTCTTTAGGCGATTAATTGGATGTTAAAACTGTCAGACCTATGTAAAGGCTATGTAGACGGTGGTGAATTTCACCCAGTGCTACAAGGGGCAGAATTAACATTAAATCAAGGTGATCAAATCGCGTTGATGGGAGAGAGCGGTTCAGGAAAAAGCACTCTCCTCAATTTAATCGCTGGTCTCGATACCTCTGATTCCGGTGAGATTATGTTCCCTAGCTTTGCGATGCACGAAGCGCCAGAGCGTATGAGAACCATCTACCGCCGTAACAACATTGGTCATATTTTCCAGCAGTTTAATCTGTTACCGACTCTGAATATTGCGGATAACATCCGTTTTTGTCGCCAGCTAAAAGGGCTGCCAGAAGACAAAGGGCTTTGGCGTCAGATACTATCCTCTTTAGATTTAATGCCTTTACTGGGGCGCTACCCAGAAGAAGTGTCCGGTGGGCAACAACAACGCGCCGCGATCGCTCGTGCATTGTACATGGAGCCAAAATTGCTGCTTGCCGATGAACCGACAGGAAGCCTCGATGAGCGCAACGCGGAAGCCGTTATGCGATTGCTGACGTCTCTAGCTCGCGAGCTGGAATGTACCATGTTGCTTGTCACTCATAGTGAGAAAGTCGCAGAGCATATGGAAGGAAAAGTACGACTACAAGGAGGACAACTCCATGTTATGGCCCGTAGTTAAAGCACTACTTGGTCATTACCGTCGTTACCCACTTCAAATCATCTTAGTTTGGCTAGGACTGACACTCGGAGTGTCGCTCCTGGTTGGTGTGACTTCGATTAACCAACACGCTAAACAGAGTTATGAACACGGTGGTCGCCTTCTTTCTAACCCTTTGCCATACCGTATTCGAACCAAGCACAGCACCAACAAGATCCCTCAAGGCTTTTACATTCAGTTACGTCGCCTTGGTTATCATCAATGCGCGCCGTTTGATACTCAGCGCCTACGTACTCAAAATAACATTGACTTGATGTTGGTGGGTATCGATCCCGTCGCGATGTTGCCTCTGCGTAACGGAGACACGCTACAAGACTTTTCAACCTTGATGTTGATGAAACCGCCTTACCCAATTTTGGTCAGTTCTGATTTGGCTTCCCACATGGGATGGCGCGATGGCGATGATATTCGTTTAGATGATGGCAGTAAGCTAGGACCAATCCGCGTCGACCAAAATAACGTGTTAAATGGTACTCGCATCATTGCTGATATCTCTTTACTCAGAATGCTAAAACGCAGTGCGGGGCTTTCGGCAATTGCGTGTAGCGATATGCCAAAAGAGAAATTGAACGCATTGAAAGATAACCTTCCTAATGGCATTACTATCGTGCGAAGTAGTCGAGCCGAGTTGGAAGAGCTAACCAAAGCGTTTCACATGAATTTAACCGCGATGGGAATGTTATCTTTCCTTGTTGGGTTGTTCATTTTCTATCAAGCCATGTCATTGTCATTCATCCAACGTCAACGCTTAGTGGGAATTTTAAGGCAAACTGGCGTGACAGGATTCCAATTAGCACAAGCCTTGATTGTTGAATTGGTAACGTTAGTGTTTGTTGCGTGGTTATGCGGCAATGTTTTTGGCGTCATGTTGGCGAACCAGTTAATCCCAGCAGTCTCCGCAAGTCTCGGTGATCTTTATGATGCGAACGTAGGCTTGGTCATTGGTTGGAGTTGGCAAGCCAGCCTATACAGTTTTGCGTTGGTATTGTTGGGTGCCGGTTTATCGTGCTTGTGGCCGCTGATTCGATTGTTGCAGTCACAGCCGATTCGTCTTTCGAGTCGTCTGTCTTTAGTACGTTTCGCAGGTAAAGAGTTTACTTGGCAGGCTCTGGCTGCTTGTGCTTTCTGTGTGGCAGCCGTGGCCGTGTATCAAGCTCCAAAATCACAAGAGTCGGGCTTTGCCATTATTGCGTTGATGTTGTTAAGTGTGGCGCTGTTTCTGCCGTTTGTTATGTGGCGACTCTTCTCCAACTTTTCTTATACCTTACGTTGGGTGCGATTGCGTTGGTTCTTTGCCGATGCCGCGGCCAGTATGAGCTACCGAGGTGTTGCGACGATGGCGTTCATGTTAGCGCTGGCTGCGAATATCGGTGTGGAAACCATGGTGGGTAGCTTTAGAGACACAACCGACCGTTGGTTGACGCAGCGTTTAGCTGCTGACCTCTACATCTACCCAAGCAATAATGCTGCTTCACGCATGAGTGAGTGGTTATCCGAACAACCTGAAGTCGATCAAGTGTGGAAACGTTGGGAGAAAGACGTACCGACAGACTCAGGCACATTGCAAGTGGTGAGCACGGGGGCTTCGGAAGGGGAGCTGGATGCCTTAACGGTGAAACTGGGTATCCCTGATTATTGGTATCATTTACACCACACCAAGAGTGTGATGATCAGTGAATCCATGGCTCTGAAATTGGATATACGACCGGGAGACTACCTTGATTTGCCAACACCAATGGGCAGCGGATGGCAAGTGGTCGGGGTCTACTACGATTATGGCAACCCTTACAATCAGGTGCTTACCTCCCATCGAAATTGGCTGTACTCATTTACCGGAACAGGCAGCGTAGGTTTAGGGGTTCTGCTCCAGGAGAACTCAAAAACGGAAGGTTTGCAGCGTCGTTTAGAAGCGGTATTCCGCCTCAGTTCTGATCGCGTTTACGATAACAGCGCCATCTACCACCAAGCCATGCGTGTCTTTGACCATACGTTCGAAATCGCAGATACCTTAGGTAACATTACCTTAGTGATAGCGGTCTTTGGATTATTCTTTGCGACCCTTGCAGGGGAGTCTTCGCGACAACGACAAGCCTCACTACTGCGTTGTCTTGGCGTCTCCGGACGTGAACTGGCAGCCTTTGGTGGGATGCAGTTATTCGTGTTTGGTCTAATTTCAGCAGTAGTCGCGATACCGCTCGGGATGGCATTGGCCTCACTGATCATTGATGTGGTTATTAAGCATTCATTTGGCTGGTCAATTGAGCTGCGGATGATCCCGTGGGAATACGCTGAAACCATAGCGTGGGCGATGTTTGCGATTATGGTTGCGGGGGCATTGCCTGTGATTCAAATTGCCAAGCGAACGCCGATGAAGTCATTAAGGGATGCATTGTGATCCAGTTTTTAAAGAGCCGAGTAAGTTGGTTAATCGGAGCCACATTGATTACCACTGTGATGGCCGCAGTGGCAATTGCGCTCTATTTTACCCACTATGACCAAAGTGTGACGCGATCCACCAATGAGCTGAGCGTGGTGTTAAAGAGTGAACAGCGCACCATTTTTGATCCGGTTCTGCCTGACAAATCAGTCAGCCTGCCAAGAGATTTCAAACTGCACCCCAACTTTCAGCATGAGTGGTGGCACCTGTTCGCGACAGTCCAAGATAAATTCGATAACAACTACCATATTCAATGGAGTTTTTTCCGTGTGGCTACGGACGAAAGAGAAATGCGAGGCTGGCAAGATCCTCATTTATACATTTCAAACATTGTGGTCACTCACCATGGACGAACGCATAAGGAACAGCGCGTCGCACGAGGTGGTATTGGTCAAGCTGGTATGGTGAATACGCCATTTCGAGTTTGGATAGACAATTGGAGTTGGCGCTCTCTAGGTTCGACACCGTTCCCAGGTAACCTCAGTGTCGCGACGGATGACTTTGCCGTCGATCTTGAAATGTTTACCAACGGCCCATTTGTCATGAATGGCGACAAAGGCTATCAAGTCAAACACGAGCTTGAATCAGTGGCCTCTTTCAGTTTTAGCGCACCCTTCCTTGGTACTCGTGGCCGATTGATCATTGATGGCAAACCTATCATGGTGGAAGGCAAAGCCTGGATGCAGAAAGAGTGGGGGACGGGCTTAATCGGTGAAGAGCAGCAAGGTTGGGATTGGTTCGTCTTTAATTTAGAAGATGGTCGAGCATTAACGGTCAGTCAATATCGCCATAACAGTCAGCTACCCTATGTGTTTGGTACGCTATCTACCAAGTCAGGTCACACAGTTGCTTTAAGCGATGAAGACATCTCCATCAGACCCCTGCAGACGACCACATTATTAAATGGTCGACGTTTGCCTCTGCAATGGATCATTAATGTCCCTGAGCATAATTTGAATCTTACCACGCGAATTGTTCGTCGAGATATGTGGTTACCATTTGTTATGCCGTATTGGGAAGGGCCTATTATGGCATCAGGATCTGATGAAGCGCGAGGTTTTATGCAGTTAACAGGTTATTAATTCAGAGCCTATTATCATTTTTAAGCCACCGCGAGGTGGCTTTTTTGTGCTACAAAGATCGCCTTAAAATCTAGCTAGGTAATAAAAGTGTTGATTAGCTGTAATCAGCTGTTGAAGGATTTATTGTTTAGATGTACTTTTTAGCTCATGGAATTAGAGGTTTGGTAGTGCGGTTTAACCGGGTTACAGAACTTTGACACCACGAAATATTCGAAGAATAACATCCAAACAAGCGATTATTCCTACAAAAGCGTTGGCTATACACTTGAATTATTCTTTGTTGTTCGTTTTATTACGATAATAACTACCAGGGCGAAATCATGAATGATGTGATCAAGGACTTTTTTAAAATGGAATCAGCAGGCGGTATTCTGCTGGTGATCGCGGCAGCGATCGCAATGACAATTGCGAACACTCCGCTTAATGAGACATACCAAGGTATTTTGCATAGCTATGTATTCGGCATGTCAGTATCACATTGGATCAATGATGGATTGATGGCGATTTTCTTCCTACTGATTGGTTTGGAAGTGAAGCGTGAGTTGCTCGAAGGCGCACTAAAGTCAAAAGAAACAGCCATCTTCCCGGCGATAGCTGCGATTGGCGGTATGGTCGCTCCTGCGCTTATTTACGTAGGTTTTAATATTGGTAACCCGGAAGCGATTCAAGGTTGGGCTATTCCTGCGGCGACAGATATTGCTTTCGCACTAGGTATCATGGCACTACTTGGTAAACGCGTGCCGGTTAGTTTGAAGGTTTTCCTGCTTGCATTAGCAATCATTGATGACCTCGGCGTTGTTGTCATTATCGCGTTATTCTACAGTGGCGATCTGTCAACAATGGCATTAGTTGTCGGCTTCGCAATGACGGCCTTGCTATTCTGGATGAATGCTCGTGAAGAGACTCGATTGCTTCCTTATATGATTGTCGGTGCGATTCTATGGTTTGCAGTACTGAAGTCAGGCGTTCATGCAACATTAGCAGGTGTGGTGATTGGTTTTGCTATCCCACTGAAGGGTAAAAAAGGTGAACGTTCTCCACTGAAACACATGGAACATGCGCTGCACCCATATGTTGCATTCGGTATTTTGCCACTGTTTGCTTTTGCAAATGCAGGTATCTCTTTAGAAGGTGTCTCTCTCGATGGACTGACATCAATGCTGCCACTTGGTATCGCAGCGGGTCTGTTAATCGGTAAGCCACTTGGTATCTTTGCCTTCAGCTGGGCAGCCGTTAAATCAGGCGTTGCACAGCTACCAAAAGGTATCGACTTCAGACATATCTTTGCGGTGTCAGTACTGTGTGGTATCGGTTTCACGATGTCGATTTTCATCTCATCCCTAGCGTTTGCCAATGCGAGTCCTGAATTCGACACGTACGCTCGTTTGGGTATCTTGATGGGCTCGACAACGGCAGCAGTCATAGGTTACTTCCTACTGCATATTTCCTTGCCGAAAACGCCAGCTGAAGATCACTAATCCTTAGTGATAACAAAGTGAAACAGTAAGAGGAATCTCCTCTAAATTAAAGAAAAGCCCCGTTTGGGGCTTTTTTGGTTTTCAACACACGGTTTTCGATGGTATGCGAATTTTAAGCAAAAAAAAACCCAAGCCAGATCGGCTTGGGTGGATACAAAAAAGGAGTTAATAGGAAAACGCAGCAACGTAACAAAAAGTAGAAACTAGCTTGACGGCCAGAAAAACTATTGAATGCCCTCGTTGTTACACTAAGTAAGACTGGCCTCTTCCAGATAAGTTCCATGCAATCGATAAAAAATTGAAATTTTTTTGTTCTCCCCTGTAACCACTCTATCCATTGCTAAATCAGCGCATTATCTACGACCACTTCTCATTGTGGTCTGACCACCTCGTTGAATTGTGATGTAGCGTACTTGTTAATAAAAGGTTGTGATTGTATATTTCAAACAGGTGTTTAATACGAGTGATTGAAATGGCAGCAAGAAACGATACCAAAGAGAAAATTTTGAATGTGGCAGAAGGGTTGTTTGCAGAAAATGGATTTAATGACACCTCACTGAGAAATATCACCAGTAAAGCGGGCGTCAACCTCGCATCTGTGAATTATCACTTTGGTGATAAAAAAACATTGGTTCGTTCTGTTCTGGATCGTTATCTGGAAGCTTTTATGCCGAGTTTGCATCAAGCCTTGATTGCATTGAATAAACGTGACGATTACACCATGGAAGATGTGTTCGAATCGTTGCGCGCTCCATTGCGAAGCTTGAACGATGTAAGACCCAACGGAACGAGCTTGTTCTTGTTGCTGATCGGTCGTGGATATACCGATGTTCAAGGACATTTACGCTGGTTTATCACGACTCGCTATGAAGAAGTGCTTTCTTTGTTCACTTTCTCTGTGATGAAAGCCAACCCAAATCTCACACCTGAAATCTTGTTCTGGCGGCTTCATTTTACGCTCGGAACCTGCATTTTCACTATGGCTTCGAGTCAGGCATTAACCGAAATTGCAGAAAGTAATTTTTCCAAGGAAGTGGATATAAAACACGTCGTAGACATGTTGATTCCGTATTTAGCGGCTGGCATGACCGCAGGCTAGCGCCACAATCATGCCGCATTAATAAAACAATAACGGACCAGAAATTGGCAACTGTCAGTGTTAAAAAGGATCTGAATTATGTGCTCTCTACGAAAAAAATGGGTCAGTGACCCAGCATTTAAGGTATTCAAACAAGTACTTCCACCTCTATCTGAGACGGAAAAGGAAGCGATGGAAGCCGGTAGCGTATGGTGGGATGCGGAATTGTTTTCAGGTAAGCCTGATTTTACGAAACTGCATCATTACCCTAAGCCTACGCTTTCGTCTAAAGAGCAAGCTTTCATCGATAATGAGCTCGAAACGCTATTGGCAATGCTCGACGATCATAAGATCGTGAAAGAAGACCGCGACTTGCCGCCAGAAGTATGGCAATACCTTCGTAAAGAGCGATTTTTCTCATTAATTATCGCTGAAGAATTTGGCGGGCGAGCCTTTTCTGCGCTGGCGAATTCTACGATTGTCTCCAAAATCGCAACGCGAAGCATCAGTGCGGCGGTTACGGTGATGGTACCAAACTCGCTGGGTCCGGGTGAGCTATTATCACATTACGGGACAGACCAACAAAAAGAGTATTGGCTACCACGTTTGGCAAATGGTACGGATATACCTTGCTTTGCCCTAACGGGTCCAGAGGCGGGTTCTGATGCAGGGGGTATCCCTGACCAAGGTGTGGTTTGCTATGGTGAGCACAATGGTGAAGAGGTACTGGGTATTCGCCTCAATTGGAACAAGCGATACATTACGCTTGCGCCCGTCGCGACCGTACTCGGCTTAGCGTTTAAACTACAAGACCCACAAGGATTGCTGGGAGATAAAGAAGACATCGGCATTAGTTGTGCTTTGATCCCTGCTGATCATAAAGGGGTTGAAATTGGTGAACGCCATGACCCTCTAGGACTTGCATTTATGAATGGACCTACCCGAGGAAAAGACGTTTTTATTCCAATGGATTGGTTGATTGGTGGACAGGATTATGCGGGCAAAGGCTGGCGAATGCTTGTTGAGTGTCTTTCTGCTGGCCGTGGTATTTCTTTACCCGCATTAGCCACTGCTATTGGTCACTTAACTACTCGAACCACGGGAGCTTATGGTTATGTGCGTAAACAATTTGGTATGTCGATCGGGAAGTTTGAAGGGGTCGCAGAAGCCATGGGGCGTATTGGCGGGTTAACTTATTTACTCGAAGCAACTCGAACGCTCACCACAACCTCGCTCGACTTAAAAGAGAAACCAGGCATCGTTACGGCGATCGCTAAGTATCATATGACGGAAATTGCGCGAACGGTTCTCAATGACTCCATGGATATTCATTCTGGGCGAGCGATTCAAGACGGCCCCATGAATTACCTAGCCACACACTACTTAGGGATCCCTGTTGCAATTACGGTGGAAGGGGCGAATATTTTAACCCGAAATTTGATGATATTTGGTCAAGGTGCCACTCGTTGTCACCCTTATGTTCTGCAAGAGATGGAAGCCGCAGCCAATCCAGATTCAGAGCAAGGGGCAACGGATTTTGATCGTTTACTGTTTAAACATATTAAGCACGCAGCAGGAAATACTTTGGGCGCCTTTGGTGCCGCGCTAAGTGGTTCGCGTTTTGTAAAGGCGAACATGAGTGGCCCTACACAGAGATATTACAAAGACATTACGCGATTGAGCCGTGCGCTCGCCGTGAGTGCTGACTTTGCGATGCTGACGCTTGGCGGCGATTTGAAGCGCAAGGAGATGATATCGGCAAGGTTGGGGGATGGCCTGAGCTATCTTTACATGGCCAGTGCGGCATTGAAAAAATACGAAGATGAAGGGCGCCAACAAGGAGATTTGGATTTTGTGCACTACAGTGTTCAATACTGTTTGCATCATGCGGCTCAATCCCTGCAATCCGCATACGATAATTACCCAATGAAGTATGTCGGTGGGCTATTAGGAGCCATCGTTTTCCCATTAGGCAACCGCTTTAAGTTACCGAGTGATGATTTGGCATTGCAATTGTCACAGGCCTTAATGACGCCGGGTGTGCAACGCGATAGATTGACGTCGCTGTGTTATGTCGGTTCCGCTGATGATGATAGCGTGGGCTTGATGGAGAAGGCCTTTCTGGCTATGTACGCAATCAAACCCTTAGAGCGTAAGCTATTGCGCGGCGTGAAAGAGGGAAAAGTGGATAGGAAAGGTTCACTGGCGCACCGTTTAGCACAGGCATTGGAAGCTCACGTACTGACTGCGGAAGAGGTCGAACAAATTAAAAAGGCAGATGAACGACGATACCAAGCGATTCAAGTCGACCATTTTAGCCACGATTTAAGTGAAGTCCGAACCCACGGTAAGCCTGACGCGAGGCTAACCCCAGCCGCATAAAAAGCACGTTTAGCAAATTTACGTCGCAAAGACACCAAAGCACCTCTACAGCGAGGTGCTTTTGATATACCCAAGTAACCTCGCGATGCAAGGTTCAGCGAGAACTGCTTGGTTTGATAGCAAGGAATTGCTTTGCAGATCTAGTGGTTCTAAATCAAGAAGCGATAACGCGGCTAGCGAGCCAAGCAGACTCGCCCTTCGGGAGCCTGTCACTGGCGTCACTTCTGCGTTAGAGGCATTGAAAATAGAGTGGCTATTTCCTTCTCCTCTGCCTTGAATTGAAACCAGTGACAAGGCTCTGAATATGGCATCTTGAAGTCACTTGGGTATAAGTATTGCGTGTCAAACGTACAAAAATACAGCTTAGTGCTCCAACCACTTGCTATTTCGAAGCATTTTTACAGAAATTAGATGCGAACTCTTGAGTAAACTTTTATCCTAGCGGGGTTTTGTAAAGGAAAGTTGAATATGATCATCAAACCTAGAATTCGTGGATTTATCTGTACGACAACGCACCCAGTGGGTTGTGAAGCTAATGTAAAAGAACAAATTGCTTACACCAAAGCACAAGGCCCAATTGCAAACGCGCCAAAGCGTGTTCTTGTTGTTGGTGCGTCAAGTGGCTACGGTCTATCTTCTCGTATCGCTGCGGCATTTGGTGGTGGCGCTTCGACTATCGGTGTTTTCTTCGAAAAAGAAGGCACGGAGAAAAAACCAGGCACAGCGGGTTTCTATAACGCGGCCTCTTTTGAGAAATTAGCCCGTGAAGAAGGCTTGTATGCGAAAAGCTTAAACGGTGACGCATTCTCAAATGAAGCGAAACAAAAGACCATCGACCTTATCAAAGAAGACCTAGGTCAGATTGATATGGTTGTTTACTCATTGGCATCGCCAGTACGTAAGCTGCCAGAGAGTGGTGAGCTTATTCGTTCGTCATTGAAGCCAATCGGTGAAACGTACACATCTACCGCTGTTGATACCAACAAAGATGTGATCATCGAAGCAAGTGTTGAACCAGCAACTGAAGAAGAGATCAAAGACACAGTAACCGTTATGGGCGGTGAAGACTGGGAACTTTGGATCAATGCACTGTCTGAAGCAGGCGTACTTGCGGAAGGTTGTAAGACAGTGGCATACAGCTACATCGGTACTGAGCTGACATGGCCTATCTACTGGGATGGTGCATTAGGTAAAGCGAAAATGGACCTAGATCGCGCAGCGACGGCACTGAATGAGAAGCTAGCTCAAACTGGCGGTACTGCGAACGTAGCGGTATTAAAATCAGTCGTGACTCAAGCAAGTTCAGCAATTCCAGTGATGCCGCTGTACATCGCTATGGTATTCAAGAAAATGCGTGCTGAAGGCGTTCACGAAGGCTGCATGGAACAGATTTACCGTATGTTCAGCCAACGTCTATACAAAGAAGATGGCAGCGCTGCAGAGGTGGACGATGAAAACCGTCTTCGTCTGGATGACTGGGAACTTCGTGACGATATTCAGCAACATTGTCGCGAACTATGGCCTCAGATTACCTCTGAAAACTTGAAAGAGTTGACGGATTACGTTGAATACAAAGAAGAATTCTTGAAGCTGTTCGGTTTCGGCGTAGAAGGCGTTGATTACGAAGCGGACGTTAGCCCAGCAGTAGAAAACGACTTTATTGCCATTTAAGCGAATCGCTGACTGGCAGTGAGAATTGACTGACAGTCACCAATATAAAAAAAGGCGCTCACTAATGTGAACGCCTTTTTTATTTAACTTAAGATAATGAGCACCGTTCCTGCTAACGTCATTAAAATGTTGGCAATCGCGTACGTCCCCGCATAACCGAGTGCAGGAATGGTCGATTTGGCGTATTCGTTCACTACATCCATAGCTGGCGCACATGTCCGCGCACCGATGATGGCACCTAGCAGTAAGGCTCTGTTCATCTTCAATAGGTAGGCTCCGACTAAATAAGCCATGATGACAGGGACGACGCTGACAAGGAAAGCTAAGCCAATAACTTGAACACCAATTTGACTTAAATGTTCAAACATCTTGCTACCAGCACTTAAACCGATACCGACCATAAAGAACATCAACCCAAGATCTTTCACCATATTCAGCGCTCCCTGAGGGACGTAGCCAAAAGTAGGGTGGTTAGCTCTTAAGAAGCCGAGAGTGATCCCCGATAGCAGAAGCCCAACCGCATTACCTAAGCTGAATGACACTTGGCCAAAAGTCATCGTGATGAGACCGAACACAATACCTAAAATAAAGAAGCTACAAAAAGCAAGCAGATCGGCGATTTGACTATGGATCGAGATGAAACCGATTTTTTCAGCAAGCCCATGAATGCGGCTTTTTTCGCCACTGACCTGAAGAACATCCCCTTTTGCAAGTACGATATCCAGATCCATTGGCATTTCGATTTGAGCACGAACAACGCGGTTAAGAAAACATCCATATTCCGAGAGATTTAAATCGGATAGACGTTTACCAGCGATAGAATCACTTTTTACAACAATTTCTTCTTCGACGATACGCAAGTCGAGTAGGTTACGGTCAAAGACTTCCTTTCCATTTCGGAAGCTAGGGTCAAGACGTGCATGACTGTCAGGGAAACCAACCAACGCAATCTCGTCCCCTTCTTGCAAAATAGCATCGCCATCAGGGTGGGCCAAAATACCGTTACGGCGAATTCGTTCTATATAACAACCTGTTTGACGGTAGATACCCAGTTCACGAAGGTTCTTACCGTCCGTCCAGTCGATGAGCTCTTGCCCTACGCGATAGGCGCGAATGATAGGTAAATAGACTTTACGTTGCCCTGAGCTCCCTAAGCCACGCTCTTGTGCAATTTGTTCTGCTGAATCTGAGAGATTCTGTTTTTGTAACTTAGGCAGAAGTTTCGCGAACATGATCATACTGATGAGACCAACTAGGTATGCCATGGCATAGCCAACAGAGAGGTTCTCAATCACTTGTGCGAAGTCCATGTTTCTCGGGATAGCGGCCAACCCAGAGTTCAACGCATCTTGAGCACCTACGAGAACGGGTGTTGCGGTTAACGCCCCAGCCATTAAGCCTGCTGATAAACCAAAGGACATGCCAAGATAATGGCTGACAAAATAGGTAATACAGACGGCGGTACACAGCACTACAAGGCTCAAGATGAAATAGTGTTTACCGTCTCTGAAGAAGATACCAAAGAAATTGGGCCCGGCTTCGATACCCACACAATAGATAAACAACATAAAGCCAATGGTTAGGGCTTCGGCATTAAATGAAAAACCAAGGTGCCCCATAATCAAAGAAGCAATTAAAACCCCAATAGAGTTACCTAGTTGGAGGTTACCAAAGCGGATTTTGCCAAAGGCGAGACCGATAGCAAGTACGACAAAGATAAGTAGGATGGGATTTTGTTCGAGTAAAAATACAACGTCGATATTCACAGCAAGTGGCTCTATAGAGTGGAACGCCAAAGAAAGTAATTAAGTGAATTGTAACTAAATACAAACAAAAGATAAGAGAAATCTTCGTGATTCGCGTATTTTTTTAGTGGCTAGTGGTATCTTTGGTGGGTTTCAAAGGTAACTATCAGATTTATATGGTTTATTTAGGGTTATGTAACAACAAAGCCTGCATCAATGCAGGCTTTGAAAAATTCATTAGCGCGTTAGGTTTAGTCAAAAAGACCTAGGTTTTCTTTCGCGTATGCTTCGAAATCGTCACAACCACCGATGTGCTCTTGGTCGATGAAGATTTGAGGAACGGTTTCAACTGGCTTACCTACCGTTTTCTCTAGGTCTGCTTTAGAGATGCCTTCCGCTTGAATGTCTACGTAGCGGTAGTTGAAATCATCACGTTTTTCTTTCAGTGTTTCAGCGTGCTCTTTTGCGCGAACACAGAATGGACAAGCAGGGCGACCAAAAATAACAACGAACATATTGCTCTCTCCTTTATATTTGTTAGGTGCAACTATGCCCGATCCCATGTCGGAAATAAAGTGGCATTTGCCACTTGATTCAATAGGCAAAACCTATCGTACAGATACTGCACAAAAGACGCATGAGAGAGGCAAAAGTAATAGCAATAAGCTTATTGAAACCAAGTGTATTGGTGAAGGCGCACGGTTTTTACTGCTGCATTTTACGGGTAAGCCGATACCATCACTCATCCAGAACTAAGAGATAGCGAAGCAGGGGAATCGCTCCTTACCCCAATTCAACGGACATTTACCTCAACGGACAATCGCTTTCAGAAGATTTTGAGGAATTAGTCGCGCAAGGTGCGTTAGCTCATACTTTTTTACGACCGAAAGGTGCAAGCTATTACCATAATGAACCAAGCAAAGCATTACCCACTATCATTGAGTTTGGAGGTGTCGCCATGTTCCAGTTTATGACAGCAACACGAATAGTTTTTGGCGAGGACGCATTAGCGCAGTCCATATCATCGATCAATCAGTTCGGATATAGCGTGTTACTGGTAACAGGAAAGGAATGGCGACGTGCTCAACATGTGGTGGATTATTTAACCAGCCAGAATATGCGCTATCAACACGTTGCGATACATGGTGAACCTAACATTACCATGGTTGAACAAACCGCAATCGAAGGGCGTAAGTTCAAGCCTGATATGGTGATTGCCATGGGGGGCGGATCCGTCATTGATATGGGCAAAGCCTTAGCCGCGATTATCCCTAATCAAGGGGATGTGTATGATTATGTCGAAGTGGTAGGTCGTAATGTTCCGCTAAAAGCAAAACCCATCCACTTTGTCGCCATCCCGACGGCCGCTAGCACAGGCTCTGAAGTAACTAGAAATGCCGTTTTACGATCTGGTCAAGATAGAGTCAAAGTGAGTTTGCGTAGCAGCGACATGCACTCAGATCTAGCCATTATCGATCCAACACTCACCTATGGGATGGACTTGGCTACATCAGCACGAGGGGCGATGGACGCATTTACCCACTTGATGGAAGCCTATGTCTGTGGCGATCCAAATCCGTTAACCGATATGGTGTGTGAAGAGGGCTTACGGCGCTTGAGGGACTCCGTGTTGAAAGCATGTCTTTTTGATGAGCCAAGAGCGCGAGCGGATCTCTCATTTGCGGCGATGTTAGGTGGAATGGCAAGTTCCAACGCGAAGCTAGGGGCAGCCCATGGGCTAGCGGCGGCTTTAGGCGGCAAGTTAGATGCGCCGCATAGTATTATCAAGGCAAGACTTGCTCCACATGTGATGGATGAGAATTTAGCGGCTGCAGTAAGAGAGAACAGAGACGATGTGATTGAGCGATACAAGAAGATTTCACAAATCTTAACCCGTGATCCCCTAGCGACACCACAGCAATCCATTGAATGGATTACGGAAATGATCATTCAACTGAAGATCCCGCTACTGAGTCAATTTGGAGTCTGTGGAACAGAGTTCGAAACGGTTGCAAAAGACGCATTAAAGTCGCATTCAATTAAAGGGAATCCGCTTCCGCTCACAGAAGAACGCTTAATTTCTATTTTGGAGAAAGTGTGTGACTGTGCGATATCTTCACCAATGCAAGAGCCATTAACGGCGAGCAGTGTCGAGATCTTAAAGAGTGGGCTGAAACAACACACTCCGTCAAGCCAGCAAGAAGGGTAATAAGGGCTAGGAAATGAACGCAACAATTGAGATGACAGTGCGCTTGGCCTCAGAAAAGGATATTGAGTCTATCGCCGAAGTACATCGGCTAGCATTCATCAGACAAGGGCATTCTGAAGATTGGATTCGCTGCAACTATAAGGCCTTCCCGCGTTACATCCTCTGTGTAGCGGAAATCAACGGGGATATTGCAGGGTACATAATGTGGAATCAAAAGAGTGGATTTCGTCCCAAAGCGGTATGTGAACTCGAACAGCTCGCCGTGACTCCGAAGTCACAAGGACAAGGCATCGCAAAAGGATTAATTAAACAGTCTCTTGAATTGGTGAAGATCGAACTTGCGCAAAAAGGGTCTGAGATAAAGCACATCATTGTCACCACGCGTGCCGACAATTATGCACAGAACTTATATAGAGAGACACTCGGCGCAGAAATTGAATTTACTATATCGGATCTCTACTCAGCGGATGAAGTGTTAATGATCGCTAGGGATATAGATTGAAGGGTGGCTGTTATAAATGAAAAAACGGAGCTTAATCGCTCCGTTTTTTATTTGAATAAGTCTCTGAGTCTAGAAGCTAGACATCTTATCGTAGCGTGAGTCTTTCAGTGCATCTTTGACACGTTTCAGGTTCTCACGGAAGCCAGAGCCTCGGCGTAACGTAAAGCCAGTCGCTAACACGTCAATGACGGTCATTTGAACGACACGACTTGCCATAGGCATGTAAACGTCGGTATCTTCTGGGACATCGAGAGAGATAGATAGCGAAGCGGCTTTTTCCAGCGGTGAATCTTTTGCAGTGATAGCAATTACGGTGGCACCATTCTCGCGAGCTAGGTTCGCGATTTCCACTTGGCTCTTAGTGCGACCCGTATGCGAAATCAAAACGATCACATCATTGTCGCTACAGTTAATGCAACTCATGCGCTGCATCACGATATCTTCAAAACAAGTGATTGGGATGTTGAAGCGAATAAACTTGTTTTGCGCGTCTTTGGCCACCGCAGAGGAAGCGCCTAGACCGAAGAATGAGATGCGTTTCGCTTGAGTTAACAAGTCAACAGCACGGTTCACTTGCATTGGGTCAAGACTATTTTTAGCTACATCGAGACACGCCATCGTCGATTCGAAGATCTTGTGAGAATAAGCATCAGGGCCATCATCTTCTTCTACATTACGGTTCACATAAGGTGTGCCGTTTGCCAAGCTTTGTGCAAGGTGCAGTTTAAAGTCAGGAAAACCTTTCGTGTCCAATCGACGGCAGAAGCGGTTAACGGTTGGCTCACTCACGTCAGCCATCTTGGCCAGTGTCGCGATGCTTGAATGAATTGCAGTTTGTGGTGATGCCATGATCACCTCGGCAACTTTACGTTCCGATTTACTGAAATTCTCCAGATTTTTTTGAATTTTTTCTAATGTATTCATAGTGTTCACGAGGGTATAGAGAACATCTCGCTGAAAGGCATCTGCGGAAAAGCACAATTGGAATTAGGTAATCCCAATGGCTGGTGATTAACTTGGGCAAACGCTTCACCAGCGTACAGAAAAAACAATCAGCACCATAAAACGAGTATAAACCTAATCATGAATCCGGCTAAACCCATTCAACCGATAAAGTGGCTATAATTTGACAAGCCTCAAACTATATTTTGTCTAAACTACAGAACTGTGCCTGAAATCGTCTCGGTTTGACCGTATCTGGCACAGTATTGACGGTAAAGTTACAATTATTAAGAAAGAAAATTTCAATATTTAGTAACTAATCGTTTCTGATTGTTTTGTTAATATTAAACCAATCCGTTAACTGTTGGTCGTGATACGACGGACGATATCTTGGATTACAGCGAGTGGTTGAGTTGCATTGGCAACAATTTCACGCTGCTCTTCAATCACGGACTCCAGTATTTCAAACTGGGTGAGTGGGTTGGCAAGGACAACACGGAAAACGATCGTATTCAGGCGATCGTATTTCTCAGGGTTCAGTCGAGTTCGAGATACGAAAGAGCGTCCCGTTTCACGTTGTCGCTTTTGCACGAATTTGGTGAGCTCATTCAATGCGTCGTTCAGTTCGAGACGCTGCTGTTTCGTCGCGATTTGAAACGCTTCACTCACCCCTTCAGGTAAGTAGCGGTAAGTTAGCAAACAGAGCTCAGGCTCTGAAACTAATTCAAAGTCGGGTTGGCGCTTAATGAGATCTGCAAAATCTTTTGCCTTCTCAATACTCTGGTCGATAAGCAGTTCGTAACCAGGTCGGCTAATAATATGCATACTGGCATACACAAGCATTGCCATACCTGAACGGGAACCTTCAAGGGTATGGCTGCCAAGGTCTTTAGAGCCTTTTCGTAAGATATATTGCGCGTGATGTTCAATGGAACTCATGGCATCAGGATCTTTAAACAGCACCATACCTGCACCCATTGGGATATAAAGCTGTTTATGGGCGTCGATCGTGACCGAATCAGCCAGCTCAACACCGTCTAATAGCTGTCGGTAGTTATTCGACATTAATGTCGCACCACCCCAGGCCGCGTCAACGTGGAAGTGGCAAGCTTCTTTTTGACAAATTTCCGCAATATCACGCAAAGGATCCACGTTACCAGTCTCAGTCGTGCCAGCCACACCGATGACTGCAAAGGGCTTGATATTCTGCTGTTTTAGCTCTGAAATTTTGGCCTGTAAATCATCAGGACAAATTTTATTATTGTCATCGGTTTTGACTGCGATAAGACCTTGCTGACCGATACCCAGTACGTCAGCCGCTTTTTTTAGCGAATAGTGGCCACGTTCCGAGACTAAAATCGCGAGTCCTTCATAGCCGTAATACTTCATTGCTTTGAAGAGACCCTCTTTCTCGACACCAGCAAACTGACCTTGCGCTTTTAACGCATTGTTTCTCGCTACCCATAACGCAGTAATGTTTGCGATAGTGCCACCAGAACAGAAAGCGCCAAGTGAGTGTTGCGCACTGTGCATCCATTGCTGGTAAAAACTTTCGTCTTGAGCGTAAATCAGGCGATGCAGCATCCCTAGAACTTGACGCTCTAGAGGAGTAAAGGCTTTAGAGGTTTCGATTTTCACCAAGTTTTGGTTCAACGCAATCATGATCTTTGAAAGTGGCATCAAAAAGTAGGGCAATGCCGATGTCATGTGGCCGATAAAACTAGGAGCTGACGTATGGACAGAGTGAGACACTAGGCTGTCAAGCAGGTGTTCAGTATGTTCAGAGACAAATTCAGGTTGCTCCGGGATCAGAGCAGAAGAAAAATCTTTCTCTATTTCGCGTAAAGGCTTTTCTTCTGCCACGATGTGTTCGCGGAGAAACTGGTTAAGATTCTGAGACAGTTTGTCTTCTATCTGAGTTAGAGTGGAATCTGGTCCTTCAGGCACCGTAAAAATCTTCAGCAAGCTTTCAAAGCTAACATCGGCGGTTTTCTGTTCCATTACCATGTCATTCAATCGTTTTATTATATGAGTAGTACGAACCGCACAATCTAAACTAAATTGGACACAAAGTCCCGTTTTTATTGATGTTCAGAACTGAAGAATTAGTGACAGGAAATCGTTTGTGCTTGCTGAAGTACGCGATTATAGACCTTTAAAGCGCCTTCTATTTTCTTAGGGTGGCTGAGCAGTTCAGCAAAGGCACTTCGTAGCTGATAATTTTGTGAGTGGTTGGCTGTTTGTCGATCATGAAACGTCCGTTGTGCGGCTAAACCGAGCTCGTCATTTCGCTCTGCTAACTGTTTTACGTCAGCTTGCGAAAGCTGAAGCCAAGACTCTAGTGACCGTTCCGTTGCGACACGTGATGGCTCGTGCCTAATAAAATAGTGCACGGCGGTTCGATTCAATTCGAAATGATGTTTTCTGCCTTGGAGAAACCAGTCGCCCACGTCATGCAGTTTTGGTTGCTGCTGAACGGTTAAATGGACAAGGTCTTGATACCACTGTAAAGAAGCATCGACGTAAGTGTCGTATTTTTTACTCAAACAAGCGTGCTGCGAGCTTTCAGCGCGAACCGACAGCGGTAAAACAAAGATAAGCCCTAGACATATCCAAGGTTTCATTCAGCGCCTCCTTAAGAATACTCGGTTACCTTGTTGCCTTATTACCAAGTGGATAGGTGTTAATCGTGGCAGCAATACGATAGCTTTTAACAACGATAGCTCTCATTAATGATGGTAACAGAAACGTTGTTTTCATTAACTATAGCTGAAACAGAGAATCCTTGACGACGCCCTTTACTGTTTCAGGCCAAGCTGAGCGTTGTGACCTCCCGTGAGATGCGCGAATGATTATTGTTTGTGAATGCTATTGTCTTCGAAGGCTACTGCCGGTGAAGACTAATGCGTGTGAAGACTAATGCGTGTGAAGGCTAATCTATATGAAGACTATTGCGCTAATGACACAAAAAACAGCATCATAATCGGGACAAGCAGACTCAAAATAAAGCCACTGACAATCGCGATAGGCACGCAGCGAACGCCACCTGTGGTTTGAATCACCGGTAAGGTAAAATCCATTGCCGTTGCACCGGCATAACCAATGGACGTGCACGGGTAGCGTCGGATGAGGAGAGGGATTGCAACCAGCGCGACAAGCTCTCTGAGCAGTTCAATGAGAAATGATGCCCCTCCAAAGACGGGGCCGAAGGCGTCGCCCATTAAGATCCCAGCAAGAGAATACCAACCGAACCCAGAAGCCATTGCCAAGGCTTGGAACAGAGGGATGTCGAGTACCAGTGCTGACAGGGCACCGCCAACCATACTACTCACAATCACAGTCAGGGCGATAAGCATGCCTTGCCTGTTGAGTAAAATCTGCTTTAACGTTAATCCACTGTTTCTTAATTGGATGCCAATAAAGAAGAGAAGTAAGAATAAAATCCACTCGCTGGCAGTATCGACCCAACTTAGCTCTAGCGAGAAAACCAAACCCACAAGGAGGCCAGAACCGACCACAAGGATTAATTTTAACGATTCTAAAGCCATCGATGACAAGGGCACTTTGGTTTTATGGGGATCGGATTGAACTGAAAACCAATGATCGATAAGCGGCAGCGCCGCTAAATTACAAACTGACAGGAAGACGAAGAAAGTGGCTGTATACGTTAGAATGCTTTGCAGGTTATCGCCAAGGTTATCTAAGCCCGCAATACTCAAGCCCATAAGAGCAAGAATGACATAGATTAAGTAAGAGGTGGCTTTATTAACAACCTCAAGCCATTTAGGGCGGGAGATAGAGATAAAATACCCCACTACGAGTGGGGCAAAGATAAATAGCATCCCTGAAAACATAACGGTCCTTGATACAGAGTCAGTCTAAGAGGCTGTAACCTTGAGGCTACAGTCCACTGGCATTCAGGACTTCGTTGATTTGGGAACGAAACTCAGCTTCTGAAAGGTTGCTGAGCTCGAAGAGTACTTCAGCACCGACCAAATTAAACTCTACTTCATGTTCTTGAATTCGCTCATCCTGATTCCTAAACATTAACAGATGGTTAGCAATACGAGCAATATCTAGATAAGTCACTTCCTGACGTTCAGCATTTTCAGCTTGGTTACAAGAAACTTCAATGAAGTCATTATCAAAGCCCCAATTATTCAGTACTTGTTTGCTGGTCGCAGAACAACGGGTCTGAAAGATCTGCATCGCGATGTTGTGATCCAGATAATTACCTTTATCAAGGTAGATGTGGTACTCGTTGACCAAACAGAAAAGGCCAATGTCTGCCAGTAAACCAACCAGTAAGGCTTTTTCCGGCTCTAAGTAGTCGTACTTCTCTTGGTGATGCTCTTTGAAAGCATTCACGATAAGCACCATAGCCGCGCCCAGTTCTCGAGAAACACCCGCACTATGAATCAAAATCTCGTTACATTCCTTGTTGAGATTGACGGTGTGTTTGAGTTGCTCAATGGATTGGGCCGTTACAATGTCACGTACACGCAGTATGCCTAGGCGTGATACTGCGGTTGTTAAGTCGGTACAGGTAATGTTGCGACGATTGAAAATAACCGAATTTGCTACTCGGATAACAATCGCAGCCAACCCAGGATCTTCTAACAGACACTCTGCTACATCGGCAATGCCCGTACTCTCTTCAGTACAGAGTTGCTGGATCTTGAGGACGACATCCGGAATCGGAGGCAGGGAAATCTTTCCAGTCGCGATAGATTGCTCGACGAGTTGGGCAAACTCGGTTTCTAACGCTTGTAAAAGTAGTTCTTTATTATTAGGTAGCCAAAAAAATGATAAGTGTTCCATACATATACTGCACTAGCTCGCTTTCGTACAGTGTACTCCCCTCGTGAGTGAGTGCGCAACAAAATGAACGTGAGAAAACATTTCTTGAGTATGAAATCATGGTTTTGAAGTGGGCCTACGTCAAAAAATAGGCGTTTTACGATGAATGCTTGTGAAATTTGTCACGTATTTGACATATGCAACACGTAAACTGTGATTTGTGTCCTGACTTATTTTTTAACGTTAAGTATGATCACATTCGTTGGCTAACAAAACACTACTATTATTTCATTATAGTCAACGAGTTATGTATTTTTCGCAATAACATTAAGCTGCTATCTGGTGACATCACTAATCGGGGTAACTTTAGATTAAGGGGTCAATGGATATGACGGAGCAAGCGTTTTACGAATACGTTGGTAAATTTGGCGATCATCAAAAACGTTCAATGTTTGGTGGTATTGGTCTGTTTAAAGAAGAGGCGATGTTTGCCTTAGTAAGTAACGATCAGTTTTATCTACGAGGTGGTAAAGAACTCGATCAAGCGTTTATCGATCTTGGTTGTGATAAGTATCGCCACGTAAAGAAACAAACTACCGCTACCGTTAATTATTACGACATTACGCAGTTATTTAACACTGAGCATTCAGGCTTAGATGAATTGGTAAACCGATCCATCGAGTGCTCGATTCAACAACGTAACTTCCAGAAGTCTTCTGCGAGCCGACGTCTACGTGATTTGCCTAATATGCAATTGACGTTAGAGCGTATGGTAAAGAAAGCCGGCGTAGAAGATGTGGAAACCTTTATGGAAATGGGGGCTGCACAGGTATTTAGCAAAGTTAAGCAGGCTTATGGCAATGATGT
The DNA here is from genome assembly GCA_043422575.1 of bacterium sp. HQB-39. GTDB lineage: Bacteria > Pseudomonadota > Gammaproteobacteria > Enterobacterales > Vibrionaceae > Vibrio. Next base: position 29,259 of record JBHOHG010000004.1, on the reverse strand, counting down.
GGACGTAAAATTGCTTTGGAAGTTTGCTGGCGCTATCGATGGAATACATTGGAAACTCATCCAGGAGCCACGTAAGCGCGAACTGTTATCTGAAACCTGATTGTCTTACATGCAATTGCATTAAGACCAGGGATAGGTCACGGTTACTCCATGCAATTGCAGTACGTTTGACCACTGTGTTCATTATGAGCAACAAAAAACCGAGCAAATATTGCTCGGTTTTTTAGTGTCTAAAATAAAGTGTTAAATTTTTGCATTCAGAGTGCAACTAACATGTAAACCAAAGTGCTAAATGCACATATGGAATACGACCTTTATTTTATATTCTCTATCGATTAAAACTTAAAGCGAGCAGAGAACATGATTTGGTCGTCATAGAAGTCGTTGATACGAGCTTCTAAACCAAGAGAGAATAGCTCTGTTGAGTGGAATCGACCGTGAATAGACCCTGCCCAGCTTTCATCATCTTCAATTGAAACGTATGACACTTTACCGCCAACTTCCAATTGCGGACCAAGCCATTGACGAACGCCAAGGTTGAGCTCCATACCCACATCGGAGCTGCTCGCATTTTGTGGCTCAACCACTCGAAGCAGCATAGCACCGTTCAAATCCGCCCAATTGTTCAACGGAGAGTGGAAGCCTAAACCAAGCGCAGAATCGTAATCCCCTTCAAACTCGGAATCAATACGCGCATAAATGTGTGCGTTTGGGTGGATGACTTTGCTAAATGCAGCGCCAAATGTAGATGGGCTTGCACCGATACGCGCATCTAAGAAGTCGTAGCCAAAGTTACTCAATACAGACGGGCTGTTTGGATCGTCATTTGCCAGTACTTGAGATGAAGTTAGCACCAAGGCTGCGGCTAAAAGTGTCTTACGCATAATTATGGTAACCCTTATTCTAGTTTGTTGTCTTTCTATGGATGAATGCATTCACGTGCAAACAATACCGATACTTGGAATATAGTAATCGAACTTAACGGTATCTCGCCAATAAAAAATGTCATGATGCCGTCGATAAGTCAAAACATAGGTAAATATACCCAAGTAACCTCGAGATGCTAGGTTCAGCGAGAACTGCTTGGTTGGATAGCAAGGCATCGCTTTGCAGATCTAGTGGCTCTAAATCAAGAAGCGATAACACAGCTAGCGAGCCAAGCAGACTCGCCCTTTGGGAGCCTATCACTGGCTCCACTTCTGCGTTAGAGGTATTGAAAATAGAATGCTATTTCCTTCACCTCTGCCTTGAATTGAAACCAGTGACAAGGCTCTGAAAACGGCATCTTGAAGTCACTTGGGTATTTTAGACCAATTTGCTTAACTCTCCTAAATTAAATGAGTTTTATCCGTTGGCACGCCTATTCACCGTATTGAGTTCTTCTTTTGCTCATTTCATCAAGTAACATTTCCGAATCCAGCACGCTGACCCACGGCATCACATCAGGTTGAGTGTCAATGATGAACTGACTGAGTTGCGTTTTGATGGCAGCAACGAGTTCAGGTGCTGTCCATGGCTTAGCAATGTAATAATCGAGACAAGCATGATTGACTGCTTCCACAGTATCTTCTAATGCTGCTTGACCCGTGAGGAGAATTTTCTTGGCAGGGGCGGTGTCTTGCGAATTCGCGAGCTCAATCAGAAAATCGACACCGTTTCTCGCAGGCATAATATGATCGCACACGATCAGAGCAAGAGGGGTGTTTTGATCGTGGTATTCGGCAATGACATGTTGAGCTTCTTCAACAGACTCTGCACCTTCAACCGCAAACTCAGGTTCAAATTGAGATAAGTCGTTGATAACACTATCAAGAACTTCCCGTTCATCATCCACACATAGAATCAAATATGATTTCATCTCGACTCTCCTAACGTTGATTTCCCGTCTCCGTTGACATCAAAGTATGGCAAGGGAGGGTGATTTTCATTTTTGTGTACTTACCTAATTCTGATTCGACGGTGATGTTGCCTTTATGGTGCTGAATGATTTGCTGACAAATTGATAGCCCAATACCCAAACCAAAGTTTCCGTCTTTTTTTGTGGTGAAATTGAGGTCAAAGATGGCGTCTTGCTGTTCTATTGGGATGCCACAGCCATTGTCAATAAATTCAACGGCGGCATATTGGCGCTGCATCACATCAGCTTCTGTGTAGGTCTTAACGGTCAATTCACCGTGCTCAGGCATGGCATCAAGCGCATTCGAAATCATATTAGTCCAAACCTGTTGAAGAGCAATAGGCTGGCAAACCACTTGCGGAATGGGCGCTAAATCTGTAATCAATTTATGGTGTTTGAGTTTGTTTTCAAAAATCATGATGGTGTCATGCAAGCCATCGTGAAGATCTGCTGAACGCATTTGTTCGTCATCGGCACGAGCGTACCCTTTTAGGCTCTTCACCATATCTGCAATTCGACTTGCGCAGACACTAATTGAGCGAATACTGGCGCCAACTTTCGCGTAGCATTCGGCTTCTTCAAGAGCAGGGAGAGCGTCGCTGCGCTTCTCAGTAAATTTTTTGGTTAACGCGGAGTCTTCACTTTGATCAAGTTGCGCCAGTTTTTTTGCAATCACACGGTCACCAACCAGCACTTCAAGTGTACGAGCTCGTTGACGCAATACTTTCGTTGACTCTAGAGAGGCCTTTTGCGCTCGGTGCATCATGGCTAAGTTCAAGGTACGCTCGTTTTCGGTGGCAGGGTGCTGGCCGGGCATTATTCCAGATGCCTGCTGGCTGAATATCGTTTCTAAGTTGGAACTTAACGTTTCGGCACTGCGTAAAATGGCGGAAATAGGATTGTTTAATTCATGGGCAACCCCAGCAACCAGCTGACCTAACATCGCCATTTTTTCTTGTTCGATCAAGTGCTGATGAGCGGAGTCCAATGATTCTAAAGACTTTTGTAGCTCGATTTTAGTATTGATACTTCGCTGCAAGCGGCGATTGAAATGCCGTAACAGTAAATTAGTAAAAAGAGGCAGCAATTGGCTGTCGGACTGCATCACTTGTGCGAACAACGTGCGATCAAGTTTGATAACTTCAGCGTGAGTCAAAGTGAGGGCGGTAGAGAAAGAGTTTTCCCCGGTGACAAATGACATTCCACCAACTAAATTGCCTTTGGAGTGGCGGACGACTTCACGTTGGACATGATTCTCATCGCGCTTGTAGAGAGCAACTTGTCCTTTGGTGATAAACCATAAATAGTCATTGGGTTGGCCTTCATGGGTTAAGAGATGGTCGGGAGAGTAGACGCGGCGAGTTGAGAGTCCAGATTGTTTGAAAAACTCTTCCAGAGCTCCGATGAAACTCTCTGTTAATTGAACATCCGTTAATTTGTGGTAATCATGAATAAACCCTGCTTGATATCGACGTATCTGGCGTTGAACTTGTGTTCTTACTGTGCGTGCTGGATCGAGGAAGCGGGCATATGAGACCAGCTCATCTGGAAACTCATTGATAATGTAGGTGGTGAGCTCTTTTTGGATGCAATCCATTAAATCGGTTGGGGAAATGGGGTCTCGTAGGCAATGATTGAGCTTGCCTTGGTTCACCGCCGTTAAAATAACATCAAGATCATCACTTTGGCTTATCAGGACCGTGCGAGTCTTTTCTGTCGCAATAGAAGCATTAACCGAAATTAAAAAATCAACCCCTGCTAACGATGACGTATGGCGAGAAATCACTAGAGCAATACTTTGACCAGTGTTAACTGCGTCATTCATACGCTTACTCGCTTCATCAAGATCGTGAGCATGAATGACTGAGAACTTACTTTGATAAGGGTGAAGGTACTCAGTCAAGTAGCCGCCGAGTTCTTGCGGATGATCTAAACATAAGATGGCAATTTTCTGCAAAAGAAAGCCTCTGATTGGATGCAATCTATACAAATTATCAGCATATAACGCGAACCGTTGAGAGCGAAGTTCGAGTTCTTAGAATAGAGGAGTACAAAAAGTGAGTAAGATGATGTAACTCAATGTTTTACAGACTATTGACTTAAGGTAGACTGAAGTAAATCAGACAATAAGTGAAATTATGCAAAATCTAAAAAAAATGGGCGCCATTGGTGGTGCTATCTCTCTTGCGTTATGTTGGCCATTGGCAGTGGGTCATATTGGTCAAAGTGTTGCAGTCGATGCGATTGAAGCGCATCAAGATCCTTCGGTTGATATTAAATTAGTCTCTTACGATCGCGGTTATTTGAACTCAACCGTTGTTACAGAATACTCGATTACTGATCCTGCGATTCGCGAGCAGTTAGAGTTGGCGAATTTCCCGACAACTTTTACGATGATCAGTGAATTGACACATGGGTTAGCAAGTATTTCGGGTGAATCATTCGTTCAAGATGGTGAAGCTTGGCCAATGACCATTTATACGCAGACGCAATTGAATGGTAATACTGACTACCAAATTAAAGTTGAAAGCGTGAACTATGGTGGTGAGCCGGGAGATGAATTTGCCTTATCAATGAGCCCGATGACGCTGACTGGTAGCAGTACCATGGTTGGCGATATGAATTTCAATTTTGACCTACCGTCCCTACAGCTGAAGTTGGGAACCGGAGAAACCGTTTTTGCTGAAAATCTGGCAGCAGAAGGCAAGGGGCGTTATGCGGAAGGTTACTGGTTAGGTCCTCAATCCTTTACGATGGGACGTCTGGAAGTCAAAGATGAAACCGGTATGGTTGCTGTCTTGATTGACAAAAGCGAATACAAAGGCGATACGGTACTTGATGAAGCGACGAATCAATTGACCAGTCAGGTGGTAGTGACGCTCAATGGCCTTGAGGCTATGGGTGAAGAGCCTGTAGATCAAGTGAAAATGGACTTCTCGCTGAAAGACATTGATGTTACATCGTTTAATCAACTGATGTCTGTGATGCAGTCAACTTCGGAAGAGTTTTCTCCTGAACAGGTTGAACAGCTGACGGCTTCTATCGACGCTTTATTTGAGAAAGGTCTAACGCTATCGTTTGACGAAATCTCAGTTGCTAAGGGTGACGCTAAATTAAAGAATGACTGGTTTATTACAGTACCAGGTTTGGATTTTAAAGTGACACAGAACCCAATGGGTATCGTGTCAGCAGCGACTGGCGAACTTAATCTCTTCGTAAACAATCAAATGACGACGGATTACCCAGAACTGAAAAAAGGCCTTGATGAGTTAATCCTAATGGAAATGGTTGAAGAAACGGAAGAAGGTTACCGTCTAAAAGCCAATCTTGTGAATGGCAACATCGTGTTTGAAAATGGCAATGAAGTGCCGATTTTCCAAATGCTTGCACCTATGATGATGTAATTTATAGCATTGAAAATTCGCATCTAATAGTGAAAAGAGGTCGTAAGACCTCTTTTCTTGTTTTTATTAATAAAAAAAAATGTTATACCCAATAGAAACATACCCAAGTAACCTCGAGTTACTTAGGCATTTTTAGCAATATCGAGCAGGAGCAAACAACATCATGGAAAAGAGTACAGACACTATTTTTAATTTCAGTGCTGGTCCAGCAGCATTACCAAAAGCGGTAATGGCTAAAGCAGAGAAAGAACTGGTTAACTGGAATAGTCTGGGCACTTCCGTTATGGAAATCAGTCACCGCAGTAAAGAGTTTATTCAAGTCGCTGAAGAGGCGGAACAAGATCTCAGAGATCTCCTTAACATCCCAGATAACTATAAAGTGCTGTTCTGCCAAGGTGGTGCGCGAGCACAATTTGCAGCCGTACCGATGAACCTTCTGGGTGATAAGTCCGTGGCAACGTATGTAGATGCGGGTTACTGGGCACAAAGTGCAGTGGCTGAAGCTAAAAAGTATTGTCAGCCAGATGTGTTTGATGCAAAGACAACGATTGACGGTAAAGTGGCCGTTAAACCGGCTTCAGAGTGGCAAGTTGCCCCTGACGCGGCTTATGTTCACTTCTGCCCAAACGAAACCATTGATGGGGTCGAAATCAACGATTTACCTCAGACAGACAAACCTATTGTTGCTGACATGTCTTCAACGATCCTCTCTCGCCAAATTGATGTATCAAAATATGGTGTCATTTACGCAGGCGCTCAGAAAAACATTGGTCCTTCTGGTATTGCAATTGCTATCGTACGCGACGATCTTCTTGAGCTTGCAAACGATCTTATTCCAAGTGTGTTCAGTTACAAAGTACTGGCTGAGAAAGACTCGATGTTTAATACGCCGCCGACATTTGCATGGTATTTGTCAGGTCAGGTGTTTAAATGGTTGAAAGAGCAAGGCGGCGTTCCTGCCATTGAAGCTGTGAACCAACAGAAAGCGGCACTTATTTATGATTATGTCGATAGCTCTGATTTCTATCGCAACAATGTTCACCCGCAGAACCGTTCTTTAATGAACGTACCGTTCCAATTAGCGAAGCCTGAGCTGGATGCAACATTCTTAGAGTTAGCTGAAAAACAAGGCTTAGTCGCTCTGAAAGGGCACCGCGCGGTGGGTGGTATGCGCGCGTCAATTTACAACGCGATGCCACTTGAAGGGGTACAGGCGTTGGTCGACTTTATGAAAGCGTTCGAGGAAAAGTACGCTTAAGAATACTTTTGCATAAGAACACTTTTGCACAAGAACATTTTAGCTTCTTAGCTTAATAGCATTTAATTCGACATAACAATGTTAGATATAAAAAATCCAGTACGATGCGTACTGGATTTTTTTGTTATCTGGATGTCGTTTAGACAAGCCCGTTTAGAGTGATTGACACAGCTGGTGGTAACGCCCTTGTTGCAGAAGGAGATCTGCGTGTGTGCCTTGCTCTAGAACCTTACCTTGTTCTAATAGGTAAATATTATCCATACTCTCTAGGCCTACTAATCGGTGCGTGACGAATAAAACCGTCTTATCACCAAAGTGTTGTTCGAGCAGCGTCATAATGTCGCGTTCCGTCTTCTTATCTAAGCCTTCCGTTGGTTCATCCAGCAGCATGATTGGAGCATCGTGAAGTAATGCACGAGCAATACCGATACGACGCTTTTCACCGCCAGAAAGTTGGCGACCACCATCACCAAGCCAAGCATCTAATCCCGGGCCTTCTAATAACTCGCTCAGTTGCACTTTTACAAGCATATCCGCAAGCGTTTCATCAGAGGCATCAGGGGCAGCCATGATCAAGTTGTCGCGCAAAGAGCCGTTTAAAATATCGACACGCTGACTCACGACACCCATGGACTGGCGTAATTGGCTTTCGTTCCAATCTTTTAACTCGACACCTGCAATTTCGATGCTACCACTCTGAACATCCCAATAGCGACTCAACAATTGAAGTAGGGTTGATTTCCCTGAACCTGTTTGGCCTAGGATGGCGGTTTTAGAACCTGCGGCAAAATTAAGGTCAATGGTATTGACTGCGTTCACGTCTGCATCAGGGTAGTGGAAAGAGACGCTGTTAAAGGCGATGTCAAAATCAGGCTGATGTTGTGTTGTTGTGCTGGTAAAGATCACATCTGGTTCAGCGAGCATCACTTCATTGAGTCGACGTGCTGAAGTGACGGTTTGACCAAGGTATTGGAATGCACCTGCAATTGGCATCAGCAACTCAAAACTTGCCATTGCAGCGAAAGCCATCAGAGCAACCAAAGGATCGGGAGCATTACCACCAACACCGTCTGCTGAAATCCATAGAATAAGAGTAATGGTTAAACCATTTAAAAAAATCAAAAGTGCAGACGCCATGCCTGTGATATTGGCATTCACGAATTGGTTTTTCAGCAGTTTTGCTTGCTGGTCTAAAACGGCATCGAGGTAGCGTTGCTCTGCACCAAAAATGCTCAGCTCACTGTAACCTTGAAGCCAATCCAGTGCAGCCACACGAAACTCGGATTTATGCTGAGTCAGTGCTTGACCATTCTTCTTACCGAGTTTGTAGAAAACAATTGGCCAAACCAGCAACATAACGAGGAGGATCCCCCCCAACGTCATGCCGATGGTGTAATCGAACCATGCTAAAACGGCGGTCAAACAGGCGATGCCAAGAGTGCCCACAATAATCGGGCTGATTAAACGCAAATAGACATGATCCATGGCGTCGACATCAGCAACAAGGCGGTTAAGCACATCACCATCACGTAAATTTGACACACGACCTGGGATCAGAGGGGCAAGTTTCGAGAAAAAGTAAATACGTAGGTCTGTCAGAAGCTTAAAGGTGGCATTATGGCTCACCACACGCTCCCCCCAACGTCCCGCAGTACGTGACATAGCAAGACCACGAATGCCGCCACCCGGTAACATATAGTTAAAGGTTTCACGGGCAATAGTTAAGCCGGCAACCGCTGAGGCTGAAATAAACCAGCCTGATAAGGTTAATAGACCCACAGACGCTGCCACAGTTGCAAAGGCGAGCAGCATGCCTAGTGACAATCCAAACCAATGCTTTTTATACAGTTTTAGGTAAGGGAGTAGATCACGCATCGAGGTTCCCCTTATCGGCTTCACGTTGTTGACGGCTCGTATTGAGCATTTCTAAGAATAATCCAGGCGTTTGTTCTAGCTCTTGATAGGTACCTTGCTGAACAATATTGCCTTGTTCGAGCACGAGGATTTGAGCCACATGTTGAAGAGGCTCAATTTGGTGGGTCACCATCAAGTTGGTGGTTGATTGGGTATATTTTTCGATGCCATTCAAGACTAACTTTTCGCTTGCAGCATCGAGGCTGGCTGTCGGTTCATCCAGTAACCAGAAGCCGCCACCTTGTAGCATGGCACGAGCGAGAGCGATACGTTGCGCTTGACCGACCGACAGACCACCTGAACGGTCTGAAATTGCGTAGTCTAAACCATGTTGCGAAACAAATTCTTGAGCATGAGAGTCTTGTAACACGCGCTCGATCTGCTCAGAGGAGATATTCTGTTTACCTAAGGTGACATTGTCGTGAATGCTACCGTGAAGTAATAATGGATTTTGACCGACCCAGCTGATGTTTTGACGCCAATCCGCTAAATCTAATGAGCGTAGGGGCTGGTCATTAATCAGGAGCTCACCACGATAAGGCAAGAAACCTAAAATGGCATTGATTAAGCTGGTTTTACCTGCGCCACTTGGGCCAACAAGCGCAGTCGTTTCACCTTGATTGAGTTTAAATGAGATAGGGCCGACCAACACTTTTCCTTCTGCACTGAGAACTTCTAAATCACGAGCCTCAATGGTTAATTGATTAAGTGTGCCAAGTTTCTCTGTACCTTGCTCAACGGATTCCGCTTCAAGGTTTAAAAATTCGACCAAGCTTTCAGCCGCACCAACGGCTTGCTGTTTCGCATGGTAGTAGGTACCTAGGTCACGCAGTGGTTGATAAAACTCTGGTGCAAGGATCAGAATAAAGAGGCCAGCAAATAAGGTGACGCCAACACCATAATGTCCGAAATCTAGGTCACCTAAATAGCTAAAGCCAAAGTAAACGGCTGTGATTGCAATTGAAATCGAGGTGAAGAATTCCAGTACAGCAGAGGACAGAAAGGCCACTCTGAGGACTTCCATGGTACGACTACGAAAGACTTCAGATGCCCCTTTGAGGTTTTCTGTTTCCGCATTTGTACGGTCAAATAAACGAATGGTAGTCATTGACTGTAAGCGATCATAGAAATGACCAGAAAGTCGCTGCATCGCTTTGAAGTTCTTGCGGCTGGCATCAGCGGCTTTGATACCAACTAAAGCCATGAAAAGTGGAACCAAAGGTGCAGTGATCAAGAAAATTAATCCCGCCGCCCAGTTAATTGGGAATACGACAGCCAAAATCACTAAAGGCACAATACCTGCGAGTGCCATTTGCGGTAGGTAACGAGCAAAGAAATCTTGCATATCTTCCACTTGCTCAAGCAGCAAGGTTGCCCAACTACCAGCAGGCTTACCTTTGATGTAAGCCGGTCCAAGTGTGCGCATTTTATCGAGTACAAGTTGGCGAATGTACAATCGAATTTGCTCACCACTGCGGTATCCCGCAATTTCTCGGCCCCATACCGTAGCAGCACGACCTGCGACTGAAACGGCAAGACCAACAAAGTGCCAAACAAGTTCGGATTTATCGGTACCTTCCATGATCAGTTGGTGAAGGATCGTCGCCAACAAGGCGGCTTGGGCTAAGATGAAGAGGCTTGAGAGAACACCAAGGGCGACAGCGATCATAAGCCAGCGTTTAGCATGCTTACTCTGCTGTTTGAGCCACTTGTTCAAGATACTGTGCTTTTTTTTATCCATTACAAGGCTTTAATGATAATTATTATTTAGTCATTTGGAGCGCTAGTATACAAAAGAAAACCCAGTGGGAATACCACTGGGTTTAATACATACTCAAAAAATGGATATATAACCGTGTTACAAGTGTTACCGTCTGTGTGAAGGCGACTTATGTTACGGATTTGTATCAATTATTTGTCTTCTAATGCATCCAAAAAGCGTTCAGCGTCAAGGGCAGCCATACAGCCCGTTCCCGCCGAAGTAATGGCTTGACGGTAGTTATGATCCATCACGTCACCAGCGGCAAAGACACCAGGAATGCTGGTTTGTGTCGCATTACCTTCCAAGCCAGATTGAACGATGATGTAGCCATCTTTCATCTCAAGTTGGTTTTCGAAGATTTGCGTATTTGGTTGGTGACCGATGGCGATGAAGGCTCCCATCACGTCGATCTGTTCGATCGCATCTGAATTGACATCTTTGATACGAACACCAGTCACACCCATATCGTCACCCACCACTTCATCAAGAGTGCGGTCAGTGTGAAGAATGATGTTGCCGTTTTCCACTTTATCCATTAAGCGGTTTACGAGGATCTTCTCAGCACGGAAGCTATCACGACGGTGAATGAGGTGAACTTCAGAGGCAATATTCGATAGGTAAAGTGCTTCTTCAACAGCAGTGTTACCACCACCGACAACAGCGACTTTTTGGTTGCGGTAGAAGAAACCATCACAGGTCGCACAAGCAGAAACACCACGTCCTTTAAATGCTTCTTCGGATTCTAGACCAAGATACTTTGCTGAAGCACCCGTCGAGATGATCAGTGCATCACAGGTATATTCACCAGAGTCGCCTTTTAAGCGGAACGGACGGTTTTTCAGATCCACTTCATTAATGTGATCGAACAGGATCTCGGTTTCAAAACGCTCAGCGTGTTGCTTCATGCGCTCCATTAGGTTTGGACCTGTCAGACCTTCTGGATCTCCAGGCCAGTTTTCTACGTCAGTGGTTGTGGTTAGCTGACCACCTTGCTGCATCCCTGTCACCAGCACTGGGTTCAGGTTTGCGCGTGCTGCATAGACTGCGGCCGTGTAACCAGCAGGGCCTGAGCCCAAAATTAGTAGTTTACAATGTTTTACGTCGCTCATTCTGGCTCCCAAAGCATTTTTGTTCTGCGTTAAATTTTACCGATTGTAGGGAAAACGTTGGGGCGAGAAAAGAATAATCAAGGGGGGAGTGGGGATTAATTCGTTATAGCCCATAACCATTTTAACGATAAGGCGGGTGCTAGGCTTTATACAGAACTTTATGAGGAAAAACAGAACATTATTGAAGCTTTATAGAGTTTATAGAGAAGTTATCTAGTTTTTGATGTTGCAAACTTGTTGTTTTGGGTGTTTGTTTTGACTTTTGGTTATATATTGGATGATTGTTTCTTTTTGGTGTTTAAATTGGAATATTGAGCTGTGAAAAGTTGATATGATGAAATATGTGCGTATCCTGACATGTAAATTGTGTGTTAACAATAAATAATAAAATGTAATGTACTTCATCCAAGGAGCGACCGATGCTACATACATCACCGAATACCCTACACCTTACTCAACTGAGCCCTGAGGCGATAGCCCAGCTCTCTCCATCATTTGAAACATTGCCAAAAACAGAGCACGCCGACGGACAATATCGCTTGCGTCGTTATTCTGTTGTTGCTATCCAAAGCGGACAAGTTCAGTCCCTAGGGAAAAGTGAGTTTGTGCAAAGTGGTGATATCAACCGCTTTCAAGGCGATGTCGTTCGTCAGTTTGAGCCAATTGAGACAGCGACACTAGATAGCATTGGCATGCAAGAAATGTGTGCCATGTTCGCGCGTAGCAATCATTTACCGGATGGTCACGAAATAGAAATCCACCAAATTCGCATTTCTGCCGTTTATGAAAAAACGGAAGTAGCACCTGAAGGTGTCCATCAAGATGGTTTTGAGCATATTGCGATTGTTGGTATTGACCGCCATAACATCGAAGGTGGCGATATCTTGCTTTATCTAGAATTCAACGAAGCGCCGTTTTTCCGCAAAGTGCTAGAAAATGGTGAAGTGGCTATGTTGGCTGATTCCGTGCTTTGGCACAATGCTCGCCCGATTCGTACAGTCAAAGAAGAGGAGCAAGGTCATATGGATGTGTTTGTCCTAACTGCCAAAGGAGCGAACCATGTCCTTCAATCTTGATCAGGTTCGAGATCAATTTCCGGCGCTAAGCCAGTATCATAATGATAAACCCGTCACTTTCTTTGATGGCCCAGGTGGGTCTCAGGTGCCGACGTCTGTACTCACGGCAATGACGGAATATCTTGGACACTTTAACTCAAATTTAGGTGGTCATTACTTCTCAAGTCGAGAGACAGTGGATGTGATGGCACAAGCCCGTCGTTCATGCCAAGCGTTGTTGAATGCAGAATCTCCAGACAACATTGTGTTTGGCGCAAACATGACATCTTTAACCTTCCAATTAAGCCGTGCGATCAGTCGTGAATGGCAAGAAGGGGATGAAATCATCGTCTCGGCGCTTGATCATTACTCCAATGTCTCGAGCTGGCAGCAGGCCGCTGAAGATAAAGGTGTGATTGTTCATCAAGTCCGTGTGAATGAAGAAGATTGCTCTTTGGATCTCGAGCATCTTGCCTCCTTACTCAATGCTAAGACCCGTTTGGTTGCTGTGACTTGCGCTTCAAATACCACAGGTAGCTTAGTTGACGTTAAGAAGGTCACGCAATTGGCGCATGATGCAGGCGCATTGGTTTATCTTGACGCGGTGCATTATGCTCCTCACCACTTAGTTGATGTCCAAGCCATTGGTTGTGATTTCCTCGCGTGTTCGGCATATAAGTTCTTCGGCCCACATGTTGGGATCGCTTACGTCTCACAGCCTTGGTTGCAACAGTTACGTCCATACAAAGTTGAGCCAGCAACAAATGTTGGGCCAGGTCGCTTTGAGACAGGTACTCAGAGTTTTGAAGGCTTGGCTGGCGTGACAGCGGCGATAGAGTATTTGGCACAACACGGAGATCCAGATGCCTCACTTCGTGAACGCTTGGTTTCTAGCTTCGAACAGTACAATCAACACGAAGAGCAACTGAGTCGCTATTTTCTTCAACGCCTAGCCAGTATTGAAGGGGCGGTGTTGTACGGTTCTACGGAAGCGAGCACTGAACGACGCACTCCAACATTTGCAATTCGACTTGCCAACCATTCGCCAGAGTTTGTGGCAAAAAACTTGGGCGAACACAATATTTGTGTGTGGAATGGCCATTTTTACGCATTAGGGCTTGTCCGACAACTTGGCCTTGATGAAGGCGGGGTGATTCGCATAGGTTTTATGCATTACAACACTGAAGAAGAGATTGATCTGCTGTTTAATGTATTAGAAACTTTGGTCTAATAACGGATTCATACAAGAGTGTCTCATCGAACTAAAAAAGCACGTCGTTTGACGTGCTTTTACTTTTCAATCAGTCTTACTGTTCGCTGGATACTTCCACTTCATAGGACGTGAATTTACGAATATTGATCACCCCTGTGTCTAAAATCAAATACTGTCCTTTGATCCCTTGCAACTGCCCAGTCACCACCGGGTTTTTATCAAAGTTATGTGAAGTGATTTTTGTCGGGTGCTGGGTGACGGGATAGCTCAAGCTAGTGATATTTTCAGTCAAAACTTGGATACTGTCATCACCAAATGCCTGCTTGATTTCAGCGATTTTATCGGCCACCAGCGGCAGAAGCTCTTGAGCTCTTTCGACCAGCGCCATCGGTTCCCCATCAGTTTTAAGTAGTGTACGCCAGTTGGTTTTATCGGCGATATGCTTCGCCAATTCAACCTCAATTAATCCAGAAATTTGACGCGTTTTTACTTTCAGGATAGGTAAACCTTGAGTCGCGCCTTGATCGATCCATCGCGTAGGGATTTGAGTATGGCGAGTGATCCCGACCTTTAGACTGGAGGTGTTTGAGAGGTAGACATAGTGATCCACCATGCAGTTTTCTTGAGCCCACTCGGGTTCGCGACAGGTACCTTGATCAAAGTGGCAAGTTTCAGGCTTCATGATGCACATATCGCAACTGGCTAACTTTTTCATACAGACAAAGCAGTGACCCTGAGAATAGCTCTTTTTGGTTTTTTTCCCGCAGGCACTACAAAAAATGTTACCCGTGTGATTTAGGGTGATTTGTTGGCCAATTAAAGCGTCTAATTCAACCTCTTCTTCTCCGACAGGCAGGCGATAATGGACCGTTCCGTCCAGTGTGGCACGCATTTTTGATAGCGTGCCCTTTGCTAGTAGTGACATGACTTTGCTCGTGTAATGTATTTTTCCGAACGACAAATCTGTTTTCTTTGAAACTTTTGATGATTTACCGTTGATAACAATTGCTTCCGATTCGCTAGACGGTCATTGGATACCTCTTTGGGTATCGAGCGCCCTAAATGGGACTTTATTTTAAAACCGTCAATTTAGTCTAACAAAGTTCTAACTCAATAAGGATCGGATTATGGTTTTAGCCATGATTAAAATGCCACGAGTTGGTTTTTTGAACAGAGGGTTGGTCAGGAGTCGCACGTTTTTGGTGTGGTTCTTTTAATAACGCACGCCAGTCTGTGAAATGTTTCGCAATTTAGTGAATACTCATTTGATAAATAAAATTTGAACTAACATCACACTTTTGATCTTGGTATACTGTTTTAAAACTGAGAATTTAAAACAAAAAGAGATTTTTGTGTTGATAAATACATGGAGTTGACTTCTCGGTTCTTAGTCGGAATCATAGACACAGCCGTATAGAGGCTGTTAAAGAGAGCAACACCGTGAAGTGGATACATAAACTCATCATCACACTTTCGATCACTACGATAAGCTTAGTGGCACTGTATGCCTTGCTTGGCGATACCCGAGTTCTTTCCATTACTCCCGATCAATACAATTTTTACGCGACCAATGACCAAGTCAGTGGTGGTGCGTCGACCTCTGAACTGGATTTTAGCGACGAGAGTGTCGGGTTGAACTGTGAGCTCAAAAGCAGTGATTACCCATGGCCATACTGTGGCTTTTCAATCTTTACCGATCACTTGGACAATCTTCAAGGTTTAGATCTTGCCAATTATCATACCATTCGGTTGAAGTTAGCTTACCCTGAAAGTGGCGACAGGCCAGGTCGTTTGCGAATTTATTTGCGGAACTACAACCCGAAGTACTCAGTACCAGACAATGAGTACAGCTGGAAATACAATGGGATGGAGTTTTCGCCGAAATCCAAAAACCAAACCATTGAAATTCCAATTGGTAACTTGCAAGTGATGACTTGGTGGTTGGCTGATAACAAGATTGCGATTGAAGACTCCGCTCCTGAATACAGCAATATTACGCGGATTGAAATTGCCACAGGCTCTTCAGCTGGCTTAGGTTTGCACCAGATAAAAATCCAAAGTATTGAATTTGAAGGGGCGTATCTTGCCGAAGAGACCCTGCTTTTTGTCTTGTTGTTATCGTGGGTCACACTGGGCTTGGCGTTCTCTCTGCATGAGTTGAGAAAAAGCAACGTCGCTATGCGTACGGCGCAACACCGTCATCAGCATTTAGAGAAATTGAATCATAAGCTGCGTGCACAAAACTTCGAATTTGCGGAACTTGCCCACCGTGATTGTTTGACCGGTGCGATGAATCGCCATGCTGTTCGGGATTGGTTAACGTTACAAGCCCGCCAAGTTCGTTGGGGGCATGACAGCTTGACCGTACTTTATTTAGATTTAGATAATTTCAAGCTGGTCAATGATCAACATGGCCATAGTGTGGGAGACGACATCTTACGTGAATTCGCGATGGTGGTGGGCAGTTGTCTTAGTGCAGACCAAAAACTTGTGCGATGGGGTGGAGAAGAGTTCATCGTATTTGCTTCGGGTTCGAGTGTTTCCGAATCTATTGAAATTGCCGAGGCGATCCGTCTGAAAGTCGCACAGCATAGCTGGGTACATGGTGGTGTATTAACTTGCAGTATTGGTGTGGCGGAAATGCAAAATGAGCGTGTGACCGAAACGCTAGCGCGAGCAGATGAAGCGCTGTACCAAGCGAAACACTCGGGACGCAACCGAGTGGTGGTCAATTATGGGTTGACTGAGGCCGAAGTGGAGGCCGTTTAATTCAGGAGCACGCCATCGGTGGCATTGGGCTTTGTCAGACTAAGCTTTTTGAACAGACGACACGCCTTGAACGGACCCCATTCCTTGACAAAAAAGACACCAGTGAAACAGTAAAAAGCGGTCAAATTAGACCGCTTTTTTGTTCGAGGTACTCAACGAAAGTGAAGTGTTACCTTACCAAAAAAGGTATGTGAACAGCGTAATTGCGAAAATACAGATAACGTTCAGAACTAAACCAATGCGCATCATCTCACGTTGTTTGATATGACCTGTACCAAAAACAATGGCATTAGGTGGCGTCGCGACCGGCAACATAAAGGCACATGAAGCCGCAATACCTATAATGGCTGATAGAATCACTGGAGACATACCGAGTGCTTCTGCAATGGTGGCAAACAGTGGCACTAATAGCGCAGCGCTGGCGGTGTTACTTGCGAATTCAGTTAGGAAGACGACGAAAGCAACCACAGCAAGAACGGTGAGCAGTGGACCGGCTTGTTCCAGGAATCCGCTCAGAGACTCAGCAAGGAAAACGCTGGTTCCCGTGGTCTTTAAGACATTACTTAGACAGATGCCGCCACCAAATAGGATCAGCACGCCCCAATCTGTGGTTTTCTCGATGTCTTTCCATTCCACGGCGCGTGAGATACCAAGAAGAACTATGGCACCTATGGCAACCAGTGTATCGAATTTTGCGAAACCACCCAGCATGCCGTTGATTGGTTTACTAAAGATCCACAAGGTCACGGTCAGAACAAAGATGCCGAGTGTGATCAGTTTGCCATTCGTCCATTCAACCGGTTTGTGGTCAATTTCGAATGAATGATTTAAGTTTGGTTTGGTCAGATGGTACAGAACAAACAAAGCAATTGGCATCAACATGATCGAGATTGGCAGACCTAGCTTCATCCAATCCGTAAAGCCTAAACCCACCTCGGCAGCAGCAATGGCGTTTGGCGGGCTACCAACTAGGGTAGCAATACCACCAATGGATGCACAGTAAGCGATACCTAAAAGCACAAACACGAAGGTGTTACGATCGCCACTTTTATCCAGTTTTGACATGACGCCTAGAACCAAAGGCAGCATCATTGCTGTTGTGGCTGTATTAGAAATCCACATCGATAGGCCAGCACTCACACCAAAAAGCATGAAGACCGCAACCGACATTCTCCCTTTCGCAATGATCAACACTTTATCGGCAATGGCTTTATCCAGTTGTTGACGGTTTAACGCCGCAGCTAAAGCAAAACCACCCAAAAACAAAAAGATAATTGAATTGGAAAAGTTATTGAGGGCAGTTTGTGTCCCGAAGACATCTAAAGAGACCGCAAGAAGCGGTATTAAAAGTGCCGTCATGCTGACGTGAATCGCTTCGGTTAGCCACAATACCGCCACGAAAGTGAGGATACTTAAACCGATGACGATCTCTTTTTCAAAAGGAAGCGTGGTCATTAAAATTGCGAATAGCATGATATTACCGATTAATATCATGCTATTTCTGGTGAAGAGCCAGTTCTTCAAAGTGATGGCTAAAGCTGTCATAGAGTTCTCCTTCTGCTCTGCCTCCGCTTACCTTGTTGTCTCAACGCGTAAATTGTTTGTCGGGTAAACTGTTTGTAGGGTAAACAGTTTGTAGGGTAAACAATGTGTACTCACGCTGAACCAAGTAGGCTTGTTTTCTAGTCACTTTCACCTCGAAGTGACTTTCATCACTTGCATGGTTAATGACTAGTGTTATTTGCGGTTCCGTTATTGGATTAATGTTGACTGGATGTTAATTGCAATAACATGCATGTGCTGAAGCTTGTCATCAGGTAGGGAGTAAAGTGTGATGTTGAATAATGGAAATGGGTAGGATCTTACCCATTCAATGGCAGAGGGTGACAAAAGTCGTGCTCCCTCTATTGCAACGATATCCATCACAGCTATTTCCATCGTAAGTACATCCATCGCACCCACATCCTTTCAGAGATATTCAACGCAGAGAATCAGGCTGTGTGCAGGGCAGGAGGGGAAGAAGGTCAATCTTGGTTTTGTTGCAAAATGGGGTGCTTTGGTCCAAGAAATTTAGGTTGGGTATCCAATACGTAGACATCTAAAACCGCTTTTGTACGGGCAAGGATCTCTCTAAGAGACATCATCCATGACAAGCCTTCGATAGGCCCAGCAACAGCAAGGCATTGAGCCTGAATATTGAAAGCGTCGGCAAGGAAAAGTGCGCGTTCGCAATGGAAACGCTGGGTAATAATCAAAAATTCTGAAGTATCAAAGACTTCCTTTGCTCTTACAATGGAGTCGAGTGTTCGAAAGCCAGCATAGTCTAAGTGTATGCTCTCTTCAGGAACGCCCGCTTTGAGTAAATCGCGCTTCATGGTCCAAGGTTCGTTGTAAGAGCGATGCGCATTATCTCCGGTCAGTAAGAATTGATTTGATCGGCCAAGGTTGTGTAAATCGATGGCTGCTTCAATACGGTGGGAATAATAGCTGTTGAGTTTTTTACCGATGAATTTACTGGTTCCTAACACGACCACGACTGGGTAATTTCCAATTTCATGATAGTGCGTAATTATGTTCCCTTGTGCTTGCCACGCAATCCAGCGATCGATAGCGATGACCGACATCATGCCAATACCGCCGATACATAGGCAGAGCTGAATCAAACGCTTTAGGGTGAATCGCACGGTTCGCAACTTCAACATCGCAACTACACTCAGGGATTAATAGATCTCATACTAATGGATGGTGTGACAAGAGGCGAGGCAGAATTGATGTTAGTGGGATTGAGACGAAACTATTTGGCAAGCTAAGAGGTAATCACCGCGCAAGGAACGGGCAAAAGGTCACACCCTGGATACCAAAGCCACTTGGGTATATAGATTTGGCGTCGCGGTAAAAAGCCCTCAGAAGAGGGCTTTGAATTGAATAAAGTCGCTTAGAATGCCGTGCGTTTGTAACGACGGTAAACCGGCTGCCAGAATTGCTGCTCGATCTTGTGATTCAGCGCCTCATCAGTAATTTCAAGCGCGACACCTTGTTCAATCGCTTTCTTCGCAACGGCGAAGGCAATCTTTTTCGACACCAAGTGAATTTCTTCTAGCGGTGGCAGCAGGGCACCTTGGCCGTTGATCGCTAGTGGCGAACAAGTCGCAAGAGCGCGGCTCGACTCCATTAACATTTCATCCGTTACACGTTTTGCCTTCACTGCTAATACACCTAAGCCAATCCCCGGGAAGATGTAACTGTTGTTACATTGCGCGATTGGATAGCTGGTGCCTTCAATAACCACTGGGTCAAATGGACTGCCTGTTGCCACCAAGGCTTCACCGTTCGTCCAACGTAGGATATCGTTCGGTGTTGCTTCAACACGACTGGTTGGGTTTGATAGTGGGAATACGATAGGTTTTTGACAATGAGCGTGCATCTCTTTGATGACCGACTCACTAAAGAGCCCTGGTGCACCTGAAACGCCGATCAAAACCGTCGGTTTCGCGTTGCGAATTACATCAAGTAAGGAGTAGCCCGTACCTTCTTCTTCCGCACTCCAGTCAGTCGTGTTGGTGGATTTTTGCACCAAGCGCTGTTGGAAGTCCAACAGATTTGGCATACCCTCTTGCAGCAGGCCCCAACGGTCAACCATGTAGACTTGTGAGCGCGCTTGCTCATCGCTGATACCTTCGGACACCATTTGTGCAATGATGGCTTCAGCAATACCGCAACCAGCAGAACCTGCGCCTAGGAAGGTGACGCGTTGCTCAGACAGTTGGCTTCCTGCTGCTTTACAAGCTGCGAGTAGAGAGCCAACCGTGACTGCCGCAGTACCTTGAATATCGTCGTTGAAGCAACAAATGCGATCTTTGTAACGCTCAAGCAGAGGCATAGCGTTTTTCTGGGCAAAGTCTTCAAATTGGATCAGAGCGTCAGGCCATCGGCGTTGAACCGCTTGAATGAACTCTTCGACAAAAGCATCGTAATCGGGACCTGTGATACGAGGATGACGCCAACCCATATACATAGGATCAGCAAGACGTTGCGGATTGTTGGTACCCACATCCAGAACGATTGGCAGTGTGTACGCTGGGCTGATACCACCACAGGCAGTGTAAAGTGCCAGTTTACCAATTGGGATCCCCATACCACCGATACCTTGGTCACCCAGACCAAGAATACGCTCACCATCAGTCACCACGATGACTTTGACATTGTGGTTAGAAGCATTATTTAAAATATCGTCAATACGGTCACGGTTTGCGTATGAAACGAACAAGCCACGGCCTCGACGATAAATGTTCGAGAAGTTTTCACACGCAGCACCAACGGTCGGCGTGTAGATGATAGGCATCATCTCAGAGATATGGTTTTGAACAAGACGGTAAAATAACGTTTCATTGGTATCTTGGATATTGCGCAGGTAAATGTGCTTATCCATATCGTTGTCAAAATTACAGTATTGCTGGTAGGCACGACCAACTTGTTCTTGAATGGTTTCTGTGTTTTCTGGAAGAAGGCCTTCAAGGTTAAATGAAATGCGTTCTTCAGCAGTAAATGCACTGCCTTTGTTGAGTAGTGGGGTACTTAATAGGGCAGGACCTGCATAAGGAATATAGAGAGGGCGCTTATCGTTGTTCATTAGGTGCCTTAATCGGATCGTTATTGGTAAACTTAAAAATGATAACGGGTTACGCGTTTGCTTGTAAACATATCCTTTACCATCATCGACAATTTCTAGCAAAAAATTCTTAACAACTCGTTCAAATCCAGACACATTATTGAAATGTGTTGAATTAATGAACTTTTAAGTGGTGAGTTTTATTTCTGCACCTAACATCGTGAGGTGACTTGGGTATACTATATACCCAAGTGGCTTCAAGATGCAGTATTCAGAGCCTTGTCACTGGTTTCAATTCAAGGCAGAGGTGAAGGAAATAGTCATTCTATTTTCAATGCCTCTAACGCAGAAGTGGAGCCAGTGACAGGCTCCCGAAGGGCGAGTCTGCTTGGCTCGCTAGCCGCGTTATCACTTTTTGATTTAGAGCCACTAGATCTGCAAAGCAATGCCTTGCTATCAAACCAAGCAGCTCTCGCTGAACCTAGCATCTCGAGGTTACTTGGGTATAGTCCACCCTTTCAAAGTATCAATGAATCATGTCTCTACTGCCTATCCATCAAATTGAATCTGACTTCCATCGAGATATCGCCAACCACCATTTAGTGGTTGAAGCGGACACAGGCTCAGGTAAGTCAACCTGTTTACCTATATGGGCATCTCAACATGGCAGGGTGCTGGTGGTTGAGCCTAGGCGAATTGCGTGTACTTCCTTAGCTGGGTATTTGGCACAGCAATCCGGTCAACCGCTTGGTAAAGCGGTTGGTTATGCCATCAAGCTGGAAGCGCACTATACCCCAGAAACCGAGGTAGTATTTGTAACCCCAGGGGTTGCATTGCGTTGGCTAGCTGAAGATGGATTAAAAGCGTTCGATATTGTGATGATCGATGAATTTCATGAACGTCGTTGGGATATTGATTTGCTGACGGCGCTATTGAAACGTCGCCAAAGTCATCGCTTGGTCGTCACATCGGCGACCTTAGAAGGCGATAAGTTGAGCCAGTATTTATCAGCAAAACGCTTGATCTCTCAGGGACGTCTGTTTGAAGTGGATACCCTCTATCAGTGCAAAGATTCGCGAGACTTGCCACGCACGCGAGATATTGAGTCTTATGTTGCACAGGCAGTGAAACAAGAATTGGCGCGACCTGACTCGTGTAAAGGCGATATTTTGGTTTTTTTACCCGGTCGCAAAGAGATCACACAATGTGCGCAAATCCTCCAATCACTCACGGACATTCTAGTCGTAAAATTGCACGCTTCTGTCAGTGAGCAAGAGCGTGACAGAGCACTGAATCCCCAAGCAAAACGGAAAGTGGTGTTAGCGACGAATGTCGCTGAGACTTCGTTGACCATCCCTAACATCACCTGTGTGATTGACTCTGGTCTGGAAAGGCGAACGTTACAAAGAAATGGTCGAACAACGCTCAGCCTTAAATCGATTTCGCAGGCCAGTGCAAAGCAGCGAGCTGGGCGCGCAGGTCGAGTTATGGCGGGACGCTGTATCCGTTTGTATGGACAGCATGCCGCGTTGGAGCCAGTGACTCCACCCGAGTTACAACGGGAAGATCTGGTCGAGCCAATGCTCGCTGCGGCTTGTAATGGATCGAAACTACAAGATTTGACGTTTTTGGATCCGTTGCCTGAAAAAACTTTAGCTCAAGCAGAACAACAATTACGACAGATGAATGCCATTGATGAGCAAGGCTTAGCCACCCCCCATGGGAAACTGCTCTATCCATTGCCTATTGACGCCTTGTTTGCGGATTTACTTACGCGTATGCCGACACGTGCGCTGAAAGAGGCAATGGCTGATGTGGCGGCGGCATTGTCCGTTCCTGCTGCGCTGTATCAGCTTCCCCGAGGCGAACAGCTTGAAGCTCTCAACCTCAGTGAGCCTTTAGGTTGTGACATGAGTCTATTGGTCAGTGTAGTGCGAGGGCAGCATTGCGCTTCTCTGACACTGGAACCTCAAGCCGTATCAGAAGCTCGCGGGTTAGCCGCACAATTGCGGAGTGCTTTTGAACTGCCTTGTTTAGAGGCCAGTTCGAGATACGATCAAGTGAAACTCGGTGAGGCGATTGCCCATTGTCGCCCTGAGCTGATTTTTGTTCGAAGAGAAAAACGACGTGAAGCGTTTGCGAACGGCTACTTAGAAGTTTTATTAGGGCGAAACAGCCGACTGCATGATAAGACCGAAGCGATGCTAGTTTTAGATACACACTCTTTACCTGGACGTGGGGTGAAACAGACGTTGACCTTAGCGACGGTGACTGCACCGATTTCACTAAAGATATTGGAAGAACTCAGTGTTATGGAAGGGGCGGCGTTTGGCGAGTGGGTGCAAGGTGAAAGCGTGATTGAAGCGGGTCAAGCGCAAACAAAAGTAGACTTGGTTTATGCAGGGCGCGTGGTTGCTAGTCGCTGGCAGCAAGCTGAGGGTAAGTTAGCGCTCAAACCCATCGTGGAGCAGGTGCTAAGCGGTGAGTTATTGCCGAATTTAGCGGCACAGCGCAGCGCAGAGATTCGCCATTGGCAGCTTTATAATCAACTAGGGTACGGTGAGAAAAACACTAAAATAGCGGAAGTCGTTGATTTTGAAACTTGGTTTACTCAACAACTAGAAGCACTGGGCATTACTGAACTGGAAGAAATGGAGCTCTTTAGTGTTGATGACTTTCCATTTGAGGGGATCCCAGAGTGGGAATACCCTGACTTTGCAGAAAAATTTCCGCTTAACTTAGAACTGGCAGACCTCAAATTAAACGTTGAGTACTTTACGGCTAAAAAGCTTGTGCAGGTGATTTACCATCAAGGTGGGCGTAAAGGTGACCCAAAACGCTGGGAGCTACCGAGTTGGAAAGGGTGGAGGATTCAATACAAGAAGGCGAGTCGAATTATTGACGTTCGATAAAAGCGATTAAACAAGAATCAGTTGACGCCATATTGGACTTGGCCTGGATGACTCAGGTATAAACTTTGCATTACAATAAATAAATCAAACGGCATTGAGGAGGTGTGAGCCTCTCTTGGTACCGTTTGAGACAGGCAAGTGACTAGTCCATTCTTTACTCATTTTTAATTTAAGTCACACGGGTTTCCATTACGCTACAAGGGTTCAAATGAAACGTCTGCTTTCATTGGCACTGGTCGTGCCATTTTCGCTCTCTGCAAAAAATATAGATACCATTGCGTCCTATGAAGAGAATTATGCACTGGGAACATACACGGACGAAATTCATCCAACAGCCTATGATGGAACGAACATAGGCAGTGGTTTGCAACAGTTTGAGGTGAAGTATCAGTTATCGGTTTCTCTACCGCTATACCGCTTTGCTGGTGATGTGAATTTGATGGGGGCGTATACCCAGAAGTCACTTTGGCAGCTAGCAAACAGTGATATTTCCTCCCCATTCCGTGAAACCAATTATAAGCCTCAGTTATTTGTGGTTGGTCAGCCTAACTTAGGCGTGGTGAATCATTTTGAGTTTGGCTTTAAACATGAATCAAACGGTCGATCTGGTACGTTAACCCGCAGCTGGGATCGCATCTATTTCGCGGCTGAAAAATATGCAGGCCCTCTTGAGTACGGTATTCATTGGTGGTCGGTTGTCGGGGATACCTCTGAAAACCGCGATATTGAAGACTATTACGCGTCCTACAAACTTTGGCTTAAAGGATACACATCAGTGGGGGAGTTCGACGTTAGCGGCTTCCATAATTTCGATTCAGGTCGAAATGGATGGCAAGTTGGCTATACCGTCTATTTCAATGAACTGATCGGGATGTATCTACAGGCTTATCATGGCTATGGTGAGACACTGATTGATTACAACCATAGCCAAACTCGCGTTGGAATCGGCTTTAAGTTGATCAATTGGTAAATTATTAATCAATTCGGCACATATATTATGATTTGTGTGCGTTGGTTGTTAAAACCTTGGTTTTTATATGCCTTTTTAAGGTGAAAAATGGGCATAAAAGACCGTTGTTTTATATCCCATTGATATATTAAAAGAGTTGACCGATAGTAGTAATGCGTGCTGCCATTTTGTCGGGGGACTGTATGGAGAATCATTTAAAAAACAGTGTAGAGTTTGACTACACCAGTTTTTTAGGAGCGACTTGCCGTAAGCAATGGACGTTTCTTGAAGCACTAACGACCATCACACCGGTATTTGCAACGTTGTGGACGGAAAGTGTGAAAGAACAGAGCTTGCCGGAAGATCGTTTGTGGGAAGCGGCATTAAAATCGATGTCTTCTCGTCGTAGCGACGAATCGAATTTAGTGACCTTGCTTGAACTTGCTAAGCTCGAAGGCATTGAGGAACTTAAAGTGGTGATGCCGTATTCCTTAGAACCGGATCAAATTGCTTATATACAAAAGCAGAGTGAGATGGTGATTGAGCGAACCACTGATGAAGAGTTTTGTATTCAGCTTCAGTAATGCAAAAAGACCTCCAATTGATTTGGAGGTCTTTTTTAATGTCAGTTGATAACGTTCTGTATCGTACTTGGCTTTTACTTAAACCTAGCGTCGTTGGGTGAGGCCTGTGCTAACTAATCGATCAACCCGTATTCTTTGCTTAGTACGTCAATGATCTCCTGTTTTGGATTATCACTCAGTACCAACTTGCGTCCCGTGATCTTTTCTGCAATACCAATGTAGGTATTCGATACGGCTTTCATCGCTTCAAGTGGCAGTGCATTATCACGCGCCAAAGCTTCGCGCTCGTCCATACGATCTTTGTTTAACAGAATATCTGCATCCGGGAAGTGGTTCAGCAGGAACTGGCGGAAATCTTCTTTGGAGTTTTCTACGATTTCGCCATTTTTGTAGGCTTGTGCGTCCCAAATTCGTGAAGAGTCAGGCGTACCCACTTCATCCATGTAGATCAATTTCTCGTTACCCGCAGCATCAGTAACATAACCAAATTCAAACTTCGTATCGACGAAGATTTGGTCGATAGCCGCCAAGGCGTCACTGATTACATTGAAGCCTTCTTTTAGCAGCGTTTCATAACGTGGTATATCGTCTGCTTTGGTGAAGTTGAATGCTTCAAAATGTTGTTCGATGTTATGACGCGTAATATTTACGTCATCCACTTCAGGGACGCCAGGAATACCCGTCAAAATCCCTTTCGTTGAAGGAGTGATAAGAAGTTCTGGTAGAGCTTTATCTTTTTCTAACCCTTCTGGCATTGAAATACCACAAAACTCACGTTCACCTTTGCTATAAGCTCGCCACATAGAGCCTGTAATATATTGGCGACAAATGGCCTCAATCATCACAGGTTTTGCTTTTTGAACGATCCACACGAACGGGTGAGGGATATCAAGGATGTGGCTATCCGCTAAGCCTTTTTCTTTAAATAGATTAAACCAATGATTTGAGATGGCATTGAGAGCCGCTCCTTTACCTGGAATTCCTTTCAGCCCTTGCTCACCATGCCAAATGCAATCGAAAGCCGAAATACGGTCACTGATCACCATAATTGCTAATGGCGCATCTGAGGCCACATCGTAACCTTTTTCCTTGATGAGACGTTTACTATCTTCTTCGGTTAACCAGTATACAGAGCGAACTTTACCGCTGTGCACGGGTTTGTCAGTACGGATTGGCAGATCATCATTGACGGCAAGAACTTGGTCAGCAAGGCTCATTATGACTTCCTATCTTCTATCAAAAGGGTAAAAACCTATCAAAAGGGCAAAAACACACTATCAATTCGGGTTGCTAGCGTGAGTATGCGGGCATGATACCAGAAGATTGTCTACGAGCCAGAGAAAAAGCAAACGTTTGCTTAAAATTTGAGTAACTCGCTAAAAAGGGTAGTGCTCATAGGAATCGCCTATGAAAATGATTGCTTTTGGAAGGGGAAAATAAAAAAGCCTCTATCTATAGAGGCAAAGATCAGTCGTGGAACATTATTATTCAGTGATACTTGTTTATCGGTGAGGACTACTGAATGAAACAATCTGCCGACATGTGTGTTTCATCATCATTAAGATTCGACTTCATTCGATGTGCTTAACTAGTGGTACTGATTTAAGCTGCCTTCGACAAAGAAGATCTCGCACTGGAATTGGAGCGCAAGTCCTTGTAGCAAAGATCGTTCAATCGGTGAAATAGTGGTGGTAGCAACCACGGCACTCGCATTGCCCGATTGAATGGCTTTCATCGCCACTTCAAATTCAGACATGGTCTGTGAATGTTTTAAATGGATAACTTTATTACAGCGTACATTGAAGGCATTCATCTGCATGTAATCAGGTCGAGGACATTGATTTGTAAACATGATCCATTGACCTTGCTCAGATAATTCAGCGAGTTTACAGAGCGTCCCACCAGAAATATCAAGTGGTGAGGTTGATTGAGCTAACACATTGGCGCGAGAGTAGTGGCTAAATTCTTGTACTTGCATAACACCTGTTCCTTTGTACATGCTGTATGCTTATACAGTATTAATTTTTGACCGTTTGATCAAGTGTCAAACCATACTTTTTAAATTAATTTTAATTAAGTTGCTGTTTTTAAACGACAAAAAGTTGTTGTCTATGTGTGGGCGATTTACTGTATCTATACAGTAGTTCTATACAGTAGTTCTATACAGTAGTTCTATACAGTAGTTCTATACAGTAGTTCTATACAGTAGTTCTGTGCACATTAATGAGGACTGAGTACCTGAGAGGGGGCGAGTAAAGGAAGAGAGGCTAGAAATAAGAGAAGATAGAGTACAATGTAAGTTCTTAGGGGATGAATTGGAAAGTGTTCGGAATAAGCGGTGGACACAACCTAGGCAACCTCAAGATAGGAGAATCATAGGTAAGATTCAAAAGAAGGTATCTCGAGGTTACTTGGGTATAAAGTACTGTTCAAAGAAGAGCAGTTTGACTCATTAGCCACGGTTCTCTTGGCGTTCAATCATTTGACGTTCACCAAGATTAAACAGGCGCACATCGATCTTGGCGATATCGTTGCATTCTTCGCAAGAATAATTGGACTTGCCATCAAGATATTCATGACGCATCACCATTGATGGTTTTTTACACCAGTCACAGACACCTTCAATCGTAAACATATCGTTCTCCCACCTACATTATTGGTTCAGGCGTATTTTGCGCACATATTATGGCATGAAAAGGACGGTGAAGTTAAATAACTGTTAATGTGTTTTGAGAGCGAGATCGATTGCGAACGTCGATAATTCAAGCACTAGCAATGATAGGTATCATTTTAATAGGTTAGATCACGATGCTTTGATACTCATTGAGCCTTCTCCTCCAACTTAGCCTCTCGACTAAGCTGGAAGGCGACGAAACCCAAAACGGAGAAGACTTTATGAGATTCTATAACAATCAGCATAACTATTACTGTGGGATTGATCTGCATGCTCGCTTACTTTACGTCTGTATTCTCGATTCACTTGGCAATAAAGTCCTGCACAAGAAAATTAATGCCGATCCCGATGCGCTACTTGAGTTAATTACACCATATCAAAATAACATTGTTATTGGTGTCGAATGTATGCATTGCTGGTATTGGGTTAGCGACCTTTGTCTTGATTATGCGTTTGACTTTGTTCTTGGTCATGCGCTGTACATGAAAGCGATCCACGGAGGTAAAACGAAGAACGATCGTATCGATTCTTTCAAAATTGCCTCACTGCTTCGCGGCGGTAATTTCCCTATCGCCTATGTTTACCCTAAAGCCATGCGAGCAACACGAGATTTGCTGCGACGAAGAACCAAAATCATGCGCCATGGCGCTGACCTCAAAGCCCACGTTGCCAACACTTTTAGTCAATACAATCAGCAAAGCCATAATGTTCAACTGCGCTACCCATGCGCTCGTGAACAAGTTCGCAACCAATTCGATGAGCCCTCAGTCAATCGAAGTATCGATATGGATTTAAATGTCATTGCCTTTTACACCAAGGAATTGGCCAGCGTCGAGCACTTTATTGAAAAGACAGCTAAGCAGCACAATGCTCAAGATTACAACCTGATCCAGACTGTGCCTGGTATTGGTCGTATTCTCGCCCTAACCATTTTGTATGAAATCGGCAATATTGAACGCTTCCCGTCGGTTCAAAACTTCGCTTCTTACTCACGGCTAGTCAAATGCAAAGCCGAATCAGCGGGCAAACAAAAAGGAACCAACGGCAACAAGATTGGGAACGCCTACTTAAAATGGGCGTTCTCGGAAGCGGCGGTTCTCTATTTACGCGGCAATGAACCCGCTAAGAAATACATCCAACGCCTGCAAAA
>JBHOHG010000049.1:0-2905 GCA_043422575.1 bacterium sp. HQB-39 | reverse complement strand
TTCTCCGTTTTGGGTTTCGTCGCCTTCCAGCTTAGTCGAGAGGCTAAGTTGGAGGAGAAGGCTCAATGAGTATCAAACTGTTCAAGAGGGATTCGCAACGCGTGGCATTTTTACTATGCGTTAGCTTTAGCGTTTAAGGTGGTATGCGGCGGCATCGGTATTGCGTTGTTCACCCCTTAACAGGGCTACATGGATTCCCCCGGTTGTCAAACATCCGCTAAACTTTTGGTGATGGGTTTTGGACTGCCGCTCTACATTCGGTCTATTTATCGATGATTTTCATACATCGTGACCCTGATGACTTTGCGCGACTGCGGTGCCTTATTCGTTAGATGACATTCAATATGTCCGCCGCATTAACAGGCTCTCCGCACGTGGTCTTAACCTATCTCCATCCATTGCGTCTGCTATGACCCGGTGGGTATATCACTTACGCTGCTTAAGTGAAAGAAATTAAGCAGCGTTATTTTCATACTCTGTTTGGTTGTGTAACAGTGACCAGATGATACGAGCATTTTTAGCCGCCAATGCGACCACAGCTCGGTTCATACCTCTTCGTTCTAAAACACTTCGACACCATTGACTTAGCCTGTCTTGCTTGTCTCCTAAGTTGGCGATAACGGTTCGAGCACCGTGCACGAGCAAAGTGCGTAGATATTTATCTCCGTGTTTCGTGATGCGTCCTAGTCTTGGTTTACCGCCAGTGGAGTATTGTTTGGGCACCAAACCTAGCCACGCAGAGAAATCGCGACTCTTATCAAATTGATCACCATTGCCGATAGAGGCAAGGATAGCCGTAGCGGTTTGAGAGCCGATACCACGCACAGCCATTATGCGCTGTACATTGTTGCTCACTTTTGCAAAGGCATCAAAGGTGCGTTCAGCACTGTCGATATGCTGATTAAGCGATTTAAGATGCTCGAAAGCATCAGAAAGGGCTGCGCGTGCTAAGTTAGGCAGCTCGTTTTCAGGGGTTTCAAGTATTTCAGGAACTTGCTTCATCAATGAAGCTCGACCGACAGGAATAATCAATCCAAACTCAGAGAGCAGAGCACGAATTCGATTCATTAACGCAGTGCGCTCGCGAACCCAATGCTCTCTAACTCTATAAACCGCCAAGATAGCTTGTTGCTCAGGAGATTTAACAGGAACAAAGCGGGTTGCAGGTCTTTGCACGGCTTCGCATATGGCGACCGCATCATTGAGGTCATTTTTTCCTTTAGTGCGATACGGTGTGACATACTTGGCTGCAATAATACGGGGATCGTGTCCGAGTTTGCGTAATGTTCTTGCCCAATAATGTGCACCGCCACACGCTTCAAGACCTATTCGCATAGCAGGCATATTTGCTATTGTAGTCAGCAGTTTAGAGCGAGTGACTGATTTATGAAGTAAGACTTTACCATGTTGGTCAACAGCATGGATACTAAAGTGGTTTTTGGCTAAATCAATCCCGCAGAAGTTAGAATAATCAGACATGGAGCCTCCGGTGCAAATGTGTACCACTTAAGTGTGGCAGATCCTCGGGAGGGGGAATCCATGTCATTCGTTAAATGCCTACGAGCATGTATCTAGTCATTTAGTTAGCTGTCACTCCATTTTCGAACTTATCAGCTCTATGATCATCGATATATAACAAACTGGAAAGTTTCATGAACAACCCACAGATCTCCAATCTTGCACCATACACATGTTTCGAGTGTCGAAGTTCATTTAAAAGAGCATTTGATAGGACAGTTCTCTTTAGAAAGTGTCCGACTTGTGGAGGACGAGCTGTCTTGATGGATGTAAGATTTAGAGCGCCCAAGAAGTCGGACGATAAGCAATGGAATAAGGTGTATTTTCTAGTTCAACATGGCTTTAACTTTCAAAAGGTATACAGAAAAGAAGGTCCAGTTTGGTATCGTGAAAGCTATCCTGATACCTTAGAGCAGGCAAAAGATTTTGTAATCAAGTTCCAGGAACAAGCTATTGATATCGGCATTTAACAAAGCAATCAAGGTGACCCGTTACACTCGGCGGTTTTGGTTCGAAGTTCGTTGTGCTTTGTTGGTTTGGCGCTGGGCACCTTATTGCAAGCGTTAGGTGGCAGTATGTCGAAAATATCTGATATTCTTTTAAAACAAAGACTTAGAAATAGAATTATCGAATCTTTAGATGCGTTCGCCGATGAAGATATGGTTGGTGTACTTGGAACCGGTGAAATAATTGAAATTTGGTACGACTACATGGATGACGACCGACTGTCATTCTATGATTCTCCGGTATTTAGCCACGACGAGGTTAACGCTATCAAGCGTTTTCATAATCTTCTCGAAAGCGCATATAGGAAAGTGCCTGAAACCTGGATTTTAGAAGAACTTGCTTGTTGCAATGAGTGGTCAGCATTAGTTACTGCCGCTCGTGAAGAGCATATTGTATTTATGGCGCGCGGATTGCTCGACGAAGAGCAAGAAATCACCTAACAAGAACTTTCAGCGGATGCCAAACGCTTCGCAGTTTTTTTATGTGGCTCGCTGCGCTCGAATTTTCACACAAAAACTCTGCTGCGCATTTGTCACAGCTGAAGTTGGCGTTATGTGTCAAAGGAGTATTTATGTGTGAACCGAAAAATAGAGTGGTTGTTGCTAGTGATGTGAACCCTCGTGACGGCATTGGTGTTGAAATCTATCGAGATGATGAGCTTGTGGTTGAAATATTTCGAGATGATACAGATAAAACTCGTACAGTTACTGTTTTCAAAGAATCTATCTCTTTAGAACTATTGGAAGAGTGTATTCAAACTTTTAAAAAAGAAATTCCTTGGGATTTCATTGAATATGACGAGTAAACACATAACACATATGAGCCTTCTGCCTGTCAATAGGCAATAACATCCTGTTGGCTGCGTGAGCAGCCAATGCTC
>JBHOHG010000048.1:1840-3032 GCA_043422575.1 bacterium sp. HQB-39 | reverse complement strand
TTTGAGTCCATCAAAACCCCTTGGGTGTTGTATGGTTAAGCCTCACGGGCAATTAGTATCAGTTAGCTCAACGCCTCACAACGCTTACACACCTGACCTATCAACGTCGTAGTCTCCGACAACCCTTAAGGATACTTAAAGTATCAGGGAAGACTCATCTCAGGGCTCGCTTCCCGCTTAGATGCTTTCAGCGGTTATCGATTCCGAACTTAGCTACCGGGCAATGCCATTGGCATGACAACCCGAACACCAGAGGTTCGTCC
The DNA here is from genome assembly GCA_043422575.1 of bacterium sp. HQB-39. Classification (GTDB taxonomy): domain Bacteria; phylum Pseudomonadota; class Gammaproteobacteria; order Enterobacterales; family Vibrionaceae; genus Vibrio. Next base: position 2,769 of record JBHOHG010000048.1, on the reverse strand, counting down.
ACTCCGGTCCTCTCGTACTAGGAGCAGCCCCCTTCAATCTTCCAACGCCCACGGCAGATAGGGACCGAACTGTCTCACGACGTTCTAAACCCAGCTCGCGTACCACTTTAAATGGCGAACAGCCATACCCTTGGGACCGACTTCAGCCCCAGGATGTGATGAGCCGACATCGAGGTGCCAAACACCGCCGTCGATATGAACTCTTGGGCGGTATCAGCCTGTTATCCCCGGAGTACCTTTTATCCGTTGAGCGATGGCCCTTCCATTCAGAACCACCGGATCACTATGACCTGCTTTCGCACCTGCTCGAATTGTCATTCTCGCAGTCAAGCGGGCTTATGCCATTGCACTAACCTCACGATGTCCAACCGTGATTAGCCCACCTTCGTGCTCCTCCGTTACTCTTTGGGAGGAGACCGCCCCAGTCAAACTACCCACCAGGCACTGTCCTCACTCCAGATAATGGAGCTAAGTTAGAACATCAAAGCTACAAGGGTGGTATTTCAAGGACGGCTCCACCACATCTAGCGACGCGGTTTCAAAGCCTCCCACCTATCCTACACATGTAGGTTCAATGTTCAGTGCCAAGCTGTAGTAAAGGTTCACGGGGTCTTTCCGTCTAGCCGCGGGTACACTGCATCTTCACAGCGATTTCAATTTCACTGAGTCTCGGGTGGAGACAGCGTGGCCATCATTACGCCATTCGTGCAGGTCGGAACTTACCCGACAAGGAATTTCGCTACCTTAGGACCGTTATAGTTACGGCCGCCGTTTACCGGGGCTTCGATCAAGAGCTTCGACCGAAGTCTAACCCCATCAATTAACCTTCCGGCACCGGGCAGGCGTCACACCGTATACGTCATCTTACGATTTTGCACAGTGCTGTGTTTTTAATAAACAGTTGCAGCCACCTGGTATCTGCGACTCTC
>JBHOHG010000048.1:0-1740 GCA_043422575.1 bacterium sp. HQB-39 | reverse complement strand
AGGGACTTCACCGTTAAGAGCGTACCTTCTCCCGAAGTTACGGTACCATTTTGCCTAGTTCCTTCACCCGAGTTCTCTCAAGCGCCTTGGTATTCTCTACCCGACCACCTGTGTCGGTTTGGGGTACGATTCCTTACAATCTGAAGCTTAGAGGCTTTTCCTGGAAGCATGGCATCAATGACTTCACTACCGTAGTAGCTCGACGTCGTGTCTCAGCCTTAAAGAGAGCCGGATTTACCTAACTCTCAAGCCTACGCACTTGAACCTGGACAACCATCGCCAGGCCCACCTAGCCTTCTCCGTCCCCCCATCGCAATTGTAAGAAGTACGGGAATATTAACCCGTTTCCCATCGACTACGCATTTCTGCCTCGCCTTAGGGGTCGACTTACCCTGCCCCGATTAACGTTGGACAGGAACCCTTGGTCTTCCGGCGAGGGGGTTTTTCACCCCCTTTATCGTTACTCATGTCAGCATTCGCACTTCTGATACCTCCAGCAAACTTCTCAGTTCACCTTCAACGGCTTACAGAACGCTCCCCTACCCAATAACTAAAAGTTATTGCCGCAGCTTCGGTTTATAGCTTAGCCCCGTTACATCTTCCGCGCAGGCCGACTCGACTAGTGAGCTATTACGCTTTCTTTAAATGATGGCTGCTTCTAAGCCAACATCCTAGCTGTCTAAGCCTTCCCACATCGTTTCCCACTTAGCTATAATTTGGGACCTTAGCTGGCGGTCTGGGTTGTTTCCCTCTCCACGACGGACGTTAGCACCCGCCGTGTGTCTCCCGGATAGTACTTACTGGTATTCGGAGTTTGCAAAGGGTTGGTAAGTCGGGATGACCCCCTAGCCTTAACAGTGCTCTACCCCCAGTAGTATTCGTCCGAGGCGCTACCTAAATAGCTTTCGGGGAGAACCAGCTATCTCCAGGTTTGATTGGCCTTTCACCCCTAGCCACAAGTCATCCGCTAATTTTTCAACATTAGTCGGTTCGGTCCTCCAGTTGATGTTACTCAACCTTCAACCTGCCCATGGCTAGATCACCTGGTTTCGGGTCTAATTCTAGCAACTGTGCGCCCAGTTAAGACTCGGTTTCCCTACGGCTCCCCTAGATGGTTAACCTTGCTACTAAAATTAAGTCGCTGACCCATTATACAAAAGGTACGCAGTCACACCACGAAGGTGCTCCTACTGCTTGTACGTACACGGTTTCAGGTTCTATTTCACTCCCCTCACAGGGGTTCTTTTCGCCTTTCCCTCACGGTACTGGTTCACTATCGGTCAGTCAGTAGTATTTAGCCTTGGAGGATGGTCCCCCCATATTCAGACAGGATATCACGTGTCCCGCCCTACTCGATTTCACTGATGGCGCGCTGTCGGTTACGGGGCTATCACCCTGTATCGCTGGACTTTCCAGACCATTCACCTGACGCGCTAAAAGCTTAAGGGCTAATCCAATTTCGCTCGCCGCTACTTTCGGAATCTCGGTTGATTTCTTTTCCTCGGGGTACTTAGATGTTTCAGTTCCCCCGGTTCGCCTCGCTGCGCTATGTATTCACGCAGCGATAACACCTTATGGTGTTGGGTTTCCCCATTCAGGAATCCCAGACTCAAAGACTTTTACTGTCTAATCTGGGCTTATCGCAAGTTAATACGCCTTTCATCGCCTCTGACTGCCAAGGCATCCACCGTGTACGCTTAGTCACTTAACCATACAACCCGAAGGAGTTTCGAGTTGTCG
>JBHOHG010000047.1:0-3342 GCA_043422575.1 bacterium sp. HQB-39 | reverse complement strand
GCTTCGGATCTATTGGGATTATACGGCAGTAATATGACGTTGCAGCAACTGAAAGATATTCAAGCGCTGCTACTGAGGCGGAAAGATGAAATAGCAGCAGTGGATTCAACGGGTTTAGGCTACAACCTGGATTTAAACCAAGTATTGGCTGAGCTTGAAGTGGCTATCGAAAAATTAGAGCCGGATCCATCACTTGAACCGCCAGTGGAGCCCCCACTTGACCCTGGCTTACCGACGATTCATCCCGACCCTGAACCGGAGCCGCCCGTTGATGACCCAGTGGTGACTCAGCCACCAACGACAGGTCGACCACCCAATCCTCCTGCAGAGCCTGAACCGCCAGTTGTGCCTGATCCGAAGCCGGAGCCAAAACCGGAACCTAAGCCAGAACCAGAGCCTAAGCCAGAGCCACCAGTTGCTGTGGAGCCAGAGCCCCAACCTGAACCTGAGCCGCCAACGAGTATGCTACCAGAAACAATAATACTCATTGCTCAAAATAAACACTATAAATGGTACTTGCTTCCAGATGGTTCGATATTGAAAGTACCTAGAAACGGAGATCCAGCATCTAAACCCAATTGGGAGGGGGAAATACGATTACCAAGTAATGAAATTTGGATCACTGATTTAGAAACAGGTGAAAGCTTTACCCCTGAAGCCTTGTTAGATATCCCACCTGAGACACCTACGGAGGCCGGAGAGGGAGGAGAAATTGCATCCCCTGTTGATGAAGGCAGTGAAAATGCCAATACACGTATTGATCCTCTGGTTCTGGACTTGGATGGTGATGGTTTAGAGTTTGTGAGCCTTGCTAATAGTACCGCACAGTTTGATTTAACCGCTGATGGATTTGCGACACACACGTCGTGGGTTGCGAAAGACGATGGTTTCTTGGCAATCGATAGAAACGGCGATGGCAAAATCAATGACATCAATGAGCTGTTTGGTAATCAGACCACTACAGGGTTCGAAGAACTTACGGAATTAGACAGCAATAAGGACGGTAAAATTACCGCTCAGGACGCAAGGTATAAAGACTTACTGATTTGGCAGGATCTGAATCAGGATGGCAAAACCAGTGCTGATGAAATTAAAAAGCTTTCTGACTTTAATATTACTGAACTGAGTTTGACGCGCACGAACAGTAACAAAACCGTTAATGATGTTATGGTCGATACAATCGGCAGTTACACCACCGTTGATGCAGCGGGTCATACGAAAGAGCATCTACTCGGGGATGTACTCTTTACCACACGTCCAACCTATTCACACTTCGTTGGTGATGTGACCTTGACTGCCGCGGCTAAAGCTGTTGGGAAAATCAAGGGTTACGGCATGATGCCAGACTTAGACATTGCGATGAGTTTGGACGCAAATTTAGCGGCGACAGTAGAGCAAGTCAAACAGGGGTTGACGATCGCAAACCTTGATGCCCGCTTTGATGAGTTGCTCTTCGCTTGGGCGAAATCAAATCAAATAACAATTAATGACTTAGATACAGTCACACCCTTGGCCGCAGATGAACATGGTGGCGTGACCTTTAATCGAGCGGGAGTCACGCTAAGTTTAGCTCAACTTGGTGTGCTTAAAGCTTATTCCGGTATCGACAATTTGGAGATTAATGACGGGTTGTGGATTACGAATGGCGAAAGGAAATCGACTGGTCAATTGTATCAACAAGCTTGGTATGATATCCGTTCTAATCTTATGGTGAAATTTGCCGTGAACCAAGGCTTACTGAAAGAGTTGTTGCCTTCATTAAGCTATAACGAAAGTAAGGACACATTACAAATAGGCTTTAACTTCAATAAAAATTCAAATCATATATTCAGTGAGATTATCAATAAAATTGGAAAAATAGATACAGCTGAGAAAGCATCAAAATTGATGTTAGTACTCGAAGTGTTTCAAGAATTCGATAATAAATTCTCAGTTAAAAATCAGGACAAGATTGTTAATTTAATAATCGAGAGCCAATCGACTGGTTATAAATGGTTTGAAGATAACCAAAATAAACTAAATCAACACTTGAAAGGAATGAAAATTGGATCCGGAGTCGAAGGGTCTTCTGAAGAAGATATCATAATCGGCACGTCAAAAAATGATGTTATCTATGGTAAAAGCGGAAGTGACCTACTGTATGGCCTTGAAGGCAACGACACGATAAATGCAGGTTCGGGCACGAACAATGTCCTCGATGGTGGTATCGGCAACGACAAGTTAACGGGGGCTTCTTACGGTAATAATACCCTGATTGGTGGTGATGGCGATGATGTGATGATCATTGACCGCTCCTACGGAGGAGGCAGCAAATCGTATTCCAATACCTTTAATGGTGGTAAAGGTAACGATGTGATGCAGGGGCGTTACGGCCAAGATACCTACCTATTTAATGTCGGCGATGGCCAAGATACGATCACAGATCTAGGTGGTAGCGATAAACTGGTCTTTGGTGATGGGATCGCTCGTGAGAACTTAAACATTTTCCGCTCCGGGAGCAGAGATATTGTCCTGCAGGTTGTGGATGCTCATGGCAACCCGACGGGCGATCAAGTGACGCTGAAAGGCGCCTTTAATTCCAACGATCATAATCATATCGAATCGATTCAGTTTGCGGATGGTTCAGCGTTGACCGGCAAAGAGGTATTCGAACTGTCGAAAACGGTGACGGGTACGGAGGGTAACGATACGCTGATTGGTAGTGACCAAAATGACACCATTTACGGTTTGTCAGGTGACGATACTCTTTACGCCCAGTCGGGCAGCGAGAATAAACTCTATGGAGGGCAGGGCAATGATACTCTGGATGGAGGCTCGGGCACGAATAATGTCCTCGATGGTGGTATTGGCAACGACAAGTTAACGGGGGCTTCTTACGGTAATAATACCCTGATTGGTGGTGATGGCGATGATGTGATGATCATTGACCGCTCCTACGGAGGAGGCAGCAAATCGTATTCCAATACCTTTAATGGTGGTAAAGGTAACGATGTGATGCAGGGGCGTTACGGCCAAGATACCTACCTATTTAATGTCGGCGATGGCCAAGATACGATCACAGATCTAGGTGGCAGCGATAAATTACTCTTTGGTCACGGGATCACGCGTGAGAATTTGCATATCTTCCGCTCAGGAAGCAGTGATATTGTCCTGCAGATTGTGGATGCCCATGGCAACCCGACGGGCGATCAAGTGACGCTGAAAGGCACCTTTAATCCAAACGGTCATAACTACATCGAATCGATTCAGTTTGCGGATGGTTCCGTGTTGACTGGCAAAGAGGTATTCGAACTGTCGAAAACGGTGATGGGTACGGAGGGTAACGATACGTTGAGTGGTAGT
>JBHOHG010000046.1:0-3483 GCA_043422575.1 bacterium sp. HQB-39 | reverse complement strand
ACCCTAGCGGAACAGCCCAGTTTATCGGATTCGGCACATATTAATAAGTGCTTATTCTCCCCAACTATCTTTATTGGGCTGGGGGTCAAATATCGACCTGAATTGGGATTACAGTATCGGTGGAGGTTGTAGTGAAAGCTGGCTGCTTCATCATAATATTGCTCTTGAAACCGCAGTGGGTATCCACACGATGTGTGACTTTTCGCTTCAAGTTAACGTAGTTACGGTATTGGGCTGTCCACTTAGTAACATTACTGCATCAAAAAATTAAGTTACTCCAGCTCAACTACAAAAAATTGATAGCATCGATAGAGATCACGAAAGCTCCTGAATCATTCTTTCTAACATCAACCTACAAAATCAAATCGCTAAATTCATCATCGTGCCATCAAGTCTAAAAAGGTGCTTATCTTGCCATTTCTCATAACACCAAACTACCCCCGTGGAAGGTTCAAGCGAAGAAGAGAACCATAACTATGTGCCCAGTTCACATGTCACTCGGTAAGTTCTAGTAGGTTAAGGAATTCAGTAAATGAGTCAGCTACCTTAAACATCGCGGCGGGTAATGGTTTATTTGGGTAGTCAAAACTCGGCATAATATCATCACTATAGTCTGGGTGTATAAATTGCTCTGGATGTAAGTCGGTTTCACAATAGAAAACATTGCCAAAACTGTCTTCTCTACAAGAGATTACAATAATTCCAATTGGCATATCTATAAAACTAATCATAGCCTTTGGGAAAAAATCATCATTACTCCTTTCATACTCTTCTATCAACCATTCAACCATACAAAATCGATTAAATTTAATGGTATCTTGAGAGATAAAATCCTCTGGAGCATTAAAGGAAAATTCATAGTTATGATCATAAATCTTGTACCCATTACTCGCTCTATAAAAATCAATAAAATCACTTGGAATATTCATATTATATTTTTTGAAGTGCGATATAAGAATATCTATATGGCTTCCATCTCCAGGTTCATCAAAAAAACTAACAAGTTGTTTTTTAATCTCACACATTTATGCTTTCCCTTTCGGTACATGAGGCAGGTTTTCAGATCGAACGATGAATTTTATTGCATCAGTCACGTCTAACTGATTAAATTTCGTCAATGATGATATAGCTTTAACTATGTTCCCGGTTCACATGTCACTCGGTAAGTTCTAGTAGGTTAAGGAATTCTGTAAACGAGTCAGCAACCTTAAACATTGCGGCGGGTAATGGTTTATTAGGGTAGTCAAAATCTCTCATGATATAATCACTATGATCTGGATGCTCAAATTGCTCTGGATGTAAGTCGGTTTCACAAAAGAATACGTTCCCAAAACTGTCTTCTCTGCGAGATATTACTATATGTCCAATATCGAAATCTACAAACCTTAGGGTGAGATCGTGAACATTTTTTAAACAAAAATACGATCGATTTGACGATCACATTTAGGTGTGATCATATACTCCCTTTTTAGGGGAAAGCATTATGAACATCGATTATTTTAAAGAACGCTTCCAAACGATTACCGACCAGTGCAAAGGTCACTTACTGCTTATTTGAAGTCCTTTTGGGTTCGCTATGTGCGGTGATTACTGGCTCGAAAGGCTGGTTTGATATTCGTGAATACATTCTAGGGCATCATGATTGGTTCAAGCGCAATGATCTGTTTTTGAATGGTGTTCCTGCTGAGGACACGATTGCTCGGATCATCTCCACGATTGAACCTGAACAATTTCATGAATTCTTCTTTAACTGGATGTCTTCAATACACACCCTTACCGATGCTCAAGTGGCTGCTATCGATGGAAAAACACTTATAGGCTCATACAATCGTGAGGACCGAGCGAGCACGATTCATATGATCAGTGCTTATGCATCATCAAATAAACTCGTGTTGGGACAGCTCAAAACCGAACAAAAAAGCAATGAGATAACGGCGATCTCGAAACAAATTAAAATGCTCGATATCAAGCGGGCTCTGGTTACCATCGATGCTATGGCCTGTCAGACCAAGATTGCCAAAGCCATTGTAGAACAAGGGGCTGATTACTTGCTTGCTGTAAAGTGTAATCAAGGAAGTCTTCGACAAGCGGTAGAAAAAGCTTTCTCTTCTCAGCGCGCAAACGTTGCGGATGACCTCTCTCTTGAACTCGGACATAGACGAATTGAATCTCGCCAGTGCTACGTATGTGACAGTTCAAAACTCGTCGGTAACTTCTCGCGCTGGAAAGGCTTGAAAAGCATTGTAATGGTCGAAAATTTCCGCCTTGAGAAAGGCAAAACCGTCGACTTGGAATATCGTTACTACATCAGTTCTAGAGCTTTAAGCGCAGAACAAGCCGCAATGGCAGTGAGAGAGCATTGGGGAATAGAATCAATGCACTGGGTACTTGATGTAACCATGAATGAAGATGCGTGCCAAATATACAAAGATCACGGAGCAGAAAATTTATCCTGCCTACGTCACATGAGCTTAAACATGCTCAGAGAAGAATCAACCAAGCTAAGTATCGTCAGTAAGCAAAAACGATGCATGATGAATACATCCATGCTAGAAGCAGCATTAGGGGCTGGATTTAATCAATTGGCGAAGAAGTGAGCACTCATGCGGTCGCCCTGATCACCAGGGTCACCTGCTTTAAACCATGTGGGTAACTTTCATGTCGAATCTTAGTGCTAGAGTTAGGAGTCAAAGTTGTGATAACTGTACCATCTGGTGTTGTCCCCACCTTTTTAGAAGGGCCAATTAGAGCACTCATTTCATCAGCTGTTTTAGGGAAAGTTCCACTCTTTGTAACATTAGCTTAGATTTCTTCAATATAAGTCAAATCCTCGGTATTCGAAAAGACTAGAGTTTGATTAGGAAATTGTATTTTCAACTTCCCACTACTCATAGAAATCCTCTTAACTTCAATATTAAAGTTAATACTCACGATTGTTCGTAGATCAATATAGCTAACTTCATCCCCTAAATCATCTTCGGGATCTTGGTCAGATTTATCCCAAAAAAGAACGCTTTCATCAAGAAAAAATTTATACGTTATTCCTGACAACTTAATAAAGAACATTGAAAAACCTGTTTTAGAACTACTTCCAACAGCCAAAAAGCTTTCACAAATCGCCCCTATTAATTCAGGGATTTCAGTCTCGTGATGCTGTCTATTAATATTCATAATATTTATCCTCATCATTTAATATTATCCCAGCCGTGGGCAACTCCACCTTTGGAGTAATCAAGAAGTGTTAAAAACTCTCCATAGCTGCCTGAGTTATTGGTTTACCTGGACCTTTAGGAATTTCAATGCCATGTTCTCTTGCAGTTTCTCTCATATGTTGAGAGTGTTTTCTCAATTTAATCGGCGCATTTTTTCCGAATGTAACTCCATCGTTTGTAACATCAGGAGCATTGGTGTCAACGCCAGTTTAAAATTGACCCACTTATCGACGTTATCGCCGAAGTAAAACTGACCCACCCATATAATTAA
>JBHOHG010000045.1:0-4547 GCA_043422575.1 bacterium sp. HQB-39 | reverse complement strand
GCGCCAGAAGGCAGCGACGTATCAGTGACTACCGACGAAGATACGCCAGTTTCAGGTACGCTAACTGCAACCGATACAGAAGGCGATTCGTTGACCTTCAGCAAAGCGACTGATCCATCTAACGGCACGGTGACCGTAGACGCAGCAGGTAACTGGACTTACACGCCAAACGACAACTACAACGGTAGCGATAGCTTCACCGTGACGGTTGATGACGGCAATGGCGGCACAGATACGATCACCGTTAACGTGGGCGTGAGCCCAGTTAATGATGCCGCTGAAATTGGTGGAGATACATCGGCAACTGCAGATGAAACTGATGCGGCATTGACACTTGGTGGCACATTAACCGCGACAGATATCGACAATACAGACAATGTCTTCCAAGCAAATACAATCACAAACAGTAACGGTACGTTCAATATTGCAACTACAGGTGTTTGGAGCTTTGTTGCAAGTAGTGCATTTGATTCATTAAATGTTGGCGATAGCGTAGTAGAAACTTTCGTTGTTAAGTCGGAAGATGGTACAGAGCAAACTGTGACCGTAACGATCGAAGGTACTAACGATGCGCCTACAGTTAGAGCGGATGTCAACCTAAGTGCGACAGAAGATCGCGGTTCGATAAATTACCGCGTCGTATTTGAAGATGTTGATTCAACAGATTTTACTCTAACGACCGTTGATTCCAACGGAGAAGCTGTATCAGCGCCTGATGGATTTACCTTACAACAATCAGGTAATTGGACATTTGATCCTGCTGATCCTGCTTATGATTACCTAGCCGTTGGTGAAACAGCCACAGTTGTCATTAATGTAAAAGTTGAAGATGACCATGGGGCAAGTGATGTTCAACAAATTACCATCACAGTACGTGGTGCAAATGATGATCCCGTTGTAACCGATGTCGTTACAGAAAATGCTACGGAAGGTGGTTCAATAATATCGGGAAGCGTTTCTGTTACGGACTTAGATACATCTGACAGCCACACTTTCAGTCTTATTGATTCAAATGGTAACCCAGCAACGATTCCTGATGGATTCACGATTAACGGTTCGACTGGGACATGGCAGTTTGACCCTACAGTTTCAGCTTATGATTCGCTGGCTGTTGGCGAGTCTCAAACTGTATCAATGACGGTACTAGTCGATGATGGTAATGGTGGCACTGATACCCAAACGTTAATTATCATTGTTGCTGGGACTAATGATGCACCAATAGCGGCCGCTGATGTTGAAGTGGAGGCAACTGAGGGTGAAGGAGTTATCACCAGTACGGTTAGCTTCACCGATGTTGATGCTAGTGATACTCACACATTCAGTGTGACTGATTCTTCAGGTAATTCCACAAGTGTGCCAGCTGGTTTTGCTCTAGATAGCAATGGTGGTTGGAGCTTCGATCCTTCTAACAGTGCATACTCATACTTAGCAGAAAATGAAACCACAGACGTCGTCGTTTATGTGCAGGTTAATGATGGTAACGGTGGTACGGATTTACAAGAAATTACCATTACAGTTAAAGGTACTAACGATGCACCAACTGTCGATTCAACGTTTACTACCAATGTAAATGAAGGTGGCGCGGTAACGACTGGTAAGGTAGTTGTATCAGACGATGACGCTAGTGATTCACACACATTTACTTTAGTAGATAATGATGGCAACACTGCCACAACCCCAGCTGGTTTCACTATTAATAGCAGCACAGGCGATTGGAGTTTTGACCCTGCTGACACTGCTTATGATTACCTTTCTGTTGGCGAGACATTGAGCATAGTGACAAATGTTCATGTTGACGACGGAAATGGTGGTACCGATATCCAGACGATCACTATTAATGTAACGGGTACTAATGATGCGCCAATTGCTGAAGCGGATGTAAATACTGAAGCAACAGAAGATGCGAATATTGTGAGCAGCAGAGTAGTATTCAACGACGTTGATGCGAATGATGACCACGTATTCTCTATTGTCGATTCAAATGGTGATACGACTTCAGCGCCAGCTGGATTTACTCTAGATTCAGAAGGTAATTGGGAATTTGATCCGACCGACCCAGCTTATAACTCTCTTGGAGAGGGTGAGTCTCTAACAGTAACTACCATCATTAAAGTAGATGATGAAAATGGCGGCACAGATACACAGACAATCAATATCGTTGTACGTGGTTCGAACGATGCTCCGACCGCAACCGCTGCGACGGAAGCACTGAACGAAGATACGTCGGTAACAGGCCAAATCTCGGCAAGCGATGTTGACCTGCCAGCAGGTGAGGAGCTTGAGTTCAGCACCACGTCAACCGCGACTGGCTTGACGTTCAACGATGACGGTTCATACAGCTTCGATGCATCGTCTTACGACTCATTGTCAGCGGGCGAGACGCAAGTTATTACGGTTCCAGTAACAGTAACTGACGATCAAGGTGCGACAGCAACCACGACGTTGACGATTACCATTACGGGTACTAATGACGCGCCAACGGCGACAGCAGCCACCGCTTCTGTTGACGAAGATGCAACAGTCTCTGGCCAAATCTCAGCGAATGATGTTGACCTACCAGCGGGAGAAGAGCTTGAGTTCAGCACCACATCAACCGCGACGGGACTAACGTTTAACGATGATGGCTCTTACAGCTTCGATGCGTCGTCTTACGACTCACTATCGCAAGGTGAGACGCAGGTCATCACGGTTCCAGTGACGGTGACTGACGATCAAGGTGCGACAGCAACCACGACACTAACCATCACGGTTACGGGTACCAATGACGCGCCAACCGTAACGGCTGCGACGGAAGCTCTGAACGAAGATACGTCTGTAACAGGCCAGATCTCTGCGAATGATGTTGACCTACCAGCAGGTGAAGAACTTGAGTTCAGCACCACATCAACGGCGACTGGCTTGACGTTTAACGACGATGGCTCATACAGCTTCGATGCGTCGTCTTACGACTCATTGTCAGCGGGCGAGACGCAAGTCATCACGGTTCCAGTAACAGTGACCGACGATCAAGGTGCAACAGCAACTACGACGTTGACTATCACGATTACCGGTACTAATGATGCACCAACCGCAACGGCATCCACTGCTTCTGTTGATGAAGACGCGTCAGTAACAGGCCAAATCTCAGCGAATGACGTTGACCTACCAGCAGGTGAGGAGCTTGAGTTCAGCACCACATCAACCGCGACTGGCTTGACGTTTAACGACGACGGCTCTTACAGCTTCGATGCGTCGTCTTACGACTCACTATCTCAAGGTGAGACGCAAGTGATTACGGTTCCAGTAACGGTGACTGACGATCAAGGTGCAACGGCGACCACGACGCTAACCATCACGGTTACGGGTACCAATGATGCGCCAACAGCGACAGCAGCCACTGCTTCGGTTGATGAAGATGCAACGGTAACTGGCCAAATCTCTGCGAATGATGTTGACCTACCAGCAGGCGAAGAGCTTGAGTTCAGCACCACATCAACGGCGACTGGCTTGACGTTTAACGACGACGGCTCTTACAGCTTCGATGCATCGTCTTACGACTCATTGTCAGCGGGCGAGACGCAAGTTATTACGGTTCCAGTGACGGTGACGGACGATCAAGGTGCGACAGCAACCACGACGTTGACCATCACGATTACCGGCACCAATGATGCGCCAACCGCAACGGCTGCGACGGAAGCACTGAACGAAGATACGTCTGTAACAGGCCAAATCTCAGCAGACGATGTTGACCTACCTGCAGGCGAAGAGCTTGAATTCAGCACCACATCAACCGCGACGGGACTAACGTTTAACGATGACGGCTCTTACACCTTCGATGCGTCGTCTTACGACTCATTGTCAGCGGGCGAGACGCAAGTCATCACGGTTCCAGTGACGGTCACTGACGATCAAGGTGCGACAGCAACCACGACGTTGACCATCACCATTACCGGTACTAATGATGCGCCTACAGCGACAGCTGCCACCGCTTCTGTTGATGAAGATGCAACTGTCTCTGGTCAAATCTCAGCAAGCGATGTTGACTTGCCAGCAGGCGAAGAGCTTGAGTTCAGCACCACGTCAACCGCGACTGGCTTGACGTTCAACGACGATGGCTCATACAGCTTCGATGCGTCGTCTTACGACTCACTATCGCAAGGTGAGACGCAAGTGATTACGGTTCCAGTGACGGTGACTGACGATCAAGGTGCAACAGCGACTACGACGCTAACCATCACGGTTACTGGCACGAACGATGCACCAACGGCGACAGCAGCCACTGCTTCTGTTGATGAAGACGCGTCAGTAACAGGCCAAATCTCTGCAAACGATGTTGACTTGCCAGCAGGCGAAGAGCTTGAGTTCAGCACCACATCAACGGTGACGGGACTAACGTTTAATGATGACGGCTCTTACAGCTTCGATGCGTCGTCTTACGATTCACTATCGCAAGGTGAGACGCAAGTTATCACGGTTCCAGTGACGGTGACCGACGATCAAGGTGCGACAGCGACCACGACGTTGACGATTACCATTACCGGCACCAACGATGCGCCAACGGCGACAGC
>JBHOHG010000044.1:0-5180 GCA_043422575.1 bacterium sp. HQB-39 | reverse complement strand
GTCACCGTCACTGGAACCGTGATGACTTGAGTCTCACCTTGAGATAGTGAGTCGTAAGACGACGCATCGAAGCTGTAAGAGCCATCGTCGTTAAACGTTAGGCCAGTCGCGGTTGATGTGGTGCTGAACGACAGTGTCTCACCCGCTGGTAGGTCAACATCGTCTGCTGAGATTTGGCCTGTTACCGATGCATCTTCATCAACAGAAGCAGTGGCTGCTGTCGCGGTCGGCGCATCATTGGTGCCGGTAATGGTGATGGTCAACGTCGTAGTCGCTGTCGCACCTTGATCGTCCGTCACTGTTACTGGAACCGTGATAACTTGAGTCTCACCTTGAGATAGTGAGTCGTAAGACGACGCATCGAAGCTGTACGAACCGTCGTTGTTGAACGTTAGGCCCGTCGCCGTTGATGTGGTGCTGAACTCAAGTTCTTCACCTGCTGGTAGGTCAACATCGCTTGCTGAGATTTGGCCTGTTACTGACGTATCTTCGTTCAGAGCTTCCGTCGCAGCGGTTACCGTTGGCGCATCATTGGTACCGGTAATCGTGATATTCAACGTCGTCGTTGCTGTTGCACCTTGATCGTCCGTCACCGTTACTGGAACCGTGATGACTTGCGTCTCGCCCGCTGACAATGAATCGTAAGACGAGGCATCGAAGCTGTAAGAGCCATCGTCATTAAACGTTAGTCCCGTCGCCGTTGATGTGGTACTGAACTCAAGCTCCTCACCTGCTGGCAAGTCGACGTCGCTTGCTGAGATTTGGCCTGTTACCGTTGCATCTTCATTCAGAGCTTCCGTCGCAGCCGTTGCGGTCGGCGCGTCATTAGTACCCGTAACCGTGATGGTCAACGTCGTGGTTGCTGTCGCGCCTTGATCGTCAGTCACCGTTACTGGAACCGTGATGACTTGCGTCTCACCTTGAGATAGTGAGCCGTAAGATGACGCATCGAAGCTGTAAGAGCCGTCGTCGTTAAACGTCAAGCCAGTCGCCGTTGATGTGGTGCTGAACGACAGTGTCTCACCCGCTGGTAGGTCAACGTCGCTTGCCGAGATTTGGCCTGTTACCGATGCATCTTCGTTCAGAGCTTCCGTCGCAGCCGTTGCGGTCGGCGCGTCATTAGTCCCCGTAACCGTGATGGTTAGTGTCGTGGTCGCTGTCGCACCTTGATCGTCAGTCACCGTTACAGGAACCGTGATGACTTGCGTCTCGCCTTGAGATAGAGAGTCGTATGACGAGGCATCGAAGCTGTAAGAGCCGTCATCGTTAAACGTTAGTCCCGTCGCGGTTGATGTGGTGCTGAACTCAAGCTCTTCACCTGCTGGTAGGTCAACATCGTTTGCTGAGATTTGGCCTGTTACCGAAGTATCTTCGTTCAGAGCTTCCGTCGCAGCGGTTGCGGTTGGCGCGTCATTAGTACCCGTAACCGTGATGGTCAACGTCGTGGTTGCTGTCGCACCTTGATCGTCGGTCACCGTCACTGGAACCGTAATAACTTGCGTCTCGCCCGCTGACAATGAGTCGTAAGACGACGCATCGAAGCTGTAAGAGCCATCGTTGTTGAACGTTAGGCCAGTCGCGGTGGATGTGGTACTGAATACAAGCTCTTCGCCTGCAGGAAGGTCAACATCGTTTGCTGAGATTTGACCAGTTACCGTTGCATCTTCATCAACTGAAGCAGTGGCTGCTGTCGCCGTAGGCGCATCATTAGTACCGGTAATTGTAATCGTCAACGTCGTGGTTGCTGTCGCACCTTGATCGTCCGTCACCGTTACTGGAACCGTGATGACTTGCGTCTCACCCGCTGACAATGAGTCGTAAGAAGACGCATCGAAGCTGTAAGAGCCATCATCGTTAAACGTCAAGCCCGTCGCCGTTGATGTGGTGCTGAATTCAAGTTCCTCACCTGCTGGTAGGTCAACATCGCTTGCCGAAATTTGGCCTGTTACCGAAGTATCCTCGTTCAGAGCTTCCGTCGCAGCAGTTGCAGTCGGCGCATCGTTCGTGCCGGTAATGGTGATGGTCAACGTCGTGGCTGCTGTCGCACCTTGATCGTCAGTGACCGTTACTGGAACCGTGATGACTTGCGTCTCGCCCGCTGACAATGAGTCGTAAGACGACGCATCGAAGCTGTAAGAGCCATCGTCGTTAAACGTCAAGCCAGTTGCGGTTGATGTAGTGCTGAATTCAAGTTCTTCGCCTGCTGGTAGGTCAACATCATTCGCTGAGATTTGGCCTGTTACTGACGCGTCTTCATTAACAGAAGCGGTTGCTGCTGTCGCGGTTGGTGCATCATTAGTACCGGTAATCGTAATCGTCAACGTCGTCGTTGCTGTCGCGCCTTGATCGTCGGTCACTGTTACTGGAACTGTGATAACTTGCGTCTCACCTTGAGATAGTGAGTCGTAAGACGACGCATCGAAGCTGTAAGAGCCATCGTCGTTAAACGTTAGGCCTGTCGCGGTGGATGTGGTGCTGAACGACAGTGCCTCACCCGCTGGTAGGTCAACATCGTCTGCCAAGATTTGGCCTGTTACCGAGGTGTCTTCGTTCAGAGCTTCCGTCGCAGCCGATGCAGTCGGCGCATCATTGGTACCGGTAATGGTAATCGTCAACGAGGTCGTTGCTGTCGCACCTTGATCGTCGGTCACTGTTACTGGAACCGTGATGACTTGCGTCTCGCCCGCTGACAATGAGTCGTAAGATGACGCATCGAAGCTGTACGAGCCATCATCGTTAAACGTCAGACCCGTCGCGGTTGATGTAGTGCTGAACTCAAGCTCTTCACCTGCTGGTAGGTCAACATCGCTTGCCGAAATTTGGCCTGTTACAGACGTATCTTCGTTCAGAGCTTCCGTCGCAGCAGTTGCAGTCGGCGCATCGTTCGTGCCGGTAATGGTGATGGTCAACGTCGTGGTTGCTGTCGCACCTTGATCGTCGGTCACTGTTACTGGAACTGTGATAACTTGCGTCTCACCTTGAGATAGTGAGTCGTAAGACGACGCATCGAAGCTGTAAGAGCCGTCATCGTTAAACGTCAAGCCTGTCGCGGTTGATGTGGTGCTGAACTCAAGCTCTTCGCCTGCTGGCAAGTCAACGTCGCTCGCTGAGATTTGGCCTGTTACCGTTGCATCTTCATCAACAGAAGCAGTGGCTGCTGTCGCGGTTGGTGCATCATTAGTACCGGTAATCGTAATCGTCAACGTCGTGGTTGCTGTCGCACCTTGATCGTCGGTCACTGTTACTGGAACCGTAATGACTTGCGTCTCGCCTTGCGATAGTGAGTCGTAAGACGACGCATCGAAGCTGTAAGAGCCATCATCGTTAAACGTCAAGCCAGTCGCGGTTGATGTGGTGCTGAATTCAAGCTCTTCGCCCGCTGGTAAGTCAACATCGCTTGCTGAGATTTGGCCTGTTACAGACGTATCTTCGTTCAGAGCTTCCGTCGCAGCCGTTGCGGTTGGCGCATCATTAGTACCCGTAACCGTGATGGTTAATGTCGTGGTTGCTGTTGCACCTTGATCGTCGGTCACCGTTACTGGAACCGTGATAACTTGCGTCTCGCCCGCTGACAATGAGTCGTAAGACGAGGCATCGAAGCTGTAAGAGCCGTCGTCGTTAAACGTCAAGCCAGTCACCGTTGATGTGGTGCTGAACTCAAGTTCTTCACCTGAAGGAAGGTCAACGTCGTTTGCTGAGATCTGGCCTGTTACCGACGTATCTTCGTTCAGAGCTTCTGTCGCAGCGGTTGCGGTTGGCGCATCATTGGTACCGGTAATCGTGATCGTCAACGTCGTGGTTGCTGTTGCACCTTGATCGTCGGTCACTGTTACTGGAACCGTGATAACTTGTGTCTCACCTTGAGATAGTGAGTCGTAAGACGACGCATCGAAGCTGTAAGAGCCGTCATCGTTAAACGTCAAGCCCGTCGCCGTTGATGTGGTGCTGAACTCAAGCTCTTCGCCTGCTGGTAGATCAACATCATTCGCTGAGATTTGGCCTGTTACCGAAGTATCTTCGTTCAGTGCTTCCGTCGCAGCGGTTGCCGTCGGCGCATCATTAGTACCCGTAACCGTGATGGTCAACGTCGTGGTTGCTGTCGCACCTTGATCATCAGTCACTGTTACTGGAACCGTGATAACTTGTGTCTCGCCCGCTGACAATGAGTCATAAGACGACGCATCGAAGCTGTAAGAACCATCGTCGTTAAACGTTAGTCCCGTCGCCGTTGATGTGGTGCTGAATTCAAGCTCTTCACCTGCTGGTAGGTCAACGTCGCTTGCCGAGATTTGGCCTGTTACCGTTGCATCTTCATCAACAGAAGCCGTGGCTGCTGTCGCCGTCGGCGCATCATTAGTACCCGTAACCGTGATGGTCAACGTCGTGGTTGCTGTCGCACCTTGATCATCAGTCACTGTTACTGGAACCGTGATAACTTGTGTCTCGCCCGCTGACAATGAGTCGTAAGACGATGCATCGAAGCTGTAAGAGCCGTCGTCGTTAAACGTTAGGCCCGTAGCGGTTGATGTAGTGCTGAACTCAAGCTCTTCACCTGCAGGAAGGTCAACATCGTTTGCAGAGATTTGACCAGAGACAGTTGCATCTTCATCAACAGAAGCAGTGGCTGCTGTCGCGGTTGGCGCATCATTGGTACCGGTAATCGTGATGGTCAACGTCGTGGTTCCTGTCGCACCTTGATCGTCGGTCACTGTTACTGGAACCGTGATAACTTGCGTCTCGCCCGCTGACAATGAGTCGTAAGACGACGCATCGAAGCTGTAAGACCCATCGTCATTAAACGTTAGGCCCGTCGCGGTTGACGTGGTGCTGAACTCAAGCTCTTCGCCCGCTGGGAGGTCAACATCGCTTGCTGAAATTTGGCCTGTTACAGACGTATCTTCGTTCAGAGCTTCCGTCGCAGCGGTTGCAGTTGGCGCGTCATTCGTGCCCGTAATGGTAATCGTCAACGTCGTGGTTGCTGTTGCACCTTGATCGTCCGTCACCGTTACTGGAACCGTAATAACTTGCGTCTCACCTTGAGATAGTGAGTCGTAAGATGACGCATCGAAGCTGTAAGAGCCGTCGTCGTTAAACGTTAGACCCGTCGCCGTTGATGTGGTGCTGAACTCAAGCTCTTCACCTGCTGGTAGGTCAACGTCGCTTGCCGAGATTTGACCCGT
>JBHOHG010000043.1:0-5226 GCA_043422575.1 bacterium sp. HQB-39 | reverse complement strand
TACGAACGGATAGTTTGCCTCAGGTGGGTCAATTTTAAATCGACGTTAGTGGGTCATTTTTACATCGGCGCTGACATTGGTCCCTTCATTAACCGTCTCGCTAATTTGGTTATCTTGCTAGGCCGCATTTTCTTCGCCTAGACAACTCGCTAACCCTAGCGGATCAACCCACTCTATCGGATTCGGCACATATTAATAAGTGCTTATTCTCCACAGCTATCTTTATTGGACCGGGGGCAAATATCAGCTTGTACTTGGTGCTGTTCGATAGCTAGATGGCGTATTCCTTTCTCTATCCATATTTTTGTTGTTTTCTGCTGTTAAAGTCTAGCTTCATCCTGAAACAAAACCTACTCGTCATTTAATAAGTTATGGTCTGAGGTTTTACATAGTTAAGTCGATGATCTATTGCTCGGTCAAGAAGTAAGCTAAGGGAAATAATAAACACAGACCTGCGTCGAAACTACAGCAGCAGTTCGAGCAGGTCAGGCAGCTACCAAGAGCGAAGCAGCAGCTTGTGATGGAGATGTTGGACAAAGTGATCCAGCAAGCAGCGCATTAAAAAGCCCGCTAACGCGGGCTTTAACATTTAACCATTTGATTCTGAATAAGGATAATTCACAAAGATTCTTGAGCTATCTAATGTAAGCCTAACTCCATTAACCACTTGCAACTTTCCTTCAAATCCTAATGGATATAACTCAGTTGTATCGCTTTCATTGAATAAAGCCTCATGCATGAGACTTCGAGCGAAGTCATACATTGCTAGACGTGATGAAAACTCTAAATAAATATCACCATTATCCTTGTCTACCTTTGCAGACAAATTATGGGCCTCATTCTCAAAATTTTCATCGGATGGAATATCCTCTCTATCCGCTGTCAGCTTTACAACAGGGCTAAGGTTTTTGCTGCTTAACGACACCATCTTTTTCCCATCGAACAAAACCTCCTTTACCGTCAGGAACAATATGAAGGTTTTCTATTATTTTGTCTTTAGCATTCTGGATCTCGACATTGTAGTGATCAATTTAACCTTTCCCCAGGAAAGGGCCTCCAAGATTATGGGCTTGATCACCAAAGTCTCTACGTAACAACACTTTAGTTCCATCATCCAGTTGATGCATCACTTGATTTGGATGCCCCTGAGTAGGTATAGCCTTAGAAAGTGCATCGAGCAATGGGTCTACTTTCTTTGTAACATCAGGAGCATTGGTCCCTTCATTAACCGTCTCGCTTATTTGGTTATCTTGCTGGGCCGCATTTTCTTCGCTTGGACAACTCGCTAACCCTAGCGGATCAGCCCAGTTTATCGGATTCGGCACATATTGGTAGTTATTTATCCCCCCCAGCTAGCTTTATTGGATCGGGGGTCAAAAAACGACCTGTATTGGGATTATAGTATCGGTGGCGGTTGTAGTGAAGCCCGGTTTCTTCATCATAATATTGCCCCTGAAACCGCAATGGGGTATCCACACGATGTAAACACTCTATATTTTAACTATTAACCAGGAACATCTCCCTCTTTGCTCCAGCATTTAACATTTTCCATAGCTCTTTCTAAATCATCCATATCATCATCACCGAGACTGGTATCAAATTTTTCTGAAATAAGAGATCTTATATCAGCTAGTTTATGAGTTATTTTCCATTCATCGATAAACCGGCAAGTCTCCGATGCATAGTCAGATTTAGGTTTATCCATGTAAGCAGAGCCAATCCGGTGCAAGGAAATCAACATTAATTCCACATCCTTCAAAATAGCAACAGCCTCTTCTCCAGATAAAACAATTTTTTCATTTTCTTGCATCATCGAACTATTTTCTTCTCGTTACAGTTGAATTACTAAGAGGAAGATCCCCCTTAACAGTCAATTCCGGCGTGCCATATCGAGGGTTATTCACCCACTCAAGCTGAGAATTTGGGACATCTGTTTCCACATAATCCCTACCTCGTCCACGCTTAATTTGATATTTCTTTTCAGCAGCAGTTTGATTCAATGCTTTTTTATTAGCAGGCTCAACATAAACTCTATTGTTATCTTGAGCTTTAATTACACCATCTTGCTCAATGCCATTAGATCCTTTGCGGTTGGTATAGTGTCGAACTCGGTGGTTCCTTCCTTTGTAACATCAGGAGCATTGGTCCCTTCGTCAACCGTCTCGCTAATTTGGTTATCTTGCTGGGCCGCATTTTCTTCGCCTGGACAACTCGCTAACCCTAGCGGATCAACCCAGTTTATCGGATTCGGCACATATTGGTAGTTATTTATCCCCCCAGCTAGCTTTATTGGATCGGGGGTCAAAAAACGACCTGTATTGGGATTATAGTATCGGTGGCGGTTGTAGTGAAGCCCGGTTTCTTCATCATAATATTGCCCTTGAAACCGCAGTGGGGTATCCACACGATGTGTGATTTTTCGCTTCAAGTTAACGTAGTTACGGTATTGGCCTGTCCACTTTGTAACATCAAATCAGTACGACATCGTACTTATGGAAACCTATAAAAACCATCTGTAGTAATTTGGATGACTTTTTCATCTTTGAGACGGTTAAGAACAACTTTCAAGCTGCTATCCAAAGCACCAGATTGAATCCCCATAGATTCTAGGACTTTCCGTCCCTCTTTCCCTAGAGAACCAAAATATGTAGAAAGCGCCCATGAATCAAAATTGTCGTCCTCGATTTGAGCATTATGGAAATCCACTTTCCGCTTACCTTGCTCTTCCTCAAAGCGAACCCCAAGACCGTGTTTAGTATAGACCCAGACTTTTCCTTCAAATTTTATAGCTCCAGTTTTAGGTACATTGAACAATAGTGAGTCAACACCTTCAGGAAACCCTCGGCACAACTCAGTCCATAAACCTTTTTGAAGGTAGACAAACTTTCTTAAACAATTTATGAATATTTCCATTTTTACCACCTAGCTGATAACCCGAGAGCATGTGCAGCCTCTGCTGCTTGTTGTTCGTACTGTGCAGCTTTCGCTGCATCGACGTTATGAACCCTTATGGGTACCTTTTCTACCTTAGCCGCACCCGCTGCTCTAGCCCTATGATGCCCATCAATTATTATTTTTCGCCCATTTACGTCTACAACATCTATAGGTTTTGACTGGTCATACCCTGCTTTCTGAGACGCAAATACAGCTCTGTATCGTCCACATGGTGCGAAACTCGGTCAAGTTCGTCCCTTGGAAAGATTACAAAGCAGTGACGATTGACCTGAAGAAAATCTACCAATCAGCCACAGAGGATGAGGCACTGCTACCCCTAGAGCAGTTCTCTGAACGATGGGATAACAAGTATCCTCAAATCAGTCGCTCTTGGAGGGCGCATTGGGACAACCTCAACACTCTGTTTAACTACCCAGAGGATATCCGCCGAGCCATTTACACGACTAACGCCATTGAATCTCACAACAGCGTTATTAGATAAGCGATTAAGAAACGCAAGCTCTTCCCAACGGGTGAGTCAGCTCGAAAGGTTATCTATCTAACTATCCGAGATGCTTCCAAAAAGTGGACGATGCCGATTAGAAACTGGCGACAAGCTCTAAACCGCTTTATGATTATGTTCGAAGATCGACTCACTGAATACATGTAACCCCGACAGTTACACAGAATTATTTACAGGGTCCATCTTTACGAAAATGAATTACGCAACAAAGCCAAAATTTTCTTAAAAAGTTAAAAAACTTCAATTTCGACTAATTAACGATCAAACGTCAGTTTTATTAATGAGATTGTGGGTAACGAAACAGTCCCGACTGAGACCTACGTATTATTTAACTAGGACAATATCACCATTAGATCTAAAAATTAAAGCTCGGAATTTCTCCTCTCCATCTTTTATTAAAACAGGACAATCATCGTCTAGAGATAAAAAATCATCCCAGTGTTTCAGAAAGTATTTCCACTTAGTTTCTAACACTATCAATTTTGAAACATAGAATCTAACTACAGAATCTTCTTCCCATCCGATATGTTCATTTAACAATTTTTCCACATAATAATTATCATCATTATTATATGCATCTCTCCATGCACCAATTACAGCGTTTTTTTTTGCGACTAGCCAATTATCATCTTGAAGTCTGAAGTAAGAGCTTGCCTTTTCATCGACTGCATTTATCCAGTGGTTTGTTGCACTCTCTTTGTCCAAAACAAAAATAGTGTTTTCACCTACATCATCAAACATACTGTTATGCTCGGTTGCCTCAACAGGATTCATTACCTTGTCCCCCCCCCCCTTTAATTTGCTTTGTCATAATAGATATGCCCACCAGATTTTCCGTCTTTCCATTTTATATGCTGGAGATCATTTCCTGCTCCTAGCTCTCTGATATTCTGGACATTATGGGTTTCATATCCTTTCTTATAAGTAACACCTTTATCTTTCGCGTAATTTTTATAACGGCTTATGTTTCCACGAGCTTCCTTCAACAAGGCTTTTGCATCGGAGGCTGTTGCTGTCCTTACATCGACATTCCCCTTCCCGACGGTTGCTAAGTCATTTACCGCATTATCCCATTCTTTTGTACCTGGCTTAACTACCGAAAGTCGTTCGCTTGCACTCTTTGCAACATCAGGAGCATTTGTCCCTTCGTCAACCGTCTCGCTAATTTGGTTATCTTGCTGGGCCGCATTTTCTTCGCCTGGACAACTTGCTAACCTTAGCGGATCAACCCACTCTATCGGATTCGGCACATATTAATAAGTGCTTATTCTCCCCAGCTATCTTTATTGGGTCGGGGGAAAATATCGGCCTGTACTAGCATGTTTCTCCTGTATTCACTCATAAAGCACCAAGTAGATACGCCAATTCAACTTGATGCTGTTCGATAGCTAGATGGCGTATTCCTTTCTCTATCCATATTTTTGTTGTTTTCTGCTGTTAAAGTCTAGCTTCATCCTGAAACAAAACCTACTCGTCATTTAATAAGTTATGGTCTGAGTTTTTACATAGTTAAATCGATGATCTATTGCTCGGTCAAGAAGTAAGCTAAGGGAAGGAATAAACACGGGCCTGCGTCGAAGCTGCAACAGCAGATCGAGCAGGTCAGGCAGCTACCAAGAGCGAAGCAGCAGTTTGTGATGGAGATGATAGATACAGTAATCCAGCAAGCGGCACATTAAAAAGCCCGCGAGGGCGGGCTTTAAATAATCAAGAAACTTTAAAAACTAAGGGAATGTAATGATGCTTAGTTACGTAAGTACGATTAGCAA
>JBHOHG010000042.1:0-5342 GCA_043422575.1 bacterium sp. HQB-39 | reverse complement strand
ATCCGAGTGTAAGTCGTCATAGCTTGAAAAAGCAAATTCCATAGATAGAAGCGGCCAAGTCCAACAGGTATTTATCCTTTGTGCTACGACAATGGATAAATACTTAAGCGTTATGCGCTTTAGGAAGTATCTGTGAGATATATAGATGTAGAATGGATTCACGATCTTGAAGATGAGCCAATTCGTCTTGTATCAGAAATCGGAGATGATGAATTCGAAATTAGAAAACTAGAATTCTTCAGGGATGGATCTGTTGGCTATTCATCAGAAAAGAAATCCTCTAAAAATACTGAGCTTGGAATATGTGAAGTTCCGAGTCTAGAAGAGATAAATTCACAAGAGGAGTTCTCTGGTTGTGTAATAACCAGTGAGCAATTTGATAAACTGTGGGCAGAGTTTGGTCATGGCATCGCATAACAAGCGCCTGCAATCTGACCTCCGGTCACTGTCACCTTTTGTGCAAAAACCGCACAAAAGGCGCCAGTAACCTCCGGCAGTTGAGGCGGGCGTTATATGCCATCGCAAGTTAGGAGTATATTTCCAAGTGAACAGAATCTACGAAGAAGAAATCGAAGGTAGAGAATTCGACTGGTATGCAAAAGACTCTGAAGGTAATTTCGGTTTGTTTTCAACTGCTGGAGAAGGTTTTGTTCCTCAAGTTGTACTTGAACACTTCAATGCTCATGACGAAATTACTGATTCTTTAGAATCTCCCAATTGGGGAAGTTCTGAAGTTTTTGTAGATTACGGTAAGCTGGGTTTTTATGTTTTCGATTGGTGTTTACATGGTGGGCCATATAAAAAGCAATGCGCTCCTCTAAATCCTATGGATGAGCAACTAAAATTAAAGTTATTAAAATTAACTCAACGTATTAAACTAAACGTCAACTTCAATAGCCTAGCAGAAATTGATGTAAAAACGGCATATAACAAATAAGGATTAAGCGCTGCGTCAGCCAGCGTTAAATCCCGAGTGTTGAACAAGCCCGAGCCTCTTTATTAAGCAAATTGTGCGAAGATGTTCAGATGTGGTCTCGCTTTGATGGTTTACTCAAGGCGAGCGCCATCGTGATAAAGCAGGTTGTTCTGCAATATCAGTGGTCATACCGCTAAGTTCACCATCGGCTACCTCGAACAAACCTCACCACGTACATGAACCCAAAATAGAAACCACAATGATAGGGAAAATTTCAGGACGAAATTTTAGGTTTTATGGCGTCAGGAACGCCTAAAACCGACCGGGCAGTGCGCACGAAACCAAAGCGCCTTTCTGTTTACTCTTTGGCAAGACAAAGAGTGAATGTCCCGCTTGAGAATAAGAAAAATAGATCGAAAAATTTAAGGCGGGACAGGCTGAAGGCATGGATACATAATCGTGGAGTGAGCGCGACAGAGGAGGATTGTTCGCTTTTATAATTATTACTCAACTGGTATCTTATTGTGCGTTCGAAATGAAGATTTGGCGTGCAAAAATACGGTTTCTGGAGTTACTTTGCTCGTGATCCGAGTGTAAGTCGTCTTAGCTTGAAAAAGCAAATTCCATAGATAGAAGCGACCAAGTACAACAGGTATTTATCCCTTGTGCTACGACAATGGATAAATACTTAAGCGTTATATGTTGGGTAAAGTATGACTGTTAATATTAAAAGTATCGGTAAGTCAGTTGGTGATAAATACCTATGCCAGCTAGAACATCAACGAAATCTACTTACATGCATGATTGATATCAGCGCAAGCTTGAGTGCAAATATACCGTCTGAAGATCTGCAAGTAGAATTCGATTTCGAGGAAGTTTTAGACGCTAAAATTATAGCTAACTTACCCGATTCAAAAACCGGAATTAAGCAAGGGGACGGGCTTCTCATTCATGAATTTTTTGGTCATGTGCATAATGTGGTTCATATTTCGGAAGACTCCACGATATATGATGTTTATCTGAGAAATGGTCCGGAGTTCCTCTGTGTATCATCAGAAGATTGGGCGATTGAGCCAAAAGTTGGTGACGGTATTTACATAAAAACTAGCGGGTTATGTATTTATCCCTCCAACATATAACACATATGAGCCTTCTGCCTGTCAATAGGCAATAACATCCTGTTGGCTACGTGAGCAGCCAATGCTCTTCGAACAACAAAGTTATCTACTTCGCTTTGTCATTCCGGTCATTAAGCATTACTTACGACAAACACATATTGAGGATCTCTTATTACGGCCTCGCCGTTGCCAACCATTATTGGTTGGGTCAGACTAGGCGTCCCCCTAGACATTCATCGGTTAACCCCAGCAGGTGCAATTCAAAAAATGGTTAAAGAGTTGCTTTCCTGCGTGAAATACTTGGCTGCAATAATACGGGGATCGTGTCCGAGTTTTCGCAATGTTCTTGCCCAATAATGTGCACCACCACACGCTTCAAGACCTATTCGCATAGCAGGCATATTTGCTATTGTAGTCAGTAGTTTAGAGCGAGTTACTGATTTATGAAGTAAGACTTTACCATGCTGGTCAACAGCATGGATACTAAAGTGGTTTATGGCTAAATCAATCCCACAGAAGTTAGAAGATTCAGACATGGAGCCTCCGGTGCAAATGTGTACCACTTAAGTGTGGTAGATCCTCGGGAGGGGGAATCCATGTCATTCGTTATGAATCTTTAAAGGAGGCAGTATGTCGGAATCATTATGTAAATGTAATGAAGAAAGAAATGTAAAAGTAAAAGTTACTACTTATTGTAGTGAGTGTTCTTCGGTAATTGAAAAGTTTACGATTCAAAAGCCATTAAAAGCACTTGGTTTATCGTTATTGGTCGCTTATGGTGGTAGTAATTTTATAGATTATGCAATATCTGACAATAGGTATCCATTAAAGGTTGAAACTGAAATATTTGATTCCTGTTTGAATTCATATGAAAGACCATTAAGATACTCAAACTATCGAAATAAAAAATCAATTTGTCTTTGTGCGCTTCAAGATACAATGAATGAAATATCATTTACTAGATATAGTGTTGATGAAGACGGGTTTTTAAATGCTTTTTCAAAAAATGCCAAGGGATGCAAGTAGGGGGCTTTCGCCCCTTACTTGTTAATCACCTAAATAATCATCATTATTAGGGTTATGAGCATCAGCCCAATCATCCATATCAGCATCATTATTAGGATTATTTATATCAGACCATAGGTCTAATTCGTCGTCAGACATATTTGATGAGTTTGGCATAGTTAATCCTATTTCTTGTTGTTTGAGTTTTTAGCTGCTGATGATTGTGCTCTTGCACCAAAAGATCCTTTGGGTGTTTGACCGCCATTTGCCTTAGATGTGCTTGATTGAATTCGAGCAGCGGCCTCTGGCGTCATTGGTGATTTTGCTTTAGTCATTTTATTTCCTCAATTTAAAATTACGTCTCCGCTGAGACGACAACTAATCTAACAAAGGCTAATGGGACAGATGGGGACAAATGAACTTCAATCAATAATTAAGCTTGAGTTAAAGCGTATCGGGTGGTCAATTCGCAAATTTTCAGATGAATACTTCATCGAGTACAACGATGTTGATAATGACGATGAGATGGAGCAATTCTTTCAAAAGGTTAAGAAACAATTAGGACGATCGGGCTTTAAAAACTGTGAGCTTCTAAGTCGTTACTTAGATTTTATTGTTCAACATCCTGACTACTGTAAATCTAGACTTAAACCAACGTTTGTTGCATCGGATGCGCTGTCGGATAAGATGCGTTCTCGGATGTATGATATATCTAAAGAGTTAAGCGAGACACTTGAGGTCACAGATTTGTAACAAATAAGGATTAAGCGCTGCGTCAGCCAGCGTTAAATCCCGAGTGTTGAACAAGCCCGAGCCTCTTTGATTAAGCAAATTGTGCGAAGATATTCAGATGTGGCCTCGCTTTGATGGTTTACTCAAGACTAGCGCCATCGTGATAAAGCAGGTTGTTCAGCAATATCAATGGTAATACCGATAAGTTCATCCTCGGCTACCTCGGACGAACCACACCACGTACATTCATCCAAACTAGAAACCACAACTCTAGGGAAAATTTCAGGACGAAATTTTAGGTTTTATGGCGTCTGGAACGCCTAAAACCGACCGGACAGTGCTCACGAAACCAAAGCGCCTTTCTGTTTACTCTTTGGCAAGACAAAGAGTAAATGTCCCGCTTGCGAATTAAGAAAAATGGATCGAAAAATTTAAGGCGGGACAGGCTGAAGGTATGGATACATAATCAAATGCTCATGTCGAGACAGAAATAGCCCAATGTCGTGCGGGTGAGATACTTCGGCGTTTGCTGTTAAATACTCTACCCTAAGGCTTGATGCGTGTCCGAGTTTTCGCAATGTTCTTGCCCAATAATGTGCACCACCACACGCTTCTAGACCTATTCGCATAGCAGGCATATTTGCTATTGTAGTCAGTAGTTTAGAGCGAGTGACTGATTTATGAAGTAAGACTTTACCATGTTGGTCAACAGCATGGATACTAAAGTGGTTTATGGCTAAATCAATCCCGCAGAAGTTAGAATAATCAGACATGGAGCCTCCGGTGCAAATGTGTACCACTTAAGTGTGGCAGACCCTCGGGAGGGGGAATCCATGTCATTTGTTATGCATATGAGAGAGAATAATGAACTCATACACGAGGGAATGTAAAAGGTTGTCTATCAATGCACGAGCTGCAATTGGTCTGCTTGTCTTTGAGCGTTTCTGTGTTCTTCATAGTTTAGAACTTCATGATAATCAGGAGTTTTTAGAGCACTTATGGGAGTGGTTTCTCGTTGATGGTCCAGACGAATTCGAGCCTTGGGAATCTAAACGACCAATTTTAGTAAATTGTGGGCTAGGTGACGAATTTCCCGAGGATTTACGGCTCTCACTCGCTCAAAACGGTATCGGCGAGAGTCAATTTAGGACTATTGTCAGTGGGGTAACCGATATTTTATGGGGTAGTTTTTGGGGAGCGGCTGAAAACGAACAATCAATGGCTGCACTTGAAAGTGTCATTTCAGCTAGTGGCATAGAACAACTGCCGGTTTTAACACCCTTCAAGTTCTCATTGTTTTCACAAAACGATGGTTGGGGTGACAAAATTACACCTCAAGATTTGGAATTTTGGCGCACCTGTGTGAAATATGCATAACAAATTGTTCGAGAGTGATTCGGCACGCGTGGCATTTCTTCTACTATGCGTTAGTTTTAGTGGCTAAAGTGGTATACGGGAGCTTCAGTATTGCGTGCCTCGCACCTTAAAAAGGCGCTGGCGGATCCCCTCATAATTCCCCCAAACCACAGGTATGAGTGAGGCGCTGATATTCCACCATTGCCCAATGATAT
>JBHOHG010000041.1:0-5872 GCA_043422575.1 bacterium sp. HQB-39 | reverse complement strand
CTTCTCCGTTTTGGGTTTCGTCGCCTTCCAGCTTAGTCGAGAGGCTAAGTTGGAGGAGAAGGCTCAATGAGTATCAAGCTGTTCGACTGGACAAAAAACAGCTGGCTCCCTCGCTCCTAGCCAGCTATTGTTAGCCAGCTAACAAGGGCGTTAGACCTACTTCTTAACTTCGTCGTAAATTGTATATGCATCATGGATGCTAGTCGGGCAGCATGATAAGGTAAGCAGAACTTGCAATAGATGGATTTTTTACAATGCGAAAGTCATGGATAAGATGCATTCCCTTACTCATCCTCAGTTGTATTAGTTTTTCTTCATATCCTTCAGAGTTACCATCTTTTGGTGAAACTATACTTGGCGAACAGTTCCCTGAATATGTTGAATCTAGCAGTAATATTGAAAGAGGGTTAAGGCGCTACCGAGTTCAGCTTGAGGTTTTTCGAGAGGACGTTCTGGAGGGATATAACCGGGGTGTACAGGAATACCGAGAAAAGCTAGTTGCTGCTGATGCAAAACTTGAGTTGGATAGGAAAAAAGGGAGAATTACTAAAGAGGACTACCAAAAACAGCATCACTATATCAAAGAAGAACTCGATAGGTCGAAAGGTAGCGGGCAGTATATGAAGGCCTATTTTACGTACCTGAGAAAATACAAATCTGAATCAAAATGGGTCGTAAAGGAACTAGGAATGGAAGAAAAACGGAAGTTTAAATTTTAGGGTCTAGTTATGGAGCGTATCCAAGCGAATTTTGAAGCTGCTTTGTATGCGGTAGAAATATTAATACCAATTACAGTTTTTTGTCTTGTCTTAGTTGTAGCGGTATCTTTTGGGTATAGAGCATACACTACCTTTGACTTCTTTCAATCGACCCTGATTTTTTCTGTTTTTTCTGCATTCGGAACTACAATCGGCATGTTTATGGGGGCTAGTAAATCGGAAATAGTATCAAGTTTACTTCCACCATTAATTACCCTTGTCTCAGGTTACTTAGCATATATAGGAAGTAAAGATTTTTCGGACAATATTAAGTGTTTAATACCCGGAGGTGTTTTAGTTTTGCTTATTTCATTGCTTTATGCGGCATTTTATATGAAATCTTGGTATATGTTTACGCCAACGTAGGTCTAACAAGATAATTGGACTCCCGCTCTCATGACAAGCTAACCTTCTTAGGTTAAATAACCCTTCGGGAGAACTGGATGAGTACCACGATCATTGGTGTTGACCTAGCCACTAAGGCTATCAAAGTATGCGTTTATTTAAACTCAAAGGTGCTTTCTAATAAAGAACTGACACCTCAGCAATTTAGTGAATTTTTGCGTCAACAAACTCCATGCGTCGTGGTGTTCGAATCTTGTAGTGGTTCTAACTACTGGGCCCAGTATTGTCTTTCGATAGGTCATACCGCCAAGCTCATTTCCACTCGTTTGGTGAGGGCGATAAGAATCGTATTGGGGGCTTAGTGCCCAAATTGGCGCGGATCTATCAGAGTGTATTTTAGGTTAGGGGGCATCTGCGTCACTTACACCTTAACTATACGTTTTATGAGAAAGGATGAATTGTGTTAGTCTGGAATGAAACTGACATTATGGCTGTTTTAGAGGTTATGCCAGAAGTAGAATCTGATGGTATTTGGCACCAATATATTATCGAAGAAGATGGCATCCAACTTAACATCATAGTGTATCAATACGATGGTGATGTTCGCTTTGAGTTAATCAATAAAAACAACGGTAGAAATCTATTCTCCATGCAGCTTATGAATTGCGAAGGTGTTCGAAGAGTCGTCGACAAAACTGGCGAATATTTGGAGTTTGCTCCAGCTAAATGCTTTGGTACCCGTTACGATGGAGAAGAATCAATTCACTTTGGTGTTAGGGTGCGCGTTAAACCAAGTATTGGTTTATCACTATATGGTTAGTGCATATAACAAATAAGGATTAAGCGCTGCGTCAGCCAGCGTTAAATCCCGAGTGCCGAACAAGCCCGAGCCTCTTTATTAAGCAAATTGTGCGAAGATGTTCAGATGTGGTCTCGCTTTGATGGTTTACTCAAGGCGAGCGCCATCGTGATAAAGCAGGTTGTTTGCAATATCAGTGGTCATACCGCTAAGTTCACCATCGGCTACCTCGGACGAACCACACCACGCACATAAATCCAAGAAAGAAACCACAACTCTAGGGAAAATTTCAGGACGAAATTTTAGGTTTTATGGCGTCAGGAACGCCTAAAACCGACCGGACAGCGCGCACGAAACTAAAGCGCCTTTCTGTTTACTCTTTGGGAAGACAAAGAGTGAATGTCCCGCTTGAGCATTAGCAAAATAGATCGAAAAATTTAAGGCGGGACAGGCTGAAGGCATGGATACAGACTCAAACGATCATGTTGGGGCAGGCATTACTCAATATTGTAATCGTATTGGTCTCAACCCAAATCAATTGAGCTTTAATACAGATGGAAGGATCACTCTTCGGTACAAGGATTATCGAACACAGGGCACACAAAAACTATGCTGTAGCGCGGTTAGATACTTCGGCGTTTACTGTTGCATGTTCTACCCAAAGGTTTGATGCGCATACGCTACTACGGTTTTTTAGCTAATGCAGTCAGAGTGAAATCGGTCGCGACTATCCGGCAAAGTTTGCGAGAACGTCCTGAAGACCCATCGAATGAATCGAAAGAGCAGCCTTGTTGCCCAAACTGCCATCATAACACCATGGTACTCATGCGCTTAAACATCAGGCCGAGGGTAGTGACTACAGAATATCGAACGATGTAGTACATTGATTGTAATAGATAAAAAATCGTGGAGTGAGCGCGAGAGAGGCGGGTTTTTCGCTTTTAAAATTATTACTCAACTGGTATCTTATTGTGCGTTCGAAATGGAGATTTGGCGTGCAAAAATACGGGTATCTGGAGTTACTTTGCTCGTGATCCGAGTGTAAGTCGTCTTAGCTTGAAAAAGCAAATTCCATAGATAGAAGCGGCCAAGTCCAACAGGTATTTATCCCTTGTGCAACGACAATGGATAAATACTTAAGCGTTAGCTTACAACTCTACGGAGATACAATTGAGTAAAATAAAAACAAGAATAGATTTTAAACCTCAAGTTCCTGAAATATTGTACAAGCAAGCAGGTGCTAGGTGTTCGGTACCTCGATGTTCGAACCCTACAATGGGACCATTTTATGATCTAGATGGTGCTGTAAATATGGGCGTAGCTTGTCATATATATAGTGCTTCAGAAAATGGTCCTAGAGGTTGGGGCGGTAAAGACGCGGATTTCATTAGCAGCGAGAAGAATGGATTATGGTGCTGCCAGTATCACGCAGCATTGATAGATAAAAAAAATGGTAGAGATTATCCGGCTAGTACGTTATTCGCATGGAAAGAATTAATTGAAGCGCGAACAAGAAAATTAATGAATGATACACCATCTCCTCTAGGCTGGATTGATTCAATAGCAATAGATAAATTTGCTTCTGACAAAGGGATCTCTCCGAATATTGAACTATCTAGATGGAGCTTAATTTGGGGTAAAAATGGAGTTGGTAAAACGGCTTTACTCGAGTTTGCAGCATCTATATCTAATGCTAAGTACGCCGAACGTTTTTCCGGGAATCAGAATTCAATTTTTGAAACAAACGTAAAATACTCGACCGTAGACTCTTTTAATAAAAACTTGACATTAAGTATAGTGAACGGTGACTTTAAGAGACTAGAAAATGGGGTTGAATGCTTGTTACCTCCAGGGGACTTAGAGGTAATATATTGTGATGTAGGTGATCTCCGTGCGCATGAACATGAAGATCATATAGACGTTATGCAAAGAGTGTTAAATGTTGACAAAGCAGCACTCATGTCGCTGTGTTCTATTGGTACTAAAACACTTATACCCGGCGAAATAAAGTTTGAGCCCGGAGTTGTTGAGGACGAGGATGATTGGGATTACGAAAATGATACTTATGTGACCAAGCCTCGACTGAAACTGAATGAAGAGCCATTTTATGAACTATATTTTAAGCGTAAGAACTCATCTCTAGATAGATTTGCTTCCTTCGAGCAACTATCTACAAGTGAACGGGCAAAACTAATCTTGGACTTACAAATTACAAAAGCTCGGGAAATAGCAAAACAGCGATTAACCCTACTATTGGTTGAGGGGCTTGCGGTGAACTTTGATAAAGTTAGCTTTAGATCACTTCTTAATGCTTTAGAAAACGAGAACTTTCAGGCAATAGTTTCAATTCCTCCTTTTTTAGACGGTGAGATTATTGATAAAAAACAATCGACAGTGTGTCTTCAAGATCATGATTATTTAAGATCGTGGAGTCTGCGAGTTATAAGCTAACAAACGACTATGGCGTCAATAGCTAATTTTTTCGCTATGTTTTCATCCCACATGACGCCATCTCGAAGCATAGAATTTAAGGTGACCACCATCTTTCTGACACAGGCAATAATTGCGACTTTCTTCGGTTTTCCGGCGTCTAATAGACGTTGATAAGTGGCCTTAAAAACAGGGTTACATTGCATGGCTGACATCATCGACATGTAAAGAACAGTGCGAACCTGAGCTCGTCCTCCCTGTATGACTCGCTTTCCCTTGTATCGTCCACTTTCTCTATTTATTGGAGCGACACCGATAAGTGCAGCAGCTTGTTTACTTGTAATTAGCCCAAGTTCAGGAACGTTGCTGATGATAGAGGCAGCGGCGACTTTTCCGATGCCTGGTACGCTTTGTAAAAGAAGATTTTTGCTTTGATATTCTGGACATGACTCGATAAGAGAAACGATTTTTTGTTCTGTTTTTTCTATCTGTTTTTTGAAAGCGGTAAGTATGGGTTTGATGGTGCCTGTGAGGTGCTTAGGCAGGGATTGCAATCGGTTCTTCTCCATTGTTTGCATGGTGAGAAGTTGATGTCGTCTTGCTACTAAATCGCTCATTAAACGCATGTTTTCAGGTTTTAGCTGAGTAAGATCTGGACGAATGACTTCGCTATAATGGGCAATGAGCTGGGCATCCAATTTATCGGTTTTTGCTCGTCTTCCGATGGCACCAGCAAAGCGTTTAATGTGTATTGGATTGGCAATAACGAATGGTAGATTGGCTGCTGATCAGGCAAGGATGAAGGGCATTTCTAACCGGCCAGTTGCTTCGACGACGATACGCTCAGGGGAGTGTTTTTTGAGTGTTTTGACGGCTTCGTTAATGCCTTTATCGTTGTTTGGGACGGTGAAAAAGATATCGAGTGGTCGTATATAAATGTCGAGTTGTGACTTGCCAGTATCAACACCGACATTAATGTTTTGAAGTGTGTTTGTATTCATAATAAGCTAACTCTTGCTTGCGAAATTCGGGTTCGAGACCCAGTCGACTATTCGAGGTTTGTGCTTGGAGTCCTACGTGGCGTTCATGTTTGTTATCGGTCTCTCAACAGAGGAGCCAGCGTTTAAACGAACTACCACATAGAAAGCTTTAGTTGCAGCTAAAGCCTGGGTCTCACCTTACCCGATTGGAGTGCTTATTATCCATACAAGCAATCAAGGTGACGCGTTACACTCGGCGGTTTCGGTATGGAGTTCAATGGGCTTGGTGGGTTCATCGTGGCGCACCTTATTGCAGGCGCTGGCGGATCCCCTCATAATTCCCCCAAACCACAGGTATGAGTGAGGCGCTGAAATTCCACCATTGGCCAATGATATTGAGAGCCTTGTATTTTGTATCTCCGGTGGCAACGTACCTCCTTACCAAGCCTAGGAATGGAGAGCACACGACGATGCTTGATGGTGTTGGCTTGCATGGCGATTAAGCCATTCCACCACATGATGATTTCGGCCATTAATGCCATAAGCAACAAGATATCAAT
>JBHOHG010000040.1:0-6009 GCA_043422575.1 bacterium sp. HQB-39 | reverse complement strand
TGTTTTACCGTGGTCAACGTGGCCGATAGTACCAACGTTTACGTGCGGTTTCGTACGTTCAAATTTTTCTTTAGACATGAGTTGTCCCTCTAGGTACGGATTAAAGTGGCTTGAATGACCACGCAACCAAATACTTGGTATTTTATTTAATCAAAAGGAAATGATCTGAGAGAACTGGTGCTGATAGGCAGACTCGAACTGCCGACCTCATCCTTACCAAGGATGCGCTCTACCACCTGAGCTATATCAGCACTCAAATTTTTTGAGTGGAGCGGGCAGCGGGAATCGAACCCGCATCATCAGCTTGGAAGGCTGAGGTAATAGCCATTATACGATGCCCGCAACACGTAACTCTTCGAGCTATTCCTTAAGAATGTGGTGGAGGGGGACGGATTCGAACCATCGAAGGCAGTGCCAGCAGATTTACAGTCTGATCCCTTTGGCCACTCGGGAACCCCTCCAAATTTTTAAGCACTTTCTCTCACTGCTCTTACTAAAGAGGGGAGAAAGTGGTGCCGACTACCGGAATCGAACTGGTGACCTACTGATTACAAGTCAGTTGCTCTACCTACTGAGCTAAGTCGGCACAAGTGGTGCGCATTCTATTGAATGATTTTCAGGGTTGCAATAGCTAAATACAAAAAAATTTAAAATTTAACTGATTTCAGTTTAAGTGCTGTAAAAATAGACAAAAAAGCCTTTTAAAATTGCATCCTTCTCGCTATTAATTTGCATTATGATCTCCATGATGTATGTTTCATGCTCGATCAGAATAATTACAAATACGCAGGATGCCCATGAGCCCTTATCTATCTTTCAATCGCTTAAAATGGTCAGAGCTAAGAAACTCTGTTCCAATGACGTTATCTCAAGACGATCTAAAAGCATTGCAAGGTATCAATGAGAGCTTAACGATGGAAGAAGCGGTCGAGATCTACCTCCCACTTGCTCGTTTGATCAATTTGTATGTACGAGCACGACAAAGCCGCAACTCCGTACTTCAAAACTTTCTGAACAATGAAGAGCATGCACCACCGTTTGTGATTGGTATTGCCGGTAGTGTTGCTGTGGGGAAAAGTACTACTGCCCGATTATTGAGAGAATTACTATCACGTTGGGATAATCACCCTAAAGTCGAATTAGTGACTACCGATGGCTTCCTCTATCCAAACCACACTCTTTCAGAAAGAGATTTAATGAGCCGTAAAGGCTTCCCTGAGTCCTATGATATTAAACGTCTGGTTAAGTTTGTCTCTGATGTCAAAGCTGGCAAGCGCAATGTGACCGCTCCTGTCTATTCTCATCTGACTTACGATATCACCGAAGAAGTTAAAGTGGTCGATCAACCCGATATCGTGATTGTCGAAGGACTTAACGTTCTTCAGTCAGGGACCAATAACCCTCAAGATCCGCACAAAGTGTTTGTATCCGATTTTCTTGATTTCTCTATCTACGTTGATGCTGATACTTCATTGATACAAGAATGGTACATCCAACGTTTTATGAAGTTCCGTAGAGGTGCTTTCACACAACCAGGTTCGTACTTCAGCCATTACACCCGGCTGAATCAATTAGAAGCAGAACAAAAAGCATTAAGTATCTGGAACTCAATCAATGGCATTAATCTTGAACAGAATATTTTGCCAACAAGAGATCGCGCCCATTTGATTTTAAAGAAAGGGCCTAATCATTCCGTTGAAGAGGTGCTACTGAGGAAGTAACACCTCGAAGAAGCCGCTCGAACGAGCTTAGTCGTTTTTGCGAAGTGAAATTTCACCGCCGATGAAGCTTTTCACTTCCCCGTTCACCTCAAGCAAAACACCGCCTTGTGCATCAATGCCTCGAGCGATACCCGCCACGCTATTGTTTCCCATTAATAAGCGCACTTCACGATTTAAAAAGTTATCGAGGTGATTCCATCGTGGGACAAAGGTTTGCATCCCTGTCATCTCATACTCTTCTAAGATCGCTCCCCAAGAGTCAATAAAGGCTGCTGCGAGTTTATTGCGGTCAACACGTTTGCCAAGGGTCACTTGGTTCAAACTGGTCCATGGCTGATCGATGGCATTGTCTTTATGCTCCATCGCAATATTAAGCCCCATCCCTATCACTAGGTTGGCCGCTCCGCCAGCTTGACCCGACATTTCTACCAAGATACCAGCCAGCTTCTTGTCTTGGTAATAGAGATCATTCGGCCACTTGAGCTTCACGCCATGGATCCCCATCGCTTCAAGCGCTTCGACAGCTGCAATTCCGACGACAAGACTCAAACCCATCGCAGCTCCCATGCCTGCCTCTAATCGCCAAAACATCGACATATAAAGGTTGCTGCCAAAAGGAGATAGCCATTGGCGACCTCGGCGACCACGACCTTGAGATTGATATTCAGCTAGGCAGACACTACCACTTTCTAGGCTATCAGTACGGTCCATCAAGTATTGATTAGTTGAATCAATAACCGATATCAATTCAACGGGTGCAGAAAGTTGAGTCACAATCTTCGACTTATCCAATAACTGCATTGGTTGAGAAAGCTGATAACCTTTTCCTTGTACTCGAAATACGTCGACACCCCACTCTTGGATCCCTTTAATGTGCTTTGAAACAGCGGCTCGGGAAATGCCAAGCTCTTCACCAAGCGCCTCACCAGAAACAAAGCCGCCTTCGGCTAAACGACGTAAGATGTGCAGTTTTGCAGTAGGGGTTCTCATAACACTAGCCTCGTAAGTGGTGAAGTTTGGTTTCTCCAATAGCGCCAATAAATCGAACTTCATGCTCTAGCTCAATTTGATAACGCTGGAAGACCGCCTGCTTAACATGCTGCGCTAAGTCCACAATATTCGATGAAGACGCACTTCCTGTATTCGTAAGAACTAAAGCTTGTTTGGGATGTACTTGTGCACCACCCACTTGAAAACCTTTAAGATCACACTGATCAATTAGCCAGCCTGCGGCTACTTTTACGCCATCTTCATTGGGGTAACCCACAATAGTAGGAAATTGACCTTTCAATTGATCAAAATGATCCTGAGTGATCACGGGGTTCTTAAAGAAACTCCCAGCATTACCGATAACTTTAGGATCTGGCAACTTGCTTTGACGAATATGACACACTTCATTAAAGATCCCTTCAGGTGTTTTTAATCCATCAGGGAGAGCTTGTAATGGGCCATAGCTCACTTGCGGTTGCCAGTGCTTAGGCAGCTTTAAGCCAATAGCCGTCACAATCGCTTTCTGATACAGCGCATGCTTGAAAATCGAATCACGGTAACCAAACTCACATTGTGCACGGCTTAAACGTTGAGTTGATAGACTGTCTAAGCAAAGAATATCGACGTACTCACAAACATCCTGAAGTTCAACACCATACGCACCGATATTTTGAATCGGCGCAGAACCCGCACAACCAGGAATCAACGCTAGATTTTCTAAGCCCCCCATACCCTGCTCAATCGACCACTTTACAAGCTCAGGCCAATCTTCTCCGCCATTGACGTGAAGCAAGTAATGATCATCATGCTCAGTCAATGCCTTGCCCAGCAGTTTATTAAGAATCACGACCCCTTCAAAGGCATCGACAAACAGGACATTACTGCCACGGCCTAGTACCATTTTGGGTAATTCAGCAAGTTCGGTGGAACGATAAATAGCAATGAGGTCATCAACGTTATTCGCTTCAACTAAATAACGAGATGACTGTTCAATGGAAAAAGTATGATAAGGCTTTAATGAGACGTTGGTTTGAATTTGCATGATAGGAATGGCTTAAATTAAACTGCCGACATTCTATCTTATTAACTAGGACTTCGCAGTGAGAGATACAACGAATCTAACCATTGAAGCTTTAGAGCCGATCCGGTTACCGATTATCAAACGGCTCTATCAACAGCATTACAAAGCCGGCAAGCCCAAGAAAGATGAATTGATCATTACTGCTCAAATAGATAATCAGACCGTTGCGGTCGTCAGATTTCGCACTATTGAGTCCTTCCGCCTACTGACTGGAATGTTAGTGTTACCAGAGTACCGAGGAGGTGAGGTAGGTAAAGCACTTCTGGCACACTGTCGAGACCACGTACTCAACACTCAGGACTACTGTTTTGCATACAGTTACTTAGAGGAGTACTACACTGGTCATGGTTTCACTACTATAGATAAAGAGTTGCTACCTGCCAGCTTGAAGGCTTTGTTGCTACGATATACAAGCAGTGGCAAAGATCTCATTCCAATGCAATTTAATGGCTGATCTACGCAGTGAAAAGTCTCTGTTATAGAAAATCTTTCTGCTAATTTGATAGAATAACAGATTGGCAATATTGCTATTAGAAAAGGTATAACTTTTAAAATGACGCCCAGTACGAATCCGTTCGAACAGCTTCCAACCATCGCTCTAGATGCAGACAAGTTTCATGTGCTGCACTCTGCGAGTGAGTTTAAACAAGTACTCCTAGAAGCAATCAATAAAGCCAGCTCAAGAATTTATATTGCGGCACTTTACTTAGAAGACGACGAAGCAGGCCGTGAGGTATTTACGGCTCTTTATGAAGCGAAGCAGAGAAACCCTGGGTTAGACATCAATATCTGTGTCGACTGGCATCGTGCTCAACGTGGTCTAATTGGTGCAGAAGAGAGCGAAGGTAATGCTGCGCTCTATAAGAAGTTTGCTAATCAATACAAGCATTCAATTCCTGTATATGGCATCCCTGTACGTGGAAGAGAAGTCTTTGGTGTACTTCACTTAAAAGGCTTCATCATCGATGATACGGTGATCTACAGTGGCGCGAGTCTTAATAACATCTATCTACAACAAAATGATCGTTATCGTTTTGACCGCTACCATGTCTTAGAAAACCGATCGCTTGCAGATAGTATGGTGAACTTCATAAATGAAGAAATGATCGCTCACCCAGCGGTCAATAACCTTGCTTGCCCAAGTAAGCCAGAAACCAAAGAGATAAAGGCTGCAATACGCCAATTCCGTTCTTCTTTATCAAGGGCCCAATACAAATTTGAGCCTCAGCAAGCCTCGACACAACAAGTAGCGGTTACGCCCATTGTTGGCTTAGGAAAACGTCGTAATGCGCTGAACATTTCCATTGCGAAGTTGATTGCAAGTGCGAAAGATGAGCTCTTTATCTGTACGCCTTATTTCAACTTCCCTCGCGTGCTCACTAAAGAGATAAAAAAGGCACTTAAGCGTGGTGTCAAAGTGGCGATAGTGGTCGGAGATAAGACGGCGAATGATTTCTACATCCCGCCAGAGCAGGACTTTAAGACCATTGGTGGTCTACCCTACTTGTACGAACTTAATCTACGACGTTTTGCTAAATCATTTGAAAGTGACATCGCAGCTAGAAACCTTTCTATTCGATTGTGGAAGCATGAAACCAATAGTTACCACCTGAAAGGTATCTGGGTCGATAAGCGCTATATGATGCTGACAGGCAATAACTTGAACCCAAGAGCATGGGCACTTGACCTTGAGAATGGATTATTGATTCAGGATGACTATGCTCTACTGACTCAAAAGTTTGAACAAGAGATTGAGAACATCCTTCAGCATACTCAACTGGTCTGCACCTACCGCCAAGTGGACAAGGTGGAAGATTACCCGACTCCAGTACAGAAACTGGTACGTAAAATCACACGTATCAAGGCTGACGGTGTTTTAAAACGAATCCTCTAACAAAGAGTATGAAAAATTGTGTGAGCCCAGCGTAACTGCTGGGTTTTTTTATGCTTCAAGACAGGATGGCACCATTGAAGCATAGAGAAAGTCTAGGGTAGCAAGGAGGCCTTTCGTAGAGAAAGAAGCATGTAGTACACAAGCGATACTATCAATAAACGACGTTAGCGTTGATGCTTAGATCAATCGAGCGCTTACTTTATGACGGATAAAGGAGAATGGAACGACACTGTGCTTTGTTCACACAAACAAAAAGACCCCAGCATTTCTGCTAGGGTCTGGAATAAATGGCGGAGCGGACGGGACTCGAACCCGCGACCCCC
>JBHOHG010000003.1:0-309037 GCA_043422575.1 bacterium sp. HQB-39 | reverse complement strand
GTCCGCTCCGCCATTTATTCCAGACCCTAGCAGAAATGCTGGGGTCTTTTTGTTTATATCGAGCTATTTTTGCTCTGTGAGCCAATGAGTCCCGCTCGGATGCGAGTCCAATGGGTGCCAGCCCAGCCGCTCCGCCATGTATTTAGAACCCCAGTCCTTGGACTGGGTTTTGTCGTTTTTATGGGTTGGCTTTTCTCTTTTAGGGAAAGAGTGCCGCTCGGGTGCGAGTCCAATGGTATGCAACCCCAGCCGTCCGCTACTTTATACCAATCTGGAAAATTAACTGATCAGCTCAATCCATTCTCTTGTGCACATTCTTTTCACCCTATCTGCACTTTCTAGGAAGCAATTCCATGCAACACATATTTTCTCAACAATATCGTCGTAGTTCATAAAACTCTGGTTTGCTAGATAGTGTTGTCGTAGCCAACTCCATACTTGTTCGATTGGATTTAGCTCGGGTAAGTATAGGGAATATGGATTATGGTTAAGTTCTCGAACTCATCCGCGAGATAGCTTTGGTTGAACTCGCTTGATCCATAATGACGGTCGCAGGTGTGGCTGAAGATATGAGCGCTAAATGCTTCTGTATAGCCTCCGTATTACTCAGCGGTGAAACAATCGTTCTGTTTATGCAGTATCAATCGGAGCAAAAGGGGGGCCCTTGGGGCTCTCGAGTCAAGATTCGCCCAGGCAGGATTAGCTAGTTGGTAAGGTCTCTCCGTAGAAAAGAGTCAGGGATTAACCTGACTCGAAATCATCATTATGTTTGGCTACCACCATTGATTGAATCGTTGGCGGTGTTTTGCTCTTCTTCACGATTGGCTTTTTCGATCATAGGGGTAATGGTCGATCCTTGAATTAAAATAGAGAAGACGACAACTGAGTACGTCATGACGAGTATGATCTCTTTGACGTCAATGAGCTTATCTTCTATTACCCAAATACCACTTGGTATCGAAAGTGCCATTGCTAGAGCAAGGCCTCCTCTTAAACCGCCCCATGTTAAGATCTTAACTGACCATGAATTGTATCGGCGAAACCTTTTAAAGCCTGAGTAAGAGAGTGCAATGCTTACATAGCGAGAAGCAAGCACCAGTGGAATAGAGAAAGCCATTAATATCCAGTCTTCTTTGTGAAATTCGAATAACAGCATCGACATCCCAATGAGAAGAAAGAGCACTCCGTTTAGAAACTCATCGACCAACTCCCAGAAATGATCGAGATGCTCCTCACTGACTTTAGAAAAGCCAATGAATCGAGTCCAGTTTCCTATCATGATCCCTGAAACCACCATAGCTAAAGGTCCTGAGACATGGATATAGTGTGCAAATACATACCCAGCTGTTGGTATTCCTATTGTCAGTAACAGTTCCATTGAGTGATCATCGGTAGCGCTGATCAAATAGTGGAAGAGCAGCCCTAAGGCAAAACCATAGATAATGCCGCCTATGGCTTCTTGGGCAAACAGTAAAGTGACACTCTCTAACGTTGGAGCTTCTTCTCCAAAGGCAATCGTGAATAACGTGACAAATAGAACCAAACCAAATCCATCATTGAAGAGAGATTCCCCTTCAATTTGAGTAGAGATACGTTTTGGGGCGTTGAGCTTTTTCACAATGGCAAGTACGGCTATTGGGTCGGTTGGTGAAATAAGTGCACCAAACAATAGGCAGTAGATCAGGTCAAATTGGATACCGATAATTTGACAAAACCCGTACAGAACCCCGCCTATGAAAAAAGTAGAGAATAGTGTGGCCCCTAATGCTAGAACAGTAATTTCCCATTTCTGGTCTTTTAAATTGGGTAACTTGATCCCTAGTCCTCCAGCAAACAGCAAGAAGCCTAGAATCCCTTTTAAAAGGAAATCTTCGAAGTTGATACTGGCCACAGTGGAACTGGCAATTTCAGTTAGGTGGAACCAATCATTCTGACCTGCGACTAAAATGATCAAGGACAGCATCATGGCCCCAGCGGTAATGGCGATGGTAGTTTGCATTTTTCCTATCTTACTGTTGATAAAAGCAATCAACATTGCTGCAGCAGAAAGGAAGCAGAGTGTGTAATAGACCGACATAAGCTCATTATGAATGTAACAATTTGTGAATGAGATTTTGTGCTTACTTTGCCTAAATAGCAATCACTATTTATTGTCATATCTCTCATCATTTTTTGATGATAAAAAGCCAAAATAAGTATGTTTAGACGTCTAGACTCCTGTTTGATGTGTGGTAGGATTGATGGATAACTAAAGGAATGAGGCGGCATTGTGGGAAGTAATGTAAGACAGCAAATTGAAGCGCAATTAAAGCAACGGATTCTGTTTATCGATGGTGGTATGGGAACCATGATTCAGGATTATAAGCTTGAAGAGGAAGACTATCGTGGCGAGCGATTTTCGGACTGGCATTGTGATTTAAAAGGGAACAATGACTTATTGGTGCTGACACAGCCGAAAATGATCAAAGATATCCATACTGCTTACTTAGAAGCAGGCGCAGATATTCTTGAAACCAATACTTTCAATGCGACAACGATCGCGATGGCTGACTATGATATGGAAAGCCTGAGTGAAGAAATCAACTTTGAAG
This sequence comes from bacterium sp. HQB-39, assembly GCA_043422575.1. Taxonomy (GTDB): domain Bacteria; phylum Pseudomonadota; class Gammaproteobacteria; order Enterobacterales; family Vibrionaceae; genus Vibrio. The sequence continues at coordinate 306,446 of JBHOHG010000003.1, read as the reverse complement.
CTGCCAAGCTAGCGCGTGAGGCTGCTGATGAATGGACAGCAAAAACACCTGATCAACCTCGTTATGTTGCTGGCGTTCTAGGGCCAACAAACCGCACCTGTTCGATTTCTCCCGATGTTAATGATCCGGGATACCGTAATGTCAGTTTTGATGAACTAGTCATTGCCTATTCCGAGTCTACCCGTGCCCTGATCAAAGGGGGCTCAGACCTCATTCTGATTGAAACTATTTTTGATACCTTGAATGCGAAAGCTTGTGCATTTGCGGTGGAATCCGTTTTTGAAGAACTTGGTATTGAATTGCCAGTGATGATTTCAGGGACGATCACCGATGCTTCAGGTCGAACGTTATCAGGGCAAACAACAGAAGCGTTTTACAACGCGCTTCGCCACGTTAAGCCGATTTCTTTCGGTCTTAACTGTGCGCTAGGACCTGATGAATTGCGTCAATACGTCGAAGAGCTATCGCGTATTTCTGAATGCAGCGTCTCTGCCCACCCGAATGCAGGTCTGCCAAATGCATTTGGTGAATATGATTTGTCACCCGAAGATATGGCAGAACATATTGGTGAATGGGCACGTGCAGGTTTCTTAAACCTTGTTGGTGGGTGTTGTGGTACGACGCCTGAGCACATTCGCCAAATGTCATTAGCTTGTGAAGGGGTGACCCCGCGTGCCTTACCTGATATTCCTGTCGCATGTCGTCTATCTGGTCTTGAGCCACTGACCATTGAAAAAGACACTCTGTTTGTGAACGTTGGTGAACGAACAAACGTGACCGGCTCGGCTCGATTTAAACGCCTGATTAAAGAAGAGCTTTATGATGAAGCGCTCGATGTTGCTCGTCAGCAAGTGGAAAATGGTGCTCAAATCATCGATATCAACATGGATGAAGGCATGCTAGATGCTGAGGCATGTATGATTCGGTTCCTTAACCTATGTGCATCGGAGCCTGAGATTTCGAAAGTACCGATCATGGTTGACTCTTCCAAATGGGAAGTGATTGAAGCTGGTCTTAAATGTATTCAAGGTAAAGGCATCGTTAACTCCATTTCTTTGAAAGAAGGGAAGGAAAAGTTTGTAGAGCAAGCAAAGCGGATCCGTCGCTATGGAGCCGCTGTTGTGGTTATGGCTTTTGATGAAGTCGGGCAAGCAGAAACACGTGAACGCAAACTTGAAATTTGTACCAATGCTTACAACATTCTTGTACATGAAATTGGTTTCCCGCCAGAAGATATTATTTTTGACCCGAACATTTTCGCCGTTGCTACTGGTATCGAAGAGCACAATAACTACGCGGTCGACTTTATTGAAGCGGTAGGTGATATTAAGCGTGACTTACCACATGCGATGATCTCGGGTGGGGTATCCAATGTGTCTTTCTCATTCCGAGGAAATAACTACGTACGTGAAGCGATCCATGCGGTGTTCCTATATCACTGTTTCAAGAACGGTATGGACATGGGGATCGTGAACGCGGGTCAGCTGGAAATATACGATAATGTACCCGATAAACTGCGAGAAGCCGTCGAAGATGTCGTACTAAACCGTCGAGATGATGGTACTGAAAGACTGCTAGATATTGCAGCAGAATACGCAGGTAAAGGCGTTGGCAAAGAAGACGATGCTTCTGCTCTTGAGTGGCGTACTTACCCAGTGGCCAAACGTCTTGAACATGCTCTTGTAAAAGGTATCACGGAATTCATTGTTGAAGACACTGAAGAAGCTCGCCTCAATGCCTCTAAGCCACTTGAAGTGATTGAAGGTCCTCTGATGGACGGTATGAATGTCGTTGGCGATCTGTTTGGTGAAGGGAAGATGTTCTTACCGCAAGTGGTGAAGTCTGCTCGAGTAATGAAACAAGCAGTCGCACACTTAGAGCCGTACATTAATGCTTCAAAACAAGCTGGGTCTTCAAACGGAAAAATCCTACTGGCAACGGTGAAAGGGGATGTGCATGACATTGGCAAGAATATCGTCGGTGTAGTACTGCAGTGTAATAACTACGAGATCATCGATCTGGGTGTCATGGTGCCTTGCGAGAAAATCCTGAAAGTGGCGAAAGAAGAGAACGTCGATATCATCGGTTTATCGGGGTTGATCACGCCATCGCTGGATGAAATGGTTCATGTTGCCAAAGAGATGGAACGACAGGGCTTTGAGCTACCGCTTTTGATTGGTGGAGCAACCACATCAAAAGCCCATACTGCAGTAAAGATTGAGCAGAATTACCATCAGCCTGTGGTTTACGTGAATAACGCTTCTCGGGCCGTAGGGGTATGTACTTCGCTGTTGTCAGATGAGCTTCGTCCAGCGTTTGTTGAGAAAGTGGATGCAGATTACGTGCGTGTAAGAGATCAGCACAACCGCAAAAAACCTCGTACTAAGCCCATCACAATAGAACAAGCGCGTGCAAATCGAGTGGCGATTGACTGGGAAAACTATACCCCGCCAGTCCCTGCTAAGCCGGGCGTGCATGTGTATGACGACTTTGATGTGGCGACTCTAAGGCAATATATCGATTGGACGCCATTCTTTATGACTTGGTCTTTAGTCGGCAAGTACCCAAAGATTTTAGAGCATGAGGTTGTCGGCGAAGAAGCGAAGCGACTCTTTAAAGATGCGAATGATCTGCTCGATAGAGTCGAGAAAGAGGGGCTACTGAAAGCACGAGGCATGTGCGCTATGTTCCCTGCCGCAAGTGTTGGTGATGATATTGAAGTGTACACCGATGAAACGCGTACTGAAGTAGCGCACGTGCTGCACAATCTTCGTCAGCAAACGGAGAAACCAAAAGGTTTCAACTATTGTCTATCAGACTATATTGCGCCTAAGTCTAGCGGTAAGAAAGATTGGATCGGTGGATTTGCCGTAACGGGTGGTATCGGTGAGCGTGAGCTGGCGGATGAGTATAAAGCGCAAGGTGATGATTACAATGCGATCATGATCCAAGCGGTGGCGGACCGCTTAGCAGAAGCTTTTGCTGAATACTTGCATGAACAAGTGCGCAAAGATATCTGGGGCTACTCTGCGGATGAAAATCTTAATAATGAGGATTTGATCCGTGAGAAATATCAAGGTATTCGACCGGCCCCAGGGTATCCTGCATGTCCTGAGCATACTGAGAAAGGCACGCTGTGGGAGATGCTTAAAGTGGAAGAAACCATTGATATGTCTCTGACCACCAGTTATGCAATGTGGCCAGGAGCATCGGTTTCGGGGTGGTACTTCTCTCACCCTGATTCTCGTTACTTTGCCATTGCGCAAATTCAAGAAGACCAAGCGAAAGAGTATGCAGAGCGGAAAGGCTGGAGTTGGGAGGAAGCGGAGAAGTGGCTAGGCCCTAACTTAAATTAAGGGATCTTTCGAAACAAAAAAGGTTGGCGCAAGCCAACCTTTTTTACATCTGAGGCCCTTATTGGACACCTACCTCGATCATTCGAACAGTTCGGTATGCAGCTTTTGAATCGCTAAACGAGACACGGACTCATGAACAAGGAAGCAAAGGTTATGAGGGCTCGCACCGTAGCAAATCATGCGCAGGTTGAAGTCTTCCAGAGTTCCGAAAACTTGCTTCGCGCAGCCTTTGCTTTCACTCATGTTGTTACCAATAAGCGCAACCAAACATAGGTTCTGCTCGACTTCTACGGTACACAACTCTTCCAATTCACGACGGGCAGCTTCAGGTAACTCTGGTGCTCCACCTGAAGTATCGGTTTGATCCAATGTCAATGAAACGCTGATCTCTGACGTGGTGATCAGATCCACGGAGATCTTGTGTTTAGCAAGGATTTCAAAGACTTTGGCGAGGAAACCATAAGCTTGGAACATATTTGCGCTACGCAACGTAACCATGGTTTGGTTGCATCGCAATGCCAATGCACGAAACAGCGGTGAGCTTTCTACTTGGTGGCGAATCCAAGTACCGCCACGCTCTGGCTCTTTTGATGAACCAACAAAAACAGGAATATCATGGCGAAGCGCAGGTACTAACGTAGAAGGGTGGAGGATTTTTGCTCCAAAGTTTGCCATCTCAGACGCTTCACTGAAGCTAATTTCTGGAATAGGCGAAGCTTTAGAAGCAATACGAGGGTCAGTGGTATAGATACCAGGAACATCAGTCCAAATTTCTAGTCCGGCAGCTTGAACCGCCTCCGCAATAAGAGCGGCACTGTAATCACTGCCACCGCGACCAAGTGTCGTGGTGTTACCCTCTTGATCGGAACCAATGAACCCTTGAGTAATGACGACTTGTTTTTGACAAAGCGGCACGAGCGACTGTTGTGCTAACTCAGCCGTCACCTCGACATTAGGCTCGGCACGACCGTAGTTCGAGTCAGTACGAAGTACATCGCGAATATCAAAGCGAATCGCGTCAATCCCACGGTCGCGCATTAGCTGAGCTAAAATGTGAGTCGACATTAACTCACCACAGGCGACAAGGTGATCGGTCAATTTGGTACTGGATTGAATCGACGCGGCTTCTGCTAAACTGGTGACCGTATCAAGAATACGGTATACCTCAGCTGAAACGCTGGTGGCATCATTCAGTTGCTCTAAGATCGCATCATGAATGGCAGCAAGTTTCTGAAGGATCTCACCGCGATGTGAGCTATCTTGCACACCATTGGCAAGCTCAACCAAGAGGTTAGTAACGCCTGAGCAGGCACTACTCACTACAAGGCGAGTGTTCGGATTGTTTTCAATAATAGCGGCACAACGGCTCATTGCTTCAAAGTTAGCAACACTCGTCCCACCAAATTTAGCGACATTAAATGCACCCACAGCATGTCTCCCACGACTTCCAAAATAAAAAATGTTGGTATCAACGCCAACAACGTCCAATGTTTTGTGAGGAGAGGGTTAGAGCAAGGTGAGAGGTAAAGAATGGTTGAACAGTTACCTCAGAAGCTCTTCATCAATATAGTATTGATGACAGTTGTTGGGATTCAACCCAAGACAACCGACAGACCAAATCCAACAAGTTTGGTCTACCTCGGCACTGCTCCCCCTGAGTGTGTAGTCTTGGAGTTGTGGCTCCACTACGCACCTGCCTGGGCAGCGCTCCTCTTCTGCATAAAGCTCAAACATTGAACGTTTTTATGTGATGTTTGTCAATCGATATTTGACGGTTTGTTACGACTTGGCTCTCGTCGCACATAAACCGCGCATTTCTAGGACAAATGCAGGTTTCTTCCCCGTCATATCATGAGGTTAGTGTTTAATCGATGGACATCAAATCAGGCTTAAATTGCTAAGGTTCAATCGAGTATGTTGAAGTTACTTAGGGACCGAATCGATATTCACCACATTTTTAACTTATTGGTGGCAAACAGAATTGCTGCCCCTAGAATTATCAACTAATGTGAAAGTCACAAGATTCAGAGATGTCTCTCTTCTCATGATTAGCGGGAATGCTAAACGTTAGGCTCAACAACGTTGATGAAGGATATTAAGTGGGATGGGAGAACAGAGTAATTAAAATTACCAAGGAGCGATAATGACAATCCAAAGCTTTGTGCCACCTCACCGTACATTAATGGGACCTGGCCCTTCAGATATTTCACCACAAGTTCTTCAAGCGCTAAGTCGCCCGACCATTGGACATTTAGACCCGTTGTTTATTGGAATGATGGATGAACTTAAGCAGCTATTAAAATACGCTTTTCAAACTGAAAATGAATTTACGATTGCAGTTTCAGCACCAGGAAGTGCGGGGATGGAAACTTGCTTTGTAAACCTGATTGAGCCGGGTGATAAGGTCATCGTTTGTCGCAATGGTGTTTTTGGCGAACGAATGCGTGAAAATGTCATTCGAGCTGGTGGCGAAGCGATTATCGTTGATGACGAATGGGGTGCACCTGTCAGCGTAGCCAAAGTGGAAGCGGCTTTCGAAGCACATCCAGACGCAAAAATTCTGGCGTTTGTGCATGCTGAAACATCGACTGGGGCGAGAAGTGATGCGCAAGCTTTAGGTGCTTTAGCAAAACAGCGCGGCGCATTGACGATTGTTGATACTGTGACTTCATTAGGTGGTGTACCACTTAAGGTCGATGAGTGGCAATTAGACGCGGTATATTCGGGGAGTCAAAAGTGCCTTTCATGTGTTCCTGGGTTGTCACCCGTCACTTTATCTCCTGCAGCCATTGAAAAAATTCAATCGCGCACCACACCTGTGCAAAGCTGGTTTCTCGATCAGAGCTTAGTGTTAGGTTATTGGAGTGGAGAAGGTAAACGCAGTTACCATCATACTGCCCCTGTAAACAGTCTCTATGCGCTTCATGAGTCACTGGTGATGTTGAAAAATGAAGGGTTGGAAAATGCTTGGAACCGTCACGCGCAAATGCATGAGAAACTGAAACAGGGACTTGAAAAGCTGGGATTTCAGTTTGTTGTGGACGAAGAATATCGTTTGCCTCAGCTTAATGCGGTTTATATTCCTGAAGGAATTGATGAAGCCAAAGTCCGTAGTGAGTTGCTCAATGAATACAACCTAGAAATTGGAGCAGGACTTGGAGCACTAGCGGGCAAAGCGTGGCGTATTGGTGTGATGGGCTACGGCGCTCGTTCTGAAAATATTGCTTTGTGCTTAAAAGCCCTAGAAGAAAAGCTTACTCAGTAATGATACAAAAATAAGTGAATGAAGTGAGAGCCGTGGTCGATACCACGGCTCTATTACTTCTTTATAAGCGCTTTTAAAAATCTGACTAAAAAGCGTTCAGCTACACACACCTTCAGCCATAACAACGCAAGTACGTTTATGGTGAAAGAGTTTCAATTGACTTGCTGGTGGCTGGTTCTATCGTTAAAGGTGGCTCATATTGAGTATGATCAAAGCTGACTCTAGGAAACAGAAAACTGGCCTCTGCACGAATCTGTTCCGCTTTGCTTTCTTCACCTAACGCTTGATAGGCTAAGATCAAATTTTGGTAATAATCTGGTCTTGGAGTCTCTTTCACGACCTGCAAAGCCCAATTGACATAGGGCTTAATCATCTCAGGAGCTTGGGTGATCAGGCCGACTTGTAAGTATTGGGTATAACGATTCCAGTTGATTCTATTCTGCCAAGCAATCGTGTTACTCACTTGATCGAGCAAAGTGATGTCTGAGGGGACTTCCGACTCATACTTCGATAAGACATAGTTGGAGTGCAGTAGAGTAACCATAAAGAAAGTCACACCAACTGGCAGAACCAAGCTCAGGCTTCTCGTCGCTGTTTTTGTCACGACGGAAAAACGAATCGAGTTTACTTTTGCGCCACGTTGGTCCAGCCAATAGATCAAAATAATGAAAGTGATCCAGTGAATCGACGAGTGATAAAAGGGGTATTCCAACTGACTGTGAAGTGCGATTGGGATGAAGAGTGCTAACAAAGCGAGTCGTGTGCCCTTTCTTGCGCGGATCAACTTGTTTGCCAGTATGAGTGAGATAAGAAAGATCCCCAATAACGGCACGACACCACCAGATACCCCCCAAAAAAGCACTTCATTGTGCGGGTGGTCCATTCCAGCATAGCCTGCGGGATAGCTAGGGTTGAGAGCGTGTTGACGAGCCGTGTAGAGTGTATAAGCCGATTCAAAATTCCCTAGCCCATAGCCAGTTAGCGGCTTCTCAATCAGCATATCGAGAGTTTGAAGGTAAGTTTCACTTCGAATGGAATCTAAATCGAGTTTTTGCGCGATAAAAGTGGTGTTCGATTCTTGCTGAATGCTGATAAATGGCAATGCAATCGCGAGCCCTGCTGCTAAGGCAACAAACCACGCCCAAAAACGTCTTTTACTGCCAAATTGGTAAAGGTATGGAAGAATCAATGCGATACCAAGGGCTGTACCAATCCATCCGGTACGAGACCCTAATACAACAAGCAAGGGAAGGCTCATGATAGGAGAAAGAAACAGTAACGAAATTTCCGCTGAACTTCGATGATACTTATGGGGATGTCGAGCTAATAAATATCCAGAAATAACAACGCCAGTGGCTAAAAAACTGGCCATGACATTGGGTTGCTGGAAGATACCATAAGGTCGATTGGTTGCCGTATTGTAGTTCATCCAGTTTACAGGCTCTAACCACAAAAACTGATACCAGCCTAATCCCGCTTGAATCAATGCAGCGATAACGATGAACCACAGTAAACGCTGTTTATGTTTGTTAGAAAATTGGAACTGCTGCAATACCAATAAGAATAAAATACCGGCCCAGAGGCCAACTAATGTGGGCAGAGCGTTGAAGATATTGGCATTGGAATAGAGTATAGGCAACGTCATCAAAGAAGCCGCAACAGCTGAAGCTAAAGAGAGTTTGGTGTAACGCAGTTCTCCTGAAGTACCCAGTTGATAGAGTCCGATAGCAAAAGCAAAGCTAAACACGGCCCATATGGCTGCGTTAAATGGTAGCTCTAACCCTGAGCCGCCAGGGTTTGGCATAAATAAATGCATCGCCAGACCAAAAAGTAAGGCTAGCACAGCGAGAAATTTTCTATTGAGCGGGACTTTTTGCTTTTGAGGCGCAAGTTGTGTACCGCTTAAGTGGATGGTTGCCATAAATTCTACACGTTAATTTAAGTCGAGCTTGGTATGGGGGCCAAGCTCGTATGTTACTGCCTTTTACTATTACAACATAGGCTTAAGAAAGCGTGCAGTGTGTGAACCTTCGACTAACGCCACATCTTCTGGCGTGCCTTGTGCAACAATTTCTCCTCCACCTTGCCCGCCTTCCGGCCCTAAATCGACGATCCAGTCGGCCGTTTTGACCACGTCTAAGTTGTGTTCAATCACCACCACAGTGTTACCACGATCGCGCAGTCGATGCAGAACCGTCAGTAATTGCTGAATATCATGGAAATGCAACCCTGTTGTTGGTTCATCAAGGATATACAGAGTTTTACCAGTATCTCGTTTTGAGAGCTCTCGGGCGAGCTTCACGCGTTGTGCTTCACCACCTGATAAAGTGGTTGCCGCTTGACCAAGGCGAATGTAAGACAGGCCAACATCCATTAAGGTTTGCAACTTTCGAGCAATCACAGGGACAGGATCGAAAAACTCACGGGCATCTTCAATGGTCATTTCTAGGACTTGATCGATCGTTTTTCCTTTGTAATGTACTTCCAAGGTTTCGCGGTTATAGCGTTTGCCTTTACATACGTCACATGGCACGTACACATCCGGTAAGAAGTGCATTTCGACTTTGATCACGCCGTCACCCTGACAGGCTTCACAGCGGCCGCCGCGAACATTGAAACTGAATCGTCCCGGCTTGTACCCGCGAGAACGGGCTTCTTGGGTCCCAGCAAAAAGCTCTCGAATGGGAGTGAAGATACCAGTGTAAGTCGCTGGATTGGAGCGAGGGGTACGTCCAATTGGGCTCTGATCAATGTCAATAACCTTATCGAAGTGCTCTAAGCCCTTAATTTTTTTGTAAGGGGCCGGTGTCGCGGTTGTCGCGCCATTGAGTTGGGTATGAGCAATTTTAAAGAAAGTGTCATTAATCAGGGTTGACTTGCCTGAACCTGAAACGCCAGTGATACAGGTAAACAAACCGACAGGCAGTGATAGAGTAACCTCTTTTAAATTGTTACCCGTTGCTCCAATCAGTTCGACGACTTTTTTATTGTCACGAGGCGTTCGAGCTTCTGGAATGCTGATCTCTTTCTTCCCGCTCAGGTACTGACCGGTCAACGAGTTAGGGTTGGCAATGATCTCATCCATGGTTCCTTCAGCAACGACATGCCCCCCATGTACCCCAGCGCCTGGACCAATATCAATGACGTGGTCAGCACAGCGAATGGCATCTTCATCATGCTCCACGACAAGTACGGTATTCCCCAAATCTCTCAAATGAGTGAGGGTTTGTAACAAACGTTCGTTGTCACGCTGGTGAAGACCGATCGAAGGCTCATCTAATACATACATCACACCCACGAGACCAGCACCAATTTGGCTGGCTAGGCGGATACGTTGCGCTTCGCCCCCTGATAGGGTTTCTGCACTGCGTGACAAGTTGAGGTAGTTCAGACCAACATTGACCAAGAATTGAAGGCGGTCGTTGATCTCTTTCATGACCTTTTCGGCAATTTGGGCACGCTGACCTTCTAGTTGTAGCGTCTCAAAGAAGGTCAATGCATCTGCGATACTTAATTCGACAATCTCAGGGAGTGTGGTGTCATTGATGAACACATGTCTTGCTTCCTGTCGAAGACGAGTACCGCCACAGCTTGAACACGATTTAGTGGAAATGTATTTGGCAAGATCTTCGCGAACGGAGTTGGATTCAGTATCACGGTATCGACGTTCTAAGGTGTTGAGAATGCCTTCAAATGGGTGGCGTTTGACACGCATGTCCCCCCGATCATTGATGTACTTGAACTCAATTTCTGTGCGACCAGATCCCGTCAGGACAATATCGCGCACCTTTTTAGGCAGTGACTTAAACGGAGCGGTCAGGTCGAAATCGTAATGTTCCGCCAACGCGGTCAACATTTGAAAATAGTAGAAGTTCTTTTGATCCCAACCGCGAATCGCACCTTCCGCCAAGCTGAGGCTGTCATCTAAGATCACTCGGTCTGGGTCAAAATACTGTTGAACCCCTAGACCGTCGCAGGTGCCACAAGCCCCTGCTGGATTATTGAAAGAGAACAAGCGAGGCTCGAGTTCCTGCATGCTATAGCCACATTTTGGACAGGCAAAATTGGCAGAGAACACGATCTCTTCTTGATCACCGTCCATTGCTGCGACGACAGCGATCCCACCCGACAGCTCCAAGCAGGTTTCAAACGACTCTGCTAAACGCTGTTGTAGATCAGAACGGACTTTAAAGCGATCCACGACCACTTCAATGGTGTGTTTCTTATGAAGTTCAAGGGCTGGTGGATCGGAAAGATCACAGGTGTCGCCGTCAATACGAGCGCGAATAAAGCCTTGTGCAGCCAGGTTCTGCAAAGTTTTAACATGCTCACCTTTTCGTTCTTTCACGATGGGAGCGAGCAGCATCATTTTGGAACCTTCAGGCAGTTCTAAGACCTTATCGACCATTTGGCTGACGGTTTGAGCCGCAAGGGGAATATCATGTTCTGGACAACGAGGTTCACCCACTCGAGCATAAAGTAGACGTAAATAGTCATACACTTCCGTGATCGTACCTACGGTTGAACGCGGGTTGTGTGATGTTGACTTTTGTTCAATAGAAATGGCAGGAGACAGACCTTCAATATGGTCGACGTCAGGTTTCTCCATGAGAGATAAAAACTGGCGCGCATAAGCTGACAGTGACTCAACGTAACGACGTTGGCCTTCTGCATATAGGGTATCGAAAGCGAGTGAAGATTTTCCTGAACCAGAAAGACCCGTGATAACAATTAGCTTGTCTCTAGGGATAGTAAGATTGATGTCTTTCAGGTTGTGTGTGCGGGCACCACGAACTTCTATTTTGTCCATTTCTTATGCTCAGTGTAACTACAAGTTCGCCAAGTATTACATAGTATGAGAAATGTGCAATAAAAACACTGGATAAAAAAACAGTGAGCAATTCAGTTTAACTACTCACTGTTGTGGAGGCTATTGCTCTTTCTGAGTCGGTTTTTTACTTAGCTCTGTGGTTTTACCATCTTTTAAGTAAATGTTTTCAAAACAGTAATTAGTCGCTTCTATGTAACCTTCGACACTGCCGCAATCAAACCGTTTCCCTTGGAATTTATAGGCGAGTACGCAGCCGGATTGGGCTTGCTTCATCAATGCATCCGTGATTTGGATCTCGCCACCTTTACCAGGTTCAGTTTGCTCGATGAGGTCAAAAATGTCTGGAGTGAGAATGTAGCGACCGATGATCGCAAGGTTACTGGGTGCGGTACCCGGCTCCGGTTTTTCAACCATATTATCAATTCGATAAATATCATCGCGAATCGGTTCACCGGAGATCACGCCGTATTTGTGCGTCTCATCGGCTGGTACCTCTTGTACCGCGACAATCGAGCAGCGGAACTGCTTGTACAAAGCCACCATTTGCGCCAACACGCCTTCTTGTTCATTGACGCAGAGATCGTCCGCGAGGACGACAGCAAAAGGCTCATCACCAATCAGATCTTTACCCGTTAAAATCGCATGACCCAGCCCTTTCATTTCACGTTGGCGAATGTAGGTAAAGTGGGCAGAATCGATGATTTTACGAATGTCGATTAACAAATCTTCTTTATTGGTGCCGCTGATCTGATGTTCCAATTCATAGTTCTTATCGAAATGGTCCATGATCGAGTGCTTGCCACGACCTGTGACGATGCACATGCCGTTCATACCTGCTTGAATCGCTTCTTCAACACCGTATTCGATGAGCGGCTTGTTGACCACCGGCATCATCTCTTTCGGCATGGACTTTGTCGCTGGTAAAAAACGCGTACCGTAACCCGCTGCGGGGAAGAGACACTTCTTGATCATTGAAAAACCTATTTTTTATCGTTACCCAATAGAATTTAACACGAGAAACGTGAAAAATTCATTAAGAAGTGCCTATTAGTGTGGGTTCTGGGAATTTAAGAGATCAAATTTTGATCTGCCCAAGCTATCGCTTGTACGCGATTCTTGACCGACAGTTTCTTAAATATTTGATAAAGGTGTGACTTTACGGTGTATTCACTAATATGGAGCTCTTCAGCCATTTGCATATTTGTTGCACCGTTCTGTAGGCACCTTAACACTTGAATTTCTCTTATCGTTAAATCGACTGTGGCTGGTGAATTCTGTGAGTTGATCATATTGCGATAATAGAAAAGCAGCTGACTGGTAACATCCCGAGGTAGCCAGTTGGCGCCATTGACAATAGCGTTCAAACCCTCGGCCACTTTGGTGATGCTGTCTTTTTGATAGAAAAGACCTTTCAGATGCCCAAATGTGATGAGTTCATCGGTGGGAAGACGTTTTGGTACATTGACAGCAATGGTTTCAAAATTTTTCCACAACAATGGCAGGTTCTTAATCTTTTTCAGCAAATCTCCGTGTTCTAAGTAATCGAACACCAAGATGCGATTCCGATGTTTTGGGTGCGCTTCCATTAAGCCTTCTGGACTCATAGGATAAATCTCAGTGGCGGCGGCTTGCGATAACTGCTGAATGAAATCATGTTGTTGTTGTGGATAAAGACTAATGAAATAAAGCTGTCTTGCGTAGGACGAATTTCTCATAGCTTTTCCTTTTTTGACTTCTATTTTTCCCGCCACCATGTCACCAAAATATACAGTCAGCCAGTCAGTATGTGTCTAATTGCGTATTGGATCAAAGTCTATGAGAAATTGAGTGGTTGCTAAGCTCGATCATCTGCAAATCAGATTCTAAACTTAAACACACTATCTGAGAGGTTTTTCGTTGACTATTGAGGAATCCCTATCGGGCGATACTATCGAGCTCAATGTGAGGTCATCAGAATGGAGCGACGAACAAGCGACAGCCGTGAACCTATGGTAAAAAAGCTTGGATTGGAATTCCTTCGGGTACACCTTTTATCAAAAGGCAAAAGCGTGATACTCTTGCCCGCTAAATTTAAACCTCATTTGCTAAACGGAGCACAACATGGCAAGCCGTGGTATTAACAAAGTCATTTTAGTAGGGAACCTAGGTAACGACCCTGAAATTCGTTACATGCCGAATGGCGGCGCAGTAGCGAACATCACTATCGCGACTTCTGAATCTTGGCGTGATAAAGCGACAGGTGAGCAGCGTGAAAAGACCGAATGGCACCGTGTTGCAATCTTTGGCAAGTTAGCTGAAGTAGCGGGTGAGTACCTACGCAAAGGTTCTCAGGTTTATGTTGAAGGCCAACTGCAAACACGTAAATGGCAAGACCAAAGCGGTCAAGATCGCTACACGACAGAAGTTGTGGTTCAAGGTTTTAACGGTGTAATGCAGATGCTTGGCGGTCGTGCTCAACAAGGTGGCGCACCTATGGGCGGCGGTAACCAACAACAAGGCGGTTGGGGTCAGCCTCAGCAACCACAGCAGCAAGCATATAACGCTCCAGCTCAGTCTGCTCCGCAACAATCGGCACCACAGCAGCAAGCACCGCAACAGGCGCAGCCTCAATACAATGAGCCGCCAATGGACTTTGATGACGACATCCCGTTCTAAATCGATTTACCATGTAAAAGAGCCGCGTTTTCGCGGCTTTTTTTCATGCGCCTTCTCAACTCCATTCTATAGAGATTGTTAACCATTCTGTTATCAAGTATATAATTTTTATACGGTATATATTGAATGGAAAAGGACTTCAGTATTCATGAGGTATACCCCAACCTTAAAGCTGAGCACGCGATTGGTCGCGTTTGTCACGATGATCGTGATCAGCGCTATGTTTATCCTATTTATCGGCGGCACCTTGTCATTCAAACGCCTTGGGCATGAGTATTTGACTCATTACCTTGAAGGCATCGTTGAAGTAATCGATAAAGAGATGGAAGATCCGGACGCCGCTTATTCAATGCAGCGCTGGATGCCTAAAATGCTGCAAGCTTCGAATATTGTCGAGATGCAATTGCTCTCACCTGCTGGGGTTGTTTACCGGTTTAAAAACACGGCACCGAACAAAGTGCATCTGTCTCTGTTTGAGGGCACATATCCACTAGAGCGAAATCAAGGCTATCAGGTCTATTTCAAAGCGATTCCTCCATACGTTGGCTTCCAATATTCGATGCAGGCCTTTTGGTCGATCACCTTGGCGGTATTGCTGGTGGTGTTTTGTTTGCTTCGTGGGGTGAAGTGGTTAAAAGAGCAATTAATCGGTTCTGAAATGTTAGAAGAACGCGGTCGCATGATTTTGGCAGGACGAGTCGAAGAATACGCTAAAGGTGATGATCGTGAATGGCCTTATACTGCCAGTGAAGCACTCGACACTCTGATCGAAGAATTGAGAGATGCGCGCCAGGAACGCAGTCGCTTCGACACCTTTATTCGCAGTCAAACTTTCCTTGATCAAGTTACCGGCACAGCAAATCGAGTGCTATTTGATAATAAATTGGATTCTGCCTTACAGGAAAGTGGTTCCCGTGGGGGGGTCTTACTGATCCGTATTCAAGAGTGGAACAGTGTGGAAGAGTCGATTGGTAAGCAAAATAGCGATGATTTCTTGCGCGAAGTGGGAGGGCTACTGGGCAATTTAGTGCAGCGTTATCCCGATGCGGTGTTCTCACGCTATTACCAAGCAGATTTTGCGATTTTTATTCCTCATATCGCCACTAAAGACATCGCCAATTTAGCCTCTCAGTGCATTCGTCAGCTCGATAAATTGACCCCGCCTGAGCCGCTTGAAAAAGACAATTGGTGTCATATTGGTATGACAATGTATCGCGAGGGGGAGCGCCACAGTCAGATCTTAGACGAAGCGGAAACCGCGATTCGTGGTGCCTTATTGCAGAACAGTAACAACTGGAGCCGCTTCCAGAAGTGGCATCAAGAGGAAGAAGATCGCGGTAGCGTTAGGTGGAGAACACTGTTCGATAAGGTACTTTATGACAAAAATGTGCTAATCTTTGCGCAACCTGCGATCATGATAAACGATGCTGGCCGACAAAGCGTTCTTCACAAAGAGTTGAGCTGTAGAATTAACGACCCAGAAAGCGGTGTGGTTAAAGCGTCTCGATTTATGCCAGCCATTAGACAAGTGGGTTATGAAGCCCAGCTTGATAAGGCTGTCATGAGCGTAGTGCTGATGCATTTAAAGCGTTCGGCACCACTGCAAGATTCGTATTCAATGAACTTACATGTGACTCCGTTTGCTCAGCGAGATTATTTTAAGTGGTTTCGTGATGAGTTACTCCAGGTACCTCAGCAAATACGCCGTCGATTAAGCTTTGAGTTTGTGGAAGCGCAGTTAGTGCGTCACCTTGATTACATGCGTCCCGTCGCCAAAATGATCGTTGGCTTAGGGTGTCGCTTAGTGGTGGGGCAAGCTGGACGAAGTATTGTGAGTACTCACTACCTTAAAGATCTCGGTGTACATGAATTAAAATTACATCGCAGTTTGGTGAAGAAAATAGAACAAAGCCAAGAGAATCAATTGTTTGTACGTAGTATGCTAGGGGCTGCTGCGAACACTCAAGCGCGAGTGATTGCGGTCGGAGTGGAAACGCAACAAGAATGGCAGACTCTGCAAGATCTTGGTGTAAAAGGGGCCCAAGGGCGCTTATTCGCTCCTGAACAACAGATTATACCGCCTGTCACCGACGCACCTTTGGTTGTTAAGACGAAACCGGGACGACGAAATCGCTGGCGTAGAAAATAACAGACTGATTGAAAAGTAATGAAGTTATTTGAGACCTTAAAGAACAAATCGCAAAAAAACGCCAGCCAAGCCTATGTGCTCATTCAACCAGACGCGGTGTATTTAGCCGTTGGTAGTGGCATTGAGCGTTTTCCATTGGACAGTGCGACATGGGAACAAGCTCTGCCGAAGTGCCTTGATAAGCTCGACGGTGGTTCGGTGTCGGTCGTGCTTGGTCATGACTTATATCAGACGTTTCAAATCGATAAGCCCAATACCCCTCGTGAGGAATGGCCTCTTTCGTTGCCTTTTCTATTAAAAGATCTGATCACAGAGAAAGTCGGTGACATTGTTGCTGACGGTGTGGCGTTAGCACAAGGCAATAAACTACAAGCTTATGTGGTCACACGGTCATTACTGGATCGTTTACGTGAATACGTAAGTATGGCAGGCCTAGAGCTACAACAGGTCATGCCAGAAGATGAGGTATGGGCGCGCTCCGCGGGCGAATTGGCGAACTTTATCTTGCTACAACGTAGCCGAGCTGGGCAGTTTAAGTTGAGTGCATTTGTCGATCATACGCCAACCTTCCAACGCACGATTCGTAATGTATCGGCACCTCTGACTGGTGAAAGCGCAAGCTCGTTTCAACTAGATGGCTTAGCGTTGGAGCTACAGCGCTCGGTTGATTATCTCTCATCTCAAGTCAAAGGCGTCTCACTGAATCAGCTGAAAGTCTGCTGTGATGACGAAGACGAAACGCAATTAGTTGAAGTATTAAATAACAGCCTGAGTGCACGGGTTGCTGCTCTGCAAGATGAACGTCAAGGTGATTCTGCGGACATGCTTACCCAAGCTTTATTGGGCTCTGAGTCTGTTTCAGTCAACTTGTACCCTGCCCACTTACAACCGAAAACAGAGCGTTTCACTCTGACAAGTGTTGTCTTGTGTTGGTTTTTGATTGCAGGGGGATTACTTGCGTCATGGGGCGTGATTCAGTGGCAAGCGCAGCAGGTTGATGAAAAGTTGACCAGTGAGCGTATAAAAGCGGATAATTGGCGCGCTCAGTTAGCGCAGCATAGAAAAGAGTTGGAAAAACATACCCCGTCGGCTGAAACCTTAGCAGCAGTAGAGCGATTGAAGCGAGAAATTGAAGCTAAGCGAGATTCGTTAACCGCAGTCGGTGAGTATGATGCTCAGCAGCAGGTGGGTTATTCTGGCATTATGACTTCTTTGGCTAAATTAGGGCGTCGTGATATCTCATTAAGTGAAATTACCATTAATGGCGAAATCCTTGATATGAAAGGATTGGCAAGCAGCGCCAGCGTGGTACCGAACTGGGTGAGCCAATTTAAATATGAAGTGAATCTGCTTGGGCGAACGTTTGAAACGGTGAAATTGGGCCGAAATGAACAAAACATCATTACTTTCGAACTCAAAACTCGTAGGGATGGCGAACAATGAAATCGCATTGGCAAACGCTAGATAAAAAATTTGCAGCCTTGAGTTTGCGTGAGAAGTGGATTATTTCCCTCGGTGGCGTTATTGCTGCCGTGATGTTGTTGTTTACGCTACTTATCGAGCCTCAATTTAAGGCGCTACAACAACAGCAAAATGAATTAACTCAACTTAAACACAGTAACCAACGTGCGGAAGGTGAGTTATTAACGATTCAGGCAAAACTGAATCGAGACCCAAATTTAGCCCTTAATCAGGAGCTCGCGTCTTTGCTGGTGGAAAGCCAAGCCTTGACGGTGGAGCTGGCCGAAATTATCGATAACCTGATTTCGCCAAGTGAAATGGCAATTTTACTTGAGCAAGTATTACAAGCGAGTGAAGGAGTGCACTTAGTGTCTTTACAGACACTGGCTGCGGAACCAATCGCAACAAACCAAGAAACGTCTCAATATTCTGGCTATTACATACACCCGCTACGTATGGAATTAACAGGAGATTACTTTTCTATCGCAACGTATTTGGAAACGTTAGAAAACCTCCCTGTGAATTACTACTGGCGTAACTTTCATTACCAAGTGGAATCGTACCCCAAAGCTCGACTCGTGCTCGAAGTGTACACCCTTGGATCAAGACAGGAGTTTATCGGTGGTTAAGCAGTTAGCCCTATGTCTAGCATTGGTGTCTGCGCCCCTAATGGCGACACAAGACCCAACCGCTCCGCTAGGCTGGAATAGTAGCGCGAAGCCCGTGCAGCAAAAAGTACAGGCCAAGCGTAAGCCGCTTCCAAATCTACAAAGTATCGTATGCCAAGAGCAAGCACCTTGCTATGCGATCCTCAACGATGCCATTGTTGAACAAGGCGATTCCGTTCGTGGTTATCGTATTGTTCGTATCAATGACCAAGGTGTTACGGTCAAAAAAGGTCAGCGCCAATGGGATTTGTCGTTGTTTAATCAGACAATAAAACAGTAAATTAAGGCTTAATCCAAAGATGCGTAAAGTAGTAGTCGGTATGTTAGTTACCGCATTGATGGGCTGTTCAATGGGACATCGTGATCCTGTTGAGATCAAGGAAGCACTCAATGAGTCGATCAATCAAGGCAACAGCCTAGCGTTAGGCGAGTTACCTGCCTCAGTGCAAAATGACTTAATGCCGGAGCTTGAAAATGATGTGTTCGCCAGTTCGAATACGGTCAAGCGGTTCCGTGTGAAAGCGGATCGTGTGCAAGCTCGTAGCTTCTTTACCTCTTTGGTGAAAGGCACAGAATTCAGTGTTGCGATCCACCCAGATGTCTCTGGTCGTGTCACCTTGAATTTGTCTGACGTCACCCTCGATGAAGTGCTAGATGTCGTGCAGGATATGTACGGCTATGATGTGGTGAAGTCGGGCAAAGTGATTCAGGTTTATCCAGCAGGGTTAAGAACGGTCACGATTCCGGTCGATTACTTGCACTTTCAGCGCAACGGACGCTCTTTGACCAGTATCAATACAGGGTCAATTGCGGCGGCGGGCGCGAGTAATACCAGTAATTCGGACAGTGATGACTCGAATAGGTCTGGTTCTTCTGGCTCTTCTGCGGGAGGGACGGAGATTGAAACCCTAACCGAAAGTAACTTTTGGCCTCAGTTAGTCCAAGCTGTGAATCAGTTGATCGGCTCTGGCGACGGACAAAGCGTGGTGGCGACACCGCAAGCCAGTGTCATTACCATTCGAGCTTACCCTGATGCCATTCGAGAAGTGAAGCAGTTTCTTGGGACGTCTCAAGAGCGTCTTCAGCGTCAGGTGATCCTAGAGGCGAAAATCCTTGAAGTTACGCTGAACGATGGCTATCAGCAAGGGATTAACTGGTCGAACTTAACAGGGTCCATTGGCGGAACGAATGTCGCCGTCGGTCGAACTGCGGCATCGTCGGTATTACCGGGATTAGATGCGATTGGATCTTTGCTTGGCGGACAAACCAATGTGACCATTTCTGATGGTAATTTCAATGCGGTATTAAGCTTTATGGCGACGCAAGGGGATGTCAACGTCCTGTCCAGCCCTCGTGTAACAGCGGCGAATAACCAAAAGTCAGTGATTAAAGTCGGTACGGACGAATACTATGTCACGGAGCTGTCGAGTAACACGGGGAACGGTGACAATGCCAATGCAGTACCAGAAGTCACATTGACCCCTTTCTTTTCTGGAATCTCGCTTGATGTGACGCCGCAAATTGATGATAAGGGGAATGTCCTACTTCATGTTCATCCTGCGGTGATTGAAGTCGAAGAGGAAACCAAGGTCCTTAACTTAGGGGGGGACTTTAAAGATGTCGCCTTACCTTTGGCAAAAAGCTCCATTCGAGAATCTGACTCTGTGATCCGCGCGCGCGATGGTGATGTGGTGGTGATCGGTGGCTTGATGAAATCACAGCATGTGGATCAAGTCTCGAAGGTTCCACTGTTAGGGGATATTCCGGCGCTGGGTCACTTGTTCCGCAACACGACTCAGTTAACGCGTAAAACCGAGTTGGTCATCCTACTCAAGCCGACGGTTGTGGGCGTTAACTCTTGGCAGCAAGAGCTCGAGCGTTCACGTGACCTTCTTCAAGAGTGGTTCCCTGACGCAGAATAACCCATACCATGTATCTTGATCATTTTGGCTTTCATTGCGCTCCTTTTTCGCTAACCCCAAATACGGAACTGTTTTTAGGGTTAGCGCCTCATTATGAGGCCGTTCATACCGTGTTAGCGGCGGTGAAAATGGGGGAGGGAGTGATCAAGGTGACCGGTGAGGTCGGCACAGGGAAAACCATGGTGTGCCGAATGGTGATAGAGCAGATCCAAGATGATGTTCAATTGATCTATCTGCCTAACCCCGCTTTAAATGGGTATCAGCTGCAACAGGCCGTTGCCAGTGAATTAGGCATTGAGTCGATGTCTCCGACTTCGATTGTTGCTGATATTCAATTGAAATTGGTTGAATCATTTCGCCGTGGTCAACCTGCATTGTTGGTCGTTGATGAAGCGCAAGCCCTGTCGGAAGAAGCATTAGAGACTCTGCGTTTGTTTGGCAATTTAGAAACGGAACACACCAAACTGCTGCAGTTGATCCTATTTGGACAGCCTGAATTAGACGAAAAATTAGCGCAGCAGTCACTGCGTCAGTTTCGTCAACGTATCACCTTTAACTCTATCCTACGCCCTTTAGAGCAAGCAGAAGCGATCGCTTACCTAACGAGTCGAATTGAAAAATGTGGTGGTGATACCAGAGTGATATCGGAAGCACAGATGATTGCCATTTGGAAAAGCGCGCGTGGGATACCGAGGATCATGAATCAATTGTGTCACAAATCGTTATTACTGGCGTTCCATCAAAACAGCCAAAGTGTTACGGATGCCCACGTATTCGATGCGATGCACGATACCATAGACGCTAGAAAGCCCCGCTTTAAATCCCCGAAATTATGGGGGTGGAAAAACTCATGAGTAAGATAAACAACGCGCTGTCTGACATTTCACAGCAGCAATCAAACAAGCGTTCCATAGAGCGAGTCGAGGTAAATACTGCCTCTCGCCGTTCAACTAAACCCTGGTTAGCGGTGGCTACGCTGGGCATTTTTGTCGCGTCTGGCGCATGGGCGTGGAATAAATTTTCGCCGTCGACTGCAGAAGAGACACCTCGTCAGGAAGCCGTTTTGAAGGCATCAGATCCGGCTCCTTCCGAGGCGGCGGTCGCAGGTTCACTGGCTATTGCTTCGACCGCTACCGTTTCGCCCGCTAAAGCTTCGCTTGCCCCTGAAGCTCTCGTTACTGAATCGCCAGCCGCTGGGTCGCCAGCCGCTGGGTCGCCAGCCGCTGGAACGCCAGTCTCAGAAACCGCCACAGCGAACACGGTTGTTGCTAAAACGCCTGTTCAGTCAGAAACCAAAGTTCAAAAAAACCAAGTTCAAACGCAGCAACCGAAGCCTGAAGCAGTCAAAGCTAAGGCGGAACCCAAACCTGCGCTTGTTCAGCAGAAAGTAGATCAACAGAAAGCGGTGCCTTCTCAAAAAAGTGCTAGTCGTTCATCAGAATCGGTGACTGAACAAGCGTCAGGCTCTGAGGTGCCACTAGTGGTTGAGCAGGTGGAATTGACGACAGCTCAACTGGCTGAGAATGCGTATGCGCGCGCAGAGAAAGCCCTCGATGCCAGTGATATGCCCGCCGCATTGAAAGCCTTTTCAGAAGTTTTGCGATATTCCCCTACCAATGAAACCGCACGCCAAAAGCTGGCCGCACTATACTTTGGCAAAGGAGAGACTCGACAAGCGTATGAAATCCTACAAAAAGGGATCCGATTATCTCCTGATAGCGAGGCACTCAGGTTATCGTTAGCGCGTTTATTGGTAAAAGCAGAGCAAGAGACGGCGGCTTTGAGCCCATTGGTTCATTTACCGACAGCACCAAGCCGAGACTATCTGGCGATGCGAGCGGCTCTGGCGCAAAAAGTGCAGCAAGATGCCATTGCTTTAGAGAGCTATCAGCGCTTAACCGAATTGGAATCAGACAATGCGCGCTGGTGGTTAGGGTTAGCAATTCAGCAAGAAAGAGCGTTAGATTTTAAGCAGGCACGCCAAGCATATCGTCAGGCGCTCAACGGTGTGGGCATCTCAAATCAATCACAACAATTTATTCAAGAACGACTGCGTGTGTTGAAACAGATCGAGGGCAAGTAGGTTGAAGATAAAACTAAGAAAACGACTGGGTGACTTGCTGGTTGAAGAAGGCATTATCACCGAATCCCAAGTGGAACAGGCGTTATCAGCCCAAAAGAAAACAGGTCAAAAACTCGGTGATACACTGATTGCACTGGGATTTTTGACAGAAAACCAGATGCTGAGCTTTTTATCGCAACAACTTGATCTGCCATTGATCGATCTGAGTCGTGCGAATGTGGATATTGACGCGGTTCAACTGTTACCAGAAGTGCATGCGCGTCGTTTACGAGCCTTAGTGATCGCTCGCCAAGGCATTGATACGTTGCAGGTAGCGATGAGTGATCCTGCGGATCTGTTTGCCCAAGAATCGCTGCTGGGGTTATTAGGTCAATACCAATTAGAGTTTGTTATTACCCCTGAACGACAGTTGGTGGATGGGTTTGATCGTCATTACCGACGTACTAAAGAAATTGCTTCGTTTGCTGAGCAGCTGCAAGCCGAACACCAAGTGTCGCCAGAGTCTTTCGATTTCAGTGTGGAAGACAATGATAGTGATGAAGTGACGGTTGTAAAACTGATTAACTCACTGTTTGAAGATGCTATCCAAGTCGGCGCATCGGATATCCACATTGAACCAGACGGGCACGTACTGCGATTACGTCAACGTATTGATGGCGTGCTGCATGAAACCCTACTTAATGAAGTCAATATTGCTCCTGCCTTGGTGTTACGCCTTAAGCTGATGGCTAATCTCGATATCTCTGAAAAGCGTTTACCTCAAGATGGTCGTTTTAATGTCAGAGTAAAAGGGCAGTCGGTTGATATTCGTCTTTCGACCATGCCTGTTCAATATGGCGAATCTGTGGTGATGCGTTTGCTCAACCAGTCTGCGGGGCTTCGTAAACTTGAAGAGTCAGGGTTACCACAAGATTTATTGGTGAGATTACGCAAACAGTTACGTCGTCCTCATGGCATGATTCTGGTGACCGGCCCAACGGGTTCAGGTAAAACCACCACGCTGTATGGGGCTCTGACTGAGCTGAATGAGCCGGGCAAAAAGATCATTACGGCGGAAGACCCAGTGGAATATCGACTGCCTCGCGTCAACCAAGTACAGATCAACCCTAAAATCGATTTAGACTTTTCCACTGTGCTACGAACCTTCTTGCGCCAAGATCCCGATATCATTTTGATTGGTGAGATGCGTGACCAAGAAACCGTAGAAATTGGCTTGCGAGCAGCCCTGACGGGTCACTTAGTCCTGAGTACGCTGCATACAAATGATGCTGTGGACAGTGCTTTGAGAATGATGGACATGGGTGCGCCAGGCTATTTGGTGGCCAGTGCCGTTCGTGCTGTCGTTGCGCAGCGACTCGTGCGCCGAGTGTGTCCTGACTGTGTTACGCATGACGACATTGAGCCGGGTCGTCATCAATGGCTGGCTGAGCGATTTCCTAATCAAACCCAGCATTCGTTTGTCAAAGGGCGTGGTTGCCAAAACTGTAACTTAACCGGTTATCGTGGTCGAATTGGTGTCTTTGAGATGCTCGAGCTTGACCAAGCGATGATGGATGCACTTCGAGCCAATGATGCCGTTGGTTTTGCACAAGCGGCGCGTCAAAATGACAGTTATAAGCCTTTATTAGCGTGTGCGATGGAGCTTGCGATGAAGGGGGTAATCAGTTTGGATGAAGTCATGCATTTAGGTGAAGGGGATGCTTCTGGCATGACCGACGCCATCTTATTGTGAGGCGAAAATTATGGCGACATTTCAATACCAAGGGCGCAATGTCGAAGGTGACAAAGTTTCAGGGCAAGTAGACGCAGCGACCCCAGAATTAGCCGCAGAAAGTCTCATGAACAAAGGGGTGATCCCGACAGAAATTACTGAAGGTGGTGCAAGTGGTGCGGGCATCAACCTTGATATGTCGGCGATTTTCACGCCTGCCGTGCCGTTAGAAATTTTGGTGCTTTTCTGTCGTCAGCTCTACAGCCTGACCAAAGCGGGTGTCCCTTTATTACGTTCTATGCGTGGTTTGGTACAAAACTGTGAGAACAAGCAACTCAAGGCTGCATTGGAAGAGGTGTTGGCGGAATTGACCAACGGGCGCAGCCTTTCCGCGTCGATGCGCATGCACTCTAAAGTGTTCAGCCCACTGTTTGTTTCGATGATCAATGTCGGCGAGAGTACGGGTCGACTCGACCAATCTCTGTTGCAGTTGGCAGGGTATTATGAGCAAGAGCTTGAAACGCGCAAACGCATTAAAACGGCGATGCGTTACCCGACTTTTGTGATCGCTTTTATTTTGATCGCCCTGTTTGTTCTAAATGTGAAAGTGATCCCTCAGTTTTCCTCCATGTTTGAACGTTTTGGGGTCGATTTACCATTACCCACACAGTTTTTAATTGGCATGTCGAGTTTCTTTGTCAATTACTGGGGGTTAATGATTGCACTGATGCTTGGAGGAGCTTTTGGTTTTAAAGCATGGGTTAGCACTGCGGACGGAAGAGAAAAGTGGGATAAATTACGCCTGAGACTGCCCATCATTGGCAGTGTGGTCAATCGTGCTCAGCTTTCTCGTTTTTCACGTACTTTTGCCTTGATGCTCAAAGCTGGGGTGCCATTAAATCAGTCTTTAGCCTTGTCGGCAGAAGCGTTAGGCAACCGCTATTTGGAACTGAAAATCCTGACCATGAAGTCATCGATTGAAGCGGGCAGTACGGTTTCCACGACCGCGACTAGCAGCGGCATATTTACCCCTCTCGTCTTACAAATGATCGCTGTGGGTGAAGAAACCGGGCGTATCGATGAGCTTTTGCTGGAAGTCGCAGACTTCTATGATCGTGAAGTGGACTACGATCTTAAAACTTTAACGGCAAGGATTGAGCCAATTTTGTTAACTGTGGTGGCTGCCATGGTGTTGGTCCTTGCACTCGGTATATTCCTACCAATGTGGGGAATGTTGGATGCAATCCGAGGTTAATTTGCGAAAAAATGCATGAACGTTCACGCTTAGCGATATGGACTGTCGTTATCGTATTGCTTTTATTAGCATTTGTGACAATTTGGAAGCCAATAGAAAAACAAGTGAGTGACACTGCTGCGATTGTCGCAACGCAGCAAATTTTACAAAGTGCGAATGCTTATAAGCAAGAATGGTTACTGAGAGGGCAACCGGACTTGTTAAGAGTAAAGAACCATAGCTTGGCCATGACGCCTTATGGTTGGGTCTCACCGACTCTCGGTGAGGCTTATCTCGACTGCAAGGGCTGGTTGCTTTTACATTTGCCCCAAGAGAGGGTTCTAGAGTCTACACTGTTAAGCAGTGTCGGCCATATTGGCGAACAAAGAGAGCAGTGTGTTTTCTCTTTTGAGCGTGGCCATAAGATCTCAGTACGGTTTAAAAACAAAGAGTTAAATGTAAGCGTTTACTTTTAGTTTAGTGATAATCTTAATGATTTTGCTGCTATAATACGCGACGAATCTCCGGTATAGTGCACGGTGTACTCTATAAGGGTTGGATATGAAAAGAACTATGAAACAAAGAGGCTTCTCTTTAGTGGAGCTGGTGGTTGTCATCGTGGTCGTGGGTTTGTTGGCGGTTGCCGCATTGCCGCGTTTTTTAGACATTACTGATGAGGCAAAAAAAGCCAGTATTGAGGGGGTTGCAGGTGGCTATGCTACGGGTGTCCTTTCGGCTCGTGCTCAATGGGAAGCGGAAGCGCGTCCATCGAAAGATGTGTCAAATGTCTCGTATAACCATGTGAATTACGATGGCGTTGATCTTTGGTTAACCAATTCGCGTGACTCTAGTGGGGGTCGCAGTGGCTTTCGTGACGGTTACCCGTGGGCTGTCGCAAGCAGCGCGAGTGTGTTTCCTGATGTGATATCGGACGCAATATGTGTTGAGTTGATGGAAAATCTGTTGCAAAATCCACCAAAGGTTGGACCAGCGAGCGAAGCGGATACCACCTCAGCCAATGGATTCAAATATTCAGCCGCTGCGAGCAGCAGCGATGCGAAGTGTACTTATGTTCAATTGGAAGGCAATACGGCTCACCAATTTGAATATGAAATTAAAAATGGTCGTGTGACCGTAACTCTGCAGTAATTCTGCGTTCATCAAACACAGAGAGATTTATTTTATGAAAAGACAAGGCGGTTTCACCCTAATCGAATTAGTGGTTGTGATTGTAATTCTAGGTATTTTAGCAGTGACCGCTGCTCCGCGTTTCCTTAACCTTCAGAACGATGCACGTCAATCGTCACTGCAAGGTCTAAAAGGAGCAATTGATGGCGCTGCAGGGATTACTTACGGTAAGTCTGCGATTGAAGGCGAAGAGCGTATAGCGAAAGATGCGACTACTGCACCAGTATTGAATGAGGGTATCACGACTCATTTTGGTTACCCAACAGCGGATGCAGCAGGTTTGGGTGCTGCGGTTATTGGTCTAAATACTGATTGGAGTGCTGTAACAGTGACAGCAGCGAATAATTCAACACCACCACTTGCATTCCAAGCTTACTCATTTACTGGTACTGATGCTACTGGGTTCAAGTTTGACTTTAATGCTCGAAATACTGTTGCTAATACTTCAGGCTGTTACGTTATCTTTATTGAAGCTGCAGACGCTAACACTGCACCGATTACACAAGCGGTAACGGATGCTTGTTAATCAGCGATGATGTTAAGACCGGCTTTAGCCGGTCTTTTTTTACCTCACTTTATCGAAAGTGCTTTATTTCTTGTCTGTGATCGAGTCCTTTCAATAAAGCTCAACCCAAGCCTCCCATTCCTCTGCTATTTTCCGATATACTTTGAATCACTTAGCGACAAACTTGCGAACAGCGATGAAACGACAACCACAAGGTTTTACATTAATTGAGCTCGTGGTAGTGATCCTATTACTGGGGATCTTATCCGCTTATGGTGCCAGCAAGTTTATTGGGGTAAGCAGTTACTCCGCCTATGTCGTGCAAGAACAGGCAGTATCGGTGATCCGTCAGCTACAAATCTATCGAATGCAATCCAATTCGGCCACTGAAAACAGTGCATTCCAATTGGCGATCCGCAGTGACTGTTTAGGCAGTGTTGCCGCTTGCAATGTCAGTGATGCCGATGCTGAGACTCGCAGCGACGTGATCCGCCCCCGTGATCTTACGTTGAGCGCTAACAGCTCAACGGTCAGCTTTGATCTACTAGGAAACCCTTTGATTGGCTCTCCCCTTCAGTCTGCAAAAGATGGGGTTAATATTGTGATTACAGGTGGTGAAAGCCCGCTCTATGTGTGCATTAACCCTGTGGGCTATGTGTTTGCTGGGAGGTGCTTGTGATGCGTATTCGATCTCAGGCATTTGTTAGGCACAAGCTATTTGCAAGGCCAAAGTCATTTTCAAGATCAAAGCTACTAGTAAGAGCAAGGCCATTTGCTAGAACAAAGACATTCGCTCAGCAGGTCGGGATGACCTTGATTGAAAGTGTGTTGGTGATTGTTCTCATTGGCACTGCCATGCTGACATTGACCAGCTTACTGTTCCCCAACATCACCCATTCCGCCGCCCCGCATTATCAATCGCGTGCGATCGCTTTAGGTCAGAGCTTTATGAGTCAAATTTTATCGCGAGGCTTTGATGAAAATAGTGACTTTGAGGGCAGCTTTGTACGTTGTGGAGAATCGGGGATTCAATGCACGTCCGTGGCGAACCTAGGTATCACAGCCGCAGAAAAGAGCAGCGGACAACTTCAAGCGACTCACTTTAACGATGTCGATGATTTTATCGGATGCTGGTATACCGCGACTACGCAAGCGGATTGCAGTACGTGGGGCGCGAATCAGCAATGGTCTTTGCAAGACGTGTTAGGACAAGGGATCAAAGAGGACTTTGCTAACTTTCGAGTGGAAGTTCGAGTCTATTATGACGACGATCTGGATGGTCAAGATACGCTCGAAGTGGGCACGACCATGAAACGGGTCGAAATGACGATCATTGCCGGAGGTTATGGTCAATATCAGCTGCACGCTTACAAGGGGAATTACTGATGAGTATTCAGAGTTCAGCGTGCATCCTGCGCCGACCGCAACAAAACACGCAGCAAGGCTTTACCTTAGTTGAAATGGTGCTGAGTATTATCGTCAGTACTATTTTGGTACTGGCGATTGCTGGTTTTGTTGAACTGGGGACGAAAGGGTATGCCGATGCCGTGGATCGTCAGCGAGTGCAAACCCAAGCGCAGTTTGTGTTAGAAAAGATCAGCCGAGAAGTGCGCCACGCCGTGCCTAATAGTTTTTCTGCAACGGGGCAGTGCCTCTCATTTTATCCTATTCGTTACTCAGGCTTTTATGCCGTAGTGGGACAAGATATCCAGTTTTTGATCGGTAATGACACCCGTCTAACGACGATTCCAGCGGCTTTGAATATGATCATTAACCCGTCAAGGTTTGCAGAGTTTGGCGTTGGATCTACGGGCAATGTGTTTACGGTGGGGAACTTAACCAAAGTTGGGTCGGTGTTCACGATTGCTCAAGGGGCACAGCGCCTGAAGAGTGATTCGATTGCCGAGCGTCACTATATTTATGACCCGAATGGGCGGGTGGAGTATTGTTTTAGTGCAGGGTTGTTAACCCGCAGCCAAGGTGGCGCCTTGTATACGGTCGCGGAGCACATCGATCATGCGACGAGCAGTTTTCATTTTCTGGAAGCGACGCTTCAGCGAGGCGGTTTAGTCCACATTGATTTATCGATAGAGCAGAACGGTGAACGCAGTGCTTACCAGCAAGACATACAGGTACTCAATGTTCCATAACCCACACAGAAGGCATTTTTCGATGTTACGCCGCCAGCAAGGCAATGTACTGATTGTTCTAATTTTTGTCATCGTCGTGATGGGATTTCTCGCGTCTTCGTTAACACGAGTGAACTGGTCCAATAGCGACAGTTTCACTCGTGAGCAGTTAGGGACACAAGCTTGGTTGTTGGCTCATTCAGCCAACGAATTAGCGCTTGCCAAAATGTACCCTTTGGGAGCGGAGTCTAATGTCTCCGGTGTTTGTCCGACGTTAACGAGTGATACGGACTTTGCTGCATTAACCAATAGTTCAATTTGCGTCAGTGTGACGACGCAGTGCGATAATTCTGTTGGTAGCCTAGCAGGACAAGCCTTTTACAAAATTCAATCGAGAGTGGTGTGCGGAAGCGGCATCCATCAAATAGAGCGTGTGCAAGAAGTATGGGTCAAAGAACAACAATAATTTCTCGATGCTTTGTGGTGTTAGTATTATGGCTGGCTGTGTCTGGGACTACGGTACACGCCAATGCTCAACTTCCTGAAGAGGTGTGTACCTTATTTCCTGAGCCTGCTCAAGGGTGGATATCTGCTTCAGGGACACCCAGTGTTCTCGACCTGACCAATGGTAATTCTGCAGAGCTCAATGGTTGGTCTGCAACCTATTTGGCCGAGAATCACATTCAGAAAGAGACGGACGGCCAGCTTCGTCAATTGCTCATGACAGGCTTTGATAGACATACGGATAATTGGCAAGCATATGCGTATCAAGTGTGTGGACCTTATGGGTGTGAGACGGGCAATGCCGATGGGAAAGTCAATCAGAGAAAAATTGTTGAGCCAGAGCCAGTCAAAGCGCATTTCGATAGTTTGCTCTCTTTGTCTGTGGATAACGGTAATGATCTCACCAGCTCACAGCATTACACCAATGCCTGTGCTCCAACAAATCTTCAGGCGGGCAAGCGAATCTGTAGCTATCGAGAGAATGGCTCGGAACTGATTCTTTCTATTCATGAAAACCTTAAGTCCCTTAATGTGTTTGAGCGTACATCGACAGGTAAGATCACGTTGTTGTTAGATGATGGCGTCAATATTGAAGAGTACACCTCGGAAAATGAAGTCAATTTCTACATGCGGTCAGGACATACCTTGACCATAGGTCGTTACACCACGAACACGGGCAAACCAGAAATGACTTTCGAGAATAATGTTCGATTGAATATCGTGGACCGCTTCGAGTTCAGTAATGCCACCACCTTTATTTACTTGAATGGCGCGAGAAATGTGGTGTTTTATGGCCCTCATGCCACTTTTAATTTTAATGAAACCAACAGTGACTTTTACGGCTATATTTTAGGTCAATCTGTGGTGTTCAATAACCCGATCAATATTTACGGTTCCGTGAGTTCACAGAAGCTGACTTTGAAGCGAGACGTGAAAATTCACAAACCTGACTACGATTGTGCCACCATGACAAAACCCGGTGAGCTGAAAGTCGAGCCTAAGAAGCCCTATGCGCTGACATGTGAAGTGGCAGAAGTTGAGTTTAGTTTGGTTGATGATACAGGAGCGCCCATTGAAACTGAAAATTCAGCATTTACAGCGCAAGCCATCGGAACGGGCAGCGCCAAATGGTGTAAAGATGCTGCAGGCACTGAGTGCATACAGGGCGAGAGTTACTCCAGTCAATTTATTAAGGGCAAGAAAACCCTGTATTTAGGTTCTCAAACCTTAAGCAACTACCGTGTTCACGCATTCAAAGATGACAAAACAGCAATGGCACCATTGGATATTGAGTTTCTGCCATTTAAGTTTGATACCGCTAACTTATCAGTGACGGCAGGTGAGCATTACCCAAGCGGAGTGACGACCCAAGTGATGGCTTGTGCGGATGAAAAAGCGGTGGCCACCGATTATCAAGGCAAGCCCACGGCTCACCTTACTTTGTACCCGACCCTGAGTGGAAACAGTGAACAAAGCTTGATGTCATTTTCTCCGGAATTTACGGCGGAGGAGAATGGCGTCTCGACCGATGATTTTGCCCTTGATGAGGCGGGTATTTTTTACATCGACCTAGAAGACAGCCACTACGATTGTACAGGTAAAGTCGGCTGTCCTATTGATGGGCAAGCCAAACTTAAGGGGCGCTTTTGGGTTTTTTCACACCCTTGGAAGTTGAAGATTTGTGATGTGACATCAGTAAATGGATTGAAGACGAATCCTCAAGGCACCACGGCTGATACGGGGCAATTTATCGCCTCTGGTGAAGAGTTTATCGCGAACGTGATTCCTATTGTACATCCAGATTATCATAGTGATCGTAATACTCCTGCTAATGAGTGCGCTTATCAAACCACTTACAACTATTTTTCGGAATCTTGGCATATTGCTCCGAACAATATTACTTTTTCAGTGGCCTACCCGAACCAAGGTAAACTCGATAACTTAGCGGATTTTCCTTCGGATCAGCGTTTCCAAAAAGCGGATTTGGTGAATGGACGCCGAGTGAAGCAGATTCGAACCCATTGGTCTGAAGTGGGCAGTATTGCCATGAAAACGGAAGGGAGCTATTACGGTAACCTGATAGAAGGGGATACTCAAACCATAGGGCGATTCTACCCTGCAAAGTTCCAAGGCATACCGAGTTTAGAAATTTGGGATTACTATGGCGCGCAGAGCTTCAATTATATGGAGCAGAATTTCGACTACGTGCGCTTTGGGGTCGAGCCGTTAAACACACAAGGTCAAGGGGTCGAGAATTATCGATTGTTTGATGAAAAACTGACCGCTTCCTTTAATCTCACTGAAGTCAGCAGCGGAAATCGTTACACCTCGCGCTTTGTTTCACCCGAATTCGGCGAAGGACGTTGGCATCATGATGAGGTCGGGGAGCGAAATTTAGGCTTCTTCGATTGGACGAATGAGTCGACTAATCGGTGTCGAGATTCGAAAAGTTTATGCTGGATTAAAGATATCGGTGGCAGTGAATATCCCGACGGGCCGTTTAACTTAAAAGGGCAAACCATTTCAGATAATCTCAGCACGGTCACCAACATCTCGATTACGGCCGCAGAGAATAATGTGGACCCTGTGATATTTGTGGCGAATAGCCAGCGTTTAACCAAGCAGCCGGATATTCGATTTGGTCGTACCACGTTGGATGATGTGGGCGGCTATCAAGGACAGGTGTTAACGGTGCCGCTAGAGGTCGAGTATTGGCAGAATCAGGCTTGGCAGCGCAATACCGATGATCACCAGTCTCTCTTTAATGGCACTCATCACTGCGTTGCGCCAATTGTTTCGTCTCAAAGTAATAATAATGTCGCTGTATCAGGGAGTGGCAACGTTTTGGCTGGTCGCTCGCGAACGTTAAAAGCGCAACAGGTGCAAGAAGCGAGAGAGCAGGTCAGAGTCTGGCTAGCGATGAGTGATGATGACATTCATTGCGTGACCTCTGGCTCAAGCTCGCACCCGTGGTTGCGTTATAACTGGGACACCAGTGATATAGACGAAGAAGATCCCTCTGCTGTGATAACCTTTGGTATATATCGAGGAAATGATCGAGTGATTTTCCGAGGTGAATCTGGATTGATTGGGCAGTGATTGTTTATGGATTTTTTGCGCTAGGTAAGGAATCTGCAATAAATTGGGAATTTCAGCCCATGTTTACCACTCAATGCCTTGCTGTAACTGCAAGGCATTGGTACATTTAGGACAATTTTTGTCTTCTAATTCTTGCAGGATGAGCGAAGAATATGTTTAAAAAACTTCGTGGCATGTTTTCAAATGACCTATCAATTGATTTAGGTACTGCCAACACTCTTATTTACGTAAAAGGTCAAGGCATTGTTCTTGATGAACCTTCAGTAGTAGCCATTCGACAAGATCGCGCGGGATCGACCAAAAGCGTAGCAGCGGTAGGTCACGCAGCAAAGCAGATGCTAGGCCGTACGCCTGGCAATATCTCAGCGATTCGTCCGATGAAAGATGGTGTAATTGCTGATTTCCATGTAACGGAAAAAATGCTGCAGCACTTTATCAAGCAAGTGCACGATAACAGCCTACTTAAACCAAGCCCTCGCGTGTTAGTTTGTGTTCCTTGTGGTTCGACACAAGTTGAGCGCCGTGCGATTCGTGAGTCGGCACTTGGTGCAGGTGCTCGCGACGTTTATCTGATTGATGAGCCAATGGCAGCGGCTATCGGTGCGGGTCTTCGTGTATCAGAGCCAACCGGCTCGATGGTGGTTGATATCGGCGGTGGTACAACCGAAGTTGCCGTAATTTCATTGAATGGCGTGGTTTACTCGTCTTCTGTTCGTATTGGTGGTGACCGCTTTGATGAAGCCGTTATCAACTACGTGCGTCGTAACTACGGTAGCTTGATTGGTGAAGCGACTGCGGAAAAAATCAAACATGAAATCGGCTCGGCTTACCCAGGCGATGAAGTGACAGAAATCGAAGTGCGTGGTCGCAACCTAGCGGAAGGTGTACCGCGTAGCTTTAGTCTAAACTCGAATGAGATCCTAGAAGCGCTACAAGAGCCGCTATCAGGCATTGTTTCAGCAGTGATGGTTGCACTTGAGAAGTGTCCACCAGAACTGGCTTCTGATATTTCAGAAAATGGTATGGTATTGACCGGTGGCGGTGCGTTGCTTCGCGACCTCGACCGACTGCTGATGGAAGAAACAGGAATCCCTGTGGTGATCGCTGAAGATCCATTGACTTGTGTGGCTCGTGGTGGCGGTAAAGCCCTTGAAATGATCGATATGCACGGTGGCGATCTGTTCTCAGAAGAGTAATGACCGAGGCATCGCATAGCGATGCCTTATAGTCTGAGGTTCGAAATCAACTATGAAGCCAATTTTTGGTAGAGGGCCGTCTCTACAGTTGCGCCTCTTTTTCGCCGTTATTCTATCAGCCAGTCTTATGCTGGCTGATAGTCGTTTAGATACGTTCTCAAATGTTCGCTATTTCCTCAATAGTACCGTTGCGCCTATTCAGTACACCGCGAACTTACCTCGCAGTATGTTTGATGGGTTATTTGAGCGTTTTCATACACGACAAGCGCTGGTGGAAAATAGTGCCAATTTAAAACGTGAAGTATTGCGGTTAAAAAGCGATTTGATCTTGTTGGATCAATATCGTGAAGAAAACCAACGCTTGCGTAAGTTGCTCGGCTCTAATTTTGTTCGTGATGAGCGTAAAGTGGTCACGGAAGTGATGGCGGTGGATACCTCGCCATATCGACACCAAGTGGTGATCGACAAAGGGTACATTGACGGTGTCTATGAAGGGCAGCCCGTGATCAATGAAAAGGGAATTGTGGGGCAGGTGACTTTTGTCGCGGCGCACAATAGCCGAGTTCTATTGCTGACGGATGCGAAAAATGCGATTCCAGTTCAAGTGATCCGCAATGACATTCGAGTGATTGCGTCTGGCAACGGGGAAATCGATGAGATCCAGTTGGAGCACATTCCGACCAGTACCGATATTGTGGAAGGGGATCTCTTAGTGACTTCGGGGCTAGGGGGAATTTACCCTGAAGGGTATCCTGTCGGTCATGTCAGTGTTGTTGATCATGATCCAAGACGAGAGTTCGCGACGATCAAAGCAGAACCTGTCGTGGAATTTGACCGTTTACGTTATCTCTTGCTGATCTGGCCGAACCAAGATCGCCAAGACAAAGTGCTGCAATCGACCCGCAGTGAAGAGGTGGTTGATGGCCAATAATGTATTAAAAAGTAAGCTCGCCATTGCGTTAACGTTCTTTGTCGCTTTAGTGCTGCAAACCATTCCTTGGCCCGGCGTATTGGATTTATTCCGTCCAGCATGGTTATTTCTTGTGACGTGCTACTGGGTGTTAGCGCTGCCTCACCGAGTCAGTGTTGGAACGGCTTTCGTACTCGGCTTAATGTGGGATCTCTTGATTGGTTCAACTTTAGGCATTCGCGGCATGATGATGTCGATTGTGATGTATTTGGTCGCGTTGAACTTTCTTGTGATCCGTAATATGGCACTGTGGCAGCAAGCCATTCTCATTGCGGCATTGACCGTGCTGTTGGAAGTGCTGATTTTCTGTGGTGAGTATCTTGTACAAGATGTGGTATTTAACCCGCTCTCACTGTGGTCGGCATTGATTAACTGTATTTTATGGCCGTGGATGTTCTTGCTCATGCGCCGTATTCGTCGTCATTGGCATGTAAGGTAGTGATGTGTCTCAAGAAAAATTTTTGATCTTGGCGTCAGGTTCGCCAAGGCGCAAAGAGCTTTTGGCTCAATTGGGCCATACTTTTTCTGTATTGGTACCCGCGATTGAAGAAGTCAAACGTTCAGACGAAAGCCCTGCTGATTATGTTAAACGCTTGGCCACAGAGAAAGCGCAAGCTGGCCTGATGTTGGCACAGCAAAAAGCTGAGTATGCGCAAGACGCGGATCTGGTTGTGTTGGGTTCAGATACCGTGGTGGTTTGTGACGAGCAAGTGTTAGAAAAGCCACACGATCTGGATGATGCCAAGCGAATGTTATTAAGCCTTGCGGGACGTCAACATCAAGTGATGACCGCCGTGTCAGTGGTGAATAAACAAAAACAATCATCTGTCATTGTCACGACAGATGTGTGGTTCAAACCCTTGTCAGAAGAAGAAATAGAACAATATTGGCAGTCGGGTGAACCTTGCGATAAAGCTGGCAGTTATGGAATTCAAGGATTGGGCGGGCGTTTCGTGACCCGCATTGAAGGCAGTTATCATGCCGTCGTCGGCTTACCTCTGTTTGAAACTGACCAGCTCTTGCACGAATTTATATAATTTTAAAAATATTGAGGTGCGCACATGAGTGCAGAGTTGTTGCTGAACGTGACGCCGAGTGAAACTCGCGTCGCTATGATTGAAGGTGGCGTTTTACAAGAAGTCCACATCGAGCGTGAATCACGTCGGGGGATTGTGGGCAATATTTATAAAGGTAAAGTCAGTCGAGTTTTACCGGGAATGCAAGCCGCTTTTGTCGATATAGGTTTAGACAAAGCCGCGTTTTTGCACGCCTCTGATATTGTTCCTCATACTGAGTGTGTGTCTGAAAACGAGAAACAACAGTTTCAAGTTCGTGATATTTCTGAGTTAGTTCGTCAAGGGCAAGACATCGTCGTACAAGTGGTGAAAGACCCACTTGGCACAAAAGGTGCGCGCCTAACCACGGATATCACATTACCTTCGCGCTACTTAGTGTTCATGCCTGGAGCTAGCCACGTGGGGGTGTCTCAGCGAATCGAAAGTGAATCTGAGCGTCACCGCTTGAAGAAAGTCGTCGCGAAATATTGCGATGAAGATGGCGGCTTCATTATTCGTACTGCTGCAGAAGGAGCGGACGAAAAAGAGCTCTCGCAAGACGCGGCATTTTTGAAGCGTTTGTGGACCAAAGTGGTTGAGCGTAGAACCAAGTACAAAACCCGCTCAACATTGTACGGTGAACTTGGTCTCGCACAGCGTATCCTACGTGACTTTGTCGGCACTGAGCTGGATAAAATTCTGGTGGACTCTCGCCTTGAGTATGAGCACCTCAAAGAATTTACCTCTGAGTATGTGCCTGAATTAACCAAGAAGCTTGAACTGTACGAAGGCGATAAGCCGATCTTCGATATGTACGATACTGAGAATGAAGTGCAACGCTCTTTGGATCGTAAAGTTGAGTTGAAGTCGGGTGGCTACTTGATCATTGATCAAACGGAAGCGATGACCACCGTGGATATCAACACGGGAGCTTTTGTTGGTCGACGTAATCTTGAAGAGACCATTTTCAATACCAATATTGAAGCAACTCAGGCGATAGCTCGTCAACTTCGTTTACGTAATCTGGGCGGCATCATCATTATCGATTTCATTGATATGGCCTCAGAAGATCACCGTAAACGTGTGCTTTCTTCACTGGATCTTGCTCTTAGCAAAGATCGCGTAAAAACCAATATCAACGGCTTCACGCAATTAGGCTTAGTTGAAATGACGCGTAAGCGCACGCGAGAGAGTATTGAACATGTGCTGTGCTCGACATGCCCAACATGTGAAGGTCGCGGCAGTGTGAAAACGGTCGAGACCGTGTGCTATGAAATTCTTCGTGAAATCACGCGAGTCAATCGTGCGTACGATGTGGATAATTTTGTGGTCTATGCCTCTCCTCGTGTTGCGGAAAGTTTGCAAGGCGACGAGTCTCACGCTTTGGCAGAACTGGAAGTTTTCATTGGTAAGCAGGTGAAGATTCATGCCGAGCCACTTTATGTTCAAGAACAGTTTGATGTGGTAATGATGTAATGGGTTGGTTGTGAGTAAGATGCTGTCTCGAATCGGACAAACGCTGGCTTGGACGCTGGCGATTTTACTGCTACTGCTTGCGGTGCTGGTGACGTCATTACGTTTGACGTTGCCACACATGAATCAGTTTAAGCAGGAGATCAATGCTTGGTTGCAACAAGGCACTGGCTTTGATATTTCGATTGGTGATGTGACAGGTACTTGGCGCAACAACCATCCCTCTTTATCGGTCAGTGCCCTTGAGGTTCACTTACCGAAGCATCCTGATGTCAAACTGGAAGTGGAGCAAATTCATATCCAGTTTGACTTGTTGCAGTCGTTTAAAACACTGCAACCCGTGGTGGCCGATTTAAACCTAGAAAGTCTGGCGCTGGATCTGCGCTCTATCGACCTGTTTGCTTTAAAGCAGCCAGAGTCTGAAACCTCTTCCTCCCCTCAAGACAGCAGCGATAGAGAGCTGTTAGATCAATTAGACAGTTTACTATTACGTCAACTTGAAGATTTCTCCCTAGCGGATTCAAATATTTGGTATCAATCGGTATCAGGAGAGTCACGACGTCTGGATATTGAGCAGTTACGCTGGAGTAACCGAGGTGAACAACACCTTGCTCAAGGGACAGTGACGATTGCGGAGACGAGCCTGAACGCTTTGTTAGTGAGTGCAAACTTTGTGGATCATGGCTCATTAAGCGACATATCTGGAGAGTTCTACCTCAGCGCGCAAGACGTCTCTGTGACTCCTTGGCTGACGCAGTTTATGCGTGAGGAAAGTGGTATTCAATCTGGTTCTGTCAGTCTGAATACTTGGCTAACTTTAAAACGAAGCGAGCCAGACTATGCATTAGTGGAAGTACAACCGTCTCAACTGGTGTGGCAAAAAGAGCAGCAACAGCACGAATTGTTATTAGAATCAGGGGTGTTTCGCTTAGAGCCTCAAACGGATGGCTGGATGGTGAGTGGCCACTCACTGAATTTGCGTACTGACGATACACAATGGCCAGATATGGACATTGCTTTCGATTGGCAGCGCGATAAACAGTGGCAATTAAACCTTTCTCAGTTGGATTTGAAAGCAATACGCCCTTTGGCACAAATGGTGCCTGATTCTAAATCCTTAAACGACACGCTCTCAAAGCTTCAACCTAATGGGCGTGTGGAAGATATCCGCGTTTCGATGACAGCCATGGATGTGGACGGCTTAAAATACTCAGCTAAAGTTTCTGATTTGGCAATAGAGCAGTGGGAGTTACTGCCGGGTGTAAGTCAAGTTGAAGCGCGTTTGCACGGTAACCCAACTCAAGCGAAACTGAGTATTGATGTCATTGATGATGTGTTTCCCTATGGAGACGTGTTTCAAGCTCCGCTGAATATTAAGCAAGGCCATGTGGATATTGTTTGGGAGCGCGATGATCAAGGTTGGCGTTTGTGGTCTGATAAAGTGACCGCCGCAACTCCTGATCTGCAAGTATTAGGCGCCTTTCGCCTAGACTTCCCCAATCAAGGTAGTCCTTTCCTCTCCTTCTACGCGGAAGCGGATGCCTATAACGCAGGGCAAACGTGGCGTTATTTGCCGACATTAGCATTGGGTCAAGATCTGACGGATTATCTCTCGTCAGCCATTCAGGGTGGTCGTGTCAATACGGCAAAATTAGTTTGGTATGGCGAGCTGGACACTTTCCCTTATCCTAACCGAGAAGGGGTATTCCAAGCTTGGGTGCAACTGCAAGACGGTAAGTTTGCGTTCGATACCGCTTGGCCAACCATCACAGACTTGCAATTGGATTTGTTGTTTGAAAACGACGCTATGTATTTGGAGTCGAAGTCCGCCAAGTTGAATGGGGTTCGTGCACGTCGTATTTCAGGGCGTATTCCTGAGCTGGTTGAAGATGGTCATATCGAAATTGAAGCGACGGCCAGCGGCAGCGGTAAAGCGGTTCGTGATTATATGATGGCGACGCCATTGGTGGATACCGTGGGTGCGGCATTAACGACGCTTCAAGTATCAGGCCCTGTGAAGTCTTCTTTTAAACTAAAAATTCCATTCGATGTGGATATTGATCCAAGAGCTTGGGGCTATGCTGATTTAAAAGGCAACACGGTCAATATTGAGACCCCTGCCATGACGCTCAATAACGTCGGTGGGCGAGTCTATTTTGATAACGATGTCATTTCAGCATCGGGACTCTCAGCAAAACTGCTGGATCAAGACATTTCCTTAGATTTTAACGGTGAAGCCGCAGATGCAGGTGCTTACCATGTGGGTATTCATGTCGTCGGCGACTGGGATGTCGATCCTTTAGCTCCCTATGTAGGCGATCACTGGATCGATCCACTAGATGGTCATGTGCCTTGGCTGATGGAAGTGGATCTTCAGCTGAATGACGTCGGTTTCACTTACCAATTGGACCTCGATACGGAACTGAAGTTTGTTGGAAGTCGTTACCCTTATCCATTGGCTAAATCTCAAGGTGATGCAGGAAGGGCGCGTTTACAGGCCTCAGGAAACCAAGAGGCGATCACGGCGCGTTTGCAAGTGCCGAACGCCAAATATCAAACTGAGATTGATATCTCAGGGGATATCCCCGTTCTGACGGCGACCAATTTGGTGTTGGGTAGCGGCGGCTTCAAAATCAGTCCGGTCGTTGGACATAATGCCACGATACGCACTAAGCGTTTTGTTTTGGAAGATTGGTTGGACGTGTTGTTGCCACCTGATTCTGGGCACTCGTCAAAGAACGAGCCAAGTTCGATGCCAGAGATCCCGATCCCAACTCGCATTCGTTTAGAAGCAGAGACACTTGAGTTGCCTGAAGCGATCTTATTGCATGATGTGAAGATGCTGGCGCGTAAGAAGAATTTGAATTGGCGAATCGATCTTGAGAGTCAAGAAGCCGAAGGGCAGGCGAGCTACTTACAGCCTTACGATTTGTCGGTGTCATTGGATCGTTTGCAGATCTATGTTCCTGCTCTGGACAATCAAGCGAAGGATGAAGGGGCGTTATCCGCTGAAGAGAATGACAATACCCCGTTGATTTCTCCGCAAGATCGTCATTTTCATGATGCGATGCCAAACTTAACG
Organism: bacterium sp. HQB-39; assembly: GCA_043422575.1. Classification (GTDB taxonomy): domain Bacteria; phylum Pseudomonadota; class Gammaproteobacteria; order Enterobacterales; family Vibrionaceae; genus Vibrio. Next base: position 265,910 of record JBHOHG010000003.1, on the reverse strand, counting down.
TTGAACATTGATGACTTTTGGCTGCAAGGGTACAAAATTGGCCACCTTACGGCCGACGTTCAGCGTCAAGATGACAAACTGGCATGGAAGAAAATCACCATGCGTAGTGGCACAAACCAAGTGGAAATGAGTGGCTGGTGGCGTTTGACGTCAGACGAAAGCCATTCGTTCTTGAAGGTCTTTGTGGCGGGCGAGAACAACAGTGATCTTATGGAGCGCTTCGGTATTACATCGGGCATTCAAAAAGCACCGTTTAAGTTAAGTGCGAGTGCAGAGTGGCATGGCTCTCCTTGGTCAATGCAAGTCGATAGTCTCTCTGGGACGGTGAAAACGGAGTTTGGCAAAGGCATTGTTTCCGACGTCTCAGGGGCCGCACGTTTGTTGGGTTTGTTTAGCTTAGATTCCATCATCCGTAAGATGCAGCTCGACTTTAGTGATGTATTCGATGAGGGGATGGCGTTCAACTCCATTACGGGCTCGGGCGATATTCGCAAAGGTATTTTTATTACCAATGATATTGCGATGGATGCACTTGCGGGTTACATGGAAATTAAAGGCTTGGCGGATCTGAATACACGAACCGTGGATGCCGAAGTATCATTTGTCCCAGATATCACGTCAGGGTTACCGACTTTGACAGCGTTTGCGGTGGCGCCACAAGCCGCGATTTATGTATTAGCAATTTCCACGGTGATTTCCCCTGTGGTCGAAGTTTTCACAGAAGTAAATTACCAAGTGAAAGGCCCATTAGACGATCCAGAAGTGAAAGAAATTTCGCGCAGTCGCGGTGAATTCACCTTACCAGAAGAGATGCGTAGTAAGGTCAAATAGTAAGGAGTACTTGATGACCAGAGTTGCGATTATTCAAATGACATCGGGGTCAGATCCCGAGTCAAATTACCAATATATAGCTCAAGAGTGCGCTAAAGCTGCAAAGTTTGGGGCTCGCTTGGTACTGACCCCTGAGAATACGTTGGTGTTTGGCACCACCCAAGACTATCACCGGATTGCCGAAGTGTTAGGGGAAGGGGAGTACCAACAAAAATTTGCCCAGCTTGCCGCTGACTTAGCCGTGACTTTGGTGATTGGTAGCATGCCGATCAGAACCGAATCCGGAGTAACAACCACGACGGTCGTGTTCGGCCCAGATGGCCAACGCCTTGCTCACTATGACAAACTGCATATGTTTGATGTGGATGTTGCCGATGGACATCAGCAATATCGTGAGTCAGACACGTTTACCCCAGGGAGTGAGACGGTCGTTGTCGATTCGGTGGCAGGGAAATTGGGGCTGAGCATCTGCTACGATTTGCGTTTCCCAGCACTTTACCAAGTCTTACGTGAAGCGGGAGCTGATATTATGCTCGTGCCGGCCGCCTTTACTGCGGTGACGGGCAAAGCGCACTGGCAGACGCTATTGACCGCGCGCGCGATTGAAACCCAATGTTGGATACTGGCTTCGAATCAAGGGGGAGTTCACCCTTGCGGTCGTGAAACTTGGGGGCACTCGATGGTGATCTCACCATGGGGAGAAGTGGTCGCGCAACTGGAACAGACACCGGATTTGCTGTTCGCCGATCTTGATATTACCTATAATCGACGCCTTAACAATGCGATGCCGTTGGCGCAGCATAATCGATTTATTCATACATTAAACAAAGAAAAGAGCCCATCATGAGCATTAACCAAATTGAAGAGGCATTGCTAGCACCTGGCGGTCTAACGGAGCAAGATATTGCGACAACGCTGGAAAGTATTGCAACGCGTCAAATCGACTATGCCGATATTTATTTTCAGTCGAGCTGGCATGAGTCTCTCGTATTGGAAGACAGCATTATTAAAGATGGCTCCTTCAACATTGATTGCGGTGTCGGTGTGCGCGCCGTTACGGGTGAGAAAACCGGTTTTGCATACTCAGACCAGATTCAGCTTGATGGATTAAAGCAGAGCGCAATTGCAGCTCGTGGTATTGCTCAGCAAGGTCAAAATGCGCAAGTGCAAGCATTCAAACGCAGTGATAACCAAGCCTATTATCAAGCGGTTAACCCACTGGCATGCTGGGAGAAACAACAGAAAACGGAGCTGTTGAAATCACTGGATGCTTACATTCGTACTAAAGAGCCTCTTATTAAAGAGGTCAGCATCAGCTTAAGCGGTGTTCATGAACAGATGCTTGTTGCAGCCACTGATGGCACTTACGCAGGGGATATCCGTCCATTGGTGCGTCTATCGATCAGCGTGTTGGCTGAAAAAGGCGATCGCCGTGAGCGCGGTGGTGCTGGTGGCGGTGGTCGTTATGATTACAACTTCTTCTTAGGTGATGATGAAGGAACGCAGCGAGCATACCAGTTTGCTGATGAAGCGATTCGTATGGCGTTGGTTAACCTTGAAGCGGATGCTGCGCCAGCAGGTCAAATGCCGGTCGTACTGGGTTCTGGTTGGCCGGGCGTTCTTTTACATGAAGCGGTAGGTCATGGTTTAGAAGGTGATTTTAACCGTAAAGAATCCTCTGTATTCAGCGGTAAAGTAGGCGATCAAGTGACCTCGTCGCTGTGTACCATTGTTGATGATGGCACGCTAAAAGATCTCCGTGGCTCTCTAAACGTCGACGATGAAGGGGTGAATGGTCAATACAATACTCTGATTGAAAATGGCGTTTTGAAAGGCTATATGCAAGATAAGCTTAATGCGCGTTTGATGGGGGTGAACCCAACGGGTAACGGTCGTCGTGAGTCCTACGCACACTTACCTATGCCACGCATGACCAACACCTACATGTTACCGGGCGAGCATACTCCAGAAGAGATCATCGCTACGGTAGAAAAAGGGCTGTATGCACCGAACTTTGGTGGTGGGCAAGTGGACATCACGTCAGGTAAATTTGTGTTCTCAACGTCGGAAGCGTACCTGATTGAAAATGGTAAAATTACTCGACCTGTGAAAGGGGCTACCTTAATCGGTGCGGGCATTGAAGCGATGCAGCAAGTCTCTATGGTCGGTAATGATTTGAGCATTGATAAGGGCGTCGGTGTCTGTGGTAAAGCAGGCCAAAGCTTGCCAGTGGGGGTGGGCCAGCCAACCTTGAAGCTTGATTCTATCACTGTTGGCGGTACGGAATAGGCCGGTAGCATGATGCTCCATTGACGAAAAGCGCTTCTTAGACGAAGCGCTTTTTGTTTCTGTATGATCCCAGCCTCAGCCCTCAAGCGGTCGGCTTGATCCGGCGCTTAAAGGTTTTCCTCAGCAAACTCAGCTAAGCGGCTGCGAACTACGCCATTAAGATGGATGTTGGCGCTGCCTTCAAAGTTTTTAAAACGTTCCACCATATAAGTCAGCCCCGAAGTGACAGGAGTGAGATAGTGGGAGTCAATTTGCGCTAAGTTGCCTGAACAGACGATCTTGGTGCCTTCGCCACATCGAGTGATGATGGTTTTGATTTGAGAAGCGGTCAGATTTTGGCATTCATCGAGTAATACAAATGCGTTTTGAATCGAACGACCACGCATAAAGTTGATCGACTTAAATTGAATATTGGCTTTGTCGCAGATGTATTTCAGTGACCCCTCCGTACAGTGATCATGTTGATGTAGAGCTTCAAGGGTATCCGTAATCGCGGCGAGCCACGGCATCATTTTTTCTTCTTCTGTCCCCGGTAAGAAACCGATCGACTCGCCGATGTCAGGGGTATTTCGGGTGACGATGATCTTATCAAATTGTTTATGCTCTATGGTTTGTTCTAACGCCGCCGCCATAGCCAGTAAAGTTTTACCACTCCCAGCGGCTCCTGTGAGGATCACCAAGTCGATGTCAGGATCAAGCAGCGCATCCAGCGCCATGCCTTGATAGATATTTTTCGGCGTGATATCCCAAGCGCGGCGATTCATCATCCTTTCTCGGCTGAGATCTTTTAGAGTGATATTGCTCCCTTCTATGGTTTCCACGCGAGCCGCGAAATCGCTTTCTTCATCGATGATGTATTGGTTGATGAAAGTCGGTTCAAATGGCGCAATATCTAAGGTGTGCAACGTTTTGGTGCCAATGACTTTGCTCTCCACATTATCGATGTTGTTCCAAAACACCCCTGAATGCTGTTGAAACCCCTTAGTGAGGTAGCGAATATCATCGATCAATTGATCGCTGCGATAGTCTTCTACGAAGCGAACACCAGCGCCTTTCGCACGAAGGCGCATGTTAATGTCTTTTGTGACCAGAACCACTTCTCTTGGCGCGCGTTTATTTTGTAAATGGAGCACAGCATTGAGAATGCGGTTATCGCCTTCTTTATCAGCAAAGGCTGTGATGCTGCCTTGCAGCTCGAAATCCGCCAAAATTGAAATCGTGCCGCAGTCGGGCTGTGAAGCATTGACGGGAATACCGTCGGTGATGTTATCGGGTGTCGCGTCTTTAAAGAGGTTCTCTAATGCTCGAATGGCAACTCTGGCGTCGCGGGCAATGTCTCGCTTGCTGTCTTTGATTCTGTCGAGCTCTTCGAGAACCGTCATTGGGATCACAAGATCATGCTCTTGGAAAGAGTAGATGGCGTGAGGTTCATGCAGCAGGATATTGGTATCCAGTACAAAAAGTTTCCGATCAGTATCGCCCATAAGCGTCTCCTTACCGCCAATGCGGTTTGCTTGGCTTGTTAACCAATAATCGTCGTTATTGGTTGCTGCTTGCAGGTGACGAGCAAGGTGGCGTTGGTCTCTCATGTACAGCTTGCTGTCGCCGACCTGCAAACTCGTGTTGAACCTAATCGTGTACGTTAAAAATGGGTATCCCCTTAATTTTAGTATACGAAGAGTGCAGTGCTCATAGACCAAGCATTGCCATGAGATTTTTACAGTTTGATGTCAGATCCGGATTCTCAAAAAAAAGCCCTGATAGCATGGTTTTCGACGTGACCTCAATCACGGCTTCGAGTAAGATTAGCGACCTTTTTCTGCACCAAGATCGCGAGCTGTTTTATGTTTTGCCGCGTGATTTTTTGGAAGTTAGCAGAAGAAAAAAGAACAACTAAAATATACCCAGTGCATGAGCAATGGCGTTGCCATCTTTTGGTGGAAAACGCGCGCTGGGTAGCACCACCTAACCCATATTCTAACGACGAGGTAGTCAACTTATGACATTTGCTTTGGGGCAACGCTGGATCAGCGATACAGAAAGCGATTTAGGTTTGGGCACTGTAGTGGCAATTGATGCCCGCACAGTGACCTTGATGTTTGCGGCATCTGAAGAAAACCGTGTGTATGCAAGCAATGATGCGCCTGTGACCCGAGTAAGTTTTAATGTTGGTGATGTTGTCGAGTGCCAAGAAGGCTGGACGCTAGCGGTTGAAGAGGTGATTGAAGAGCAAGGGTTATTCACTTACGTCGGCACCCGTGAAGACACCGAAGAAGCCGGGGTTGTATTACGTGAGATTTTCTTGAGTAATCAGATTCGCTTTAATAAGCCGCAAGACAAGTTGTATGCAGGTCAAATTGACCGTATGGATAATTTCGTGTTGCGTTACCGCGCTCTAAAAAACCAGTTTGAACAACATAAGAGCCCAATGCGTGGCTTATGTGGTATGCGTGCCGGCTTGATCCCGCATCAGCTGTACATTGCTCATGAAGTTGGTCGTCGTCATGCTCCGCGTGTTCTATTGGCCGATGAAGTGGGTTTGGGGAAAACCATCGAAGCTGGCATGATCATCCATCAGCAAGTTCTGGCTGGTCGAGCTGAGCGTATCCTGATTGTCGTTCCTGAAACCTTACAACATCAATGGTTGGTCGAAATGATGCGTCGTTTCAACCTGCATTTCTCTATTTTCGATGAAGAACGTTGCGTTGAAGCGTTTGCCGAAGCGGAAAACCCGTTTGATACCCAGCAATACGTGCTGTGTTCACTGGATTTCTTGCGTAAGAGCCGTAAGCGCTTTGAGCAAGCACTGGAAGGTGAGTGGGATCTTCTGGTCGTGGATGAAGCGCATCACCTTGAGTGGAGCCAAGATAAGCCAAGTCGTGAATACCAAGTTGTAGAAGGTCTGGCTGAGTGTACACCAGGCGTGCTTTTGTTGACTGCGACACCAGAGCAACTGGGGCGTGAAAGCCACTTTGCTCGCCTTCGCCTTCTCGATGCGGATCGTTTCTTTGATTACGAGGCGTTCGTTGAAGAAGAGGAGCAGTATGCTCCCGTTGCGGATGCCATTACCGCACTGTTCTCTGGAGAGTTGCTGTCAAACGAGGCCAAAAACCAAATCACAGAACTGCTTTCGGAGCAGGATGTTGAGCCTCTCTTCCGCATCATAGAAAGCGATACAGAAGAGGACGCGAAAGCGAATGCACGTCAAGAGTTGATCGATAACTTGATGGACCGTCACGGTACTGGACGCGTCTTGTTCCGTAATACCCGTGCGGCGATTCAAGGATTCCCTAAGCGTAATGTTCACCTACTGCCGATGGATATTCCACAGCAGTACACTACCTCGATGCGTGTTGCTGGGATGATTGGTGGCAAGATGTCACCAGAAGCGCGTGCAATGAAAAACTTGTACCCAGAAGAGATCTTCCAAGAATTTGAAGGGGAAGATTCAAGCTGGTGGCAATTTGATTCTCGTGTGAACTGGTTACTTGAAAAAGTGAAAGAGAAGCGCGGCGATAAAGTCTTGGTGATTGCGTCTCGTGCCAGTACCGCATTGCAACTTGAGCAAGCGTTGCGTGAGCGAGAAGGCATCCGAGCGACGGTTTTCCATGAAGGCATGTCGATTATAGAGCGCGATAAAGCCGCAGCTTACTTTGCTCAAGAAGAGGGCGGCGCTCAGGTGTTGATCTGTAGTGAAATTGGTTCTGAAGGTCGTAACTTCCAATTTGCCAACCAATTAGTGATGTTTGATCTGCCGTTTAACCCTGACTTGCTAGAGCAGCGTATCGGTCGTCTCGATCGTATTGGTCAAAATCGTGATATCGATATCCACGTGCCGTATCTGAAAGGCACGTCACAAGCGATTTTGGCACGTTGGTTTGATGAAGGCTTGAACGCATTTGCTGAGACCTGTCCAACGGGGCGCTCTGTGTATGATCAATACTCGGATAGCCTGATTGAAATGTTGGCTTCTGGGGATATCGAACAGCTTGAAGAGGTGATTGAAGCGTCTGCGAAAATGAATAAAGAGCTGAAGTCTCAGCTTGAACAAGGTCGCGACCGCCTACTTGAAATGCACTCAAATGGAGGCGATAAAGCACAACAGATCGTCGAGAAGATTGCGGCAACAGACGGCGATACCAACCTTGTTACGTTCGCGTTGAGTCTCTTCGATACCATAGGTCTTAACCAAGATGACAAGGGTGAAAATGCGCTTGTCGTGACGCCTTCTGAGCATATGATGGTGCCAAGCTATCCGGGCTTACCTTATGAAGGCGCAACCATCACCTTTGATCGTGATACTGCATTATCTCGCGAAGACATGAACTTCATCAGTTGGGAACACCCAATGATCCAAGGTGGTATTGACTTGTTGATGAGCGAAGGGGTGGGAACTTCAGCCGTTTCTTTGCTGAAGAACAAAGCGTTGCCTGTGGGCACCATCCTTCTTGAGTTGGTCTACACCGTTGATGCGCAAGCGCCAAAACGCAGCGGTATTACTCGATTCTTACCGAAGACGCCGATCCGTTTGATGATGGATGGTCGTGGTAACGATCTTTCTGAGCAAGTGGAGTTCGAAGGTTTTAACCGTCAGCTTAGCCCTGTTAACCGTCACCTTGCGAGCAAGTTGGTGACATCAGTGCAGAAAGATGTGCACCGTTTGATTGAAGCGGGTGAGGGTTTGGTTGAGGCTCAAGTGGAGCAGGTGCGTCAGCAAGCGCAGCAAGATATGCAAACCAGCTTGAATTCAGAGCTTGAGCGTCTACAGGCACTGAAAGCCGTGAACCCGAACATTCGAGATGAAGAAATTGATGCTATCGATGCGCAGATCAAAGAGCTAACGGGCTATATTGCCAAAGCGCAGGTTCAGCTTGATTCACTACGTTTGATCGTGGTTAGCCATAACTGATTAAGTCTGACTCCCCTTACGTGTATATTCGTTCATCAAACGGCTTCTTTTGGAGCCGTTTGTGTATCTGGTCTCTCAAACCAAGCCGTTCTCGCTGAACCTAGCATCTCGAGGTGACTTGGGTATACTGCCCGCCTACAATTTTGAAATAGATTGAACAGGCGCTATGGCGATGCATGAATACAACCCTCCTACAGACCCTTGGATTGAGATTATTTTTGAAGATGACGATCTGCTCGCGGTCAATAAGCCACCTGAATTGTTATCGGTTCCTGGTCGTTTGCCTGAGCACCACGATAGCATGTGGAGCCGCTTGCATGCCGAGTACCCAGATATCCAAGTCGTGCACCGTCTCGATATGTCGACATCAGGGCTGATGTTGCTGGCAAAGAATAAGCCTGCCGAAAGCGCGTTAAAGAAGCAATTTCAGTATCGATTGACGCATAAGGTGTATTACGCCCGAGTGTGGGGGCATGTTGAGCCATCCGAGGGGGTGGTGGATCTCCCCTTGATTTGTGATTGGCCAAACCGACCTCGTCAAAAAGTCTGCTTTGAAGAGGGAAAGCCGTCGCAAACCCATTACCAAATCGCAAAGCATGAAACTCATGCTTGCGGAGCGCAAACAACCATTGTTCGACTCTTTCCAATTACTGGGCGATCGCATCAACTCCGCGTCCACATGCAGGCTTTAGGTTATCCCATTGTCGGCGATGAGTTTTATTCGGAGGGAGAGGCGTTTCACTTTTCACCAAGACTGGCATTGCATGCTGCGGAGCTGAGCTTTTATCATCCCGTGACACAAGCATTGAATACTTTGGTCGTGCCTTGTGACTTTTATCTTGAAGCGACACCTCAAGTCTTGGACTATTTCCAACCAGCAAGTACATTGCCTTGCTATTCACAGTTAACCTCAAGTTAAGGTTATCCCCGCGCGGCTGATGGAGTTGGGCGGAGCATAAGGAGAAAATATGTCACTGCCTAAGATCGTCTTCCTCGATCGAGAGACCATTCCTGAGCACATTACTGTGCCTCGCCCAGACTTTCCTCATCAATGGCACGAGTATGCATCGACGAAGCCGGAGCAAGTGCAAGAGCGTCTCAATGGTGCTGATGTCGTGATCACGAACAAAGTGGTCTTGGATGCACGTCTACTCTCCCAGTTGCCTCAACTGAAAATGGTGGCGATTGCTGCAACGGGGTTTAACAATGTCGATATTGAATATTGCTCAGCGAATGAGATTGCGGTAGCCAATGTGCGAGGTTACGCCACTCGCTCGGTGCCTGAACACGTAGTGGCGATGTTGTTTGCCTTGAAACGGAACCTGTTTGGCTATCATCAAGATATCGCGAAAGGGGAGTGGCAGAATAAAAAGCAGTTCTGCTTTTTCACGCATTCTATTGGTGATGTGGCGGGGAGTACATTGGGAGTGATTGGTTCGGGTGCGTTAGGACGCGCGACAGCGGAATTGGCGACAGCCGTTGGTATGACCGTTTTGCAAGCAGAACGAAAAGGTGCCACATCATGCCGAGAAGGGTTTGTTCCTTTTGAAACGGTACTGCAACAAGCTGATGCCATTACATTACATTGCCCTTTGAATGCGGAAACTGAAAATCTGATCGCGGCGAAAGAACTGGCTTTAATGCCGGCTCACAGTGTATTGATTAATACGGGGCGCGGAGGATTGGTGGACGAAAGTGCTCTGGTTGAGGCGTTAAAGTCAGGAGACATTGCCGCAGCTGGTGTGGATGTCTTTACACAAGAGCCTGCTGATAAGAGCAACCCATTGATTGCCAACATGGCACTGCCTAATTTACTGTTAACCCCACATGTCGCTTGGGGTAGTGATTCCGCGATTGAAACCTTATGCGAGATGATGATCAACAACATTAATGCATTTTGGCGTGGAGAGGCGTTAAATCGTTTAGATGGGTAGCGACGCGTTGATTAGGGTATACAAAAAGAGCCGACAGTTGTCGGCTCTTTCGATCAAGCAATGAGTCATGCCGTTAGCCTTGCGGCTTCACCACCAACACATTAATTGGGGAACTTTGTACAACCTTGCTGGCCACAGAGCCTAACATCACCTTATCGAGTTTCGAGCGTTTATGGCTTGGCATAATGATCAAATCAGCGCCAAGGCGTTCGGCATAATCTAATATGGTGCGTGAAGGTTTCCCCTCTGCAACGTGGGTCTTATAAACCACTTCCTCATCAATATGAGTGGCGGCAAACGCACTCAGTTGTGCTTTGACGTCTTGTTTCATTTGCAAAGCGGCATCTTTGGGAAAGTAGCTAGCGACCATCGACATGTGAATGCCTGGCAGCACGTTGAGGAGGTGGACTTCCGCATTACTGGTTTTCGCGTGCCATACAGCAAGCTCAACCGCTTTATCAGAGAAGCCTTTGTCATTGAGGTCGACAGGAACAAGGATTTGTTTGTACATAGCGTTGTCTCTACTTAATCGGTGGTGTCACCGTTTTTTCGTTGATTCTGAAACTTTAGCAGCGACTGACGTAGTCGCCACTAAAGCCTTAGAGACAACCCTGATGTGTCATCAGGGCCGTATCGATCACGCGCTAAGCTGTTCCTTGCGAGCACGACGTCTTTGGTTCGCAGCCATAGCAAATAGAATCACTAGACATGGAACAAACACCCACTCTTTCATTGGGCGTTCTGCATTCTGGATGACCCACTTGATCTCCCAATCGAAGTCAACACCAGAGGCTTCCGCTGGGCTGCCAAACTCAACCATGTCGACAATCATTTTGCCGTCGACTGGGTTTAAGATTAAGCCCATAGAAGCGATGCGCTCTTCAGCGGTGGTTGCACTCTCTTCGAAAGGCAGACGAACCGTTTTTTCAACGTAATCGCCTTCCAAGTTTTGACCACCGACTCGGAGCTCTAATGATTGTCCTATATTTAGCGTTTCCGTGATTTGCGCTATCTCAACACCCGGTGATTGAACTTTCGCTGGGTATAACATATCCCACCAAAAACCCGGTCGGAAGAACGAGAAAGTCAGAACGAGCAGTAGCACCGTCTCCCACCATTTGTTACGGGTAAACCACCATCCTTGGGTTGCTGCTGAGAAGATCAGCATTGCAATCACCGAGGAGATGATGGTGAGGGCTAAGTGCCACCAAGAATCAATGCCCATCAAGAGTAACTGAGTATTGAAAACAAACATAAATGGCAGGATTGCAGTACGGATATCGTAGGTAAAGCCTTGGATACCGGTGCGGATCGGGTCCGATTTTGCAATCGCGGCAGCAGCAAACGCAGCCAGACCAACAGGAGGGGTGTCATCCGCGAGGATACCGAAGTAGAACACAAACAAGTGCACTGCGATCAATGGGATGATCAAACCATGTTCAGCGCCTAGGGTCACAATAACCGGTGCCATCAGGGTTGATACTACGATGTAGTTGGCGGTGGTTGGAAGACCCATACCCAGAATCAAGCTGATAATCGCAGTAAACAGTAGGATCAAGAACAGATTACCGCCGGAGATAAACTCAACGAAATCCGTCATCACCAGACCAATACCAGTTAGGGTAACCACACCCACAACCGTACCCGCAGCGGCTGTCGCCACACCGATACCGATCATGTTGCGTGCACCGGATACTAAACTTTCAGCCAGGTCGATAAACCCTTCTTTCGCTTGAGCGGCAACATCACCGGTTTTGGCCATCAGTGCAATGAGAGGACGTTGCGTGATCAGAATAAAGATCATAAACACCGTTGCCCAGAATGCTGATAGACCCGGAGAGAAACGTTCAACCGTCAAACACCAAACAAGAACCACGATAGGCAACAGGTAATGAAGCCCAGACTTGATGGTTGGTCCCGGCTCAGGAACTTCGGTTAGGTTTTCATCAATTTGAATTTCGCCATCTTCAAGATGGTTGGCTGATACTTTCACCAGCGCCACGTAAGCAATGAGAAGAACCGCAGCCATGATAGGGGTTGCCGCATCGCCAAAGGCGTCTTTCGTCCAACCGACACCGTAGTAAACGATCGCGCTCAGAACGCAAAGCCCTAAGATGGTGCCAGTAAAGGAGAGTAAGCTCTGGACGATGGTTGGAGTACGACGGCGTGGTAAGCCCGTCATGCCTGCTTTACACGCTTCCAGGTGAACAATGTAGATCAGGGCGATGTACGAGATCAGCGCAGGTAAAAGCGCCGCTTTAATGACTTCAACGTATGAGATGCCGACATATTCCACCATTAGGAAAGCGGCAGCACCCATGATAGGTGGCGTGAGCTGACCATTGGTTGAGGCCGCAACTTCAACCGCACCCGCTTTGGTGCCTGGGAAGCCGACGCGTTTCATCAGTGGGATAGTGAATGTCCCTGTGGTTACTACGTTCGCAATCGACGAGCCTGAGACAAGACCTGACAAACCAGAAGCAACAACAGCCGCTTTTGCCGGACCACCTTTCATGTGCCCAAGTAAAGAGAAGGCCACTTTAATGAAGTAGGCTCCCGCACCCGCACGCTCGAGCATCGCACCAAAGAGTACGAACAAGAAGACAAATGAAGTCGATACGCCTAGCGCAACACCAAATACCCCTTCAGTCGTTAACCAAAGGTGTGACATGGCTTTATTCAAGCTTGCACCTTTATGAGCGATCACATCTGGCATGTATGGGCCCGCAAAGGTATAGGTTAAGAATACGGCTGCGACGACCATTAATGGTGGACCCAACGCACGTCGAGTGGCCTCCAAGAGCAGCACCATACCCATAACGGCGATGACGATATCAAATGTGGTTGGGGCGCCTGAACGCCCTGCAAGCTCGGTGTAAAAAAGGTAAATGTAACCCGCAGAGAAACTTCCCGCTAACGCTAAAAGCCAATCTACCGCAGGAATACGGTCTCTTGGTGAGCCTTTCAAGGCTGGATAAGCGGTGAATGCAAGAAAGATTGCAAACGTTAAGTGAATTGCTCGTGCTTCAGTGTCATTTAATACACCAAAATTAAAAATAAACGGCAGTGGTGAGGCATACCACAACTGAAATAGTGACCAACACAGAGGAACAAACCAGAGAATTCTCCCCGGAATGCCTGATGGGTTGCGTGCACCGGTATCGGCTTGTGCCACCATTTCTTGCACATCTTGTGACGGAGTAGTATTCGTCGACATGTACTTTTCCTTATTATTGATGGACCAGTCTATCCTGTATCTTTTTCAAACGCTCAGTCTTCAAATACTTAATCTTCAAGTATTTATTCTTCAAGTACTTAGTCTTCAAGTGCTTAGTCGATCGAACAACCACTAATTTGGCAAATGACAGCAGACCACCCCAAGGCCTAACTGGCACCTAATTAACGTGCTTGTCAAAACAACTTTATGACGCGATTGATGTGTAAAGCGCAATTGCCCCTTTCAGTGTAGCGAAAGGTGGGCAGTTTGCTGCGTGTTGTCAGAGTAAAGCTATATCGTGTTAAAACAGAGGTGGAGCAACAGCGACTGAGGCAATTGACTCAAAGCGAAAACCGACAACAAATAAGCTAACAGGGTGGTCCCCCTGTTAGCTTGGTCTCTTACGATAAATGATTCACTGCGATTGGCTCAAAGGAACCATGCATCGTGAGAAATGTGTGAGCGTTACTTAAGAAGGCCGACTTCTTTATAGTATTTCTCTGCGCCTGGATGAAGTGGAATAGAAAGACCGGCTTGTACCATGTCTTCTTTCTTCAAGTTGGCAAAGGCTGGGTGTAGACGTTTGAAAGTATCGAAGTTTTCAAATACCGCTTTTGCGACATTATAAGCCACGTCTTCTGATACATCAGTCGTTGTCACCATAGTGGCCGCAACACCAAAGCTGTTGACGTCGCCTTCGGTACCACGGTAAGTCCCTGCAGGCAGGTTGCTGAACGCGTAGTATGGGTTGTTCTTAACGATTTTTTCGATCTCAGCACCTGAAGCTGATACCAGTTTCGCAGAACATGATGTTGTGGCTTCTTTGATCGAACCGTTTGGATGACCAACAACGTAGACAAACGCATCAATTTTATTGTCACATAGTGCTTGAGAACGTTCTGATCCTTTCAGCTCAGCTGCTAATTTAAAGCTTTCAGTCGTCCATCCCATCGCGTCCATCACAACGCCCATGGTTGCTCGGTCACCAGAACCTGGGTTACCGATATTGACACGCTTGTCAGCAAGATCTTGCACACTGTCAATTCCTGCATCTGAGCGAGCAATGATGTTGAAAGGTTCTGTGTGTAGAGAGAACATGGCGCGAAGCTTGCGGTACGGCCCTTGCTCTTCGAATTTACTGGTACCGTGGTAACCGTGGTACTGCCAGTCAGACTGAACGATGCCGAAATCCAGTTCTTTTGCGCGAATGGTGTTCACGTTGTAGATTGAACCGCCAGTCGATTCTACAGAACAACGAATATTGTGTTCCTTGCGGCCCTTGTTGATGAGCTTACAGATTGCACCACCTGTTGGGTAGTAAACGCCGGTTACTGAACCAGTGCCAATGGTGATGAATTCCTGAGCGTTAACGGCACCCGCGCCCATCACGGCTGCAGCGATCGCTCCAGCTTTAACAAGTTTATTAAATGCCATGAATTTCCCTTCCTTATATTCATTATTGCTCCGCTAATGATGGAACATTTTCACGTGAGCGTCCTGAGTAAAACGGCAGCTCTTCAATCGATGTATCTGAAAAGCATTTGAATAATATCAAAAAAAACGCAGGGAATTATACGCTTGTAAAATCATATAGCGATTTGATCTAAGGCTTTTGGAAGACAATTAGGATAATTATTGGAATTTAGTTTATAAATTTCAGTGTTTTATGTTGATTGTATTGTTGTTAACTGAATCTGGCGAGGTGTGACACAGATCACTTTGGCTCGGCAGCATAATGTGAATAATTAGTGATTTTTCGTTACTTTTCAGCGTAGATAACCGCGAGTTTTGGTTGTTTAAAGGAAAGATAAATGCCCGAGAGTGGTAGGGGAATACAAAAACGGCACGGCTTTCATAAGATGAAAAACGTGCCGAAAGGATATCACCATGAAGGGGATGGTATTGTGGTGTTAACCTGTGTATTCAAACAGTTCGCAGACAGATTTAAATAGCTGCTCTGTTGTCACTGACAATGTTGGCGTGATGAAGATCGTATCGTCACCAGCAACCACACCTAAGATTCCTTCAGACTTGCCTAAAGAATCTAGCAGACGCGCGATAAGTTGAGCGGCACCTGGGCCTGTGTGAATCACGACAAGCGCCGCGTTATGATCAATGTCTAGAACTAATTCACGTAACGAGCTGCTTACCGTAGGTACACCCAGCTCAGCAGGAAGACAATAGACCATCTCCATTTTTGCATTACGGGTACGTACTGCACCAAATTTGGTGAGCATACGTGATACTTTTGACTGGTTAATACTCTCAAAACCTTCGTGTTTAAGAGCGTCAACAAT
Organism: bacterium sp. HQB-39; assembly: GCA_043422575.1. Lineage (GTDB taxonomy): Bacteria > Pseudomonadota > Gammaproteobacteria > Enterobacterales > Vibrionaceae > Vibrio. The sequence goes on along the minus strand of JBHOHG010000003.1, from coordinate 250,433 downwards.
TTCGCCTTGAGAGCCAAAACGCTCTTCCTTTAATAGGGCTTTAAAAGCGCGGACTAGGTTATCTTGTTTTTCTGAATTGCGCATAGTTAGGGTACTTTCTTTTTTTGATTGGTATTAATGACGTGCATATTCTCGCATAGATATTCAGTCTCTGCCAAAGTCTAAATAGAAACTGTTATCAGCCTCACTGTAAAGATCAAACGGAATTGCATACCTTTTCTCACCTTTTGATAGCTTGCTCACGTAATAAACTTACAAGTGTTGTTGTCATAACTCTTTGTAGCAAAAGAAAAAATACTGCATAATCAGTCGCTTTTATGTGGCACGCTAATTTTGGGTTGCGTGAGGTCGCAAAGCTAACGTTAATTGTTTGTAATAAAGTTGTAATTACTATATTTTTCTTTTTAGTTGTTTACAAAACACCCATCGATTCCCAAGCAAACTCAAGATGCTTGGTTAATCATCGACGTCAGGATGTATAGATTTGGCTCCTCGATGGCGACCGCTTGAACTCGCTTGGGTAACACAACATTTATAAGAGATAACCTCTCAAGGAGAATTCCGATGAAAGTAGCCGTTATTGGTGCTGCGGGTGGTATTGGTCAAGCCCTAGCACTTCTACTCAAGAATCATCTTCCAGCGGGCTCAGATCTTGCCCTTTACGATATCGCTCCAGTAACCCCAGGTGTTGCTGCGGATCTTAGCCATATCCCAACACCTGTATCGATCAAAGGATACGCGGGTGAGGATCCAACACCAGCACTAGAGGGTGCTGATGTGGTACTTATCTCAGCAGGTGTTGCACGTAAGCCAGGCATGGATCGTGCGGATCTTTTCAACGTAAACGCAGGTATTGTGAAATCGCTAGCGGAAAAAATTGCTCAAGTTTGTCCAACAGCGTGCATTGGTATTATCACTAACCCAGTGAACACAACCGTGCCTATCGCTGCGGAAGTACTGAAGAAAGCCGGCGTTTACGATAAGCGTAAGCTATTCGGTGTGACGACTCTTGATGTTATCCGTTCAGAAACGTTTGTCGGTGAGCTAAAAGGTAAGAACCCAACAGAACTTAGCGTTCCAGTCATTGGCGGTCACTCTGGCGTTACGATTCTTCCTCTACTTTCACAAATCGAAGGTGTGGAATTCTCTGATGAAGAAGTCGCAGCACTGACAAAACGTATCCAAAATGCGGGTACTGAAGTTGTAGAAGCGAAAGCGGGTGGCGGTAGCGCTACGCTATCAATGGGTCAGGCGGCATGTCGTTTCGGTCTTTCCCTTGTGAAAGCTCTTCAAGGTGAAGAAGGCGTTGTTGAATATGCTTACGTTGATGGCGGTAGTGAGCACGCTCCATTCTTTGCACAGCCAGTGAAGCTGGGTAAAGACGGTGTGGAAGAAGTGCTTCCATACGGTGAAATCAGCGCATTCGAACAAGCTGCACTTGATGGTATGCTGGATACGCTGAAAGGCGATATCGAAATCGGTGTTGAGTTCGCGAAGTAACGGATCAATCTGCCTGCATACAACAATTGGCTATGCTCAACTCAATTGGGTGTGTGCAGTGTCACCATCACGGTATTCTCTTATATATAGAGGGAAGCGGTAACTAATGATATAGTGACCTAGACTGAATGATTTAAAAGCCAGCCTATCAATTAGGCTGGCTTTTTGCATTTGGAGTTTGATCCTTTGCCCGTTAACCACGTACGCATCCTTGAATCACTCGATAGAAAAGGAAAGTAAGATGCGTGGATGTCGACTAAAAAAGGGCATGTTAGTGGAATCTCAGCATGGGGTAGGGCGTGTTCTGATCATTGATAACGAGTCAGAAACGGTACTTCTTGAAGCGCAGGGCACGAAACAACAGTTAGCCTTGAGCTTTGATGAGTTAGAAGAGAATCCTCAATTGCACAATGACAGCGATAAGTATTATTGAAAGCATCGGCTTAAACAAAATTAAAAAGGAAGAGCATCGATACTCTTCCTTTTTTAGTTCTATAAGATTTTATGCGGCTTTAACGGTTGAGTCGTAAAACCAACCTGAGGCGTTATTTAGAACGTTTGACAGCCATATGAGCCAACGATACTAACGCTTCTTTATAGTCACTCTCCGGAAGCACGCTCAGTTCAGCAATGGCTTTATCTGCTTCTTCTAACGCCTTATTCTGAGTGTACTCTAAAGAGCCGGCTTGATGCATGACGGCTAAGATCTCTTCGAGACGTTCCATGCCGTTGGATTTCTCGATGGCCTCACGAATCATTGCCGCATTTTCTGGACTCGTATTGCGCATAGCGTGAAGCAGTGGCAGGGTTGGTTTCCCTTCAGCCAGGTCATCCCCGACATTTTTACCCATCTCATCGCCATCAGAGGTGTAGTCCATCACGTCATCGATCAATTGGAAGGCAGTTCCAAGGTATTTACCGTAGTTCTGCAGTGCCACTTCGACTTCGTCTGGTGAATCCGTCAGGATGGCACCAATTTGCGTTGCAGCTTCAAACAAACGAGCCGTCTTTGAGTAGATGACTTGCATGTAGCTTTCTTCAGTGGTGTCAGGATCATTACAGTTCATCAGCTGCAATACTTCACCTTCAGCGATCACGTTAACAGAGTCACTCATTAGCTTAAGGATCTTCATGGATCCTAGCTCTGTCATCATCTGAAAAGAGCGCGTATAGATGAAATCACCGACCAAAACGCTTGCTGCATTACCGAAAGCAGCGTTTGCGGTTGCTTTACCACGGCGCATGTCTGATTCGTCCACGACATCATCATGAAGTAGGGTCGCAGTGTGGATAAACTCAATAAATGCTGCTGCTAACGTGTGACCATTCCCTTGATAACCTAGGGCGCGCGCAGATAAAACTGCGAGCAAAGGACGCAATCTCTTACCACCGCCACTGACGATGTAAAAACCAAGCTGGTTGATTAAAGAGACATCAGAATTGAGTTGAGCTTGAATTGTTTCATTCACTTTTGCCATATCTTCGGCAGTAAGCGTTTGGATAGCTTTAAAATCCATTGTATTTCCGGCTGAGGTTAGCCCGTACAAGGCTTATTCGTTCTATATAATTGTCGAATAATACACTAAAAATCGTTGATTAATACATGGTTAAAAGGCATGATCGCGGCACTTTTGTTTGGCGATTAGCTTTTCGCCAATTTTTTAAAAATATGGCTTGTCATGGGGACATCTCTTCTGTAGAATCTGCGCCCTATTGATGATTAGTTTAGCGCACACCCTTAATGCTCAAAATGCATACGGCTGTGCGGAAAAAGCGGAGTAAAATATGTACGCTGTTTTCCAATCTGGTGGTAAACAACACCGTGTAAGCGAAGGTCAAACTCTTCGTTTAGAGAAATTAGACGTTGAAACTGGTGCAACTGTTGAATTTGATAAAGTTCTACTTGTTGCTAACGGTGAAGACATCAAAGTTGGTGCTCCTCTAGTAGAGGGCGGTAAAGTAGTTGCTGAAGTAGTACAACACGGTCGTGGCGACAAAGTTAAAGTCGTTAAGTTCCGTCGTCGTAAGCACTCTCGTAAGCAACAGGGTCACCGTCAGTGGTTCACTGAAGTGAAGATCACTGGTATCAACGCTTAATCTATTAGGAGAGTTTAACAATGGCACACAAAAAAGCTGGTGGTTCTACTCGTAACGGCCGCGATTCAGAAAGCAAACGTCTTGGTGTTAAGCGTTTCGGTGGTGAATCTGTTCTTGCAGGTAACATCATCGTTCGTCAACGTGGTACTAAATTCCACGCTGGTAACAACGTTGGCCTAGGTAAAGACCACACTCTATTTGCTCTAACTGACGGTAAAGTTAAGTTCGAGACAAAAGGTCCTAAGAACCGTAAATTCGTAAGCATTGAATCTGCTGAGTAATTTAGGTTTCTAGCCGAATTCAAAAGCCCTGCCGACTCGGCGGGGTTTTTTATTATTTATGGCAGCGAAGCACAGGCTTTAATGCTCATGCAGTCGGCAAAGTCAAATCGCTTAGGTGTGAGGCGAGTTGGATCTGTCATCTGCTAAAATGTAGTGATATTTGATTTACACGCGAAGTAGTCGGAGTAAGAGATGAAATTCGTAGATGAAGCGGTAGTGAAAGTTCAGGCTGGCGACGGCGGTAACGGCGTTGTGAGTTTCTGGCGTGAAAAATTTGTCGCAAAAGGTGGCCCAGATGGTGGTGACGGCGGCGACGGCGGTGATGTTTACATCCAAGCGGATGAAAACCTAAACACACTGATCGACTATCGTTTCCAACGCTTCTATGAAGCGGACCGTGGCGAAAATGGTCGTGGCGGTAACTGTACCGGTAAGCGCGGTAAAGATAAGGTTATGCGTGTACCCGTTGGTACGCGAGCTGTTGATATCCACACGAACGAAATTGTGGGTGAAGTGGCTGAACATGGTAAGAAAATCATGGTCGCTAAAGGCGGCTGGCATGGTTTAGGCAACACGCGTTTTAAATCTTCGGTTAACCGTGCACCACGTCAAAAGACGCTTGGTACTAAGGGCGAAGTGCGTGAATTACGCCTTGAGCTGCTTCTACTGGCTGACGTTGGTATGCTAGGTCTACCAAACGCGGGTAAATCAACCTTTATTCGCGCAGTTTCAGCAGCAAAACCAAAAGTAGCGGATTACCCGTTTACGACTCTGATCCCAAGCTTGGGCGTGGTCAGTGTTGTTCCTGAGAAAAGCTTTGTTGTCGCGGATATTCCGGGTCTGATTGAAGGTGCAGCCGACGGCGCTGGCCTAGGTATTCGTTTCTTGAAGCACCTTGAGCGTTGTCGTGTATTGCTTCATATGATCGACATTATGCCGATTGATCAAAGCGATCCTGTGACCAATGCTTTAACCATTATCGATGAGCTAGAGCAGTACAGTGAAAAGCTGGCTGATAAGCCGCGTTGGTTAGTCTTCAACAAGGTTGACTTAATGCCTGAAGATGAAGCCAATGAGATCATCCAAAATATTCTGGATGCATTGGCGTGGGAAGGGGACTACTTCCAGATCTCTGCAATCAACCGTCAAGGTACCAAAGATCTCTGCTATAAGTTAGCGGACTTCATGGACAACCTACCTCGTGAAGAGGAAGAGGTAACGGAAGAAGAGAAAGTGAACTTCATGTGGGATGATTACCACAAAGATGCAATGTCAGGTAAAGATGTTGTGACTGAAGATGACGACTGGGATGATTGGGACGACGAAGAAGACGATGGTCACGTCGTTTACGTTCGCGACTAAGCTCAACCCCATTTATAAGCCGCAATCTAATATTGCGGCTTTTTTGTGCCCCAAAGGCATTGTTTTTATGTTAATAAACCCATGTTGGTTTAGGTGTATTTCAAGGAAGAGGGGACACCCTCAAAGGCAATTACAATGGCATCATCTCAGAGAGAAGTCTCTCGTCTCGTTGCTCAGTCAGGGCAAATGCTACTGGCTCATGGAGCAGAGAGTACCCTAGTGGGCGACATCATGCGCCGTATTGGCCTTGCCAGCGGCATGAGTGAAGTCGAGGTCGCTCTATCGGCAAATGCTTTAGTGGTGACGACCGTGATGGACGATCATTGCATTACGACTACACGAAGCTGTGTCGATCGAGGGATCAATATGCGGGTAATTACTCAGATCCAGCGTATCTGCATCATGATGGAGAAAGGCATCTTAGATCCTATGATGGCTCAAGAAAAGCTCGATAAGATCAGTCCGGAACGTTACAACCGGTGGTTGGTTGTCGTGATGATCGGCTTATCTTGTGCCGCATTTAGCCGATTAGCGGGCGGAGATTGGGCGGTTTTTGGTATGACTGCGCTTGCATCGGCGCTTGGAATGATCGTCAGGCAAGAAATTGGTCACCGCCACTTTAATCCGTTACTCAATTTCGGTGTGACCGCTTTTGTGACCACACTCATTTCTGCTCAAGCCGTGATATTCAATATCGGTAATTTACCGACTGTGGTGATGGCGTCTTCCGTGTTGATGTTAGTGCCGGGTTTACCTTTGATTAACTCAGTAGCGGATATGTTGAAAGGACATATCAATATGGGGATAGCTCGATTTATGATGGCCAGTTTGCTGACACTGGCAACCAGCTTAGGTATTGTTGCTGCGATGAGTTTAAGTGGGATATGGGGGTGGACAAGCTAATGAGTTTTTGGGAATTAATGCTTGGTCTTGCCAACGATATGCTCTTTGCTGCCATACCCGCAGTGGGTTTTGCTTTGGTTTTTAATGTGCCACAAAAAGCACTGATTTATTGCGCTGTTGGCGGGGCATTAGGTCATGGTAGTCGATATTTGATGATGCATTTTGGTATTCCGATTGAGTGGGCCACCTTCTTTGCCGCGACCATTGTCGGTATGATTGGGGTACATTGGTCACATCGATTTTTGGCACACCCTAAAGTGTTCACTGTGGCGGCGATGATCCCTATGGTTCCCGGAGTGTTTGCGTTCAAAGCCATGATCGCACTCGTGGAGTTGAACCACTCTGGCTATTCCGCAGCGCTGATTGCGACTTGCATGGAGAATTTCCTCAAAGCCATGTTCATTATTGCTGGTCTGGCAATTGGTCTTGCCGTACCTGGGCTGCTATTCTACCGCCGCCGCCCAATTGTTTAATCAAGGAGACGTATGAAAATCAGTATGATTGCCGCAATGGCACAGGATCGAATCATAGGTAAAGATAATCAAATGCCTTGGCATTTACCTGCGGATTTTGCTTGGTTTAAGCGTTGTACGATGGGGAAACCTGTTGTGATGGGGCGTAAAACCTACGACTCGATTGGTCGCCCATTACCCGGTCGTCAAAACATTGTGATCAGTCGCGATCCTCACTTAACGATTGATAATGTGGTTACAGTAACCTCCGTGGAAGCGGCTCTGAAAGCAGCTGGTGAGGTTGAGGAAGTGATGATCATTGGAGGTGGGGCGATTTACGCGGAATGTCTGCCTCAAGCGGATACGCTGTATGTCACTCACATTGAAGCTGAGATTGAAGGGGATACTCAATTCCCTGAGTGGGATAGCAGCTTTGTTGAAACCTTCTCTGAGTCACGAGCCGCAGATGAGAAAAACCGCTACCCAATGCGATTTACTATTTTAGAACGTCAGTAAACAGGCGCTGCGCTCAAAAGCAAAAACGGCACTTTTAGTGCCGTTTTTCATTGCGAACTGACTTTTCGTTAACGGATCGCAGCCTGTTCGAAGTAAGTTTGATCTTCCCAGCGAAGCATCGTCATTTTCCCTCCCCACACGCAGCCGGTATCAAGACCGATTATGGTTGAGCTCTGTATGCCTTCTAGTGCTGCCCAATGTCCAAAAATGACGGGCTTGTCCAGATTGACTCTATGATGCAGCTTAAACCAAGGCAGTAACTCCTCTTCACTCACCTCTTGTGGTGGCAATTTACACGCCATATCTAAGCGACCGTCGGGGAAGCAGAAACGCATTCGGGTATAAGCATTAATGATATAGCGATAGCGCTCAATCCCAGTCAGGTCAGTTGACCAAGCATCGGGCGAATTGCTGTACATCTGCTCAAGGAGCCATGGCCATCGTTCGCTACGTAACACCGCTTCGACTTCTTGAGCGCAAGCGCGTGCTTGAACTAAGTCCCATTGAGGTGAAATTCCAGCATGGCACATCACAAATTCGTCGTGCTCTTGAAGTAGGGGTTGGTGGCGTAACCAGTCCAACAAACTCTCGCGATCTTCTGCCGCTAAAATCGGTAAGGTTTTATCTTTAGGTTTGGCTTGATGTATACCTAGCGAGATCGCTAAGAGGTGAAGATCATGGTTGCCAAGAACCACTTTAGCCGCATCGCCTAACGCTTTGACAAAGCGTAATGTCTCAAGAGAATGGGCGCCTCGAGCAACAAGATCTCCTACGATCCATAATTGGTCTTTTTCAGGCGAAAATGCCACTTGTTTGAGCAGGCTTTTTAGCTCTTCAAGACAGCCATGAAGGTCGCCAACAAGATAGGTTGCCACAGGCAGCTCCAGTTAGTTTAAGATGTTCGGGATTGCGAGACGGAACGGGTCGATCTCCGCTAGAAAGGATTTTCCTTGAGCGTCTTGCATCATGTAGTGACCTTGCATCACGCCAACAGGCGTTTCCAGTGCGGTGCCACTGGTGTAAGTATACTCGTCCCCTGTATCAATAAAGGGCTGCTGGCCAACAACGCCATCACCTTCAACGGTCATCTGCTTGCCATTGGCATTAGTGATTAACCAGCGGCGGCTAATCAGTTGAACAGTTTGCTGGCTTAAATTTCGAATGGTTATGGTGTAAGAGAAGATGTAGCGATTATCTTCAGGGGTGGATTGGTCAGGAATGTACTGGGTGTGAACTTGTACTTTAACGCAGGGCGTCGCCATTTCCATATGTGCTCCTCGTCAAGCGGACGGTGACTCAATTGCTGTCCACTTTGCGGTGTCTTATTGGTTCTCTTCGCCGACTTGAAGGGCGAGAGGGGATATAAAAACAGCAGCTGAAAGTCAGCTGCTGTTGGTCATACTATTTTTGATTGTCGCCTAGCCAATTTGCCATCGCAACAAATTGCTCTAGAGTGAGGTTTTCAGGGCGCATACTTGGGTTAATCCCCAGCTCTTCTAGAACCTCAGGTCCCATCAATGCTTTGTAACAGTTACGCACGGTTTTGCGGCGCTGGTTAAAACCTTCACGACAAACGCGATCCAACCATTTCAGATCCGACACTGGATGTGGGATCTCTTCATAAGGCACCAAGCGAACGACCGCTGAGTCAACCTTAGGTGGTGGAACAAACGCCGTTGGTGGTACTTCAAGCACTGGGACGACTTTACAGAAGTATTGCGCCATTACCGTTAGACGTCCATAGGCTTTGCTGCCAGGACCTGCAGCCAGACGATTAACCACTTCTTTTTGTAGCATAAAGTGCATGTCTTCAATGTCTTTATGGAACTCAAAGAGATGGAACATCAATGGGGTTGAGATGTTGTACGGCAGGTTACCGAAAATACGTAGCTTATTGTTTGGCTTCACCAGTTGAGTGAAGTCAAAACGCATAGCATCCCCTTCGTGAATCGTCAGCTTATCGGCAAGATCCGGGTGGTTACGTAGACGTTCTGCGAGATCACGGTCAAGTTCAATTACGGTAAACTTGTCCACTTCCTTGCCCACAGGCTCAGTGATGGCACCCAGACCAGGGCCGATCTCGACCAAGTTTTGACCCGGACGAGGGTTAATGGACGATACGATACCATCAATAATGTATGGATCGTTGAGGAAGTTTTGACCAAAACGTTTACGCGCTTTGTGTCCTAAATGGACATCATTTCTCATTGTTTCTTCTCTACTAATTCAATCGCATGCGTGAGCGCTGTTCGGAAGCTCCCTGTATCCGCTTGACCTGTCCCTGCCAGCTCTAATGCTGTACCGTGATCTACCGACGTTCTAATAAAGGGTAGACCAAGAGTGATGTTTACTGAACGACCAAAGCCTTTGTATTTCAATACAGGCAAGACTTGGTCGTGGTACATACCGAGTACCGCATCCGCATCACTTAGATATTTTTCATTAAAAATGGTATCGGCAGGCAAAGGCCCAATCAGCTGATACCCTTTCTCTTGGCGAATCTTTTCCAGTGTAGGTGTAATGGTTTCGATCTCTTCGTGACCAAGGCAACCATCTTCCCCTGCGTGTGGGTTTAAACCACAAACATATATCTTAGGGTTGTCAATGGCGAACTTTTCCACAAGGTCTTGATGAAGAATGTCGATGATCTTTTCAAGACGCTCTTCTGTGACAGCTTTAGACACGTAGGCCAAAGGGATGTGGGTTGTAACAAGCGCAACTCGCAGTCCTTCCGTTGCCAGCATCATCACAACAAGGGGAGTATTCGATTTCTCAGCGAAGAACTCAGTGTGTCCACTGAAGGCCACGCCAGCTCGATTGATCACCCCCTTATGCACTGGGCCGGTGACAATAGCATCAAATTCGTCGTTCATACAGCCCAAAGCCGCTCTTTCTAGCGTTTTCAGTACGTATTGACCATTACGCTCATTGAGTTGACCGGCTTCGCAAGGGGCATCCATCGCGATATGATCCACGATCAGCGTACCCGCTTGTTGTGGTCGAGGTGTTTCTCCTGCTTGGTAATCCAATAGGGAGACCTCAATATTGAGGGCTTCGGCACGCTGCAAGAGCATTTGTTTATCAGCGCATACCACAATTTGATGCGCCCAATCTTCTTTAGACAGTGCGAGCACTAAGTCTGGGCCAATTCCTGCTGGTTCGCCAGCAGTGACCACAATACGTTTAACATGAGCGTGAGGCACGACAGATGCATCAATTGTCATCGCGTTGTTCCTCTAGGTTTTCAACAAAGGCGCTTGCGCGGATTTCTTGCATCCAAGCGCCGGCTTCTTCGTTGAACTTACGATTAAAGAGGATGCGGTATGCTTTGTTTTTTAGGGCGGAGTCAGTGCGGTCGACTTCACGACGGTCAAGGACTTCGACAATGTGCCAGCCGTGGACAGTTTGGAAAGGCTCACTGATTTTACCAGTAGGCAGGGTTTCCACCATGTGTTTGAATTCCGGCACGTATAGGTCGGCCGTTTGGTAGCCTAATTCACCATCTTGCGCTGCGCTACCCGGATCTTGGCTGTACTGCTGCGCCAATTCAGCGAAGCTTGCTTCCCCTGACTGAATACGACGGACAAATTCATTCAGCTCTGCTTTCGCTCCCTCATCACTGAGGATGACCGTCGGTTTCAACAGAATATGACGCGCATTAACTTCAGTAACAGCAACGGTTTCTAAGCCTTTTACATCATCAATTTTTAAGATATGGAAACCAACGCCACTGCGGAATGGGCCGATCACCGATCCTTTATTTTGTAGCTTGAGCTGGTCAGCAAAAATGGTCGGCATCTCCTCTTTGCGCATCCAACCCCAATCACCACCGCTGAGCGCTTTTGGCCCTTTCGAATAGGTGTAGGCTAATGTCGCAAAATCTTCACCATCACCAATGCGGCTGACGAGATCAGCCGCTTGTTGTTCAATGGCGGCTTTATCTTGGTCATCAGAAACTCGGAGTTGAATATGGCGTAGTTTGTATTGCACGGTCGCACTGGTTTCTTGTGCAAGCACATCAGCGAGACTGTCCACTTCAGCGGGTAAAATGTTGATGCGGCGACGTACTAAAGCATTACGAGCTTCATTGGCTGCAATTTCTTGACGAATCTGTTCGCGGAAAGCGGCATAACTCAATCCTTCTTGTGCGATCGAGTCGGTTAATTGTGCGAGCGTTTGGTTATTGTTCTTCGCGATGTCTGCAATGGTTTGATTAAGACGATTGTCATCAATACGAACGCCGATTCGCTCCGCCTCTTGCTGTTGGATTTTATCGAGAATCAGTTTCTCAACAATCTGCTCTCGTAACACATCCGCTTCAGGGAGTGATTGACCATTTTTGCGTGCATTAGCCTGAAGTGACTTCATTGAGGTTTCGATGTCGCTTTGCAAAATGACGCCATCATTGACGATCACGGCAACACTGTCTAATTCAACAGGGGCTGCGACTGCTCCACACGAGAGCATCATGCTAAAAATGATTGATTTCCACGCTTTCATTCAAATTTCCATTATTAATGTTGTCAGGCTTTTTACGCTTACTTGTTGAGGTAAAAAGGTCGACCATAAGTAATTGCGTTATCAGAACTTTCCAGTTCTTTAGCGGCGGTGTAGGAGCGGGCTTTAGTTGCAAAGCCTTGAATACCGAAGTTAATTCCTACGTTGCTTTCATAATCGGCTGAATTTCCTGGGCCGCCGATTTGAGAATCGTCTTTCCAGCCAAGGAGTCGATTCGAGTAAGTAAAACCGATGTACCAGCAATCGGATTGGTAACGCGCACTGGCGAGCCATTCCATTGCAATGTCTTCGGTGAGATCGTGGTAGTACTGAGCACTAGCAGACCAGTTTGGGCTAAATTCATACGCCGTAACTAAACCGGCTTGAGAAATCCCTTCATTGGTAATTTGGTCAATGTTACCCAAAGAGACATTCGACGTTACGTAGTCTTTGGTGACATATCGGTAGTTGGTTTGGACAAAACCGCCATCGAATTGATATTCAAGGGTACTGCTAGCAAGCTGCATTTCACCCAAGTCAATGTCGTACTGGATGCTACCGTGATAAAACAGGAAATCGTCGTAGTTAAAGTCCGTTTCCACGGCCCAAGAAGAGAAGTTAGAAATTTCTTCGGTTTGGGTTGTGGTGGTCGATTTGGTGGTTTTATCGATGTAATAGATTTGACCAAAAGAGATCGATAAACGTTCTTTGTATTCATCATCAAAGAAACGTGTACTGGCACCGTAACTAAACTGGTTGGCCGCGGCTATTCGGTCAATGTTACTGAACTTACGGTTACGGAATAGCCCGTAGTAGTCGGTTTGCAGTTCGGTGGTATCGTAAGTATGGATATTGGTTTGATCCAATTCAGGAACATAGAGATACTGAACCTGCGGTTCCAAACTTTGTGTATACCCATCAAAAACTTTCGCTTCGCGCTCTAAATAGATAATACCGTGGGAGCGGAATTCAGGAATACTGCGTGATACTTCTTCATCCAGTTTCGCTATTTCAGCGGTGTTGCCTGATACCTTGTCTAAGTCTTGTTGATAGTAGGTGCCGAGCCAGCGAGCTTCCGTGGTCCACGCTCCCCATGAGTTTGAGAGCGGCACTGTGATACCCGGTTCAATGTGGGCGCGGACTGCATTTGGTCGCGACACATCTTGCGTATCAAAACGGCTTAGCTGACTTTTCACATCAAATTGAACGTAGTCACCCCAAAGCGGAGTGTAGTAGTTCAATGCGAGTTGAGGGAGCAAACGGTAAGGCTGTTGTCCATCAGGAAGTAAGATCTGGAAGTCACGCACTTGCAATGACATATCCCAAGAGCTAGAGCGGTAGGTCACTTCCCCTTGTTGTAGCAACTGACCATCTTCACGCTTACCGAGATCTGAGCTGAGATCTCGGAAATAATCGATATCACTGACTTTTGAGTAATCGATATCTAAAAGCCATTGATCGGCAATGATACCACTGTGCTTGTATTGATAGCCCCAGCGATGTTCATCGTTAAATTTTTTATCGCTTTGGAGATATTCACCTTTCAACTCTCCAGTGCCCCAGCCATCAATCAGATAACGAAAATCGGTATCCAACTTAACGCCACGCTGCTGCATGTAGAAAGTGGTGAGGGTGAGATCGTAGTTCGGCGCGATATTCCAGTAAAATGGAATTTCCGCTTCGATACCATCTTTTGAACCAAATGAGATCGAAGGAAATAGGAAACCTGTTTTTCTCGTATTCCCGACTGGTAAAGTCAGGTAAGGAACATAGAAAACGGGCACATCTAACACTTCAAATCGTGGGTGATAAAAGGTGGCGGTTTCTTCGTCTTGATCGATCTCAATGCTTGCCGCGACTAAACGCCAAGAGTTATCGTCTTCTGGACAAGAGGTGATTGAGCCATCTTCCAATTCGTAAACCGCTTGACCGGTTTTTGCAACGTAGTAAGCGTCCCCTCGACCCTGCTGACACAAAAACTTGTATTCAGTATTACGTAGCTCGAACGTATCTTCTTTCAGATTGTTGGAGACGCGGTCTGAGGTGGCGTGCACCTGACCATCGTTGAAGCTGACGTTACCATCAGCAATCACGACTTGCTCTTGCTGGTGTAAAGTCACGCTGTCTGCTTTGATCACCTTGTTCGATTGGCGAACTTCAACATCACCCGAATAGACCGCTTTGTCGCCACCTACGGCTTGGAGGTGATCGGCTTCGATGGTAATGGGTGCAGAAAAGTCATCCGGCTGATCGGAGATCAGGCATTGATCTATGACGGGCATTTCCTGCACACTGTCGTTAGATTCAGCTAGAGCGGTTGGAACCAGTAAGGCGGTGCTAATGGAAGCCGCTAAAAATGTGCGGGAGAACTGTTGCATTGAAATTGAACTTTCCTGTGTCATGACTACTCAACGGCTTAAGTAGCCAAGGCGAAATAAAAACAATTTCCTTATGATAAAGGAAATCAGCGCGTCCAGCACTATATGACCGCAATGCGTGATAAAAATTCATAGATAGAGAACACATAATGCATATTTTTGGCAAAATTCTGGGAACATTTTTTGGCTTTTTGCTGGGTAACATAGTGGGAGCCCTATTTGGCCTGTTTATTGGGCATCAATTTGATAAAGCGAGGCGTTTAAACCAAGCTGGGTTTAAATCATCAAGCTTTGGAAAAGGACCGAGTCAAGCCGAGCGCCAAGAAGAGTTTCTGAAATCAGCGTTTGCAGTGATGGGGCACGTGGCGAAAGCGAAAGGTCAGGTCAAGCGTGAAGAAATTCAATTAGCCACTGAAATGATGCGCAGAATGAACCTCACTTCGCAGCAGCGTTTTGTTGTTCAGGATGCTTTTCGTGACGGAAAAGAGAGTGACTTTCCACTGGAGAGTGTTCTCGAAAAAGTAAAAATATCCGCGATAGGCCGTCATGACTTGCTGCAATTCTTTTTGGAACTGCAAATCTCTTCTGCGTTTGCAGATGGAGACCTTCATCCAAGTGAGCGTAATGTTCTGCATCGGGTAGCAAGAGGGTTAGACTTTTCGTCAGAGCAGTTGGAACAGCGTTTGAAAATGCAAGAAGCGGCCTTTCGTTTCCGTCGTCAAGGTGGAGCCCACCAACAGCAGCACAGCCATCAGCGCCACAGTCAACATCAGCAACAAAGATCTTCACAATCCGGAGGTTGGCAGCAAACTAGCTCACAAAATCATCTCAAAGATGCTTATAGTGTATTAGGTATCAGTGACGATGCAGATAGTAAAACGGTCAAACGTACTTATCGTAAATTAATGAACGAGCATCATCCGGATAAATTGATGGCGAAGGGCTTGCCGCCTGAGATGATGAATGTCGCGAAAGAAAAAGCTCAAGAAATTCAAAATGCGTATGATTTGATTAAGAAGTCCCAAGGTTTCAAATAAGAAAATCCTTTACGTTGTTTGATTTTTAAGTAAAAGGTCGCTCACGCGACCTTTTTCCTTTCAGGGGATCATGAACCTTAAAGACTACTGGCTGTCGTTTAATGCCCAATCGTAGTCATAGGTGATGTTTCCGGAAAAACCCATGTATTGAGGGGCGTACTGGCTAATATGTTCAAACAGCTTATCTTCCCCCCCAAAGTCGACGGCAAACCAGTCGTAAATAGAAGATAATTGAGCCGTATCACCTTCTACCTTTACCCCTTTCTCACTCAAAATAAATGCCTTTGCTGCGCGGTCGAGTAGGGCGTTGGTATTCTCGGCAGTAAACGCGACGGTTTGCAAATTAGGGCAGCCAAGACTGGCACAATTGACGGCGTAATGGGTGCGAGGGTCATTCCAGATAGGTCGTAGAATTCGGTGTTCAATATCGTTGAGTGATAACGCCTGACCGTTAATTTCGATGATCTCTTTACCCCAAGGGCCAAAACTAAAGAAGCCGCCCAGCTTTGTGATGGAAGAGACTGGGTAGTTATCTAGAATGAGGTCGACCGTGATGGCGTTGTAAAGGTTAACCCAATAGGCATACTGCTCTGCTTGATTAAAGGTTCTAGGGTCAAGCTCTGCGAGAGTCACCAAGTACTTTTTCAATGCTTGCTTATCGGTCGGGGTGACTTTGCCATATTGAAACAGGTGATGCTGTCCTTGCGGTACGATATAGCGTTGCAGCAAAGCACTCCATGCAGAGTGATCAATGACTTGCTGATTTACGTTATCGCTTTGATTCCAGTATGGCCAAAGATCCGATTTGGGAGCAGAAAAGGCGCTGAAGGAGACAAGCGCCAGTAAGGTCGTTAACCAGATTTTCATTGCAGTATCCAATTAAAGTGAGAGTGTTGAAACAGAGACCTTATGAGGCGGATATTTCTTTCATCTTATACCCAAGTAACCTCGAGATGCTAGGTTCAGCGAGAGCTGCTTGGTTTGATAGCAAGGCATTGCTTCGCAGATCTAGTGGTTCTAAATCAAGAAGCGATAACACAGCTAGCGAGCCAAGCAGACTCGCCCTTCGGGAGCCTGTCACTGGCTTAACTTCTGCGTTAGAGACATTGAAAATAGAATGACTATTTCCTTCATCTCTGCCTTGAATTGAAACCAGTGGCAAGGCTCTGAAAACTGCATCTTGAAGTCACTTGGGTATATATCTAGAAAAATGCGATCTTTTTGTGTCAGATAATCAGAGTGTTACGGAGCAATGTTGGGGGAGTTAAGGTGTTAACGGCGTCGACGACACCGCTAACACCTTGCCAATTATTTAGCGTAAAAAGCTAGGGATGTTGGCTTCGTATTGCGCAATTTTCTCTTCGTGCTGCAATGTCAGACCGATGTTATCTAGGCCATTCAGTAAGCAGTGGCGACGAAATTCATCCATTTGGAATGAATATTCTTTGCCATTGGCGCGTACTTTGTTGTCCACCAGATTGACTTCGATTTCAGCCCCTTCATTGTCGGCCACGTACTGAAACAGCTCATCCACCTCTTGCTCTGTTAACTGAACAGGTACAATTTGGTTGTTGATTGAGTTGCTATAGAAAATGTCGGCAAACTCAGGCGATATCATCGCTTTTATTCCGTAATCGGCAATGGCCCAAGGCGCATGCTCTCGAGAGGAACCACTGCCAAAGTTCTCTCTGGCAAGCAGGACGGATGCCCCTTGATAGCGTGGCGCATTGAGCACAAAATCTGGGTTATCGATTTCTCCGGCATCATCCAAGTAGCGCCAGTCATGAAAGAGATGTTTACCAAATCCAATGCGGGATACTTTTTGTAAAAACTGCTTAGGCAAAATGGCGTCGGTATCCACGTTCGCAGCATCAATGGGAATCACTAAGCCAGTGTGTTGGGTAAAGCCTTCCATGTTTGCTCCTTAATCTAAATCTCTGATATCAACAAAGTGACCCGCGATAGCAGCGGCAGCAGCCATGGCTGGGCTGACAAGATGAGTACGTCCTTCTCGACCTTGGCGTCCTTCAAAATTTCGATTGGACGTGGAAGCACAGCGCTCTTTGGGGCCTAAACGGTCATTGTTCATGGCTAGGCACATTGAACACCCTGGTAAGCGCCACTCAAAGCCCGCATCTTTAAAAATGACGTCCAGCCCTTCGAGTTCCGCTTGCGCTTTGACTTGCTCTGATCCTGGTACGATCATCGCTTGTACATGTTCGGCCACTTGGCGGCCTTCGACAACTTTGGCTGCGGCTCGAATGTCTTCAATACGCGAGTTCGTACAGGAACCGACAAAGACTTTATCGACTGTATAATCTGACAGTGTTTTACCCGGTTCGAGTCCCATATAAGCCAAGGCTTTTTCAGCTGAGGCTCTTTCGATGGGGTCTGAAAAATCATGAGGGTGTGGAATGGGGGTATCCACCGCGATGACTTGACCTGGGTTGGTTCCCCATGTCACCTGAGGTTGAATGTTGGCGGCATCTAGAGTTACAACGGCGTCAAATTCAGCATCGTCATCGGTTTTGAGGGAAGTCCAATAGGCAACCGCATCATCCCAATCTTGACCTTGCGGCGCGTATTTGCGTCCTTTGATGTAGTCGAAAGTGGTCTCATCAGGGGCAATGAGACCGGCTTTCGCCCCTAACTCGATGGCCATATTACAGACGGTCATACGCCCTTCCATGGTCAAATCAAGGATCGCATCCCCACAAAACTCAGCCACATAACCATTGCCACCAGCGGCGGTGGTTTCGCCGATAATCGCTAACACGATGTCTTTCGCGGTAATGCCCGGAGCCACCTTACCTTTAACTTCAATTTTCATGGTCTTGGCACGAGCTTGCTTCAGGGTTTGAGTGGCAAGAACGTGCTCAACTTCTGACGTCCCGATCCCAAACGCCAACGCACCAAACGCACCGTGTGTTGCCGTATGAGAGTCACCACAGACGATGGTCATACCTGGTAGGCTGATCCCCAATTCCGGTCCCATGACGTGGACGATGCCTTGGTACTTGTGGTTGAGATCGAACAGAGTCACACCGAACTCTTTGCAGTTTCTCGATAAGGTTTCCATTTGAATACGAGCCATCTCACCGGATGCACTGATGTCTTTGGTGGTTGTGGAAACGTTATGATCCATGGTGGCGAAGGTTTTACTTAGCTGCCTGACTTTGCGTCCTTTTTCACGAAGCCCGTCAAAGGCTTGAGGCGAGGTCACCTCATGCACTAAATGACGATCAATGTATAGGATAGGGTTTTCGCCCTCAGCCTCTACGGCGACGTGAGCATCATAAACTTTTTCATAGAGAGTTTTGCCCATGATTGCTGTCCTGTATAGGCCCTTTCCTTTCAGGTAAAGGGCTAATTATTATCATGAATGTAAGATGTACTCGGCAATGGTATCGCCCATCTGAGAGGTCGTCAGTGCAGGTTGGTCTCCCGCAAGGTCTGCGGTAAGCTGACCTGCCGACAACGCTTTCGAAACGGCAGCTTCAATGTCCTGAGCTGCGCGCTCTTCCCCCAAGCTATAGCGCAACATCAAAGCAGCGGAAAGAATTTGCGCCACTGGGTTGGCAATGTTTTTACCTGCAATATCAGGGGCACTGCCGCCTGCAGGTTCATACAAACCAAATTGACTTTCGTTCAAGCTGGCAGAAGGCAGCATGCCCATCGAGCCCGTTATCATGGCGCACTCATCTGAAATGATGTCACCAAAGATGTTCGAGCACAGCATCACATCAAATTGAGCCGGGTCTTTGATCAACTGCATGGTGGCGTTGTCGATGTACATATGAGACAACTCGACATCGGGATACCCTTTCGCGACTTCTTCTACCACTTCTCGCCATAAGATTGAGCTTTGCAGTACATTGGCTTTATCAATCGAGCAGACCTTTTTGTCGCGCAGACGGGCGGACTCAAACGCGATCTTGGCGATGCGCTCGATTTCAAAGCGATGGTAGACCTCGGTATCAAAGGCTTTTTCATTTGCGCCTTCTCCTTCGCGACCTTTAGGTTGCCCGAAGTAGATACCGCCTGTTAGCTCACGTACCACGGCGATATCAAAACCGCGCTCTGAAATATCAGCACGCAGAGGGGAGAAGTTTTCCAGCCCTTTGTGAATTTGCGCGGGTCTTAAATTACAGAACAGTTGAAAGTGTTTACGTAGCGGAAGCAGTGCGCCGCGCTCTGGTTGGTCGTTTGGTGCAAGGTGCTCCCATTTTGGGCCTCCGACGGAGCCAAACAACACAGCATCAGATCGTTCACATGCTTTGATGGTACTTTCTGGAAGCGGGCAACCGTGGTTATCGATCGCAATTCCACCCACATCGTGCTCTTCTCGTACAAATCGGATGCCGTGTTTGGCTTCGATCGCGTCTAGCACTTTGTTGGCTTGCACCATGACTTCCGGTCCAATGCCATCGCCTGGCAGGATGGCTATCTGATACGTCTTGTCTGTCATTTTAATCCCTTAAACTGGTTGAGTTGTGTTTGCTCTAATTTGTTATTGTTGCTGCCCGCCATCATGGAATAGAAAAGCGAGCTGCTTACCTTAAACGGTTGCGATTCTTTTCTGTTTTATTTCAGCGATCTTATCGGCGCGGTGGATACTGTTAATCACATGCAATAAAGCTTGCCCTGAGGCTTCAACGATATCGGTTGAGACGCCAGTACCGTGATATTTTCTGCCTTTGTAGTTGGCGATAATATCGGCTTGGCCTAAACCGTCTTCCCCTTCGCCTTTGGCCGTCAAATCAAACTTATCCAGCACAATATCGTAGCCTGTGACGCGATAAATACATTGATACAGTGCATCGACAGGGCCGTTCCCCACTGCTGCTTCACATTGTTCTTCGTCGCCACACTGCAATTTGATGCTGGTGGTTGCCATCACGCTTCCAGATTGAACGCTCAAGTAGTTCAATTTGTAGAAGTCGTCTTCTTCGCGCAAGTTAGAGAAATGCATTAACGCTTCGAGGTCGTAATCGAAGACTTGCCCTTTACGGTCGGCCAATTTCAAGAAATCTTCATACAATGCATCAAGGTTGTACTCTTCCTCTTTATAGCCCATGGAATCCATATGACTTTTCACTGCGGCACGACCACTACGACTGGTTAAGTTCAGCGCTTGATTCTTGAGACCAATCGATTCTGGGGTCATGATCTCGTAGGTGTTTTTATTCTTGAGCATGCCATCTTGGTGGATGCCTGAGGAATGGCTGAATGCATTTGCACCGACAATGGCTTTGTTACTCTGGATCGGCATGTTGCAGAGTTGGCTAACTAATTTACTGGTGCGGTGAATCTCATCATGTTTGATCCCCGTGGTTACCCCGATCAGCTCTTGGCGCGTTTTCAACACCATGGCAATCTCTTCAAGCGAGCAGTTGCCCGCGCGCTCACCAATGCCATTAATGGTGCCTTCAATTTGACGAGCCCCTGCCTGAACCGCCGCGATGGAATTGGCAACTGACATGCCAAGATCATCGTGACAGTGAACAGAAATGATCGCTTTATCGATGTTAGGGACGCGGTTAAATAGGGTTTGAATAATACCGCCAAACTCACTTGGTACGGTGTAGCCGACAGTATCTGGGATATTGATGGTATTCGCGCCTGCGTCAATGGCGGCTTCCACCATGCGACACAGATTATCGATTGGCGTACGTCCGGCATCTTCACAAGAGAACTCGACATCATCGGTGTATCGGCGTGCATGTTTGACGGCTTTCACGGCCATCTCTACGACGTCGTCATAACTGCGGCGCAGCTTGTCTTCCACATGAATCGTTGAGGTGGAAATGAAGGTATGAATACGAAATTGTTCCGCGACTTTCAGCGCTTCACCTGCCGCATCAATGTCTTTCGCAACGGCTCGCGAAAGGGCACAAACACGGCTGTTTTTGATGTGTTTTGCGATGGTTTGTACTGATTCGAAATCCCCAGGTGATGACACTGGAAAGCCCGCTTCAATGACATCTACGCCCAGTCGCTCAAGTGCGTAAGCAATTTGCAGCTTCTCTTTGACGGTTAAACTGGCTGACAATGCTTGCTCGCCATCACGCAATGTGGTGTCGAAGATAATCACTTGATCCTTCATGTTCGCATCCTTTTATCGATGATTAATCGTTTACTTCCGGTATTTAGTTATAAAAAAGCCCGCATCTTAGTGCGGGCTTCGTAAATCTCTGTGGTTTATTTCTTCCACTGCCAACCCGCGCGATCAAGTCACGATAAGGAGGAGGCTCAGCAGTAGATTGAATTTGATTGTCATGTTAACGGCTTCCAGACAAAGTTAGTAAAACCACAAAATTAAGTTACTAAATTAGTACCGCACTCAATCCTGTCCGTCAACCCTTATGATGTCTTTTTACTCAAATAAACTCGATTGCAAAATAATCGACTATGGATGAATAGCTAGTCAGGCTTGTTTGCCTTGTCGTCGTTTCGTGCAAGATCTCACCTTGATGTCTTATGGTTGTGGCAAAGGAAGAGTAAGAAGAGAAATTCATCACTTGAGTAAATATTGCAGAATTATTTGACTGTCGCACGAAAATGCATCGCTCTAGTATTAATCATAAATTGAATTGAGTTGGCAAGGTTAAGGAAGACGATGACGAGAAAAGCGGGGAGACCGACAGAGAAAATGTCTGCACGAGAGGATCTGATCACCGCCTCTCGTGAGCTTTTTACCGTGATGGCCTATGAGAAAGTGTCCACACGCTTAATTGCAAAGAGGGCGGGAGTGAACAGTGCCTTGATTCGCTACTATTTTGGGAACAAAGAAGGCCTGTTTGAAACCATGCTTCGCGATACTTTGTTGCCGATGAAGCTGCAAGTGCAAGCCATGTTGTCGCAAGGGTCGCAGAAAAGCTTTATTGACTTGATGCGAGTCTACTATCGCGAGATGAGCCAGTTTCCTCAGTTTCCACGTTTGGTTTCTCAAGTGATGCATATCCCATCAAGTGAAACGCAACGTTGCTTGATGGAGAAAGTCATGGCGGATGTGACCGAGCCTATGCAAACCATGCTTTGGGAGAAAATCGCCTCGGAAGGCGTGATCAAACCAGGGGTGGATCCCCAACTGTTCCGAGTCTCTTTTGTCAGCTTAATGGTGTTCCCATTCATCGCTCCTCATGGATTACTGCAGCTGCATGGTATCGACGTTAACGATGATTTCTTAGATCGTCTGTTGGAGCACAACATTCGCCTAATGAAAGAAGGCTTGTTTATGGATACCTCCACGGCCACACCGTTCAAAAATACAGAGAGTCAGTGTTATGAAGCACAGTAAGAAATGGTTGTTTTTTCCTGCATTAGGGCTGGGGATCGTGATTCTTTTTATCGCGATAAAGATGCGCCCTGAGCTGCCTGTTGAACCCAATCGTCATCAAGCGAGATTGGTGGATGTAATTGAATTAGAAGCGATACCAATGGCTCCCAGAGTAGTGGGCTTTGGCAAAGCAAAGCCTAAGGTTGAATGGAAAGCCATTGCCGAGGTATCAGGCAAGGTGGTCTATCGTCATCCGAAGTTAGCCAAAGGAGAGATCCTCACGGAGGGGACGGAGATATTAAGAATTGATCCGCTGGATTACCAATTGAAAGTCACACAAGCCCAAGCGGATTTAGCGTCCGCACAAGCTTCTCTTGCCTCCTTGTCGATTGAAGAAAGTCATATTAAGAACACCTTAAAAATCGAACGAGATCGTCTGGCCATTTCTCAGAAAGAACTGAAGAGAAAGCAAAACTTACGACAGCGAAAGTTGGCAGCGCAATCCGATGTTGATGTTCAACAACAAGCTTACCTAGCACAGAAAAAGCTGGTAAGTGGGATCGAAAACCAATTGGCTTTATTGCCGAATGAACGCAAAGTGGCTCGCGCTAAAGTTGCAATGAATGAAGTTAGGTTAAATGAAGCCAAGCGAAGTCTTGCAAAAACGCGCATTGTTTTGCCGCATGATTTGAGGATTTCTCAAGTCGACATTGAACAAGAACAAGTTGTTACCCAACAACAAATGATGGTCTTAGGTCACGGGATCACAACGATGGAAGTGGAAGCTCAGCTTTCGATATCGGACATGCATACCTTGATCCAGAGCTTAGGGGCTTTTGCTCATGATGAGCAAGGAATGCCGATGGCTAATGATGGCTTCACTCATGCTTATATCGAGTTGCAAACTGGTTCAGTGACAGCGCGTTGGCCAGCTCAAGTCACTCGAGTGAGCGAAACGGTCGACCCAGCCCAGTCTACCGCGGGTGTGATTTTGGAAGTGAAACAAGACTATCGAAATCTGAGCCCACAAAGTACCCCTCCATTAGTGAATGGCATGTTTGTTCAAGCGGTGATTGAAGGCAAACCGCAAGCCAGTTGGGTTGTCCCAGAGCGCGCACTCCATGGGAGTCGTATTTATGTGATGAACGAGGATGATACCTTATCCATCATGCCCGTTTCTGTACGTTATCGTCGCGATAACCACGTTGTGATTGAGGGAGCATTAGCCGCTGGAATGCGTGTTGTGTTAAATGACCTCTTGCCGGTGATTGAAGGGATGCCATTACGCCTTGGCTCTGATATCGACAAGGAGGGTACGCAATGATTGCCTTCTTTACCCGTCACCCAACGGCGGCAAATTTATTGATGATGGCCTTAGTCATCTTAGGTGTCAGCGCATTGTCAGGCACCAAGCGCGAAACGTTTCCGGAATATGATGCTCCATTTATTATGGCGGGCGTCGTCTATCCTGGCGCTTCGCCTTCTGAAATCGAAGAGAGTCTCTGTATTCGTATGGAGGATGCTGTCGATGGATTAGCAAATATTGTAGAGACACGTTGTGAAGCCATCGAAGGCTCGGCTCGTTTGGTGATGAAGCTCAATGAGCAAGCGGATATTGGTCGCATGTTGGTTGATGTGCAAACGCAAATCAACGGCATCAATGACTTTCCTCGGGATGCGGAGTCGCCTATTGTCAGCGAGTTGGACAGAAATGAGCCCGTTGTCGATGTTGCTGTGACGGCGAATACCACCTGGCCAGAGTTGAAAGCTTACGCAGAATCCCTCAAACGCACATTGAAGCTGGACTACGATGTTTCATTGGTGACGGTGAGTGGTTTTTCCGACCATCAATATCTGGTTGAGCTCAATGAACATGCCATTCGTCAACTGGGGCTAAGCGCCGGAGATATTGCCGCAAAGATCGGTCAGCAAAACATTAAGTTACCCAGTGGTACGTTAGAAACGCCCGATAAGCATTTTTTGATCCGATTTGATGCTCGAAAAACCACCCCTGAGCAGTTATCCAACATGATTGTCTCTGCGGGAGAGAATGGCGCGGTCATTCGTTTGAAAGACATTGCAACCATTAGCGATCGTTTTGAGCTGGATGAGCAAAAAGTGCTGTTTGATGCACAACCCTCAGCCCTTCTGAAAGTGAGCAAAAACAAAGAAGATGATGCGTTAAGAATTAAAGAACGTGTGGCTCAGTTTGTACAAGATCAGCAAGCTATCGCGCCTCATGGCGTAACCCTAAAGCTAACGAATGATCTCTCCTCCGTTTTGTGGGATCGACTTACCATGATGATCAGTAATGGTTGGCAGGGGATCGTGTTGGTTTTCGCCACTATGTGGTTGTTCTTCAGCTTTCGTTACTCTTTTTGGGTCGCCGCAGGACTGCCCGTGGCTTTTCTCGGTGGTTTATTTTTGATGGCGCAGCTGGGCTTATCGATCAACATCATGTCCTTAGTCGGACTGCTGATGGCGATTGGTATCATGATGGATGATGCAATCGTGATTGCGGAGTCAATTGCCTCCCATATTGAGCGTGGTCTGCCAGTGGAAGACGCGGTGATTAAAGGGGTACAAAAAGTCTTTCCCGGGGTGCTTTCTTCCTATCTGACGACCATTTGTATTTTTGGTAGCTTGCTTTTCTTGCAAGGTGAGATGGGTGCGGTCTTGAAAGTGGTGCCTCAAGTGCTGATTTTGGTACTGACATTGAGTCTGGTGGAGGCGTTTTTAATTCTCCCGAACCACTTAGCTCATTCGCTTCATCGCCAGAGTGCAGAGAAAAAAATATCGGGCTTTAAGGAGACGCTACTGCAGAGGTTTGAATATTTCCGTAACACGCATTTGGTGGCTGCCGTGACTCAAGTGGTTCGTTTTCGCTACGCATTTCTAGGCGGAGTGTTCGCTTTACTGTTGATGTCGATAGCGGCGATCGCCGGAGGGCTGTTAGCTTTTCAGCCTTTCCCCGATCTGGATGGTGATATTGCTGAGGCAAGAGTGATACTCCCTCCAGGCTCTTCCTTGGCGCAAACGGAAGCTGTGGTTGAGCGTATTGTGTCGGCGGCAGAAAAAGTGAACCAAGAGCTGAGTCAGAACGAATCCGTAGGACAGTCGCTGATTCAGCATGTCACTGCGCAATTTAATGTCAATGCTGATGCGAATGAGTCGGGTCCACACATTGCTACGGTCAGGTTAGATTTATTAGGTGCCGAGCAACGCAAGACCTTAATTGACGACCTGATTTCTCAATGGCGTTCTGAGGTCGGCGAGCTTGCCGAACCGATATCATTAGTGTTCAAGCAACCTATGGTTGGGCCGGGAGGCAGAGCGATAGAGATTCGCTTAAAGCATGATGATTTAGCTCAATTGAAGTCGGCATCCATTGACGCGCAGCAATACCTTAAGCAGTTTGCGGGAGTATCAGGGGTACTGGATGATATGCGCATGGGGAAAGAAGAGATTCTTCTGACGTTATTGCCCGGTGCGGAGACGTACGGCATGACGGGACAAGCCATTGCTAGCCAATTACGAACCGCTTATTTTGGACAAACGGCAGATGAAATCCAATTAGGCGTCGAAAACATCGCGATTCATGTTCGTGTGAATCGCTTTCAAGCCGGAGATATTACGACGTTACAGAACTTCCCGATTATGTTGCCCGGTGGCGCGCAGATCCCGCTGAGCAGTTTAGTGAACTTTGACTTTCAGCGTAATTACGTACGTATCCATCGTATTAATGGCATGCGTACTGTGAGTGTCTTTGGAGAGACGGACAACCAAGTTGTCAGCTCAGCGGCGGTTTTAGCACAGTTCCAGTCTGAAAAAGCCCCTGAGATGTTAAAACGCTACCCGGGGCTGCGTTTTGACTTTGAAGGGGAAGCGAAAGATGCGGCAAAAACAGGGGCGTCGATGGGGAAAGGTTTCCTATTGGGGCTGTTTGGGGTGTTTGTTATTTTAAGCTACCAATTTAAAAGCTACCTTGAGCCGATCGTAGTAATGATGGCAATCCCTTTGGCCTTTATCGGTGTTGTTTGGGGGCATGTTTTACTTGGGCACTCGCTCAGTATGCCGAGCATGATGGGGTTTGTTTCTTTGGCTGGCATCGTGGTGAATGATTCCATTTTACTGGTGCAGTACATTCGCCATCATGTTGATGACGGTGATGAGCTGTATGACGCGGTTGTCAAAGCCAGTCGTGAGCGTTTTAGAGCCGTGTTTATCACGTCGATGACAACCGCAGCGGGTTTACTTCCTTTGTTATTGGAAACCAGCTTACAGGCGCAGATCATTCAGCCGTTAGTGGTGTCTATTGTTTTTGGGATTTTCGCGTCGACGCTCTTGGTACTGTTTATGATCCCTGCCGCTTATGCCATCTTGGCGGACTTTGGAATCACAACATCTCATGAAAATCGATCTACTTGAACGGTAGGTAAATGAGAGTGGCGGCGAATAGACAATTTATAAGGTTCATGATTTATAAATACTAAGTTGTTTGTATGCCATTTTATTTGAGACTGAGTTCAAAGAACTACCTGACGTTTTTAAGCCAACGATTGATAATATGTGTTATCCCCCTGCTTTTTGCCGGGAAGTAACCTATTTACCTTGAAACCTGCAAGATGACTTATGAGTCGATGTATTCGATTGTACGCTTTTAATTAGTAAGTCAGATGGTTAGGTGGAATTTATTATTTATTGTTAAGGACCCGAGATGCTTTCAAAAACTCAGTTGGCGCTGGCGATTTCATCAAGCTTATTTCTCTCCGCGTGTGGAGGCGCAGACTCATCAGGCTCTCCAACCCCACCACTCACGAAGGAAGAGCTGAAAGTGACTGTGATCGATGGTTACATTGAAAACGCTCAAGTATGGCTTGAGAGCCGATACGACCCAAATTACTTCTATGAGAATGGCGAAATAACAGGAGTGACTAATGCCGCTGGTGTGGCGATATTGGATGTCAGTAAAGTTCAAGACCTTAATGATTTCATCTTGGTTGTAAAAGCTCAGGCAGGTAAAGCGATCGATAAAGATCATGGTAAAACCTTGCTAAACGATCTGATCATGACGGCTAATGCGGGTGAGATTGTGACGCCATTAACCACTTTGGTTGAAGCGAGAGTTCGCCAGGGTGCTACCTATGCTGCGGCGAAAGCAGCTGTTGCTTCAGAGCTAGGACTGAGCGCAGACAAAGCGGATTTAATTGTTTCTGATTTTATCGCTTCTCAAGATGAAGATGCGGGTAAAGTTGCTCAGGCTGCGGTGTCTCTGGTGGCGTCAGGCGTAATGCCGTCGACGCAAAATGATGCTCGAAGCGCACTCCTGTTAACGCAGGAAGCCTCTGCTTTATTTGCCGTCTATGAGAAGGCAACAGACAACCAAATAGTTGTTGAAGCGAACGGTCAATTGACGCTGGTTGATAAAGTGGATACCGACGGTGATAAAATCATCGATGCACTAGACGCATTCCCTAATGATGCGGCTGAATGGTATGACAGCGATCAAGACGGTATTGGTAATAATAAGGATGCGTTTGAATACGACCCATCTGAGTCATCTGACACGGATAAAGATGGCGTTGGCGATAACGCTGATGTATTTGAAAATGATCCGAAAGAGTGGGCGGATACCGATAAAGATGGCATCGGCAATAATGCCGACCTTGATGACGATGATGATGGTTACCCAGATGCGGAAGATAACCAACCGCTGGTGAAGTTGGCATCTCCACAGACTTACGGCGAGTGTTTAGCAAGCCTGCCAAAGTTTGAAAATAGTGATCTGATTAATGCGGGGGCCAAAGACGCAAGGGCTTATGCCGTGAAGCAAGTGCGTAATGGTACTGAAGAAACCTTCAAACAAGTGGAGCGTTATCTAAATACCCAAACCGCACTACCGAAAGGTGAAGTGTCGGAGTCTATGATTGATGTATGGCAA
Source organism: bacterium sp. HQB-39 (assembly GCA_043422575.1). GTDB lineage: Bacteria > Pseudomonadota > Gammaproteobacteria > Enterobacterales > Vibrionaceae > Vibrio. The sequence goes on along the minus strand of JBHOHG010000003.1, from coordinate 222,190 downwards.
ATTACCTCATTCTTTGCTGATAAAGCGGTCGATGCGGACAATCCATACACCAGTGAGTTTGAGTATATTGGTGCTGACAGCGGGATCTACTATGGTTTCAATGAAGCCATGTATCGCTGGTGGGGAATCCGAACCGATGCCACTGATCTTTCAGGTTTAATACTCAATGAACCGCAAAAGTCATCGGTGACTCGTCTAAGCCCTTGGAATCCACAACATCCGGTCACTTATGTGGATGCGCAAACCACCACTTACCAAGGAAAAAGGATTATCCCTTCAACCTTGGGTTACCGGGAGGTGTGTGTCACCAGCTACGAACAAACCTTAATGCTGGGTGAGACACTACAAGACAGTTATCAGCCTGCGCTGAAGGTGGTTGAGAGTGGTCAAATCTTTATGGATTATGCGAATACTCCGTTGAAATATACTCGTGACTATAATGAATACGCACCCGATAAACCGGAAACGCCGACTCAGTCGCGAACGGGCTACGTAAAAGAGTTGGCAGGTGTGGTGTCCAGTGGCGATCTGTTCGGTGCAAACCCTTATCATTACTTATCAGGGACAAAAACGCCGCAAACATTAGAGCAGTGTTTAGCGGACTTACCTAAAGGTGTGTTAGCTGATGTGGGTGATGTTGCTCAATACGATATTAAGCGAGAAAAAAACGCAGAGAACCAGCAATGGGGAACCTACAATTGGTATTTAAAAACGGCAAACAGTGCGACGTGGCAAGGTCAGTCTAATCTGATTCAAAGCCAGTTAATTGGTCAGCTTTACTCGGATGAAAGCAAGCTAGGTCTGCCAAATACATTCACGGAAACCTACTATGAAACGGCTGATAAAACATGGGTTGGGTTGATTGGACAAGAAGGAAATAGCAAAGACATTAAGTGGGGAAGCGTGGTGACCTCGCGTAAGGATGTTGCTTCCGATGAATTTGCTTACCTTCCTTCATTTGTTGAGACGACTCTGGACCCGATTAATAAACACACTCAATACTTAAATTGGAGTCGTGCTAATGCGTCAACCTCGGAGGTTTTTGCAGGTAAGGAGCGCATAAGCTATACCATTGATGGAGTGGAGTATGATCTCGAAACCTGCCGTATCTATAGTGATGAGCAGGTCACCTACTTCGATCAACACACGTCCCCGTTAGCGGTAGAATCTAAGGTGCAAACCACTTGGTTCGATAACAATGGTGTCGTGAAGCGCGAACGCTTTGGTTCAAACTGGAAGAAAGAAACGTGGCATCGTGTTTCGGTTAACCAGCAGAAATAGACGTTAAAGTATCGTCCAAACAAAGGTCACTTCGGTGGCCTTTTTTAATGCGTATACGTTGGGCTTGATAACGCTTCACCATTGTAGAGTTGCCGCTTAGAACCAAAGTAAACCCTCTTTCCTCACGAAGGTTGACGACACGGTCAATGAGTTCTCTGTCGAGATCATGTCGGTCAATAATCAGGAGGCTTGGTTTCATCGCTAAAGCGCGCGCGATCAGCACTCGATTCATCATGTCGCTGGGTTCTTGACGTCCGAGTTCTTTAATTTGGGTCTCTAGGTTTTCAGGCGAAAGCCCCACTAAGTGGCAAAGATCAATCAGTTCAACATGGGTGATCTTTCGGTTGCCATAAACCAAGTTTTGCTTAATGCTGCCTCGAAAAAGAACGCTGTGATGATCGATCAACTGAACATGTCGAGCAAGACTACGTGGTGTGAGCCACTCGAGGCGGCGACCGTCAATGGTGATGCGTCCTTGGTGTAATGGCAGGTGTTGTAGCAAACTTAGGCAACACTGACTTTGCGATGTTTTATCCCCCGTGATGATTGCGACATCTTGAGCCTCGATTTTTTTTGATAGGGGCTCATGGTGCGGCGAGAGTTGTACATCACGGAATTGAACCGGAAAGGCCCCTCGGCTTTTTAGACGATTCTTTTGGTCAAGATTTGAGTTCTGAGCCGTCTCCATCGCCAGTTCTAAGCGTTGCTTCGCGACCCAAAATGTAATGCCATAGGTCCAGCTCAACATTACCTCACGTAATGAATGAAAAAGTAAGCCGAGAAGGAGCAAAAGCGGGGCTAAATCTTGCTTATCAGCCTGCTGTTCCCAGACGAGTGTAATGATGACGATGGCTAAGGTCACCTGCATTAATAATGGCGCTTGCAATGTGAGCAAACTCTGCCATTGGGTTTCTTGAACTGCAGTCGTTGCCAGTTGTTCACTTTGGCGATTGAGCTTATTGGTTTCTCTGCGCAGCTGGTTGAATTGATTGACACTCTGAAAGCCCACAATGCGCTCACACAAATGACCGCTCATACGACCTCGATCGCGGCGTAATGTCGCGGCTTTATGCAGTAAAGTTGGCGTTAACATCGCAGCAAAAAGCAGGCTACCAAGAGCAATCGCGCTGATGGTCCAGCCGAGAGTTTCCCATTGAATCACTAGTAAAATCAGATACCCCATGACGGAGAACCCGTGAGTGATCAGCTTACTGGCGCCAAAGCTTGCCCAGTTTTTTAGGTTATTACCATCGGTGATGAGGCGGGTCATGGTGACCCCTAAGCGTTTGGGTGCTTGAGCGTAAGGAGCATTCATTAATTGAAAATAAAGTTGTGCTCTAATGGATTTCACATAACTTTGCCCAAGTTTTTCTGCAAAAACTTGTTCAATAAAGCCAATGCAAAATAGCGCACTGCTGATTATGAGAAACATGGCTAGGTAGTGTCGATGCTGTCCTTCGCTCCACAGCAGCTGTAACACTTTGATATTGGCGACATTGAGGCTTGCGGCTAGCAACCCCAATGTGACCAAGAGGATAAGCCAGCGCAGGCGTTCGCCTACGCTTAACTTTTCTAACTTCATGCGCTGACTCGCTGTTGGTTTAGGTGAGGAAAGTGCAGAAGCGATTCAGCAATTTTAGGCTCCACTAACTCTGGCAATCCATACACTGGCATTTCAATTTGAGTGGCTGCCTCGCGCTGAGCAAGTGGTGATGCGCAAATCATGCCGCTAATACAAGGGACGTGATAGCCCTGAGATTGAAGCCAATCAGCACCAGCGGTTGCTCCTAAAGATTCGCGGGCAGTAAACACGACACTCTTAAAGTGTGCTTTAAACTCAGGGTTTTGTAATAGAGCACGAGTCTCACGTTGGTAAACGCCATCTGCGACTTCAACGACGACCGCATTACAGCCACGTTCAACTAAGGCTTGAGAGAGATCTTTCACGATGCTCATCAGTTCAGAAAGCTCAACTTTGAATGAGGTCGGGTAGCCTGCATCGGTAAAGTCTAATGCGACTTCAGCACCGTAGTCTTGCATCATCCATAAATCACCACCAGCACCCGTTCCTGTCACTTTCATCGCGCCGACTTTATAGCCTGCTTTTTTGAGACCGTAGATGATGTGTGCGGCGGAAGTGGTTTTGCCAGCATTCATCGAGGTGCCAACAACCACAACATTAGGAATATCTGCAACCGTATTGGCGCTTGGTTCGGCGTAGGCATTCAGATTCAATGGTTTACCTGAAGCGTCGCCAATGAGACCAATCGGCTCAACCTGAGTCGGACCAACAATACGGCTGTGCCAGCTTAAAGCGGTTGCTGCAATGCCCCCAGCTGCGACCATATGACATGGACCTAAATGATCGGGAACCACGGCTTCGAATTGATCCGGAGCATAACGGTTACCGTAGGCCAAAATTACTTCGTCGCCCTCAATCAAACGAGCTCGGCGACCGTCGACACGTTCTGAACGTTTGTGGTGACCAAGGTGAGTCACTTTCGCGAGAACCAAGTCGCCAGCTTGTGGGGTGTGATTGCCACTTAAGATGGTTTGCATTGCTTCTTGTGGAACGCGGCGTGTGACGAATGAGCGTTTTGCGTTTGCAATGCGTTGGTTCTGTTGTAGTGAAATCATGATGTGCTCCTTAAAAATGAATTTGGGTTTGTTCTTAACAACGGGGTCCATTCTAGGGAGGCGCTCCTGACGTTATCCTGATAGGTGAAGTAAGGTTGCAGTAAGGTACGTGTTTTTTGATTTAAGTATCTGATTTTTAATTAAAAAATATTGTAATTTTTTTCATGTGACTGCGTTGGATGGGCATGATTTGATGGGGTTTGTAAGCTAACTGTAATATTTAAAGTGCTAAATTGCGGCTATACCTGATGCGAAAGGCAGTTGTTGAACGATGAAAAAGATCGTTTTGTCTGATCGCATGAGAGTAACCGAGCCGTTTTCTGCTTTCTCTTTACGTAGATAAGAGGGAGAGAGCACGGTATCCATTGACCTATTTTGGAAGCTGCATTGAGAGAAATTGCGCCAAATTTATCACCACTGTTTCGAGCACTGCGTATCGCTGGGGGCATTGCACTAACGTCGTTTGGTGTTTTGTTCTCTAATGGCGTACATGCGGCATGTACAGAAAAGCCACCTGCATCGGCATTTTTCAAATTTATGAAGGAGCAACGCGTGGAGGCCGCTCGACGAGGGGAAACGTTATTAAAGGCGCAAGCAGGTAACCAAAATTGTCGTCCCACGTTCGAACTGAAAGTGTTAGATGCTTCAGGGCGGGTGACGTATCGCAGTTATGACGCTGAAACATTTGCCATCCTTATTGATCAAAGCGAAGACGACGATCGCGACTCTTGGCGTTCTCCTGGCTCAGAGAACGACGATGAAAATGACGATCGCGACGACGATGATGATGACGATGATGATGATGATGATGACGACGATGATGGTGGCAGCGACAGCGATGGCAATGACAATGATAACGACAGTGACGATGATTAGAGTAGTGGTATGAGAGCATTAGTAGTTGAAGATAATCTTCAGGCAGCCCAGCAAATCGCCAATGCGCTTGAAGGGCATGGATTCGCAGTGGATATGACCCATGATGGTAATGATGCATGGTTCCAGGGGGATACCGAAGATTATGACATTGCCATCCTTGATTTAGGCTTACCGGGACGAGATGGTATCAGTGTCTTGACGGACTGGCGCCGTGAAGGCAATAAAATGCCTGTCTTAATTCTTACCGCAAGAGATACATGGCGAGAGAAAGTGGCGGGGCTGCGAGCAGGCGCTGATGACTATCTAGTGAAACCGTTCGAGATGGAAGAGTTGTTAGCGCGAGTGGAAGCCTTAGTAAGACGCTCTAATGGTCATGCTTCTTCCATTATCCGTTGTGGTGATATTGAACTGGATACATCCAGCCAACGTGCGACCTTACATGGCGTTCACTTAGATCTGAGCTCGCTAGAGTATCGATTGTTGGCGTATCTGATGAATCACCAAGGAGAGGTGGTCTCTAAAGCCACATTAACAGAGCACCTTTATCAAATGGATTTCGAGCATAACTCGAATGTGATTGAAGTCTTAGTGAATCGAGTTCGTAAAAAAATGGGAACCAAGCATATACAGACTCGACGTGGCCAGGGATACCAGTTGAATGAGCAAGGATAATTCCACTGTGGCCACATCGCCACCTTATTCTCTGACCAAAACCATTTTACAAACAGGGGTTGCTTGGCACTTGTGTGCATTAGTCACGGTTGGCGCTATCCTGTTGACCCTGTTTGAACATCATATTCAAAAGCGTTTCGATCAATCTTTGCAACGTCAACTGCACGATCTTGTTGCGGCTGTCACAGTAACAAATCAGGGTGAGGCAACGATCGGGTGGCGTCCTAATAGTCCGAAGTTCAATCAACCAGTGTCAGGGTGGTACTGGCAAATTACCGCACTTGGAGGGGATGTCCTGTTTCAATCCGACTCGCTCTACAGTGATGTGCCAATGCCGCTTATCCCTCATGATGATAGTGCCCGTTTCCATTGGGTCGAATTTGATGGGCCGCTGCAGCCGCTCAGGGCTGGGGTTCAAACGGTCACCTTCCCAGACAGCGAATCTCATTATCAATTTGTCGTGACGGGGCCTATCGCGGACATTCAACAAGATGTGTGGTCCTTTGCAGGCGTTCTGGCAGGGGTGTTATTGATTTTGGCGGTTGCGATGGCGATCTCGACTTGGCTTCAGGTAAAGCAAATTTTGAAACCAGTGCATCAACTCGAACAAGAGATCACAGCGATTCGTCAAGGTGAGCAAGTCCATATTGAGCGGGATCTACCTGTGGAACTGCAATCTGTAGGCGACGAGTTGAACAATCTTATCGAGCATAATAGTTCGATCTTGGAGCGCTCTCGACTGCAAGCGTCTAATTTAGCTCATGCCTTAAAGAACCCAATTTCTGTGCTGAGAAATGAGCTGCAAAATATCGATGAACATTCGGCAGACGTGATGCAAGAGCAGTTAGATAAGCTCTCTCAAAACGCTAACACTCACCTTTCCAGGGCGCGTTTAGCAGGCTCAATGAAGCACTTGGCAGCACAAACTAATGTCTCAGAAAGCATCAGTGATATTTTGTTTTCGATGGAGTTACTTTACAAAGAGAAGGGGGTAGACCTCTCTTTCAGTTGCGCGCCTAAGATTGCGTTTAAAGGCGATCAACATGACTTGGAGGAAGTGCTCGGTAATCTCATCGATAATGCATGTAAATGGTGCAGAATAATGGTGATGGTGTCAGTCGAAATACAAGAAAATACACTGGCAATCCTCATTGAAGACGATGGTCCGGGGATCCCGATGGAACAACATGCGACGGTATTCAAACCCGGGCAGCGTTTAGATGAGACCACAGAAGGAACCGGATTAGGTTTACATATCGTTCAAGACATTGTGCTGCTTTATGGTGGCCAGATCGTTTTGGATAAGTCAGAGCTAGGTGGCGCTAAGTTGCGCGTTGAACTGCCAAGAGGAGCAGATTATGTATAAGGGGTTGCCTGCCATCGCAATGATGATAGCGACAGTGACCTTAGCTGGGTGTCAATTGACACCGGGTCAGAAAAAAATAGAGGCCATTGCCCAGCAGCAAATGGAAAGAAACGCACATACGAAAGTGGTGCTAAGTGATCATATTGATCTCTATTTGAGTCAAGAGGGGCGACACGCTTTTCTTGCCGATATTATTGAAGCGCTCGAACAAACGTCGAGTGAGATGATTTTTGGCGAAGATCCCAATACGCAAGGCGAGTGGCGGGTGTTATCGATGGAGCCAGAATGGCAGGCTATCGAAGTGAAAAGACCAATCGATGAAAGCATTAATGTAGACCATAATTTTGCCTTTATGGATGTGCCTTATCGTTCTAAAACCAAGCTCAATGTAAGAGCAGAACCGAGCCTTGATGCGGAACGTGTCGATATCTTTGCGAAAGGGGATGTGTTTAATGCGATGGCGAAAGTCGACGGTGAACCTTGGTTGTTAGTGGAACAACAAGGGTACATTAAAGGGTATGTCCATGCGGATTATGTAGTGAGTAATGTCGATAGTCGTGACATTTTATCAACCTTCCCCAACCCACTGCTCTCGCCTCATACTGATGCTCAAGTGAGTGAGATTGATGATGCGCAAAGCCAGCAAGGCTTCTTTGGTATTTATACCTGCCGTCGATTGACCTATCAATTGTCTATCGCTGATGATGTGTCTGAAGGACAATTTAAAGCCTGTCGTAAGCAAGAAGGGATCTGGTACATCGATCCGTTTGCTTTGCCTATGCCACAGGATGATGATATTGAGCAAGAGGCATAATACGGCCTCTTCGATGATGGATCCCTAACCTGACAGCAAGCTTACAAGCCTTCTCAGCTTTCTGTCAGTGCTCTTCCTATACAGTGATGTCATTCAACGATATTCAGCGATAGGACTCGGCAATGAATCACCCTGTACTCACCTCTTTTCCATCGGCAATGGCGATTCGTCGCCTCTGTTTACCTTTATTATTGTTACTCCCTGTCAGCGGCGTCAATGCCAGCGTGACGTTAACGAAGTCAGAGCACCATCAGCTAAAATTTTATGGCAAAACCAAAGTGGTCGCTCGTTACCAGCAAAGCGAAATGGATCGCTGGAGTTTGAAAGATGACGCCAGCCGATATGGTCTGAAAGGTTATGTCAAAACCGGTGATATCAAATGGTTCGCCCTTGGCGAGCTGGGTACGCACTTTGGTCATGAAGACAGCGATACCGTATCAACGCGTCTGTCATACGGTGGTTTGAAATGGCAAGACTTTCGCTTGTATTACGGCAAGCAGGAATCGTTGTTTAAGAACGTCGATAGCTATGAATTCTCCAACAAATTAGGTGGCGCCGCTCACGATACCCGCGCTCAGTTTGGTAATAACCGTAATGAAAACACCACTTATGCGCGTTGGCGTTGGGAAAACTGGCGTTTTGAAGCTCAATACAACGGTGAGCGCAGCATTGATGGAAAAGCGCGTTTACGTGTTGGGGGGCAATCCTACTCTCTTAAGGAAACCCACATTGAATCCGGCTGGGCTGCGAGCGTCCGTTATCGTCATAAACCGCTTGGGTTTGATACACGCTTAGCGGTTCAGCATACCGACTACCGTTTAGGTGGTTTGGCAACCAGCATGGCAATGGCCTCTACCTTAGGGGGAGAGCTTTGGGATGAGGTACCTTGGAAGGTAGGCGCCATGTTGGGGCATTATCAATTAGAAGATGACCGTGCCGAATCTCGTTCTCAGTCGGTTGGCGTGAGCGGTCGAGTCGAGTTGATTAACGGCTTAAGAAGTTATGTGGTGAGTGAATGGGTGGCAGGGCATGACAAGATTGATGGGGGCAGTGAAGTCGCGTTGACACTTGGGAGTGACTATCAATGGACGTCAGCAATCAAGACCTATGCAGAAGCGTCGCAATCTTGGTATGACCGCGAGAAAGAAGACGAATTTCAGTTTGCAATGGGGGCGAGTTACCAGTTCTGATTTGAGGATGAAGCGATGGAGAATCAACTCTTGAATCTTGTCATACAAACTCCAACTCAGCGTCACTGACTTGTCACTTATGGCTCTTAACGTAAGCGAAACACCTAGCTTGAGGAAAGAGCCATGCGCACAGTTCAGAGCATCGTCCGCCTAGACGTCGCCTTTTCTACATTTTGTCTGCATCACCGATTTAACCAACAAGTGGCTTGGGGCGCGAAGAAAGTGTCTCACAGCGGTGATGGGCACTGTTATGCGCTACTTGGTATAAGCTTATGGTTGCTTGATCCTCTGCTAGGTAGCGCTTTTTTACTGACAGGTCTGATCGCTTTTGCCATTGAATTGCCCATCTACTGGACACTCAAAAATAGCTTCAAACGACGCCGACCTGAAGAGTTAGACCCGCTTCTCAACGCATTCATTACCCCTTCCGATCGCTACAGCCTACCTTCAGGCCACACGGCTGCTGGCTTTCTCTTTGCTACCTTGGTGGGATTTTACTACCCCCAATGGTACGGCATTGCTCTAGCTTGGGCGGCCTCAATCGGGACGGCACGAATTTTACTCGGAGTTCATTTTCTTACGGATGTGTTGATTGGGGCTTTGTTAGGCATTACCTGCGCACATTTTGCGATATTGCTGATGGGAGTTTAGTCAATGAAAATTCTTTATGGGGTACAAGGAACGGGAAACGGTCACATCGCACGTGCCAGAGCCATGTGTCAGGCATTGAGTGCCTACCCGCAGCTCGATGTCGATTTTCTGTTTTCTGGGCGAGAGCAAGATAAGTATTTTTCAATGGAAGAGTTTGGTGGCTATATGACCCGAAAAGGGCTGACGTTTATCACTCAAAAGGGCAAAGTAGACTATTGGCAAACGGGACGAAGAAACAGTGTTAGGCAGCTGTGGAAAGAAGTCCAAGAATTGGACTTATCTGGCTATGATCTGGTTCTGAATGATTTCGAACCCGTAACCGCATGGGCGGCGAAACGTCAAGGTAAGCCATGTATTAGTATCAGCCATCAAAATGCGTTTCGTTATGCGGTGCCGCTCAAAGGAGCCAGTTGGTTTGATAAGCAAGTTATTCGCCACTTTGCTCCGGCTCAGCATTGCCTTGGTTTGCATTGGTATCATTTTGAGCAACCCCTATTACCCCCGATCGTGCACACCTTATCTCAGAGCCTGCGCAGTGAAGATTTTATACTGGTGTATTTACCTTTCGAAAGTCTGGAAGAGATCAGCAGTTTACTGTTTCGCTTTATGAAGCAGCGATTCATCTGTTACCACCCAGACATTGAGCAAATTGAACAAGTCCATAATATAGAGCTTAGGCCGCTTAATCATCATGCTTTTCAAGAGCACTTACACCGTTGCAGTGGGGTGATGGCCAATGGCGGCTTTGAGTTACCTTCCGAAGCCCTTTCTCTTGGAAAGAAACTATTGCTCAAACCTCTAAATGGACAATTTGAGCAGCAGAGCAATGTGGCGACTTTGGATATTTTGGGGCTAGCGAATGTGATGTACGACTTGAATGCGGCTTCGGTGCGCGATTGGCTGACGGAAAGTCCGATTGATAAGGTGGTGTACCCTGATGTCGCTGCCGCTATCGTTGAGTGGGTAGTCGAAGGGAATTGGACGGATACAGACACTTTGAGCCGTGAACTTTGGGACAAGGTGGACTTTCCTCGCTATATCTCAACTTATTAACGCTGTATCTCGAACTATTACTGTCGAGTCGGTGTTGGCATCGACTCAGTATTATTGATGCGCACTTAATCGTATCGTCTGTATCAGCCAGTGGTTCTTTTGACGTTTTTAACGAGTCTTGTTTTAACCTTTTATAAATCATCTCGTCATCATCGAAAATGACGATATTGGCTAGCTGGGGTATTGTTGTGATCAATGATATTGACCGGCGTAATGAAAGGGGTTTTAGGTTTTTTTAGATTTATTGTTATCGATTGATATTTAAGGTTTTATTTTGCTTTTAGATAAAATTATCTGATTAATTATCAAACGAGTTGCCATCAAAAATTGGATTGGGTGATAGTGCGCATACCGCAGAGGTATCCAGCGGATCAATATCATCTTTACCAGTGATGTATTTTCACCAGCGCGCCTGAAAATCAATATCAGCACCCTGGTTCGAGAACAACGAGAAGGCAATAAATATGTCAGAAAATAAGCCAGAATTAGATAAAAGTGCAGCTCGCCCAACACTCAATAGTCATCGAATGGAAAGCGCGTTACGTGAAGTCGACCTTAACTTGTTGACGGTTTTTGATGCGGTGATGCAAGAACAAAATATTACTCGTGCTGCTCATAATCTTGGCATGTCTCAGCCTGCGGTCAGTAATGCGGTAGCCCGTTTGAAAGTGATGTTTAATGACGAGCTGTTTGTGCGCCAAGGTCGAGGGATTTCACCGACGCAAAGAGCGCGCCAATTGTTTGATCCTATCCGTCAGGCATTGCAACTTATTCGAAATGAATTACCGAGTTCGGTATTTGTACCTCATACCTCGACGCGTCAGTTTAAGCTTGCGATTTGCAGTCCGTGTGATCTGCGTTTCGCTCCACAAATCATGACGCAAGTGGATCATGAAGCGCCATCGATTCAGCTGCATTTAGAGGCTGAATTTGATCGTCAAGTCTCAGAGCGTATGCGTTACCAAGAAGTTGACTTTGTTATTGATTACTCGCGTTTTGATCAACAAGGCTTTTCGAGTCAAGAGATCTTCCAAGATGAGCTGGTGGTCGTCGCATCTCACTCCCACCCACGATTGGGCGATAGCATTACACCTGAGCAGTTGCATCAAGAAAAACACGCAAAATTATCACAGCTGCATGGGCAGCGTGGTTTCTCTGAACAAGCCTATCGAGAGCTGGATGTTCCTGCTCATTACGAAGGTGCGAGTCTAAGTAATTTGCTTTACGTGGTTGGACAATCGGAGTTAGTGACTATTGCACCACGTTGGATGGTGGAAACCGTGGCTAACCAAGATCTACTCAAAGTGATGACATTCCCTTATGAGAATCGTGCCATTCAAGGTTACTTGAGCTGGCATGAATCGAGTGAGAAAGACAAAGGGCATACCTGGTTGCGTGAGCGATTGGTTGAGATTTGTCACTCGGTCATTGAGTTGTAATCCAAACAACCTTAATGTTTACGAGCAAGCTCTTCTTTTGAAGAGCTTGTTTCTTGTTAGGCTCTATCTTGGCTATCAAACCAAGCAGTTCTCGCTGAACCTAGTATCTCAAGGTTATTTGGACACATGGAACACATATGATAGATGCCAAGTTGCGTTGGAGTGCCAACCGGTTAATGCTTTTGCTCGCAAACTGACCATCAACTGATCCTACCTGTTTTGAAAAGGTGGAAAAGTGCACGGATTGTTACAGATTTAGTGATAACTTTGACACTCGTCAGTTGCCTTTTTTTGCCTGAATTGTACACTTGTTCGCTGAAATTATAGCTTACAGGTGTAAGCCAAAAGGTAGAATACATGGCCAATTTAGACTTCCATATCGTTAAACGAATTCGACAGCAAATTGCAGAAGGCGGCGATCGCACAGCCCTAAAGCGTAGAGAAGGTTCTACATGGCATGGGATCTCGTGGACGCAGTTTGGTGAGCAAATCGACCAAGTATCTCTGGCTCTTTTGGCTCAGGGGCTGAAGACTCAGGATAAGGTCGGCCTGTTCTCGAACAACATGCCAGAGTGGACGATTGCGGATTTTGCAACCTTGCAACTGCGCGGTGTGACTGTTCCTATCTACCCAACGAATACCGCGGCTCAGTCTTCTTACATCTTACAAAATGCGGATGTGAAAGTGCTGTTTGTGGGAGAGCAAGCTCAGTACGACGCTGCCGTGTCAATCTTTGATGAGTGTGAACAGCTGGAGTTAATCGTTGCGATGTCTTCGGATGTAGAAATCGGTGACCACGGCTTTGCCCTGCACTGGGATCAATTCATTGCCAAAGGCACTCAAGCGGAACAAGCCGAACTGGATCAGCGTTTAAATAGCGCAGCAATGGATGACCTACTTACCCTGATATACACCTCTGGTACCACAGGTCAGCCGAAAGGCGTTATGTTAGATTACGCCAACATCGGGGCACAATTGGAAGGTCACGATGCGCGTCTGAGCTTGACGAAAGATGACATCTCCCTCTGTTTTCTACCTCTGTCTCATGTATTTGAACGAGCGTGGACTTTCTACGTTCTCTACAAGGGTGCGACCAACTGTTACTTGCAAGAGACCATGCAGGTTCGCGAAGCATTGAGTGAAGTGCGTCCGACAGTCATGAGTGCTGTGCCACGTTTCTACGAGAAAATCTTTTCTGCGATTCATGAGAAAGTCTCGAAAGCCCCTTTCATTCGCAAAGTCCTGTTTACTTGGGCGGTGAATATGGGAGCGAAAATGGCGGTATGTCACCAAGAAGGTCGTCAGCCGTCTTTGTTGTTGCGTAAAGCTCATAACCTCGCGGACAAGTTGGTACTCTCGAAATTGCGAGCCTTGCTTGGTGGACGCATTAACTTTATGCCGTGTGGTGGTGCTAAGTTGGATGAGACCATTGGTCGCTTCTTCCATGCGATCGGCATCAATGTGAAGCTGGGCTATGGTATGACAGAAACGACGGCAACGGTTTCTTGCTGGGATGATCAATGTTTTGATCCTGATTCTATCGGTATGGCGATGCCTGGTGCTCAAGTTAAGATTGGTGAAAACAACGAAATTCTTGTACGTGGTCCAATGGTGATGCGCGGCTATTACAAGATGCCGGAAGAGACAGCCAAAACCTTTGACGAACACGGCTTCTTGAAAACAGGCGATGCGGGTCATATTGATAAAAACGGCAACCTTTTCATCACGGATCGCATTAAAGAGTTGATGAAAACATCGGGTGGTAAATACATTGCACCACAAATGATTGAAGGCGCAATCGGCAAAGACCACTTTATCGAGCAGATTGCGGTGATCGCTGATACGCGTAAGTTTGTATCCGCCTTGATCGTGCCGTGTTTTGACTCGTTGGAAGAGTATGCGAAAGAGCTAAACATTGCTTATCACGACCGAGTCGAGCTGATCAAACACCATCAGATTGTGGAGATGCTTGAAAAGCGCGTAAATGAGTTGCAACAAGAGTTGGCGAAGTTTGAACAGGTGAAAAAGTTTAAGCTTCTACCAAAAGCCTTTTCTATGGATGATGGTGAATTAACGCCGACTCAAAAACTGCGTCGTAAAGTGATTAACGACAAATATCAGGACGAAATCGAAGAAATGTACAACGAAAGTCCTAAAAAATAGCAAATTTTGACGACTTAACTGAAAAGTTGATGTTTTTTTACCCACCCTTATTGACCCAATAAGGGTGGGTTAATCTCAAAATCTCCCCAAAATTCCCACGATTCCCTGTCAGTTATTCTATCGCCCGTGCGGTATACATACGGAATATTATTCTCTTTTCATTGAACAAACTTTGTCCTTACCCTGAACCTTTCTGCCAAATACCGTGATCCTTCTATCAATAATCGCTTAAACAGCATCTTGTTTATAGTGTGATGATTGTCACATTAGATCTCCTGATAATAAAAAGTTACATTTGTTGAGTTAACTTGCGTTTTGTTATGACAAACGCAAGGCATAGCGGAAACTGGGAAGTATTTCAAATAGGCTAAAAATAAGCCCTAGACTATGTAAAACCAGACCGATCGATGGCACACATCATTGGAACCACTGGTAAGGAGATAATATGGCAATGTTGTCTGGCGCGGAGATGGTCGTTCAATCTCTGATCGAAGAACAAGTAGAACAAATTTTTGGATATCCAGGAGGTTCAGTACTGGATATTTATGACGCCCTCCATGTTAAAGCAGACCAAATTAAACACGTATTGGTCCGCCACGAACAAGCCGCGACCCATATGGCAGACGGTTACGCACGTGCCACCGGAAAACCTGGGGTCGTGTTGGTCTGTTCGGGACCTGGTGCGACCAATACCGTTACTGGAATTGCAACGGCGTACATGGATTCAATTCCTATGATAGTGATCTCTGGAAACGTTCCCAATAATCTGATTGGTAATGATGCTTTCCAAGAGTGTGACATTGTTGGTGTGTCTCGCCCAATCGTTAAACACAGCTTCTTAGTCAAGAAAGCGGAAGACATACCTGAGACGATCAAGAAAGCCGTTTACATTGCGACCACGGGGCGACCGGGGCCAGTTGTGATCGATCTCCCTAAGGATGTATTGAACCCTCAAATTAAATTCCCGTACGAGTACCCTGAAACCATCAGCATGCGCTCGTACAAGCCGACCACCAATGGTCATAAAGGACAGATCAAAAAAGCTTTGAAGGCCTTATTGGCTGCGAAAAAACCGGTACTCTATGTGGGCGGTGGTGCAATCATATCGGAAGCGCACGAATACATTTTGGAACTTTCTGAGAAGCTCAATCTTCCGGTTGTCAGTACCTTAATGGGTCTCGGGGCTTTTCCTGGGACACACAAAAATGCACTCGGTATGCTTGGAATGCATGGTCGATATGAAGCCAATATGGCGATGCACGAAGCGGATCTGATTTTTGGTATTGGGGTGCGTTTTGATGACCGAACGACCAATAACTTAGAAAAGTATTGTCCGAATGCCAAAATCATGCATATCGACATCGATCCTTCCTCAATTTCTAAAAACGTTCGTGTAGATTTGCCTATTGTTGGCTCGGCAGAAAAAGTGTTAGCCATCATGGTGAAATTGCTCAATGAACAAGCAGGCGCAAATGATGCTGAAGCGATTGAGCAGTGGTGGCGAGAAATCAAAGTGTGGCAAGATCGAGATTGCCTCTCTTACGAAACTTCCCCTGAGCGGATTAAGCCTCAGCAGGTGATTGAAACCTTGCATCGCCTCACCAATGGCGACGCTTATGTGGCATCAGATGTTGGTCAGCATCAAATGTTTGCGGCACTCTACTATCCATTTAACAAGCCAAGACGCTGGATCAACTCGGGTGGACTCGGCACCATGGGCTTCGGTTTACCTGCCGCCATGGGGGTGAAATTTGCTAAGCCTCAAGAGGAGGTGGTGGTGGTGACAGGAGATGGCAGTATTCAAATGAATATCCAAGAGCTATCGACCGCGATGCAGTACGATATTCCCGTGAAGATCATCAACCTTAATAACCGATTCCTCGGCATGGTTAAGCAGTGGCAAGACATCATTTATCAAGGACGCCACTCAAACTCTTACATGAGTTCAGTGCCTGATTTTGCCGCCATTGCGGAAGCCTATGGGCATGTTGGGATCCGCATTGGATCACCCGATGAGCTGGAGTCAGGTTTACAAAAAGCACTCGATATGAAAGATCGTTTAGTCTTCGTCGATATCAATGTCGATGAAACCGAGCACGTATACCCGATGCAGATCAAAGGGGAAGGCATGGACAAAATGTGGTTGAGCAAGACGGAGCGAACTTAACATGAGACACATAATTTCACTTTTAATGGAAAACCAGCCAGGGGCGTTGTCTCGAGTGGTAGGTTTGTTTTCTCAGCGTGGTTACAACATTGAATCTTTGACCGTTTCGCCGACGGATGATGAAACGCTTTCACGTTTGAACATCACGACCAACTCTGATGAGATGCAATTGGAGCAGATCCAAAAACAACTGCATAAACTGATTGATGTGCTCAAAGTGCAAGAAGTGACGGAGTTTGATCATATTGAACGTGAGCTAATGATGGTCAAAGTGAAAGCGAGTGGGTTTGCTCGAGCAGAAGTGAAACGAACCGCTGATATTTTCCGTGGGCAGATCGTGGATGTCACGGCATCCCAATACACGGTTCAATTGGCAGGAACGAGCGAAAAATTAGATGCTTTCATTGAAGCGATCTCTGAAGTTACCGAAGTGATTGAGGTGGCAAGAAGTGGGGTTGTCGGCATCGCAAGAGGGGAACGTTCTCTGAAGCCATAGTTCACATCAGATAGTGATCTTTAGCCAAGCCCTAACGAAATTTTAATGATTTTATAAGATCAAGATCGAGTTTTGGATAATTTCGTTTAAATATAGACCACTCAATAGAGTGGTCTTTTATTTGGTAGCGAATATTCTGTGCTATAATCCGCCCCCGAATTGCCGAGTAGTAACCAAATAGAGTGAGCGAATGAATTATAAAAAACTGCTTAGTTCTCTATTGTTTACTACAATATTCTTCAGCACGATTGTCACAATTTATTACCATCAGAAGTACCAGAAAGCCAAAGAAGCCAATCTACAATCCACAGTATATGAGGTCACTCGACTTCTGGATGATACAAGAAAAGAGTATCAAAACTTCTATTCGCAGATCGTATCCGTCGCAGAGCTTCTTTCCCATACCCAAAGTTTTACCGATTACCTCTACTTTGCTACTGGAAGTCAAAAGTCGATTGTTGAAGAGATTTGGTTGTCAGTTGCGACCAATCAAAAATGGTTCAGCCAAATTCGATTTATCGATTTAGAGGGTCAAGAACAGATCCGAGTGACCTATGATCGTACCTTTGGTGGTCATGCGTCAGATCAACTGCGCAATCAATCAAGCCAAGCCTATTTCAACTATGCGCAAACCTTAGTGGATGAACAAATTGGCAGTTTAGGCATCGAGCTAGAAACCCGCCATCATAACGCGCTTGAACAGATCTCTCCGGTTCTTCGAATCATCACGCCAGTCAGTGATGGCGAGTTTCGCAAGGGTTTTTTAATCCTCAATGTGGATGTGACCTATCTCGCCTCACGCGTTAACAAATCCTCAGCACAAAAAATCAATGTTGAAGTATTAAGCTCGCAAGGCTTTTATCTGGCCAGTGAGTATCCGCATAAACTCTATGGCAGTTTGATCAAAGAGCGTGAGCAGCATCGTTTTTCTCTACTTCAGCCGGACGTGTGGCAGGAGATTAAACAAGAAGGGCAAGGGCACCTTATCCTGAATGAAGGGGTGGTGGCTTTTTCGACCTTGCAGGTCGCACATAGGAATCCGATCCATTTGGTGGTTGATTTATCACAAGAGCAACTCTATGAGCGCTGGGCTCATGACCGAAATGATCTCATTCAAGAAGCCTTTTTTGTTTTAATCACCATGTTGATTTTTGCCCTGCCACTGACCTCGATGGCGATGCACTACCGTAAACACAGTATTGAAAGTAAGCTCGCTCGAGCGGCTCTCGATGGTATGACTGCCGTCATGATTTCCGACCCGGAACATAAAGTGTTAATGGTGAATCAAGAGTTTGAAAACTTATTAGGCTACAGCAGTAAAGAAGCCCATTCCGCCAGCGCTAAGCATCTCCTGTTTGCGCCGGAAGAGGTCAGTAAGATGCTGGAAATTGAGCACTGTTTATCGACGGAAAGTGTCTGGGAAGGTGAGGTGAACTGTTTTACCAAGTATCAACGCCCCTTTACCGCGATTTTAAGGATCCAAGCGATTCGTGAATCGGTTCACTCAGTCAGTTACTACATCACTTCCCTCGTCGATATCTCTGAGCGCAAGGCTCTAGAAGAGAAGCTGCGTTTATTGAGTGAACGCGATTCTCTCACGACCTTATGGAATCGTCGTAAATTTGAAGCGCAGTTACTGCAATATGCCAAAATGGTTGAACGATATCCTGCGACGCCGATGGGATGTTTGGCCTTGATCGATATCGACTACTTTAAGCGAATTAACGATGAGCAAGGCCACGACGAAGGGGATAGAGTGATTTGTGAAGTGGCAAATATTCTAGCAAAAGAGGTGCGAAATACGGATTTTGTTTCCCGTGTTGGAGGAGAAGAGTTTGCGGTGTTAATGCCTCATACTTCGTTAGTTGAAGCGGAAGTGGTTTTAAATCGCTTGAGAATCGCGGTTGATTTGCAAGAAAGCATCCCAGTTACGATCAGTGTGGGGTTCAGTGATTTAACGGCCGACAGTACGAGAACTTATAAATGTGCCGACATTGCACTTTATGAGTCGAAAAGTTGTGGTCGTAATAAAGTCTCTATGTGTAGTAGTGTCGACGACATTGCATAACCTCTGGCGAAAAGAACTTTTGGAATATCATATTCCCCATAGATATAAGCTTAGAAGCCCATGCTTCATGTCCTGAAAAGATCTTAAAAATCAGTGTGTGTAGTGATGTTAGTCACACATTTATCGCAATAAGACTAAAGTATATATTTGTTTAAGTATTGAACTACACTGGCTAATAAGTAGACTTCGATCAGCGCGTGATGTTTGCGCGGTTTACATTCAACGCATTAAGCGGTGGTATTGTTGTCGGAGTGAAGAGGCACTGTATGCTTAATCATTTTTTAGTCAGACTGACCATAGGCACACTTTTGATCTTAGGCTTTAAGATCAGTGCTTTATACTTTTTACCTATGGTGTTACTGCTGAATACTCATAACAAGGAGTTTTTTGGCTGGTAACCTTTCTGACAAAGCCCCCAAGAAAGAAAAATCGAGGCTCGGCCTCGATTTTTTGTTGAGTATAGAATGCACGGTTTATAGCATTAATATCCCGCTTCATGACTCATTTGCCTTCGTTAGACTTTCGTCTAACTTTCCCGCCATTGACGTTGTTATTATTTATGCGGCTTCAATGACCATCTCAATCTGCTTCATTGACGTTGCGAGATGCTTATCCAGTAGCTGAGCCGCTTGCTCCGAATCTTTAGACAGCACCAGCTTCATGATCAGCTCATGCTCATCAAGGTCGAATAGCGAAGCGGTTTTATTTTCAGTTTGGCTGAGAGCGAAAAAGCGATAGCGTTTGACTTGGTTGATTAAGTCGCTGAAGAATTGGAACATGTGCTTGGATTTAGCACCTTCAAGTAAAGAAATATGGAATTGATGGTGACGCTCTTCCCACTCCGTCCAATTGAATCCGTCGATATTATGTTTCACTTTCGACAACTTATGGTACGAGGTGAGAACCTCAAGTTCCCAACTTTCATCTCCAGCGTCGATGGCCTTTTTGATTAAAACGGCGGAAATAACGCGTAAACTTTCATAGAGATCATTGAGTTCATGACGGCATACAGGCGCAACCCAGCAGCCTTTTTGAGGTTCTAACGTGACGTACTTACTCCATGCAAGTTGCACCAAAGCTTCGCGGATCGGTGATGCGCCAACTTTGTATTTATCTTTGAGCTCAGCGACAACGAGCTTTTGACCAGGAAGTAAATCGCCAAGCAAAATATCACTACGGATCATCTTAGCGACTTTGTCAGTAAGAGTAGGACTAGACACGGTAATACCTCATTAAATCAATATGTACAACGGCGAATGATAAATTGCATCATTAAACAGTACGGAGTTCTAATGAGCGCGATAATACAGCGTACCAATTACTATCGCAAGTCGTTTCATAAAAAAAGAGGGCCGAAGCCCTCTTTTTATTTATTGGTATTGAGTACAGAGTTTTATAGAACGTGTACTGACGCAGTGTTTGTTGTACCAGAAGCAACAAGTGCACCTGAAACCATCACTACGATGTCACCCTTGTTGCCTAGACCAGACTCAAGAGCAAGTTTTTTACCTTCTACGTAGAACGCATCAGTGCTGTCGATTGCGTTCACTAGTACTGGACGAACACCCTTAGTAAGAACAAGCTGTGCCGCTGTTTTAGGGTTAGTTGTTAGTGCTAGGATGTTTGCTGTTGGGAAGTACTTACGTACTGAACGAGCTGATTTACCGCCTTCGGTAGCAACAACGATTAGAGGAGCAGCTAGCTTCTCTGCTGTATCTACCGCGCCTTTACATACCGCTTCAGTGATGCGTAGACGTGGGCTATCTAGACGAGAACCTAGCTCAGCTTTAAGTGCAGAGTCAGTGCGGTTCGCGATTTGAGCCATGATAGTTACCGCTTCAACTGGGTACTTACCTTTCGCCGTTTCGCCAGAAAGCATGACAGCATCAGTACCGTCCATGATTGCGTTCGCAACGTCACCCGCTTCTGCACGAGTTGGACGTGGGTTTTGAATCATAGAGTCAAGCATTTGTGTTGCAGTGATAACCATCTTACGTGCACGGTTACACTTCTCGATCATCATCTTCTGAGCGAAGATTACTTCTTCTGCTGGGATTTCAACACCTAGGTCACCACGAGCAACCATGATGCCGTCAGATAGCTCTAGGATCTCGTCGAAGTTATCAACACCTTCTTGGTTCTCAATCTTAGAGATGATGTGGATGTTTTCGCCGCCGTTTGCCGTTAGTACGTCACGGATTTCTTTCACATCAGATGCTTTACGGATGAAAGATGCAGCAACGAAGTCAACGCCTTGCTCACAACCAAACTTAAGGTCGTTCTTATCTTTTTCAGATAGTGCTGGTAGGTTTACAGAAACGCCAGGTAGGTTAACACCTTTGTTTTCACCTAGTGCACCGTTGTTAAGTACTTTACATTTAACTTCAGTGTCAGTCGTAGAGATAACTTCCATCTCGATCAGACCGTCGTCAACTAGGATAGTGTTACCAGCGTTTAGGTCAGCTGCGAAACCTGCGTAAGTAACTGCAACCGTCTCTTTGTTACCTACAACTGACGTATCAGTTGTGAAAGTGAATTCTTGACCAGCTACTAGATCAACGTCGTCGCCGTTTTCTAGTTTGATAGTACGGATTTCTGGACCTTTAGTATCTAGAAGGATAGCTAGCTGCTTACCTGACTCTTCCATTACTTTACGGAAGTTCGCGATACGAGTGCCATGCTCTTCGTAGTCACCGTGAGAGAAGTTCAGGCGCATTACGTTCATGCCTGCGTTTACTAGTTCAGTTAGCTTCTCTACAGATTCAGTTTTAGGGCCAATCGTACATACGATTTTGGTCTTTTTCATGGAAGATACTCTCCGCTCAATTAGTTACAATTTGAAACTCTTGACGTTATCTCAGCTATGTCATTAACAGGGGAGTTTTTCGTGCTATTCGTGCACGACCCTGAGTAACTGTAGCTCATAACTGACTTGTAATTCTTTCACTCGGTTTAGTCATTTTATGACTAAACGTGCTCACAAAATTTCGTGATTTATGGGGTTTACCCCACCTTATATGCAGTAAGTTGCAAAAATATAACGGTCAATTCTGTAATTTTTTTTCTTTTCGGGTGCGAATTCTACCACTGAATGATAGCAATATCACTGCCTAACAATTGTCTTAGGACAAGGTTTTATCGCTATTTATTAATTTTTTGGATCGAAATAAATGGACTTGAAAGTTTCATGTTGATTATAATTTCTTTCATAACGAAACTTTATTTAATTATTTAAATGTCAAAACGAAACACTCAGCTAAGAAGACACGCCATTTCTAACCTAGTAAATGACCAAGGTGAAGTAAGCGTCGATGAGCTGGCACAAAAATTTGATACATCAGAAGTGACTATTCGCAAGGACTTAGCGTCATTAGAGCAGAATGGTCAATTACTTCGTCGTTATGGCGGTGCTATCGCGATTCCGAAAGAAGTGATTCATGATGAATTAAGTAAAAATGTTTCGTCTCGAAAGATTTCTCTTGCCGAAAAGGCTGCAGAACTGATCCGAGACCATAATCGTATTGTGATCGACAGCGGGACAACCACAGGCGCACTCATTCAGCAATTAAATGACAAACGTGGACTGGTTGTGATGACAAACTCGCTGCATGTAGCAAATGCATTGAATGAATTAGAAAGTGAGCCGACGTTACTCATGACGGGAGGCACTTGGGATACCCATTCAGACTCTTTCCAAGGGCAAGTCGCTGAGTCGGTATTACGATCGTACGATTTTGATCAGCTGTTTATTGGTGCTGATGGGGTCGATCTTGCGCGTGGCACAACAACGTTCAATGAGTTGGTTGGTTTAAGCAAAGTGATGGCGGAAGTCTCTCGAGAGGTGATCGTTATGGTGGAATCAGACAAGATCGGTCGCAAGATCCCAAACCTAGAACTGGCTTGGGAGAGCATCGACATCCTGATCACCGATTCCCAATTAGATGCAGCGTCATTAGCCAGTATTGAATCCAATGGCGTGACGGTGATCTGTGCCTGATCCCAGTATTACGCACTGTCTATCATCAATTTCTGATGTTTGATCCCCTATTTTTAACGACTTGAGTGTACTTGTTACGCTCAAGTCATGATCTACGCCTAAGCTGTAGATATACATGAATTAAAGCAGCTTCTCAGCTCTGGTCTTTTGCTGCCAACAGGGTATGGCCTTGAGCTAAGTCGTGAGAAGAAGATAAAGAAAACGGAGAATTATTTATGTGTGGAATCGTCGGTGCCGTCGCTCAACGTGACGTGGCAGAGATTTTAGTAGAAGGCTTACGTAGACTAGAGTATCGCGGTTATGACTCTGCTGGTGTGGCAGTGGTAGACGCTGACTCGAACCTAACGCGCTTACGTCGTTTAGGTAAGGTACAAGAGCTGTCTCAAGCCCTACAAGAAACACAAGTAACAGGTGGTACGGGGATCGCGCATACTCGTTGGGCGACTCACGGCGAACCCTCTGAGATCAATGCGCACCCACACATGTCAAATGACACCATTACAGTGGTTCATAACGGCATTATCGAAAACCACGAAGAGCTGCGTACTGTGCTACGTGAACGCGGTTATGTATTCGAATCTCAAACGGATACCGAAGTCATTGCTCATTTGGTTGAGTGGGAACTGCGCACCTCAGACACTTTGCTGACTGCGGTTCAAAAAACGGTGAAGCAACTAGAAGGCGCTTACGGCACCGTAGTGATGGACAAGCGTGACCCATCACGTGTTGTGGTGGCTCGTTCTGGCAGCCCATTGGTTATTGGTTACGGCATGGGTGAGCACTTTATTGCTTCTGACCAATTGGCATTATTGCCAGTGACGCGCCGTTTCGCTTTCTTAGAAGAAGGTGATGTGGCTGAAGTGACTCGCTTTGATGTGTCTATCTTTGATGTCAACGGCGAGCCAGTAGAACGTGAAATTAAAGAGTCGGAAGTGTCTCACGATGCGGGTGATAAAGGTGAATACCGTCATTACATGCTGAAAGAGATTTACGAGCAGCCAGTTGCAATTCAGCGTACTCTGGAAGGCCGCCTTGCCAATGGCAAAGTGGTTGAGTCGATCTTCGGTGACAATGCGCAAGAGCTACTTAGTCAAGTGAAACACGTGCAGATCATCGCATGTGGTACCAGCTATCACGCGGGTCTGGTGGCGCGCTACTGGCTAGAAGAGCATGCGGGTGTGTCTTGTAATGTCGAAATCGCTTCGGAGTTCCGTTACCGTAAATCTCATGTGTTTGAGAATTCACTGTTGGTGACGATTTCTCAGTCTGGTGAAACAGCCGATACTTTGGCGGCATTACGCTTAGCGAAAGACATGGGTTACATGGCGAGTCTGACCATCTGTAACGTACCAGGTTCTTCGCTAGTGCGTGAATCGGATCTGGCTTACATGATGAAAGCTGGTGCTGAAATCGGTGTTGCTTCAACAAAAGCATTTACGGTTCAGCTAGCTGGTCTACTGATGCTGGCGGGTGCGATTGGTCGTTACAACGGTCTAAGCAGTGAGCAAGAAGCACAACTGGTTGGCGCACTGCAATCACTACCGGCGAAGATTGAACAGACACTCGCAATGGCGGAATCTATCGAAGCTCTTGCCGAAGACTTTGCGGATAAGCACCACTCTTTATTCCTCGGTCGCGGCGAGCAGTCTGCGATTGCGATGGAAGGCGCACTGAAGCTGAAAGAGATTTCTTACATTCACGCTGAAGCTTATGCGGCGGGTGAACTGAAGCACGGTCCATTAGCTTTGATTGACGCAGAGATGCCAGTGATCGTCGTTGCTCCAAACAATGAGCTGCTTGAAAAACTGAAATCTAACGTGGAAGAGGTGCGTGCTCGTGGCGGTCTGATGTATGTTTTTGCTGACGTGAACGCTTCGTTTGAAAGTGATGACACCATGAAGGTGCTTGACGTACCACATTGTGACGAATTTATTGAACCGATCGTTTACACCTTGCCATTACAGTTGCTGTCTTACTATGTCGCGCTGATCAAGGGTACTGACGTTGACCAACCGCGTAACCTAGCGAAAAGTGTCACTGTTGAATAATGCGATGCTGACGCTTTCAAGGTGAGAGCAGGCTGAAAGAAAGGCGACCAAAAGGTCGCCTTTTTGTTTTCAGCTCTAAGTCACCAACTTCAGTAGGCGGTTATCATTTTCGATGAACGAATTGTTGATGTTGATGACCTGAAAAGATTGCTACCAATTAACGGATGCTTGAGGCCTATGAGTTCTTGGTGTCTATGAGTTATTGACTGTCTAAATAGGCTTTGGCTGAAATCTCTGTCCAAGCGCGCATTTTGGCGAGATAGTTGGCTTGGGATTGAATGATCTCTTTCGCGAGTGGATCCTTCTCTGCTTGCTCTGCTAATAACTCATCGGTGGCTTGGCGCATCGCGGCAATCACTTCAGGCGGGAAGTCTCTCAGCTCAATATTCGGGAAGTCTTTTTTCATGCTTGCCCAGCTGTTGGCATTAGCGTCGAGAGCTTGGTTATACATATCGAAAGCGGCGACACGAAAAGCGGTTTCCAAAATGGCTTGGAGATCGGCAGGGAGTTTATCCCATGCTCGTTTATTGACGAGAAATTGAGTTTCTGAGCCCGGCTCATGCCACGCGGTGTAGTAATACGGAGCGATCTTTTGAAAGCCCATGCGCAGGTCAAACGCGGGTCCCACCCACTCTAAGGCGTCAATGGTGCCGCGTTCTAGAGAGGTATATAACTCGCCGGGTGCGATATTGGTGGGTTTCGCTCCGATACGTGCCATCACTTCTCCTGCGAATCCCGGAATGCGTATTTTGAGTCCTTTTAAATCATCAAGGGTGCGAATTTCTTTTTTAAACCAGCCCCCCATTTGGATATCTGAGTTTCCTCCAGGAAACGACAATAAGTTATGTGGCGCATAAACTTTTTCCATCAACTCCATGCCACCCCCTCGGTAAAACCAAGCGTATTGCTCATTGGTGATCATCCCAAATGGCATCGAAGAAAAGTACAAGGTATTGGGTACTTTGCCTTTCCAGTAATAGGAGCTGGAGTGGCCGATATCGTATTGTCCCGACTTCACCATATCAAACACCCCAAGCGGCGCTTTATGTTTGTTGGCTGAGTCGATGCGGATTTGTAAGCGTCCATTAGACATGGCTTTTGCTAGTTGAGCCATGTTCTTTGAAGCATCTCCGAGGATGGGGGTATTGGGACCCCATGTTTCAGCCAATTTGAGGCGATAGACTTTATCATCGGCCATTAGGCTGGTGGAGATGGCGAGAGAGGTCACGGCAGCCAACAGGGCTGTGGGGGCACTGCGGCGAATGCGTTCTAAAATGCGAATGGTTGACATAGATTCCTTTCCTTAGGCGGCTTAGACCCCCAGCTTTTCTTGTTCGAATCTTAACGTCAACCTGAGCCATTCAGCAGAGAGAACTGAACGAAAGCGCATCTGTTTTCGCTCACCAAAGCTGATAAAGGGATTGATTACAGAATGGGATTTTTACCAGATAATTGATGGCAAATGGCGACGTGACTAGTGCAACGTCACCATTTTCATCTTGCTAGCAAGGTCACGCTAAACTTGGTTCTGAATCGGTCACTTGCGCTTGTGCAGGTATGGGCTTGTGCGCTTTTTCCAGAGGATCTTGGGGCCCTAGATGGTGAGCAAGATAGCGCTGAGCGGCTGATGCTCCCATATAGCGAGCGAGGTTTTTTTGCGGCACTTGCTTTAGGTTCACCATGATCAAACCATCCAATGCATTATTGAATGCAGGGTCGACGTTGAAGCAGACCAATTTACCATTCAACCCTAAATATTGACGCAGCAAAACAGGAACGCCTTTGCCCTCATCAATGCGTGCGATGACGCGCGACAGCAATTGAAGATCCCCCAGAGCCGTCAACATGCTGGTGTTCCAATGATGATGTTGGCAAGGAAGTGGGTGAGAGGGGCTAACCAGTTCTGCGCTTTCTGCATCGTAATGGTTTAACGTCATGGAGTCCGCGAGCAGTTGCCTTGCGGTTTGGCTGTAATCATTGCTAATGCTAACGGGACCAAATAGATGGGTGTAGTGGGGGTTGCGATCGATGTAGGCCGCAATGCCTTTCCAGAGGAGCAGTAATGCGCCCATGCTACGTTGGTACGCTTGATCGATGACGGATCGCCCCATTTCAATCGCGGGACCCATTTGAGTCAGGAAGTGCTGATCGTACTGAAATAAGGTGCGGGAATAGAGGCCATCGAGTCCATGTTGTTGGATCAATGGATCCACCAAACCAAGGCGATACGCGCCAACCAATCGTTGCTCTTCCTTATCCCATATAAAAAGATGAAGATAATCGTGATCGAATTCGTCAATATCTAAGGCGCGGCCCGTCCCTTCCCCCACTTGACGGAAATTGATCTCTCGAAGTCGACCAATTTCATGCAAAATGTGCGGAATGTCGGTGGCGCTGGCTAAGTAGACATCAAACTCGCCGCTGCTCACGAGCTGGCTATCCGCTGGCAGTTGTTGAAGATCCTGCAATTGATGCTCTAGAGGCATGGGATCGGCAATCGGCATCTGTACACTGTCTAACTCATTGGCTTTAGGTGCTTGAGGATCATGATTAAGTAAATAGGTGTTCAAACGAAGGTAATTCACCACTTGATGATCATTCAGTTTGGCCATTTCTTTGTATTTGATCGCTTCACCAAATGCGATTTCAATCGGATGATCGGTTTTATTGAGCAGTTCGCGACCGAGCATTAAGGTTCTCAAAAGAGGATGGATCTTTCCGGCCATATAGAAACGTTTAGAATTTTGCCCTTTGATAAAGGTGGGAACGGTGACCGCCTGATGCTTTCGTATGAGTGAGCTGACACTGCGACTCCACTCTTTATCTTCTAAACGTTGCTGTTTCTTATCGACTAATTGAGAGACTTCACCAGCGGGGAACATCAGCAGCAACCCACCTTGAGCAAGGTGCTTATTGGCACTTCTGAGTGCTTTCATATTGGCTTTCTGCGCTTTCTCGCCTTCAAAGACGTCAACACCAATAAACAGCTTATCCAGTTCAGGTACGGTCTTGAGGTATTGATTAGCAAGGATCTGGACATCATCACGAATCATCAATAACAATTCAGCCAAGATAACCCCTTCCACACAGCCAAGCGGGTGATTGGCGACGACGACGGTCGGACCATGTTGAGGTACGGTGTTTAAGGCTCCACGCACAATTTTGTATTTGATGCCTAAAATCTCGAGGGTAAAGCGTAAGAAAGTCTGAGTGTCACCATCAAGAGGGCGTTGCGCATAAAACTTATTGAGTTTGCTTAAACCGGTAGCCCATTCAGCGACGCTTTCTCCTAAGCCTAACGGGGTCTTCCTTGGTAAGCGAAAAGGACTGCTAGATAATTCCATATTTACCTCAAAGTAGAGTTTGCTTTGAGGATGTTAGGAAGAGTTAGTGACAATTCGGCTGCATTTCAGTGAGAGTTCCATGACGATCCCGTGATCCACGTATGGATCCATTGGAAATGTAACAAAATTTAATTGAGTAAATTTAACTAATCTATGGCTCACAAAACGTTCGAAAGTCATACCAAAGTTTAAGTGAGTGATGATAATTTAGAACTGCGGAAAATAAGAACACTATAAGTCAATAGACAAACCTTTGTTTTGCTGCTCTGGTAAGGAAAATGGGAACCAATATGGTTCCCATTTTTCTTTTATTCATAAATTCTTGAGTTACCGCTTGCGATAGTAGTAACGTATGCCCTTAATTTCTCTGCTTTGAAGTGGCTTATGAGTTCTATCGACAATCTAAAATCTATGGTGGTTTTTGCCAAAGTCGTAGAGACTTTGAGTTTTACGGAAGCGGCGAAGATCCTTCAATTGTCTAAATCTTCCATTAGCCGTGAAATTGCCCAGCTTGAAGTGCGTGTCGGGGCGCAGTTGATCCATCGAACCACAAGAAAGATGGAGATCACCGAAGTTGGCGAAAAATACTATCACTATTGCGCCAAGATCTTAGATGAAGCTAAAAGTGCGGAAAAGTTTATACACCACCTGCATGAAGATCCCGCTGGGAATCTATCGGTTGTGGCACCTGTGAGTTTTGGTACGGAATGTGTGGTTCCTGTCCTTAATCAATTGCTCAAAGAGAACCTGCACTTAAAGATCGATCTCGATCTGACGGATCGTGCGATTGATGTGTCTGACTCGCCTTATGATGTTGCTATCCAGATTTCGCGAGATGCGCCTGAGAACCCTTTCTCTATTCATTTAGCAGACATTGATTGGGGAATCTTTTGTGCGCCCGATTATCTTGAAGGCGCCAATCAAATCGAAACCCCACAAGCACTGCCACGCCATGACTTTATCCTGTTTCGCGGACAAGCCCATACTATTTCGTTGCCATTTAGAAAACAGAAACAGCGCGCTGTGATTGATGTACAAAGTCGTTTTCGATGCAATAACAGTGCTGCCATATTGAGCACGGCATTGTCAGGGTGTGGAATTGCGTATCTGCCGGATTACATTTGTCAAAAAACCGTAAATCAAGGGCAACTGGTGCGCTTACTGCCGGATTGGGAGATGGACGTGTATCAAGTGTGGTTGGTGTATAAATCGAAGGATTCGTTGACGAGAAAAGCGCTATTTTTAGCGAATGCATTAAAAAAACAACTACCCACACGCCAAGTATAGGGCTTGGCGGCGGGTATCGAAGCATTTGGAGATTTTAGTAGTAATCACCGTGGCGGTAATCCCAGCTCGTAAAGATGTCAGACGTAATGCTCATGATTTTGTGAACGTCTAGACCTTTACGGATAACAACAGGGCAAGGAGAGATTTTACGTTCGCCTTTCTGCTCAGGAACCAGTTTGCCGTCTTGATCGACCATTGAAATCATCACACCTTGCTCGTAACGCGTTGCTTCGTCTTCGTTTGGCTGAATAGATTTCACATAATCATTGGCTGTGATAATCAGATCCGCTTCGTTTTCAATGCGGTCACCGATGTTTTCGACTTTACCACGGTTGCCTTTACCTGAAGGGTTAGCAGAGCTTGCGAATGCAAACTTGTTGTGTTTTTCCCATAGCTCTTTCGCTAGCTTCTCACCTGGGATACCAAATTTGATCACGAAACAGCTGGTTTGACGGCCGTCCATCATAAGCTCTTTAGTACCATCGTTTGGCAATAGGTCGATGCCTTCCTGTTTCCACGGTAGGATACAGCCTAGCAAGATATCTTGATCCCAATGTTTCTGGTAAAGGGCTTCAATTTCAGGATTAAGCTGAGCAAGTTGCTTCAATTGTTCCATAGAACCACATAGGACAACACCTGGCTTGTTACGGTTACGCTGCTTAGCGTCGAACTTACGTTCTAGACCGCCTTTATCAGATGTCATGATGATGTAACCCACTTTTGTTGGGCTAACAATCATACCGCCTTCACCAGTTAGAATTTCCATCGCTTCTGGTTGAACATCGCCGTTCCATTCTACTTTTTTATCGCTCATTGCTCTTTCCTCATCCAATCTGTGGCTCGCTCACATTGCTGTATTCGCCTTTGACTTCAATATGGCGGATACCATCACTGTCTGCAACGAACTTTGATTATTGTTCCTCTGGTGAAACAATTGATGCGGGAGAGGAATAAAGCGACATACACTGGTCAAGAAATGCCAAAGAAAAAGTGCCCTGAATGTGAAAGTAAAATGAGAGCTGCTCCGGCTTATGATATGTATCAGGTTGGGTAAGGAATTGATTTACTCTAAAGTGCTTTTCACTTTATTACTTTATGTCTGAGTGACTTTGCCAATTACTGTATCGGTAGATATAGGAGTCGCATAGCGCTTAACCACTGGCTCATACATTGTATTCAAGGATCATAAGCATCGTATGGAAATCAAACTGGAGACGGTTGAAACCTTAGCTCCCGATCAAGCTTCAATTAAAGCGGCAAAAAAACTGTTGTCGCCCACTAAATGGCCAGTTCGCCAATGTTCGTCAGAGATCAACTCGATTTGGGGGGAGTGCCAAGGTTCGGGTTCAAAGCCTTATTACACAGTCGCCGATGTAGTTGACCACGGTTACAAGTGTACCTGCCCGTCTCGTAAGTTCCCATGTAAGCATGTCTTAGCGTTGATGTGGCAATACGCATTAAATCCAGATGATTTTACGCCGTCAGATTCTCCCGACTGGGTGAATGACTGGATGGGACGTCGTAGGAAAAATACCAAAAATCAAGCGCTAGATGCTTCGACATCGGGAGCGAAGAAAAATATCCATCAAGCGGAAGATGAGCCGAAAAAAGCGTTAACGCCGGAAGAGGTTGCGAAGCAAGAAGCGGCGAAAGCGAAGCGTGCAGAGAAAGTGAGATTAGCGACGCAAGCGAGCATTCGCAACGGCATCAATGACTATTTGCAGTGGGTTGATGATCTGTTTAGAACCGGGATTGATGGATTCCTGAAAGATATACACGGTAACTGTCGTAAGATTGCTGCTCGTATGGTGGACGCAAAAGCTGCGGGGATTGCCTCACGTATGGATGAGCTACCTTCGGCGATTCTTTCTATGCCCCCTCAGCAACAGGCGGTGTATGTGATTCAGGAAATTGGCAAATTAGTGCTATTGGGGGAAACTTGGCTAAGTCATCCTGAAGACCCTGATATCCAGCGAGCAATGGGGCAAACTGAAACGCGAGAACAAGTACTGAATAACCCTGAGAATGTAAGACGAACTCATCAGTGGTTAGTGGTTGGCAGTGAGAGTACGACGCGTAAAGATGGTTTGATTGCTCAAGCCACATGGCTACTGAGCCAAGAAGGTTGCCATATAGCATTGTTATTAGATTACTTCCCAGCGGCAGTTGGGAATCGCAATCCTGGTCTCGCTGCGGGCAGCATGATCGAAGGTGAAGTGGTGTATTACCCAAGTAAAGAACCGCTTAGAGCGGTGCTAGGTCATTACCAAACATTGGAAGACACTTCGATCGAAACATGGTCGGTCGAGGAGTCCGACCCAAATAAAGTCTATCCCGAGCATCTAATTCAATTTCCGTGGTCTACTCAAGTGCCGTTTTTTGTGGGATCGAGCAGAATCGCAACGACTTCAGAGGGGAGCAGCCAATATTGGTTGCACATGGATAGCGGTATATTGCCAATAAAGCTCAATAACGCCAATATTCCTCCACTGCTGTTTGCTTCGTCTTTTTCCTATGCCTTCCTGATTTGGCAAGGGGATGGTGCGACGTTGATGAGTGCTGTGACACCAAAATGGGGGATGCTGACATGCTAAACCATCCGCAGCCTTGGCTAGATAAACTCATCGTTAATTGGATTATCGGTGACAGTAAAGAGCTAGCCCTTGATGTTTTACCTCTTGAGTGGCAGAGCATTATTCGTCCTATTGAAGAAAGCCGACGACGTCCCGCATTGGTCGCATTAGTATCGCAGTATTTAAGTATGACCCAAGTGGAGCAACCGAATGGGCAACTAGTGAGTGCACCAGACCTGCCCGAATTGGCACTTCCTATCTTGCCATCGATATTCCGACAGCGTTTCCGCCGCGCCCTAGCGACGCTTAAAGACGATTATACGGCGACTTATATGCATTTGATTGGTCTATTGGAGCGGCGCGGATTCTGTTGCCATCCAATGGATTGGCACCCAAGTTTTGAGACTCATCTATGTTCTGAACTTTACCTTCCTTGGTTGGGGCGCCTAGAGAATGCGGAACGGGAGGCTGCGATAAGCGCGCAAATCATCAGTGCTGATAATTGGGCTCAGTTTCGTCCGGCCATACGACAGGGGAAGTTACTCCTATTACGCATGTCTCAGCCTGAACAAGCGCGCCAATTGATCGAAACCTTAGGGGGCAAAAGCGCGGCGATGGAGCGGGTTAGCCATCTAAAAGTGTTATCTCATGGTCTAAATCAAGAAGATATTCCTTTGTTAAAAAAGGCACTGAAGGATCGCTCTGGCAGGGTAAAAATGCAAGCTGAGCAGCTATTGTTGCGCCTACAGTATCCGATTGAACCGAGTGAAGAGCAGCGACTTCAAGCGGAGGAATTACATGATTGGTATAAAGTGACCAAGCAAGGGGATGGTTCTCTCGAAATCTCGCCAAAGCGACTCAAAAATAATGTGCAGAGAGATCTACGTACCCAGTACTTAGAAGATGTGCCCCTTCCTTGGGTAGCAAGTGGGTTTGGGGTGTCATTAAATGAGTTCTTGCAGGGATGGCAATTCGATAAAAATAATCAGTATGACAATGCCAAGTTTGTAGCCAATGTCGTGGCGACAGCTCCCGATGAATTGATTGAGCCTGTACTGCACTCGTTTTTATCTCAAATTACCAGCCCTAGAGAATTAGAAGTGGTGGAACACCTAATAGAGAGGTTGCCATCGCAAACTTACCACCCGCTTGCGCAGCAGCTGGTGGATATCTCTTGCTTAGAGTTTGGCTTTCATCAGTGTCTTGCGATGTTTGGTCCTGAGTTTCAATGGGGCTTAAGTGCTGAGGATCTTGAGAGAAATCCTGCTTGGTTGCGCATGAAAGACTTGCTGGCTAAAAAAGGTGAAGAGCAAATTTATCTTGAGTCCGGAATCCTCAGTGATGAAGTGCTGGCCCTAGGGCTATTGGTACCAGCGAAAACAGCAGAATACATAATCCAACAACTTGAGCAGGGGGGTGTTTTAAAAGCTGATCCCGTGCTCGACCCATTAATTTTAAACAGTCAATTAGCGAAATAATTCGTCAGTTTGCTAAAGAATAATCAAGGAAGTTTCCCCATGAGTGACATCTTACGTCAACCCGCTGAAATTACTTATCAAGACGAGCTGAAAGCGCTCATTACGCAAGATAGTGGTCCTAAACCTGAAAACTGGCAGCTAACACCGAAGGCCGTTGTGACTTACCTTATGGGAGGCGAGTTAGCGGATGGAACGGTGATTTCAGCCAAATATGTTGGCAATAAACGCTTGATTGAAACCGCCGTTGCCACCTTAGCGACGGATCGCGCTTTATTGTTACTTGGTGTGCCTGGTACGGCGAAATCTTGGGTTTCTGAACATTTGGCAGCGGCTATCTGTGGCAACAGTACTCAAGTGATTCAATGTACGGCGGGCACAGACGAAAACCAAGTTCGCTACGGGTGGAATTACGCTCAGTTGCTGGCGAAAGGACCGAGTAAAGAGGCTCTTGTTCCAACGCCATTATATCGTGCGATGGAATCGGGCACTCTTTGTCGTATGGAAGAGTTAACCCGTATGGGCTCTGATGTACAAGATACCTTGATTACGGTTCTGTCCGAAAAAATGCTGCCAATCCCTGAGTTGAATGAGGCTGTCTATGCTCAACGTGGCTTTAATATCATCGCGACGGCGAATAATCGCGATAAAGGGGTTAATGAGCTCTCTTCTGCATTGAAGCGTCGTTTTAATGTTGTGGTCCTGCCATTACCAGATGACGCCAATGAAGAGGTGGCTATTGTGGCTCGTCGAGTGGAAGAGATGAGCGATACGTTATCATTGCCAGTCCCAAATAATGCGAGAGATGAAATCGAAAAGGTATTAACGATCTTTCGTGAACTCCGAAGTGGCGAAACTCGTGATGGTAAAACGGCATTAAAAACACCGACAGGCAACTTGTCGACTGCCGAAGCAATAGGAGTGGTTGTGGGGGGGCTTAGTGAAGCTCGCTGGTTTGGAGATGGTCGTTTAAGTGCTGACTTTTTAAGTAACAACATGGTCGGAGCCATTGTGAAAGATCCCGTACAAGACCGAGCTGTGCTCGAAGAGTATCTGGAAACGGTATTAAAAAATCGTCGCGAATTTGCCGACTACTATCACAGTATGAACAACGCACTTTAAAGGCCATTTATGCCCGTAAAGAAAGACATTCATTATTTCGGTATTCGTCATCATGGTCCAGGTTCGACGCGGAGGTTATTGGCTGCATTGGCTCGGCTAAAACCAGCAAAAGTACTGATTGAAGGCCCTACAGATTGCTCAGAGTTTTTACCTCAATTGGCTCATCAACAGATGAAGCCTCCTGTGGCGTTGCTCGGATATGCTGCACAAGAAAGTCAATGCAGCATATATTATCCATTTACACAGTTCTCGCCAGAGTACCAAGCGTGTTTGTGGAGTGTCGACAATGAAGTTGAAGTGGCTTTTATTGATTGGCCGATAGCGGTACAACTTGCGCAAATGCTGAAAGAAAAAGAAGCTCAGTCGACACTGTTTGAGCAGCAAGAGCAGCAAGAGC
The DNA here is from genome assembly GCA_043422575.1 of bacterium sp. HQB-39. Lineage (GTDB taxonomy): Bacteria > Pseudomonadota > Gammaproteobacteria > Enterobacterales > Vibrionaceae > Vibrio. Next base: position 187,074 of record JBHOHG010000003.1, on the reverse strand, counting down.
AGCAAGAGCAGCAAGCTGACAATGATATTCAACCACCCATTGAAAACGGCGATCGAGAAGCATCTTTAGAACCGCAAGATGAGCTATTCGGTGACCCGATTGGAACGCTTGCTCGTCTAGCTGGTTATGAAGATGGTGAAGCGTGGTGGAATGATTTTATCGAGCAAAATCTCGATACTGATGAAGACATTTTCTCAGCGATTGAATCGGCGATGCAGGCCTTGCGAGCAGAGCTTCCTCAAGACTCCGCTGTGATTCAGCGGGATTTGCTCCGTGAAGCGTTTATGCGCTTAGAAATTACTAAGCAGTCAAAAGGCGTTGAAGGCCCTATCGCTGTGGTGTGTGGTGCTTGGCATGTACCAGCATTTAGAGAGAAGCACACGGCCAAGAGTGACCGCGAACTGCTCAAAACCTTGCCGACCAAATTGGCACCAAGCAAAGTCAAAAAGACTTGGATCCCTTGGACAACTCCTCGTTTAGCGCAAGCATCAGGATATGGGGCTGGTGTGACGGCTCCAATGTGGTATCAGCATTTATGGTTACATGGCGAACACCCTCAACATCTTGAGATTTGGTTAACTCAAGTTGCGCGTCAATTGAGAGCTTCAGGGCAAACGGTCTCGACAGCGTCGGTGATTGAAGCTGTTCGTTTGAGTCACAGCTTAGCGGCCGTTCGAGGTAGGCCTGCCGCTGGTATTGAAGAGATCCGTGAGGCATCCATCGCTTGTCTAGGCTTTGGCGAAAGTGTGGTGTGGCAGCAAATAGAGACGGCGCTTTTACTGGGTAATGTCGTTGGTGAAGTGCCAGACGATACGCCATTGATGCCGTTACTTGAAGATCTACAAAAACAACAGAAACTGACGAAATTAAAGCAAGAAGCCTTGCCAAGAGAGTTATCTCTGGACCTACGCAGCCAAGCCGGGTTGGGTAAATCTGTCTTGCTACACAGACTGACGTTATTGGACATTCCATGGGGAAAAATTAGCCACACAGGAAGCAGTCGCGGTACTTTTCGAGAGCGATGGCAATTGGAATGGCAGCCAGAGTTCGCTGTGAGACTAGCTGAGAGCCTTGTTTACGGGAATACGGTAGAAGAGGCTGCCAATAATCGTGCGATCGAAGGATTTAACCAAGAAACGGTATTGGGGAAATTGGCTCAAGGGGTCATGCAGTGCCTTGAAGCCCAGCTGGAAAAGTCGGCTCAAGTGGGCCTGAAGAAAATCAATGATCGCGCTTCTTCGGTAACCGATTGTTTAGACTTGATGGAAAGTATCTCTCCTCTGATCCATATCGACCGATATGGTACTGCACGTCAAATGTCGTTTGAGTTGATAGAAGCGTTGATTCATCGTTTGGTGACTCAGTCTTCTCTCGCTTTGCCTTATGAGTGTCGTAACATCAATGAAGACGAAGCGCAGCGTTACCATCAAGTGATTGAAACGAGCCATCAAGCTTTAATGTTAGCGACATTACCGCAAGAAGTGCTTGAATATTGGTGGCAGGCGTTAGCACAAATTGCTGAACATGAAAAATCCAATCGACACCTATCAGGCTTGTGTGCTCGGCTGTTGCATCAAGAGGAGAAATTATCTGATGGTGATGTGGAGGTGTTGCTGCAACGAGCGCTTTCCCCTGTATTTTCTCCGATGGAGTCCGCAGCCTTTTTTGAGGGGTTCTTTACTGGAGCGACTCAAAGGCTGCTTTACGATGAGTCTTTGTTAAGCATTGTTGAAGTATGGCTTCTGGGTTTACAAGAAGACGACTTTGTTGCGTTTTTACCGCTACTAAGACGTGTGTTTGCCGATATGGATAGCATGGAGCGTAAGCGTCTGATTGACAAAATTTTTGGTGCAAAGCGCAGTCAGGCAACCTTGTCAGTATTGAACCCGCATACTGCAACGTTATGGAATGAACATTTAGCAAATCTAGGCGCTTTACTGCAAAGGAATCGAGAATGGAATCGAACTTAAAAGTCGATCAAGAGCATGCCTCTGAATCAACCTCTTACTCGGAGGAAGACAAAGGGCGACGTTGGCAGTTGGTGTTAGGCTCAGAGCCTGAAGCGGGAGGCGTAACACTTTCAGAGCGCGATCAACGCCTCAGTGCAGCATTAAATGCACTGTATGGTGATGATAATGAACAAAGTAGCGGTAAAAAAGGGGGCTTAGGACGTTCTGCTCCCAAAGTATCTAAGTGGTTGGGGGACATACGTGAGTTTTTCCCAAGCCCAGTTGTACAAGTGGTACAGAAAGACGCCTTTACTCGATTAGGCCTCACTGAAATGTTGATGGAACCAGAGTTTCTCAGTGCCATAGAAGCCGATGTTCATTTAGTGGCTGATTTAGTCAGCTTACGTTCAGTGATGCCTGAGAAAACTCTGGAGACTGCACGTCAGGTGATCCAAAAGGTCGTAGATGAGTTAATGGAAAAGTTGGAGTCAAAAACGGCCGAAGCGGTACGTGGGGCGATCAATAAATCCAAACGTACCTACCGCCCCCGTTTTAGTGACATAGACTGGCATCGTACCATTGGCGCGAACCTCAGACATTATCAGGCGGATCATCAAACCGTAGTACCAGAGAAGTTGATTGGTTTTATGCGTAAAAGCCAGCGATTGGCGGATCTTGATGATGTTATTCTGTGTGTTGATCAGTCTGGGTCAATGGCGACCTCAGTCGTCTATAGCTCGATATTCGCTGCCGTAATGGCCTCCATACCGTCGGTGAAAACGCAATTGGTCTGTTTTGATACCGCAGTGATTGATTTGACAGAAGAGTTACAAGACCCTGTAAGTGTCCTTTTTGGTGTTCAGCTTGGCGGTGGAACGGATATCAACCAAGCCGTTGCGTATTGTGAAAATAAGATCCAACAGCCAGCACAAACCCACCTGATTTTGATCACCGATCTTTATGAAGGGGGCAACGCACAAGAACTGCAACGCCGTGTTGCAGGTTTGATTGGTCAAGGAGTCAATGTGATCACGTTACTTGCTTTGAGCGATGATGGGCGTCCATGCTATGACAGTCAGATGGCGGCAAAATTTGCGGCGATTGGTAGCCCAGTGTTTGCATGTACGCCAGATCAGTTTCCATCGTTGATGGCAACTGCATTAAAGCGTGAAGATGTACTTGATTGGGCGGCGAATGAAGATATCAAAGCGATTCGTCCTGAAGACGAAGGGAGGGTGGATTCGTATTAACACATTGAAAAATGTGAACCGGATATTTTGGTCGCTACTTCATAACGCAAAAGCCCGTGGATTTCTCCACGGGCTTTTCAATATGGTGGCCCCTCGCAGACTTGAACTGCGGACCAATCGATTATGAGTCGACTGCTCTAACCACTGAGCTAAGGGGCCTTGTAGGGCAATGATTATAGGGGAAGGGCGCGAGACTGTCTAGAGAGCATATGCGGTATTTTTGCTTGCTTTTTATCCACTTAAATCATGATGTAAAAAAAGGTGAGCTTGCGCTCACCTTATGTATCGTTGATAAGAACTACTTAGTCTTAGATGTTTCAGTAATGAAACGATTTTTATAGATATGGATTGAGTGCTGCAAAGCACCTGAGACGACCATATCGACATCCCCATCCTTATCGAAATCAGAAAACTGCGTCACACTATTAATGTTATTTGGCAGCATTAGGTGGCGTGTGTGAGTGAACCTCGCTTCACCTTCATTTGGTAACCATATCACCCCTTTTCGGTCGTAAGTCACCACGATGTCATTAAGACCATCATTATTGATATCTTCGACATCCACATGCTTAGGGCTCTCCAATGTATTGTTTAGTACTTGTTTAGTCGAGAAGTTTCCTTTGCCATCATTGACTAAGAGAGAGACTTCATTGTTGCGCATGGAAGCGAAAATGATATCGAGTTTACCATCACCAGAAACGTCGCCTAATACAATCGAGTGTGTCTGTTTGACTTGGGTATCGAGGCTGACTCCTTTTTTAAAGCCACTCTTTGTATCACTGTAGTGAAGCTCCAAGGTGGAGTGGTAATCATCGCTGCCTCTGACAATATCATCATGACCATCGCCATTAATATCGCCCACCGCAATCGCCGAACCATTTGGGTTGGTTTCGGGTTCTGTTTCGAGGGTCACAGGCTCTCCAAAGCCACCATGATGATTTTGTAAAACACGAGTAACCCTATTTGCATACGAAAGCTCCTCAGAAAATGCAATGCTATTGGCTTTTTTTCCTCCTATCGCAATAGCGGTAATATCTGAAATGATATGCCCAGAGTGAAGAAGGGTTTCTTCATCAAAATTGCCTTTGCCGTCATTAATAAAGCTCAGTAGTTTGGAACCATTAGTTGCCACAATGTCGAGATCGCCATCACTATCAATATCAATCGGGATGGCTTTATCAACTTCTCTTAACGTCGTCTCAATCTTCACTTGACTGAAGAAGTTGTCGCCGTGGTTTTGGTACCAACTTAATGACGAAAATGAATTGGAGTACCGCGTACCGCCAGCCCCAAGGATATCTAGGTCACCATCCCCGTCGATATCAGCCTGATCAATATGAGTAACATGATTCTGAGATGAGGTGATATGAGATTCACCTAAGACAGAGTCACCTCTTAATGTGACCTCTTTGAACCAATCAAACATGGACGGCGATCCAGATAATGCCGATGTGACTATGGTGACGTCTCCAGTAGTCTCAGACTTTTGTGAAGCTCTGATTCTAATGTTCATTTTCTCATAATCTCGTTTGAGATTAACTTTGGATAGCTGATAGTCATTGTCTGACGTTCGTTCAAATTGATACAACTCTGATGAATAGCCATCGATCGCGATTAAATCGAGATGCCCATCGTTATTGATGTCTACAGAGGACAAGTCTTGAGATTTTCTGATGGTATTCGTGAGCTCATATTGTTTGAATTTCCAGTTACTCAAATTTTGGTAGTAGGAAATGCTGTTGCCATGAGTCACGGCAAAACCTGGTAGGTAGCCGGAGTTATCAGAAAAGCTCTCGGTAATGAGAACAATGTCGTTAATTCTTCCTGACTTGTTCGCTACATCTATAGCCGTTAATACACTAAAAGAACCGTCATCCAATTTTTCAGCGTAATAGGCCGTATTATAAATCATGAGGAGCAGATCCTCATCGAGATCCCCATCAAGGTCAACGAAATGGTGTTGGGTAATATTGCTAAATTCTTTAGTAACTAATGTCGTTGGCACTCCAAACGAGCGTTCGCCTTTATTATGAATCGCGTGTAATGAGTTGCCTGCAGTAAAGACGAGGTCCAGTTTCGTATCACCGTCTAAGTCTTTTAAAGACATGCTATAGAGGACACCATTATGTTCGATGTTCGGTAGAACTGTTGGGGTAAAGTGACCCGTTTTCGATCCCCAATAGATGCTACCTAGTTGCTCGTCGTCGTAATGATGAGAGGGTATGACCACATCTAAGTACCCATCATTATCGATGTCAGCCACAGATAAGAAACTGGCCTGTTTGTTAGCGATCAGGTGTTCCTTGCCATAAACCCCATCTTGTTTCTCATACCATGAAACTTTTTCTGAGGTTGACACAATCACGTCATTATCGAAGTCCCCATCTACGTCGGCATAGTCAACGAAGGTGGCATTTTTAGATTGGTTACGTGTCAGATTAGCCAAGATATCTTGGTTATTGAAAGCTGTTGGGGCAACCGTCAAATGGTATTGTGCGCTTGCGCTGCCTCCGAGTGGATCTGTTACTAACACTTCAAAGGTGAAGTGTAGGTGAGTATCCGTTGATGGTGTTGGAAATCTCAGAATGGCTTCGTCAGTGGTAATGTCAGTTAAAAAGTGGTCTTTGCCTGATGTTTCATTCCACTGGTAGATTAAGTCAGGGTTATCAGGATCGATAGCGTCAGGGTCATTGACGATCGCTTTGAGTGTATAGAGTTCATCTTCGAAGGCCTCGCCACTGTCCTTTCCTTGGATGGAAACTGTTGGGACTTGATTCAATGGCATCAAAGTCACTTTTTGGATTGCGCTGCTCTTACTTCCAGCGTCATCGGTAACGGTAACACTAAATTCAATGTCACTTTTTTCCGTTACTTCTGGCACGGTGAAAGTCGCAGTGGCTGTATTTTCACCCTCCAGTTTTACTTGAGGCTTTCCAGAGGTTTGCTTCCAGAGCCAAGCGACAATATCGCCATCCGCGTCACTGGCCGATGCACTCAATGTCGCTTTTTGACCACTTTGAACCAATAAGTTACCGTTTGTTATAACAACAGGAGGCGTATTGACGACTTCTGGCGCATTTTTAATGGTCACAGAGACGTTTGATTCTGCGCTGGCACCTTGGTTATCGGTTGCAATTAAAGTGAATTGGAAAACACTGTCTTCATCAACCGCTGGGGCTGTAAATTGGGTCGAATGGTGATTTGGCGTCGTCAGTTTTACTTTGGTGGTGCCAGCGGTTTGCTTCCATAGGTAAGAGAAGATTGTCCCATCTGGGTCCGTAGCCGTTCCAGATAGATTGACGGTGTCGCCCTCTGTCACAACGAGGTCTTTACCAGCATTGACAGTGGGTGATGCATTTGTGGAGCCACCATTAATGGGATCGGTTAAATGGATTTTGATTTGTTGGCGGGTTTCTCCCCCATCGTCGTCCGTGACGATTAATTCAAGTAATACTGTCTGGGCTATATCGACTTTCGGGGTTGTGACGGTAATGTTTCTCTGGTTAGGATCAGAAATGCCTACGGTAGGCCCTGAAATTTGCTTCCATTTTACCGTTTTAATGACGCCATCATTGTCGCTAAGGATTGGGCTTATATCAAAACTATTGCCGGGACGTACCGCCCTAGAGTGCTCTAACTCAATGATAGGAAGTTGATTTTTATAAATCGGAGCAGTGTAAGCGATATTTTTAGATACCACGCCACCTTTGCTGTCGGTGACGGTTAACTTAAAGGTGAGAACCTCTTCAGCATCAATTTTAGGGCTTTTAAAGTTGGTGACCATTTGGCCGTTGCTGAATTCGACTTCAGTGCCTCCTATTTGCTCCCAGTGGTATCGAACGATGTCATGACTAGAAGAAGCTACACAAGCGATGGCGACATCAATCACCCCCACAGTGTTTTTCCTGTAGCCCACTTCGCATTTGGAAATTTTTGTGGAATGGTTTGGGATGACATCGGGAGTGGTAGTCGGAGCACTGCTACTATCACCACCGCCACCACAAGCACTCAATGCGGTCGCCATTGTGGCAGCAATAATACTCTTCTTAAAATTTTTCATATGAATTACCTAGGCCTTATAACGTTGTAATTTCCGTATTTTGCCTTTGATTTCATATTGTTGTTATGCTCGCAATATGAATTGCGATGAGTATTCGTAAGGTGTGTAAATGAGAGGTCTATTTGTAAAATGAGTGCAATAATAATTTTTGTGTCATTAAAACGAGAACGGCCTCCAAGGTGGAGGCCGTTTTTAGCATAGCTGAGCGTCGTCTTTACTCATCCAAGAAACTACGTAGAGTCTCTGAACGGCTTGGGTGACGAAGCTTACGTAGGGCTTTCGCTTCGATCTGACGGATACGCTCACGAGTAACGTCAAACTGCTTACCTACTTCTTCTAGTGTGTGGTCTGTGTTCATGTCGATACCAAAACGCATACGCAATACTTTCGCTTCACGTGGCGTAAGGCCCGCAAGTACATCTTTCGTTGCACCTCTTAGGCTGGTCGCTGTTGCTGAATCCAGTGGTAGCTCTAGCGTTGTATCTTCGATGAAATCACCTAGATGCGAATCTTCGTCGTCACCGATTGGTGTTTCCATTGAGATCGGCTCTTTCGCGATCTTCAGGACTTTACGGATCTTATCTTCAGGCATCTGCATGCGCTCTGCCAATTCTTCTGGCAGTGGCTCACGACCCATCTCTTGCAGCATTTGGCGAGAGATACGGTTTAGCTTGTTGATCGTTTCAATCATGTGAACAGGGATACGAATCGTACGCGCTTGGTCAGCGATTGAACGAGTGATCGCCTGACGAATCCACCATGTTGCGTAAGTCGAGAACTTGTAACCACGACGGTATTCGAATTTATCCACCGCTTTCATTAGACCAATGTTACCTTCTTGGATAAGGTCCAAGAACTGTAGGCCACGGTTGGTGTATTTCTTCGCGATAGAAATTACAAGACGTAAGTTGGCTTCAACCATCTCTTTCTTTGCACGGCGGGCTTTCGCTTCACCGATAGACATGCGACGGCTGATGTCTTTGATGCTTTGCACTGGCAGAGACGTTTCTTCTTCAATGATGCGTAGTTTTGCAATTGAACGACGAATGTCTTCTTCGCTGCGCTTGATCTTTTCTGCGTAAGGTTTGTCTGACGCTAGGATCTCGTCTAACCAAGCTTCGCTTGATTCATTGCCTGTGAACAGAGTAATGAAAGACTTCTTCGGCATTTTTCCGTATTCAACGGCGGCTTTCATGATAAGGCGCTCTTGAGTACGTACGCGATCCATTGAGGTGCGTAGTTCGTTCACTAGGTGGTCGAACTGCTTCGGCGTTAGACGGAACTCTTGGAATACGTCTAGCATCATTTCGTTAGCGATGGTCGCTTTCGGGCTATCATAGCCGTACTCGTTTCTCGCTAGCTGCAGATTCTGGTAAGTGTTGCGAAGCTGAGTGAATTTCTCCAGAGCAAGCTCAGGATCGATACCTGTATCCTCTTCCTCTTCGTCATCACTTTCTTCGTCTGCATCTTCTACATCTTCTGCATCTTCATCTTCAAGGTCGGCTTCTGCCAACTCTGAACCGATGTGCGTTGCAGTTGGTGCTGCCGTTTCTTGTTCATCAGGGTCAACAAAACCTGAGATAAGATCGGTTAAACGCAGCTCTTCAGCTTGAACTTTATCGAATTGCTCAAGGATGTAGGGAATCGAACCTGGGTATTCAGCAACAGAAGTTTGAACCTGATTAATACCATCTTCAATGCGTTTCGCAATGTCGATTTCGCCTTCGCGAGTAAGCAGCTCAACAGTACCCATCTCACGCATGTACATACGTACTGGGTCAGTGGTACGACCGATTTCGTTCTCAACGCTAGATAGCGCTGCCGCCGCTGCTTCCGCAGCATCTTCGTCGGTAATGTTGTTGTCGTCGTTGAGGGCTAGATCATCGGCATCAGGCGCGGTTTCTACGACCTTGATACCCATGTCGTTAATCATTTGAATGATATCTTCAACCTGCTCCGAATCGACAATTTCAGCAGGTAGGTGGTCATTGACTTCGGCGTAGGTCAGATAGCCTTGTTCCTTGCCCTTGATGACAAGTAATTTTAGCTGTGACTGCGGATTTTGATCCATAGACGGTATCCAACTTCTTAATTTGGTGAAGGAATAGTATGCGAAATGCAAACCGCTAATACTAACAAATTAAATGGTTGCTGACTAATCAAACAGGGTTACGCTTTTAAATCTAGCATCAAGGCTAGTAGCTCCCTTTTCTCTTCGGCTGATAAACCGACACTTCTTGCTTTGGCCTGCAGGTTTTCAATTTGCTTTTCAACACACTGGGCGAGTATTTTGTCCAGTGAGTCTAAAAATATGTCTTCTTCGTTGTCATCGTCGAGTGGAATTTCCCAGCTCGCGAGACGAGACAGAAGTGCCTCATTTGGGTGTTGTCGCCAATGCTCCATGAGCTGGCCTGTGTTGATATTGGGATACTCTCGGCAATTTTCAAGTACTTCTACCAATAAACTCAGTCCCGGTATTGATAACTCCCTCACACTTGAGAGGTCTGGAACCAATTGTGCGTATTGAGGGTTTTGGATCAATAGGGCGATCACCTCACGCATCGGAGTTCGTTTGAGCTCGCGGTGCGGTTGTAACTTTGTTTCTTGTTTGCCTTGTTTATCCAGCAATTGTTGCAGCTGACGTTCATCCACCAAGCCTAAGCGACGGCCTAACAATTCTCTCAAGTATAGACGTAATGTGCCGCCTGGCACCTTATCGATCAAGGGAACCGCTAGGGTACTCAGTTTCGCCATTCCCTCTTTGGTCGAGGCGTCCACTTGTTGCATCAAAGTGCTAAACATGAACTCAGACAATGGCATCGCTTGGCGAACTTGTTCCTCAAAGGCGTCTTTGCCATGCTGACGAATGTAACTATCAGGGTCTTCGCCATCAGGCAAGAACATAAATTTAAGTTGTCGCCCATCGTTTAAATAGGGCAGGGCATTTTCCATGGCGCGCCATGCTGCATCACGTCCAGCGCGGTCACCATCGTAACAACAAACCACGGTACTGGTTTGGCGGAAAAGCACTTGTAAATGATCGCCGGTGGTGGATGTTCCCAGTGACGCAACGGAGTAATCAACCCCATATTGAGCCAAGGCCACAACGTCCATATAGCCTTCTACGACTAATACTTGTGGCGGTTCACGATAGGCTTGTAATACTTCATATAGCCCGTAAAGTTCTTTGCCCTTATGGAATATCGGGGTTTCAGGTGAGTTGAGGTACTTTGGCGTACCCTCACCTAAGACGCGGCCACCAAAACCGATGACTCGGCCACGGCGATCACGAATGGGGAACATGACTCTGCCACGAAAACGGTCGTAGCGGTTGCCTTTGTCATTTTCGACCAGCATACCACCCGTTATCAGCATGTCCTGAGTTTCACGCTGCTGACCGTAATTCTTGCGAACCATATCCCATTCATCAGGAACGTAGCCAATACCGAATTTTTGAACGATTTCACCCGATAATCCCCGATCTTTCAGGTAATCGATGGCGACTTTGCTAGCGGAAGATTTCAGTTGGTTCCGGTAAAACTGAGCAATGCTGCCCATAAGGTCGTAGAGATTACGTTTTTGTTCGATGTTCGCGCGAGGTGCCGAGCTGAAATTTCCGCTACCTTGGCGTTGCTCGCGAGGCACTTCTAAGCCCAAAGAGGAGGCAAGCTCTTCAATGGCTTCGACAAACTCTAGACGATCGTATTCCATCAGAAAATCGATGGCGTTACCGTGCACGCCACAACCGAAACAGTGATAAAACTGTTTTTCTTGGCTGACGCTAAAAGAGGGGGTTTTTTCGTTGTGGAAAGGGCAACAGGCGCTGTAGTTTTTGCCTTTTTTCTTAAGTTTCACCCGTGCATCAATAATGTCGACTATGTCCAGTCGCGCAAGAAGATCATCAATGAAACTACGAGGGATATGTCCTGCCATAAAACCTTAGAAAAAAGCACTAACTTAATGAGTGAGAATTATAAAAGAGTAGATACAAACAAGCCGTGCGTTCCATAGGATAGCACGGCTTGTTGCAAATGGGGTTGGGAGGTTAAGCCAGTTTAGCGCGAACTAAACCACTAACTTTACCCATATCTGCGCGCCCTTGAATTTGTGGCTTAAGCACGCCCATTACCTTACCCATGTCTTGCATGCCCGCAGCACCAGATTCAGCAATTGCACTTTCAATAAGCGCAGCGACTTCTTCTTCAGTAAGCGGTTGAGGCATGAAATCCTCTAGTACGGCAATTTCCGCTTGCTCAGCTTCAGCCAAGTCTTGGCGACCTGCAGATTCAAATTGAGCGACAGAATCGCGACGCTGTTTAACCATTTTAACCAGCACTTCAAGAATGTCGTCGTCAGACAGAGTGATCTGTTCGTCAACTTCACGTTGCTTGATTGCTGATAGAGCTAAACGGATTGTGCCAAGGCGCAGTTTGTCCTTGGCTTTCATCGCAGATTTTTGCTCTTCTTTGAGTTGTTCAATAAGAGCCATCACTAAATCCTTTTAATTTAGTGATTAGTACAGGCGAACGCGACGAGCGTTTTCGCGAGCTAGCTTCTTAGCGTGACGCTTTTGAGCAGCTGCTTTAGCGCGTTTGCGAACTGTAGTTGGTTTTTCATAGTGCTCACGACGACGCACTTCTGAAAGGATACCTGCTTTTTCGCAAGAGCGCTTGAAACGACGTAGTGCAACGTCGAACGGTTCGTTTTCACGTACTTTAACTACTGGCATATGCCTTTCACCTCAGGGGTTATTCGTTAGTGCTGGTAACTCTGGACTAAACTTAGTGTGTTTGGTCAATAACCAGCTTGATCAAAAATGGTGCGGAATTTTAATCCGATCTAGGCAGGTTTGTAAAGCACTTTGTCGATTATAGTCTGTACAAAATTTGTTTGCCGAGCCAAGGCGAGGTAAGATTGCGGCAAATTGACAAAGTAGTATACCCAAGTTACCTCAAGGCGCTAGGTTTAGCGAGAACAGCTTGCTTTGATAGCGAGGCTTTGAATGCTGCATCTTGAAGCGACTGGGTATAAAAGCATGACGAGAAAATTATGCGCATTATTGGTATCGAAAGCTCTTGTGATGAAACGGGTATCGCGATCTATGACGATGAGAAAGGTTTGCTCTCTCATCAGCTTTATAGTCAGGTAAAACTGCACGCTGATTACGGCGGCGTAGTGCCAGAATTGGCGTCCCGCGACCATGTGAAGAAGACTATTCCTCTTATTAAAGAAGCATTGAAAGATGCGGACCTTACCCCAGAAGATATTGATGGGATTGCTTACACCGCAGGACCGGGTTTGGTTGGTGCACTGATGGTTGGTGCAACCATTGGGCGTAGCTTGGCCTTTGCTTGGAACATTCCAGCTGTGCCCGTTCACCACATGGAAGGCCACCTTCTCGCGCCTATGCTCGAAGATAACCCACCGCCATTTCCGTTTGTAGCGGTATTGGTGTCTGGTGGTCACTCGATGATCGTTGAAGTTCAAGCGATAGGTGAGTACACCATTTTGGGTGAATCCATTGATGATGCGGCGGGTGAAGCCTTCGATAAAACCGCGAAGTTAATGGGCTTGGATTATCCGGGTGGTCCTTTATTGTCAAAGTTGGCAGAAAAAGGCACTCCGGGTCGCTTTAAGTTCCCACGCCCGATGACAGATCGTCCAGGTTTGGATATGAGCTTTTCTGGTTTGAAGACCTTTACGGCCAATACCATTGCGGCCAATGGTGACGATGAACAGACTCGTGCAGACATCGCTTTAGCGTTTGAAGAGGCCGTTTGTGCCACTTTAGCGATTAAATGTAAGCGTGCACTGCAACAGACAGGTTTGAAGCGTATCGTGATGGCGGGTGGTGTGAGTGCTAACCGTCGTCTTCGTGCCGAATTAAAAGCCATGGCAGAAAAGCTGGGTGGTGAGGTTTACTATCCTCGTACTGAGTTTTGTACCGATAACGGCGCGATGATCGCGTATGCGGGGATGCAGCGTTTGAAAAATGGTGAAGTGGCGGACTTAACGGTAGAAGTTCGTCCACGTTGGCCAATTGACCAGTTGAAGCCGATCGCTTAATCAGCGACAGTGTTTAGATCTATAGAAGGTCTCTGGATTCCAGAGGCCTTTATTTTTGGGCTAACGTTTTTCATGCTCTCATTCTATAGGGGCACTACCACGGTGTGACGTAAACGCTAATCTCTATGTGGTCGACCTATGCAGGTTGAAGCTCTATGTAGTTGATTTTAATCTCTATAAAATCGTATTTATCGGCAAGGGTGCGCTAACTGGTGTGAGGTGTTGAGCTTGTTATCAGTGATAATATCCCAAGGAACAATAATAAATGGATACAACAATGAAGAAGTTTGAAATTGAAGGTCAGCAACTTGCTTATCTTGATCAAGGTGAAGGCCCTGTTTTGCTGTTCGGACATAGCTACCTATGGGACAACCAAATGTGGGCACCGCAAATTGCCCAGTTGAGTCAACATTATCGCTGTATTGTTCCGGATTTCTGGGCGCATGGCGAATCGGATGCCGCGCCGCGTTCTATGACGAGTCTGACGGAATATGCTCAGCATATGTTGGATCTGATGGATCATTTAAACATTGAGACGTTTTCTATTGTCGGCTTATCTGTCGGCGGTATGTGGGGAACGGAAGTGGTGGTTGCAGCACCACAGCGCGTGACGTCTCTGGTGCTTATGGATACTTTTGTCGGCTGGGAACCTGAAATTACGCATAAGAAATACTTCGGTATGTTGGATGCCATTACTGAACATAAAGCGGTACCTGCACCACTGCTTGATGCGATCGTACCACTATTTTTCGCCAATGACGCAACGCAAGATAATCCAGAGCTTGTGGAGAATTTCCGCCAATCGCTAGCCTTATTATCGGGTGATGCTGCTGTGGAAGTCGCCCGCATGGGGCGCATGATTTTTGGTCGTCGTGATGCGATTGAAGATGTGGAAAAGTTTGCCTTACCAGTACTGATAGCTGTGGGGTGTGAAGATAAGCCTCGTCCGGTATTTGAACATTACTTAATGCATGATTGTATTTCAGGCAGTCAGTTGGTGGAGATCCCGAAAGCTGGGCATATCAGCAACTTAGAGCAACCTGAATTCACCAATACCATGTTGAGTGAGTTTTTGGCAAAAGTATACGCTTAAGCCTATATACCCAAGCCGACTCGCCCTTCGGGAGCCTGTCACTGGCTCTGAATACTGCATCTTGAAGTCACTTGGGTATATATCAAACATTGTTTCTCACGCTATGCCTCTTACGCTAAGTCTCTTAAGCAATGTGTTTGAGGAAGACAGGAACAAAAACAGCGACTTTCTGGTCGCTGTTTTTATGTTTGGGCTTTTAAATGTGCGTTTTTACGTTTGAGTGTGGGACTCAGAAGCTGGTTTCTTATCGCCAATTTTGGGCTCGTTACCTGCGACGAGGCGGCGAATATTCTGATGGTGCCTCAAGACAATCAAACAACACAGCATTCCAACGGGAAGGGTGTATTGAGGTTTGATCATCCATGTATAGAAAGGGGCGATGAGTACCGTGACTAAGGCGGCTAAAGAAGAGTAACGAAAGACACTTGCCACAGCTAACCAGGTCAGCATGATCAGCCCCGTCAGATCTAAGCCGATAGGAGCAATCGCCCCTAATGCGGTTGCGACCCCTTTACCACCTTGAAAGTGAAAAAACAGTGGGTACATATGTCCTAGACAGGCGGCAATGGCAATCACCCCTAAAATCACAGGCTCAATCCCTAAAAAGTAACCGCCCCAAACTGGAATGGTGCCTTTCAGCATATCGCACAGCAGGACTGCCGCAGCAGGGCCTTTACCACCGATACGTAGCACATTGGTGGCTCCAGGATTGTTTGAGCCAACACCGCGCGGGTCGGGTAATCTGAGTAGGCGACAAATCAAGACGGCGCTCGAAATCGAACCTAATAAATAGGCGGCGATCGTCATTGTTAGTGCCAAAGCGTCCATAGGTGATCCTAACTGCTGGGAGGTAAATCGTTACCTGTCACCTCAGTATACGAATAGGCTCCACCTAGGGCTTTCTTTATTGAGAAGAAAACTAAGTGAAACTCGCATCTTAAGGTGACTTGGGTATATCATATCGCGAATATTACAAGAATACGATGATTTACCTCTTGTGGGTATCCGACCTCTAATTAAGGACAGCAAATGGCTTTAGATAAAGTATTTATTGAACAGTTGGAAGTAATCACCACGATCGGTGTTTACGATTGGGAACAAGAAATTAAGCAAAAGCTGGTGTTGGATATCGAAATGGCTCATGACAATCGTCCTGCGGGTAAAAGCGACGATGTGGCGGATGCTCTCGATTACTCTCAAGTCAGTGAAGCGGTGCTTAACCATATTGAAAATGGTCGCTTCTTATTGGTGGAGCGTGTGGCAGAAGAAGTGGCTGAGCTGATCATGGCGCAATTTTCAGTACCATGGATCAAGATCCGTTTAGCGAAGCCGGGAGCGGTGCCTCAAGCACGCGCTGTTGGGGTTGTGATTGAGCGAGGCGCTGCATGAACACCGTGTATATCGGCGTAGGAAGTAATATTGATCGTGAAAAGCATGCGCAAGCGGCTTGGCAAGAGCTACAGCGGTTGGGCTCAGACGTGCTTTCTTCTCCGATATATGAGTGCCAAGCCATCGGTTTTAGCAGTCACCCATTTTATAACTTTGTAGTGCGTCTAAACACGGAGTTATCGTTAACAGAATTTGCACGTAAGCTACGAGAGATTGAGTTTAAATGGGGGCGCTCTGTGGCAGCCGCTAAATATCAAGATCGCACCTTGGATCTCGATATTGTTTTATTTGGGGATCTTATCTCTCAGAAGGATCCTCAATTACCCCGTAGCGATATTTTTAAATACCCTTTTGTGACACAGCCTTTGTACGATCTCCAGCCAGACTTAATCATTCCTGGTGATGGGAGAACGGTTGCTGATATTTGGCAGCAAATGACAGCATTGGATTCTTTAAAGACTGTGGATATGCAATTATCGAATTGAGACAACAATGAGTTATATAGAAGCGTTTATTCTGGCTTTGATCCAAGGCCTGACAGAGTTTTTGCCGATTTCCAGCTCGGCACATTTGATTTTACCATCGGCCGTTTTAGGCTGGGAAGACCAAGGATTGGCGTTTGATGTGGCGGTACACGTCGGCACCTTGGCTGCAGTCGTGATTTATTTCCGTAAGGAAGTGGTGACGCTGTTCCGCTCTTTATTTGGCTCGATCTTCCAAGGTGAGCGTAGTAAAGAATCTCAACTGGCTTGGATGATTGTGTTAGCGACCATTCCCGCCTGTTTGTTCGGTTTGTTTATGAAAGACATCATCGAACTTTACTTACGTAGTGCGTATGTGATCGCGACCACAACCATCGTTTTCGGCCTCCTATTATGGTGGGTAGATAAAAATGCCACTCAGTTGGATGACGAGTATCAAGCGACGTGGAAAAAATCCTTGGTGATTGGTATTGCCCAAGCACTGGCGATGATCCCTGGAACTTCGCGTTCTGGTGCGACGATCACCGCTGCTCTGTATCTTGGTTTTACCCGTGAAGCGGCTGCGCGTTTTTCTTTCTTAATGTCGATCCCAATCATTACGCTTGCAGGCAGCTATTTAGGTTTGAAACTGGTCACCAGTGATGCGCCCGTGCACTTTGGCTTCTTAATGACCGGCATTGTGACGTCATTTGTCAGTGCCTACTTATGTATTCACTTCTTTTTGAAGATGATTTCTCGTATGGGCATGACACCATTTGTGATTTACCGACTGATTTTAGGTGTTGGCCTGTTTGGTTTCCTACTCAGCCAATCTTAATTTCACGAGCTCGTCTAACGAATAGCGTCGAAAAAGAAAAACCGCCTTCGGGCGGTTTTTTTATTGAGTGAGGTTAGCCTAGCTGTTTCGCAATCGCTTGAATGCGTCTGCGGTTCATTTCATCGCGAATCGCGGGGCCTTTAAAGCCGTCTTGAATCACCGCTTGCACTTCCACGGTTTGCGCGACATCGAATAGCTGGCGTAATAGCTGCGACTTTTGTTGAGGCTGCGGCTGCTGAGTGCGTTGCGGTGATGTTGAGTGAGCCGGTTCTTGGGCTTCGCTGTTGTTGCTTTCAGAGGCCCAGCGACACCGGCAAGCCAGCAAAATTTCATCAAAGCGGTCGGTCTTGCGCCATGCGTCGATGAGATTAAAGCTATGAATGAGGCTTTCAGCACTCCAACTGGAACGCGTGGTGAACAGTGGAAAGACTTGAGCGGTAAGCTGAGCAAGGTCACGAAACTCATTAGGGATACGAACCTGTTCACACAAGGTTTGAATCGCTTGTTTTGTTTCTTCGGGATCTTGATTGAGGTCTGAGTCACCGAGTCCGAGTTCGACCAACAGGGTCGCGAACCGAACCGTTAAAGGCGCGTTGAGTGTTGTCGCCATTTGGATTGCTGCAATGGCACGTTGCTGTTTGTCCGCATCGTTCCACAGCGAAGCCATTATGGGAAGCACCGTGTCTAAGCCATGAGAATCATGCAGTACTTGAAGAAAACGCTCAGGTTTTGGTGTCCCTAAGGCTTTAAACCATTCTTGCCATACTCGTTCCGCCGTTAGGGTATTCAGTTCACCTGAGGCGGCAATGGTCGTCATCAGTTGTTGGGTTTCCGGAGCGACTTGAAAGTCGAGCTCCCCAAGTTTTGCTGCGAATCGAGCCACTCGCAATACCCGTAGTGGGTCTTCAACAAAAGCCTCAGAGACGTGGCGTAAAAGTCGCTTGTTGATGTCATCCTGCCCATGGTACGGGTCGAACACGGTGCCTGTGTGATCCATTGCCATCGCGTTGATGGTGAGATCTCGGCGCAGTAAGTCTTCTTCCAGCGTCACTTCCGGATCAAAATAGCATTCGAACCCTGTATACCCTTGGCCGACTTTACGCTCTGTTCGGGCAAGAGCATGCTCTTGTTTATTCTCAGGATGGAGAAAAACAGGAAAGTCTTTGCCAACAGCAACGTATCCTGCCGCAAGCATGGCTTCAGGCGTCGAGCCCACCACGACCCAGTCTTTGTCGTAAATCTCTAAACCGAGCAGCTTATCGCGAACCGCACCGCCAACTAAGTATACTTGCACGCACAACCTCGAAAATTTGTTGATGTAGCTGGACATTGTAGCAAGCAATGGTAGTTTGACACGACTTGTCTTTGAGCTTTGCCTCCAAGATGCCTTTATCTAGGTTCGCTTGAGCCCGTATAAGGGGGAGGGAATCACATCCAAAACTCACTAAGCAAGCAACGGGATACATTTGACGTAGGGTAATTATGTATAAGGAATATTTTGGCTTTAAAGAGGCGCCATTCTCGATCGTGCCCAGTTCACGATACCTCTATTTAAGTCAACGACACAAAGAGGCGATGCTGCATCTGCAAGCGGGCCTTGGTGACGGCGGCGGTTTTGCCATGCTCACTGGGGAAGTGGGTACCGGTAAAACCACAGTAGCAAAAGCGATGCTGGCGAACTTAGATCATTCGACTAAAGCAGCTTTCTTACTGAACCCAACCTTTTCAAGCCAAGACTTGCTGGAATCGATCTGTGATGAATATGGGCTGGAATACCCAGAAGGGGCGAGTTTAAAAAAGCTCCATCAGATCATTCATGAGTTTTTGAAACGTAATAGCGTATTAGGAAATCAGACGCTACTGGTGATTGATGAAGCGCAGCACCTTGACCCTGATGTGTTAGAGCAATTACGTTTATTGACGAATTTAGAAACCGAAACTCGTAAACTGCTGAAAGTACTTCTGGTTGGGCAACCCGAACTGCAAACCTTACTGCAAACCACCCAGCTGAGACAGCTCGCTCAACGTATTACCGGACGCTATCACCTATTGCCGTTAGACATCAATGAAACGGCGGACTATATCGCGTTTCGTATTCATACGGCGGGTGGTATGGACCCATTGTTTGACCGTTCTTCTTGCAAAAAAATTGCGGATGTTAGCCATGGTATCCCACGGATCATTAACCTGATTTGTGATAAAGCCTTACAGTTGTGTTTTGAAAAAGAGCATCAAACTCCGTCACGTAAAATGGTCGACCAAGCTTGCGAGCACGTCATGCAGTTCCAAGCGGATATCTATCAACAAAGTGACAGCCCGATTGCAAAAGCCAGAGTGAAAGTGCCGCTCAAGATCCATCGCGATCATATGCTCTGGGCGGGCTCGGCGTTATGCAGTGCGACGTTGAGTGCTCTGCTATTGTGGTCTTGGCCGGAAGCGAGTCAGCCGAGTGAGGCTGAGTTTCAAGCGTATCGTGCCCAGCTATTAGAAAAAGGCAAAATTGAAGATGAACAACGCCTCAGTTTGATGCAGTTGAGTGAGATAACTCAAGCAATGGAAGAGCTGTATAAGGTTTGGGGATACCACGTCGACTTGGCCGATGATACGTGTTCGTTAGAGTCGAGTACGGAGTTTGTGTGTGACACTTACCAAACCGATTGGCAGCAGCTAGAAGCGAAGCAACGCCCTTTGATTATGCAGATTGAGCATAAAAAAGAGATGGCTTATGTGGTGCTTTATGGCTTGAGCGAGAACTGGGTTGAGCTACTGAATGGCTCTCAGCGGATCCGCCTACCACGCAGCTGGTTTAACGAAATGTGGACGGGAGAAGTGAGAGAAATTCGCCCAATGCCGCTGCGAGAAACATTAAAGCAAGGCGATCGAGGCGATGCGGTTTGGGTGTTGGATCAGCTCTTAGCACTGCACTTAGAAAGAGAAACGTTAGAAACACGTGTGTTTGGCCGTAAAATGGCAGCACGTGTTTCTGAATTTCAGGAGAAGCAAGGCATGGGCGTTGATGGTATCGCAGGGCGCAACACGCTCGCCCGTCTGCAAGAGTTAACTCAGTTGAATGTTCCAAAGCTAATCACGCCACAAGAAGATCGCAGTGAACAGGAGCGTACAGATGAAGTTAACTAAAGCTCAGCTAACCCTATTACTTGCGCCTCCAGTGGTGACTCTGATTGGACTCAGTGCAAACCATTATTTGGAATCCAAGCAAAATACGACCGAGATGCATCAAGCGGCAAACGTATTTCAGCAACTGAGTTACCCAGATTTCTCAGCTTTAGAGACGGTATCGACTCATTTACCAAGTAAGGACTCTGGAAAAACCAGCAAGCCGTCACTGATTCAGAAAGCAGAGAAGTTGAATGCGTCGGATGATCCGTTACTGAAAGATCTCGATTTGTCTGCCTTATCACCTGAACTGGCTCAGAAATTCAAACATGCCATCAATAACGAACCTCTCGTGCCTGTTGGCTCGAGTGATGTGCGCCAAATTGAAAAAGAGGCGCATCGATGGAAGAAACGTTTGCCACCGATCAATTTACAAACGCATATGTACGCCAGTGAAATTGAGCGTCGTTCGGTGAAAATTAATGGGGTCGATGTCAGAGAAGGGGACAGTATTGGCCGTGACTTGGTGTTGATTGAAATCATGCCGCAGCGCGTCGTGTTTGAATTTCGTGGCGAGCTGATTTCTTTACCCGCTCTTTACGAATGGCAAGGTTAGTCGCGGATAGTCTCACCTTGAAATCGGGTCGAGTGAAGCCAGTTTGTTAACTTGAAAACAAAGAAAAGCCACGCAGTTGCGTGGCTTTCGTTTATCTGGTGACTGGCGTTACTTTGAATTCGTACTTGTAATAAGTGCTTTAAACAACGGAAGTCATCGAGTTCTAGCGGTCAGTTTACGCCCAACCTGATGGCGATTTCTTACGGCGCGGAATCAAGTATGGCAAGATCAAGCCAAGTAGTAGACCTGTACCTGCGACACCACCACCGTACATGAAGTACTTAAACCCAAGGTCATCTTTCTGAGTATCCAGTTGAGCTCGAAGTTTGCGGTTTTCACGTTGAGCAGAACTCAGTTGTTCACTGATCTCAGAGTATTGTTGGTTGAGGTCTTTGATGCGTTTGTTGCTCGTTTCTAATGAGCTCACTAACCCCGACTTTTCGATGTCAGCGTTGCTACGAGCGTTTTCAAGTTGCGCTTTTACTTTTGTCAGCTCTTTCTCTAAGCGAGGCAGGCGAGAGACCATGCTTTCTTGAGTAGTAACAAACTTAGACTGAACCCAACCTTTACGACCACGCTCATCAACGACTTGGCTGTAACCATTTTCTTTGTTTGTGGCTAGCAGCTTAACTTTGACGCCTGCGTTTACGCTACCGATGATACGGTAGGAGTTATTGGGACCAGAGTGCATGTAAGTAAAAAGTTGGTCAGCGATATAACGATCTTTCGCAAACGCGGCAGGCGAGGCGAGCACCGCGAATAAAACCGTAAGAATCAGTTTTTTCACAATAAGTCCTTTGATGATGTCTGTGGTCGCACAAGCATAACCATTGATGGTTCTCAATGATAGATAACTTGGCTGAAAATCTTAGTAGATGAATAGTATGCAGTTTCCAACCTTGGTGCAACCAAGAAGGGAGGCAAAGCCTCCCTTAATGTGCGGTTGAATCAAATATGACAAGTTGCTTACATAAGCAGCTGATCTCTGACTTGATTTTGACTTAGGTAAATAAGTTCTGCATCGCAAAAAAGAACACAACAGCTAGCAATGCACCCGCAGGCAGTGTGACCACCCATGACGCGACGATGTTACGGACGACGCCTAGGTTCAATGCCGCGATACCACGAGCAAAACCGACACCCAATACCGCACCGACTAAGGTTTGTGTGGTAGAGATTGGAAGCCCTGTTCCTGAAGCCAACACGACCGTACATGCCGTCGCCAACTGCGCAGCAAAACCACGGCTTGGTGTCAGTTCCGTAATGCCGGTGCCGACGGTTGCCATCACTTTATGGCCTAGAGTGGCTAGACCGACCACGATGCCGACACCACCGAGCGGTAGGATCCACCATGCAATCTGGCTTTTCGCGGTGATTTCACCCATGTGCTCAACCGTGGATACGATAGCAGACAGTGGACCAATCGCATTAGCCACGTCGTTTGAGCCGTGTGCAAAAGCCATGGCACACGCAGTGATCACCATTAGGACACTGAAGATGCTTTCAACACCGGCAAAGCTATGGTCATCTTCGCGGTTGGCGAATTTCTTGTTGATGTACAAGTAACCGCCAATCATGATCAAGCCAGATACACCCGCAGACCACATCCAAGCTTCCACGTTAGAAAGGTGGAGCCCGACGTGTTTTAGACCTTTTTTGATAGTAACCAGTGCAATCACCATAGTCGTGATGAACATGTATACAGGCACAAAACGTTTGGCGTTGATCAGTGGGTTTTCAGTATCGAAAATGAGGCGTTGCGCGCTCACAAATATCAAGTAAGCAAAGAAACCGGAGATAACAGGCGTGATGATCCAGCTACCCACAATTCCTTGAACACTGCCCCAATCGACCGCTTCTGTACCGACGGAAACACAGGCAAAACCAATGATGGCACCAATGATGGAGTGAGTGGTTGAAACTGGCCAGCCCATATAAGACGCCAACAACAGCCAAGTTCCCGCCGCTAGTAGTGCTGACATCATACCAAAGACAAGTACGTCAGGTTTATCCGCAAATAGGGAGGTGTCTATGACCCCTTTACGAATGGTGTCAGTCACTTCACCACCAGCAAGGTAGGCCCCTGCAAATTCAAAGATCATCGCAATGATGATCGCTTGTTTAACCGTTAGCGCTTTCGAACCAACAGATGTGCCCATAGCATTGGCAACGTCATTTGCACCAATACCAATCGCCATCATGAAACCGAAGACAGCGGCAATAATAATTAGGACTGTGCCGTAATTTGCGATGATATCCATCGTAATACCTAGTTAGTTAACAGCGAGCGGAATGCACGACAAAAAGGCTTACAGCGATAACCGCTATAGCCAAGCCTTGTGCGTACAAAACACACTCTATTCTATGGATTAATGTATTTAGTCATTAAGAACGAGAAAGCATGACTTCCAAGCGAGCACCGACGCGCTGTGCTTGGTCGGCAATACCGCCTACCCATTCAAGAATCTTATATAGGAACATGACGTCTACAGGGTTCAGCTCCGCTTCGATCTTCATTAAATCTTGGCGCAACTCAATCTGCATCGCATCAGTATCATCTTCAATGACATCCAGCTGGTGGATCATTTCAGCCACTAAGGTTACTTCACGGCCTTTGAACCCCGTTTCCAATAGCTCATCCAACTCATTAATGACTTGTTGAGCTTGATCGGCGGCGTCAAGGCAGCGCTTCACGTAAGCGATGAAATTACTTTGAAGAGGTTTTGGAATCATCAACTGACGACCGTAAACGCGGCCCGCGATGTCTTTTGCAAGGTTTGCCAGTTTGTCCTGCTGAGTCAGCAGTTCCAACATGTCGGTTCTATCGACAGGCATAAACAAACCGCGAGGAAGCTTCAGACGAATTTCTCGTTTCAAAACGTCGGCTTCTTTCTCTAAGTGTGAGATTTGCGCACGAATTTCCGCAGCTTTTTCCCAGTCGCCTTGAGAGCAAACTTCAAAGAAGTTGACTAGGTATGAGCAGCATTCGTTGACACAGACAACGTGACGTTGCAAAGGCTTTATTGGGGACTTTGCAAATAACCCCATGATGGTATTTACTGGCATGGTCATTCAACCTAATTGCTATAACCTAAAAAAACATACACCAATTTATGGTGAAATGTTGAGCGATGGCTATAAAGGCGCGAATGTTACCCCATTACCCACATCATTAAAACTGTTTTAGATCATCATTATGGCGATATTTCTGACTTGCCCGTTTTAGAAATAGGAAATATCCTGTTGGTATCTGCTTTGAAAGGTAAAACTATGGAAACCGAGATAGAACTGAAGTTTTTTGTATCTCCTGATTTTTCAAGCACTTTGCTGGAAAAGATCGCTGAAAATAAAGTGCTTCAGCACAGTTGCCGTGAGTTAGGTAACACCTACTTTGATACTCCAGATAACTGGCTAAGACAGCATGATACAGGCATGCGCATTCGCCGTTTTGATGACGTGTACGTGCAAACCGTTAAGACCGCAGGACGCGTTGTGGCGGGGTTGCATCAACGTCCAGAATACAATGCGGAACACACCAGTAATGATCCTGATTTATCCTTGCATCCAGCGGATATCTGGCCTGTAGGAAAAGAAGTTGCACTGTTGCAAGCGGAACTGATCCCGCTATTTTCAACGAACTTTACTCGTGAGCAATGGCTGATTGGTATGCCTGATGGCAGCCAAATTGAAGTGGCTTTTGACCAAGGCTCGGTGTCAGCTGGCGGTCAAAGTACGCCTATCTGCGAAGTTGAGCTTGAACTGAAGTCAGGTCAAACCGATGCACTTTTCACCCTTGCCCGTAGTTTCTCAGAGGAAGGCGGTATGCGCCTTGGTAACTTAAGTAAAGCGGCTCAGGGCTACCGTTTGGCTCAAGGCTACCAAGGTGATGACGTGAAACCGTTGAGCTTAGTCAAAACGCACAATCGCGACACGGTGGAATCTTGCTTTGTGCAGTCTTTGGAGCACGCACTGTCTCATTGGCATTACCATGAGCAGATCTACATCGAGCGTGACAGCATAGAGGCACTGCTTGAGATTAAGAATTCAATCAGTTTTATCCGCCAGATTTTCACCGTTTATGGTGGCGTGGTGCCACGCCGAGCCAGCGCCATCTTGCGCCAAGAGCTGAAATGGCTAGAACAGAGCTTAGAGTGGCTTAAAGAGCATGACTACTTATCGGATTTATTGGCTGATAAAGGGCATGCGCTGCGCAAGCTTGATGCGCGTAAGTTTTTAGTTGAAGAGTTAAAACTGATAAATGACGCGCTTCCGACTCGAGAAGAAATGCTCCAGTTGCTGACGTCAGCGCGTTATACCGGCTTACTTCTAGATCTCAGTCGTTGGATCCTCACTCGAGGTTGGCAGCCTTTCTTAGATGACAAAGCACGAGCGAAGATGACCCAAGAGATTGAAGTCTTTTCCTCGAAGCAACTGGATCGAACTTGGGCTGAGTTGATGGAAGCGTTTCCTCCAGAACGTGAATTGAATAGCCAAGAGTATATCGATCAGCAGTATCGATTAATGCGTAACTTGTTTACAGGCATTAGCTTTGCAAGTTTGTACGAAGAGGAAGAGCGCATTAGTTTCCGTATGCCTTGGGCGGATTTATTGAGTGGAATTGATGATCTACTTGCACTCAAAACACTCAATAAATTAGTCGCGAAATTGGAGGCGGATGAACAAGATCAGCTCAACCGTTGGATCCAACGCCAAGAGAAATCGATTTTACATGCGATGGATCAAACCCGCGCCCGTGGCGTTGAAGCGGAGCCGTATTGGCACAGTTAACGGAATCACTCACCGGATGAGATAGAGATAAATAGGGCGTAAGCCCTATTTTTTTGTCTGAGAATGACGTTCTAGTTGGTCGAGCCGTCGCAAAATCTCTTTTTGTTGTTGCGCGATTTCCAGAAGTAAGTCGTTTTGCTGTTGTTGCTGCTGTTGAATTTTTTTGGGTGGGGCGGTGATGATGGAGGTGATCAACCCTGAAATGGTTCCGAAGATGCCAACGCCAGACAAAATGATGTACATCGCCAGTAACTTTCCTGCCACGGTCACAGGGTAGTGGTCTCCGTAGCCTACCGTCGAAATGGTCACAAACGCCCACCAAAGCGCATCGATGCCGTTTGTAATATTGGCATCAGGCGCATGCCTTTCTAATGAGAGCATCACACTAGAGCCGAGTGTGATCAGAAGTACCATGATTAACACAATGGATGCGAGAGCGGTCTCTTTTCGATTTTCTTTGAGCTGATTAAGAATGTTTTTTGACGAGCTGATCACCAAGATGACACGCAAAATCTGGAATACTCTTGCATAACGAAGAGGTTCTATCATGGGTAGGCTTGCCAGGATGTCAATCCAATGCCGTTTGATGTACCGCATTTTTTGATCACTTCGCATAAAGTCTAATGTGAGCTGTAGAAGAAAAATGCTACAGATAATGAAGTCCAAGCTGATAAAGGCTTGGCGAGTCTCTGCGGACAATGGGAAGAATAACAAGCCGGAGATCACAAATAGCGCCATAAATGACAATATTAGTGATAGTAGACTCATGGGTTTGATGCTGTCTTTGCTATCATCACATTTCATACGAAGCTCAAAATAATTATCAACATATCACTGACTGCAACCGAGTTGTGGAAACAGTACAACGTCTAAATATATAAGACTTGGTGGAGTACAAACAATGAAAAAACTGACCTTCAAGCCTTGGGAGCGTGTCATTTCTGACATTCCCCTTGTTCCCAAACTGATCATGCTTATGGTGTTTAGTACCATTCTGATTATTGCCAAGCAGCTTTGGGACGCCGATACCTTCTACCAAGCACTGTTGGCCGCGACAAACAATGAGCAAGTGGCGCAAAAGCACTACGAAGACTACCTCGTTCAAGTATTCTGGCAGACATGTGCCATGATTGTGGTGTTTGTGGTGCTGCTGCTGTCTGCGGCAAAGGTGATGTTGAAGCAAATCCGCTATTTGATGGATGCGATTAAACTGATGGCACAGAAAGATTTGTCGGTGTCATTTGGTATGGATTGTAAAGACGAATATGGGGATGTGGCTCGCCAATTAGAACAAACACGCGTGCAGCTGAACGATATGATCACGACACAGATCAGCTCTTCTGATGAGCTTTCTGCTCTGACAGAGGTGATGACCATCAGCATGTCTGAAACCAAAGAATCAGCGCAAGAAGAGTTTAATGAAATCGATCAGTTGGCGACAGCGATGAGCGAAATGTCCTCTACCGTTCAAACGGTCGCAGATCATGCTCAGAATGCTTCACAGTTGACGGAGCAGGCTTCTGGTCAAGCCGTTCAAGGGCAGCAGTTCTTACAAAAAACCGTATCTAAAATGAGTGACCTTTCCTCCGACATCGCTTCTTCAGCAGGGGCGGTCAACCAAGTTGAAGAACGAGTGGAAGCGATCAGCAGTGTGGTAGGCACGATTCAAGGGATTTCAGAGCAAACCAACTTATTGGCTTTGAACGCAGCGATTGAAGCAGCACGTGCTGGTGAAGCGGGGCGTGGATTCGCGGTGGTTGCTGATGAAGTGCGAAACTTGGCGCAAAGCACACAAACTGCCACGGTCGAGATTCAAGAGATGATTTCGCAATTGCAAAGCAGTGCGAATACCGCCGTTGAGTTGATGGAAAAAAGCGTGGTTGAAGCCGCTGAAGGCGTGGAGCTGGTGACCAATGCGGGAGGTGAGTTGGATGGCATCGTTACTCAAGTAACGCAAATCAATGATATGAACTTCCAAATTGCGACGGCGGCAGGTCAACAGAGCAGTGTGGCTGAAGAGATGGATCAGAACCTCACCAATGTACGTGAGCTCGTCGAAGCTTCTGTGACTGTGGTGGGTGAGTTATTGGAAACGTCGGAAGTCATGCAGAACAATGCCGAAGAGCTGGACGCGAAGATAAAGTCGTTCCAAGTTGCCTAAAAATCCTTAATTGAAAAAGCGCCTACGGGCGCTTTTTTTGTTTTCAGTGAACAACATTGGCTCACCAAGTCGGTACGACTCGCTGAACCCAGCCTCTCGAGGTGACTTGGGTATAGATATAAAATTGAAGTGCTTGCTGAACCGAGTATTATGAGGTTTATTGGATATAAATAACGACATGGTTTCACAAGGAAAGGTCATGCAACTCCCTTTATCGCTGGCGACGTCGGCACAAACCGCAATTCAAAGCATACAAGAGAAAGAGGCGTACTCGGAGTGGGCGCCAACCTTGAAAGAGCAGTTACTTTACGTGGCGGGGTTGAGTCAGTTTGTTGTCGCGGCATTAGAGCGCGATGAAGCTTTGCTCTCTTTATTACCCAGTATGCTGTCAGAGACAGAACGCGCGAGCCGATATCGTCAACGTTTGGCGACGGCATTGGCAGCCTGTAACGATGAGATGTCAGGACATCGCGTGCTACGCCAGTTTAGAAATCGAGAAATGACCTACATTGCTTGGAAAGATTTTACCCAAGCATGGTCACTTGAAGAGAGTCTGTCGCACTTGTCTCTATTAGCTGAGGCGATGATCTTTGAAACTTACCAATGGCAATACCAAACGTGTTGCCAAGAGTGGGGAACACCTTGTAATGCTGAAGGTGATGCTCAGCCGATGTTGATCATTGGTATGGGGAAACTCGGCGGTGGTGAGCTGAACTTCTCTTCCGATATTGATTTGATCTTTACCTACCCTGAAAACGGCGAAACCCAAGGGGCTCGACGAAGCATCGCCAATGCTCAGTTTTTCACTCGTCTTGGGCAACGCATCATTAAAGCGTTGGATCAGCAAACTTACGATGGCTTCTGTTATCGCGTGGACATGCGATTACGACCGTTTGGAGAAAGTGGTCCTTTAGTCATGAGTTATGCAGCACTAGAAGATTATTACCAAGAGCAAGGGCGAGACTGGGAACGTTATGCGATGGTGAAAGCTCGGGTGATGGGAAGCGAAATGTACCCTGAATACCAAGAGCTGCGCCAGATGCTAAGACCGTTCGTTTTCCGTCGTTACATTGACTTTAGTGCCGTGCAGTCGTTACGTCGAATGAAATCGATGATCAGCAGCGAAGTGCGTCGTCGTGGGCTGAGCAATAACATTAAACTTGGGGCGGGTGGCATTCGCGAAGTGGAATTTATTGCTCAGGTCTTTCAATTGATTCGTGGTGGGCGAGAGCCGAGCCTACGAAATCGCGGTTTATTGGAAACCTTATCCGCAATCGGAGAATTAGGTTTATTAAGCCAAGAGGAAGTGACTCACTTAGTGGAGGCGTATCGCTTCTTACGACGCTTAGAGAACTTATTGCAAGCGATGGGCGATAAGCAGACGCAAACATTGCCTGACAACGAAGATGACCAATTGAGACTGGCGATTGCGATGGGGTTCGCGAGCTATGATGAGCTGGTGGGCGAGACTCAGCTGCATATGTCGCAAGTGCATCAGGTTTTTGAACATCTGATCGGTGATGATGAAGAAGAGGGAGAAAGCGTTCCTCGTCATTTCCATGAATTGTGGGATATGGCCAACAACCAAGAGGTGTTGGAAAACGTATTGGAGCAAGACATTCATACCAATGATCCTTGCCGTGTCGCGAGTACTATTCGTCAATTTAAAGCCGATTTGGCAAAGAAAACCCTTGGTCCTCGTGGGCGTGAAGTGTTGAATCGATTAATGCCTAAAGCATTTAACGCGATTTATGCTCATCCAGAAGCGGAGTTTGGTTTACCACGCGTTTTGCACCTTTTGCATAATATTGTCACTCGAACCACTTACTTGGAGCTCTTGGATGAGCATCCAGCCGCGTTGACTCAGTTAGTGCGTTTATGTACAGCAAGTCCGATGATATCGGAGCAATTGGCGCGTTATCCGATCCTATTGGATGAACTGATTGACCCTCAACAGCTCTATAACCCGATTGCTTTAGATGCGTATCGTTCAGAATTGCGTGACTACCTTGCTCGTATTCCTGAAGACGATATGGAGCAACAGATGGATGCGCTGCGCCAGTTTAAGCAGATTTGCAGCTTGCGTATTGCTGCGGCAGACATTGCGGGCGTGTTGCCAGTCATGAAGGTCAGTGACCATCTTACGTCGTTAGCGGAAGCCATCGTTGATGCGGTGATCAGTCAAGCATGGCTGCAAGTGGCGGAGAAGTATGGTGAACCGACTCATCTCCATGATCGTGAAGGCAAAGGTTTTGCGGTGATCGGTTACGGTAAAGTGGGAGGGTGGGAGCTTGGTTATAACTCGGATCTTGATATTGTGTTTATGCACGACTGCCCGGTGAATGTGTATACCGATGGCAAAAAAGAGATCGATGGTCGCCAATTCTACCTGCGATTAGCCCAGCGCATCATCCATATCTTCTCGACGAGGACGAGCTCAGGAATTCTGTATGAAGTTGATACGCGCTTGCGTCCATCCGGTGCATCAGGACTGCTGGTGAGCCCAACCGATGCGTTTGATGAGTATCAACACAAAGAAGCATGGAGTTGGGAGCATCAGGCGTTGGTGCGTGCCCGTATGATCTATGGCGATGAGCCACTTGCTAATGCGTTTTACAAGACTCGTGGGGACGTGTTGAGCTTGTCTCGTGATCGTGATGATTTGCGCAAGAACGTCGTCGAGATGCGTGAAAAGATGCGTAATCATTTAGGCGGCAAGAAAGCGGAACGCTTTATGTTAAAGCAAGATGCTGGTGGTATTACCGACATTGAGTTCTTGGCGCAATATTTAGTTCTGAGTCATAGCCATGATAAACCTAAGCTCGCGCGTTGGTGTGATAACGTGCGAATCTTTGAAACGTTGATCGCCCAAGGAGTAATGGAGGAAGACCAAGCCATGGTCTTGATCCATGCTTATACCTCGATGCGTGATGAAATTCATCGCCGAAACTTGCTCAATTTAGATGCGGATGTGGCGTTAGATAAGTTTGTGAAAGAAAGAGAGTGGGTGACTCAAGCTTGGCAGCAGTGGTTACTCAACTGAGGCACAAGTTAAGTTCAGCTATTTAGAGAGGATTATCGCTGTGCTACACTTCGCGCAGCATAAAATATTGGAGATCGATAATGAAACCAATCCTACCTGATTACAGCCAAGCGGGTGTGTTGATCATTGGTGACGTGATGCTTGACCGTTACTGGTATGGTCCAACTGGACGCATTTCTCCTGAAGCGCCAGTGCCAGTGGTCAAAGTTGAAGAAAATGAAGAACGCCCGGGTGGCGCTGCCAATGTGGCAATGAATATAGCTTCCTTGGGTGGGGCGGCACACATTATCGGTTTAACGGGGCAAGATGAGCCCGCTCAGGTTCTGAATGACAGTTTGAGTGCATTGAACGTAAACTGTGACTTCGTTGCTTTGCCGGATTACCCAACCATCACGAAACTGCGTGTGATGAGTCGTGGTCAGCAGCTTATCCGTTTGGACTTTGAGGATAAGTTTGAAGGTACGGATGAAGCGCTGATCTTAGACCGTATGGACAAAGCGCTACCGAATGTGAAAGCGCTAGTGCTTTCGGATTATGCAAAGGGCGCTTTAGAGCATGTACAAAGCTTTATTCAAAAAGCGCGTGCTGCCCAAGTCCCTGTGTTTATCGACCCGAAAGGCGCCGACTTTGAACGCTACCGTGGTGCAACGTTACTGACACCAAACATGAAAGAGTTTGAAGACGTTGTCGGTAAAGTGAAAACCGAAGAAGAGCTGGTTGAAAAAGGCTTAGCACTTATTGAAGAGTTCGATTTTGAAGCGCTGTTGGTCACGCGCAGTGAAAACGGCATGACGCTGTTGCGAAGCGGTCAAGAACCTTTCCATCTGCCAACTCAAGCGAAGGAAGTGTATGACGTTACTGGTGCGGGTGATACCGTCATTTCGGTATTGGCATCTTCCATTGCTGCAGGAAAAACGTTTGAAGAAGCGTGTGCACTTGCTAATGCGGCAGCAGGCGTTGTGGTTGGTAAGCTTGGCACGTCGACGCTGTCTGAAATTGAATTGGCAGAAGCGGTCCATGGCGGTCAAGACCCTGAGTTTGGCGTAGTGTCAGAGTCTGCTTTAGTAGAAATCGTGAAGAAAGCGAAAGCGCAAGGTGAAACGGTTGTGATGACCAATGGATGTTTTGACATTCTGCATGCAGGTCATGTCTCTTACCTCAACCATGCAGCGGAATTGGGTGATCGCCTGATTGTGGCGGTGAATACCGATGACTCGGTGAAGCGCTTGAAAGGCCCCGGTCGTCCAGTTAATCCGACCGATCGTCGTATGGCGGTATTAGCGGGTCTGGGTGCGGTGGATTGGGTCGTTCCTTTTTCTGAAGATACTCCGCAACGTTTGATTTCTGAAGTGCTACCAAGCCTACTGGTGAAAGGTGGTGATTATCAACCGGAAGAGATTGCTGGCGGTGCGGAAGTCATTGCTGCGGGCGGTGAAGTCAAAGTTCTGAACTTTGAAGATGGTTGCTCTACAACAAAAATCATTGATGCCATCAAAGGTGGCAAGGGCTGATGCTCTTCGAGAGTCGAACGGGTCTTGAATGGCGGAGTGGCTCTCTCTTTGGTTTTGCATAAACCTTAATGTATTAAAAAAGCCGCTCGTGATGAGCGGCTTTTGACGTTTAGGGACGAGCTATCGATGAATCGATTAGCTGCGTTTTAAACCTGCGTCGATATCAATGATGTCCTGCTCGCTCAGTGTGCCCACCGCTTGACGTAGCTTAAGCACACTTAGAATGTAGTCATAACGAGCGTTTGATAAGTTTTTGTTCGCGTCATAAAGACGGCGAGTTGAGTCAAGCACGTCAACGATAGTACGTGTACCGACATCAAACCCTGCTTCTGTTGCTTCAAGTGCTGACTTAGCTGAGACTACAGACTGCTCATAAGCTCGAAGCGCACCAATAGTTGCATTGATGTTGTTGTTTTGAGCGCGAACTTCTTTCACTACGCCACGGTAAACCGCTTCTAAGTTTTGGCTTGCAGCAACGTAGGCAAACTCTTGTTGCTTAGTCAGAGAGTCCAGTTTACCACCCGTGTAGAGCGGCATAGCAAGATTTACCCCGAGGGTGAATGCATTCGAGCGGCTATCATTATCGGTGCCGCTGGTATCACTCAGAGAGTACCCCCCATCTAGGCTAATCGTTGGTAAATTACTCGCTTCAGAAAGGGAGATCTTCTCTTTTTCAATGTCGACCGCGATACGATTGACGAGCAGAGTGAGGTTCTTTTTACCCGCTTCTTCAATCAAGGTATTGATGTCAGATTTAGAGCGGCTTGCTGAGAAACGCTTGGTATCTAACGGATCAATGCTGGTGTGCTCTTGACCTGTGATTTCACGGAGGGCTTCATAGGTATTGGTCAACGTATTTTCTGCGAGTACTTCACTGGCAAGGACGGCATCAAACTGGGCTTGAGCGTCATGAACGTCAGTGATAGCAGACAGACCTACTTCAAAACGCTGCTTGGTTTGCTCAAGTTGACGAGCAACGGCGGCTTTTTCAGCGCGAACAAATGCCAAGTTATCTTTGGCTCGTAAGACTTCAAAGTAAGCATTGGCAGAACGCAGGATTAACCCTTGCTGTACAGAGGCATATTCAGCGTCGGCTTTACGGGCCGTTTTCTCGGCGGTATCTAACGTGATCCAAGAAGAACGGTTGTAAAGTTGCTGGGAGAACTTGACGCCAGCGGAGAGTACATTTTGGTCAGGATCTCTATCACCGATTTCTAGATCTGTTGAGCCTCGAGTTAAATTATAGCCAGCAGCCAAGTTTACTTGCGGAAGAAGAGTTGCGCGGTTTGAGTTGACTGCTTCAAGTGCAGCATCTTTTTGCGCAGCAGCGCCTAATAACTGCGGATCATTTTGTTTAGCCTGATCATAGATAGTGGCCAATGAATCCGCCCATGCGGATGTGCTAAGGCTACCTAGCGCTGCACTAATAATTAGTGGAAGCAGTTTTTTCATTATACATTCCCGCCATTTATAGATTGATTAATTCTCAGTATTTTAACGCAAACTGAGTGGATTTTATTCGAATTTTGTACTTTTTACACTTAACTATCCAAGTGTGCAATAAAAAAATGATCTGTAACCCTCAACTATTTTAGAAGATTTCTATAAAAAGTTGAGCCATGCCCTTTGAGCATGGTAAAGACAATGAGTAAACTAACAGGTTCACTCAGTGAGGTATCAAATGCAACAGTACGACAAGCATAACGATCAGTTTACTGCATCAGATGTGGAAATAATCTCAAAAGAGACGATTTTCAAAGGTTTCTTCAAAATGGTGAAGTACCACTTTAAACATAAGCTTTTTGCAGGCGGTTGGAGCCAACCCGTGGTGCGCGAGATGTTTGAGCGCGGCCATGCAGCAGCACTGCTGCCATATGATGCAGAACGTGACCAAGTGGTGATCATCGAACAAATTCGCGTGGGGGCGTTAGAGCATACGAGTCCATGGCAGTTAGAGATAGTGGCTGGCATCATTGATACGGATGAAACCGCAGAAGCGGTGGTGCGACGTGAAGCGTTAGAAGAAGCGGGCGTTGAGGTCGGGAAAGTTGAGGCCATCACCTCCTATTATCCTTCTTCTGGCGGGTGTTCGGAAAAGCTCGATGTCTTTGTTGGTCAAGTTGATGCCTCTAAAGCGCATGGCATTCATGGTTTAGACTATGAAGATGAAGATATTCGTGTTCATGTAATGAGCCGCGAAGAGGCTTACCAAAAAGTCCTTCAAGGTGAAATCGAAAATGGTGCTTCCATCATTGCGTTACAGTGGTTGGAATTGAACCACGCTCGTTTACAAGCAGACTGGCAAGAGGGTTAATGGTGTCTTTGGCAATGAAACAAACCTATCACGTTGATTTAGCGGGATTGATGCGCATTTATGAAACCAATTACGCTAAATTGAACGCACTACTGCCTGCAAATGCAGTAGTCGGAGATGTGCGTTGTTATCAAGCTGCCAATATGATTTACCAGCTGACAGTGAATGAAGTCACAAAATACACCACGATTGTGGAGATATGTCAGAGTGATGCACTGCCAGTGTTTCCTTTACCCAGAATGTCTGTCAGGCTCTATCACGATGCTAGGGTTGCAGAAGTGTTATCAAGTGGTGATTTTAGTCGTGTTAAAGCTAAGTATGATTACCCCAATGACAAGCTGTTGCAAAAGGATGAAAAGCACCAGCTGAATGCCTTTCTTGGTGATTGGTTAACATTCTGTTTACGGACTGGCATCAGTCGAAGCCCAATGAATTTTTCACACGAATAGCGATAGATTTAGGTTCTAATTTGCAAAAAACAATAAGTGACAATGCAGTGAGCGATAGCATCAAACTTCTGCAAATTACCGATACGCACCTGTTTGCTTCGGAAGCAGGAAGCTTGTTGAGCGTAAATACATTGCAAAGTTTTCAAGCGGTGGTGAAGGAAATTATTCACCGCGAGGTCTCGTACGACTTTATCCTTGCGACGGGTGATATATCTCAAGATCATACCGAAGTCTCGTATCAGCGTTTTGTTGAAGGCATTAAGCCTTTAAAAGAGCAATGTTACTGGTTGCCGGGAAACCATGATTACAAGCCGAGCATGACCAGCGTGTTACCCACGGATCAAATAGTGGCGGTTGAACATGCGCTGCTTGGCGAGCATTGGCAGATGATCATGTTGGATTCTCAAGTGGTGGGCGTGCCCCACGGACGTTTAAGCGATCAGCAATTGGATATCCTACAGCAGAAGCTGTCAGAGAACCCTGAGCGACACACGTTAGTTTTATTGCATCACCCACCACGCCTTGTCGGCAGTGAATGGCTTGATCAGCACACTTTGAAGGACGCGGATGCCTTTTGGCATGTGTTGGGTGAGCACAATAATGTACGTGGTATCTTGTGTGGTCATGTCCATCAAGACATGAACTGTTTGCAACAGGGAGTGCGTGTGATGTCGACTCCTTCAACCTGTGTACAGTTTTTACCTAACTCCAATGATTTTGCTTTGGATCCAGCCGCCCCTGGTTGGCGTGAGTTAGAGCTGCATGCAGATGGTACGCTGACTACGCAAGTCCAGCGTTTGACCACGACCGAGTTTGCCCCTGACTTTTCATCTGATGGGTATTAATTCATGACTGAGAAGCCTGCGTTACTGCTCTATATCCACGGTTTTAATAGTTCGCCTTTATCAGTGAAGGCGAACATTATGATGGAGTACTGCGCTCAACATCGCCCTGATATTAAGGTGTTGACCCCTCAATTACCCAACTTTCCCCAGCAAGCTGCGGACATGCTTCAAGCGCTGATTGAAACTCATCGCCAAGATTATCGGATTGGCTTAGTAGGAAGCTCTTTGGGTGGATACTTATCGACCTGGCTGAACGCTCAGTATGGCCTACGGGCTGTGGTGGTGAACCCTGCGGTCAAACCGTATGAATTGTTGGTGGACTATTTAGGGGAGCAGACCAACCCTTATACGAACGAAACCTATACACTCAAGCCACAACATATTGACGAATTAAAAGCACTTGATGTAAAAGACATCACCAAACCAGAGGATTTCTGGTTATTGCAGCAAGTGGATGATGAGGTGTTAGACTATCGCCAAGCCGTGGAACGCTTTCAAGCAAGTAAGCAAACGGTTGAAGCGGGGGGCGATCATAGCTTTGTGGGCTTTGAACGCTATCCTGAGCAAATTATCACTTTCCTACAGTTGTAGCTCTCATCCGTAGAGCAGACGTTTGGGGTAGAGTCATAAAAATCGAGCTCACATCCAAGCGTTTCTTGACATGGCGGAAGCGCTTTCCGACTATGTTTTTTCAAATGTTAGTTTTCAAACGTTACTGTTTTGGTAAACGTCACTGTCTCTGCAAACATCATTTTTTAGCTATTGTGTCTTGTTTTGTATGGCTGTGGTTCTAGACTCCATCAAACAAGCAGGGTAGCCTTTTCGTTATCCGCCGATTTGGGTAACACGTAAACATTGAGATAAATTCCGTATTATGACTGAACAATATAATGCTGGAGCCATTGAAGTACTGAATGGCTTGGAGCCAGTACGTCGCCGACCGGGGATGTATACGGATACAGCGCGCCCAAACCACTTGGGCCAAGAAGTCATCGATAACAGTGTCGATGAAGCGCTTGCCGGACACGCTTCTAAAGTACAAGTCATCCTACACGCCGATCAATCGTTAGAAGTGATCGATGACGGGCGTGGTATGCCTGTAGATATCCACCCAGAAGAAAAAGTATCGGGTGTTGAGCTGATCTTATGTAAGCTCCACGCGGGTGGTAAATTTTCGAACAAAAACTATCAATTCTCAGGTGGCTTGCACGGGGTAGGTATCTCGGTGGTTAACGCCCTATCCAAGCGAGTTGAAGTCACGGTACGTCGTGATGGTCAGGTTTACGAGATCGCCTTTGAACATGGTGATAAAGTCTCTGATTTAACCGTGACGGGTACCTGCGGTCGCCGTAACAAAGGCACCAGTGTTCACTTCTGGCCGGACGGCTCTTATTTTGATTCACCTAACTTTTCGGTCACACGTTTAGTCAATAACCTGCGTGCGAAAGCCGTACTCTGCCCGGGTCTGGAAATTACGTTTACTGATAAAGTGAACGGCAAGGACTATAAGTGGTATTACGAAGATGGTCTGAAGGATTATCTTGCTGAAGGGGTTAAAGGCTACCCTGTTCTGCCTGACGCCCCTTTCACTGGCGAATTCTCAGCGGAAACGGAAGCGGCGAACTGGGCGGTAATTTGGCAGCCGGAAGGCGGCGAGATGATCACTGAAAGTTATGTCAACCTGATCCCTACCGCCCAAGGTGGTACGCATGTAAATGGTTTACGCCAAGGCTTACTGGATGCGATGCGTGAATTTTGTGAGTTCCGTAATTTGCTGCCACGTGGTGTTAAGCTGACGGGTGATGATGTCTTTGACCGCTGTTCTTACGTACTTTCAATTAAGATGCAAGATCCTCAATTTGCCGGTCAAACGAAGGAGCGTCTCTCCTCACGTCAAACTGCTGCGTTTGTTTCTGGTGTGGTCAAAGATGCGTTCAGCTTGTGGTTGAATGAAAAGCCTCACCTTGCGGAACAATTGGCTGAAGTGTGTATTGCGAACGCACATCGCCGTATGCGTGCAAGTAAGAAAGTCGTGCGTAAGAAAGTGGCCTCAGGTCCAGCCTTGCCAGGAAAACTGACCGACTGTTCTCAACAAGATCTTAGTCGAACTGAAATTTTCTTTGTCGAGGGTGACTCGGCGGGTGGTTCTGCGAAACAAGCACGTGACCGAGAATTCCAAGCGGTTATGCCGCTACGCGGTAAGATCCTCAATACGTGGGAAGTCTCAGCAGATCAGGTGTTAGCGTCACAAGAGGTGCACGATATTTCGGTTGCGCTCGGTATTGATCCGGATAGTGATAATCTGGATGGCCTACGCTACGGTAAAATCTGTATTCTTGCCGATGCGGACTCGGATGGTCTGCATATCGCGACGCTCTTATGTGCGCTTTTCACTCGTCATTTCAGAGCGTTGGTGGAAGCGGGACATATCTATGTTGCCATGCCACCACTGTATCGTATCGACTGTGGCAAAGAAGTGTTCTATGCCCTTGATGACGATGAAAAAGAAGGGGTGTTAGAACGTCTGTCGAAGAAGAAAGCCAAAATCAACGTTCAGCGATTCAAAGGTCTGGGTGAGATGAACCCACTGCAATTGCGCGAAACCACGATGGATCCAAACACGCGTCGTTTGGTTCAGCTGACCATTGATGATGATGCCGCAACCATGGAAATGATGGATATGCTGCTTGGTAAGAAACGCTCCGACGATCGCCGTGCTTGGTTACAAAATAACGGCGATATGGCAGAGGTGTAAGAGATGTCTAACGAAATTACTTATGATGGCGTTGAACAGTTGCCAATGCGCAAGTTCACTGAGGACGCTTATCTAAATTATTCCATGTACGTGATCATGGACCGTGCACTGCCATACATTGGCGACGGTCTAAAACCCGTACAGCGTCGCATCATTTATGCGATGTCCGAGCTGGGGTTATCCGCAGCGGCAAAATACAAAAAATCCGCGCGTACCGTCGGTGATGTGCTGGGTAAGTATCACCCGCATGGTGACTCTGCATGTTACGAAGCCATGGTATTAATGGCACAGCCTTTCTCTTACCGTTACCCATTGGTGGATGGTCAAGGGAACTGGGGTGCGCCCGATGATCCGAAATCGTTCGCAGCAATGCGTTATACCGAAGCCAAACTGTCTAAGTTTGCTGAAGTCCTGTTGGGCGAGCTTGGTCAAGGGACAGTGGAATGGCAACCAAACTTTGATGGCACGATGAAAGAGCCACAAATGCTGCCTTCACGCCTACCTCATATTCTACTGAACGGGGTGACAGGTATCGCGGTTGGCATGGCAACGGATATTCCGCCTCATAATGTTCGTGAAATAGCAGATGCGACGATACACCTGATCGATAACCCGAAATCCGAGCTGCCTGATGTGATGCAGTTTGTGAAGGGACCGGATTATCCGACAGAAGCTGAAATCATTTCTCCGCAAGCGGATTTGGAAAAGATTTATCGCACTGGTAAAGGCAGTGTGAAGATGCGTGCGGTATGGCAAAAAGAGGGCAATGATATTGTGATCACCTCTCTGCCGCACCAAGTATCAGGCGCAAAACTGCTTGAGCAGATCGCAAGTCAAATGCGTGCTAAGAAGTTGCCAATGGTCGATGACTTACGCGATGAGTCCGATCATGAAAATCCAACTCGCATTGTTGTGGTTCCACGTTCGAACCGCATTGATTGCGATCAGCTGATGAATCACCTATTTGCTTCAACAGACCTTGAGAAAAACTACCGTGTGAACTTGAACATGATTGGTTTGGACAACCGTCCTCAAGTGAAAGGTCTGGTTCAAGTCCTGTCGGAGTGGATTGAATTCCGTCGCTCAACGGTTCGTCGCCGTCTACAGCATCGTCTTGATAAAGTAATGGCACGCCTACACATCCTTGAAGGTTTGTTAGTGGCGTATCTCAACCTTGATGAAGTGATTGAGATTATTCGTACTGAGGATGATCCGAAAGCGGTATTGATGGCGCGTTTTGGAATTACTGATATTCAAGCGGATGCCATCTTAGACACGAAACTTCGTCATCTTGCGAAATTGGAAGAGATGAAGATCCGTGGCGAGCAAGACGAATTAGAAAAAGAGCGTGAGAAGCTGGAATTGCTATTGGGCTCTGAACGTCGTCTAAATACGCTTCTGAAAAAAGAGATCAAAGCGGATGCTGACAAGTATGGTGATGATCGTCGTTCACCACTCGTCGAACGTGCAGAAGCAAAAGCGCTGACAGAACGCGACCTACTACCGAGTGAGCCGATCACCGTCGTACTTTCTGAGAAAGGTTGGATTCGCCATGCTAAAGGTCATGAGGTGGATGCGTCAGGTCTGAACTATAAGTCGGGCGATAAGTATTTAGCGCATGCTCGAGGTAAGAGTAATCAGCAAGCGGCTTTCTTGGGCAGTGATGGCCGTTGTTATTCTCTCGAATCTCACTCGCTCCCGTCTGCTCGTAGTCAAGGTGAACCTATCACGGGGCGTTTGAATGTGAGTGCGGGCAGTAGTATTCGCCAAGTGATCATGGGCGAAGATGATCAGCTCTGGTTAGTGGCCTCTGACGCCGGTTACGGTTTTGTGTGTAAAGGCGGCGATTTATTGTCGAAAAACCGCAGTGGTAAAGCTCTGGTGACCTTACCCGCTAACTCGGAATTGATTGCCCCTCAGCCAATTGAAAATCTTGATAGTGATGAGATCTTAGCCATTACTAATCAAGGGCGCATGCTGCTATTCCCAATCAAAGACCTGCCTCAATTGAGTAAGGGTAAAGGGAATAAGATCATTAACATTCCAGCGGCGAAAGCCAAAGAGCGTGAAGAGATCGTGACGCAGTTGATGGCGATTCCTCAAGGAGTGACCTTGACGCTCTATGCGGGTAAGCGAAAACTGGGTTTGAAACCAAGCGACCTTGATAATTATCGTGGCGAGCGCGGCCGTCGCGGCGGCTTGCTGCCTCGAGGTTTACAGCGAGTTACCCGCATTGAACTCGATGCTCCAGAATCTGAGCAAGAGTCATCGTAGTGGCCCGTCCTGATATGGGATGACACTAAAAAACCAGCCTCTGAGGCTGGTTTTTTTATTCCGTTGATGTTGTGATTTCTGCTGAGGGTTTTAAGTTCTATTGGTTTGGATCTTCACCTATTGTCACTTTGAGGGTCATTTCTTGACCTTGACGAATAATGCCTACGTCAACGATGGTGCCTGGTCGTAGGTCAGTGACGATTTCCATCACACTCTGGCGGCCACGAATCTTTTGACCATTAATGCTGATGATGATGTCTTGTGGCTCAAACTTCGCGTTATAGGCGGGGCCGTTAGGATCAACCCCCAGCACAACAATACCGCCAATGTATTCGTTACCTATCAGTCTTGCCGTAACGGCATTGACATCTTGGCCATCAATACCTATGTAGCCACGAATTACACGGCCATCTGCAATGATTTTATTCATGATTTTAATAGCAAGTGAGTAAGGAACCGCGAAAGAAATACCGTACGTTTCTAACTCAGTGGCTTGTTGAAATGATGCCGTGTTAATCCCAACCAGCTCACCACGAGTATTGACCAATGCACCACCGGAGTTACCTTTATTAATTGCTGCATCGGTTTGAATCAATGCTTGACGACCATCTGCGCTGATCGAGGAGCGTCCCGTCGCTGAAATAATGCCGAAGGTGGTGGTTTGTCCTAAGTTATACGGATTACCAATGGCCAATACGACATCACCGACTTTGGCTTGGTAACTTGGGTTAATTGGAATAACAGGAAGGTTTTCCCCCTTCACACGAAGAATCGCAATATCGGTGCGTCGGTCTTTTCCGACAAGCTGCGCTGCGGCAATGCGTCCGTCTTGCAAAGCGACCACGATTTGGTCAGCATCGGCGATCACGTGGTAGTTGGTGATGATATACCCTTTAGCACTGACGATGACGCCGGACCCTAATCCCTCAATGGAGAGTTTGCCTCGATTGTCTTCGGTGTATTTTCGACTATAGATATTCACCACGGCAGGAGCGGCTTTATGAACGGCTTCATTATAGGAAATTTGCAGGTCACCAAAGCTTTCAGGCTGAGAAACCAGAGGAGTCGGTATAATATTGCTGCGTAATGACGGGACGGCGAGTAATACGATAGCTGCTGTGGCCAAACCTAATCCGACAGAACGCAATAAATAATTGAGCATACCCTCTCCATTGTTCGCTTGCGGTTTGTTTGCTAGCCGCTTGATTGCTGTACGAATCGTCAAGGATAGCATTTCCTTCTGACATAATAAAAGAGGCGCACATTCTGTGCGCCTCATTCATTGAGCTTGACTGAGAGTCAACCAAGGTCGACTACCGAATCACAAGGTAAATGGTGCGATTACCTCGTTGGATATTGAGGGCGAGCACACCATTTTCTTGTCGCTCAACAATCTCCCTAAACTCTGCTAAGTTTTTCACTCGCTGTCGGTTAACCCCAATAATGATGTCGCCTTTCTGTAGCTGATGGGCAGCCGCAGGTGAGCCTTTCTCAACGTGGGCCACTTTGATTCCATCAATCGCGTCTTGAACGTTGGTGTTGGTTAATTCAGCACCGCGTAATCCGTCATGAATTTTGTCTGCTTTCGCTTTCACCTTGTTTGATTCGCCCAAGGTGACGTCGAAGGTTTTAACTTTGCCATCGCGCACAACGCCAAGGGTGACTTCACGTCCAGCGCCGAGCGTAGCAATTTTTGCGCGCAATTCGCTGAAGGTATCAATCTTTTTACCATTAATCGCAGTGATGATGTCGCCTGCTTTTAGACCCGCTTTATCGGCCGCAGAGTCTGGAACGATTTGACTGACGAAGGCGCCAGTACTCGCTTCATAGCCTAACGCTTCTGCAAGCTCTGATGTCACTTCTCCCCCTTGAACGCCCAACATGCCACGCTTGACTTCACCGAACTCTAAAATTTGGTCAGTAAGGTTTTTCATCATGTTAGAAGGGATAGCAAACCCAATCCCGACATTGCCGCCATTTGGACCCAAGATCGCGGTATTGATACCGACGAGTTCGCCTCTGAGGTTGACTAAAGCGCCCCCTGAATTACCACTATTAATGGCCGCATCGGTCTGAATAAAGTTCTCGAAGTTTTCGATGTTTAATCCGCTACGCCCTAGCGCTGATACAATTCCTGAAGTGACCGTCTGGCCGAGCCCAAATGGGTTACCAATGGCGACGGTAAAATCTCCAACTCTGAGTTGGTCTGAATCTGCGATCTTCACTTCAGTGAGGTCTTTGGTGCTCTCTAACTTGAGTAGGGCAATATCAGACATCTCGTCGTTACCAATCAGTTCTGCGTCGTATTCTCGCCCATCATGAAGTCTGACGCGAATCGCGGTTGCGCCATCAACAACGTGATAGTTGGTGACGATATGCCCTTTATCCGCATCAATAATGACCCCCGAACCTAGCGAGCGAAACGGTCTTTCTCGAACTTGTTCGGAAGGAAAATCAGGGCCAAAGAAAAATTGAAATTGTTCAGGTATACGTTGACGTTCTACCTGT
The DNA here is from genome assembly GCA_043422575.1 of bacterium sp. HQB-39. Lineage (GTDB taxonomy): Bacteria > Pseudomonadota > Gammaproteobacteria > Enterobacterales > Vibrionaceae > Vibrio. The sequence continues at coordinate 143,587 of JBHOHG010000003.1, read as the reverse complement.
TTCCCCTCAACCGCAATACTGACAACAGCCGGTGTCACTTTATCCAACATAGGCGCGAGGCTTGGCAGCTGTTGCCCATCCACGCTGACTGGCAGTGCTGCAGTGGCTGATATTGGGGTGATGAGAGAACTAATGCTTAAAGCAATTGCACTTAGGGTAAGCAAAGGTTTTTTCATCAGATAACTCCTCTTTGTGTACTCTACTGTGTTGTACGCACAATGCATGAACGTACGATGATTAACAGATATGCTTAAAAAGGGGCGTTTACGGGCGTTTTATAACCCAGTGACGCAAAAGGGTAATTCACAGCAGTGAAATATAGGACTAAGGGATTGCGAAAAAGTTCACAAAAAAAAATCCCTCACATGGCAGTGAGGGATTTTCTTTTTACGTATAGATAGCGATTTAATCGGCGTCGTTTGACTCAGTGGACTTTTCAGGCGAGACCGATTTGTCTGACGCGGTCCGTTTTTTGTCTGAGGTTTGCGGCTTATCGCTTAACTGACCACTCGCACCAGGTGCATAGTCACGAGGTGGTTCTTGGATCTCTGAGGGTTCTTGTTTATCTTGTGTTTCCGCTTCGGTTTTTTCTTCCGTAACGTCTTCCGATATGTCTAGTGTCACTTTTTTATCGAAAGGATTGTCTTGTTCTGGCAGGTTTGGCAACATTTCTGAAGACCGTTTTGCCATCTGCTTATAGAGTTTGGTATATACCTTACCAAAGGTATCTAACGTTTCTTCGGTTTCAGAAAAGTGATCGACCAGCTCTTGTCGCAATTGTTCCAGTTCAAATTTGGCTGATTTTAGCTCGTCGTGAACGGTTTTATTTTTCTTATATCCAGGTGAGGATAGTCGAGAAATGATTACGCCAACGACGGCACCGACGAGAAAGCCTATAATGGCATACATCCAAGGCATAACAGCTCCTTATTGTTGTATTAACAGGTTTTTTACTGTTTTGTTACACGGTGTGTGACTCCATGTTACTATGGCTTTTCTGGTCGATAAAGCAAAATAGCCCTGATCAGCGCTATGAGATATCCCAAGACTTAAATCTGAGAACTGCCCACATTCCACATTTTGGTGTTTAGTAAATGAGCCCATTAGAAAGATACAAACGTGATATAGAAAATAACGGCTTCCAACAAGACAGTGCCCAGCTCCAAGCGGTGACGGCTCTTGATTCGCTTTACCATCAATTGATTGATTACCAAAATACGCCACCGCCCAAAAAAGTCAGTATGTGGCAAAAATTGATGGGTAAATCCAATGCGTCAGAGTCAGAAGCACCAAAAGGGCTCTACTTCTGGGGCGGTGTTGGGCGTGGAAAGACTTACCTGATGGACACGTTTTTTGATGCTCTGCCTTTTGAAAATAAGATGCGAGTTCACTTTCACCGCTTTATGTACAAGGTGCACGATGAGCTCAATGCTTTAGCGGATGTGAATGACCCGCTCGAAGTGGTTGCAGATAAGTTTAAAGCCGAAGCCGACATCATTTGCTTTGATGAGTTCTTTGTCTCAGACATTACGGATGCCATGATTCTGGGCACCTTATTCCAAGCTCTCTTTAAGCGTGGTGTCGTCTTGGTGGCAACCTCAAATATCCCGCCAGAATTTTTATATCGTAATGGGTTGCAGCGTGCGCGCTTCTTACCTGCAATTGAATTGATAGAGAAGAATTGCATTGTTTTAAATGTAGATAGCGGGATTGATTACCGACTGCGTACCTTAGAACAAGCGGAGATATACCATTACCCACTGGATCAACAAGCGAATCAAAATTTACATCGATATTTTGAGCAGTTAGTGGGGGAAGGTAAGCGTGGCGAATCTTGCATCGATATTAACCATCGCTCTTTGGACGTGGTGGAAACCTGTGAAGGGGTGTTGCATGCGACGTTTTCTCAATTGTGTCAGTCTGCGCGTAGTCAAAATGACTATATAGAGCTGTCAAAGATTTACCATACGGTGTTGTTGGCGGATGTGCAGCAGATGGGGAATACCATTGATGATGCTGCTCGTCGCTTTATCGCTTTAGTCGATGAATTTTATGAGCGTCAGGTCAAACTGATTATTTCCGCAGAAGTGCCCCTTGAAGAGCTTTACACTCAAGGCCAATTGGAGTTTGAGTTTAAACGCTGTCAGTCACGATTAATTGAAATGCAGAGCTACGATTACTTAGCAAAAGAGCATCTCGCTTAGCTTTTTTCACCAAACAGGGAGAAAGTGAAGAAAATTTTAGTGATTTAGTGCAAAAAAAGGTGATTTTTTCTTCGCTCTTCTCTATAATCCCGCAACCCACCGTTACTGCAGACCTGATATCGAAGTTATTCGAAATGAGGGTCGAGAGTGCCAACCACTCGAAGGGGTGATGACTGGGCTCTTAGACAGTGTGGAAGTACATCACACGATGTACTCCTGTAAAGTTTAAATTTTAATTAACGGGTTATTATTAGCATGAAAACTTTCGTTGCTAAACCAGAAACTGTAAAACGCGACTGGTACGTTGTAGACGCTGAAGGTAAAACTCTTGGTCGTCTAGCAAGTGAAATTGCATCTCGCCTACGTGGCAAACACAAAGCTGAATACACTCCTCACGTTGACACTGGCGATTACATCGTTGTTATCAACGCTGAGAAAGTTGCTGTAACTGGCAACAAAGCTAAAGGCAAAGTGTACTACCGTCACTCTGAATTCCCAGGTGGTCTTAAGTCTATCACTTTTGAAAAGCTGATCGACCGTAAGCCTGAAATGGTTCTAGAGCTAGCTGTTAAAGGTATGCTACCACGTGGTCCTCTAGGCCGTGCTATGTACCGTAAGCTAAAAGTTTACGCTGGCGCTGAGCACAACCATGCTGCTCAACAACCACAAGTACTAGACATCTAATCGGGGATTTCGAAAATGGCAGAGAATCAATACTACGGCACTGGCCGTCGCAAAAGCTCAGCTGCACGTGTTTTCATTAAACCAGGCAGCGGCAACATCGTAATCAACAAGCGTAGCCTTGATGAGTACTTCGGTCGTCCAACTTCTCGCATGGTTGTTAAACAGCCACTAGAGCTAGTTGAACTAACTGAGAAGCTAGACCTATACGTTACTGTTAAAGGTGGCGGTATTTCAGGTCAAGCAGGTGCTATCCGTCACGGTATCACTCGCGCTCTTATGGAGTACGATGAGTCTCTACGTCCAACTCTACGCGCAGCAGGTTACGTTACTCGTGACGCACGTTGTGTTGAGCGTAAGAAAGTTGGTCTACGTAAAGCACGTCGTCGTCCACAGTTCTCTAAGCGTTAATTCCTTTTTGGATTATCGCTGGACCAGAGAATTCTGGGACTGTGCTTCAAAAGCTCGGCTTATGCCGGGCTTTTTGTTTTTATACCCCTCCTCACGACATTCTGTGGTGATCATTCAGTGATTATCTCAGTGAGATCCCTTCTTCGTTTTCTTCAGCATCCACTTTTCTTTCATTTCCCCCTTTCTACTTTATCTTTTCAGTTATAGCGGCGACTTTTTCATCAAAACTGCCCCTAGCAAAATAACGTCTATTTGTTGCCAATTTGTATCTTTACCTTGTGAAAGGTCGGGTCTTTACTATCTTTATTGCTTATAAAAACCACAAAAATTGTGTTCACGAGCCAGTGTTGTGATGACTCAGTGAGCATCATCTGGGAGATGTTTTGGATGAGCAATGTGCCACTAAGTAATGGGCGACGACGTTTTCTCACTGCGACCACGGCTGTGGTTGGGGGATTGGGCGCGGCAGCAGTCGCCGTACCCTTTATTAAGTCTTGGAATCCTAGCGCCAAAGCTAAAGCCGCAGGTGCGCCCGTGGAAGTCGATATTAGTAAGCTTGAAGTTGGGCAAATGGTTCGAGTGGAGTGGCAAGGTAAACCCGTTTGGGTCGTGCGACGGGCTCAATCGGTGATCGATAATTTACAAACCCTAGAAGACCAACTGAGAGATCCGCAGTCAGGAGCAGAACAACAGCCAGAATACGCTCAAAACGTGTTTCGTTCGATCAAACCTGAAATCTTCGTTGCAGTTGGCTTTTGTACGCATCTTGGGTGCTCACCCACTTATTTACCAGACTCCTTTGCAGAGCAAGTTCAGGGGGTAAAGTCAGGCTTCTTTTGTCCATGTCATGGCTCTAAGTTTGACATGGCAGGACGAGTCTTTCAGGGCGTTCCTGCCCCACTGAATCTCGTGGTTCCAAAACATATGTATTTGAGTGAGACCAAATTATTGATTGGATTGGATGAGGGGGATGCCTGATGCAAGCTTTGATTGATTGGGTGGAGAAACGTCTGCCAGCGATGAATGCTTACCGCAAGCATTTGTCTGAATATCCGATGCCTAAGAACTTTAACTTCTGGTATCTCTTCGGCTCACTAGCGATGTTAGTGCTTGTGAATCAATTACTCACGGGTATTTGGCTAACCATGAATTATGTCCCTTCGGGAGAGGGTGCCTTTGCGTCGGTTGAATACATAATGCGGGATGTGGAGTACGGCTGGTTGCTACGTTACATGCATTCAACTGGGGCTTCTGCCTTTTTTGTTGTGATTTATTTGCATATGTTCCGAGGTTTAATTTATGGCTCTTACCAGAGACCTAGAGAATTACTTTGGATCTTTGGCATGTTGATTTTCTTGGTGTTGATGGCGGAAGCTTTCATGGGCTACTTGCTACCTTGGGGGCAAATGTCTTATTGGGGAGCACAAGTGATCATCTCGCTATTTGGAGCGATCCCATTCATTGGCGATGACTTAACCTTATGGATTCGAGGTGATTACATCATCTCTGGTGCGACTTTGAATCGTTTTTTTGCCCTGCACGTTATTGCTTTGCCGATTGTCCTACTGCTGCTGATTGTTTTGCATATCTTGGCACTGCATGAAGTAGGCTCCAATAACCCTGATGGTATTGAAACTAAGCTCCCCAAAGGAAAAATGGGGGAGGGGTATCAAACTCAGTTTACATTCCATGACTACTACTCGAAAAAATACGACATCATTGATTCGGTGCCTTTTCACCCTTATGGCACGGTCAAAGATTTAGTGGGGGTTGCAGGGTTTCTTTTCCTTTTTTGCTATGTCCTCTTCTTCAATCCTGAGATGGGGGGGTACTTCCTTGAGCCACCCAACTTCGAAGCGGCGAATCCACTTAAAACCCCTGAACACATCGCCCCTGTTTGGTATTTCACCCCATTTTACGCGATCTTACGTGCTGTTCCCGACAAGTTGCTTGGTGTAATTGCCATGGGGCTTTCCATCGCTGTGTTATTTATCTTGCCTTGGCTTGACCGTTGCCGAGTGCGTTCGTATCGCTATCGAAGCAAGTTTCATCTGTTCAATATCATTCAGTTCACAATCAGTTTTATTGCACTCGGTATTTTAGGCGCGTTACCAGCAACGCCGTTATATACCTTGTTGGCTCAGATTTTTAGTTTGGGTTATTTCATGTTCTTTGTCCTTTTGTATTTCTACAGTAAGAACGAGGCGACCAAACCATTGCCAGAAAGGGTGACCTTCAAATGACTAAATGGATTCTAACGCTACTCTTGTGCATGCCGACTGCTGTATTCGCCGCTGGGCCGAGTGTCCCCCTTGATGAGGCTCCGGTAGATTTGACCAATAATGCTTCGTTGCAGAATGGCGCTAAGTTGTTCATGAATTACTGCTTTGGTTGCCACTCCACCCAATACCAAAGGTATGAGCGTATTGCCGATGATATTGGTATTCCAAAGGAATTGATGAAAGAGCATTTGATATTTGACCCCAAAGCCAAGATTGGTGATCTGATGGTGAATGCGATGCCAGAGAAGCAAGCGGCGAATTGGTTTGGTGCGCCGCCTCCCGACCTCACTTTAGTGGCGCGAGTAAGAGGTGCAGATTGGCTCTATACTTATTTAAGAACCTTTTATGAGGATCCGACGCGACCTTTTGGGGTGAATAACTTAGTCTTTCCAAGTGTGGGAATGCCGCATGTCCTAGAAGAGTTACAAGGAAGACCCCTGCCAATCTACGAAACAATAATGGTCGATGGGGAAGAAGTGACAAGGGTTGTGGGGGTGGAAACGGATGGTACTGGGGAGCTGAGTCAAGGGGAGTTTGATGCTGCCGTCGGCGATCTGGTGAATTTCTTGGTCTATTCGGGTGATCCAGTTCAGCTAGAACGGCATCGACTGGGTTGGTTCGTGATGGCCTTTCTCGTCTTACTCACCGTGATTGTCGTACTTCTAAAGAAAGAGTATTGGCGGGATGTGCATTAATTGTGCTATCATACCGTGCTAATTCTTAATTTATAATGTAGACAATGGAGGCTAAGCCTCCATTGTTTTTGTATCAAGTGTACTGGAGGGCTCCATGGCTGTAGCTGCCAATAAACGTTCTGTGATGACTCTATTTTCAAGTGCTTCAGATTTGTATAGCCATCAAGTTCGCATTGTTCTGGCTGAGAAAGGTGTAAGTGTTGAAGTTGAGTTGGTTGATGAAGCTAATTTGCCTGCAGAGCTAATTGAACTAAACCCTTACAAATCAGTACCAACTTTGGTTGACCGCGAACTGGCTTTGTACGATTCGAAAATCATCATGGAATACCTTGATGAGCGATTCCCACACCCACCTCTGATGCCAGTGTACCCAGTTGCACGTGGTAACAGCCGTCTAATGATGTACCGTATTGAGCGTAACTGGTACACCCTTGCGGAAAAAGTAATGAATGGTGGTGCAGAGGAGTCTGAAAAGGCTCGTACTAAACTGCGTAACGACCTACTAACGTTGGCGCCAATCTTTGCTGAATACGAATACTTCATGAGTGAAGAATTCAGCCTTATCGACTGTTACCTATCGCCACTACTATGGCGTCTGCCTGAGCTAGGTATCGAGCTGATTGGCCCTGGTTCAAAAGAGATCAAAACTTACATGAACCGCGTATTTGAGCGTGATTCATTCCTTGCTTCTCTGACAGAAGCTGAACGTGAAATGCGTTTGGTTCGTTAATTAGAAATGGAAATTTCTAACATGACCCCACGCCGACCATATATGCTTCGTGCATTTTATGATTGGCTGGTGGACAACGATTTGACCCCTCATCTTGTTGTTGAAGCAACGATGCCTGGAGTACGTGTTCCTTTAGAGTTTGTTCAGGATGGTCAAATCATTCTGAACATTGCACCCCGTGCGGTGGGCAATTTAGAGCTGGGTAATGATGCTATTACTTTCAGTGCCCGTTTCAGTGGTCGTCCTCACTCTGTGATTGTTCCTTTGTACGCTGTTCAAGCGATATATGCGCGCGAAAATGGTGCAGGCACGATGTTTGAGCCGGAAGAAGCGTACACGGAAACGCCTTTAGAGGAAGAAGGGATCTTCGAAGAAGATTATGAAGATTCTAACGGTGAAGAAAAAGTTACTTCAAACTCGCCACTCTCTGTTGCCTCAGCAGATAGCGTTGAAATGAGTGATGATACGGATCCTGACGATGAGCCGCCACGACCGAAAGGGCGTCCAAGCCTTCGTGTTGTGAAGTAATATTCTCAACGTCGAGTATTAAAAAAGCAGCGTTTATACGCTGCTTTTTTGTGGGTAAAAACTCGAACAGTGATGTTTTTAGTTGGTTACCGTATTTGTTGTTGTACCGTATTCGAAAGCGCGGATAACTTGGCTGACACCACTTACATTACGTGCAATCTCAGTTGCGACTTCGGCTTGTTCTTGAGTCACTAAACCAAATAAATAGACCTCTTTATCTTCAGTGATCACTTTGATGTTAATGCCGTTAAGCTCTGGAGCCGTCAACAATTTGGATTTAACTTTCGTGGTTAGCCACGTATCGTGACTGACTTCAGTGACACCAAGTGGCGGTTTGATTTTAATCTGGTTGTGAACGGTCTTGACACCTTTGATCTCTTTTACTTTCACCGCGAGTTCGTTTTTAACCGCTTCCGTTGTGGCTTGACCTAAAATGACGACCTTACCGTTGTAGGCATTCGAGGTCATTCGAACTGCGCCTTTGAAAGGAGGCTTATTGCCAATGGCCGCGACTTCAAATTCAATTTGGTTGTCTTGCCAAATTTCTTGGGTGGTTCGAGTATCCGTGACTAAGTTAGCTGTTGCGGCAGTCCCCGCGATAAACAGACCCGCACAGCCAGTGAGGTGAAGGGTCGTAACTAAAAGTACAAGATGGGAAAGCTTCATAATGATCACTCTTCGTGAGCAGGAAATAACACCTGATCGATAAGATCACATAAACAGTGCAAAGTCACCATTTGGACTTCATGAATGCGAGCGGTACGATGAGAAGGAATGCGGATCTCCACGTCATCCTCACCGAGTAAGCCTGCCATTTCACCACCATCTTTACCTGTCAGGGCAATGATCGTCATATCGCGAGTTACAGCCGCTTCCATCGCTTTGATGACGTTCTTGCTGTTACCGCTGGTAGAAATAGCCAGTAAGATATCCCCTTGCTGCCCAAATGCACGTACCTGCTTGGAGAAGATCTCTTCGTAATGGTAGTCATTGGCGACAGCAGTCAGCGTGGTGTTATCGGCCGTCAACGCCATCGCCGGCAAGCTTGGACGTTCGGTTTCAAAACGATTTAATAGGCAGGAGACAAACTGCTGGGAATTTGAAGCTGAACCGCCATTTCCACAACAAAGAATCTTTTTGCCATTCAATAAGCTAGCAACCATGACTTGTGCTGCGTGAGTAATGGCATCGGGTAGAGCATCTGCGGCAGCTATTTGAATTTGAATACTTTCGGTAAAGCTTTCTTTAATGCTATCGAGCATCGGTTATCCTTGAGTAATCGCGTTTTGAATCCAGTCGATCTCTTTGCCATCTTGATGAATGGCAACAACATCGAATCTTACTTCGGTTTGGTCAAGAGACAATCCGCGTTTGGTAAGCCAATAATGCGCGGCTTTGACAATACGCTTCATTTTAGTGGTTGTCACCATCTCAGCGGCATGACCAAATTGTTTTGATTGGCGGTATTTGACCTCAACAAAAACTAACGCGTCACCTTGCCTGAAAATCAGGTCAATTTCACCATTTTTTGTCGAGAAATTCTGTTCGAGAAAGGTTAACCCTTGCGAAATCAAGTATCGTTTCGCAAGAGTTTCATATTGATCGCCAATGTCTCTTCTACTGAAGAGTCCCATGACCTGCCCAGCTCACTTCACGTTGTACGACACAATTGTCATCAATGCTGAGGATTCCGGTTTGTCCATTGACCGAGTGGCTCGACATCACTTTCATTTGAGGGAGCTCTTCGATCAAAGAGTAAGCGTCCATTCCTAATGCGTGGAGGCGTTTTTCCATGTTGGATTGCCCCGGCCAAAGCTGCTGCATCTGCGATAAGATCGAAGGGTTGGCATTAATCAACAGGGGAATGTCACTGTATTCGATTCCCGTTAAGTCTTCATATTGCTTTTTACCACTGTTACTCCGCGAGTTAGAGAAGAGCTTCGGTGGTGTTGCATCAGGGTTAACAGCCACTTCAACGAACGGTTTGATCAGCGTTAACTCAGAGCTCTTCGCAACAATATAGACGGCATCAATATCACGACGACTACGCGGCTGGTTCTCCATCGCTACATTCAACAGACTCGTCATCTGTGCAATACGCTGCTGGCTTTCTTGCAAGCCAAAGACATCATTGATACTGCGTTGTAGCTGACGTTTGTTCTCAAATAAGCTCACGGCCACTTTGTTGGCGCTGTATTTCTTCCACTCATCATTGAAAGCGGCGGTCACTCGCTCACCAAGGTTGCCTTTTGGAGCAAGAATCAGTGGGTACTGGTAACCGTTTTTGAATAAATGACGCGCGGCTTGGGCCACTTCCTGCTCAGGAGAAAGAGCTAAGTAACACACTTGGTTGCCACTTAAGACTTCATTCGGGATATTCAGAGCAAGCGCTGGGATCTTATTGGCTTCTTCTGCCGCTAACATCTCATCTTGTAGTCGCTTGATGCGATCTTTGCGCAGTGGACCGACAATGAAGTCAACGCCTTCCTCGTTGATGCGCGCGCGAATCTCTTCCGGTTGGTGAGTGTGCGTGTCGATCACAGTGAGTCGAGCATCCGGTTCGCGGGCTTTATCGTTCATCATTGCAAAGATGAATCCATCGCGGATCAATTGCGCTTGTTTACCAAACTGCCCCGTCAAAGGCAGCAGAAGCGCTGTGTTGGACGGCTTGATGATTTGCAGATCTAAGATTTCTTGAACATCAACCGGAGTATAATGAGCCGCTGGGTGATGACCATTTTCTGCAAACCAATTATCGAGGGTATTTTTGAGTTGAGGTACGTTGTCAGACATTGTCTTAACGTAAATCGCTAATTGTAACCAGCCATCGAGGATATCTTCTTCTGGGGCAGTGGTCAGTTCGGTGATCTCATACTGAGAGTACCCCGCAAAGTTTTGCCACACTTGGGTGGCAAGACGTGATTGGTCTAACTCATTGCTGTACTGCGCTAGAAGGATTAACTCACGGTTTGCTTCGAAAGGTTGATTCAATGCTTGGCGAGCATTGGCGCGCAAAGTGTAATATTGCTCCCATTGTGCAGGAGTCACTGCCCACCAAGGTTTGAAGTTCAGTAGCTCTATCACACGGCTTGATTGTCCGCGCATTTGCTGTAAGGTAGCGCGGCTCAGTTGCCACTCAGCCTGCTGGAGTTCAGTCAGTTGTTGTTTTGCTAATCGCTTCACCAGCAGATCGGCTTGCTCTACATCGCCATTTTTTAATGCTGCTTTGGTTGCCATGATCAACCAGTCATTTTGCACGCTTCCTTGTGAACTGTCGGCATTAATCATATAGCTCTGAACAGGTAAGGTTGGATCTAGCGTTATATCGACGTTGACAGGCTCAGGCGGAGTTGTGACACACGCAGCCAACGTCATTGCAAGTGCAATCGTGGTGAGTTTGCGTGGTACACTGAATCGCTTATGGTTCATCATTGCCATGAGTTCTCTATAATTTTGAACAAAATTGTCTCTATATTAATCGTTGAAGTGATGGTAAACAAATGACAGATAAAAATAACTTCGCAGAAAATCATGCGACGCTTTACATTGTGCCTACTCCGATAGGAAATTTGGGAGATATCACACAGCGTGCGATTGAAGTTTTATCCACGGTGGATGTCATTGCCGCCGAAGATACTCGCCACAGTGGCAAGCTCCTTGCTCACTTCAACATTCAAACTAAAACGTTTGCCCTGCATGATCACAATGAGCAGCAAAAAGCGCAAGTGTTAGTCGACAAACTCTTACAAGGAGAGTCGATCGCTCTCATTTCTGATGCAGGTACACCACTAATTAGCGACCCAGGTTACCATTTAGTAACAAAATGTCGTCAAGCTGGGGTCAGAGTTGTCCCACTACCGGGACCTTGTGCAGTGATAGCGGCACTGAGTGCTTCGGGGCTTCCGTCAGATCGTTTTAGCTTTGAAGGTTTTTTCCCACCGAAAAGCAAAGCGCGCAAAGACAAGCTTCTGGAAATATCTCAAGTGGAACGCACCTGTGTTTTCTATGAATCACCACATCGAATTCTTGATTCTTTAGACGATATGTTAGACATCTTAGGGCCTGAGCGTGAGGTAGTATTGGCTCGCGAATTAACTAAGACCTTCGAAACCATTCAAGGAATGCCACTGGGCGAATTAGTGGCATGGGTCAAGAGCGATGAAAATCAGCGCAAAGGGGAAATGGTCATTTTGATCCACGGACATCGTGCGATTAAAGATGATAGCTTACCGAAAGAGGCGACAAGAACTTTAGGCATTCTAAGTAAAGAGCTACCTCTTAAAAAAGCAGCGGCCTTGGTCGCTGAAATTCACAACCTCAAGAAGAATGCGTTGTACAAATGGGGTCTTGAGCACTTAGATTAACCTAATCTGGTGTTACTTTGAGCAAATGCAACGGTTTTTGACGCGCTGAACGATTCTTTATAGACAGCCCCCATCGGAATCTATACAATCCGCCCTCGGAGTTGACTGGGTAGTCGCTGCCTCATTGATGTCCCTTTCCTTGTGACTGGGAGACTGATGAGGGGGAGGAAAGTCCGGGCTCCATAGAGCAGGGTGCCAGGTAACGCCTGGGGGGCGCAAGCCCACGACAAGTGCAGCAGAGAGAAAACCGCCGATGGCTCGTAAGAGCACAGGTAAGGGTGAAAGGGTGCGGTAAGAGCGCACCGTGCGACTGGCAACAGTTCGTAGCAAGGTAAACTCCACCCGGAGCAAGACCAAATAGGCCTCCACATAGCGTTGCTCGCGTTAGGAGGCGGGTAGGTTGCTTGAGCCAGTGAGCGATTGCTGGCCTAGACGAATGGCTATCACCGCGCAAGCGGAGACAGAACCCGGCTTATAGGTCAACTTCACCTATTCTTAACCCATCACTACCGTTTGGTAGTGGTGGGTTTTTGCTTTTTATTGACGTCAAAGAATGCAATAAGCATTAAACTTAGCGCAATGTCACGTCAATCCTGAGTCAAAAAGTGGCTATAAACAAGGAAATCAGTACACTAGAGTATTGCCTTGGATATGGCAGTAACCAATATGAGAAGGCTATGACTGAATCATTTCAACACATTTCTGTTCTACTGAATGAATCTATTGATGGTTTGGCGATCAAACCAGATGGCACTTACATCGATGGTACGTTTGGCCGTGGCGGTCATAGTCGCACTATCTTATCTAAATTAGGGGAAAACGGTCGTCTGTTCAGCATTGACCGCGACCCGCAGGCGATTGCCGAAGCGCAAAAAATCGATGACCCTCGTTTTACTATCATCCATGGTCCATTCTCAGGAATGGCACAATATGCCGAAGAGTATGACTTAGTTGGTCAGGTGGATGGCGTCCTATTAGATCTTGGCGTATCCTCTCCGCAGTTGGATGATGCTGAACGTGGTTTTAGCTTTATGAAGGATGGTCCGCTTGATATGCGTATGGACCCGACTTCAGGTGTTCCAGTGTCTCAATGGTTGGCTGAGGCTGACTTGGATGATATCACTTGGGTCATTCGTGAATTTGGTGAAGATAAACATGCGCGTCGTATTGCTAAAGCGATCGTTGCGTACCGTGAGAATGAAGAGAATGAGCCGCTTGTGCGTACGAGCCAACTGGCAAAACTGATTTCAGAAGCGGCACCAAAAAGCTTTAAAGAGAAGAAGCACCCAGCGACTCGTGCGTTCCAAGCCTTCCGTATTTACATTAACAGTGAGTTGGAAGAAATTGATACGGCATTAAAAGGTGCGGCAAGCATACTTGCACCAGAAGGTCGTCTATCGGTGATCAGTTTCCACTCTCTCGAAGATCGTATGGTGAAGCGCTTTATTCGTAAAGAAAGCAAAGGGCCAGAAGTGCCTCATGGCATTCCTATGACGGAAGATCAAATCAAAGCTTTGGGCAGTGCGAATCTGAAAGCGGCCAGTAAAGCGATCAAACCAAGTAAAGAAGAAGTGGAGCAGAATCCTCGTTCTCGTAGCTCTGTTTTGCGACTTGCGGAGAAACTCTAGTTCTATGGCGCAACCAACACCGAATTTAGCGAAGTTGATTCTGGTGGATCTCTTCACCGTAGGACGTGTGCCTTTACTGGTGTTGGTTTTGATCTTTACTTCTGCAATGGGCGTGGTGTTTTCGACACACCACACCCGACAAGCGATTTCATTAAAAAATGAAGCAGCACGCGAGCGTGAGCAGTTAGATAATGAATGGCGCAGTCTGATGATTGAGGAAACGTCGCTTGCAGAGCACAGCCGTGTACAACTGATGGCCACCAAAGAGCTTGAAATGACTCGTCCTGAAGGGGATGAAGAAGTGGTGATTCCATTACAATGACCTCGAAAAAAACACCGACATCTGCCTCAAGCGCAGATACTCCCAATGATGATGCTCCAGAGCTGATTCGTTGGCGATTCTATTTAGTACTCCTCTTTGTTGTTATTGCGCTTGGTGTCTTAATTGGGCGTGTCGCCTACATTCAAGTCATTGAGCCTGACCAATTAATTCGCCAAGGTGATCTGCGTTCTATTCGGGTACAAGCATTGCCTTCTGCGCGTGGCATCATTGCTGATCGTAATGACGAACCGTTAGCTGTTAGTGTGCCAGTTGAAGCGGTATGGGCTGACCCTTACACCATTTTTAAGGAAGGCGGTTTAGCACCAATTGAACGATGGCATGCGCTGGCAGACGTACTTGGTATCCCCCGCGAAGCTATGCTGAATCGAATTCAGAAGCACGCTTCACGTCGTTTTATTTATTTACAACGCCAAGTCAGTCCTGCGATGGCCAGTTATATTCGTGAATTAAAGCTGGCAGGAATTGGCCTCAAAGCGGAATCACGCCGCTATTATCCAGCAGCAGAAGTGAGCGCCCACCTGATTGGTGTGACAGGTATTGATGGACATGGTTTAGAAGGGGTCGAACGGAGCTTCGATTCTCACCTCTCAGGGGAAGCTGGGAAACAAACCATACGAAAAGATCGTTTTGGACGAGTGGTTGAGAACATTGCGGTCGAAGAGCGCAAGCAAGGGGAGTCACTACAGCTTACCGTCGATCAGCGTTTGCAGGCCATTGCTTATCGAGCGATTAAGCAAGCGGTCGCGGATCATCGAGCGACGTCAGGCTCTGCGGTCATGATTGATGTTAAGACGGGGGCGATTCTCGCCATGGTGAATGCGCCATCCTACAACCCCAACAACCGCTCCGATCTACAAAGTTTCAAAATGCGCAATCGCGTGATCACCGATTCAATGGAACCCGGTTCCACTGTGAAGCCATTTGTCGTATTAGCGGCGCTTGAAAATGAGGTGGCTGACGAAAATACAGTGATTGATACTGGTAATGGCATCATGTCCATTGGTGGCAGTCGTGTCCGTGATACGTCTAAGGTCGGGAAAGCCGATCTCACCACGATCTTAAAGAAATCGAGCAACATTGGCGTGACAAAGCTGGCTTTAGACATGCCCGTTCAGGCCTTACTGGGTCTATACAGTTCGGTTGGTTTAGGAGAGTTATCAGGCTTGAACTTGGTGGGAGAGGTCACGGGGATTTTCCCAAACCGCCGTCGTTGGTCTAAGTTTGAAATCGCGACTTTATCTTTTGGTTACGGTTTATCAGTCACCCCCATCCAGTTGGCCCACGCCTACGCTACCTTAGCGAACCAAGGCTCTTATGAACCCATTCATATGATCGAGAGCAATCAAGAATATCGCTCGCGTCAAGTAGTCGAACCGGAACACGCTCAGATGGTTCTTAAAATGCTGGAAACGGTGACGCAAAAAGGCGGCACCGCGACCCGAGCTGCGGTACCGGGCTATCGTGTTGCAGCTAAGACAGGAACATCACGTAAAGCGGCGGCTGGCGGTTATAGCGACGAATACATTGCTATCACGGCTGGGGTCGCGCCAGTGAGTGACCCTCGTCTTTCATTGGTGGTTGTAGTCAATGAGCCGCAAGGTGACCAATACTATGGTGGCTCAGTCGCAGCCCCCGTTTTTGCAGAAATTATGAAAGGTGCACTACAGATCTTGAATGTTGCGCCTGATGAAAATCAATTCCAGTAACGCCAATTCGGTTCAAAGGAACGTGGAGAAGTTATGAATCACGAGATCCCATTAAATGAGCTATTAGCCCCGTGGGTAGTCGACGAGGAAAAAGTCCTCGATACTATTCTGGTTAAGCATCTTGAAATAGACAGTCGAAAAGTCACTCAGGGAAGCACCTTTGTAGCGGTTATTGGTCATCAGGTCGATGGTCGAACATTTATTGATAAAGCTCTGTCGCAAGGAGCCAGCGCTGTGATTGCCGAATCGTGTGCATTGCAATCACATGGAACTGTGGCGTGGCGTGGCTCTGTTCCTATCGTTTACGTTGCCGACTTAGGTCAGCGTCTTTCGCATCTTGCTGCTCGATTGTATCAGCATGGTGAGATGAAACTGATTGGTGTGACGGGCACGAACGGGAAAACCACGATTACACAAATCATTGCTCAGTGGATTGAACGAGTGGGTCAGCGTGCTGCTGTAATGGGAACGGCTGGTAACGGTTTCTTAGAACAATTAACCGAAGCCGAGAACACCACGGGAAGTGCCATTGAAATCAAACGTACATTAGCCGAGCTTGCTCAAGCGGGAGCGGAATATACAGCGCTCGAAGTATCCTCTCACGGTCTTATTCAAGGTCGAATCAAGTCACTTCCTTTTGCCGCGTCTGTCTTTACTAACCTTAGCCGTGATCACCTTGATTACCACGGTACGATGGATGCTTACGCACAAGCCAAATTGACACTCTTTACCGAGCATAATACCGAGCATGCGATCATCAACTCTGACGATGAAGTCGGCGCAACATGGTTACAGCAGCTCCCTCAAGCCGTGGCTGTTTCATTGAAAAGCCCCGTCAGTGGTCATAAATCACTATATGCAACAAATGTAACATATTCCGAACAAGGGATTACCATCGCATTTGATGGGCATTGGGGGGCTGGGGAGCTGAATGCGCCGTTGATCGGAGAGTTTAATGCAAGTAATTTGTTGGTCGCGTTGGCGACCTTGTTAAGTTTAGGCTTTGAAAAACAGCAGCTTGTCAACGCTGCAAGTGAACTACAACCCGTAATTGGAAGAATGGAACTCTTCCGATCTCATGGTCGTGCTGGCGTCGTTGTTGACTATGCCCACACTCCAGATGCGCTAGAGAAAGCACTCAGTGCTTTACGAGTACATTGTCGCGGCAAACTGTGGGCTATTTTTGGCTGTGGTGGTGATCGCGATACCGGTAAACGACCAATGATGGCCGAAATTGCTGAGCGTCTTGCTGATAAGATCATTCTCACTGATGACAACCCACGTTCTGAATCACCGCAAGCGATTGTGAATGATATGCTGGCAGGGTTGTCATTTGCTGATAAAGCGCATGTCGAGCATGACCGATTTGCCGCAGCAAGTTTTGCTTTAGCACAGGCGGGTTCTGAAGATATTGTTTTATTAGCGGGTAAAGGTCACGAGGACTATCAAGTCTTTCTCGATGGCAAGGTGCACTACTCCGATCGAGAAACTGCCGCTAAATTGTTAGGGATGACATTATGATTGAATTATCACTGGCTCAGATTTGTGAGATAACTGGCGGTGATTTGGTGGGGCAAGATACGTTGGTATCTCAGGTCTCCACTGATACTCGAACCATTGAAACGGGTTCATTATTTGTGGCGTTAATCGGTGAGCGTTTTGATGCTCATGATTTTTGCCAACAGGCGAAAGACAATGGTGCATCGGCATTGTTGGTTTCTCGCGAGCTCCCTCTTGATATTCCCCAAGTTGTTGTGTTTGACACTAAGGTTGCCTTGGCAGAGATCGCCGGTTTGGTTCATCGAGTTTGTCCTGCGCCAACGGTTGCGATTACGGGCAGTTGTGGAAAGACAACGGTGAAAGAGATGGTTGCCAGTATTATGCAGCATCATGGGCAAGTTCTCTTTACGGCAGGCAACTTTAATAATGACATCGGTGTGCCATTAACGTTACTGCGTCGTACTCCTGACGATGATTTTGCCGTCATTGAGTTAGGTGCGAATCACATTGGTGAAATTGCTTATACCACTGTCATGGCAAACCCAGATATTGCACTCGTCAACAATGTGGCTGCGGCGCATCTTGAAGGCTTTGGTTCTATAGATGGAGTAAAGCAGGCAAAAGGCGAAATTTATCAAGGTCTTGCTGCTGGTGGTACTGCGATAGTCAATCTCGACAGTCATGGCGGCGAGTATTGGGAAGCCGTGTTAGCCGACAAGCGAGTGATCACGTTCTCATCAGACAACAGTGACGCTGACTTCTATGCTAGCGCGATTACCCTTAATCCGCATGGCGAAGCGCGATTTAATTTGCACACTCCTGAAGCGATTGTAGCGCTGGAGCTGAGTATCGTAGGTCAGCATAATGTGGCGAATGCAGTGGCAGCGAGTATCATTGCTTTAGAGTTGGGAGCGACGATTGAGTCAATTCAGCTTGGGCTAGCTAACCTAATGAAAGTCAAAGGACGCGTCGAAGTCGAAGCCTTATCTGATACCGTCAAACTGATTGATGACAGTTACAATGCCAGTGTTCCTGCGATGAAAGCGGCCGTTGATTTATTGGGAACATTTGCTGGTGAACGCTGGCTGATTTTAGGCTATATGGCGGAATTAGGTGAGGAAAGTCTTGAACTTCATCGTCAAGTCGGGGAACATGCAGCCCCACTAAATATTGAACACGTTCTTACCTTTGGTGAGGACACGAAAGTCATCAGTGAGGTGTGTGACGGTCTCCACTTTGATTGTCACGCAACATTGATAGACTACATCAAGCAGCAGTTAAAAGCGTCACCAACCCAAGTACATACATTGTTAGTCAAAGGGGCAAACAGTGCAGGAATGAGTAAAGTCGCTGCTGCTTTGAAGGAGAGTTACCAATGATTATTTGGCTTGCTGAGTTACTCCAGCCATATTTTTCTTTTTTTCGCTTATTTGAATACCTATCGTTTCGTGCGATTGTCAGTGTGTTAACGGCCTTAGGCTTATCCTTGTGGATGGGGCCTCGCTTAATTGAGCGTCTGCAAATGTTGCAGATTGGTCAGGTAGTGCGTAATGACGGTCCTGAATCACACTTTAGCAAACGTGGTACACCGACCATGGGCGGCATTATGATCCTTGCAGCGATCATGATCACCGTATTGCTTTGGTCTGATCTTTCTAACCCTTATGTATGGGCTGTACTGGCCGTACTTGGTGGTTATGGCGCCGTTGGCTTTGTCGATGATTATCGTAAAGTTGTACGTAAAAACACCGATGGTCTTGTCGCTCGCTGGAAATATTTTTGGCAATCGGCAATCGCGCTCGTGGTGGCATTTGCACTGTACGCGCATGGTAAAGATACTGCGGCCACTCAACTGGTGGTGCCTTTCTTCAAAGACATCATGCCTCAGTTGGGGTTGATGTATATCGTACTGACCTACTTTGTGATTGTTGGCACCAGTAATGCGGTCAACCTGACAGACGGATTGGACGGATTGGCGATTATGCCAACCGTGCTCGTTGCGGCGGGTTTTGCCGTTATTGCTTGGGCAACAGGTAATGCCAATTTCTCTGAGTACCTACATATTCCTCATGTGCCTCTTGCGTCTGAACTTGTGGTGGTTTGTACCGCTATGGTTGGTGCGGGGCTAGGTTTCCTTTGGTTCAATACCTACCCAGCACAAGTTTTCATGGGCGATGTTGGTTCATTGGCTCTTGGTGGTGCGTTAGGTACGATTGCAGTGTTAGTGCGCCAAGAGTTAGTGCTTGTGATCATGGGCGGTGTTTTCGTCATGGAAACCTTGTCAGTGATTCTACAAGTAGGTTCTTATAAATTACGTGGTCAGCGAATCTTCCGTATGGCTCCGATTCACCATCACTACGAGCTGAAAGGCTGGCCTGAGCCACGCGTTATTGTTCGCTTCTGGATCATTTCAATCGTATTAGTATTGATTGGTCTAGCGACATTAAAAGTTCGTTAATCGACATGGACACTCAATGAAACCTTGGCAAGATATTAAACAAGTCGTGGTTGTAGGGCTCGGGATAACCGGGCTCTCTGTCGTTAAGCACCTCGTAAAACATCAGCCGGCAGTAACGGTTCGGGTGATTGATACCCGAGAGACCCCGCCCGGTGCAGAGTCATTACCGGCACAGGTTGAGCTTCATGCAGGCAGTTGGAATACGCTGTGGTTGCAAGAGGCAGATTTGGTGGTGGCCAATCCCGGTATTGCTTTAGCGACGCCTGAACTGCAAGCGATCATGGCACAGGGGACTTCGGTTGTCGGCGATATCGAACTTTTTGCTTGGGCAGCGGATAAACCTGTTATTGCGATTACGGGCTCCAATGGAAAAAGCACGGTGACTGACCTTACTGGCGTGGTAGCGAATGCCGCAGGTTGCCGCACAGTAATCGGTGGTAATATAGGTGTCCCAGCATTGGATTTATTAGAGCTGGATGCTGATTTGTATGTCTTGGAGCTGTCCAGTTTTCAGCTTGAAACAACCTCTAGCTTAGCGCTTGAAGCGGCAGCTTTTTTAAACTTGTCGGAAGACCATATGGATCGCTATCAAGGCATGTCGGATTATCGCCATGCCAAGCAGCGTATTTTTGATCATGCGAAGATTGCGATTGTAAACCGTGACGATAAACAGACATACCCAGATAACGGTTGCCCTGTGGTGACTTTTGGTATGGATGAACACGAATTTGGAATTGTAGAACAAGCCGGTCGAACCTTCCTTGCTCATCATGGGGAGCCGATTCTTGCTGCTGATGAATTACAGCTTGTCGGTCAGCATAATTGGTCAAATGCCTTGGTAGTGATAGCCTTACTCACGAGCGCAGGTATCGATTATCGTAACGGGCTTGACGCTCTTAGAACGTATTCTGGGCTGAGTCATCGTTGTCAGCTCGTGGCTGACCGTGATGGCGTTAAGTGGGTAAATGACTCCAAAGCGACTAACATTGCCAGTACGTTAGCGGCACTCACTGGGCTCGAATGCTCAGGCACCCTGTATTTATTGGTGGGTGGTGTCGGAAAAGGCGCTGACTTTTCAGAGCTTGCCCCCGTTTTAGCATCGTTGCCTGTTCAGTTATGCTGCTTTGGTGTCGACGGTGGTGATTTTATGCCTTTGCACCCAAATGCAAAGCAATTTGAGTCCATGGAAGCGATCATTAGCGAGATAGCACCTCAATTGCAACCTGGGGACATGGTTATGTTGTCCCCTGCTTGTGCGAGCTTCGATCAGTTTACTAACTTTATGGCTCGTGGTGATGCATTTACTGACTTAGCTAAGCGCTTCGCGTAGTGGAATGCCACAGTGAGGATCTGTAATGGTTGAACCGAATAAGTGGAAGCAAGGGGTGCTAGGTTGGTTGACAGAGCCGACGCCTGAAACACTTTATGATCGTCAACTGGTTTGGATTGCGCTTGGGCTCATGCTCACGGGCTTAGTGATGGTGACTTCCGCTTCGTTTCCAATAAGCTCACGCCTAACAGGGCAGCCTTTCCACTTTATGTTTCGACATGGGACCTTTATTGTCCTTGCGCTCATCACGTCCGCTGTCGTGCTACAAGTGCCGTTAAAACGTTGGTTTCAATACAGTCATTACTTACTGGCCATCTCAATCGTATTGCTGGTGGTGGTATTAGTGGCAGGCAAGTCGGTCAACGGCGCGTCACGATGGATTCCTTTGGGACTATTTAACCTTCAACCTGCTGAGGTGGCAAAACTGTCACTGTTTGTGTTTATGGCGGGGTATTTGGTTCGTAAGAGTGATGAGGTTCGGTCGAGCTTCTTTGGTGGTTTCTTTAAACCGATTGCGGTTTTTGGCTCTCTGGCATTACTGCTGCTGTTTCAACCTGACTTAGGTACGGTCATCGTGATGTTGGTGACACTCTTTGGGATGTTGTTTATCGCAGGGGCGAAATTGATCCAATTTTTGTTCCTGATGGTCGTTGGGATTGTCGCGATCGTCCTCTTGATCCTCTTTGAGCCCTATCGAATGAGGCGAGTAACATCCTTTTTAGACCCTTGGGAAGACCCTTTCGGTAGCGGTTATCAGCTCACTCAATCCCTTATGGCGTTTGGTCGTGGTGACTGGTTTGGTCAAGGGCTGGGGAACTCGATTCAAAAACTCGAGTATTTACCAGAAGCGCATACGGACTTTGTGTTTGCGGTGCTGGCAGAGGAGTTGGGTTTCATTGGCGTCACACTGGTCCTACTATTGATTTTTAGCTTGGTACTGAAAGCGATATTTATAGGGCGCAGAGCGTTTGAAAGCGGTGAGTTGTTTGGTGCTTATCTCGCCTTTGGTATTGGAGTCTGGTTTGCTTTCCAAACATTGGTTAACGTGGGAGCGGCTGCAGGTATTGTCCCGACAAAAGGCCTGACTTTGCCTTTGATCAGTTACGGCGGCTCCAGTTTGATTATTATGGCAGTAGCGGTCTCACTTTTGATTCGAATTGATCATGAATCACGGCTATTGATACAAGAAGATTTAACACAACAAAATAATGAAGAAAACTAAACGATTAATGGTAATGGCAGGCGGTACTGGTGGACATGTGTTCCCTGGGCTTGCGGTTGCGAAACAACTACAGCAACAAGGTTGGGAGATCCGTTGGTTAGGCACGGCTGACCGAATGGAAGCTGACTTGGTTCCTCAACACGGCATAGAGATCGATTTTATTCGTGTTAAAGGCCTACGTGGTCAGGGCTTGGTACGATTGCTTAAAGCCCCTTTTCAAATTATCAGCGCGGTGCTGCAAGCACGACGTCACTTGAAAGCATGGCAGCCTGATGCTGTTTTGGGCATGGGCGGATATGTCAGTGGGCCGGGCGGCATTGCCGCGTGGTTAAGTGGCATTCCTGTGGTTTTACATGAACAAAATGCCGTTGCCGGTTTGACCAATCAATGGTTGGCGAAAGTTGCGACGAAAGTCTTCCAAGCTTTTCCCGGTGCCTTTCCATCTGCTGAGGTGGTCGGTAACCCAGTTCGTGAAGATGTGGTTCAGATTGAAAATCCTGAGCAACGTTTGATGGACCGAGATGGCCCCATTCGCATCTTGGTGATGGGCGGCAGCCAAGGGGCCCGTATTCTTAACCAAGCGCTACCAGCGTCTGCAAAAGCACTGAATCAGGCCGTATCGATTCGCCACCAAGCAGGCAAGGGCAACAGTCAGCAAGTATTGGCTGACTATCAGCAAGCTGGGGTAGACGACGTTCAGGTTAGTGACTTTATTCAGGATGTTGCTGAGGCTTACCAATGGGCTGATGTTTTAGTATGTCGCTCTGGTGCTTTAACGGTATCTGAAATCTCGGCTGCTGGGGTCGGGGCTATCTTTGTGCCATTTATGCATAAAGACCGTCAACAAGCACTGAATGCCGACCATCTAGTCGACAATGGTGCGGCGCTGATGATTGAGCAACCGGATCTGACCGCTGATAATTTAGCAGAAACTCTGGATAGCCTTGATCGAGAGACTTTGCTTGCCATGGCAAGCAAAGCACGTGCATCAGCCAAACTTGATGCAGACAAAACGGTGGCGAATGCCATCATAGCTTTAACTAATTAAGAGACCTTCGCATGACAATTCAACACACTCAGGACTTAGCTCAAATCCGAGCTATGGTACCGGAAATGCGCCGCGTTAAATCCATCCACTTTATTGGAATTGGTGGAGCTGGAATGAGCGGAATCGCGGAGGTGCTTCTTAATGAAGGTTATGACATTACAGGCTCTGACTTAGCGAATAACCCGGTTACTGAGCGTCTTGCAGAGAAAGGCGCTGAGATTTTTATTGGTCACCAAGAAAGTAATGTTGCTCGTGCGAGCGTGGTGGTGGTGTCTACTGCGATCAATGAAGAAAACCCAGAAGTAAAAGCTGCACGTGAAGCGCGCATTCCTGTTGTGCGCCGAGCTGAGATGTTGGCAGAGCTGATGCGCTTCCGTCACGGTATTGCCGTTGCGGGCACACATGGTAAAACGACGACCACAGCGCTCGTCACTCAAATTTATTCGGAAGCTGGTCTGGATCCAACCTTCGTGAATGGAGGGTTAGTGAAAAGTGCGGGAACCAATGCACGTCTCGGTTCGAGCCGTATTTTAATTGCTGAAGCAGACGAAAGTGATGCGTCATTTTTGCATCTACAACCTATGGTGAGCATTGTCACTAACATCGAAGCGGATCATATGGACACGTATGGCGGTGATTTCGAAACCTTGAAACAGACCTTTATCGATTTTCTACATAATTTACCTTTCTATGGTCAGGCAATTGTATGTGTTGATGACCCTGTGATTCGAGAGTTAATTCCACGAATCAGCCGTCAAGTGATTACTTATGGTTTCTCTGATGATGCCGACGTTCGCATTGCGAATTACCATCAAGAAGGTCAACAAGGAAAATTTACGGTTGTTCGTGAAGGCAAAGCAGACCTTGATATCACCTTAAACATCCCAGGTCGCCATAATGCACTGAATGCTTCAGCGGCGATTGCTGTTGCAACAGAAGATGATATCAGTGATGAAGCCATCCTTGCTGCAATGGCCGGAACACAAGGGACAGGCCGACGTTTTGATCACCTTGGTGAATTCGATACAGGCAATGGTCAAGCCATGCTTGTGGATGACTATGGTCATCATCCAACAGAAGTGGATGTCACGATTCAAGCGGCTCGTAGTGGCTGGAGCGATAAGCGTTTAGTCATGATTTTCCAACCACACCGCTATAGTCGCACCCGAGATCTGTATGATGATTTCGCGAATGTGTTGGAACAAGTCGATGTCTTAATCATGTTGGATGTGTACTCTGCGGGTGAGAAGCCGATTGCTGGTGCGGATGGGCGAGCATTATGTAGAACCATTCGCAGTCGAGGGAAGCTGGACCCTATTTTTGTTCCTGAGAAGGAGATGCTGCCTGCAGCTCTGGCTAATGTGCTGCAAGATGGCGACTTGGTATTGACCCAAGGTGCTGGCGATGTGGGTAAAGTGGCCAAGCAGCTAGAAGACTTTGAATTGAACATAGCGAAAATGCGTCAGCCGTCATAGTTTTGGCGTTCCTATGTGGGAATCACCGCAGTTCTTAATAATTGCACGGATTCCTCGTCAAATATGACTATGAGTGTTTGATAGTTTGTGGTAGCTCAGTATAATCCCAAGGTTAAAGTATGCTGAGTACCTGCTTCACTTATGTTAACAAGAGTAAGTGTTAACAAGAGCAAGGCTGACGTCTCGATAATGATCAAGAGATGTAAACGTTGGGATGTTCTTGGAACTGCGGAATATATCTTAGGTATGCGAAAT
Source organism: bacterium sp. HQB-39 (assembly GCA_043422575.1). Taxonomy (GTDB): domain Bacteria; phylum Pseudomonadota; class Gammaproteobacteria; order Enterobacterales; family Vibrionaceae; genus Vibrio. The sequence continues at coordinate 118,727 of JBHOHG010000003.1, read as the reverse complement.
GTATCTTGGGTATACGAAATGTATCTTGGGTATACGAAATGTATTTAGGAGCCGCGAAGTTTGTTAGAGAGCCATGTGGCCACTGATCATTCTGTAGAACATCAGCAATCGAAAACCCGCTGGTTTGGTGGAGTGTTTCTTGCTTTTGTACTCTTCCTCATTGGTTTGACGCTGTACAATACCGTTGAATGGATGTGGGATGACAAGCGTTTGCCCTTATCAAAAATTATCTTGAAAGGTGATTTAGATTACGTGACCGCTCAAGATGTACAACGGGCGTTTGGTCGGATCGATCATATTGGCACTTTCATGTCGCAAGACATCAGTGTGTTGCAACAACAGGTGGAATCAGTGCCTTGGGTAGCGAACGCATCGGTTCGAAAGCAATGGCCGGATACCGTCAAGGTCTTTATCACTGAACATGAGCCTGTTGCCATCTGGAATGGTATGGCATTACTCAACCAGCAAGGGCAAGTCTTTGATGGTGACTTGGGGCAGCTGCACCAAGAACAGGTCAAACTTTATGGCCCAGTTGGAACTGGGATCGAAGTTTTGACGACCTATCGTGATATTGAGGCTCAGTTTGCAACGTTTGATCTTAATATCAGCTCGTTGGTTTTGAATGAACGCAGAGCTTGGCAAATTATTTTAGAAAGTGGCATCCGCTTAGAGCTGGGTAAAGAGTCGCTTTCAGAACGCATTGAGCGTTTTTTGCTGCTATATAACAAACTAGGTGCTGATGCAGAGCGCGTCAGCTACATAGATCTCAGGTATGATACGGGGGCTGCTGTAGGGTGGTTCCCAGAAGAAGAATTACAACGAGAGAAAAAGAATGACTAAGGGCGCAGAAGAAAACCTGATTGTTGGTTTAGATATTGGTACTGCAACCGTTTCTGCCCTTGTGGGTGAAGTGTTGCCTGATGGTCAAATCAATATTATTGGTGCCGGCAGTAGTCCTTCCCGTGGAATGGATAAAGGCGGTGTCAATGACCTCGAGTCTGTAGTCAGCTCGGTACAGCGCGCTATTGGCCAAGCAGAAATGATGGCAGAGTGTAAGATCAGTGATGTGTATATTTCCATTTCTGGTCGTCATATTGCTAGTCGCATCGAAAAAGGAATGGGAACCATTTCAGATGAAGAGGTCTCTCAAGAAGATATGGATCGTGCGATTCATACCGCGAAGTCGATTAAGATTGGTGATGAACAGCGCATTCTCCATGTAATTCCGCAAGAATTTACCATTGACTACCAAGAAGGAATTAAAAATCCGCTAGGCTTGTCAGGGGTTAGAATGGAAGTCAGTGTGCATCTGATTTCCTGCCACAACGATATGGCGAGAAACATCATCAAAGCCGTAGAGCGTTGTGGACTTAATGTAGAACAACTCGTCTTCTCGGGGCTTGCAGCAAGTAATGCTGTGATCACGGAAGATGAACGCGAACTGGGCGTATGTGTTGTCGATATTGGTGCAGGTACAATGGATGTTTCCATTTGGACTGGTGGCGCTTTACGACACACAGAAGTATTTTCCTATGCAGGCAATGCCGTCACCAGTGACATTGCTTTTGCTTTTGGCACACCTGTGAGTGATGCCGAAGAAATCAAGGTGAAATACGGTTGTGCGCTGAGTGAACTGGTGAGCAAGGACGATACGGTTAACGTCCCAAGTGTCGGCGGTAGACCATCACGCAGCTTGCAGCGACAAACGCTCTCTGAAGTGATTGAACCTCGCTACACAGAACTGATGGGATTGGTTAACCAAACTATTGATACTGTTCAGGCTAAATTGCGTGAAGATGGCATTAAACATCACCTTGCTGCTGGTGTCGTCTTGACTGGTGGTGCTGCGCAAATGGACGGTGTCGTAGAGTGTGCGGAACGTGTGTTCCGCAACCAAGTGAGAGTTGGCAAACCACTCGAAGTGAGTGGGCTGACCGATTATGTTAACGCGCCGTTTCATTCAACGGCTGTAGGATTACTTCATTACGCACGTGACATGCAATCCAGTGATGACAATGAATACGTTGAACCTAAGCGTCATTCTGTTACTGGATTTTTTGGTCGAGTGCGTAATTGGATACAAAAAGAGTTTTAACCTGAGTTGCAGGGAAAACGGAGACAACACATGTTTGAACCGATGATGGAAATGTCTGACGATGCAGTAATCAAAGTCGTTGGAGTTGGTGGTGGCGGTGGTAACGCCGTAGAACACATGGTGCGCGAATCCATCGAGGGTGTGGAATTCATCAGCGTAAACACTGATGCACAAGCACTACGAAAAACCAGCGTAGGCAACGTTATTCAAATCGGTGGCGACATCACTAAAGGCTTAGGTGCTGGTGCAAACCCGCAAGTTGGCCGTGATGCAGCTCTAGAAGATAAAGAAAGAATTAAAGAAGTTCTTGATGGTGCCGATATGGTATTTATCGCAGCTGGTATGGGCGGCGGTACGGGCACCGGTGCAGCTCCAGTGATTGCTGAAGTGGCAAAAGAACTTGGCGTCCTAACCGTAGCGGTTGTGACCAAACCGTTTAGCTTTGAAGGTAAGAAGCGTTTGGCGTTTGCTGAGCAAGGGATTGATGAGCTATCGAAGCACGTTGATTCATTGATTACGATTCCAAACGAAAAGCTATTGAAAGTGCTTGGTCGTGGCGTAACGCTGTTAGAAGCGTTTGCTAGCGCGAATGACGTACTCAAGAATGCAGTTCAGGGTATCGCAGAATTGATTACTCGTCCGGGCATGATTAACGTCGACTTTGCGGATGTTAGAACCGTAATGTCTGAAATGGGTCATGCAATGATGGGTAGCGGTATCGCGAAAGGCGAAGATCGTGCAGAAGAAGCAGCGGAAACGGCAATTTCTAGCCCGCTTCTAGAAGACATCGATCTTGCAGGTGCGCGTGGTGTCCTAGTCAACATCACTGCGGGCTTGGATATGCGTTTGGATGAGTTTGAAACTGTGGGTAATACAGTGAAGGCGTTTGCTTCTGACAACGCGACCGTTGTAATCGGTACTTCTCTTGACCCAGATATGACAGACGAAATCCGAGTGACCGTTGTTGCAACGGGCATTGGCAACGAGAAGAAACCTGATATCACTTTGGTATCTGGTGGCAAAGCAAAAGTAGCAGCACCAACAGCTCAACCACAAACGGTAGCACCTCAAACGGCGGCGCCGAAAGTAGAAGAGAAAGCGGCACAAACTTTGCAGGATAACCCACAGGTTACTCCACAGCCATCGACACCTGTCACTTCTTCGTCAGCAGGACAAAGTGCTGCACCGAAGCAAGATAAAGAGAGTGGATATCTAGATATTCCAGCATTCTTACGTCGTCAGGCTGATTAATATTAAGTCGCATAATTGACACGAGTCTATTTTGTGATAGCATTCACGGTTGGCGCTTTAGACAACCGTGATTTGTAGCACTTAAAGAGGCAAGCAGATGATCAGACAACGTACGCTGAAAGAAATTGTGAAAACAACTGGTGTGGGCCTCCACTCTGGTCGTAAAGTCACACTCACTCTTCGTCCAGCTGCTGCAAACACAGGGATTGTTTACCGTCGTACCGACTTGAACCCACCTGTGGATTTTCCAGCAGACCCATCAACCGTTCGTGATACCATGCTATGTACTGCATTGGTCAATGACGAAGGCGTTCGTATCTCAACCGTTGAGCATTTAAATGCAGCGCTTGCAGGTATGGGCATTGATAACGTGATTATCGAGGTTGATGCACCTGAAATTCCAATCATGGATGGCAGTGCAAGTCCGTTTGTTTACTTGCTACAGCAGGCTGGTATCGAAACGCAGAATGCGGCGAAGCGATTCATTCGCATCAAAAAGCCAGTTCGATTTGAAGACGGGGATAAGTGGGCTGAATTCGTACCATTTAACGGCTTCCGTATGGACTTTGAGATTGACTTTAGCCACCCTGCTATTGAGTCAGAAGAGCAGCGTTTGCTGTTTGATTTCTCTTCTCAAGGCTTCATCAAAGAAATCTCTCGCGCTCGTACCTTTGGTTTCATGCGTGACATCGAATACCTTCAGTCGCAAAACCTTTGTCTAGGTGGCAGTTTTGATTGCGCCATCGTATTAGACGATTACCGCATTCTGAATGAAGAAGGTCTTCGTTTCGAAAATGAATTTGTTGTTCACAAAGTTCTTGATGCAATTGGTGATCTTTACATGTGTGGTCATCCAATCATCGGTGAATTCCGTGCTTATAAATCGGGTCATGGTTTGAATAACCAGCTACTACGTGCAGTACTGGCTGATCAGGAAGCGTGGGAATGGACAACCTTCGAAGAAGAAGAGACGTCACCAGTGGCGTTTGCTGACCCTTCTTTGGTCATGGCGTAATTCTTAGTTAGGTTACTCAAGCATCAAATTTTTAAAGCCAGACTCAGGTCTGGCTTTTTGCTGTCTAAAATTCGCCTTTATGGTTCCATTTCCCATATTTCGCAAACTTCCTTTATCCACGTTCTTCTATTTATCCACGTTCTTATAGCCATCTGCGGACCTCTCTTAACCGCGAACTTCTCTTAAACCACGAGCTTAGCTTGAATCGACGACCTAGACTGAGTGTCATTATGGTGACGTTTTTTAGGCGTACACTCTACAAGTTATGTTATTGATTAATTTATCGCCATTGCTTTGACGGATGCTTGAAGCGTTGAGCCGCGAAGAGGACCGACTTTGAGCTTGTTCATCTCATCCTACTCAACGTTAGCCGTTATGATTCCAGTGAGTCTTGTTGCTCGTTATTGAGACAGCCAGTAAAACGAAGTCGAATAGTGCTCAAGGGCGGTAGAACCTGAAACAACCTAACTTTTAATGCGGAGCAAACGGAAGAGTTCCAATACATGTGGCGAATCCCTCATCAAAATCTATAAAAACTTCAAACCGCTTCAAACAAATGAAGCCAATAATGGTTGTGAGTAAGAAAAATCCTTACACTAGACGGCAAATTTTTGTATTTCATGTCTTGAAAATTCAGCCTACTAACACAATATCTTGGTTACATGATTTATCTCAGTATCCTTAGTTGAAAACTGGAAGACACTGATTGCATTTTAGATAGATCGGGATTCGGTCTAAACGAGAGAGATTCACAGAAAATGATAACTAAGCTACTGACAAAGGTAATTGGCAGTCGCAACGATCGAACACTGCGTCGCCTTAGAAAAATTGTTAAAGAAATTAATAACTACGAGCCGACTTTCGAAGCGTTGTCTGACGACGAACTAAAAGCAAAAACCGTAGAATTCCGTGAGCGTTTAGACAAAGGTGAAACGCTAGATCAACTTCTGCCTGAAGCATTCGCTACCGTTCGTGAAGCTTCAAAACGTGTTTACGGCATGCGCCATTTCGACGTTCAGTTGATTGGTGGTATGGTTCTGCACAATGGCCAAATCGCTGAAATGCGTACAGGTGAAGGTAAAACCCTCACCGCGACGCTACCTGCTTATCTAAACGCTCTGCCTGGTAAAGGGGTTCACGTTGTAACGGTGAACGACTACCTAGCGAAGCGTGATGCGGAAACGAACCGCACCCTATTTGATTTCCTCGGCCTAACCGTTGGTGTCAATGTGCCAAACATGGCTCCACAAGAGAAGAAAGAAGCGTACCAAGCCGACATCCTTTACGGTACAAACAACGAGTTTGGTTTTGACTACCTACGTGACAACATGGCTTTCCGCAGTGAGGACCGTGTCCAACGTGAACGCTTCTTTGCAGTTGTCGATGAAGTTGACTCCATCTTGATTGATGAAGCGCGTACACCACTGATTATTTCTGGTCCTGCAGAAGATAGCTCAGAGCTATACACTCGTATCAATACCCTGATCCCGAACCTGCAACAGCAAGAAAAAGAAGATTCAGAAGAGTACCGTGGTGATGGTCACTACACTCTGGATGAGAAAGGCAAACAAGTTCACTTGACGGAAAATGGTCAGGAGTTTGTTGAAGAGCTGATGGTGAAAAATGGTCTTATGGAAGAAGGCGACACGCTTTACTCTCCGACCAACATCAGCCTGCTGCACCACGTCAATGCTGCACTACGTGCTCACGTACTGTTTGAGAAGAACGTCGATTACATCGTCAATGAAAAAGACGAAGTCGTTATCGTTGATGAACATACCGGTCGTACGATGCCAGGTCGCCGTTGGTCCGAAGGTCTTCATCAAGCGGTAGAAGCGAAAGAAGGCGTTAAGATCCAGAACGAAAACCAAACGCTGGCTTCGATCACGTTCCAGAACTTCTTCCGTTTGTACAATAAACTGTCAGGTATGACAGGTACGGCCGACACAGAAGCATTTGAATTCCAGTCGATCTATGGTCTAGAAACGGTTGTTATTCCAACCAACAAGCCAATGATTCGTAACGATATGCCGGATGTGGTTTATCGTACTGAAGGCGAGAAATTTAATGCCATCATTGAAGACATCAAAGAACGTGTCGCAAATGGTCAGCCTACATTGGTAGGTACGGTTTCGATTGAAAAGTCAGAGCTACTGTCTCAAGCCCTGAAAAAGGCGAAGATTAAGCACAACGTTCTTAACGCAAAATTCCACGAAAAAGAAGCGGAGATTGTCGCAAGTGCCGGTACACCAGGTGCGGTGACGATTGCGACGAACATGGCTGGTCGTGGTACCGATATCGTGTTGGGTGGCAGCTGGCAAGCTCAAGTTGAAAAACTTCAAAACCCAAGTGATGCGCAGATCGAACAGATCAAAGCTGAATGGAAAATCGTACACGATAAAGTTCTTGCTGCTGGTGGCCTACACATCATTGGTACAGAGCGTCATGAATCTCGCCGTATTGATAACCAGCTACGTGGTCGTTCTGGTCGTCAGGGTGACGCAGGTTCATCGCGTTTCTATCTCTCTATGGAAGACTCACTACTGCGTATCTTCACATCCGATCGCATGGCAAGCTTGATCCAAAGTGGTATGGAAGAAGGCGAAGCGATCGAGTCTAAAATGTTGTCTCGCTCAATCGAGAAGGCTCAACGTAAAGTGGAAGGCCGTAACTTCGATATTCGTAAGCAGCTGCTTGAGTACGATGACGTGGCGAATGACCAACGTAAGGTGGTTTACGAGTTACGTGATGAATTGATGAGCGTTGACGATATCAGTGAAATGATCACTGATAACCGTGACGACGTATTCAATGCGCTGATCGACCAATACATTCCACCACAATCTTTGGAAGATATGTGGGATGTTGAAGGTCTACAAGAGCGACTAAAAGCTGACTTCGACCTCGATGCACCAATCAAGCAATGGTTAGAAGACGACGACAAACTTTACGAAGAAGCATTGCGCGAGAAGATCATCACCACAGCCGTTTCAGTATACAAAGAGAAAGAAGAAGTGGTTGGTGAGCAAGTGCTACGTAACTTCGAGAAATCTGTGATGCTGCAAACGCTAGATACCTTGTGGAAAGAGCACTTGGCAGCAATGGACCAGTTACGTCAAGGGATCCACCTACGTGGTTATGCTCAGAAGAACCCGAAACAAGAGTACAAGCGTGAGTCGTTTGAGCTTTTCCAAGGTTTACTTGAGACATTGAAATCTGACGTGATCTCCATTTTGTCTAAAGTACGTGTACAACAGCAAGATGAAGTCGAGCGTATGGAAGCTCAACGTCAAGCTCAAGCTGAGGAAGCGGCGCGTCGAGCTAAAGCGCAACACGCGAATGCGGAAAACCCATTGTCAGATGGCGAAGCAGAAGGCTCGCACCAGCCGGTTGTTCGTGATGAGCGTAAGATTGGTCGTAATGAGCCATGTCCTTGTGGCAGTGGTAAGAAATACAAATCTTGTCATGGTAAAATTGCGTAATGCTATGTTAACGGTGAACCCATGCTGAGGTTCAATGAAAGACAGTATTGGGTGCGTGTCACCGTGTACTAATATTAAGAGTCGCTTAGGCGGCTCTTTTTTTAAGGAAAATTTGATGAAACGAATTCATATTGTTGCTGGAATCATCTTTAACCAAGAGAAGAGTCAGATCTTTATTACAAAACGCCCAGAAGACAAACATAAAGGCGGCTTTTGGGAGTTTCCTGGTGGAAAAGTCGAGCAAGATGAGACAATTGAGCGTGCCTTGGTTCGTGAACTGGATGAAGAATTAGGTATCCAAGTGACAGAGCAATCTCTGTTTGAACATTTGGAGTATGACTACCCAGAAAAGTCACTCAAGTTTGATTTTATTGCCGTCACTGGATTCAATGGTCAGCCTTATGGTCGAGAAGGTCAGCAGGGAGAGTGGGTAGATATTAGCGATTTATCAAACTACACCTTTCCTGAAGCTAACGTGCCAATTCTAAATCGAGTCATCAGCGAATTTCGTTAGCCAGAGCATGTAATTACTGATAGGTTTAAATGATATATTGACCTGCTAAGGTTGGCGGGAAACTAGAATGGAGAGAAAAGCAGTGATTCGAATTGCAATTGCAGGAGCTGCGGGTCGTATGGGCCGCAACTTAGTAAAAGCTACCCACAATAACCCTGACGCTCAAGTTGGCGCAGGTTCAGAGCGTCCAGGCTCATCACTCGTTGGTGTTGATATTGGCGAATTATGTGGAGAAGGTAAATTTGATGTGGTCATGACGGATGACCTAGCGAAAGACATCGCTCACTTTGATGTCATCATCGATTTCACTGCTCCAGTCAGCACGCTGGCAAATATTGAACTATGTAAACAGCATGGAAAGAGCATTGTTATTGGCACCACAGGCTTCACCGAAGAAGAGCGTGACGTGATTGACCAAGCAGCAAAAGAAATTCCTGTTGTGATGGCCCCTAACTATTCGGTTGGTGTCAACCTTGTCTTTAAGTTGCTCGAAAAAGCAGCCAAGGTCATGGGGGATTACTGCGATATTGAAGTGGTTGAAGCGCACCATCGTCATAAAGTGGATGCGCCGTCTGGAACGGCGATTGGCATGGGCGAATCCATTGCGGGAGCAATGGGCAACAAATTGAGCGATGTTGCTGTGTATGCTCGTGAAGGTATCACTGGTGAGCGTACGAAAGACGAAATCGGTTTTGCCACCATTCGTGCTGGTGACATCATTGGTGAGCACACCGCGATGTTTGCTGATATCGGTGAACGTGTCGAAATTACTCATAAAGCGACAGACCGAATGACCTTTGCGAATGGGGCGGTCAAAGCCGCCGTTTGGCTTGCTGAAAAGCCATCGGGCTTTTACACCATGACCGATGTGCTCGGGTTGAACGAATTATAAAGTAGATAATTATGCGCTGGGATATCCCGGCGCTTTTTGTATCTGCGACAGAAAGTGCTCAAATTAAATGAGTGGAACCGTTTTTATAAGGGGTGTTTGGTTGTGTTTTTTATCTGTTTGAGGTGCTTTTTGTGATCAGTTGGTGGAAAAAGTAAGAAAAGCAGCCAAGCACAACGTTTGCGTCGAAGGGTAACCAGACGTGAGCATGTAAAAACGTCGATTTCGACGCATCTTCATAAATTCATCATCCCCCAAGCTGAAATTCATTACTAAACTTACGTTTTTAGAGGTTTAAAGGTCTTTGAAGGGTAAGAGGTTTAAAGTTTAAATTTATTTTGATTGAATTGTTGACACGAATCACAGGCATCATTAGAATACCGCCAATTTGTCTAAAGTACCTGTTTACGCACTTTATTAGCGTGTAGGAAGGCAAATTTGCAGTTTAATTTATTTTTTTTGCATTTTTATTCTGGAGGTTGTCTTGAGTAAATCAGCACTGTTAGTCCTAGAAGATGGGACAGTGTTCCGCGGAGTGTCCATTGGGGCAGATGGAATTTCCGTTGGTGAAGTCGTTTTTAATACCTCGATGACGGGGTACCAAGAAATCCTCACTGATCCTTCCTATTCTCAGCAGATCGTCACCCTAACTTACCCTCACATTGGCAATACCGGAACCAATTCCGAAGACGAAGAATCTTCTTCAATTCATGCACAAGGCCTTGTGATCCGCGATCTTCCTCTTATCGCTTCTAATTTCCGTAATGAACTTTCCCTTTCTGACTACCTCAAGTCGCAAAACATCGTTGGTATCGCTGATATTGATACACGTAAGCTGACTCGCATACTGCGTGAAAAAGGCGCACAGAACGGTTGTATTGTTGCAGGCAATAACCTTGACGAAGCTTTAGCACTAGCGAAAGCGAAAGAATTCCCTGGCTTGAAAGGTATGGACCTTGCGAAAGAAGTTACTACAAAAGAAGCGTATCAATGGAAACAAGGCTCGTGGACGCTCGAGGGTGGTCTTCCAGAAGCGAAACACGACAGCGAGCTACCATTCCACGTGGTCGCCTACGACTTCGGTGCTAAGCGCAACATCCTACGAATGCTCGTCGACCGAGGTTGCCGACTAACGGTAGTCCCTGCTGAAACGACAGCGGAAGAAGTTCTTGCTCTTAACCCTGATGGTGTCTTTCTATCGAACGGCCCTGGTGACCCAGAGCCATGTACTTACGCTATTGAAGCGACCAAAGTCTTCCTAGAAAAAGGTCTACCAATCTTTGGTATCTGTCTTGGTCACCAAATCCTAGCGCTAGCGTCAGGTGCACAAACGGTGAAAATGAAGTTTGGTCATCACGGTGCAAACCACCCAGTGAAAGACTTAGACCGAAATGTTGTGATGATTACGTCTCAGAACCACGGTTTTGCTGCGGATGAAGCAACACTTCCTGAGAACTTGCGTGCAACTCACGTGTCGCTATTTGATGGCTCTTTGCAAGGTATTCACCGCACTGATAAACCAGCATTTAGCTTCCAAGGTCACCCAGAAGCAAGCCCTGGTCCACATGATGCAGCGCCGCTATTTGACCACTTCATTGAACTCATCAAAGAACATAAAGCGTAAGTTGGAGTAGTAAGAGAATGCCAAAACGTACTGATTTAAAAAGTATTCTAATTCTTGGTGCAGGTCCGATCGTGATCGGTCAGGCGTGTGAGTTTGACTACTCTGGTGCTCAAGCTTGTAAAGCACTGCGTGAAGAAGGTTACCGAGTCATCCTAGTGAACTCGAACCCTGCAACCATTATGACTGACCCAGATATGGCAGATGCGACTTACATCGAGCCAATTCAATGGGAAGTTGTTCGTAAGATCATCGAGAAAGAGCGTCCAGATGCGGTACTACCGACTATGGGTGGTCAGACAGCATTAAACTGTGCACTTGATCTAGAGAAATACGGCGTACTTGAAGAGTTCGGCGTAGAGATGATCGGTGCCACAGCTGATGCTATCGACAAAGCAGAAGACCGTTCTCGTTTTGATAAAGCGATGAAGTCAATCGGCCTAGAGTGTCCACGTGCTGATACTGCGAAAACCATGGAAGAAGCTTACGGCGTTCTAGAGATGGTTGGTTTCCCTTGTATCATTCGTCCATCATTCACGATGGGTGGTACTGGCGGCGGTATCGCGTACAACAAAGAAGAGTTCGAAGAAATTTGTCGTCGTGGTCTCGACCTTTCTCCAACGAATGAACTTCTTATCGATGAATCTTTGATCGGTTGGAAAGAGTACGAGATGGAAGTGGTTCGTGATAAAGCGGACAACTGTATCATCGTATGTGCGATTGAAAACTTTGACCCAATGGGCATCCACACGGGTGACTCAATTACGGTTGCACCCGCGCAAACACTGACGGATAAAGAGTACCAGCTGATGCGTAATGCATCACTAGCGGTTCTTCGTGAAATTGGTGTAGAAACGGGTGGCTCAAACGTACAGTTTGGTATCAACCCGAAAGATGGCCGTATGGTTATCATCGAGATGAACCCACGTGTATCTCGTTCTTCGGCTCTAGCATCTAAAGCAACAGGTTTCCCAATTGCTAAGATTGCAGCGAAGCTGGCTGTTGGCTTTACGCTCGATGAGCTACAAAATGACATTACGGGTGGTGCAACACCTGCGTCATTTGAACCAACTATTGACTACGTTGTGACTAAGATTCCTCGCTTTAACTTCGAGAAATTTGCAGGCTCGAACGACCGTCTAACGACACAAATGAAGTCGGTTGGTGAGGTTATGGCGATTGGTCGTAACCAGCAAGAATCTCTGCAAAAAGCACTTCGTGGCCTAGAAGTTGGCGTGAATGGTTTTGACGAGATGGTTGACCTTGACGCACCAGATGCACTGACGAAAATTCGTCATGAGCTGAAAGAAGCGGGTGCTGAGCGTATTTGGTACATCGCAGATGCATTCCGTGCAGGCATGTCTGTTGAAGGTGTCTTTAACCTAACAGCGATTGACCGTTGGTTCCTCGTTCAAATTGAAGAGCTAGTTAACCTAGAGAACCAAGTGAAAGCTGGTGGTTTTGCGGGTCTAACACAAGACGTACTGCGTAAGATGAAGCGTAAAGGTTTCTCGGATGCACGCCTATCATCACTGCTTGGTGTATCAGAAAGTGAAATCCGCCGTCTACGTGACCAGTTCGATATTCACCCTGTTTACAAGCGTGTTGACACTTGTGCTGCTGAGTTCTCTTCTGACACGGCTTACATGTACTCATCTTACGATGAAGAGTGTGAAGCGCAGCCGACAGACAAAGATAAGATCATGGTACTTGGTGGTGGTCCTAACCGTATTGGCCAAGGTATCGAATTTGACTACTGTTGTGTACACGCGTCACTCGCACTTCGTGAAGACGGTTACGAAACCATCATGGTGAACTGTAACCCAGAGACAGTATCGACAGACTACGATACATCAGACCGTCTCTACTTCGAGCCTGTAACGCTAGAAGATGTGCTTTCTATCGTTCGTGTTGAGAAGCCAAAAGGTGTGATTGTTCAGTACGGTGGTCAAACGCCACTGAAATTAGCTCGCGCTCTAGAAGCGGCGGGTGTGCCAATCATTGGTACTAGCCCTGATGCTATCGACCGTGCAGAAGACCGTGAACGTTTCCAAGTCGCGGTAGACCGTTTAGGTTTGCTTCAGCCTGAAAACGCGACAGTGACCACTCTTGAGCAAGCCGTTGATAAGTCTCGCGAGATTGGTTTCCCACTGGTTGTACGCCCGTCTTATGTACTGGGTGGCCGTGCGATGGAAATCGTATACGACGAGCAAGACCTACGTCGCTACTTCAATGAAGCAGTGAGTGTATCGAATGAGTCTCCAGTCCTTCTTGATAGCTTCCTAGATGACGCTGTTGAGGTGGATATCGACGCAATCTGTGATGGTGAACGCGTTGTTATTGGCGGCATCATGGAGCACATTGAGCAAGCGGGTGTTCACTCAGGTGACTCAGCGTGTTCACTTCCTGCTTACACGCTAAGCCAGGAAATCCAAGACAAGATGCGTGAACAAGTAGAGAAGCTGGCCTTCGAACTTGGTGTACGTGGTCTGATGAACACTCAGTTCGCGGTGAAGAACAATGAGGTTTACCTTATTGAAGTGAACCCGCGTGCTGCACGTACGGTTCCATTCGTATCTAAGGCAACGGGTGCTCCTTTAGCGAAAATTGCTGCACGTGTTATGGCGGGTCAATCTCTTGAGTCTCAAGGCTTTACGAAAGAAATTATCCCACCTTACTACTCTGTGAAAGAAGTGGTACTACCGTTCAACAAATTCCCTGGTGTTGACCCGCTATTGGGCCCAGAAATGCGCTCAACGGGTGAAGTTATGGGTGTAGGTGCGACGTTCGCGGAAGCTTACTCTAAAGCGGAACTGGGTTGTGGCAACGTGTACCCTGAAGGTGGTCGTGCGCTACTGTCTGTTCGCGAAGGTGATAAGCAGCGTGTGGTTGACCTAGCGTCTAAGCTAACCAAGCTAGGTTACCAACTTGATGCAACACACGGTACAGCGGTTATTCTTGGTGAAGCAGGGATTAACCCACGTCTTGTGAACAAGGTTCACGAAGGTCGTCCTCATATTCTTGACCGTATCAAGAACAATGAGTACACCTACATTGTAAACACTGCGGCAGGTCGTCAAGCGATTGAAGACTCAAAAGTACTGCGTCGTGGCGCGCTAGCGGAGAAGGTGAACTACACCACAACGCTAAATGCAGCGTTCGCAACGTGTATGGCACATACTGCCGACGCGAAAGTATCAGTAACATCGGTACAAGAGCTTCACGCTCAAGTTAAAGCTGACCAAGCTTAATCAATAAAAAGAGCGGCCATGGCCGCTCTTTTTGATTGCACAGAATAATAATCAGTAAGCCGTTACGGTTTATATGACAACCTCATTGCCCACTCAATTGAGTGGGCTTTTTTATATTCTTTAACTATGAATTTTAGGAATAGATTACTCAGCCAACTTTCCTTACTGCCTTTTTGAGAGCAATGGTATTTTAGAAATAATGACAATTGCTTGAAGTCACTTGGGTATAAAGGAGAGTAAGGGTGGAAATCACCATTGAGCTGTTACTGGGATTGTTCCTTGTCGCAACCGCTGCAGGGTTTATTGATGCAATGGCGGGAGGGGGCGGACTATTAACGCTACCCGCACTACTTACGGCTGGCTTAAGCCCGACACAAGCCCTAGCGACGAATAAGTTACAAAGCTCATTTGGGAGCTTTTCGGCCACTTGGTATTTTGTTCGCAATGGTTTAGTGAAGCTATCGGATATGCGCTTGGCGATTGTGCTCACTTTCGTAGGTTCCGCAGTGGGTGCGGAAGTGGTGCAATACATTGAAGCCAATATTTTAACCAGTTTGATCCCACTGCTTCTTATCGCTATCTCAATCTACTTTTTGTGCATGCCCAAGACACCGAACAGCTCGGGTGAATCAAAGATCTCAGAAGGGGCATTTGCGTTTTTTGTCGGCGGTGGTGTCGGCTTTTATGATGGTTTCTTTGGGCCTGGAACGGGATCGATATTTACGCTGTGTTTTGTATTGATAGGGCAATGTTCACTAGTCTTGGCGACAGCAAGGACCAAAGTGCTCAACTTCACCTCTAATTTTGCGGCGTTGCTATTTTTTATCTATGCGGGACTGCCTGTGTGGGAATTGGGCTTAGTCATGGCAGTGGGGGGCTTCATTGGCGCACAGTTGGGCGCGAAAGTTGTGGTGACCAAAGGGCAAAAATGGATTCGCCCATTGGTTATTATTATGTCGATGCTGATGGCGCTAAAACTGCTGTGGCAACAGCATCACTCATGGCTGTTATCACAGCTTCCACTCTAGCGCTACGATAGGCATTGTGGCGAACGCTGATATGAATCGGCCGGATCAATGAACTCAACTCGGAAAATTGGTAACAGTGCTCGGTTGGGATTTTCATTGCCTGAACAATTGATTGAGGGATCAGAGCGGGCAGTGAACCATGGAGCGCCAGTTGTGCTGCCGCAGTGTAAGAGTCCATCTCCATGACAGGGCTGATCCCATGCTGGTTCAATAGAGGGATCAGGTAGCTGTTTGCGGGGTTACTGAGATCATTAGTGATCACCTGCTTTGGTAATTGCAATAGCGGTTGTTGGCTGATGATAAAGAAAGGCTCATCGCCTAAATGAAAAGTCAGTAAGCCATGGTTGGGAGGTAAATAACCCGCAGAGATCCCCATCGTCGCTTTACCCGATTTTACATGCTCAATGATCCTCGGCGTATGATTGGTCGTGATGGTTAAGTAAGGATCCTGAGCTAATAGGCTCGGAAACAGTTTGCTCACATAGCCAGAGACTAAGGTTTCAGAACAATCGAGGCGGATCAGAGTGTTATCTTGCAGGGGCTGTTGATCATAGATTTGACCGCATAGCTCGTTAAAGCTGGGGGCGATGGCTTGGATTAACGCTTCCGCTTCAGCGGTAAGGCGGATGTGACGCCCTTGTGGTTCGATCAGCTTCTTCCCCAATTTCTTTTCTAGATTGGCGATCCGCTTACTGACCGCAGATTGCGTGATGTAAAGCTGACTGCCTGTCCGACTCATGGTCTTTTCTTTACTCAGAACCAAAAGCGTCTCTATTCCTTCTAGTAACATCGGCTCACTCTGTTTAACGGCTATAAGGTATTCATTGATAAAAATCTATTTAGCCTGATGTCGTGATAAAGCTCAAGCGACAATCTCGATGAGCGCCCTCCAGCAAAGAGACGCTCATGCCGCCATTTTGAACGAGGTAGGGGAGCGTTGTCGCAAGCCGCTCCGAATCGCTATTAAAATTGAAATTGCTCGGTTTGTTGTGAGACGGACTGAGCAGCATCGACAAACTCCTTACTCGCATCAGAAGTCTTTTGAGCGTGCCCTTGGTGTTGATTACAAAGTTGAGAAACGAGCACGATGATCGCGTCGATGTCTTTGATGGCATGATGCTGACTCTCAGTCAACCCGGCGATGTTACCCAATTGGTCGGCAATCGAGTGAACTTCTTCGACAGAGGCATTCAGAACCTGACTGGCGTCGTCGATGCATTCAACACTGGAATTGGTGATCGTTAAACATTCTTCCATAGAGAGGGTGGCTTGTTGACTTTGATTTTGCAGTCGTAGGATCTTGTCGCGAATTTCACTGGTGGATTGATTGGTTCGTAGCGACAAGCCTCGAACTTCATCGGCGACGACGGCAAAGCCTCGTCCCGCTTCTCCCGCACGAGCCGCTTCGATGGCCGCATTGAGGGCGAGTAAGTTGGTTTGTTCAGAGATAGAGGTGATCACATCGACAATCGAATTAATGCTGGCGACATCGGCCGCGACTTCATTGATGATGCTCGATGAGCGATGAATGCCTTGATTCAGCTGCTCCATCTGCTCTGTTGAACGAGTGATGGAGTTTTGTACATCACTCATGCTCTCTGCAACGTGAGCGGCAAATTGAGCCGCTTCGGTGGCGGAGCTATCGATGGCTCCGGATTGTTCATTGACTGAGGTAAAAGAGTGGGTGAGTGACAGCATGGCATCTTTTTGATCATTGATTTGGTGGTGCATGTCGGACGAAGCCACCGCGCTGCCTTGAGCGGCTTGTTCTACTTGTAAGGCGCTGGTCCTAATGACAGAGAAAGAGTCATTAAGGGCATCGAGAAAATGGTTAAACGCTTGAGCAAGCTTGTCAATATCCGCATGGTCGTCAACTTCAATCCGTTCTGAGAGATCTTTACTTTGGGCGATATCGGTGAGCTGAGTGGTTAACTGGCGGATGGGATGAACAATACTATTTGCAAACAAGATGGCGACACCCAGCGATGCTAATGCGATCACTAAACTGATCATCAATGTTTGGTTCTCGCTGGCTTCATAAGCGGCGAAGACTTCTGAGCTCGGTATGGCAGCGAAAACGACTCGATGAATGTCTTCAATATAATAAGCGGCAGCAAACCATTGTTCGCCACGGTGCTGGAAACGCACATGACTGATCTTGCCAGCCATCGCTTCTTGTATTGCGTGATCAAATGGCGCTTGGTTGTCGAGTAATTGCAGCGATTGACCAATTTGTTGGGCATCACTGTGGATAGCGATTTTCCCTTGCTCATCAGTAACAAAGACATAGCCTTGCTCGCCAAAGTGATACTGGCTGATGGTACGGCTCAATTCCGTAATGTCTAACGATGTGCCACTGACGCCTAATAACCTGCCATCTCTCTCCGAGCGTACATTGATGTAAATAAAGGTTTTGCCATTGAAGTCGGAGGAATCTAAGTTTAATTCATACGCTTTGCCGGACTGAATAAAATTAAAAAACCAACGGTCTTTGCTGTCATTATTCGACATCTTTTTCTGGTGGCTGCCAGAAGCGGATACGTCCATTAAGGTTTGGTTATGCATAGGAGTCACAAAAAGACTGCCGCTTTGAGTCCGTGATCGAACTTCTTGCATATAGGTTAAAACGTCATCAGACAGAGCGTTGGAATCTGGGTTCTCCAAGAAGTCGAGAATGTAAGAGGTATTCGCAAAGGCCACACTTTCCGTTATCGGTCCTGATAGCTGAGATAAAATTTGATAGCTAATACTTTCTACTTGCGTCGGTAGCTCAATATTGAGCACGCGCTCTTCAGCTAATTGGGTGTTTAAGTGTTGGTTGACGTAGATGACGACGCCCAATGATAGGCTGAGCAGTCCACATATGGCGATGATGAAGCGTGTGCGAATCGCGATGCGATTCATTCCCATGGTTCCTAGCATACTGACCTCTTTATATGATGTGCGCCAACCCCATGGCATGCCGTGCCATGTTATATCACCCCCTTTTATCGCAGGATCATGAAGTCATGAGAGCATTGCTGTCGAGTAAAAAGAGGGTGGCTGTCGGTTTGGTGATCGTTTGGTATACCTAAGTAACCTCAAGCGATTAGGTTCAGTGAACACTGCTGGACGAGACAGCAAAGACATGGCTGTGAAAACGGCACTCTGAAGTTACTTGAATATAAATTTAGGATCAGAATGTTGAACGTGAAGAGGGGAATTGTGACGATACCAGCGAGGATCTCAAAAAAGCTCGTCACTATTAAGTGTTATGTTATTTGTGGTGGGGTTATTTATTAGAAAGGCTAACATAATGTCAGCCTTTCCTCATGCTCTTATCGGTTAAGCGCGAAGGTAGGTAAGGATAAATGCCAACGAATCGCACCAAGGCGAATCACCAAAGTGGTGATGACACCTGCAAGGAAAGCGGTTGAGTTTTCAAGCCCGATGGCCAATGCAATGGTATGAGTTGCCCCCCCGACCATACAAGCGGTAGCGTAGACTTCACTACGTAATACCATAGGTACTTCGCGGGCAAGCACATCGCGGATGATACCGCCGCCACACCCCGTGATGACTCCCATGATGACAGCAACCAGTGCTGAGTCTTGATACATCAGCGCTTTTTCTACACCAATCCCCACAAAAACCGCGAGACCGATGGCATCACATACTGGCAGAATCCACCAAGCCAAACGTTTTGGGCGGCGAACCAGTAAGACGGTGAACAAGCAAGTGGTTAAGATCACCCACAAGTAGGTGGTATCTGTGATCCAAAAAACGGGCGTTGCTCCCAAAGCCATATCTCGAATGGTTCCTCCACCAATCGCCGTCACACTCGCCAGTACCGCGACCCCGAAAGGATCCATTTTGAGTCGACCAGCAAGCAGTACACCTGAGATAGCAAAAATAGCAGTGCCGAAGAGGTCAATAATGTAAAGCAACATTGAATCCATGTATTAACAACCTTCCTTATTCATGGACAAAAATAGAGCGCGATTCTAGGGGATTCTATAAAAAAGCGTTAACTTTTTTGTCGCGCTTTTTCGAAGTAGTCACAGACTTCTTTCACCGCGTTTAGGGTGCGCTGAGTTGGGCGGTTTAACCAGTCTGAATTTAACGACCAAGCATGCCCATTTTTTAAGGCTGGCAGCTCTTCACGCCATGCTTGCCACATCCCTTGATCACTCATGGCATGACGGGAGGTAAACAGCACTTGGGGCTGGCGCAACAAGATCTGCTCTATGCCTACTTGTGGGTATGGTGACGTAGCATTGTCAAAGATGTTTTCACCGCCACAAAAGCTAAACACCTCACTGGGCCAGTTGTTACCGGCAACGGTGATAATAGGGTTTTCACTCAGTTGGTAGAAATATCGGACTTTATCTGTGGTGTTGTAGGTGTTCTTTAAGGTGGTGAGCTGGTGGCGAAACGCTTTCGCGGCCGTTTGTCCAATGCTCGGATCATGACTGTATTCACTTAACTGTTCGATATTCTTGGCAATATCTTCGAGAGTTTTGGTTTTTGAGTAGTAGACATGGA
Source organism: bacterium sp. HQB-39 (assembly GCA_043422575.1). Taxonomy (GTDB): domain Bacteria; phylum Pseudomonadota; class Gammaproteobacteria; order Enterobacterales; family Vibrionaceae; genus Vibrio. The sequence continues at coordinate 99,057 of JBHOHG010000003.1, read as the reverse complement.
TACCGAACTGTTCCAGTTTTTCCAACTCTCGAGCAGGGTTACCTGAAGCCCAAGCGATGACAAGGTCAGGTTTGAGGTTGATGATTCGCTCGAGTTTAAGCCCTTTGTAGTTGGCGACTTTTTCTAATGACGCTGCTTGCTCGGGATAGTCGCTACGTTCACTCACCGCAATGATCTTATCACCAAGACCTGCGGCATAGGCGATTTCAGTGGCTGAAGGGGCAAGGGTGATCACACGTTCAGCAGGGGCCGTGTTTGCCAATACCAAGCTGGGAGCGAGGATGAAACTCGCCGCCAGCAATGACACAAGGTAGTTCATTATAGTCCTTTATAAACTAAGCCCATGGAGAGGCTTTGCAAAATAATCCAAAGAAACACTCGCCAATTGAGTAGCGCGCGAATTTGAGCCAGATGCAGGGCTGCAGGCGCAATTCGACCGCCAATTTTGGCGCGTTCCATCTTTTTGCCATCATAAATAGCGGGCCCACCAAGCGCAATCTGCAGTTTGTTACCAATTGAACACAGCAACCATGCAGGTCCTGGTAACGGCCAGCTTTGCGCTTGCTGGCGAATGCCTGCAAAGGCTTGCTTGCTTTGTCGACCGAAAGCGACCATGACACTGAAGAGACGCATAGGAATAAAATCGAGTAGAGCCGTTAATTGGATTGCAGGGCGTCCAAAGGGCATAAACCGTTGTCGCGAAGGAGACCAAGCGCGGGCAAGCTCAACGGTTAGACGGTACATGAGAGCGGCAATGCCCCCACCAATCGCATACCAAAACAACACGCCGATGGTATTGCGGCCAACACCGACAATCAGAGTTTCCGCTGACGCTTTACCTAAACCAAGCAGAGACAAGGTGTTGGTTTCACGGTTGACGTGTTCGCTGAGAAGCTGACGGGTTTTGACCTTATCTTCTTTTGCCATCGCTTGAGTGCACTCACGTGCCAATGTGTCGGTTTGCCGCCAGCCTAAAGCGAGAATCAATAACGCCATCTGGAAGAGTTGATCTTGCCAAACAAGAGGTTGTAGTGCGACTAACAGGATCCAGCAAGGCAGCAGCATCATGGCTAAAGACAAATAGCCAGAAAGCGTGCTTTGGGAGTGGCTATGATGATTATTGACTTTGTCCGCGAGCTGTTCAGCGAAGCGATGCCAAAGTATGACGGGATGATTGCGATGGGAGATAGGAAGTATCGCGTGGAATAGCAGCGCCCCCCATAAAACGAGGAGCGCACCATTGCTATAGAAGTGCTCGAAAAAGCTCTCCATTTGGCATTATTTCTTGATCAGTTCAAGCATCTTAAACACCATCTCTGACGAGCTTTGCGCTGCCAAAGGTAGGAACTCTTCAAAGCTCATTGGTGATTCTTTATCAGCCACATCTGAAATTGCGCGTACCACGACAAAAGGTACTTGGAATTGGTGACATGTCTGAGCAATGGCAGAAGCTTCCATTTCAACGGCAACCACAGAAGGGAAGTGTTGACGAATGAACGCTTGACGCTCAGCCGTGCAGACAAAAGCATCACCAGTACAGATCAAGCCACGTACCGCGTGTGTGCCTTCTTTTTGTGCCAGCGCTTTTTCTGCTAGATCCATCAGTTTTGCATCCGCAGCGAAAGAAGCCGGCTGACCTGCCATTTGCCCCATTTCGTAGCCAAAAGCAGTCACGTCTGCATCGTGGTGACGCACTTCGGTTGAGATAACCACATCGCCAAGGTTCAGCGTTGCATCAAAACCACCCGCAGAGCCGGTGTTGATGACAACGTCTGGCTGATATTCATCAAGCAAAATAGTGGTACCCACGGCCGCTGCTACTTTACCAATGCCTGATTGAAGTAGGATGACATCGACGTCATTAATGGTGCCTGCGTAAAAGGTACAACCTGCTTTGCTCACGGTTGTGCCGTTCTGCATTGCATTTTTTAGGATGGTCACTTCTTGTTCCATCGCGCCGATAATACCAACTTTCATATTTATCTCATTCGTTAAAGGTTTCGTTGGCGAAAGTATATACCCAAGTTACCTTGAGATGCTAGGCTCAGCGAGGAGTTATGGCTGGATCACGCCCGCGTTTAACAGCAGGTTTCTAAGCTGTTCAGCTCGTTTACGATTGACGCCAAAATCGGAGTAACCGACACGAGACTCCGAGCGTACAATTAACTGTTCGCCATCAATACGTAACTCCAGATCATCGACGAAACGCATGATTTTGGATGTGCACTCGATACGCAGATAACGGTCTTCTTTCGTTGCTAATTTTGCACCAGGCAGTTGCATCGCCGCATTTTCAATCTGAGTAAGGCTCACGCCTTGGTTGAGACGAAAAGGTGCCAAGGAAAATTTCTCTCTCGTATCTTGGGTTGATACGCAGTTTGGCTTATCGCCGCAAGGGGTAGAGGTGCGGTCGGTCATGGTGGTGACTCCTTGGCTGCATGCCGTCAGTGCGAGCACACAGGTTAGTAGAATGGCCGGTTTCATTATGGCTCCTAAGATGCCTGTCTTATCTCTTGGGTATAACCTATTTCCTGAAACGAGAAAAGGTCCCGAAGGACCTTTTGTTAACTCAATCATCGACAATAGCTTACGCTACCAGAGCGGATAAGGATCATCGTCGATTCATCATTTGGCTAGGATGCATCATTCGCTTAGTAAACATCGCGTACGTAACGCTTTTGCTTCTTCAGCTGGTTGATGTACTCTTTCGCTTCTTCAGCCGAACGGTTACCGTGAACTTCTACAATGTCATGCAGAGCTTTGTCGACGTCTTTTGCCATGTAGTAAGCATCGCCACACACGAAGAAGTAACCGCCACGTTCAAACCATTCAAACATCTCAGCACCATGCTCACGCATTTTATCTTGAACGTAGATCTTTTCTTCTTGATCGCGAGAGAAGGCAAGATCAAGGCGAGTTAAAACGCCTTTGCTTTCTAGTGCTTCCAGCTCTTCTTGATAGATGTAGTCGGTGGCACTGTTACGATCGCCGAAGATCAACCAGTTGTCTCCAGGAGAGGCTTGAACTTCTCGCTCTTCCAAGAAGGCGCGGAATGGGGCAATACCCGTACCAGGACCTACCATGATCATTGGTGCAGAGTCGTCTTCAGGCACAGCAAAGTTCTTGTTTGGTGCAAAGTAGCACGGCACTTTATCACCTTCAGCAACAAGGTCTGCTAACCATGTTGAACACGTACCATTGTATTGACGTTCGCCACTGTCATAACGCACGCTACCAATGGTGAGGTGGACTTCGTCATTGTGCTTATTCAAGCTTGAAGAAATTGAGTAAGCGCGAGGCGCTATCGGTTTCAAGAGAGACAGAATTTCCGCCAGCGACAGAGTCACATTAGGGTAACCGCGAAGTAGGTCTAAGATATCTTTACCCCACAAGAAATCATTCAATGCGGAACTGTCATCGTTCGCAATCATCTCGAGCACTTTATGGTCGCTTGCGGACTCCGCGAGCGCTTTAACGAACTCTTTCGATGGCGTCCGCACATCAAGATAACGAGTAAAGATTTCACGAAGGCTGTAATTTTCACCATTCCAAGATGGCTTTTCATCACCTGTAAACTTGAAATGTTCAAGGAAAGCATTCACCAAGTTTGGTTGGTTCTGAGGAATAACGTTTAGCGCATCACCGGCTTTATAGAATTCACCGGATCCCTCAAGAGAAAGTTCATAGTGGACAATTTCCTTACTTGAACCTTCTTTGTTAAGTACACGTTTGTGCTTCAACGTCGCTTGCAGCGGGTTCTTACGACCGAACTTAGATTTCTGCTTTGGGGCAGACGCAGCTCCTGCAGTAGTGACTTCGCCATCATCACCTTTGCTGGCGATGGTCGGTAGAGTGGCAATCATCCACTCTTCTGCTGGCTGCTCAAAGTCAATGTCACAATCCACACGATCGGTGACTCGAGTGGCGCCAAGCTCTTCTAAGCGTTGATCCCACAGCTTACCGGCTAAACAGAATTCATCGTAACTGGTATCGCCGATGGCTAAGATCGAGAAGAAGGTATTGTCCAGTTTCGGTGCGTTGTCACTGCTCATGGTTTGCCATAATGACTCAGCATTGTCTGGCATTTCACCTTCACCATAAGTACTGGTGACGATAAGAAGGCGAGAAGACTTCACAAAGATTTGTGGATCGACGTCGTCCATATCGTAAACGGTTGCCGTCATACCATACTCTTTGGCTTTTTCCGCAGTGTCGTAAGCAATGCTTTCTGCATTACCCGTTTGCGAACCGTACAGTATGGTAAGGGCTTTCACTTGTGGTTTTGATTCCGCGTGAACAACGGATTCCTCTTTAACGAGCAACCTAGAATGCAGACCTGAAAAGAAGCCCGCTAACCAGGTTTTCTGGTCTTCGTTAAAAGGGATGTCTTGTGGCAAATGAGGTACTTTCATTGTTCTTCCTATTTACGGTAGCCGCCTATCCTTAGGCGACTTGGGCTTCTTGTTGGGTTGCTTGTTGTTTCTCTTGCTCAATGTCAGCTCGAATAACATCGGCAAACGCGTGGCAGTACACCGTCGCTAGACGTTGATTGAGCGGTTCTATGTTGGTCATCTGTGAGCCGATTTCTTGCTCTCGGGCGATGATCCAAACCGCAGTGCCTCGCGAGTGGGTATCCCACACGTCGCGACGAGCTAATGAAGACTTGTAGTCTTGTACGCGCTTATGAGCAAGCAACACAGCGAGCTCTTCATCTGGGTAATTCGAGATCGCTTCTTTGACATCTTTGATGATGGTATCGAGAAGCTTCTTGTCTTTCTGTTCAAACATGCGTTGCGCGAGCTCACTCTGCATGGCGTCATCATCAGATTGGCCTTTCGCAAGCTGGTAGGCACGGTGCAGTACGCCACTTTGTGTGATCAAGTCATACAACAATGGGGTGTCCATATCGCCGTAACTTGGGCTTGCACCATTGGACAGATCTTTTCCGTCACGATAAGCAAAGAAAATTTCATCGATCTGACGGTTGGCTTCACCATTGATCAACTCCTCAAGCATCTTCTTGCGGCTGTGGCTTTCTAAGATGCTGTCTGGATGTTGACTCTTCGTCAGCGCTAGCGGCAAGACGAGAGAGAACAAGGTACGGCTTGTCGCCCAGTCAGCCAGCAGCTTTTTGGCTACTGCCGAACCTGTAAAGCGAACGTGTTCTTCAAGATGCCATTTCAGTGCGGTCTCATAACCTGGGTTGTGCTCAATGAGCGGCAGTGCCAGAACGGAGTCTTTACTGCAACTGTGTTCGAATTTGCCATCGACGTTGTACTGATAAGCAACACCACCAGACATACCATTACCAAAGCCTTTACCGTAGTCACCTAAGTTGATGACAGAGCCGTTGGTCATGTATTCACAACAGAAATCACCGACGCCTTCAACGACGGCAACAGCCCCTGAGTTACGTACAGCAAAACGGTCACCCGCTTCACCTTCAATAAAGGTTTGACCACCCGTTGCACCAAAGAGAGCGAAGTTACCAATCAGAACGTTGTTACCCGCAGAGAGGGCCGTTTTACTTGGAGAACGTACGACGATGTGACCGCCACTAGAGCCTTTACCCACACCATCGTTACAGGTTCCGGTATGTTCCATGATCACACCGCTGTTATTAAACGCAGCGTAACTCTGTCCTGCACTACCACGTGTTTCCACTTTGATAGACTCTGCGTCTAGGTAGCGGCGACCATTACTTGCGTCCAAGACGGCTGGGTGTTTCTCACCAGCGCCTTGGTAGTTCAACTGACGCTCGATATCGATCGCTAACTGACCACCTGTTGATTTATTACAGTTGTTCAGTTTGCCGCCATCAAGCGTGATGGTGCGCTGCTCGGTTTCAAAGTAATCCCCCAGTAGCGATTCAATCAAAGCGTCATCGGGGGCGAAGTCTGCTTCTAGGTAAACCGGCTTCTCAATATGCACAATGTCCACACTGCGCAGTAGACCTGTTACATTCAGGCGACCGACAATGCTGTGGTGGTTGGCTAAGTGAAGTAATTCCGTTTTACCGCGAATGTCGCTTAAGCTTCGATAACCAAGCTCAGCCAAAATCTCACGCACTTCATGAGCAACGTTGAGGAAATACTGCGCAAGGGCACGAGGGTCACCTTGGTACAGCTCTGGGTTAGTGGTGAGGCCAGCAGGACACTTGATATTACAGTTCTTCGCCATCACACATTTCAGCATCATTAGAGCGGTGGTACCGAACTCAAAAGAGTCGCCTCCCATGATGGCTGACTTGATCACATCAAGACCGGTTTGGTGTGCGTTTGAACAGCGCAGTGTCACTTTGTCACGCAAACCGTTTTCACTGAGGGCTTGGTGGACTTCTGCGATACCAATCTCAGCGGCACGACCCGTATTTTTCAAACTGGTTACCGCAGCTGCACCCGTACCACCGGTATTACCAGCGACGTTAATGACGTCCGCGCCGGCTTTAGCCACACCGACGGCGATAGTGCCAATACCTTCAGAAGAGACTAATTTAACGATCACACGTACACGTGCGGCCTTGGCATCATGAATTAGCTGACCTAAATCCTCGATAGAGTAGGTATCGTGGTGTGGTGGTGGGCTGACTAACTCAACGCCTGGTGTACCACCACGCGCGGCAGCGATCTCGACCGTCACTTTCGGTGATGGCAGCTGTCCCCCTTCACCTGGCTTGGCCCCTTGGGCGATCTTGATTTCAATTTCTTCTAGCAGTGGATCTGCAAGGTATCCCACCCAAACGCCGAATCGACCAGAAGCGAACTGTTTGATCTTACTGGCTTTGATGCTGTTGAATCGAGTGGAGTGTTCCCCCCCTTCACCAGAGTTACTCATGGCGCCAGCAATGTTGGTGCCTTGAGCGACTGCTTGGTGAGCATTGGCATTCAGCGCACCGTGACTCATCGCACCTGACGCAAACGTCGGGGTGATCAAGTGAGCTGGCTCAACGTCTTCAAGAGCAATCGGTTTTGCAGCAGATTTCACACGTTGTAAGAACGCTTTTAATTCAGGTTTACTGTCGATAACGACTTGATTGTCTTCTACCCAAACTTTATGGAGCTTGTCGCCCCATGTGGTTTCAATCGCAATACGCAGTGATTGAGTGGCTTCTTGATTGGCTAAGGTCAAGCTGAACTGGTCTGACTCGGTCGTGCTTTGCTGCACTTGAATCCCAGCCCAAATGTAGTTGACGTTTCCTTCGAAGTGGAAGCGATCCAGCAAGTGCGCAAAATCGTCGGCACTGTTAGATTGGGTGAAGTCGAGTGGCAGCAGTAAAATGTCACGCAGTGCTGCTGGGCGAGTTGCACGCTCAGTGTACAGGTTCTCAGCAAAGTCACGATAGGCTGGCGTGATGGTCGAAGCATCAATCTGTTCTGGCGTTAACTTCTCATAACCGCGCTCTTTGTAGGCAATATCTTGAGGTGTCGCCACCGTTGAAGCGAGCGCCTGTTCTGCTTGGTCAGCTTGCTCTGCTTGATGGTCATCAGCATAGCGAACATCTTCTTGAGTCATATTGATGTATTCACGCACGGCCGTATTACCGAAACTGTGACCCGCACCATCTTGACGTTCTTTAAACAGACCGAGCAGTGGAATTTGGTTCTCTTCATTGATTGCGAGAGCTTTAAAGTGCCATTTAGCGGCACTCCACGCGATGTCTTCTAGGCGAGCACCACCTACAGGAGAGCTGATATTCGGGAAGAAGTCTTTTAAACAATCGGAATCTGAATCGAGGAAGTTCGATTCAAAGAACTCACCGCCAATGTAGCTTTCTGCAGTACAAAGACCAAACTTACCCATGGTCTTCATCAGTGACTTTTCACATGCTTTCTGGAAGTTGTTTAAACCAACTTGAATACTTTGGTTGTTCGATAAGGTTAACGCACGATGGAAGACCGAAATTGGACACACGGCTGACACACCAAAGCCCAATAAACATGCGATGTCATGGCTACTTGCGGCTTGACCCGTTTGATACACCACGCTGGCATCAAAGCGAAGACCTTGTTTAATCAAGCGTTGGTTAACGGCCGTTGCGACAAGGATCGCTGGCAGTGCGGCACGGTCTTTGGCAATGGCTTTATCGCTGAGGACAATGATGTTATTGCCGGCTTTTACGGCTTGCTCGACTTGGTCACATACCGTTTGTATACCACTTTCAACACGTTGGGTATTGTCTGCACGGCTGTTTAATGTCGGGGCATATAGGCTATCAATTTTAGCCACCGCGATGCGATCTTGAGTTAGGATCTGTTCCAATTGTTGAGGCTGGATGATCGGTGATCGCAGCACTAATTGAACGGTTTCTGTTGGGCTAAAGTTTGGTTTAGCACCCAACGCCACACGAAGCGTCATCCCGTCTGACTCACGTAATGAATCCAAAGGTGGGTTGGTGACCTGAGCAAAGCGTTGGCTGAAGTATTTGGACATGCCGCCTTCTTCGTCGGTCAGCGCGTTTGGCGCAAGACCAAAACCCATCGCAGAGATTTTTTCTGCGCCATTTTCAATCATAGGGTCAAGGAAGAATTTAAAACTCTCTTGGTTGAGAGAGTAAGCGACATGTCGGCTGTAAGAGCTGAAGGACTCGTTCAAAGTAACGTCATCAACATTGAACTCATCGAGGTCGTTTAAAGTGATACGAGCGGACTCAAGTAGGGCCGTGTAATTACGCTCTTTTGCAAGCGTTTCCAGCACTTCTTTGGTCTCATAGCTCTTTCCTGTGGCGTGATCAAAGTAGATCATTCCGCCCGCTTGAATTCGACCAAGGCGAATCACATCATCGGCTGGGAAGTCAATTTGACCGGCTTCACTCATGACTGCTAAATGACGATCCGTCTCGACAAGACGCAAAGGGCGTAGACCCAAACGGTCAAGACGAGCCCCGACTTTCTGTCCATCGGAGAAGATAAGCGCTGCGGGACCATCGTTCTTTTCTTCGGACAAGCTGAAATATTCCAGCATAGCGAGAACTTCTGGTGAGAGGTTTTCGTCATTTTCCCATGCTGGTGGCATCATGGCTAACACTGCCGTAACGATGTCCATTTCATCTTCCACCACACGGCGAGCCAGAGTTTGGTCGAGACGCGCGGAGTCCGATTGACCTTTAGGGAAGATCACTTTTTTGTGTTGTTGGCGTGCAATCGCATCTTCACTTAAACGGTTTTTCTTGTCGGTGTTTAATTCACCATTGTGCGCCATACGTCTGAAGGGCTGAGCCATCATCGTCGCAGGTGCGGTGTTGGTAGAGAAACGCGTATGGAAGAATAAAGTGGTGATCTGATGATCAGGATTGGTCAGATCGGCAAAGTACGGTACCACTTCCCAAGAGTTCAAACGCCCTTTGTAAACCTGAGTTTTTGAGCTCATTGAAAGCGGGTAAAACCCTTGCAAAGCGTCATCCGTAAAGCCTTGCGACTCCAATTCGCCGAGTGCCAAGTTGATGTCTTGTTCGAACTGTTCTGTACTACGCTGGCCGATCTTATTCGTGAATACGGCTTGATGGATTTGCTGTTGAACCAATTGAGAGGCTTGGTTAATCGCGTCATTGTTGACAGGGGCGATACGCCATAGTTGCAAGCTCAAGTGATACTTGCTCAATGTGGTTTCAATCAGAGTTTTTGCCGTTTCAAACTGCTCGGCATCAAAGGGAAAAAAGAAGTTTGCGACACCAAACTCACCATGCTGGAGGTTTGGTTGGTCTAAAAGGGTGCGGTAAAAGTTGACAGAGAGGTCAATGTTCACACCAGCACCATCACCAATACCTTCTGCATTCATACCGCCACGGTGTGGGATCGTGCAAAGTGCTTGGTGGGCTAATGTGAGCATTTGGTGGTTCTGTTCACCGGATTTATCGGTGATGAATCCCACCCCACAACTAGAGTGCTCATGCTCGCGGTCATACAGCGAGCGGAATTCCTGATTCATTCGATCATTTCCTTGATTGCTTGCAGTTACTTCTGCGTCTTCCTTCGGCATGTATCACTACGGTGCCTCAGCCTTTAGCTTTATATGAGAACGAGTCCGATTCGCTCTTGAGAAGTCAATAATTATCACGTGCTCATTGTGATGGCAAGTTAATATGTGATAACGATCGCGTAAAACTGCAGTAAAATTTATTACAAGTCAATGAATTTATGTGCGGATTTGGTGGTTTTTATTGCAAGTTGGTTTTTTTATGGACGGTTCTTTCTTTTGTTTTTATTTATTTAAAACAGTGGGTTATAGTTGAATTTGTTCGCATTTGAGTTTTTTATCATGAATATTTGTATATAAAATGTTAATGGTTTTATATTCGCAAAATATGATTTTGTATTCTGTATGCCTTTTTGTTTGCCATGCTGTTTGTTAGCATCGAAAAAAAACTATGTTATGCAATTAAAAAAAAGACCAGCACAATGTGCTGGTCATAAAAAAAGGAAGGAATGTTGTAAATTTTTTTTAAAAGATAATCGGGATTATCTCATTCTAATATTTATGCAGATAGCATCAATGAATTCGCTTTTGCTTCCAGATGTGTCCCACCCATGAGAAAAGCATCGATTGTGCGGGCACATTCGCGCCCTTCATTAATACAACGCACCACCAAAGATTGTCCCGTTCTCATATCACCAGCGGCAAAAATCCCCGCTTGATTTGTTTGGAAATCTTGGGTAGCGACATTACCGCGATCGTCCAATGCAATGTCCAATTGAGCCAACACACCCGTTGGTTCAGGGTGAAGGAAACCCATCGCGAGGAATGCCATATCACATGGGATCACACGCTCGCTGCCTTCCACTTCATTGAAGCTCGGTCGTTCACCTTCTTTTGCTTCCTGCCATACAATGTCCGCAATACGCAGACCGGTTACTTCCCCTTGGTCGTTGCCAATAAACTCTTTGGTCAAGATATTCCAATGGCGGTCGACACCTTCTTCGTGAGAGGTCGAGGTGCGTAGGATCATCGGGTACTGCGGCCAAGGCATATTCGCTGGACGCTTTTCTGGTGGGATCGGCATGATCTCAACTTGAGTCACACTGGCTGCACCATGACGGTTTGAGGTTCCGACACAGTCCGAGCCTGTATCACCACCACCGATCACCACAACGTGCTTGTCTTTCGCATGGATTTCTTTGGTTTTTAAATCCATACCATTTGCACGGCGGTTGTTTTGTGCGAGAAATTCCATGGCAAAATGCACCCCAGATAGCTCACGTCCAGGAACAGGAAGATCACGAGGTACGGTTGAACCACCAGTCAGCAGCACCACGTCGTATTCTTCGCGAAGTTGCTGTGCATTGATGTCCACGCCAATGTGCTTGTTCACTTTGAAAATGATGCCTGCATCGCGCATCAGTCCAATTTTACGATCAATCACTTCCATGCTGAGCTTAAAGTCAGGGATACCGAAACGCAGCAGACCACCGACTTTTTCATCACGCTCAAAAACCGTCACTGAGTGACCTGCGCTATTGAGCTGTTCGGCAGCGGCTAAGCCTGCAGGGCCAGATCCGATAATGGCGATGGTTTTTCCTGTGCGAGCACGTGGCGTTTTTGGCTTGGCATACCCTTCACGGTATGCCGTTTCCACAATGGTCTTCTCAATGTTACAAATCGTGATGGGATCTTGGTTAATACCAAGTACACATGCACTTTCACAAGGTGCAGGGCAGACTCGACCAGTAAACTCAGGAAAGTTATTTGTCGAGCTGAGTATGTTCCAAGCTTCTTCCCAACTGTCGCGATACACAGCGTCGTTGAATTCTGGAATGATATTGCCAATAGGGCAGCCGTTATGACAAAACGGCACACCACAATCCATACAGCGTGATGCTTGATCGTTGATCTTCTCGCCAAACTCTTCATTCAAAACAAACTCTTTGTTGTCTTGGATGCGCACAGAAGGATCGATCTTCTGTGGAAGTTCACGACCGTGTTCTAAAAATCCAGTAGGCTTACCCATTACACTGCCTCCGCTTGAGTTTCATTTCCTTGAGATTGCGCTGCTTCCTTACGCTTTTGAAGAACGGCTTTGTAATCGCGAGGCATGACTTTCACCATGCTCTGTAAGCTCGTTTCAAAATTATCGAGGAAAGACTGCGCGACTTCACTTCCTGTGAATTGCACATGTTTGGTCAGCATATCGAGCAGTAACGCTTTGTCTTCTTGCTCAATTGGGTCTAAATCAACCAATTCAGGGTTGAGTTTCGATTCAAAGTCAGAAGACTTATCCCAAACGTAGGCAACCCCTCCGCTCATACCTGCGGCAAAGTTGCGACCCGTTGAGCCAAGGATGACGGCAACGCCACCCGTCATGTATTCACAGCCATGATCTCCCACGCCTTCAACGACGACTTTTGCACCCGAGTTACGGACACAGAAGCGTTCGCCAGCAAGACCACGAATGTAAGACTCACCTGAAGTTGCACCGTAGAAGCAGACGTTACCAACGACAATGTTGTCTTCCGCCACAATGCTGGAGTTAGCATCAGGGTAGAGAACCAAAGTACCGCCTGATAGTCCTTTACCCCAGTAATCGTTCGCGTCGCCTTCCACTTCGAACTTGACGCCTTTCGCGAGGAAAGCACCGAAAGATTGTCCCGCAGAGCCTGTAAACTTGATGTTCATTGGCTGAGGTAGACCTTGGTCTTTATACACTTTCGAAATCTCGTTCGAGAGCATCGTGCCCGCAGAGCGGTCGGTGTTAATGATTGGGAATTGCGCGTTCACCGCTTCACCTTTTTCAAGGGCAGGCTGTGCCGCTTGAATAAGCTGGCGGTCAAGTACGCTTTCCAGATTATGATTTTGCTCAGTTTGGTTGAAAATGCCGTCCGCTTCGCGTGCTGGCTCAACGTGAAGAACAGGAGATAAATCGAGGTTTTTGTATTTCCAGTGACTGATATCCTGACGGATCTTCAGCTTCTGACCTTGACCAACCATCTCATCAATAGTGCTAAAGCCAAGCTCAGCCATGATTTCACGCAATCCTTCAGCCATGTATTGGAAGAAGGTGACAACGTCTTCAACGCGACCATCGAATCGTTCACGCAGCGTTTTGTTCTGTGTTGCAATGCCGACAGGACAGGTGTTTTTATGACACTTACGCATCATGATACAGCCTTCTACGACCAAGGCTGCGGTCGCCACCCCCCATTCTTCTGCGCCAAGCAGGGTCGCGACAGCGAGGTCACGAGGGGTTTTCATTTGACCGTCTGTTTGAACGACAATGCGATTACGTAACCCGTTTTTCAAAAGTGTTTGATGGGTTTCAGCCAGACCCAGTTCCCAAGGCAAGCCGGTATGACGGATGGAGGACATCGGCGATGCGCCTGTACCGCCGTCAAAGCCAGCGATCAAGACCACGTCGGCTTTGGCTTTGGCAACCCCTGAAGCGATGGTTCCGACACCGGCTTCCGATACCAATTTGACATTGACACGACCCGCACGGTTGGCGTTTTTGAGGTCATAAATCAATTGCGCTAAGTCTTCAATTGAGTAAATGTCATGGTGTGGTGGCGGTGAAATTAATCCCACACCTGGCGTGGAGTGACGCGTTGCACCAATCCAGTCATCGACTTTATCACCTGGCAATTGACCGCCTTCACCTGGCTTAGCGCCTTGCGCCATTTTGATCTGAATTTCGTCAGAGTTTGTCAGGTAGTATGAAGTCACACCGAAGCGCCCCGATGCAACCTGCTTAATCGCAGAACGCTCCCAGTCGCCATTGTCTTTTGGCTCGAAACGGGCTGGATCTTCACCCCCTTCCCCTGAGTTCGATTTCGCTCCGAGGCGGTTCATTGCAACGGCCAATGTTGAGTGTGCTTCGTAGGAGATCGAGCCAAATGACATCGCACCGGTTGCAAAGCGTTTGACGATGCTTTCGATCGGTTCTACTTGATCAAGTGGAATTGAACCCGCTGGATTCTTAATAAATTCAAGCTGACTGCGCAGGGTCACTGCATTGTCACCTTGTTTATCAACCGCAGCCGCATATCGCTTAAATTGAGCGTAATCTTTGTTGCGGGTTGACTGTTGCAGCAATGAGATGGTTTCAGGGTTAAACAGGTGTTTTTCACCACGCTGTTTCCATTGGTAAACCCCACCCACATCCAACATTTGCACAGGGATTTCGCGTGTTGGGTAACCCACACGATGACGAATGAGAACTTCTTTCGCAATGTCATCCAGGGTCAAGCCTTGAATACGAGAAACGGTGCCAGTGAAGAACTTATCCACGACAGACTTATGAATGCCAAGAGCTTCAAAGATTTGCGCACCTTGGTAAGACTGAAGTGTAGAAATGCCCATCTTTGAGAAGATCTTTAGTAGACCGCCATTGATGGCTTTACGATAGTTATCGAAAAGTGTTTCCAGTGATGCTTCTGGATCCAATTTCTTACGGCGTTGCAGGTCAACTAAGGTTTCCGTCACTAGGTACGGGTTGACGGCATTGGCACCGTAACCAACGAGCGTCGCAAAATGGTGAGTTTCACGCGCATCACCTGTTTCTACCACAATGCCACATTTTGCACGGAGTCCTTTACGGATCAGATGGTGGTGCACGGCACCGACCGCGAGCATTGCAGGGATAGCGGCATGGTTGGAGTTCACTGCTCGGTCAGTCAATAGAATGATCGAGTAACCGTCAATCACCGCGTCTTCAGCGTACTGACAAACGCGCTTGAGGGCACGTTCAAGTTTGCCTTGATCTTCGCTCGCGCGGAACACAATATCCAGTGTCTTCGCTTGAAGGTGCTCGTTATCGATGGCACGGAGTTTTTCTAACTCAGCATTTGAGATAACGGGAGATTCCAGCTCGACTTTACGACAGTGAACCGGTGATTCGGCGAGTAAGTTCTGATCTTTACCTAGGTAGGTATTGAGTGACATCACCATGCGCTCACGGATCGGGTCGATCGGTGGGTTCGTTACCTGAGCAAAAAGCTGTTTAAAGTAATTGGAAAGGTGTTGAGACTGATGAGACAGCACGGCCAGTGGCCAGTCAGCCCCCATAGCAGAAAGCGGTTCTTTACCGTCATTGGCCATTGGGACAATGATTTCGTTGACCTCTTCGCTTGTGATACCAAAAGACTGTTGGCGATGCAGTAAACGCTCTGGTGTTGGCTGGCTGTGAGCGTTATCCGCTTCAGGAAGCTTCTTCAGGTTCAGTAGGTTCTCTTCAACCCACTTCTGGTAAGGCTGAGCGGTGGCAATGCTGTCTTTCACTTCTTCATCAGAAATGATGCGGCCTTGCTCTAGGTCGGCCACAAAGATACGCCCCGGTTGCAGACGGCCACGGAACTCGACGTTTTCAGGCGCGATTTCAACCACACCTGATTCAGAGGCCATCACTAAGAAGTCATCTTTCGTCACGGTATAGCGAGATGGGCGTAGACCATTACGGTCAAGAGTGGCACCCACTTGAACGCCATCAGTGAAACACACCGATGCAGGGCCGTCCCATGGTTCCATGATGTTGGCGTGGTACTGGTAAAAAGCACGACGCGTTGGATCCATGTTTTTATTTTCTTGCCATGCTTCAGGGATCATCATCATTAACGCATGCGGCAAACTACGACCAGACAGCACTAAGAGTTCTAGTGCCATATCGAAGTTCGATGAGTCTGAGCTGCCTTCTTGGCAGATAGGCAGAAGCATGTCGATTTCAGCTTGCGAGAAGAGATCCGATTCAATGATCGCTTCACGCGCTTTCATCCAGTTGAGGTTACCGCGAACGGTATTGATTTCACCATTGTGGGCGATGTAACGGAAAGGTTGAGCCAGTCGCCATTTCGGGAAGGTATTGGTTGAGAATCGCGAGTGCACCAAAGCTAGGGCAGTCACCATGGTTGGATTTTGAAGGTCCAAGAAATACTGAGGGACTTGCTCTGTGGTGAGCTGACCTTTGTAAACTAAGGTCTTATACGACATTGAGTTGATGTAAAAATCGTCCCCAATATTCGAAACACTCTCAAGACAAACACGAACAGTGTAGTTACGCAGGACATACAGCTTTCGTTCGAGCTCTTCAGGGGAGGTGCTTGGTCCACCCGTGACAAATACGTGCTCGAATTGTGGCTCTGTACTGAGTGGATCGTCACCGATCATCGAGTTATCGGTCGGTAGCACACGGTAGCCAATGACGTCGAGATCCAAACGCTTAGCATTACGCTCTAAAATATCACGGCATTGCGCGCGTTTATGTTCATCCTTAGGAAACAGAACAACACCAACGCCATATTTCTCAAATGATGGCAGTTTTAAGCCCAATTTGACCGCTTCTTCGAGTAGAAACTCATGGGGCTTTTGCAACAAAATACCCGCGCCATCACCGCTGCAAGGATCACAGCCTTGTCCGCCACGGTGCTCCATTCGAGCCAGCATATCAAGTGCTTGGGTGACGACATCATGGGATTTGCGGTTTTTAAGATGAGCAACAAAACCGATACCACAGGCATCATGCTCCAATTCAGGAGTATAAAGACCCTGCGTACTATGCTCTCTATCTGTCATAGTTACATCCTTCCAGTTAATTGGACGCTGGTACGACTCTATGTGAGTTCATCCAGCGACTCTTCCTTTTAATAGTGCGATTCGCCACTGTTCACGGCAGAACAGCTTTGATTCCTTTCCGTCTTTCGCAGGAAAAATTTTGCGAAAAAAACAATCCTTGGTGATTTCCCAGTTTTAATGCTCACGTGATAGTGATTTGTTTGGTAAGACAGGAAATTCACCACATCACCCATGCTTGGCGATGTTAAAAACCCAATATTTCAGTAGGGTCTTGTGTAAGTATCCTACAATCTAATTTGTCATCAATGCAACGAAAAGTAACCATTCACTCATAGTTTTTTTATTGAACACTGAGTTATTTAAGTAACAAAAGCGCAACAATACGCAAATTTGTCCCATTTTTTGAATATTTATTGATTTGCGATAGGTCGCTATAGATCTGTTTGGATTATGCTGCCTGATTTTTACTTGCAGTATTGTAATTTTGTTACAGAAATGGAAATGATTTTAATTATCATTTTCACTTGGTGGGTGGGATGCAGTTACACGAATTAGTTAACACAATTGGTCAAGATTTACAGCGTCGATATGGAGAGAAAGTCCATAAATTAACCCTGCATGGCGGCTTCAGCTGCCCGAACCGCGACGGCACGATAGGAAGAGGTGGTTGTACATTCTGTAACGTTGCTTCGTTCGCAGATGAACAGGCGCAAGTGAAAAGCATTAAAGAGCAACTCCAACAGCGCGCTGGGGAAGTGACCCGAGCGAAACGGTATCTCGCTTATTTCCAAGCTTACACCAGTACTTACGCTGAAGTTCAAGTGCTCAAAAACATGTATGAAGAAGCACTAAAAACTGCCGATATAGTCGGCTTATGTGTGGGAACTCGCCCTGACTGTGTGCCTGATTCTGTGTTGGAATTGTTATCCAACTATGTTCAACAAGGCTACGAAATTTGGTTGGAATTAGGTTTACAAACTGCCCACGACGTCACCTTGAAACGGATTAATCGAGGCCACGATTTTGCGTGTTACGCGGCCATCACAAAGAAGGCGAGAGCCTTGGGCATCAAAGTTTGTACCCATTTGATTGTCGGTTTGCCGAATGAAACTGCGCAAGATAATTACGCAACTTTAGAACAGGTGATCGCTGTTGGTACCGATGGCATCAAGCTGCATGGTCTACATATTGTGGAAGGCAGCACGATGGCAAGAGCTTGGCGAGCAGGGCGATTATCCGCTCCTGAATTGGATGAGTACGTTGAGATAGCGGGAGAGATGATACGCATGACTCCTCCTGAAGTGGTCTATCATCGTGTAAGTAGCTCTGCAAGGCCGCCGACGTTGCTAGCTCCAATGTGGTGTGAAAACCGTTGGTTAGCGATGACCGAGATTGGTCGCAACTTAAATCAGTTGGGGGGGCAAGGCAGTCGTCTCGGGAATCCATTTGTTTACGCGAAACCACAACTAAAAGCAGAATGACAATTGATAGAATGATATATTAATACCCAAGCAACCTCGAGATGCTCGGTTCAGCGATGACGGCTTGGCTGCCTAGCAAAGCATTGGCTAGCAAAGCATTGCTTAATAGAGTCTGCTTTATAGCTCTTGTTTTTTAGTTCTTGTCTTCATAGAAAGAGGGAGTCTAAACGCGGCATCTTGAAGCGACTTGGGTATGTCATCAAGTTCATTGTTAGGGAATCGATATGGAGCAGCTGCTGGGCTGGCTTTGGGACGGTACATATAATTACGGGTTGAGTATTATCTTGGCGTTTATCGCGATGATCGTGCTTGCTTTTATCTACTACCGTTTCCAGCACGAGTTAGAGAACATCGTAAAAGATACCCCTTCGGCACTGCTGATGGTGGAAGCGAGCAGTGGACGACTGCTGCTTTCTAATCGCCAAGGCATGCAGTTACTGGGAGTGAGATCGATTGGCTCCAGTTTTTATTACCCTGTCGCTCTGACCCCCGAGATCCTGCTTAATTTCCTTGATGCCTATTCCAGTCGGTATTTCCAACAGCAAGAATTTGATTGGCCCTTATCAGAAAGTAAGAACAGTAAAGTTTCCCTTTCTGGCCGCAGAACCATTTATCGTGGTAAACGAGTGTGGCTGGTGTATGCCGAGCCTCGCCAAGCCTCGGATCGAGAGTACCGCAAAGAGATTGAAAAGCTCAGCATTGCGCAGTCGGCGATCGATTCGCTTTCAGAGCTGATTTTTGTGAAAGACAATAATGGTCGTCTTATTGCGACGAATCGAGCGCATGATCAGTTTTGGCAGGGGCGTCGAGATGAAGCCGACATCAAATTGGATGCGGAAGATAAAGCGCGTTCAACGAAACGGCGATGGACGACCGATCCGCAAGGGCGTAGCTGTCTATTAGAAACTCACCAAAGCAATCTCATGTCGGAATCGGGTAACTCCATTGGCACGCTATCGATCAGCCATGACGTCACTGAGTGGCATAAAATTCAGCAAAACTTACGTGATGAGATGGAGCGACGTCGCGATACGGAAGTGGCGTTGGCTCAGCGTGATACCATCTTACAAAACATTCTGGAAGCCAGTCCGGACTCTATCGGGATATTCAATGAAAACATGGTCTATCAAGCGTGTAATAAACCTTTTGCGATCGCTCTTGGTCTGACGGATGTGGATGATCTGATAGGGCACCGCCTGCAAGATATCTTGCCGAATAATGTTTACTCCCGTTTGTCTGATACCGACAGTCAGGTGTTACACGAAGGTAAGTCTCTACGTTACATCGATAAGGTCGAAGGCAGTGATGGCGGTTATACGTGGTATGACGTGGTGAAGTCTCCATTTCGCGACCCTGCCTCTGGCACTAATGGCGTGCTGATCATGGCTCGTGACATTTCGGAGCGCTATCTTGCAGAGCAAAAGCTGGAAGCGGCAAACCAAGAGTTAGAGAAATTGAGCTTTATGGACAGCTTAACTCAGGTGGCGAATCGACGTCGTTTCGATGAGCAGCTGCATGTGCTATGGCATCACCATGCGCGAGAGAAGTTGCCTCTGACCGTCATGCTGTGTGATATCGATTTCTTTAAAGGTTTTAATGATCATTATGGGCATCAGAAAGGCGATGAGGCTTTGATCGCGGTGGCAAAGACCTTTACCCAAGTAGTCAACCGATCATCAGACTGTGTTGCGCGTTATGGAGGAGAAGAGTTTGCGGTTATTTTGCCTAATACGACCAGTGAAGGCGCTGAGAAAGTCGCACAACGCATTCATGACGCTCTAATCTCGCTGGCGTTAAACCACGCCGCTTCGCAGATCAGTGAACATATTACGATCAGTATCGGTGTGATTACCCATATACCACAACCGCATGATGACCCTGAGATGGCGGTTGCTTTGGCTGACAGTGCGTTATATCAAGCCAAAGCCAATGGACGTAATCAAACCTGTATTCATCCGAATTCTGTCCAGTAATTTGTGAACTGGCTTCGCTTGAAATCTTACTCACGTAACGTAAACAGGTTACACTAACTACTGGGAATTCAAGGCTCTGCAAGTGCCATGTGTGCAGTGTGACGTTTGCCTTTCTGCATGTCCTTTCGAGTCCATTCCACATTATTCAGTTGTTTGGCGGTGTCGTTATCCTAATGCCGCCATCTATTTTCTTCGGGAGCAATACATGACACCCATGAAGAACCTCGCCCAGTACTATGTTGACCTATTGGTTAAACTTGGCATCGTTCGTTTTTCTATTCTTCTTGCATTGGCGCTGGTGGCGCTGGCCGTTGTGGTCCAAGTTGGTATCACCTTAGCGTTAAAGGGTCGAGTGGATGATATTGATATTGTCCGTTCCGTATTCTTTGGTCTGGTTATCACTCCTTGGGCTGTCTATTTCTTGTCTGTTGTGGTCGATCAGCTGGAAGAGTCGCGTCAGCGTCTGTCTAAGTTGGTCTCTAAATTGAAAGACATGCGTTCACGTGACCAAGAACTGAATTACAAATTGCAGCAAAACATCACTAAGTTGAATCAAGAGATTGAAGAGCGTATTAAGGCGGAATCGGCCCGTGAAGAGGCCATGATTGATCTTGAAAATGAAGTGTTTCAACGTGAACGAACTCAATTGGAATTAGCGGAAAGAACCGCACTGCTGCGTTCGTTTATCGATGCTTCCCCCGATTTGATCTATTACCGAAATGCGGAAGGTCTGTTCTCCGGCTGTAACCGCGCGATGGAAGAGCTGACGGGGCGTAAAGAGAGTCAGTTGGTGGGGTTAACGCCGTGGGAAGTGTACAGCAAAGAGGTCGCACAGCAGATTGTTGATACAGACCAAACGGTATTTGCTGACAATCAAGCCATCACTTACGAACAGTGGCTTGAATATCCTGATGGGCGTAAACATTACTTTGAGTTACGTAAAGTGCCATTCTACAGCAAAGAAGGGCGTCACCTTGGCTTAGTGGGTTTTGGCCGTGACATCACGGAGCGTAAGCGTCATGAGGAATCTTTAGAAAAAGCCAGTCGCGATAAAACCACTTTTATCTCGACCATTAGTCACGAATTAAGAACGCCATTGAATGGCATTGTCGGTTTGAGTCGAATGTTGCTAGATAGCCGACTTTCCGAAGAGCAGCGCAGGCACATGCAAACCATTAATGTCAGTGCCATTACTCTTGGCAATATCTTCAATGACATTATTGATATGGACAAGTTTGACCGTCGTAAGCTGGAGCTGCTTCCTGAGCCTTTGAATTTTGAAGACTTTGTCACGGAGATCGAGAGCATTGCTGGCTTGATGGCTGAGCAGAAAGGATTAAGGTTCGATCTTGAACGATTAACAGATCTGCCATTGGCCATTGAGGTCGATGCGACCCGTTTGCGTCAGGTTATTTGGAACTTGGTCAGCAATGCCATGAAGTTCACCAAAGAAGGGGGAGTGGTTCTGACCGTGAGTGCGGATATCGAAAATGACCATGTGCACATCATGATGGAAGTGGAAGACAGTGGCATAGGGATCCCTGAATCGGAAGTCGATAAGATTTTTGCCATGTACTATCAAGTGAAATCAGGTAAGGATAACCTGCATGCGGTAGGGACAGGGATTGGACTCGCGGTCTCCAAACAGCTGATCAATATGATGGACGGAGATATCACGGTGACCAGTGAAGAAGGGTTTGGGAGTACTTTCACGGTCAATATCCGTGTACCACTTTTGGAAAACACACCACAAGTGGGTATCACACCGAATCCTCAGCTCGCCTTGAATGTCTTTATGGTGGAAGACATCGCGCTTAACGTGACGGTGGCGCGCTCCTTGTTAGAGAGCTTGGGGCATAACGTGACGGTGGCGATGACAGGGCAAGAGGCGATAGAAGCTTTCGATCCGAACCAATTTGATCTCGCCCTACTTGATATTCAGCTACCGGATATGACTGGGTTCGATGTCGCTCAACATTTCCGCGAGCAGTACAGAGCTTTACCGCCATTGGTTGCGTTAACGGCAAATGTATTAAAAGACAAGCAAGAATACTTTGCCCAAGGGATGGACGAAGCAATCAGTAAACCGCTGGCGGTCCAAGCCTTACAAGGAGTGATCGACAAGTTTTTCCCAGAATCTTCTAACCAAACCGAGGAGAGTGAGATGACTGTGCCGAAAGAGGAAGTGAGTCATTCGTTAGATACCTCAGTATTAGATTTAGAGATGCTAGAGTCATATGTTGATATTGTGGGTGCTCAACCCGTATTAGACAGTATTACGATGTTCGAAGAGATGATGCCGGGCTATATTGAAATTTTGGATTCCAATATGGTCGCGAAAGATCAAGATGGCATTGTTTCAGAAGCGCATAAAATCAAAGGAGCGGCAGGTTCCATTGGTTTGAAGCGCATTCAAAGTGTGGCTCAAAAAGGTCAAAGCCCAGATCTGCCTGCTTGGTGGCAAAATATTGAAGATTGGGTCGAAGAAATAAAAAATGAATATCACAATGATATTGTAGTGCTACGAACTTGGCTGCAACAAAGGGGATAACATGAAAAAGCACGCTATTGCACTTTTAACCCTCGCGCTATTAGGAGGGTGTGCATCAACAGAGCCTGAATCGATGATTGGTTGGCAGCAAGACAATCAGGTCGTAATGGCAAGCACCACAATCGAACTGAAGAGTAACCTCTGGATCAATCAGATGCCGACCATCGGTGAAGTTCAAGACCAGAACTTACATGGGGCGCTGTACTTAACCTCCGACAGTCAGCTTGATGCTCATTTAACCGCAACACAGCTGATCATCCGCCAAGGAGAGCGTGAATGGCTGATTGAAGGAGATTTGCTGGAATTACGCTCGCACAATGAGCATCACTGGGAAGTGGCGTTTGTATGGCAGATGGAGCTGGATATCGAGCAGCCAGTCGATATTGCTGTAGAAGTCGAACAAAATGGCCAAGTGGCTTGGTTGGTTGAGAGAAAAGTATCCATTGATACGGTTTTCTAAGTATTAAGTACGAACGATACCGTTATCAATTCGCCATTTGGTGGCAACAAAAAGGGCAGCGTGAGCTGCCCTTATGATTTGCGTTGTTGCGAGATGCGATTACTCGTCAAGATCACCACAGAAGCGGTATCCCTCACCGTGAATCGTCGCAATGATTTCTGGCGTACCAGAGACCGACTCAAAGTGCTTACGAATACGACGAATTGTTACATCGACAGTACGGTCATGCGGTTTCAGCTCACGGCCAGTCATTTTCTTTAGTAGATCCGCACGGGTTTGGATCTTGCCTGGGTTTTCACAGAAATGCAGCAGTGCACGGAACTCTGAGCGTGGCAGTTTGTAGCTGTCACCTAGTGGGCTAACTAATGAACGGCTGTTAATATCCAGAATCCATCCATTGAATTCGTATTTTTCAACACTGCGCTTCTCTTCTTGAGTACCATTAGTGCTCATTGAACGGCTTAATAGGTTACGAGCACGAATCGTCAGTTCACGAGGGTTGAAAGGTTTCGTGATGTAGTCATCTGCACCGATCTCAAGACCAAGGATCTTATCGACTTCGTTATCACGTCCCGTTAGGAACATCAGTGCAACGTTCGCTTGCTCGCGAAGTTCACGAGCAAGAAGAAGTCCATTTTTACCAGGAAGATTGATGTCCATGATCACTAGATTGATCGTGTTCTCAGCTAGCACGTTGTGCATTTCTTCGCCATCACTGGCCTCAAAAACAGCGTATCCCTCTGCTTCAAAAATACTCTTAAGAGTGTTACGAGTGACTTGCTCATCTTCAACAATAAGAATCTGCGGGGTTTGCATTGGCGGTACCTAAATTTGTGACAAAGTTGTGCTAATAGAATAAATTCTAGGCAAAAATATAACATACAGGTAATGTGATTTTGATAATAAAGCAAAGTCATCAAAAAAACACTTCTTTCGTTATCCGCCCTCCGTGGAGGTCTGCCAAAAGACGCAGCGTCCTGCTGCTAAATCATTATTCTATAGGCATTGTTTACCTTTAATCATTCAAGTGTATGACGTAATTAAAGGTAAACAAACCTATGGTTTTGAACGAATTCTATAATGTTAACACCATGCTAACAACGGCATGATGTTAAATCCGAGCACTTTGTTGATTTATGTCAATTGAACAAATGTAACCGTTATCAATAGTAAAACAATTATGATACAAAACAGTAAATTGAGTGTTGATGCTGAACTATGGGATGCATATTCACTCTCTTATTTTGATTTTCACAGCAAATGGCAACATGATGAATACGCAATTATTACTGCTTTCAATCCAAAAAGCCAAAAGTTAACAGAACGCGAAAATTGCATAAATAACCAAGAATTAGAGTCTAGACTTACACTATATCCCTACTGTGGTGTGGCGGTAGGGGACCGCAGAAGCGATTGGATGGAAGAAAGCTTTGCGGTGGTGATGTCTAAAAATGAAGCAATTTTATTAGCACGTGAATTTAAGCAGTTTGCGATCTACTACGTAAAGAATAATCAACTCTATTTGATTTCTTGTCTAGCGGATAATAAAGAGCAGCATTTAGGAGATATTCGTTCCCAGCTCAAGTAACAAATTAACGGTTATTGGATCCTCATTATTTCACTGAGATCGGATAACTCATACTTCAAGGAGGAACTATGAAAGACATAACCCCAGATATTTGTGATAAATACGAAGACCAAGTTGAATTGCTCAATTTACCTTTGCAAAGTTATGGCGGTAAAGAAGCATTCAGCGGTGAGATCGTTACGGTGAGGTGTTATCACGATAATTCCAAGGTCAAGGAGACCCTGGCTACCGATGGGCAAGGTAAGGTTTTGGTCGTTGATGGTCATGGCTCGTGCCAACGCGCCTTGATGGGGGATCAAATTGCCATTCAAGCCATTGAAAATGGTTGGGAAGGCGTCGTTATTTATGGCGCGGTACGCGATGTTGCGCAAATGTCTCAAATGGATCTAGGTGTCAAAGCGCTTGGAGCCTGCCCATTTAAAACGGAGAAACGAGGAGCAGGGGAGGTCAATGTGACTCTCACCATGCAGAACCAGATGGTTCAACCTGGGCACTACCTCTACGCGGACTGGAATGGTGTACTCATTGCCAAGCATGCTCTTGCGTTCTAATCATCACTGCCCCCTCACTGTTTCGGTGAGGGGACTCATTCTCTTTCTGTGATAGTTATCTGATCTTTACAGTCAAATACCAACGTGCTTTCGAAGAGGCGAAGTGTTTTTCATATAGAGGCAAAGTTCTTTCTAAGTGATTAAGCTCTTTCTAAGTGATAAAGCGCTTTTGAAGCGGAAGTCTATGTCTCAAAAGCGGAAGCCTATCCCCACTTCGACACCTTGTTGCCACTCTTGGTAATCTAACGTTGCGTGAATATCGAGGTTTTCTGATAGCTGAACTCGGCTGGATACTTCCGCTGAGATGACGTCGACGTCTTTGTTCAGATAGAGTGAATCGTCTTCGGTTTTAAAGGAGTGGAGCGTACTTTTGAACATGATTTTATCATTCAATTGGTAGCTGACTCCACTGAGAAAACCACTACTGTAATGCTCTGAGTTATTCACACGAGCACCGACATACAAATCAATCGAATCGAAGACATTGTACGAGTAGCCGCCTTCTACATGCCAGACATCAAAGCGATAGTCGGCATTCTCTGTTTCACTGTGAAGAAACAGTTTATGAGGGGATTTGTCGTTATGGGACGGTAAGAAAGGCAGCTCACTTGCGTGGCTGTTTAAAGCCACACTGGACACGCCAATGCAAGATAGCAGCAATACTATGCTTGTTTTCATCACCACCACCTAATCGTTTTTCTTGATTTATTATACAAACAGTAAAGCACATTTTTTGCGATGAAGATGTGCTAGGTGTGGAAGCTTTTATCATGTAAGTACTATGTAATTGCTTTCATTGATAAATTCGATTGAACTCAAAACTCGACGATCCGATGGAGGATTAAACGCACTTTTACCGACTGATTTACTTTTAACCACATTTTTTGTTGACTCAGGCGACGAAAATCGGTAAATGTAAAGGGAAGCAAACACAATCATCAATTGAATATTTATTAGAATATGACACGCAGCCACCTAGTAATGACCACCACCATTATTATTACCGACATCGCTATTGTTGGGGCAGGCTGCTGAGCGAAACAAATTCAAAAAAAGGCCTGTATCCCAACAGATACAGGCCTTTTTTTATACCCGCGTTAAATCGTTCGGAGGAAGGGATGCGAGTTTTAAAGTTTGGGGGATCATCATTAGCCGATGCTGATCGCTTTTTAAGAGCAGCAAGTATCATTGCTAACAATGCACAGCAAGAAGAGGTAGCCGTTGTCCTCTCTGCACCAGGCAAAACAACCAATAAGTTGGTTTCGGTGATCGATAATGCTTTGGCACATGGTCAAGCGGAGCTACAACTGAGTGAGCTAGAAGAGTCATTCAATAAACTGTTTGCTGATATTAAGCAGCAGGTTCCAAATATTGATGGCAAGGCATTTGATGAGCAAGTTCATACGTCATTGTCACATCTGCGTCAGTTCGTGCACGGTATCAGCCTGCTAGGTATGTGCCCTAAGAACGTCAATGCTCGCATTATTAGTAAAGGTGAGCGAATTTCTATTCAGCTCATGAAGGCGGTGCTTGAAGCGAAAGGTCAAGCGGCTAATCTGATTGATCCTGTCGAATATTTATACGCCAATGGTGACCATTTAGAAGCCATGGTAGACGTTGAAGTTTCGACCCAAAACTTCCGCCGTCAACCTCTCCCAAGTGGACACGTTAACATCATGCCGGGCTTCACTGCGGGGAATGAGAAAGGCGAACTGGTCACTTTAGGTCGTAATGGTTCGGATTATTCAGCCGCTGTATTGGCTGCTTGTCTTCGTGCGGATTGTTGTGAAATTTGGACGGATGTTGATGGCGTGTACAACTGCGACCCTCGTTTGGTGGCTGATGCTCGTTTACTGAAATCCTTGAGCTACCAAGAAGCAATGGAGTTGTCTTACTTCGGCGCATCAGTGCTGCATCCAAAGACCATTGCCCCTATTGCTCAATTCCATATCCCTTGCTTAATTAAAAATAGTTTTAACCCACAGGGTGCAGGCACGCTGATCGGGCAAGATACAGGTGAAGATAACCTTGCGATTAAAGGGATAACGACGCTGGGTGACTTAACCATGGTGAACGTCTCTGGTCCAGGTATGAAAGGCATGGTCGGCATGGCAAGTCGCGTTTTCGGTGCGATGTCTTCGTCAGGCATTTCCATTGTGCTGATTACCCAGTCTTCCTCTGAGTACAGCATCAGTTTCTGTATTGAAGCGGCGGACAAAGCCCAAGCGCAACAAGTGCTCTCTGAAGCCTTCGAACTTGAATTAAAAGATGGTCTGCTTGAGCCTGTTGAATTCATTGATGATGTGTCGATCGTCACGTTAGTGGGGGATGGTATGAGAACCTCTCGTGGCGTCGCCTCGCAGTTCTTCTCTTCTCTTGCGGAAGTGAATGTCAACATTGTTGCTATTGCTCAAGGTTCCTCCGAGCGCGCTATCTCAGCGGTTATCCCAGAAGATAAAGTGTCTGAAGCGGTGAAAGCGTGTCACGAGAACCTGTTTAACTCCAAACATTTCCTTGATGTTTTTGTTGTCGGTGTGGGTGGTGTCGGCGGTGAGCTGGTGGACCAGATTCAGCGTCAGCAGGTCAAATTAGCTGAGAAAGGCATTGTGATTCGAGTATGCGGCCTTGCAAACAGCAAAGGTCTGTTACTAGACAGTGAAGGTCTGCCTTTAGAGCATTGGCGTGATCGCATGAATGCTGCGACTGAAGAGTTTAGCCTCGCGCGCTTAATCTCTTTGGTGCAACGTAATCACATCATAAACCCTGTTTTAGTCGATTGTACTTCGAGTGAGGAGATTGCGAAGCAATACGCTGATTTCCTTGCCGCAGGCTTCCATGTCGTCACACCGAACAAAAAAGCCAATACCTCAAGCATGGCCTACTACCATCAGTTACGCGATGTTGCACGTAGCTCACGTCGTAAATTGATGTATGAAACGACGGTAGGAGCGGGCCTGCCTGTGATTGAAAACTTACAAAACCTGATTTCTGCAGGGGATGAACTTGAGAAATTCAACGGTATTTTATCGGGTTCACTCTCTTACATTTTCGGCAAGCTTGATGAAGGGATGACCCTCAGCCAAGCAACGAATATCGCGAAAGACAATGGCTTCACGGAACCGGATCCAAGGGATGACCTTTCTGGTATGGATGTGGCGCGTAAGTTATTGATTCTGGCTCGAGAGGCGGGAATGAACCTTGAGCTTGAAGATGTCGTCGTTGATCAAGCGCTGCCACCGGGTTTTGATGATTCGGGCAGTGTGGAAGAGTTCATGGCTCGCCTTCCTGAAGCGGATGAATATTTCCAAAACTTATCAGCGGAAGCAGCCAAAGAGGGCAAAGTACTGCGTTACGTCGGTGAAATCTTAGATGGGAAGTGCCGTGTGTCCATCGCTGCGGTCGATGGCGATGATCCTATGTATAAGATAAAAGACGGTGAAAACGCACTGGCCTTCTATAGCCGTTATTATCAGCCAATCCCGCTCGTGCTTCGTGGCTACGGTGCAGGTACAGAAGTGACGGCGGCTGGTGTCTTCGCAGACGTCATGCGTACGTTAGGCTGGAAATTAGGAGTATAAGTATGAGTCGTGGTATGGATGTGGTGGTGTATGCACCGGCGTCAATCGGCAATGTTAGTGTGGGTTTCGATGTTCTAGGGGCGGCGATATCGCCTATCGATGGCACTTTACTTGGCGACCGAGTTAAGGTGTCTGCTGGCGAAGCTCCTTTTACCCTGAAAACAGCAGGTCACTTTGTCAGTAAGCTACCTTCCGAGCCCAAAGAGAACATCGTCTATGATTGTTGGGTGGTATTTGCGCGTGAGTTGAAGAAAAAAGGGCAAGTCTTACTTGATCTCGAAATGACGCTTGAAAAGAACATGCCGATCGGTTCTGGTTTAGGGTCTAGTGCTTGCTCTATCGTTGCGGCGTTGGATGCGCTGAATCGTTTTCATGGTCAACCGCTTAACGAGATGGAGTTGCTCGCTCTCATGGGGGAGATGGAAGGCAAGATCTCTGGCGGAATCCACTACGATAATGTCGCGCCGTGTTACTTAGGTGGCTTACAGCTAATGCTGGAAGAATTGGGCATCATCAGTCAAGAAGTTCCTTGCTTTGAAGAGTGGTATTGGGTGATGGCTTACCCTGGCATAAAGGTGTCTACCTCTGAAGCTCGTGAGATTTTACCCTCGCAGTATCGCCGTCAAGATGTGATTGCTCATGGGCGTCACCTTGCAGGATTTATCCACGCGTGTCACTCTGGGCAACCTGAGTTAGCAGCGAAGCTGATTAAAGATGTGATTGCGGAGCCGTACCGTGAAAAGCTGTTACCTGGTTTTGCAGATGCACGAAAATATGCA
This sequence comes from bacterium sp. HQB-39, assembly GCA_043422575.1. GTDB lineage: Bacteria > Pseudomonadota > Gammaproteobacteria > Enterobacterales > Vibrionaceae > Vibrio. The sequence goes on along the minus strand of JBHOHG010000003.1, from coordinate 69,605 downwards.
GCCACTGCGGGTGCACTAACAACCGGGATTTCGGGCAGTGGCCCGACTCTGTTTAGTATCTGCAAAGAGAAAGACGTTGCTGAGCGAGTGGCTCAGTGGCTACAAAAGAATTACGTACAAAATGAAGAAGGATTCGTCCATGTTTGTCAGTTAGACAAACATGGATCAATCGCGACAGGAAGTTCACTATGAAGCTTTACAACATAAAAGAAAATGACGAGCAAGTCTCCTTTGGTCAAGCCGTTCGCCAAGGTCTCGGTCGTAACCAAGGGTTGTTTTTCCCAGAGCAACTGCCAAAGTTTGATGACATCGATGCGCTGTTATCTGAAGATTTCGTCACTCGAAGCGGAAAGATTCTCTCTGCATTGATCGGAGATGAACTGTCGCCAGAACAAGTGAATACGCTTGTTGATGCCGCGTTCCAATTTCCGGCACCGATCAAATCAGTTAAAGATGGAGTGTATGCGCTGGAGCTTTTCCATGGTCCAACATTAGCATTTAAAGATTTTGGCGGTCGCTTTATGGCTCAATCGCTTGCTGCAGTGTCTGATGGCGGTAAGATCACCATTCTTACCGCAACGTCGGGTGATACTGGGGCGGCGGTCGCTCATGCGTTTTATGGCATGGAAAACATTAATGTTGTGATTCTGTACCCTAAAGGGAAAATCAGCCCACTTCAGGAAAAGCTTTTCTGTACGTTAGGCAAAAATATCCATACTGTCGCAATCAATAGTGATTTTGATGCGTGTCAGGCGCTGGTGAAACAGGCATTTGATGATGCGGCGTTGCGTGAAGAGATTGGTTTGAACTCAGCAAACTCAATCAATATCAGTCGTTTGATGGCGCAAATCTGTTATTACTTTGAAGCGGCGGCGCAAATGAGTAAAGCAGAGCGAGAAAACTTAGTCGTCTCAGTCCCAAGTGGTAACTTTGGTAACTTGACGGCAGGCCTGTTAGCGAAAGCTTTAGGATTGCCAATCAAACGTTTCATTGCAGCGACGAACGCGAATGACACTGTGCCTCGTTATCTTGAAACAGGGAAATGGGAGCCAAAACCTACGGTAGCGACAACATCTAATGCGATGGATGTCAGTCAACCAAACAACTGGCCACGTATTGAAGAGCTGTGCCGCGTGAAAGAATGGGGATTAGAGACCTTAGGAAAAGGCGCGGTAAGTGATGAAGAAAGCGCAGATTCAGTCAAGGCTCTCCATGACCAAGGCTACTTATGTGAACCACACGGTGCTATTGCTTATCGTGTACTGGAGGAGCAGCGAGCGTCAGATGAGACAGGCCTCTTCCTTTGTACGGCACACCCTGCGAAGTTTAAAGAAGTCGTTGATGAGATTTTAGAAACGGATATTGAAGTGCCTGCGCCGTTGGCGAAGCATGCCGCGATGGAGCTTCTTTCTGAAGAACTGGATGCAGATTTTGATGCGTTGAAAGCCGTGCTGCGTCGCGTTCAGTAACAGCACCAATCGCCATGTAATGGATAGATTGAAGTCGATTGAATTAAAAAGGTGAATGAGTGATCATTCACCTTTTTTAATGGCTGCTAAAAAGCAGAGTGAAGAGCGAGGATAGCCATGCACTTTTTGATTTTTCTGGGGTCTGTGAGGGAAAGTACGCCACCAAGACCCGCTCGATTAGGCAAACGAGTTTCACTGGCTTGTCAGCGCGTCATGAGTCAACGGCATCCGACTCACACAGTGGAAGTCATTGATCCGCTTGATCTGGAATTAGGTGAAGTGTTTAAACCAGAATTTGCCTATTCGAGAAGGCAGGTGCCTGAAGCGCTGCGGGTATTAGCGGATAAAATTCGTTTGGCCGATGGCTATGTCATGGTTAGCCCTGAATACAACCACTCGATGAGCCCTGCACTTGCACATCTATTGAATCACTTTGGTAGCTCAATATTTTCATTTAAACCCAGTGCCATCACCACTTATTCTGCGGGTCAATGGGGCGGAGCGAGAGCGGCTGTCTCGATGAGAACCTTTCTATCTGAACTTGGGTGTTTGCCAGTCTCCGCAATGATCCATCTGCCTAAAGCGCAAGAGGTTTTCACTCCAGAAGGTCTCGTTGAGTGTGAGGAAGAGCAAATCGAATGGGATGAATATATGGCGAGAACTCTCAACCAGTTGGTATGGTGGTCTGAAGCGGCGCAAGCACAGCGTCATCGCATTGAGCCGACCACGATCTCGCAGGTTTTTAACCGTTCACCATCTGAGAGAAATGCGCCATAACAGGGGCCGGTATCACTGAAGTGAGAGTGAAAAAAAAAAGCTTGGCCATGTCTGACCAAGCTTTTTATCGAATTCGACTGAAATTATAGCGTTTCAGTGAAAGTACGAGCGATAACATCACGTTGCTGCTCTGGTGTTAGCGAGTTGAAACGAACTGCGTAACCAGAAACACGAATGGTTAGCTGAGGGTACTTCTCTGGGTGAGCGACTGCATCTTCTAGCGTGTCACGTTTTAGAACGTTAACGTTTAGGTGCTGACCACCTTCAATGCGTGGCGCTGCTTCAATGGCAACTTCGCGACTTTCAAACTCGCCCAGTTCATTGATTGCAACAACTTGATCAGCTTCATAGCCAGCAGACGCAGCAACACAACGTGCTTCGTTTTTCTCGCCGTCCAATAGCCAGATAGAGTTCAGTAGAGCGTCGTTCGCTGCTTGAGTAATTTGAATACCTTGAATCATCACTATCTCCTAGTCCAATAAGTGGTAGTTGGTGTTAATTTCCGAATTTCGTCGAGCTGGGTAATATATAACCAATACCCATTATATTAATATTGATTTAAGTCAAAAAACAACTAAAAACATTAAAAATGTGATGGTTATTTTATTGAGTTAAATCAATAAAACCTTTTATAGACTGGGATCTCAAATAAATTTGAGATCATAAAAAATAGTTAAACACCAATTTTGTAGTAATTTTACTACAAAATTGGTGTTTTATTTGCGCTGCATCGATGAATTTATCGTGATGCAGAACGATTCTGAAAGTAGAAAGTGATTTTAATGACAATGAAAAAATGGCCATTGGGAAACAAATTTATTGGTGCGCATGTCTCTGCTGCTGGGGGAGTGGATCAGGCCCCCTTACGAGCGAAAGAGATAGGAGCCAATGCATTCGCTCTGTTCACGAAAAATCAACGCCAATGGGTTGCTAAGCCACTCGAAGCCAAAGTGATATCGGCCTTTAAAGCCAACTGCAAGATGTTAGGTTTCAAGCCAGACTTCATTTTGCCTCATGATTCCTATCTGATTAATTTAGGCGCGCCTGAAGAAGAGAAGTTGGAGAAGTCACGAGCGGCGTTTATTGATGAGATGGAGCGATGTCAATTACTGGGGTTAAAGTTACTGAATTTTCATCCCGGCAGCCATTTGAAAAAAATATCTGAGCAAGCGTGCTTGGCTAAAATCGCTGAGTCGATCAACCTTGCTCATCAAGCAGTCCCTGACGTGATCGCCGTGATAGAGAATACGGCCGGTCAAGGTTCGAACCTAGGGTGGCGTTTTGAACACTTGGCAGAAATCATTGAACAGGTGGAAGATAAATCTCGAGTGGGGGTGTGTCTTGATACTTGCCATACCTTTGCAGCAGGCTACGACCTACGTACCCATCAAGCTTGTGATGAGACCTTTGCTGAGTTTGATCGAGTTGTTGGCATGCACTATCTGAAAGCAATGCACATTAATGATTCAAAAGTGACTCTTGGTAAGCGCGTTGATCGCCATGATGCGCTAGGCGAAGGAGAAATCGGTTGGGGCTGTTTTGAGTATATTGCGAAAGATCCTCGTTTTGATGGTATCCCACTTATATTAGAGACAGTCAAACCCGAAATATGGTCTCAAGAAATCTTGATGTTAAGAAAGTATCACGCGGAATCATTGGATTAAATCGGTCGCGAATGAGGTTGGCACTGTTTTTGGATGTTCTCAATAACGTCAAATAAGGAGAATAACCATGAGCAGTTCAACTCACTTAGAAGTGCATATCTCAGCGTATCAGACGACTTTGGTATCTCGATTCCCTGTACCGAATCGCCATGTGACAGGGCAGGGACATTTTCGAACCCCGCTACCTCCCATGCACAAAAAGCCGAAACCTTGATTGAAGACCAAAGCGGAGAACTCTGCGACTTCAAGAGACTAAGCTCAGAGAGTGCTGAATCTTGAAGTCACTTGGGTATATAATATTCTGCCTTAATCGTAAACAGATGATAGGAACACAGAATGACTCAAGAACTGACATGGCACGATGTCATTGGGGCGGAGAAACAGCAGCCATATTTTCAAGAAACCATGGCGTTTGTTGAACGAGAAAGAGGCATGGGTAAAACGATTTACCCTCCTGCACAAGATGTGTTTAATGCGTTTCGATTGACTGAGTTTGCTGATGTTAAAGTCGTGATTCTTGGTCAAGACCCGTATCATGGTCCAGACCAAGCTCACGGTCTTTGTTTTTCTGTGTTACCGGGCATTAAAACGCCGCCTTCATTAGTCAATATGTATAAAGAATTGGCTCAAGATATTGACGGTTTTGAGATCCCATCGCATGGCTTTTTACAGTCATGGGCAGAGCAAGGCGTTCTGTTGTTAAACACGGTTTTAACGGTAGAGCAAGGCAAAGCTCATTCTCATTCTAAATCAGGGTGGGAAACCTTTACTGATCGCGTTATTGAATCCATTAACCAACATCAGGAAGGGGTCGTGTTCTTGTTATGGGGAGCGCACGCGCAAAAGAAAGGGCGTTTTATTGATCGTGATAAACATCATGTATTAACGGCACCCCATCCTTCACCACTCTCCGCACATCGAGGCTTTTTCGGGTGTGGGCATTTCTCCCAAACGAACCGGTTGCTTGAACAGCAAGACTGTTCACCTATTCAATGGCACCTACCAACGACACTCTAGGTGGCTCACTGAACCTGCATCAATAATCCATGCTGCTTAAATGGATATATACTTATTCGAGATGCAAGGCTCTGAGTACGGCATCTGGAAGTCACTCGGGTATAGATATGTCACTTTTAGTGTTCGGCTATGGACGCCGTTGAGTTCAACCTGCTGCGCCGTGATGTGACATAGGATAACGATAAGTGAATGGAGGCTAGGGTTATGATGTTGGATAGGATTCATCGAGAACATGGTTACATGGTGCGTTTACTTGGCATACTGCAAAGCAAGCTTTCGCTATTAAAGAAAGAAGAAGCCGTGAACTACAGCTTAATTGCCGAAGTGGTGGATTATTTCATCCACCATGCTGAGCGCGTACACCATCCGAAAGAAGATATACTTTATCACCACTACATTAAGCATTATGACCATGATGGGCGAGTGGAAGACTTGGAGGCGGAACACGTTGCGCTGACCGAACTCAGCGGGGCATTTTCCACGACGTTGACCATGATCTTAAAAGATGCAGTGGTGCCACATTCTGTGTTTGTGGAGCAATTAGAAGCCTTTCTTGTTCGTCAAAGGCGTCACTTGGAAATTGAGGAGCGGCTAGTATTTCCGCGAATCGTGGAAGCATTTACTATCGATGATTGGCAGCATGTGGAAACACTTTGGCATGAAAATGAAGACGATCCCGTCTTTGGTGACACGATTGATCAACGTTATCGCCAGTTAGCGGAACGTGTGAGGCAAAGTGACAATGAGAGTATTTGAATAAGCATGAATTTACTTATATTGAGTGGCTATGCAGTTCTGCTCAATAGGCAAGAAAAAAGGGTCTACAGACCCTTTTTAAGTTTCTTATTACAAGCAAAATTAGAGTTCGATATCTTCTAATGAATAATCGGTGCAAGCGTCCAGCTCACGTAACTCCTTTAACAAACTGCGACGATCAAGCATTTCTTCAACTTCTCGCCACTTTCTTTTGACAGGTTTCGATCGCGATTTTCGTGTTGAGACAGGTTCCGCCTCAAAATTATCGTCTAGTTGAAAGCCATCCATAAGCCACCCCCTACATGTTTTACGAGTCCGTGTGGACTTTTTAAGTACCACAGATATTGTGAGGTTAACTTTGATTCATTTCGCATTTGTGTCGGTAACATGACACTTACGTTGAAAAATGAACACGGAATCACACTTTTTTTAATGTGATTTAGGTTGTTTTTTGAGCGAACAATTTCATTTAAACGATTAAATTGCACTTATAAGGATGTTAATAAGCTGTTTGAGGGGGGACTCTGTTTTTTGACGGTGAGTTGCATAAGGATAAGAATGAATAATCGGCAAGAAATAACCACTAACATAAAATGAGTTAATTGGTGGAATGCCTTACCTGACAAGCTTTTCCCTGCTTTTTACCGAATGACACTTGCGAACAGCCTTTGCCATACGGGATGTTGTCATTATGTTTGGTTTGTGTTGCATTTCTTTGGGTGTTTGCCTGCGCTTTATGTTAATCAATGGTGATTTTCTAGTGAAAAATAACATTTTAGTGCATTGTGGTGCATATTGATTTTTAATTGGCATGACTGCATTATCCGCCCGTCAAAAATTACGCTAGTCCGTAAGATGGATGCATGATGCGACATTTACGATTCTGAATGGCACTAAAAATAGCAAACGAGCGCCAAGCACATTGACACTTGGCGGGTTATTCAGTGGATGGCTGGGACGCATAAACTAGCGCAAACTCACTTTGAGGTTCCTATGACAGATTTGATTAGTTTGATGAACGATCTCCTATGGGGTTCGATTCTCGTTTACCTTTTGGTTGGTGTCGGTATTTACTTCACGGTAAGACTGGGCTTCATCCAATTTCGCCATTTCGGCCACATGTTCTCGGTATTGAAGAACAGCCGTAAAGCAGACAAAGCTGGTATCTCCTCTTTCCAAGCACTTTGTACGAGTTTGGCTGCGCGTGTTGGTACAGGTAACATGGCGGGTGTCGCCGTTGCTCTAACGGCAGGCGGTCCAGGCGCGATTTTCTGGATGTGGTTGATTGCGATGCTGGGTATGGCCACTTCCTTTGCGGAAAGTACGCTAGCTCAGTTGTACAAAACCAAAGACGATGATGGTAATTACCGTGGTGGCCCAGCGTACTACATGGAGAAAGGTCTCGGTATGCGTTGGATGGGAGTGCTTTTTTCCATCTTCTTGATCATCGCATTTGGTTTGGTGTTCAACGCAGTACAAGCAAACTCAATTGCAAGCGCAATGAAAACGGCGTTTGGTTGGGAAGAAATGTACGTTGGTGCTGGGGTGGTGGCACTGTCAGCCGTGGTGATTTTTGGTGGTATTAAACGTATTGCACGCACCGCTGAATTGATTGTTCCGGTTATGGCGTTGGCTTATCTGGCGATTGCATTGTTCATCATGGTGACTAACTTAGACAAGCTACCAGCGGTATTGACGCTTATCTTTAAGAGTGCGTTTGGTCTTCAAGAGGCTGCTGCGGGTGGTTTGGGTTATGCCATTGCACAAGCGATGATCAACGGCATTAAACGTGGTCTTTTCTCGAACGAAGCTGGTATGGGCTCTGCGCCAAATGCAGCGGCTTCTGCGACGCCATACCCGCCACACCCTGCTTCACAGGGTTATGTTCAAATGCTGGGTGTTTTCACCGATACGATTGTGATTTGTAGTGCAACCGTGGCCATTATCTTAATGTCAGGTGAGTACGTCCCTCATGGTGAAATTACAGGTATTGAACTGACTCAGACGGCCTTAAGCTCGCAAGTCGGTGAGTGGGGTGGACACTTTATTGCGATTGCGATTTTCTTTTTCGCTTTCACTTCCATCATTGCGAACTACTCGTACGCTGAAACGAATTTGATTTTCCTTGAGCATAATCACAAGGCAGGTCTCGGTCTTTTCCGAATCGTAGTATTGGCGATGGTCGCGTTCGGTGCAGTTGCTTCGTTGCCTGTCGTTTGGGCACTGGCAGATGTGTCGATGGGTCTGATGGCCATCGTGAACTTGGTTGCGATCATTTTGCTATCAGGAATTGTGATTAAGCTAGCGAAAGACTACAACGCTCAGCTTAAAGCAGGCAAAGTTCCGACTTTTGATTCTAATGATTTCCCTGAGCTGAAATCTCAGCTAGAAGATGGAATTTGGGATCAAAACAAGAAAGATTGATTCTATCAATCGATAGGATAGAAAAAGCCGTGCAGACATTGCACGGCTTTTTTTGTACTCTTTGATCTTAGCAGTCGTAATGATCAAGCCAGTGCTAGCTAGTATACATTGGATAAAATACGCATTGGATAATAAAAATTAGGAAGTGAAGTCATGCTTATCGTTGTTTCTCCAGCCAAGACCTTAGACTATGAATCGCCTTTAGCGACAGAAACTCACACTCAGCCTGAGTTGATCGAATACTCAAAACAGTTGATAGATGTTTGTCGTAAGTTGACCCCTGCGGATGTCGCTTCTCTGATGAAGGTGAGCGATAAAATCGCAGACTTAAACGTGGGCCGCTTTCAGGAGTGGAGTGAAACGTTCACGACAGAGAATGCCCGCCAAGCGATTTTGGCGTTTAAAGGGGATGTGTACACCGGTTTGGATGCTGAGAGCTTAACGGAAGCGGACTTTACTTATGCGCAATCTCACCTACGCATGCTGTCAGGGCTTTATGGTTTGTTGAAACCGTTAGACTTAATGCAGCCGTATCGCCTTGAAATGGGGACGAAGCTGGCGAATGAGAAAGGCACGAACTTGTACCAGTTTTGGGGTTCGGTGATCACTGACAAGCTGAATCAAGCGATCGAACAGCAAGGGGACAACGTTCTCGTTAATCTTGCGTCCAATGAATACTTTAAAGCGGTAAAGCCGAAGCAATTAGATGCGCAGGTGATCACTCCCATTTTTAAAGATTGTAAGAATGGTCAATACAAGGTCATCAGTTTTTACGCGAAAAAAGCTCGTGGCATGATGGCACGCTATATCATTGAAAATCGCATCGAGAGTGTGGCAGATCTGACGAAGTTCGATACAGCGGGTTATTACTTTGTTGAAGAAGAATCGACGCCAACGGAGATGGTCTTTAAACGTGAAGAGCAAAACTGATTGGCTCTGATTATCGGATAAAAGAAGGGCAGCCATTGAGCTGCCCTTTCTATGTATGATGTTCAGAAGAACGACGAATACCCTTTATTTCTTTTTCTTGGCGTTCGTTTTCTTCTTAACACTTTTCTTTTTGCTGTCGTCTTTTTTCTTTTTCTTCTTAAAGACCGCTTTTTTGTGCTTCGGACGCATGTCTTTCACAAAACGTTCTTTGATCTCTTCTTTAACGTAACGCGCAACACGTTCAATCATTGGTTGATCGTGCGCTTCTACCAGTGAAACCGCATTGCCTTTTTTGCCTGCGCGAGCAGTACGACCAATACGGTGCAGGTAAACATCTGCACTGCGAGGCATATCAAAGTTAATCACGTGAGAGACATCAGGAAGGTCGATGCCACGAGCAGCCACATCGGTTGCGAGTAGGACATTGACTTGTCCATCACGGAAACGACTGATGGCATTATTACGACGATCTTGCGGCATTTCACCTTGGATCCACGAGCAAGGGATCTGTTCGCTTTCCAAGTAAGAACGCAGTTCAGCAAGACGTTCACGGGTTTTTAAGAAAATGATTGAGCGTTCTGCCTGCTCCAGAAGAATGTGTTTCAGCAAGGCATGCTTATGGTTCATGTCGTCAGCACGGTGATACCACTGTGAGATTTTCTTACGTTCGCGACGAGAAGGTTCCGCGTCCACTTCTGCTGGGTTGTTGAGAAGATCGGCGGTAAAACCAGCCACGCCTTTGCCTTCCAAGGTTGCAGAAAACAGTAGCGTTTGTTTACGCCAGCGACATTCCGTTGAAAGACGATCGACGGTTGGACCAAAGCCCATGTCTAGCATGCGATCTGCTTCGTCTAGGATCAGCCATTCAATCGCACGACAATCAAAGCGTTCCGCTTCAATGTATTCCATCAAACGGCCCGGAGTCGCAACGACAATGTCTTGTGTGGTCGAGAGAATATCAGCGTGCTCTTGGTATTGAACACCGCCCGTAATGGTAAAGATATTAAGGTTGGTGTTTTTTGCCAAAGCGCGTGCTTGATCAGCAACCTGCATGGCCAGTTCACGAGTTGGCGTCAGGATAAGTACGCGTGCAGGCCCTGGCTTACGACGCGGGAAGTCTTGTAGGTACTGAAGTGCTGGCAGGACAAACGCCGCCGTTTTACCTGTGCCTGTTGGTGCAGAGGCAAGAACATCACGCCCATCCAAAGCTTGAGGAATGGCTTCGGCTTGAATTTGCGTTGGGCGCGAATATCCCATTTCTTCAATAGCTTCAAGTAGGTTTGGATCGAGATCCAAGTCAGCAAAAGTTCTGATCACAGTATGTTCTCCACAGATCAACAGAGCGATAAAGGGGAGGCATTATAGTGCCATCGGTGATTAGGATCACACCTTATTTCTACATCTTAAGATAAAAGTCGTGTGTCAGCGCCGTAAAGGCGTCGCTATATCCGTTGTTGTGATGAATGATGAGGGCATCAGTGTGTAATGGTGAAGGTTGTTTACTTAATTCAAATAGGATGCGATGAACAGGTTTGCGCTCTGAAGGAGAGACCTCACAGTAGCGAGACAGATAAAGTCCTTTCTGTTCAGCTTGCTCGATAAATGCTCGGCCTTCCACAATCGGCAGAATAAAACTCGCTTTTCCACGTGTCGTTAACCACTGAGCGCAGCAATCAATTAATGCGCCGTGAGGTAATTGGTCGCTGTGTCTCGCGGTCGCTCGCTGATGGTTTTGAGTTTGCTCACCGTTATTGAAGTAAGGAGGGTTACAAACAATGTGATCGAACAACATCGGAAACGAATAGGTTAATACACTGCCCGAATGCAGAGTGAGGCGCTCTCCCCATGGCGATTGGGCAAAATTATGTTGTGCGGCGTCGATAGCCGTTTGCTCAATGTCGATGGCGTGTAAGTCGGCTCGAGCAAATCGTTGTGCCATCATCAAAGTGAGGAGCCCAGTGCCCGTGCCGATATCTAAAATTGCGCGAGGTTGCTCATTAGGTACCGATGTCTCTTTCGCCTCAGATGTACTTTTCGACTCAGATGTTCCTTTCAAGCCGTATGGATTAAGAGCCCAAGCACCAAGAAGGACCCCGTCTGTACTCACGGGCATCCCTGTGTATCCTCCAAAAATCTGGAACTGCTTGAATTTAAAGTCTTTAGTTTTTGACGTGCTACTCTTCATGTTTATCTTTCTAAGGTGCTGTTTTTGAGGGGAATACTCTAATGTTGTGCAATTGTATGGTTTTATGTGTTGCTTGTTAACGATAAGTATCCTTTGATGTTTAAACGGAAACGCTATATAAGTATTTATTGTTAGAATGATTCACTACTATTGATTTGTTTTTGTAAATTAATATAGTGTTTTTTACTTACAGGTTGCCTATTGATGAGCATTTCGTCATTATGCGCGCCTCATTTTATAGATTGGCTCACCGTTTGGCCGCTATAAAAGCAGAAGCACACACAACATTTTTAATTACTACTCTAAGGATTATCTGTGAAGCAGACGTTAAAACTAACAGATATTATTGCGCTTGGCTTTATGCTATTTGCGTTCTTTCTTGGTGCTGGAAACATCATTTTTCCACCTTTAGCGGGGCAACTCGCAGGTGACAACCTTTTACCAGCAATGACAGGTTTTCTACTAACTGCAGTGGGCCTTCCACTGATCACCATCGTGGCAATCGCCGTGGCGGGTGGTTCATGGCAAGATCTGACTCGTGACTTGCCTAAGCAAGGTGCAATGGTGATGGCGGTACTGATCTTTATCATTATCGGTCCAGCATTTGCCGCGCCTCGTACCGGTCTGGTTGCGTATGAGATGGCAGTAAAGCCTTTCTTTGTTGATGCGGCGCAAATGCATCTGACGCTGTTTTCGGTCCTATTTTTTGCAATCGCAATGTTTTTCGCTTGGTCTCAAGGCCGTCTGATCGACATTATCGGTAAAGTATTAACCCCAGTTCTGTTCTTGGGGCTCATTGTTCTGGCAATTGCGGTTGTGGTTGACCCGCAAGGCGATATGCTGGCTGCGCAAGGTGAGTACTTAACTCATCCACTGCAGAAAGGCTTCCTTGAGGGCTACAACACAATGGATACCTTTGGTTCATTGATGTTTGGTGTACTGATTGTGGATGCGTTGCGCAAGAAAGGCATCACAGAACAAGCACCGACAGCCAAATATCTTATCAGTGCAGCATGCATTGCGGCGGCGGGTCTAGCTTTTGTTTACGTTTCTCTTTTCTACCTTGGCGCGACAAGCTCAGCAGTTGCTTCAGGTGCGGATAACGGTGGTGTGATCTTAAGCTTGTATGTACAGTCGCTCTTCGGCCCATATGGTCAAATTGTATTGTCAGTGATTGTTCTACTGGCTTGTTTGACAACCGCGATTGGTCTTATTTCAGCCTGTTCTGATTACTTTAGTACCTTAACCCCACTTTCTTATAAAGTATGGGTTGTGATCAACGGCGTTGCTTGTGCTGTAGTAGCGAATGTAGGGCTTTCTCAGCTGATCGCTCTGTCAGTACCAGTGTTGTTCGCACTGTACCCAGTCGCTATCGCGCTTGTAGCATTGACTTTTGTACGTAGCAAGCTGCCAAATCCGCGTTTTGCTTATCGTTTTGTTATCCTAGTTTCGCTGCTATTTGCACTGATCGATGGTGCGAAGGTTGCAGGTGTGAATGTGGATAAATTCAGCGTATTGCCTCTATTTGATGTAGGCATGGGTTGGTTATTGCCAACGGCGGCTGCGATTATTTGCATGTTCTTTGTCGGTGCACCTCGCGTGGAGCTCAACAAAGAGTCGGCATAAGATGCCCTTGATGTAAAAAATCCCCGCGACTAAGTCGCGGGGATTTTTTTATTTATCTATCTATACCAGAACCAGACCGGTCAGCGTCTTCAGAATGAACGTCTTGTTTTCTTAATCGCTGTCACCTTGATGATTAGAGCGTCTCTTGGAATTCAATCAATACTTGCTCAACCCAAGTTGCAATACGCTCATCGCTCAGTTCGTACTGAGAATCTTCATCGAGAGCAAGACCCACAAACTGACTTTTATCTTCGGTCAGCGCCTTAGAGCCTTCAAACTCGTATGTGTCATCATTTGGCCAGTACCCAATGAGGTGGGCACCTGCGGTTTTGATTTCATCATGCAACAGTCCCATCGCATCGAGGAACCATTCACCGTAACCTTCTTGGTCACCTAGCCCAAACAGAGCCACGACTTTTCCACGAACGGGCGTTGTAGCGATGTCATCCCAGATTTCATTCCAATCTTCTTGAATTTCACCAAAGTCCCAAGTGGAGATCCCTAGCAGCAGTAGATCGTAGTCTGCCATTAAGCTTAAAGGCGCTTCTTTCACATTGTGAATGTCGACCAAGTCTTCACCGATAATGCCGCGAATTTTCTCTGCTGCCATTTCGGTGTAGCAAGTCGTTGAACCGTAAAACAATCCGATTTTCATGGTGGTACTGTCGTTGTGTTGAATCGAGGTAGGGAATTCTACCCACAATTTGATCAGGATTGCAGCGAATATCGACCCTGATGTGATTTTTTATAGCATTAATCGCTGGAGTGGCATACTCTCAGCGATAACTAGTGGATAAATAAACAGGGTTTATGATGACTTCTGAGGACGTAATCAACCAAGATGACTTAGTGATTGTCGAAAGTTTTCTCGACGTAATCTGGATGGAGCGTGGTCTTTCAGAAAACACAGTTGCATCTTATCGTAATGATCTGCATAAGCTTTTGCTCTGGATGGGGGATAAAAATTATCGCCTAGATTTCATCAGTTTTGCTGGGCTGCAAGATTACCAAGCCTTTTTATTGGATGCAGATTATAAGCAGAGTTCACGTGCACGTATGATTTCGGCGATTCGTCGCCTATTTCAATACCTGCATCGCGAGAAAATTCGTGCTGATGACCCGAGTGCCATGCTGATTAGCCCAAAGCTAGCAAAGCGGCTTCCGAAAGATATCTCGGAAGAACAGGTGGAAGCGTTGCTAGAAGCGCCAGACCCCAATGACCCGATTGAATTACGTGATAAAGCCATGTTGGAGCTGCTGTATGCAACAGGATTACGTGTCACTGAGTTGGTCAGCTTAACCATGGAAAATGTCAGCTTGCGTCAAGGCATGGTTCGAGTCATGGGTAAAGGTGGCAAAGAGCGTTTGGTGCCAATGGGGGAAAATGCCGTAGAATGGATAGACGCTTTTTTGCAGCAAGGACGTCCCGCTTTATTAGGCGAAACGACAACGGACGTGGTTTTTCCGAGTCGTAGAGCTCGACAAATGACACGTCAAACGTTTTGGCATCGCATTAAACATTATGCAGTGATTGCAGGGATTGATGTAGAATCCCTCTCACCTCACGTACTACGTCACGCTTTTGCAACGCATTTATTGAACTATGGAGCGGATCTCAGGGTCGTACAGATGCTGCTCGGGCATAGTGACTTATCAACAACGCAAATTTATACTCACGTAGCAACAGAAAGATTGAAACAAATACATAGCGAACATCATCCGCGCGCGTAGCGGAACGTCAACAAACAAGGTGATTCACATGAGCGTACTACGCCGACTAACCCTTTTAACTTTACCCTTTTTTGCCACAGCATGTGGTGCCGAAGCAACGGTTGATAAAACAACCCAAAATGCAGAAGCGCAACAAGTCGTCGCTGGTCAAGCTGCTAATTCATACGATGAAGCAGCGCTCAAAGCGCGTTTTTCTAAGCTCAATATAGAAATCGACAGCATTAAACCTGCGCCATTTTCCGGTATGGTGGAAATTCAAACCAGTGGCGGCGTACTATTTGCGGCTAACGATGGCTCTCACTTTATTACGGGCACCCTTTTTTCTTTGGATAAAGAGGGGAATTACAAAGATGTGATTGCCGCTCGCCAAGCGCCAATCAACGCGGCAAAAATCGCTGAATTCAAAGACAGCATGATTGAATACAAAGCGGAAAATGAAAAATACGC
Source organism: bacterium sp. HQB-39 (assembly GCA_043422575.1). GTDB lineage: Bacteria > Pseudomonadota > Gammaproteobacteria > Enterobacterales > Vibrionaceae > Vibrio. Next base: position 54,579 of record JBHOHG010000003.1, on the reverse strand, counting down.
CGTGACGGTTTTCACGGATATCACGTGTGGCTACTGTGTACGTCTACACTCTCAGATGGAAGATTACACCGACCGTGGCATTACTATTCGTTACCTAGCGTTCCCACGTAATGGCGCAACGGGTGGTGCGGCGGATCAGCTTGCTCGCGTTTGGTGTTCAGCAGATCCTGCTGAAGGCATGCATGAAGCGAAGATTGAGCGTAAAACGCCAACGCCTGTGAAGGATCTTGCACAGTGTAATACCACGGTACAAAACCATTACAACCTTGGCCGTGAGCTAGGGATCAGCGGTACACCATCACTTTTCTTGCCAAACGGTGAAAAAGTAGGTGGCTACCTACCTGCTGACGCTCTTCTTGAGCGTTTAGAGCAAACCCAGTAAGGAATACAGCCAGCGCTTTGCGCTGGCTCTTATAGTTATGATAGAAATCCAACGCCGACCAGACGTCGATCTGAGTTCACTTCCCGATAGCATTGACCCACTGCTTAAACGCATCTATATCAACCGTGGTATTACTGATATTGGTCAGTTAGAAACGGGAGCCAAAGGCTTACATTCGTATCAACAACTGGATGGGATTCAGCAAGCGGTTGAGTTTTTGTTTGAGGCGCTGAAGGATAACCGTCGCATCATTGTGGTTGGGGATTTTGATGCTGATGGCGCAACCAGTTCAGCATTATCCGTGTTAGCCCTACGTATGCTGGGCAGCAGTAATGTGGATTACCTAGTCCCGAATCGCTTTGAAGATGGGTATGGCTTGAGCCCTGAAGTGGTCGACCAAGCTTTAGAGCTGGGTGCTGAGATGATCATGACAGTGGATAATGGCGTCTCTTCTATTGAAGGGGTACGTTATGCCAAAGAGCATGGTTTGACGGTGGTGGTGACCGATCACCACTTGCCGGGTTCAACACTGCCGAACGCGGATGCGATTGTGAACCCCAATTTGACGACGTGTCAGTTTCCTTCTAAAGCCCTCGCGGGGGTTGGTGTTGCTTTCTATCTCATGATGGCTCTGTGTGTTCATATGCGAAAAGTGAATTGGTTCGCTCAACGTGGTATGACGGAGCCTAAGCTCATGGAGCTGATTGACCTCGTTGCTCTGGGAACGGTGGCGGACGTGGTGCCTCTGGATGAAAATAACCGCATTTTGGTTCATCAAGGGTTGCAACGTATTCGTGCTGGAAAAGGGCGTCCGGGTATTCAGGCTTTAATCGAGGTGGCGAAACGGGATGCACGTCGTTTAGTCGCTTCTGATTTTGGTTTTGCGCTAGGGCCAAGAATCAATGCAGCGGGTCGCTTGGACGACATGTCTTTTGGGGTCGAGTTGCTCTTAAGTAATAACATTCATGCTGCGCGCCGCATGGCGAGTGAATTGGATGGGTTGAATCAGACCCGAAAAGAGATTGAAGAAGGAATGAAACAAGAGGCCATGGCCTTTTGTGAGCGCCTTCAGTTTGGAGAAACCTCGGAGTTGCCTTATGGGCTGGTGCTGTTTCAACGTGATTGGCATCAAGGGGTCATTGGGATCTTAGCATCAAGATTAAAAGAGCAATTCCACCGTCCAGTCATTGCGTTTGCGGATGGCGGAGAAGGCTCAATTAAAGGGTCGTGCCGCTCTATTCCAGGGCTACATATGCGTGACGTATTGGACTCGATTGATACACAAAACCCTGGGTTGATCCTCAAGTTTGGTGGTCACGCGATGGCGGCAGGCTTAACCATCATGGAAAAAGACTTTGAACGCTTTAGCCGCTTGTTTGATGACGCGGTGAAAAGAGAGTTAGACGAAAGTGCTTTAAAAGGCATTGTGATGTCAGATGGTGAATTACAGCCTGAACAGTTTTCAATGCATGTGGCTGAAATGCTTCGAGCTTCTGGACCTTGGGGGCAATCCTTCCCTGAGCCGTTGTTTGATGGTGAATTCAAAGTGCTACACCAAAAATTGGTGGGTGAGAAGCACCTTAAATTGATGCTTGAGCCTTTGTATAAAGGGCACCCAACGAATGTCATGATTGATGGCATTGCGTTTAATGTAGACTTACGACGCTGGCCAGATGCTTCAGCGAAAACCATTAAGTTGGCTTACAAACTGGATATTAATGAGTTTCGTGGCAATCAGACTTTGCAGTTGATGATTGATCATTTAGAAGCCGTTTAATCTCGAATCCTTGTGGGTGTGATACGTCACACCCCATTTCCCCTGAATTAGTCTCGCCTACGATTCAATTTTTCCTGTATCTCTGTCACATTTTTGAGTAGAATTTCTCGGTTAAATTCTATCCTAAAATGTTGAGCAAACATGTTTGAAATCAATCCTATTAAAAACCGCTTGCAGGACGTGTCTGAACGCACGAATGTCCTGAGGGGGTATCTTTGACTATGACGCGAAACAAGAGCGTCTAGAAGAAGTAAACGCAGAACTAGAACAACCAGATGTTTGGAATGAACCAGAGCGTGCACAAGCACTAGGTAAAGAGCGTGCATCGCTTGAAGCCGTGGTGGAAACCATTGACCAATTAGAGCAAGGCGTTGAAGACGTTGATGGCTTATTGGAGCTGGCTGTTGAAGAAGAAGACCAAGAGACGTTTGATGAAATTGAGCCCGAACTGGTTGAGCTTGAGCTAAAACTTGAGAAGCTTGAGTTCCGTCGTATGTTCTCTGGCGATCATGACTCATCGGATTGCTATATTGACCTACAGTCAGGATCGGGTGGTACGGAAGCGCAAGACTGGACATCGATGCTGTTGCGTATGTATTTACGCTGGGCGGAAGCGAAAGGCTTCAAGACTGAAGTGATCGAAGAGTCTGCGGGTGAAGTTGCTGGTTTGAAAGGTGCGACCATTAAAGTATCCGGTGAGTATGCCTACGGCTGGCTGCGCACGGAAACGGGTGTTCACCGCCTAGTTCGAAAATCGCCATTCGACTCAAGTGGTCGTCGCCATACTTCATTTGCTTCTGCGTTTATCTATCCAGAAATTGATGACAACATTGAAATCGACATTAACCCAGCGGACTTACGCATCGATGTGTATCGTGCGTCAGGGGCTGGTGGTCAGCACGTAAACACGACGGAATCGGCGGTACGTATTACTCACGTTCCGACCAACACCGTTGTACAGTGTCAGAATGACCGCTCTCAGCATAAGAACAAAGATCAGGCTATGAAGCAGCTTCGTGCGAAACTTTTTGAACTAGAGATTCAAAAACAGAACGCTGAGAAACAAGCCAATGAAGATGCCAAGTCTGACATCGGCTGGGGTAGCCAGATCCGTTCTTACGTACTAGATGACTCTCGCATCAAAGACTTGCGTACCGGTGTTGAAAACCGCAACACTCAAGCAGTTTTAGATGGCGATTTAGACAAATTTATCGAAGCTAGCCTGAAATCAGGTCTTTAAGCTTTTCACCGACATTAGAGAAACAGGATACATCGAAAATGACTGATGCTGTTCAAAACGAGAACCAACAAGAAGCCCATTCACCAGAAGAGAATAAGCTGATTGCTGAGCGTCGTAGCAAGCTGGATTACATTCGCAAGAGCTGCAAAGCCAACGGCCACCCAAATGATTTCCGTCGTGAGCACCTAGCGGGTGACCTTCAAGCGGAGTTCGGTGAAAAGACTAAAGAAGAGCTAGAAGCGCTAAACCATGTCGTTGCTATTGCAGGTCGTGTGATGGCGAAACGTGGCCCATTCCTAGCAATTCAAGAGACTTCAGGTCGCATCCAAGCGTACGCAGCAAAAGACGTACAAAAGGAACTGAAAGAGAAGTACCAAGGTCTTGATATCGGTGACATCATCGGTGTTAAAGGGGCATTGCATAAATCAGGCAAGGGCGACCTATACGTAAATATGGAGTCGTACGAGCTGCTAACAAAAGCACTTCGTCCACTTCCTGAGAAGTTCCATGGTCTGACTGACCAAGAGATGCGTTACCGTCAGCGTTACGTTGACTTGATCGTGAACCAAGATTCTCGTGAAACCTTCATCATTCGCTCAAAGCTTGTGTCTTCAATCCGTAACTTCATGAGTGCTAAAGGCTACCTTGAAGTAGAGACGCCGATGATGCACGTGATCCCAGGTGGTGCAACAGCACGTCCGTTCATTACACATCACAACGCACTTGATATCGACATGTACCTACGTGTTGCTCCTGAGCTTTACTTGAAGCGTCTTGTCGTAGGTGGCTTTGATCGTGTGTTTGAGATCAACCGTAACTTCCGTAACGAAGGCCTATCTCCACGTCACAACCCAGAATTCACGATGATGGAATTCTACCAAGCTTACGCTGACTACAAAGATCTGATGGATCTGACCGAAGAGATGCTAAGCACGGTTGCTATGGACGTTCTAGGTTCAACGTCAATGCCTTACGGTGATGAAACAGTGGAATTTGGTGGCACTTACGCTCGTATGAGCATGTTTGAAGCGATCAAGCACTACAACCCAGAGCACGCAGAGATTCAAGCGTTAACGGAAGAAGATCTGCAAGATCGCGAGAAGATGGTAGCCATTGCTAAATCGGTTCACGTTGAAGTTGAGACTTTCTGGACATGTGGTCAGCTTCTTGAAGAGATCTTTGGTGAAACGGCTGAGCCTCAGCTGATTCAACCAACGTTCATCACGGGTTACCCAGCAGATATCTCGCCACTGGCTCGCCGCAGCGATGACAACCCATTCTTCACTGACCGTTTTGAGTTCTTTATCGGTGGTCGTGAAGTTGCAAATGGCTTCTCAGAGCTTAACGATGCAGAAGATCAAGATGCTCGTTTCAAGGCTCAGGTTGATGCGAAAGACGCGGGTGACGACGAAGCGATGTACTACGATGCAGATTATATCACTGCACTAGAGCACGGCTTACCACCAACAGCAGGACAAGGTATCGGTATTGACCGCCTAGCGATGTTATTCACCAATACGCATACTATTCGCGACGTTATTCTGTTCCCTGCAATGCGTCCGCAAGCTTAATTGATTTAATTTAATCTATTAAAATCAATAGTTAAAGCCACCTTCGGGTGGCTTTTTTATTTGTGACATCACAGGAAAAATAGTACTTTCGACTAGAAAAATGAACGATTAGAGTCCAGTCTTACTATTGAGACAGACTATTACGAGAGAAGTCTCGATAATGTAACTTATGAAACTAGCGTTGCTAGCGTGGATTCTTCTTAGTTTTAAAGTTGAAAGGGATTAGTAATGAGTGGTCAGTTTAAAATGGATTCCATTCCTGGCTCACTGGTAGTCGTAGGTGGCTCTTACGAACCATGGCTAACAGTATTAGAGCAAGTTGGATGGAAGTGTCATCAGGTGGCCGACCTGCGTAAAGCAGATGCACTGCTTGAAGAGATTGGTCCGTGTATTGGTATTGTAGACCTTAGCCATGATGAGTTTAGTTTGAATGGTTTAGGTAACTTAGTAAGTTCACACAAACATGTACGTTGGTTAGCCTTCATCCGCGAATCACAATTAGCTTCGGATACAACGTGTCAGTTCATCGTGAACTTCTGTATTGATTTCTTTACCGCACCGATTCCTGATGCACAGCTATTAAGCACCATTGGTCACCAGCTAGGGATGTTGAAGCTGGAGAAAAAAGTATGGCCGAGCTACGGTGAAAGCCAAAGCATGGGGCTATTAGGTGACTCTGTGCCGATGAAGCGTCTGCGCGATCAAATTAAACGTGTTGGCCCAACGGATGTGAGTATCCTCATATATGGTGAAAACGGCACAGGCAAAGAGTCGGTGGCAAAAGCGATTCATAAAATTTCGGCGCGCTCACATAAAGCATTCTTCTCTGTGAAATGTCGTGCTCTTGGTGAGCAGCGTTTCCAACAAGATGTATTTGGTATTGGCGCGGACGAAGGCAGCCAGCCTTGTATTCTAGAGCAGGCTGATGGCGGGACAGTGTTGTTAAATGATGTGTTAACGATTTCAAAAACTCAGCAGTTAAACTTGCTGCGTTTCTTGCAAGAGGGAACCATCGAAACCAAAGACGGCATGAAGAAAGTCGATGTCCGTATTTTGGCAGCGAACTCCACCGATATTGAAAAAGCGTTAATTGATGGGGACTTCAGTGAAGAACTGTATCACTACATCAATGTATTGCGTATCAATGTTCCGAGCTTGAAAGAGCGTGCAAGTGATATCAGCATATTGGCACGTTTCTTCTTGCAAGAGTATGCCAAAGAGTACAACGCTCGCTCCAAGAGTTTCTCTGATGAAGCTTTGAAGTCGCTGACGCGTTATCACTGGCCTGGTAATGTCCGCGAGTTGATGAACCAGATCAAGCGTGCTGTGCTAATGTCGGACAGTGTGATCATCGACGAGAACGAGCTGGAGCTTCCGAAACGCAGTGAGAACAAGCGTAGCTTAAAGAGCATTCGTGAGAAGAGCGAGCGTGATGCGCTGCTGTTGGTTCTGGAATCGCATTCGGGGCAGGTCTCCAATGCAGCGAAAGAGCTGGGCGTATCTCGTGCAACCATGTACCGTCTCTTGAACAAGCATAACTTGATCTCAGAGACCGTTGTCTGATGATGTCCTGAACTGAAGTGTCTTTTGTTGAGATACTGAGGTTAATCGGCGTTTAATTGAAACCACCCTTAATGGGTGGTTTTTTGTTTTTGGCGATATGGATAAAGCTCTTAACCAATACCCCCAAGCAGCTCTCGCTGAACCTAGCATCTCGAGATTACTTGGGTATACAAGCGTTATCGAACAATGCTCTGCTCATTTATATAATCAAGATGAATATGTTATTCAAAAAATATATGCAACTTGATCTTTAGAGTTAATGTTCGTTTTTTATTTAAGGCAGAAAAAACGGTTGCTTATTAATCACTGTTGCTTACAATTTACCCATGACATCAAGTCATTATCGAATGGATTACTTAATTTACTTTAGCGAGGAGGCACAAGATGAACTTATTACCAAACGCATTTATCTCTTGTGTTGCCAATGATCTTTGTTCGGATGTGCCCTTTGTGCATACCCAAGCAGGTGACGCTAAAGACACCTTCAATAAGTAATCCGTAGCACTTTTCTAGGCTGCGGGAAATGCAGCTTAGAGACCGTTCTGTGAGGTTTTATACCCTCTATCTATGTCGCTCTCATCTTTTGGTTGCATCTCCCCAGTTGTATCAACATCAAATGGAGACAACCATGAGTCATTCAATTTACCTACAACTCGCCACCGTACTAATTAAAGCGGATCTAAAACGTGAAACTCGCGCTTTTCAGAAAAAACTACGTCGTAGTGCTTTTCAAATTCCGTGGAATAACAAGCATTTGCTGAAAGATATTGGGCTCGACAGTGAAGGCCGCGCAAACATGGTCAGTGAGCCAGATGCTGTGAAAGCAGAGCGTCGTGTGCTTCGCTTACGTCAAGTTTTAAGTATGCGAATACCGACGTAATCTTTATGGGGGCAGTGAGGCTGCCCCCACACTTTTATGGACAAGGATTCGAGTAAACTGCAGCAATATCTTGAATGCCTTTAATGATTTCATCATTTAATTTGACATCTATACTGCCAATGTTGGCTTTGAGCTGCTCTAGGTTAGTCGCGCCAATGATATTTGATGCAACAAATGGGCGTTGATTAACAAAAGCAAGCGCCATAGCTGCTGGGTCGATACCATGCTCTTTGGCAAGATTGATATAAGCTTGCGTCGCCGCTTCACCTTGCGGTGTAAAGTAACGAGCAAAACGTTCAAACAAGGTGCATCGAGCGCCTTTAGGTCGCTGCCCATTGAGGTATTTACCTGATAGGCAACCAAAGGCGAGGGGAGAGTAAGCCAGAAGCCCAACGCCTTCATGATGAGTGATCTCCGAAAGACCGACCTCGAAACTGCGATTCAATAAGTTGTACGGATTTTGGATCGTGACAATACGTGGCAATTCGTGTTTTTCTGCGAGCCTGAGTAGTGTCATCACACCCCAAGGGGTTTCATTGGATACGCCGATATAACGGACTTTTCCTGCCTTAACCAATTCTGATAAAGCGTCTAGACTCTCAATCAGAGTGACTTCTTCTTGCTCGTCTGGATATGGGTAATTGAGCTGACCAAATGTGTTGGTTTTTCGTTGCGGCCAATGAAGCTGATACAGATCGACGTAGTCGGTTTGTAGTCGCTTCAAGCTGGAGTCGATCGCCAGATGAATATTACGACGATTTAAGCTCATGTCGTCACGGATATAGGGTAAACCTGGCCCAGCAATCTTAGTGGCCAGTACCACTTTTTCACGTTTTCCTGATTGGGTTAACCAATCACCGATATATTGTTCGGTGAGCCCTTGAGTTTCTGGCTTTGGTGGTACGGGGTACATCTCAGCGGTGTCAATGAAATTGACGCCATGATCAACGGCATAATCGAGTTGTTGAAACGCTTCCGCTTGGCTGTTTTGTTCACCAAACGTCATGGTTCCAAGACAAATTTTACTCACTTCGAGTGTGGAGTGTGCCAACTTGGTGTATTGCATTGTGTCTCCCTACAGTGTGTGCCCATACCGTTAAAGTGAAGGTTATCCTTTTCTTTCCTTATCTCTCACTTCACCGATGATGAGCAAAAAACAATTGAGCTTTCACGATTTTATCGAAGTTCCAATATAGGGAGCTATCCAGTAAAAGGGAAGCGAAACTCTCTACTCGCAAATCTATCACTATGAACTAGACTTTGTGAAAGTACAGGGAGGTTCTATGCAAAAACATCAATTGGATTTATGGCTTCATGGTCATCATAAACCCTCATATCAAACCCCGAAGATATACGTGATTGGCTGCGCCGATGTCTCCGATTACTTATTGGCGGTGGAGTACAAGCATCACCTTGAGCCTGTTAAAGATGGTGATGATCCAATGCATTTCAGTTCGTTGGAACTGGTTAAAGAAGAGTTGGTGAAGATGGGCTTTGATAAAGCCTATTTAAGGCTCCATAACGCCTACGATGAATTTGGTAGCGAAGGCGTTGATCCTTATTGTGATATCGAATTATCTCTCACGACTCACTAGCTTGCTGATGGATAAAGTGTCTTTGCAAAATGGAATGAGTGAATTGCGTTCGTAAGTAAAACCCTCTTGGTAGGGTTTTTATGGGTTTTCCGTTAGCATTATAGGCTTCGGTGAGTGCTTTACTGTTGGCCGCTTTCGGGCGTAAATGAAGCGCTTCACCAATACGAGCGGTGATTTGATCGAAATGGCCAAGCACAATTTTTTCCATCAACTCTTCCCAGTCTTGACGCAAAATGTTTTCTTCTTCTTGATTTGGAGACCAAATCAGTGGGCTGCCCACACAGCGATCACTCAACGGAATTTCGCGTTCACCTTGCACTGGGATCCAAAGCACGCGTGACAGTTTGTTTCTAACATGGCTGGTTTCCCACGTAATACCGTGGACGCCTGTTAATGGAGCGACAGACACAAAGGTCGTCTCTAACGGTTTGCCTGTGTGGCTAATTGGGATGCTCTTGAGTTCAATGCCTAAATTTGTGAAGTCTTGCTGAGGTTTACTGCCTGCAGGGGCGCCTAAGTGCCATTCCAGTAATTGTCCTACCCAACCTTTGTCTCGTCTTAAGTCGACAGGAACCTCAATGCCAGCCTCATCCGCTAAGTCTTGAAAGGTCACTCCTGCTATCGCTTGAGCGCGTTCAAGTAGCTCTTGTTCTGATTTAGGCTCAGGTTTCATCGTTATTGCTTCCTATACTGCTTCGATAGGGTATTAGAGCAGGTTTTTATTCATTCTTCATGGATGTGAGTATACCAAACTATCAACAAGAACCAGTGGTGAAGTTTTGATCTTACTGATTTTAAAAGATCAAAACAAAACTTATCCACAGGAAGGGGGAGGGAACCTTTTGTTTATACTGGTATGTATGGATAAACAGTGGTTTTAACTGGCTTTTATGGGCTGACTTTAACGAAGTTGAGTAGTTTTAACTCGCCTCGTGTGGATAAAGATAAAGTTGGTTGATCTTTAATCAATTTTAATTTGATTAAAAGATCGTCATGTTTCTTTTGTTGATAATTTGATGGATTAAATTTTTTGCATTTAAAAACAGTGGTTTATTTTTGTTTTTCTCAATTGTATAAAATTGGATGACATACATTGAAGGTGTTTTTATTAGTTCACTGTTAATTCTGCACAAACTTATTCACAGAAAAGGTGAATAAATGTGGGCTGTGTCTCAAAGTGATGTTAATAACTATAGTGGCGTATAAAACTTATCCAAATTGATAAGGTTAGAGAAGAAATCTTAGCAATATCACATCACTAAGTTTGCTACTGTTGGGGATATGTGGAAAAATCAACACAATAAGAATTTTTATAGAGGTTAGCCAGTGATAGATGGCGATGGTTACCGACTGAATGTTGGTATTGTAATCTGTAATAACCATGGTCAGGTCTTCTGGGCTAAACGATACGGACAACACTCTTGGCAATTTCCTCAAGGAGGAATTGATGAAGGGGAAACCCCTGAACAGGCCATGTTTAGAGAGCTGTATGAGGAAGTCGGTCTAACGAAGAAAGACGTTAAGATCGTTGCGACTAGTCGTCATTGGTTGAGGTATAAACTTCCCAAACGCCTAGTTCGCTGGGACTCTAAGCCTGTTTGTATCGGACAAAAACAGAAATGGTTCCTGTTGCGATTGGATTGTGATGAGTCACAAATCAACATGCAGCGTGGAAGCTCTCCTGAATTTGATGGTTGGCGTTGGGTAAGTTACTGGTACCCAGTTCGGCAAGTGGTTTCGTTCAAGCGCGATGTTTATCGACGTGCAATGAAAGAGTTTGCTTCAATGGCGATGCCATTTCGTGAGCGAAAGCCCAAAGGTAAAAGGAAGAAACGAAGAGGGTAAACATGCTCAGCCAGCTAAGGGATATTGTTGAGAAGGTATCAAGGGTCGATGACGTGCACGAAGCATTGCACATTCTCGTTACCGAAACCTGCCATGCCCTCGATACAGAGTGCTGCACTGTCTACTTAGCGAATGAAGAGCAACAGCGCTTAGAACTGATGGCCACTCAAGGTCTAAAGTTCAGCGGAAATACTATCCATATTCGTTTTAAAGAAGGTTTAGTCGGGCTTGTTAAGCGCAGTGCTGAACCTTTAAATCTTGCCGAAGCTTCTAAACATCCTGCTTTTAAATATTTTCCTCAGTTAGGTGAAGAAACCTACCATGCCTTTCTAGGCACTCCAATTATCCATCGCAAGCAAGTTCTGGGCGTTTTAGTCATCCAGCAACGTCAGTCGCGTCTGTTTAACGAGATGGAAGAGTCGTTTCTGGTCACGCTCTCGGCGCAGTTAGCGGTGATCATTGCTCATGCTCAAAGCTTAGGGCAGTGGAGAATTGAATCGACGCCTTTCGCCTTGCGCGGCGTTGCGGCTTCTCCTGGGGTGGCGATTGGGCGTTTTTGGGTGGATGATACTCAGCCAAGTCTCGCCTCGGTATACCCAGCGTCCACTTTAGATAAAGAGCGAGAGCAAGAGACCTTGCTGGTGGCGATTGAACAGGCTTTGGCGGACTTTCGCCGAATGCGAAAAAAATTAGACAGTGACATTAATAAAGATGCACTGGCGATTTTTGATTTGTTTACCCACTTACTGAACGATCCCATGCTGCGGACGGATTTAAAGGCGCACATCGATAAAGGTGATCGGGCTGATTGGGCGCTAAGACAGGTGGTGGAAACCTACTCTAACCGTTTTGCTCGCATGTCGGATGTATATCTTCGTGAGCGCGCGCAGGACATTCGTGAGCTAGGTCAGCGATTACTGTATTTCTTGAATAACAGTGAAGTTGAGGAGCAAGATCTGGATGAGCCAGTCATTTTAGTGGCGAATGAACTAACGGCTTCCTTATTAGCGTCGATTCCGAAAGATAAATTATTAGCGGTCGTTGCTCTAGAAGGGGCGGCAAACTCTCATGCGGCGATCTTATCCCGCGCATTGGGTATTCCCGCGATCATGGGAGCTAACCTCAATCTCAAAGATCTCAATGGTCAGTTAGGTATTGTGGATGGTTATACGGGTGATATTCATTTGTCTCCGAGCCCACGGATCTTGCGAGAATATCGCGCGCTCGTGAGCGAAGAGAGTGAGCTGTACGATATGGTGAATGAAGAGATTCATTTGCCAGCGGCGACTCAAGATGGGCACTTGGTGGAATTGTTGCTCAATGCAGGATTGAGTGCTGATACCAACATCGCAATCAATAACTCGGTCGCTGGTGTTGGGCTTTATCGAACGGAAATAGCCTTTTTACTTCAACACCGTTTTCCTTCTGAAGAAGAGCAAGTACAACAATATAAAGATATTTTAGAGAGTTACGCGCAACAAAGAGTGGTCATGCGGACTTTAGATGTCGGTGGCGATAAAGCGCTTCCCTATTTACCGATTGAAGAGGAAAACCCTTTTCTAGGCTGGCGTGGGATTCGTTTCACGCTAGACCATCCAGACATTTTTCTTATTCAATTAAGGGCGATGTTACGTGCCAGTGTTCAGCACGAAAACCTCAGTATCCTATTACCTATGGTCTCTGGGATAAAAGAGCTGGAAGATGCTCTGAGGTTGATAGATCAAGCTTACAATGAAGTGAAATCTATTGTACCGACGCTGGCGCAACCTCAGGTCGGGGTAATGATTGAGGTTCCTTCTATGGTTTACCTTTTGCCTCAAATTGCTCAGCGTGTTGATTTTGTTTCCGTTGGCACCAACGACCTGACTCAATACTTACTTGCCGTTGACCGCAATAATGCGAGAGTCGCGGATGTGTACGAATCTATGCATCCTGCCGTATTACTTGCACTTGATACTATTCGTCGTACATGTGACCAGCATGAGTTGCCCGTGTGTATCTGCGGGGAATTGGCAGGTGATCCTTTTGGTGCGCTACTGCTGATTGGATTAGGCTATAACAGCTTAAGTATGAACACTTCTAATGTGGCTAAGGTGAAATACCTGATCCGCCACACCTCAAAACAAAAGCTACAACACATGGCTCAAATGGCACTGCAAATGCCATATGGGCAAGATATTCATCAAATGATGCACGACTTCTTCGTAGAGCAGGGGCTTGCGGGTTTCGTCCGTGCAGGAAAAAAATAATCCATGATAACTATAGAATTTATAGCATTGCTCATGCTATTGGGCGGTATTGTCGGTGTAATGGCGGGCTTACTGGGTATTGGCGGCGGTTTGATTGTTGTACCAGCGTTAATGTTTTTACTACCGATGGCTGGCATTGACGCAAGTATGACGATGCAAATTGCGTTAGCGACCTCGCTAGCCAGCATCATTGTGACATCAGGGTCTTCAGCGTTAAACCATTTAAAACTGGGTAATGTTGATACTTTCGTTGTTAAGTGGCTGATGCCTGGGGTTGTTATTGGCGGTTTTATCGGTGCCAATGTTGCGGAATGGATCCCAAGCGTGTATCTGCCAAAAGTCTTTGGTGTGATTGTTTTCTGTTTGGCCGTGAAAATGTTTCGTTCCATTAAATCGCAACAAGAGAAAACGATGCCGAGCAGTCCTGTCACTATGGTATATGGCACGGGCATTGGCGTCGTCTCTAGCCTAGCGGGGATTGGTGGCGGTTCGCTTTCTGTTCCATTCTTAAGTCAACATGGTGTGGAGATGCGTCGTGCTGTGGGCTCATCTTCAGTATGTGGTTGTTTTATCGCTATTGCTGGCATGGCTGGCTTCATTATGCATGGCATCGATGTACCGAACCTTCCTCAATACAGTGTTGGCTATGTTTACCTGCCTGCTCTGGCTGCAATTGCCGCAACCTCTATGCTAACGACAAGAATTGGTGCAAAATTGGCGACAACCTTGCCGACAGCGGCACTAAAGAAGATTTTTGCTGTCTTCTTAATGTTCGTTGCTGTAACCATGTTGCTGTCTTCTTAATGCTTGTGGCTGTAACCGTGTTGCTGTAACACGTCTTTAAATTATTGAATATCAAGAGAAACGAAAATGTCTCAGGGATTTATCGAGTTTCCCAATATTGATCCTGTCTTAGTCTCTATTGGCCCATTGTCTGTCCGTTGGTATGGGCTTATGTATTTGGTCGGCTTTTTATTTGCCATGTGGCTAGCCAATCGTCGCGCTGATAATTCAGGTGGCGTTTGGACAAAAGAGCAGGTTTCAGATTTACTCTTTGCTGGCTTCTTGGGCGTAGTGGTCGGTGGACGTGTGGGTTACGTCATCTTTTACAACTTCGATCTCTTCATTGCAGATCCACTCTATTTATTCAAAGTGTGGACCGGAGGGATGTCCTTCCATGGTGGCCTACTTGGTGTGATTACCGCCATGTTCTGGTATGCATACCGTAATAATCGTACTTTCTTTAGTGTGGCTGATTTTGTTGCGCCTCTTGTGCCATTTGGTCTTGGCATGGGACGTCTAGGCAACTTTATTAACAGTGAAGTATGGGGACGAGTGACGGATGTGCCATGGGGAGTTGTGTTCCCGAATGGTGGCCCTCTACCACGTCACCCATCTCAGCTATACGAAATGGTGCTAGAAGGCATCGTACTCTTCTTTATTCTAAACTGGTTTATTAAGAAGCCTCGTCCATTGGGTGCTGTTTCTGGTCTCTTCCTTGCAGGTTATGGTACATTCCGTTTCCTTGTCGAATATGTACGTGAACCAGATGCACATCTTGGCTTATATGGTGGATTCATCTCTATGGGACAGATCCTCTCATTGCCAATGATGATTGGTGGTATTGCGATGATGGTTTGGGCGTACAAGCGCGGCCACTATCAAGATCAAGCCGCAGCGAAGTAAGGAATTGAAGTGAACCAATATTTAGATTTATGTCGTCGAATTGTTGATGACGGTGTGTGGATTGAAAACGAGCGTACAGGTAAGCGTTGTTTGACGGTAATCAACGCTGATTTAACCTACGACGTTGCCAATAATCAATTCCCTTTAGTGACAACGCGTAAAAGCTTTTGGAAAGCTGCGGTGGCTGAATTACTGGGCTACATTCGTGGTTATGACAGTGCAGAAGACTTTCGCCAGTTAGGGACGAAGACATGGGATGCAAATGCCAATCTAAATGAAGCTTGGCTCAATAATCCTTACCGTAAAGGCGACGATGATATGGGCCGTGTGTACGGCGTTCAAGGTCGTGCATGGGCGAAACCAGACGGTGGTCATATTGACCAGCTGCGCAAGATAGTGGATGACCTTACTCGTGGTGTTGATGACCGTGGTGAGATCTTAAACTTCTACAACCCAGGTGAGTTCCACATGGGGTGCTTGCGTCCATGTATGTACAGCCATCACTTCTCATTGTTAGGCGATACCTTGTATTTGAACAGCACTCAACGTTCCTGTGATGTGCCTCTGGGCTTGAACTTCAACATGGTTCAAGTTTATGTGTTCCTTGCCATCATGGCGCAGATTACAGGTAAGAAAGCAGGTGTGGCTTACCATAAGATTGTCAATGCGCACATTTATGAAGATCAGCTTGAATTGATGCGTGATGTTCAGCTGAAGCGTGAGCCTTTCCCTGCCCCTAAGTTCCATATTAACCCAAAAATTAAGTCTCTTGAGGACTTAGAAACTTGGGTCACGTTGGATGACTTTGAGGTGACGGATTATCAATGTCACGAGCCAATAAAGTATCCTTTCTCGGTATAGCGCTTGGTATAATTATCGGTAAAGCGTCGCTAATCGAAAATCGCTAATCGATACACGTATGAAAAGGGTTGATTGCACATGCAGTCAGCCCTTTTTTGTTTTTGGTGTATCGTCGCAGCCGGAGTTTGCTCGCCACGCCCTGTTTATAGGGAGCATTTATCATTTTAGAACTTACGCCTTTTTTAGATCTCATGCCTTTTTAGAACATCTGCCTCTTAAAAACACGGGTCTATCAGAATCCATCTATGACATCACCGAGGTTGTTCAGCTAAGGAAGTGGTCCAGTTAAGGCAATGGCTCAGGAAAGGTGTTTTTTAAGCAAGGTAATTGTTCTGCTAGGGTATTGTGGACCAATCAAGGGACAGGGGAATCTTGAGATAAATTGGCGGTGGGCTCTCTGAACCTGCACGCATGTCGACGGTGTTGTTGTATGAATCGAATGCAGCTTGAGCGTTATGATCTGAGATGGCAAAAGGTTAAAGAGGCGAAGACATCAAACCAAGCTCTTCTCGCTGAACCTAGCATCTCGAGGTGATTTGGCTATATACCGATAAAGAAAAGGGCTTGCCATTGGCAAGCCCTTTCAAAAGCGATGGTGTTTATCTTTGTGATTAAGTTGTCAGTGCTAGGATTGAGCCAGGCATTACAACGAAGACCAATACTAGGTAGCCAACGACAACGGCTTTGTTTTTCACTGCTAGGTCTGAGATGAAGTCAGCACCTTTCACTGGTAGTTCACGTAGGAACGGAATACCGAAGATAAAGATAGTTGCCATTAGGTTGAACACTAGGTGAACCAGAGCAATCTGTAGTGCAAAGACGGCGAACTCACCAGACACTGCTGTTGCTGCTAGCAGAGCGGTAATACAGGTACCGATGTTAGCGCCTAGAGTGAATGGGTACACGTCACGAACTTTCAGTACGCCTGTGCCGACTAGCGGAACCATAAGGCTAGTTGTCGTTGAAGATGACTGAACCAGTACTGTCACGATTGAACCTGATACGATACCGTGAACAGGACCACGACCGATAGCATTCTTCAGAATATCACGTGCACGGCCAACCATTAGGCTTTTCATCAGTTTACCCATAACGGTAATCGCTACGAAGATAGTCGCAATACCAAGGATAATCAGCATCACACCGCCCATGGTGTCACCAAAGGTCGCTAGTGGCTCTTTGATAGCACTTACTACAGGTTTGGTGATTGGCTTGATGAAGTTAAAGCCTTTAATGCTCATGTCACCCGTTGCAAGTAGTGGAGACACTAACCAGTGTGACGCTTTTTCAAGGATGCCGAACATCATTTCTAGCGGTAGGAAGATCACTACAGCCAATAAGTTGAAGAAGTCGTGGATAGTTGCACTTGCAAACGCACGTTTAAACTCTTCTTGGCAACGTACGTGACCAAGAGAAACAAGCGTATTGGTTACGGTTGTACCGATGTTGGCACCCATAACCATAGGAATAGCGGTTTCGACTGGTAGACCACCAGCAACAAGACCAACAATAATAGAGGTCACGGTACTTGATGATTGGATCAGGGCAGTTGCCACTAGACCGATCATTAGACCAGCAACAGGGTGAGCCGCAAATTCAAAAAGTACTTTAGCTTGATCGCCTGTTGCCCATTTGAAGCCGCTGCCTACCATAGATACTGCAAGAAGCAGTAGATACAACATGAATGCCAAGTTAGCCCAGCGCAACCAGCGTGTGGTGCTCGACATTTGAGCCGCTGTTGAAGTAGCTTGGTTCATAATCATTTTCTCCATTGACCAAAATCTGTTTATAGGTCGGTTGTTGAAACTGAGGGCGATGTTAGAGAGGAAATATTTCAGTAATATTACAGTTCAGTGTCATAAAACTTTTTTTTGCTGATATGACAAAAAATCTTGATTAAAGGCTTTTTGATTGATCTTAAGTTGTTGATTTTAATGTTTTTTATGTGATGTTGATAAAATTATTATAATTTAACTTTATTTCACGACTTGTAACTAAATATGACATTGTGAAGCTCTAATTTTCGGTAAAAATTACATTAATCTCGCCTTTGTTCGGTTATGCCGAAAGTTTGCTGTGTTATGACATTTTTGATATAAGAAGCGTGTCATATTTTTAACCTGAATGCGTATGTCTCACTTAAATTACAACCACCTCTATTATTTTTGGATGGTGTGCAAGCAAGGCTCAGTCACAAAAGCGGCTGATGCACTATTTCTTACTCCACAAACGGTGACTGGGCAGATCAAGTCACTTGAAGAGAGGATGCAGGGTAAGCTGACGAAGCGTAATGGCCGCACGGTTGAGCCGACAGAGTTAGGGCAGCTCGTCTTTAAATATGCGGATCGTATGTTTGGCTTGAGCTATGAGATGCTGGATATAGTGAATTACAGCCAGCACTCTAACATTTTATTTGAAGTCGGCGTGGCTGATGCCTTATCAAAGCGATTGGTCAGTAAAGTACTGATGACAACCGTACCTGAGGATGACAGCATCCACTTACGTTGTTACGAGTCGACCCATGAATTGTTACTAGAGCGTTTGGCGCAGCATAAGCTGGATATGATTCTGTCTGATTGTCCTGTGGATTCAGCGCAGAGCCCGGGTCTATACAGTAAAAAATTAGGTGAGAGCAGCATGAGTTTCTTCAGTTCATGCAAAATGGACAGTCCTTCTTTTCCTGCCGTGCTTGAAAAGAAAAAACTGTTGATCCCAGGTAGCCGAACGTCAATGGGACGTAAAGTGATGCAGTGGTTTGATCGCCAAGGTATCCAACCGGATATCTTAGGGGAGTTTGATGATGTGGCCCTGATGAAGGCGTTTGCGCGCTACCATGATGATGTCATTTTCCTTGCGCCAACGGTGTATATGTCCGAGATTGAGGATGATCGCACCTTGCAGTTAATTGGTCACGTTGAAGATTTAAAAGAAGAGTACTACGTCATTTTTGCAGAGCGTATGATTCAGCACCCTGCGGTTAAAAACGTTTGCGACGCTGATTTTAGGCAATTGTTCCAATAGACGGTTTTTTCGCAGCGGTAAATCGATTACTATCTAGCAAAATTATAAAAACAAGTGACGGAAAGTAGGACGCTTTGATCGTACACCTTCCGTGAACACCGACTTACGCGATGCAATGAGAAAGAAATAGCGCATCTTTATTGGCCTATCGTGATTGGATGCCAGAGGATTAACCGATGAATTTACAAGAAATGGAACAAAACTCAGCGAAAGCTGTGGTGTTGTTGAAGGCAATGGCAAACGAACGTCGTTTGCAGATCTTATGCCTACTACATGGACAAGAACTGTCGGTTGGCGAGTTGTGCTGCAAATTGGAGTTAAGTCAATCAGCCTTGTCTCAACATCTCGCTTGGTTGCGAAGAGATGGTTTGGTCGCGACGAGAAAAGAAGCTCAAACGGTGTTTTATACGTTGAAGAGTGAAGAGGTGAAAGCCATGATTCAATTGCTGCATGGTTTGTACTGCTCGAAGTCATAACGGTTCGACGTTATCGCGATTTCAGTGAGTACCATGACTGAAAAAGGTCTTTCCTGAAAATAAAAAAGCTGGTCGGGGTATCCTGACCAGCTTTTTTTCGTTTGTTACGCTGACATTGCCAGACGCAAGATATAAAAAAACCGGCTAAAAGCCGGTTTTTCTCACTAAAGTATCAATTCTCTATTAAAGAGCTTTGATAGCTGCAGCGAAACGCGCTTTATGACGAGCAGCTTTATTCTTATGAATAAGGCCTTTAGTCGCCATGCGGTCTAGGATTGGTGTAACTGATGCAAATGCTTCAGTTGCAGCAGCTTTGTCGCCTGCTTCGATAGCAGCAACAGTTTTCTTCATGTAAGTGCGCATCATTGAACGACGGCTAGCGTTGTGCTGACGACGTTTTTCAGCTTGGATAGCGCGCTTCTTAGCAGATTTACTATTTGCCAAGGGTCTAACTCCCAAAAACTTAGTTCTGTGACAATTTAAGGGCGAGGACTATCCCTCATATGCTCTTAAATGTCAAATGATTTGTGCAAAAACCCATCGAGACCAAAACAAGTTTTGGTAAGAAAAGGTCATCGCGGTTAAGATGGCGTGGATTCTAACAGTATTTTTAGACCAATGCTAATAATTATCCGCACTCTACATAATAAAGAGTGGGTATG
Organism: bacterium sp. HQB-39; assembly: GCA_043422575.1. Lineage (GTDB taxonomy): Bacteria > Pseudomonadota > Gammaproteobacteria > Enterobacterales > Vibrionaceae > Vibrio. Next base: position 34,771 of record JBHOHG010000003.1, on the reverse strand, counting down.
GCGCGGGCTTAGGTGACTTTTCGAGGTAATAGTGAGTAAAAAACTGCTCAAGTCAGGCATGATCGTCAGTGCTATGACTTTGATTTCAAGAGTGTTGGGGTTAGTTCGCGATATTGTCGTGGCTAATTTAATGGGGGCAGGGGCGAACGCGGATGTGTTCTTCTTTGCAAATAAAATTCCTAACTTTTTGCGCCGACTGTTTGCCGAAGGGGCGTTTTCTCAGGCGTTTGTTCCTGTATTGACCGAGTATCACGCGAGTGGTGATATGGACAAGACCCGTCAGTTAATTGCAAAAGCGGCAGGGACACTTGGGGTTATTGTCTCTATTGTTACCTTAATTGGTGTGTTGGGTTCGGGTGCTGTTGCGGCGTTGTTCGGTTTTGGCTGGTTCTTGGACTGGTTAAATGGGGGGCCTTCAGCGGAAAAATTTGAGCTTGCCAGTTTTATGCTCAAGATTACGTTTCCTTATCTATGGTTTATTACCTTTGTAGCGCTCTCTGGAGCGATCCTTAACACCTTAGGTAAATTCGCGGTCTCCTCTTTTACCCCTGTTTTCTTAAATGTGATGATCATTTTATCGGCATGGTTGATCGCTCCTCAGTTGGAACAGCCTGAAATTGGTCTAGCCATTGGTGTCTTCCTTGGTGGTTTGGTGCAGTTTTTGTTCCAAATTCCTTTCTTGATCAAAGCAGGAGTCATGGTGAGGCCTAAGTGGGGATGGCGTGATCCAGGGGTGGTCAAAATCCGCACCTTGATGATCCCTGCGATGTTTGGTGTTTCGGTCAGTCAAATTAACTTATTGTTTGACACTTTTATTGCCAGTTTCCTCGCGACAGGCTCGATCAGTTGGCTGTATTACTCCGATCGTTTGTTGGAATTTCCATTAGGTCTTTTTGGTATAGCGATCGCCACTGTTATCTTACCTGCGCTGTCACGCAAACACGTTGAGACGGAAAGTGAAGGTTTTGCTCACACCATGGATTGGGGCGTCAGAATGGTCACTTTGTTGGGGATCCCTGCGATGTTGGGGTTAATGATCTTAGCGAAACCTATGCTGATGGTGCTGTTTATGCGCGGTGAATTTAGCCCACATGACGTTAATCAAGCCTCCCTTTCACTGGTTGCGTACGCATCTGGGCTGCTGAATTTTATGCTCATTAAAGTCCTTGCTCCCGGTTATTACTCCCGTCAAGACACAAAGACCCCTGTGCGTTATGGCATTATTGCGATGGTGGCCAATATGGTATTCAACGCGATTTTTGCTTCTTTATACGGTTACATTGGCCTTGCTATCGCCACGGCGTTGTCTGCCTTTGTCAATATGGCGCTGCTGTATCGGGGCCTACATCGTCAAAATGTTTATAAGCTAACAAAGCAAACACTATGGTTTATTAGTAAGTTAGTGATTGCGGGACTCGCAATGACGGCAGCCGTAAAATGGCAGTTAGCGGATATGACAACTTGGCTCACTTGGAGCTTGATGGAACGCGTGGTCTCACTGGCAACATTAATTGGTCTTGGTGCGTTGGTTTACCTAGCTGTTGTGTTTTTACTCGGTATTCGTTTAAAACACCTAAAAGCTGGGACAGAGTAAGGTCGATTAGTATATAATCCGTCGGTTTCACACGGTGTAATTGAAAAAACAGAGGTTTGGCAGCGTCCATGGAATTGATCCGAGGCATTCACAATATTAAGCCAGAGCATCATGGTTGCGTACTTACAATTGGAAACTTTGATGGCGTACATTTAGGTCATCAAACGGTACTCAGTCAGGTATCAGCACAAGCTGATAAGCTTGGCCTTCCGTCCGTTGTAATGACGTTTGAACCGCAACCTATGGAGTTGTTTGCCAAAGACAAAGCGCCAGCGCGCTTAACCCGACTGCGCGATAAGTACGTCCAGCTCAACAAGCTTGAGTTAGACCGATTGTTGTGTGTGAACTTTAACCGTCACTTTGCCAGTCTTTCTGCTGATGAATTTGTCAGTGACTTGTTGGTGAAGCGTTTGGGTGTTAAGTTTTTAGTGGTTGGAGATGACTTCTGTTTTGGAAAAAATCGCCAAGGTGACTTTGCGATGCTGCAAGAAGCAGGTAAGCGATATGGCTTTGAGGTTGTGAGCACCCAAAGCTTTTGCTTAGAGCGCTTACGTGTAAGTAGCACCGCAATCAGAGATGCGTTAGCTCGTGATGAACTGAACGATGTTACTGGCATGTTAGGTCGTCACTACAGCATCAGTGGTCGTGTGTCTCATGGCCGTAAATTAGGACGTACCATCGGCTTTCCTACCGCCAATATCCCATTAAAACGCTGTGTTTCCCCAGTTTCTGGTGTTTACGTTGTTGAAGCCCATGGAATTGATGGTCAAGCAGTGGGTGGCGTGGCCAATATTGGTCAAAGACCGACGGTAAAGGGCGTTCGCCAACAATTGGAAGTGCACTTGTTTGACTTTCAAGGCAATTTGTATGGCAAACAGCTGGAAGTCGTCCTATTACACAAGCTTCGTGATGAATATAAATTTGAGTCATTCGAAGCGCTTAAACAACAAATAGAATTGGATGCTGAAGCCGCAAGGGTGTGGCTGCTTCAGCGTGATATGCCTGAACAATCATAACGAGGCCGTGTGCCGAAGACGATAAGGTTGTTTGTGTATCGTTGTTCGGTTTGTTCCTCCGAGCAATATAATGTCTAACTGTCGCCCAAACTAACGGAATTAAGAATCGATGAGTGAGTATAAAGATTCCCTGAACCTACCTGAAACAGGGTTTCCGATGCGTGGTAATCTGGCTAATCGTGAGCCAGAAATGCTTAAGCGTTGGTACAAAGAAGATCTTTACGGTGAGATCCGTAAAGCGAAAAAAGGTAAAAAATCATTCGTTCTGCATGATGGTCCTCCATATGCGAATGGTGATATTCACATTGGCCACGCACTAAACAAGATTCTTAAAGACATTATTATTAAATCCAAAACACTTTCAGGTTTTGATGCGCCGTACATCCCAGGTTGGGACTGTCACGGTCTACCAATCGAATTGATGGTAGAGAAAAAAGTAGGCAAGCCAGGTCAGAAAGTGACGGCGGCTGAATTCCGTCAAAAGTGTCGTGATTACGCTGCGGGTCAGGTTGAAGGTCAAAAAGAGAGCTTCAAACGTCTTGGTATTCTTGGTGAGTGGGATAATCCGTACCGCACCATGGACTTTGGTACAGAAGCGAACATCATTCGTGCACTAGGTAAGATTGCTGATCAAGGGCACTTGCTGAAAGGTTTTAAACCGGTTCACTGGTGTACAGACTGTGGTTCGGCACTGGCTGAAGCGGAAGTTGAGTATAAAGATAAAGTATCTCCATCGATTGATGTACGCTTTAAAGCAGCAGACGAAGCGGCGCTGTTGGCTAAATTTGCTCTGCAAGACGGCCATGAAGGTGAAGGCGATATCTCTATCGTGATCTGGACGACGACGCCGTGGACACTGCCAGCGAACCGTGCGGTTTGTTTACGTGATGACTTAGAATACGTGCTTATCCAAGTGGAAGCTGACGCTGCGTCAGAGCGCCCTGCTGAGCGTATTCTTGTTGCTTCAGAGCTTGCGAAAGATGTGATGGATCGCGCGGGCATTGAGAAATTCCACAACCTTGGCTTTGCTAAAGGTGCAGATTTGGAAATGTCTCAGTTCAACCACCCATTCTACGACTTCACGGTTCCTGCCATCTTGGGTGACCACGTGACAACCGATTCAGGTACAGGTGTGGTTCACACTGCTCCGGGTCACGGTCAAGAAGACTTTGCTGTGGGTAACCAATACAACCTTGAAGTGGCAAACCCTGTCGGTTCAAATGGTGTTTACCTACCAGACACTGAGCTATTTGCAGGTCAGCACGTATTTAAAGCGAACGATTCGGTTCTTGAAGTGCTGAAAGAGAAGGGTGCTCTACTGCACCACCATGCTTACGAGCACAGTTACCCGCATTGCTGGCGTCATAAAACGCCAATCATCTTCCGCGCGACACCACAGTGGTTCGTTTCTATGGATCAAGCGGGTCTACGTGCGAAAGCATTAGAATCTATCAAGAACGTTGAGTGGATGCCTGAATGGGGTGAAAGCCGCATTGAAGGGATGATCGAAGGTCGCCCAGAATGGTGTATCTCTCGTCAACGTACTTGGGGTGTGCCGATTGCACTGTTTGTGCATAAAGAAACGGCGGAATTACATCCGAACACGTCTGAGTTGATTGAGAAAGTGGCTCAGTTGGTAGAAGAGAAAGGCATTCAAGCTTGGTGGGATGTAGAAATTGCAGAACTGCTGGGTGAAGAAGACGCTCAAAACTACGAAAAAGTGCTAGATACGCTAGACGTATGGTTTGATTCAGGTGTGACTCACTATTCAGTGGTTGATGCACGTGAAGAGTACAACGGCAATAAGACAGACCTGTACCTTGAAGGTTCTGACCAACACCGTGGTTGGTTCCAATCGTCACTGATTTCATCAATTGCAATGAAAGATGAAGCGCCGTACAAGCAAGTGTTAACGCACGGCTTCGTCGTTGATGGTAACGGTCGCAAAATGTCGAAATCTATCGGTAACGTAGTGGCACCGAAAGATGTGACCAACAAACTTGGTGCTGACATTCTTCGTCTTTGGGTTGCTTCAACGGATTACACCAATGAAGTTGCCGTATCGGATGAAATCTTGAAGCGTTCAGCAGATTCGTACCGTCGTATCCGTAATACCTCTCGTTTCTTCCTTGCGAACCTAAGTGGTTTCAACCCTGCAACGGATATCATCCCTGCAGAAGAAATGGTTGCTTTGGATCGTTGGGCTGTGGGTCGTGCGCAAGCTGCGCAAGCAGACATCATTAAAGCGTACGAAGAGTACAACACGCATGCGGTTGTACAGCGTCTCATGCAGTTCTGCTCTATTGAGATGGGCTCTTTCTACCTAGACGTAATTAAAGACCGTCAGTACACCGCGAAACTTGGCGGTCATGCGCAGCGCAGCTGTCAAACGGCACTTTACTACATTGTAGAAGCACTGGTTCGCTGGATGGCACCAATCATGTCGTTCACGGCTGATGAAATCTGGAACCAAATGCCGGGTGAGCGTGACAAGTTTGTCTTCACGGGTGAGTGGTTCGAAGGTCTGTTTGGTCTAGCGGAAGGTGAAGCATTGAGCAACGAATTCTGGACAGAGATCCAAGCAGTTCGTGGCGGTGTCAATAAGCTACTAGAAGCCGCTCGTAACGAGAAAACCATTGGTGGTGCATTGCAGGCAAGCGTGACGCTGTACGCAGACGACGCGTTGTTTGAAAAAATCGGCAAGCTAGAAGACGAGCTACGCTTCGTGCTTCTCACCTCTGCAGCGATCGTTAAGCCGCTGGCTGAGAAGACTGACGCGGCACAAGCGACAGACGTTGAAGGTCTGTTCGTAGAAGTGTCTGCTATCGATGCTGAGAAGTGTGACCGTTGTTGGCACCACACTCCAGACGTAGGCACAATCGAAGGTCACGAGAAGATTTGTGGTCGCTGTGTGTCGAACGTAGAAGGTGAAGGTGAAACGCGTAAATACGCTTAATCACGGAACTTTCTAGTAGAAAAGCGTCAAACTAGTAGGTGGGAGACAGTGCTTGCCTCCCATCTTCTAGGTCCAAAGTGATATTCAGAACTCACGCTCAAATGGCGAAGGGAAGGCCACTAGGACGCACCATAATTTCATTTGCCCCAGCATTGACTGGGGCTGTTTTTAGGTAAAGTTAATGAGCGAACAATCACTTACATTAAAACAATCGGGCATTCGTTGGCTGTGGCTAGCTGTTTTAGTCTTTTTGGCAGATATTGGCATCAAATGGATTGTCATGGAAAACATGGGTTACGGTTGGGCTAACCGTATTGAAGTTCTGCCTTTCTTTAATTTACTGCATGTCCATAACTATGGCGCTGCCTTCAGTTTCCTCAGCGACCAATCTGGCTGGCAACGTTGGTTCTTCACAGGGATTGCTTTTGTCGTATCCGGTGTCTTGGCTTACTGGATGAGCAAACTGCCTGCGACGGAAAAGTGGAATAACATTGCTTACGCTCTGATCATTGGTGGTGCGCTTGGTAATGTCTTTGATCGTATTATTCACGGCTTTGTTGTCGACTATTTAGATTTCTTTATTGGCGAGCATCACTGGCCTGCGTTTAACCTAGCAGATATGGGGATTTGTATCGGTGCAGCACTGATCATCCTTGATGGTTTCCGCAGTAAGAGTGACAATAAAGCGTAAATCGACGCCGTTATACTCAAATAACCCTAAGCGCTGTCCGTTGATTCGGGCGGCGCTTTTTACTATAAAAAGCAAACCTGCCTCAAGCACATCATTGCTGAGTTTCATCATTCGGTGTGGAGAGGAATAACAAAAGGATGTAGCCCGTGACTCAAATTATCCAAGACTCTGCTGTAACACTTCACTTTACCATTAAATTATCGGATGGTTCAGTGGCTGATAGTACCCACAACATGGGTAAGCCAGCCAAGCTGATCATCGGTGACGGTAGCCTGAGTGAGAACTTTGAAAAATGTTTAATCGGATTGCAGTCTGGTGATGCTAAAGCCATCGAACTGAAAGCGGTGGATGCATTTGGTCTACCTAACCCAGATAACATTCATTATATGGATCGCAACAAGTTTGTTGGTGAAGCGGATGTTGAAGTGGGTACGGTGATGGCGTTCTCTGGTCCTGACGGTATGGAAATCCCAGGCATTATTACCGAAATTGCTGGCGATTCTGTAACAGTGGATTTCAATCACCCACTGGCTGGGCAAGATGTGACTTTTGAAGTTGAAATTTTGTCAGTAGAATAGCCAACCAAATATAAAGACAATACCCATGAGCAATGAAATGAAAATTCTGTTAGCAAACCCACGTGGTTTTTGTGCTGGCGTTGACCGTGCCATTAGCATCGTAGAGCGTGCGTTGGAAATTTATGAACCGCCGATCTATGTTCGTCATGAAGTGGTACACAACCGTTTTGTGGTAGAAGGGCTCAAACAGCGCGGAGCCATTTTTGTGGAAGAGCTACACGAAGTACCGGACGATAACATTGTTATCTTCTCTGCTCATGGGGTATCGCAAGCGGTACGCCAAGAAGCGAAAGCGCGAGAGCTGACGGTTTTTGATGCAACATGTCCGCTGGTGACCAAAGTACATATGGAAGTCGCACGCGCCAGTCGTCGTTCCATGGAAGTGGTTCTCATCGGTCATGCGGGGCATCCTGAAGTAGAAGGCACCATGGGGCAGTATGCGAGCCAAACGGGTGGCATGTATCTGGTCGAAACCCCTGAAGATGTAGAAGGCTTAAAGCAGGTGGTGAAAGATCCGACTCACCTTCACTACGTCAGCCAGACGACGCTGTCAGTTGATGAAACGGCGGATGTGATCGAAGAGCTACGCCGCGTCTTTCCTGAAATCCAAGGTCCTCGTAAAGACGATATCTGTTATGCGACGCAAAACCGCCAAGATGCAGTGCGTGAGCTGGCGGATATGGTCGACGTTATGGTGGTTGTTGGGTCGAAAAACTCATCGAACTCAACACGTCTAAAAGAACTCGCAGAAAAGCTAGGCACTCCTGGTTACTTGACGGATTGTCCACAAGACATTGAAGCTGAGTGGTTCATCGAGAAAAAAATTGTGGGTGTGACTGCGGGAGCCTCGGCACCAGAAGAGCTGGTCAATCAGATCCTTGACCGCATTAAAGAATTAGGCGCGACTTCGGTTGAGAATGTCTTAGGACGTGAAGAGAACATGTTCTTTGAAGTGCCAAAAGAGCTGCAAATCAAGCAAGTGGATTAAGCGTTTAACTCGCCAAGATCTTATAGAAAAGCGACGGTGTTACCGCCGCTTTTTTTTGTATTTCGTTTAGCCCTTAACTCGGCTGGATCCCTAACATCTCTTTGAGCACTCTTAAGTAACGTCGGCTGACAGGTATCGGATACGCCGTATGCGTTAGGATTTCGGCCAATCCGTTGTCCAGTAAACGGATTTCTTTGATGGCTTGTATGTTCACTAAATATTGGCGATGGCACCGAACCAAAGGGGTTTTCTCTTCTAACGTCTTTAAAGTCAGTTGAGTGGAGGCGGTGTGTTGGTCGGTGCGAACATGCACGCCCGAGATATCACTGTAGGCGCACTCCACATCATCACAACGCATGATGACAATGCGGTTGTGACCAGAGCAAGGGATTTGATCCAATTGCTCTGGCGCGAGATTAGCGTAACGTTCTGGATTGTGGCTTTGATGGATTAATTTGCGCAGTCGCTTAACACTTTTGTCTAAACGGCTTGGGTCCACAGGTTTTAACAGGTAGTCGAAGGCATTGTCTTCAAATGCTTGAATCGCGTATTGGTCAAATGCGGTGACGAAAACCACATAAGGCATGGTATCGGGATCCATCATGCCAAGCAGTTCAATGCCCGTGATTTGAGGCATTTGAATATCAAGGAACACCACATCAGGCTTGAGTTCATTAATGCGCTTCAAACCCAGTATGGCATTTTGCGCTTCACCGATGACTTCCACACATCCTGTTTCCTGTAGCAGTTCGCACAGTTCTTCACGGGCGAATTCTTCATCGTCGATGACTAATGCAGTTAACATGATGCGCTGGCTCCTTGCTTAGCGGATGAATGACCTTGATGTGGAATGATAAAGGTCATCTTAGTAAATTGGTTCTGCTCTGAAGTGATTTTCAGGGCTGCATCACGACCAAATTGATTCGCGAGGCGTTTGTTCACGATTTCCAGCCCAAGCCCAGAGTGATCATCTTGAGGGGCTCGGTAGGTGCCCGCATTATCCTCGACCGTAATGGCCGCGCCGTCAGCGGTCAGTTGACTATACACTTTGACAGTGCCGCCTTCGATCAGCTGTGAGATACCGTGCTTAATGGCATTCTCCACTAAAGGTTGTAGCGTGAAGCTCGGAATGACTTTATCTAAGAGGCGTTCATCAATATTGATGTCCACGCTTAAACGGTCCGTAAAGCGTGCTTTCTCAATACTCAAATACGCATTCACGTGTGCCAGCTCTTCTCGCAAGGTCACCGACTTGATGTTTTGTTTGAGGTTACTGCGGAAAAAGTGGGATAGGTTCTGAATGAGCTCCCGCGCTTTATCAGGGTTACGGCGTGTAATTGCGCTGATGGTGTTGAGGGCATTAAACAAGAAATGCGGATTGACCTGAGCATGCAGCAGCTTAATTTCGGCTTGTGTTAATAAGGTTTGCTGCTGCTGATAATCCCCATATAAAATCTGGCTGGAGAGCAGTTGTGCGATCCCCTCGGCCATGGACATATTAATGGTCGAGAACAATTTACGTTTTGGCTCGTACAGTTTAATGGTTCCAACGACAGACTTTCCGGCTCGTAGGGGGATAATCAACGCCGAGCCCAGTTTGCAATCCTGAGCGAGAGAACATTGATAAGGACGTTCTGAGCCATCAAGATAAATGATGTCATTGCGCCCCATGGCGTCCAACGTGCTTTGAGAAGAAATCAGGGTATTGGGTTTATGATGATCATCGCCAATCCCGACAAAGGCTAAGATCTTTTCTTGATCGGTGATCGCCACCGCACCGACTTTGGTTTCTTCATAAATGATACGGGCTATTTTTTCGGCATTTTGGGTGTTAAACCCTGTGTGCAAGATCCCCACAGAGCGTTCAGCAATGGTTAATGCGCGCCTTGAGAAGGTGGCGGAGTACTTTTCAAAAATGGTTTTTCGATCTTGGAGAATGCTCATGAAGAGAGCCGCCCCAACGGAATTGGCAATGACCATGGGAGCAGCAATCGCGGAGACCAATTCATAGGCTTGAGAAAAGGGTTTAGCGACAACCAAGAGGATCAGCATTTGGACGAGTTCGGCGACAAAGGTTATCGCAAACACCACTAGAGGGTTAAACAGGGAAGCCCCTTTGTTCCTCTTTAGCAAATAGACATGCAGTATCCCACCAATCAGGCCTTCCGCTGTGGTCGAAATCGCGCAAGCAAGATCGGTAAAGCCTCCCAACGTATAGCGATGTATTCCTCCGGTGAAGCCGACCGCAAAGCCGACCACAGGCCCGCCAAATAGCCCTCCCATGACCGCTCCGATGGCACGCGTATTCGCAATGGCATCATTAATGTGCAGACCAAAGTAAGTGCCCAGAATACAAAAAGCAGAGAACAACACATAACAGAGTAATTTATGACTCAATCGCGAAGAGATATTGAGCAGTGGCAAGATGATGGGGGTTTTGCTCAAGGTGTAGGCGAGAACCAAATACACACACATTTGTTGCAGTAGAGAGATGATCAGTTCCATCGTCAGTATCTCTTGTCGTTGAGGTCATGAAGGTAAAGGGTAACATTAAATCTCATGGTGAGTTTAATGCTGCTCGCTTTCTGGGAAGTAAAAAAGAGCCTGCATTAGCAGGCTCAAAGAGGAAAGGTTCTTATCATGATTATGGCTACGCACTGGGGCGCGGCTAGGCAGTTTTTGTGGCTACCTTTGGTTTCTCTTCGTCGGCAAGTTCAGTTTCGCCTTTGCCTTTTGAAGTCTTAATGACATAGCCTGCTACCGCTAGAGCAAATAACACACCACTGATGGTTGAAATTTGAATTGGTAAACCAAAGCCAAGTGATTCGCTGTTCAGAATGAAGCTGGTACAGACGGTGGTCATGAAGACCGCAGGTACGGTTGCAATCCAGTGCACTTTGTTATGGCGTAGCAGGTAAGCTGCCGCAGTCCACAACATCATGGCCGCTGTTGATTGGTTAGCAAAGCCAAAGTAACGCCAGATGATACCAAAATCGACTTGAGTCAGGATGCCACCAAGGACGAAGAGAGGCAGTGCCATCATCAGGCGGTTACGCAACGTTTTTTGCTCCATATTGAAGTATTCTGCAAGGATTAAACGGCTAGATCGGAATGCGGTGTCCCCTGAAGTGATAGGAAGAATGACCACGCCGAGGAAAGCCAGAACGCCGCCGAAGACACCAAGAAGACCAAAGGAAGCACTGTAAACCACGTTACCAGGACCGCCGTTTTTGATGGCTTCAGAAAGGCCGTCTAAAGAGCCAAAGAATGACAGTGCCAGCGCACACCAGATCAGAGCGATGATGCCTTCACCAATCATGGCACCGAAGAAGACAAAGCGACCGTTCTTTTCATTTTCCATACAGCGAGCCATCAGAGGAGACTGTGTCGCATGGAAGCCTGAAATGGCACCACAAGCAATGGTGATGAATAGGGCTGGCCAAAGTGGCATATCGTTAGGATTCAGGTTGGTCAGCATATCGCTCATTTCGAAACCACCCAGAACCGTATGCTCACTTGAGACGGCTACCGCTGTGATTAAGCCCACCGACATAAAGATAAGCAGTGCGCCAAACAATGGGTAGAAACGCCCAATAATTTTATCGACAGGTACAATGGTGGCAATAATGTAGTAAGCAAATATGGCGATGACCATGGTGGTCATACTGACGTTGAAGCCTGTTTGGTCGTTGATCAGGTTAGTGATCATGCCTGCCGGAGCTGAAACGAATACCACACCCACCAGCAGAAGCAGAACAATGGCAAAAATGTTCATAAAATGTCGTGCGCCATTGCCTAAGTATCGGCCAGTCAGAGTCGGAACAGAAGCGCCGTCATTACGAACCGACAGCATGCCCGAGAAGTAGTCGTGCACCGCACCTGCAAAAATACAACCAACCACAATCCATAGCATGGCGGCTGGACCGTAAAGCGCCCCCATGATCGGACCAAATATCGGGCCAACACCTGCAATATTGAGCAGCTGAACTAAGTAGACTTTTTTGGTCGACATAGGGACGAAGTCAACACCATCTTTTTTGGTGTGAGCAGGAGTCTGGCGTCGTTCGTTGATCCCAAAAATCTTCTCAACAACAGCACCGTAAATAAAATAACCGCCGATCAACGCGGCCACGCAGGTTAGAAACCACAGCATAATTTAGTCCTTGGTAATGGTTAGCTCACTGTGCAGAGTAAACGTCGGTATTGGCTATTGCATTCGCTTTCCTTGTCAGTGGTGCTATAGCTGAATTAGCGGTCGTAATCGTGGCTGAGTGGTTTGAGAAAAAGGGCGAATGGCGAGGAAAGGCAGGCAGTGGTTGTCCGTGCTAATTCAGCGGTGTGATCAAGCGCTCAGTGGTTGTATGCACTTATCAGCCCATGACGTGTTTTTTGTTAAGTCACTTCGCTCCGAACCTAGCATCTCGAAATTGCTTGGGTATAGTTAAAGTAAGGTATACCCAAGTGACTTCAAGATGCAGTATTCAAAGCCTTGTCACTGTTTTCAATTCAAGGCAGAGGTGAAGGAAATAGTCATTCTATTTTCAATGCCTCTAACGCAGAAGTGGAGCAAGTGACAGGCTCCCGAAGGGCGAGTCTGCTTGGCTCGCTAGCTGTGTTATTACTTCTTGATTTAGAGCCACTAGATCCGCAAAGTAATGCCTTGCTATCAAACCAAGCAGTTCTCGTTGAACCTAGCATCTCGAGGTTACTTGGGTATAAACCAAATCAATAAGGGAAAATAATGACCTTAACAAAGAAGCTCGGATTTGCCCTCACGGCGTTGACGCTGGTGGGCTGTGCTGCCAACGAGCAAGAGTTAGCGCAATCAGGGGACTGGTATCAAATTGGCTATCAGGATGGCATCGCAGGGCATACTCAGAGAAGTTATCGTTCCTTGTCACAGCTTGGCAGTGTTGATAAGTCCGATTATGACCAGGGCTACTTAGAGGGCGTAGCCGAATACTGCAATCCTGACTTTGCTTATCAGATTGGTCTTTCTGGGCAGTATTATGAAGGGGTGTGTGATGGCACCGAAGAGGCATTAAAGTTTCGAATGGAGTGGCAACGCGGCTGGAATGATTATTCGCAGTATTAAGGTTTAGCCCACAGTTGTCGTGCCATAAGCTAGGCTTAAATGACATTTGATGATGAGGCTGGCTTATGTTGCTACGTCCCCTGTGGGTGTTCATTGTGGTATTTGGGCTCTGTTCTTTTAGGGCGCACTCCCTAGAAATGAATGGCTTTGATGTATCGAAAACGTCGGTGCCCAAGGCGCAAATTTTAAGAGGTGGCCCACCTCGTGATGGGATCCCATCAATCGACTTCCCCAAGTTTATCCCTGCCGAGAAAGTGACGTATTTGCGAGACGATGACGTGATTCTGGGCTTAACGCATCAAGGGCAAGCCAGAGCCTATCCGCTGCGGATTTTGGTCTGGCACGAAATCGTCAATGACCACTTTGGTGACCGCCCCATTGCCGTGACGTATTGCCCGTTGTGTGGTACTGCCATGGTCTTTGCCAGTGATGTTGACGGGCAGCGTTTAAGCTTTGGGGTCTCTGGTTTGCTCTATCAAAGTGATGTGTTGATGTACGATCGTCAAACAGAATCCTTGTGGACACAAATTGGGCATACTGCGATATCCGGTCAATACCAAGGAAAAAAACTAGAGTGGGTAGCGAGTCAACAAATGACTTGGCAAGCATGGCGAGAGCAGTATCCTGATACGCTTGTTCTTTCTTTAGAAACGGGATACAACCGAAATTATTGGGCCGATGCTTACCGTAGCTACACCAACTCAGAACAAACCATGTTTCCTGTCGACCAACATCGCGACGAATTGAAGCCCAAAGCTTGGGTGGTTGGGGTGATTATCGATGGTCAAGCCAAAGCCTATGACTTAACACGTTTGCCGCAAGGACAGGTGGTTGAGGATAAAATCGGTCGTACGTCTATCCGAGTGCAATACCATCGAGATGCGAAGCGAGCATTAGTGACCACCGCCAACGGAAAAATCGTTCCGTCAGTGATGGTCTATTGGTTCGCGTGGCAAGCATTTTATCCAGAGACACAGTTTTGGGTTCCAAGCTTCTAGGTGTTGGCGCTGCATTTTATTTTGCTAGAAACGACCTCGTTCGACTTGATTTGGAGCTATGCGCCCTTGTTCTCTTCCCCTTTGTTCTCTTCCACTGCACGGCGCAAAAAGCCGCTGGTGGCGCTCAGTTGTTGCCGAGCAGATTCTATTGGCAAATCAGTAAGGATCATGAGGATGGCGAGTTTTACATCGTAATCGGTCTGTTTCAGAACGGCTTGAGCCACTGTCGTGGAGCACTCGGTGGCTTGCACAACGATACGCGCCGCTCGAGCAATCAGTTTTTTATTGGTGGCTTTGACGTCCACCATGAGGTTTTGATAACTCTTACCCAATCGGATCATGCTCGCGGTGGTCAACATATTCAGCACCAGTTTCTGTGCCGTCCCCGACTTAAGACGCGTGGAACCCGTTAACGCTTCAGGCCCTACAACAGGGCTAATGGCTACCTTTGCGATGTTGGCGATGGGTGAGTCAGGGTTGCAGGATAAGGCGACGGTTTGTGCTCCTTTGCGATTCGCGTATTCTAAACCGCCAATGACATAGGGAGTGCGACCACTGGCAGCAATGCCGACGACGACATCATTGTCGGTTAAGGTGATATCACGTAAGTCTTGCTCTCCTAATTGAGGAGAGTCTTCTGCGCCTTCTTGTGCTTTTAAAATGGCCGCAGGACCGCCAGCAATCAATCCAATGACCATACCATGCTCAACGCCAAAAGTGGGTGGACACTCCGAAGCATCCAAGACCCCAAGTCGACCACTGGTGCCTGCCCCCATATAGATAAGGCGCCCACCTTGCTGAAAGCCACGCGCAATGAGGTCGACGGCACGTGCGATGTCAGGTAGCACCTGCTCGACGGCAAGTGGCACCAGTTTATCTTGTTCATTCAGTCTTTTTACAATGTCCAAAGACGGTAATAGATCTATATCCATGGTCTGAGGGTTGCGATTCTCAGTGACTAAATGAGCCAGCGCGGCAATAAGAGCGTCGTTTGTCATTTTGGGTTCCTTGTCATCAATCTGCGGGGTAGATTACGCCTAAAGAGGCTGCGCGACTAGCCCCTGTTACGTCGGGAGCATTGCTGGTTAACCCATGGATACGTCGGTAGGCTAACCAAGCAAAGGCGATGGCTTCCATATGATCGGCGCTGATATTGTACGATTCACTCGAGAGCACTTGCCAAGCGGGTAGGTGCTGCGCAATACGTTCCATGAGCAGTGGGTTATGAGCGCCACCACCACACACAATGACTTGTGCGTCATTGCCATGATGGAAGGGCGCGATGCTGTTGGCGATGGTGACGGCTGTAAATTCAAGTAATGTTCTTAGGATGTCTTCCGGCTTTTCTTGGGAATCAGATGGCTGCTGCTCTAAGGTGTGGAGCTTTGCTAAGTGATGAGTCAGCCAATCCAAATGAAAATGTTCTCTGCCAGTACTTTTTGGGTAAGGGCGAGCCAAATAGTCATCTTCGAGCATCACTTGCAACAGCTCTGGGAGAACATTTCCTCTGGCTGCCCATTGCCCGCCCTTATCATAGCGGCAACGAAAGTGCAGGTTACACCAAGCATCCATTAACGTATTACCAGGGCCTGTATCGTAGCCGATCAATGGCGAACTTGGTTGAAGTACGGAAATGTTGGCAATCCCACCAATGTTTAATATGACTTTGGTGTTTTCCATATGGTGATCTGAGAACACCTCACGATGGAAAGCCGGTACAAGCGGAGCGCCTTGCCCACCCAATGCCATGTCTTTGCGTCGAAAGTCTGCCACGGTCTGGATGCCTGTACGCGCTGCGATGATATTGGCATCGCCAAGCTGAATGGTAAAAGGCGCATCACCGTTCGGGGAGTGGAACACGGTCTGGCCATGATTGCCAATGGCAGTCACTTCGCAAGGTGTGACCTTGGCTTGTGTTAGCAAGGTTAATATAGCATCGGCGTACAGATGTCCTAATCGATGATCTAAAGCGCCAATTTGAGGCAAAGTGGTTTCTTGTCCAAGGCAGATCGATTCGAGACTTTGCTTGATCTCATCAGGCATTGGATGATCGTAGTGATGCAAAGTGCACACTTTTCCTTGATCGATTTCGACTAAAACACAATCAATACCGTCCATGCTGGTGCCAGACATCACGCCAACATACTTTTGCTTATGATCCACTTCTAATCCTTTTTGAATTCCAGCGTCAAAGCCATTGTAATGGAAAACCTTTCGGAATAACCTCGCAGCAGTAGAGATTTTAATGGAGAGGTCGAAGATGGGACCGTTGTGGGTTGATGTTGCGGGCTATGAATTAACCGCTGAAGATAAAGAAATATTACAGCACCCAACTGTGGGGGGCTTAATTCTCTTTTCGCGAAATTATCATGATCGTGAACAACTGAACGCGCTGACTCAGTCAATTAGACAGGTTGCGAAACGCCCGATACTGATTGGTGTGGATCAAGAAGGAGGGCGCGTTCAACGTTTTCGTGAGGACTTCTCTCGCATACCTGCCGCCGATCGTTATGCCAAACACAGTCAAGGGACGCAATTGGCGTTTCAAGGTGGTTGGCTCATGGCGGCAGAGTTGATAGCCCATGATATCGATCTGAGCTTTGCTCCTGTTCTCGATAAAGGGCATCAATGCCGCGCTATTGGTGATCGCGCCTTTGGCGAAGACAGTGCAACCATTCTTGCTCATAGCCAAGCTTACATGAAAGGCATGCGTTCGGTCGGCATGGCGACGACGGGTAAACACTTTCCGGGTCACGGCGGGGTATTAGAAGATTCCCATTTAGAAACACCGTTTGATCACCGCGACGATATCGTGTCGGGCGATATGGCGATTTTCAAAGCGCATATTGATGCAGGCATGCTTGATGCCATGATGCCAGCACATGTTATCTATCCAGAGTTTGACTCGCAGCCCGCCAGTGGATCAACCTATTGGTTGAAAACGATACTAAGACAACAATTGGGCTTCCAGGGCATTGTCTTTTCAGATGATTTGACCATGGAAGGAGCCGCTGTGATGGGAGGACCTGCGGAGCGTGCACAGCAAGCCTTACAGGCTGGGTGCGATATGCTGTTGATGTGTAACCAGCGCGAGGCTCATGTTGCCGTACTGGATCACTTACCTATTTCAGAAGTCCCTCAAGCGCACACCTTGCTTAAAAAACAGCACTTTTCTTGGCGTGACTTGACCCTGAGTCAAGAGTGGAAAGCGGCAACGGATGCAATGAAGCGTTTGCTGGAATAGTCGGAACGATAAAGAAGTAGAGAAATATGGGTGTAAATTTAGTTTTACATCAATGTTTTTTAATGTTTACGGTTGATTTTAAATCAAGTCCTGTTATTTTGTTTTCAGAGCTTAAGGCACTGTCATGGAATGATTGTGTGTAAAATTAAATATACAGGTTTGAGTTATGCAAAAAAGTGAACTGAGCAATATCAATATCAGCGATGAACAAGTGTTAATGACGCCTGAAGCGTTAAAAGCAAAAATTCCTTTGAGTGAAGAAGCGCGCCGACGCATTCAAGAATCACGAGAGACCATTGCCAATATCATTCACAAGAAAGATCACCGCTTATTGGTCGTTTGTGGGCCTTGTTCTATTCATGATTTGGACGCCGCAAAGGATTATGCGCGCCGCTTAAAAGCACTTTCAGAAGAGCTCAATGACCAGCTGTATATTGTTATGCGTGTTTACTTTGAAAAGCCTCGCACGACAGTGGGGTGGAAAGGTTTGATTAACGACCCTCATCTTGATGGCAGTTTTGATATTGAACATGGTCTACAGGTTGGTCGCCAACTTCTGGTTGATCTGGCAGAGATGGGGATTCCACTAGCGACAGAAGCGCTTGACCCTATCAGCCCGCAATACTTGGCAGATACTTTCAGCTGGGCAGCGATTGGTGCCAGAACCACGGAATCGCAAACACACCGTGAAATGGCCAGCGGTCTTTCCATGCCTATTGGTTTTAAAAATGGCACCGATGGCAGCTTGGCAACGGCAATTAACGCGATGCAAGCGGCTTCTTCCAGTCATCGGTTTATGGGGATCAATCGAGAAGGCCAAGTGGCATTGCTGACCACACTGGGAAATCCAAATGGTCACGTCATTCTTCGTGGCGGAAAGCAAACCAACTATGATTCCGTTTCTGTCAATGAATGCGAGCAAGAGATGGCGAAGTCTGGTCTTGATGCGTCATTGATGGTGGACTGTAGCCACGCGAATTCGCGTAAAGATTTCCGTCGTCAGCCATTGGTGGCTGAAGATGTGATTCATCAAATCCGTGAGGGCAATCAGTCGATTACAGGTCTCATGATAGAAAGCCATATTAATGAAGGCAATCAATCATCTGATCTGCCTATCTCTGAAATGCAATACGGTGTCTCTATTACCGACGCATGCATTAACTGGGATACAACGGAAAGTTTGCTGCGTAAAGCTCACCAACAATTAGTCCCATTTTTACAGCAACGTCTTAACGGCGAATAATAAGGAACAAATATGGCTGTTGAACTCGATAACCTTAGAGACCAAATTGATGCAGTAGATAAGCAAATGCTGCAGCTATTGGCTCAACGCTTGTCATTAGTAGAAAAAGTTGGGGAAGTAAAAAGCGAACATGGTTTGCCAATTTATGTCCCTGAACGTGAAGCAGCCATGCTTGCCTCTCGTCGCGAGGAAGCGGAAAAAATCGGGGTACCACCGCAATTAATTGAAGACATTCTTCGTCGCACGATGCGAGAGTCCTACGCCAGTGAAAAGGATTCTGGTTTTAAATGTTTAAACCCAGAATTACGTTCAGTCGTGATTGTCGGCGGGCGCGGCCAGCTTGGTGGCCTGTTTGCTCGTATGTTCAAGTTATCAGGTTATGATGTCAAATTGCTGGGAAGCCAAGATTGGGACCGCGCAGACGAGATCCTTGATGGTGCTGGCCTTGTCGTCGTCACCGTGCCTATTCATCTGACTCAAGGTGTGATTGAAAAGCTGAGCGATCTACCGGATGACTGTATTTTATGTGATTTAACCTCGATTAAGTCCAAGCCTCTACAAGCTATGATGGAGGTACACGCGGGCCCTGTTGTGGGATTACACCCGATGTTTGGGCCTGATGTACCCAGCTTGGCGAAACAGGTGATTGTGTACTGTGATGGACGCGGTGAAGCGAGCTATCAATGGTTGCTTGAGCAGTTCGCCATTTGGGGGGCGAGTTTATGTCCTATCCAAGCGGAAGAACATGATCACGGCATGACATTGATTCAGGCACTGCGTCACTTCACTTCGTTTGCCTATGGGCTCCACCTCAGTCGAGAGAATCCAAATATCGACAAGTTGCTGCAATTGAGTTCACCGATTTACCGTCTTGAGCTCGCGATGGTAGGGCGACTCTTTGGACAAGATCCTAACTTATATGGCGATATCATCCTTTCTTCCCAAGAGAATATTGAGATGATCAAACGTTTCCACCACTGTTTTGGTCAAGCATTAGCGATTCTTGAAGGGAAAGATAAACAGGCGTTTGTTGAAAGCTTCAATACGGTGAGCGATTGGTTTGGTGATTACTCGCACCAGTTTATGTCAGAGAGTCAAAACTTGTTGAAACAGGCCAATGACAACATTCATCGCGGTTAAAGCGAAATCTAATGACACTCCACGAACAAAAAAGAGCAGCCTTCGCTGCTCTTTTTTGTTCAGTATTCTTTAATGACGACTAATTGGTCTCAGTCGGTGAGACGGTGGTGGCGTCTTCACTGGATACGGTGCTGACCGAGTCATCACGGTACGGTGAATTGGTGAGGTTGATCTGTAAGCGAACGACGTTATCGATCAGTTGTACCAGAGGCGCCCATTTTACTTTCTTCTCTTTTTCGAACACGTAGTTAAAGTTTTCAGGTGTCCAATCCATTAGGTAGCGAGGGTTGAGAGAACGCCCTAAGAAGCGTACCTCATAATGTAAGTGAGGCCCGGTTGAGTTCCCTGAATTGCCACAGGTTGCAATCACATCGCCTTTACTGACGAACTGGCCACTGCGCACCTTAAAACGATGCAGATGAGCGTAGGAACTCATGAATCCAAAAGAGTGGCGAACGGTGAGAAAGTTACCAAAGCCTTTTTTACTTGGTCGAACAGTTTCAATCACGCCATCGGCTGGTGCGAGAATGGGCTCGCCACGTTTACAGGTAAGATCGATACCCGTGTGCATATGGCGTTTACCCGTGATCGGGTTGATACGTCCACCATAAGAGGAAGAAATGCGCTGATAAGTCACAGGGCTGTCATTGGGGATCAAACGGAACATGGTCGCGCGAACCGCTGAGTCGATGGCAGCAGCATCAATACGCTCTTCCAGCGAATTTTCATCGGCGACGAGCTCTTCATCCGCCAAGCCCAGTACAGACTCAACATCAAAAACACGCTTACCTAGCAATTGGATCTGGTCGTTCTTTTCCGTTAACGACTGTGACAGCTGATGATTGGTGTCGAGCTGTTCTTGATATTGTGCTTCCAAAAGCTGTTTGTCATCGCGCAGGGTTTGCAGTTGACTGGTTAGAGCTTCAACTTGATGAGTTAAGTCGTTTTCCGCTTTCAGCTGCGCTTTTTGGGTTTGGTCGAAATGGTACCAACCGCCGGCTAAAACGGCAGGAAGTCCCAGCACTGAGCAAAGTATAAATAAGGTCGAGGAGCGACCAAAATGGAACTGCTGGTTGCCATCTTTCGAAGGAACCTGCAATGTAATTTTACGTGGCATAGTGATTATTTACAGCAACGCTCAGAGCGGAGTAGAGAGTTAATCTCCGCCTAAATCGGAAAGGTGTTCTATTTCCCTGTGCAACAGGTCATCGTTCCCGACATTCAGTTCAATCAAGCGTTTTAAGTGGCTAATACTCTCAATATTTATATGCGATATTTTAAGACGGATCTCATGATCGTCAAAGCTAACGATCTCCGCTTCGAGTGTTATATCAACATCGCTGTCCGAAAGTGTGAACGATATATCAACTAACACGCCTTTTAAGAGGCCATCTGTTGAGTTTGCTCTCAATAGCAATCCATGCAAAGAGAGATCTTGTATTGTGGTGTCCAAGAACATGTCATCTTGGGTTAAGGTCGCGGGAACTTGATATACGACTCGCGAAAATCGACGTCTTTCTGCCATGATTATTCTCTCATTAGATGAATGCTATGACTAAAAGGTAACCTGTTCCTATGCAGACGTCTTGCTGCTACCACAGAGTTGTGGAGCAGAACACAATACCAAATACAACAAAGGCCGCTATGATAGCGGCCTGTGAACAAAATTCAAGCTAATTACAGTTTTATTACTTAGTAATGCGCTTGTATTTAATACGGTGTGGTTCTGCTACTTCAGGACCCAACGTCTTCTTCAGCCATTCCATGTATTCAGTATAGTTACCTTCGTAGAAGTTAACTTGGCCTTCATCACGGTAGTCAATGATGTGCGTTGCGATACGGTCTAGGAACCAACGGTCGTGCGAGATAACCATGGCACAGCCAGGGAATTCAAGCAGCGCTTCTTCAAGAGCTCGAAGTGTTTCAACGTCAAGGTCGTTGGTCGGTTCATCGAGTAGTAGTACGTTACCACCTGTTTTAAGTAGTTTCGCAAGGTGAACACGGTTGCGCTCACCACCAGACAACTCGCCGATGATCTTCTGTTGGTCGCTACCTTTAAAGTTGAAACGAGAACAGTAAGCACGCGCAGGGATTTCAAAGTTGTTGATCTTAATGATATCAGCACCTTCAGAAATCTCTTGGTAAACCGTCTTCGTGTCATCCATAGAGTCACGGAACTGATCAACTGAAGCCAGTTTGACCGTATCACCCATATCGATGCTACCTGAATCAGGCTGCTCAGTGCCGCTTAGCATCTTGAATAGTGTTGATTTACCTGCACCGTTTGCACCGATAATACCGACGATTGCACCCTTAGGCATGCTGAACGACAGATCATCAATCAGAACGCGGCCATCAAATGACTTCGTTAGATTGTTAACTTCAATGACCTTATCACCAAGGCGTTCACCTGGCGGAATGAAGAGTTCATTGGTTTCGTTACGCTTCTGACGATCGCCGCTTTGCAGTTCTTCAAAACGAGCCATACGCGCTTTAGACTTCGACTGACGACCTTTCGGGTTTTGACGAACCCACTCAAGTTCTTTCTCGATGGTTTTCTGGCGAGCTTTCTCTTGAGACGCTTCTTGTTGTAGACGTGCGTCTTTTTGCTCTAGCCAAGAGGTGTAGTTACCTTCCCATGGAATACCTTCACCACGGTCAAGTTCCAGAATCCAACCTGCTGCATTATCAAGGAAGTAACGGTCGTGGGTAATCGCCACAACAGTACCGGTGTAATCAACAAGGAAGCGCTCTAACCATGCTACAGATTCAGCATCCAAGTGGTTGGTTGGCTCATCAAGTAGCAGCATGTCAGGCTTCTCTAGAAGAAGGCGACAAATTGCCACACGGCGGCGCTCACCACCAGATAGGTGGGCAATTTTCTGGTCCCACTCTGGAAGACGCAGTGCATCAGCAGCACGCTCTAACGCGTTTTCTAGGTTATGACCTTCTTTAGCTTGGATCAGAGCTTCTAGCTCACCTTGCTCTTTTGCAAGGGCGTCGAAGTCTGCATCAGGTTCTGCGTATGCTGCATATACTTCGTCAAGACGCTTCATCGCACCAGCTACGTCAGATACGGCTTCTTCAACGATTTCACGAACCGTTTTAGACTCGTCAAGCACAGGTTCCTGCGGTAGGTAACCTACGTTTAGACCCGGTTGTGGACGCGCTTCACCATCAATATCAGTATCGATGCCAGCCATGATGCGTAGCAGCGTTGATTTACCCGCACCGTTGAGACCTAAAACACCAATTTTTGCGCCTGGGAAGAAGCTTAGGGAGATGTCTTTAAGAATTTGTCGCTTTGGTGGCACAATTTTGCTCACGCGCGACATGGTATATACGTATTCAGCCATTGCCGATCGTTCCTAAATTAACAGTCATTTAAACTTCCCATTTTATACCAAGTTATCTGGTTTTGTTACCGCTAGAAGAGCACTCACACTAGGAAAAACGATTTTAGCAAGAGAAAACGAAGACAGGAGGTACTCGAAGTGAAAGTATTCAGCGGCATTATGGGTCTAAGTAAAAGATATTTCTTCATTCTGGGGGGCTGAAAATCGACTTTGAATGCAAATCACAATGCGAAAAATATCAATAAAATGAAAACATTAATATTTACATCTAAAGCCTTTACTTTCGAGCTAAGATTAGGTGTAAATGAATGCATGATGATGCGTAAGATATACCCAAGCGACGTTGTATGAAGTGTTGGACGTTGCTTGGGTATATTGTTCTCGTCTCAAGGAAATGACGCAATGATATCTAGACTTTCAAAAGCCGTCGGCAAGGTATCGCTACCTGCAATTGTATGTGCTGGGCTTTTTGCTGTACCACAGGTACAAGCGATGACGATAGAGGATCAGCGAGCCCTCTATGAACAGGCTCAAGAGTATTTGGATAACCGTAACCTGAATGCTTTTAAACCGATCCGTGCTCAGTTGGATAATTATCCACTGACGCCTTATTTGGATTACCGCGCTTTTTTACACACATTAAAAGAGCGCACTCCTGCGCAAGTGAATCAGTTCATAAAAGAATATGAAGCATTGCCCTTTTCAAAGCGACTGCGTGGGCCTTATTTGAATGCGCTGTATGTCCAGCAAGCGTGGTCGCAAATTTTAGCGTTCCAAACGCAACCACCTAAAGGGCAACAGTATCAGTGTATTTATCATTATGCTCAGTACAAAACGGGAGATAAACAGGCCGCTTTTGTGGGAGCGCAATCGCTTTGGTTGAATGGCAAAAGTGTGGCAGATGAGTGTGATCACTTATTCAAAGTGTGGCGAGACGCAGGTAAGTTAACGGATGCATTAATTTTAGAACGCATGCTATTGGCGTTTGATAGCCGTAAAGGCAAGCTCATGACCTACCTCATGAAGCTACCTAAAGGAGCCGATGCCAAAGCTCAAGCAACAGCAATGAAAGCGCTGTTTAATCGACCAGAATCTGTGGCTGAGTTTGCCAAGGATAAAGCCGCGACGGACTTTAACCGCACTCAAACCGAGCACGCCTTTAAAAAGCTAGCGCGAAAAAATGTTGCTGAGGCTCAGCGAGTCTATGATGCTGTGATGAAAGGGCAGAAGTTCTCTGTGGAGAAGCAGCAAGAGTTAGCCGAGTACGTGGCGTTTCGCTTGACCAATACGAGCTCTCAATCGCTCGCTAAATGGCGTGATAACGTGCTGGCAAACAGTGAACGTAATGTCCTGCTTGAACGTCGAGCGCGCCTCGCGATTCAGCATGGTGATTGGAAAGCGTTGCTTAAGTGGATTGATCGCTTGGACGCGAAACATCAAGACTCTTTACGCTGGCAGTATTGGCGTGGTCGAGCGGAAATCGAACTGGGTCAAGTGACGACGGGTGAAAAGCGGTTAGTTGATATTTTAGGTCAGCGTAATTTTTACAGTGCGGCAGCAGCTAAAGAGCTCAATCGAGCAATCACTTACCCGACTACGAGTCTGACTTTTGATAAGGATTCGTTGAAAGCATATCAAACGTCGTTATTGCGTATTGAGGAGCTCATTGCAACGGATAAAATTGCGGCCACCAAGAGTGAGTGGCACCATTTACTGACGCGAGTGAATAACAAAGAGACCCAAGCGATGCTGGCTGCGTATGCATACGATAAGCGCTGGCACCACTTATCGGTCAAGGCGAGCATCAAAGCGAAAATTTGGGGTAACCTGGATTTGCGATTCCCAATTGCTCATAGCTGGTGGTTTAACTTTTACGGCGATAAGCACGATATCGACCCGATTACCTTGATGTCGTTAGCTCGCCAAGAAAGTGCGATGGATGTACAAGCCCGTTCGCCTGTTGGGGCTCGAGGCATCATGCAGATCATGCCGAAAACGGCTAAATACACCGCTCGTAAATATAAGTTGGCCTATAAAGGCACTCGTGATCTTTATGAAGTGGGGAAAAACATTGAAATTGGTAGTCACTACCTGAATGGTTTGCTAGAGCAGTACGATAATAATCGAATTTTCGCGCTAGCGGCTTATAATGCGGGACCACACCGAGTGAAAACGTGGCGTAAACGTACTCAAGGGAAGCTAGACCCGTATGCTTTTATTGAAGCCATACCGTTCAAAGAAACCCGTGGTTATGTGCAGAACATCTTGATGTTCGAAACTTACTATCGCAACATTATGGGCGTAGAAGGTGCGTTTTTGAATCCACATGAGCTCAAGACCAAGTATTAAATGAGGTAACTAAATAGAATGTCTCAACAACCTGATTATACTGACTGGCAGCAAGTTCTAGAGTTAATCAAGCAGAGTACCGAGCAAGAGAAACATGCTTTGTTACTGACAATGCTAATGACCCCTGATGAGCGTGAAGCGTTAGTCGCAAGGGTGAACATCTTCCATGAACTGCTGAAAGGGGAGATGTCTCAACGGCAGATCAGTCAGATGTTGGGAGTGGGTATCGCGACCATTACGCGTGGCTCAAATGAGTTGAAGTCTAAATCAGACGAAGACAAGCAGCATCTTATCGAGTTACTAAAAAAGGGGCGTTAATCGCCCCTTTTCTTTGACTATTCATAGCCGACTAACCTATCACTCGGCGATATTTTCAGGAAAGTGCTCGAGGTTGGTAAATGGAATCAGAGCTAAAATCAGGGCTTGGTGGTACACCGAACTGCGAGTCAGTTGATCTTGAGTTAACAGACTGATGGCACCACCTTTTTGTTTGATGTTCTCAGTGCCAAAAACTTCATCCATGACATCGCCAAGCTCGTTGGCGTGTTGGAGTTTGTCTAACACCTCTGGTGGAAGCATGAGGCTTGCAGAGCGTGACTCACCTCGATGGGATTCAGATTCGATAACCATCCAAGCAAACGTCATGTTGTCTTCAATCCCAGCTTCTAAACCCACATAAAAATCGCCTTCGGTAAACGCGACCTTTACATTGCGCACACGATTTAATGCCCCTTGATGGGTTTCTTCATTAGTCATAGGCTGATCGGCCACTTCACTCGGTACACTGACGCCAATAAATTCGAAATTTTGTCCAGAAAATGCGCTGGTAAACGCCGTTTCTACCGCTCGAATTTTAGCTGGGTTGAGTGATGCGATAATGACTTTTTTTAGTGACACCTTATATTCTCCACTGGCATTCTCCATGGGGTGCCCATGAGGAACGAGTTACACCGATTTAATTCAGTCGAACTTGAGTTGGTTTTACGTTCTCACTTGGATAGCAACCAAGAACCTTGAGGTGTTGTGTTAATGCCGTGAGCTCGGTAATAGCCTGTTGCATCGCATCAGAGTTCAGATGAGCTTCTAAGTCGACATAAAACATTTCTTCCCAAGGGTTACCCATTATTGGGCGCGACTCTAGTTTGGTCATATTAATACCAAGTCTTTGAAGTACCAAAAGGGTTTCGACTAATGCGCCGGCTTCTTGAGACGTTGACATGATTAACGTGGTCTTCGCTGGAATTTGTGTCGAGACTTCAACAGGTTTACGTGCCACGATAATAAAACGAGTGTGGTTCTCGGTTTGGTTTGCGATATTACTTTGGATAGGCTGCAAGCCATACAGTTTACCACTTGAAGCGTTACCGATAGCGGCCACGTCATCACGTCCAAGCTCTTTCACTTTTAGCATGGCATCGGCGGTGCTCGCGCACGACTCTAAATTGACCCCTTTGAGGCGACTCAAAAACTCGCTGCATTGCTGGTGAGGTTGAGGATGCGAATAGAGGGTTTTGATGTTTTCTAAGCGAATATCTTGCGTTGCGACGAGGCAATGCTCAATCGGCTGGGTGAGTTCACCCACAATATACAGCGTGGTGTGTTGCAGTAGGTCATAAACTTCATTGATTGAACCAGAGCTGGTGTTCTCTATCGGCAGGACGCCGTAATCCGCATGTCCAGATTCGACCGTTTGCGCGACTTCTTTAAAGTGTTCACAGTTGAGCTCGATCAGCTCGGTGTTCTTTCGACTGAAGTAATCACGACTCGCAAGATGTGAATACGAGCCTTTAGCGCCAAGAAATGCGACACGAGCAAGAGGCTTGCGACTTTGCTGTGGATTAGCAAGGTTCTGTAAATAGGACTGTTGCAGCAATACCGAATCTTCGATGATCGTATGGAAAAGCTTAGTAATGTATTCCGCGTCAAGTTGGTATTTGTCGCGACCATTGGTGATCAGCTTGACCAATAGTTGTTGCTCTCGAGCAGCATCACGTACAGGTTTTGCAGTTTCTACTTTACTTTTGGCGACTTCAATACTGAGTTTACGTCGCTCAGACAACAAGCTCAGTAGTTGGTCATCAAGCTCATTGAGCCTTAAACGAATATCATCGAGAGATAGCGCCTGATCGGTCATAAATCTTTTCCTTATAAAAAAAGCCTCCCTGGTTGGGGAGGCTTTCTGTTTGTTTTTGACTTTTCTTTCACAAACGATTCGCCCCTCCATTAAGGAAGGAAAAAGAAGTCAAAAATAAACAGGCAGTTTAAGTGCATAGTTAGTATTTGTATCGAAAGTGTTTAAACACAATAAGCAAGCTAGGGATAAGCGTCAAGCAAAAAAATAGCGCCTTTCGGCGCTATTTCCTCGAATCTGTTTTATGCATCTACTTCTTCTTCAAGTAGTTCAGGCTTTTCAGCTCGGCGAGCTTCAGGCTTATGACGAAGCTTATTCAATTGTCTCTCTAGTTTTTGCTCAGCCTCGTTGATTGCTGCGTATAAGTCTTCATGTGTAGCGGAAGCGATCAATTGTCCCTTTGGTACCTTGATGACGGCTTCAAATTTTTTCTGTTTGTTCGGCTCTTCACTGAAGGTGGCTTGGCAGCTAATAATGTCGGTTTGCCATTTTTCTAGCTTCTTAAATTTGCTCTCAATATGAGCACGGATAGCAGAGGTTACGTCGATGTTTTTACCAGTGATGTTTACTTTCATAAATTCTTTTCCTCTGTAACTTCCCTCATGGGTTGAGTTCAGATTACTGTTTTGGTGTGGAAAGAATGTGATCTCAGTCATGTTTTTGTGGCGAGTTTTGGCCGTCGAAATGTAATGTGATCCTACGCAAGAAGTTGTTCACTTTCGTACGAAATAGCTTGTTATTGAGGAATAAACCCGTAGATTGGATAAGGTATCTGGCTGAAAACAATCCTGTTTTTAGGGGACTTGTTCAGCCCGACAAATGCACTAGTTAAAAAATGACCAGCTTTTAATTGTGATCTCAATCACGCACCACTTTCTCCCCTAGCTCGATCCCTTTCGCGGTATTGTTTTTCCTACTCGAAACAGCCTCCTTTGTCATTGAAGCAATCCTTTGTAATTGAAGTCATCCCTGGTAATAAAAAGCTGTGCCTTGTAGTGAGACTTTTCCCTGAAAAGAATACCTTGAAATAAAAAACAATGCTTCCAAACGTCTACCTGACTGTGCTTATCTTGAACAAGCACAAAATCGGTTGGGGTTGCGACAGCCGATTCTTAAATGAAGTCAGTTTTGAAGAGTAGAGAGTAGAGAGTAGAGAGAGGAAACTCGTTAGGGAAAGAAAAAAGCAGCCAGAAATTCAAGGCTGCTTTTGGGTGTTGTTTGACGTTAGAACATCTGCTAGTCACACGACATCAATAGTCTCTGTGGCGATTGCCTCAAATGCTGCTTAAAGCGGATTCAATTCGATGAGTTCTTGAGTACGCTTAACGGAGTCTTCAAGCCCCAATTGTTGGTAAGCTTCAAGCTGAATCGCGAGTGATTTGCGTGCCGCTTCTGTATCTGGATATGCTTTTTGCAGTTCTTGAGCTCGGTTAATTGCAGCCACCCATGCTTCACGACGCAAATAAAAGTCGGCAGTTGCAAGGTCGTATTCCGCAAGTCGATTCTTCAGCGCAACCATACGAAGCTGAGCATCTTCCGCATAAGGACTCGTCGGGTAGCGCTCAAGTAATTTTTTGAAATCGGTAAAAGCACGCTTTACAGGTTCAGGATCTCGGTCACTACGATCAACATTAAACAGGTCATGCATAAAGTTACGATCTTGTGCCATGTGCGTCAGGCCTCGCATGTAGAGGATCCAGTCCATTTTTTCATGAGTTGGATTTAAGCGAGTAAAACGAGAAATAGTCGCTACCCCTAAGGCAAGATCGTCATTCTTGTAGTATGCATAAATAAGGTCGAGTTGAACCTGTTCTGAGTAGGCACCGAATGGGTAACGTGAATCGAGCGCTTCTAACTTTTCAATCGCCGTGATCCAATTACCCGCTTGAAGAGAGGTTTGCGCTTCAGCGTACAGCTCTGATGGAGGCACGTCAGGAACAATCTCTGTGTTGCTGGTACATCCGAAAAGCAGCGATACCGCCAGTAAACCTGATAAAGTATGGTGTTTCATGTCAGGAGTCGATTCCTTGATTTATTTATTTCTTACGCCGCCGTTACTTTCTTGCCAGTAACAGATACAATGGCGCTTATTTTTCCACAGTAGTGAGCATTAGTCTCACAGTTTTTAAAAAAGTTCGATATGGCTCAGCAGATTGAATTAACCAATACCGTAAAAGATAGCCAGTTAGGTCAACGACTAGACCAGGCTATCGCTGAATTATTCGCTGACTTTTCACGTTCGCGCCTAAAAGAGTGGTTACTTGAAGGGAAGGTGAAAGTAGACGGCGAAGTGGTAACTAAACCACGTACTAAGGTCATGGGTGGCGAGGAGATTTGCCTACAGGCCGAACTAGAAGACGAAGAACGTTGGGAAGCGCAAGATATCCCACTGGATATCGTGTATGAAGATGACGATATTATCGTGATTAACAAGCCTCGTGATTTTGTTGTTCATCCTGGTGCGGGTACACCCGATGGCACAGTGCTTAATGCGCTTTTGCATCATTATCCAGACATTGCTGAAGTACCACGTGCAGGTATTGTGCATCGTCTCGATAAAGATACAACAGGCCTGATGGTGGTGGCGAAAACGGTCCCATCACAAACGCGTCTGGTACGTGCTTTGCAGAAACGCAGAATTACTCGAGAGTATGAAGCGATTGCAATTGGACGTATGACTGCGGGTGGTAAGGTAGAACAGCCGATTGGTCGTCACTCAACGAAACGTACTTTGATGGCAACGACGCCGACAGGTAAGCCTGCGGTGACTCACTATCGTGTTGCCGAGCACTTCCGTGAGCATACTCGTATTCGATTGCGTCTGGAAACGGGCCGTACCCACCAGATTCGTGTACACATGGCTTACTTGCAACACCCACTACTGGGCGATATTGCTTACGGTGGCCGTGCTCGTATTCCAAATGGGGCATCTCAAGAAGTCACTGACGCGATTCGAAGTTTTGACCGTCAAGCACTGCATGCGGTTATGCTGCGTTTTGTACACCCTGTTACAGGCGAAGAGATGGAATTCCATGCTCCGGTACCGAATGACATGGTAGTGATGACGGAACTGCTTCGTGCCGACACTCAAGAGCATGGCTTAGAAGAAGAGTACTAAGATGCATGCGATCATCCCCAACTGGCCGGCACCGAAAAAGGTGCGAGCATTTTCCTCTACTCGATGTGGAGGATTTTCAACAGGTCGATATCAAGGGTTAAACCTTGGACAGCATGTTGGGGATGATTCCAAAACGGTCGGACGTAATCGTGATGCGCTTACTGAGCACTTTGGTTTGCCATCGGCACCAGTTTGGTTAAACCAAACTCACTCGACAGATATCCTCGTGCTTGACGCGCCAACTGAACAAGTACTGAATGCAGATGGTGCATTGACAGCACAAACGGGCGTTGTTTGCTCGGCGATGACCGCTGATTGTCTGCCTGTGCTGATTTCTAATAGGTCAGGAACGCAAGTCGCCGCCGTTCATGCCGGGTGGCGAGGCTTGGCAAATGGCATCGTCGAGAATGCGCTTAGTCACTTTTCTGAAGATGTGATGGTATGGCTTGGGCCTGCGATAGGTTCTGCAGCATTTGAAGTAGGTGATGATGTATTTGCTGCGTTTGCGGCTTTTGACTCAGGTGCAGAACAAGCGTTCAGTACGACAGGGAAGCCCGGAAAGTGGCTTGCAAATATGTCGTTGCTTGCGACTCGCCGATTGAATCAGTCTGGCGTATCGTCAGTCTATGATGCGAATTTGTGTACTTTTTCTGATCCTGAACTCTTCTATTCTTACCGTCGTGATGGCATCACCGGCCGACAAGCGTCATTTATTTGGATTGATGATTAAATCAATACCTTCCATGCCTAGAGTATGAACCTTTCTTACATCAGTGAACTTCGTATCGAACACTGAACTCCCCCTTGAAAATCGTGTCTGGCGTATCCATCTTTCATACTGACTACAATAATTTTCAGTTGAGGTTAGGAAGATAGCTATGCGTCTTGATCGATTTACCAGTAAATTTCAGATCGCTATCTCTGATGCGCAATCATTAGCGTTAGGGCGTGATCATCAATACATTGAGCCAGTGCACTTAATGGTGGCTCTTATGGATCAAAATGGCAGTCCAATTCGACCGTTGTTGACCATGCTTAATGTGGATATTACTCATCTACGCTCTAAATTGAGTGAAATGCTCGACAAACTGCCAAAAGTAAGTGGTATCGGTGGAGATGTCCAGCTTTCCAGTGCGATGGGAACCTTGTTTAATCTTTGTGACAAGGTGGCTCAAAAGCGTCAAGACTCCTATATCTCATCTGAGATCTTCTTATTAGCTGCATTGGAGGACCGCGGTGCTTTAGGACAGTTGCTAAAGGAAGTCGGGCTATCGGAAGATAAGCTGAGTAAGGCGATAGAAAAAGTACGTGGGGGGCAAAAAGTAGATGACCCAAATGCTGAAGAGTTACGCCAAGCACTCGAAAAATTCACCATAGACCTAACCGAAAGAGCCGAGCAGGGGAAATTGGATCCTGTGATTGGTCGTGATGATGAAATTCGACGCACGATTCAAGTGTTACAGCGCCGTACGAAGAATAATCCCGTGATTATCGGTGAACCTGGAGTGGGTAAAACCGCGATAGTTGAGGGTTTGGCACAACGCATTATCAATAATGAAGTACCTGAAGGGTTGCGCAATAAACGCGTTCTTTCACTGGATATGGGGGCACTGGTTGCAGGTGCTAAATATCGTGGTGAGTTTGAAGAGCGTTTGAAGTCGGTATTAAATGAGTTGTCGAAAGAAGAAGGCAGTATCATTTTATTCATCGATGAACTACATACCATGGTTGGAGCGGGTAAAGGCGAAGGTTCGATGGATGCAGGCAATATGCTGAAACCGGCCTTGGCACGTGGTGAGCTACACTGCGTGGGAGCGACAACCTTAGATGAATACCGTCAATATATAGAAAAAGATCCAGCTTTAGAGCGACGTTTCCAAAAAGTGCTGGTGGATGAGCCTTCAGTTGAGGATACCGTCGCGATTTTACGTGGATTGAAAGAGCGTTATGAGTTGCACCATCATGTAGAGATTACTGATCCTGCGATAGTGGCAGCAGCCAGTTTATCTCATCGTTATGTATCCGATCGTCAATTACCAGATAAAGCCATTGATTTAATCGATGAAGCGGCATCAAGTATCCGGATGCAAATTGATTCGAAGCCAGAATCTCTCGATAAGCTAGAAAGAAAAATCATCCAGCTTAAGATTGAGCAACAAGCGTTGACGAATGAGCACGATGAAGCCAGCGAAAAACGACTGAAGACGCTCAATGAAGAACTCAAAGAAAAAGAGAGAGAGTTCGCTGAGCTGGAAGAGATTTGGAATGCGGAAAAAGCGGCTCTTTCAGGCACTCAGCATATCAAAGCCGCATTAGAGCAAGCGAGAATGGATATGGAATTTGCCCGTCGAGCGGGTGATTTGAATCGAATGTCAGAGCTGCAATATGGTCGTATCCCAGAGTTAGAAAAACAGTTGGACTTAGCGACTCAAGCTGAAATGCAAGAAATGACGTTACTGAGGAACAAAGTAACCGACAATGAAATTGCCGATGTGCTTTCTAAGCAGACAGGGATTCCTGTTTCCAAAATGCTAGAAGCAGAAAAAGAAAAGCTGCTACGTATGGAGTCAGTGCTTCATCACCGCGTCATTGGTCAGAGTGAGGCTGTTGAAGTGGTTTCAAATGCGATTCGTCGAAGTCGAGCTGGGTTGTCCGATCCAAATAAACCGATTGGCTCTTTCCTCTTCTTAGGGCCTACAGGGGTAGGTAAGACAGAGCTATGTAAAACGCTAGCGAGCTTTATGTTCGATAGTGAAGATGCCATGGTTCGTATCGATATGTCTGAGTTTATGGAAAAACATTCAGTCGCTCGACTTGTTGGGGCTCCTCCAGGCTACGTTGGGTATGAAGAAGGGGGATACCTGACTGAAGCGGTGAGACGAAAACCTTATTCAGTTATCTTGCTCGATGAAGTGGAAAAAGCACACCCAGATGTCTTTAACCTTTTGCTTCAAGTATTAGACGATGGCCGACTGACTGATGGGCAAGGGAGGACGGTAGATTTTCGTAATACTGTGGTGATTATGACTTCTAATCTTGGCTCAGCACGGATTCAAGAGAATTTTGCGACACTTGATTACCATGGAATTAAAAACGAAGTGATGGAAGTGGTATCAAAGCACTTCAGACCTGAGTTTTTAAACCGTGTCGATGAGAGCGTGGTATTCCATCCTCTTGGTAAAGAGAACATTAAGTCGATTGCTTCTATTCAGCTGCAGAGATTAGCAAGTCGTATGGAAGAGCGTGGGTACATTTTGGATGTGTCAAATAAGGCACTCGACTTGATTGCAGAAGTTGGGTTTGACCCAGTGTACGGCGCTAGACCATTAAAGCGAGCCATTCAGCAAAATGTAGAGAACCCATTAGCGAAAGCAATCTTATCTGGTGAAGTATTACCTGATAAGAAAATACAGCTGGTGGTGATTAACGAACAGATTGTCGCACATCAGTAGAGATGGACGAAAAGCAAAGAAGAGAAAAGGGCGCATAAGCGCCTTTTTTGTGCTTTTTATAAACATGCTGTTGGATATTTGAGCGAACGAGTCAAGTTGGTGGAAAAAGTTTAATTTAGCTATTGTGTTCCGATCGGAACTCCCTATAATGCGCATCCGTTGTCACGGCAAAGCAGTAATGCAAGCGGAAGCAACAGGCCAGAGCTGAGTAAATTAACTCGCGAAGAAATAACGAAAAAAGTGTTTGACACTGAAAGTTAAATCGATAAAATGGCCGTCCACTTGAGCGAAGCTCAAATGGGAAGCTCTTTAAAAATATAGACCTATCAATCTGTGTGGGCACTCGTTGATGATAATCCAAATGATAGCTTAGCTATCAACTTAGATTTCAATGAACTGAGTGACCAATTAAGACTTCGGTCTTAGCACAGTCAATTCATTATCGTTCTCCTTTCTTTGTAAAGGAAAAACGATAATAGCTTTAAATTACATACGTAGTTTGAAGTCAGTATTCATTGAGTCAGTCCTTCGGGACATCAAAATCTTAAATTGAAGAGTTTGATCATGGCTCAGATTGAACGCTGGCGGCAGGCCTAACACATGCAAGTCGAGCGGAAACGAGTTATCTGAACCTTCGGGGGACGATAACGGCGTCGAGCGGCGGACGGGTGAGTAATGCCTGGGAATATGCCTTGATGTGGGGGATAACTATTGGAAACGATAGCTAATACCGCATAATCTCTTCGGAGCAAAGAGGGGGACCTTCGGGCCTCTCGCGTCAAGATTAGCCCAGGTGGGATTAGCTAGTTGGTGAGGTAAGGG
>JBHOHG010000039.1:0-6051 GCA_043422575.1 bacterium sp. HQB-39 | reverse complement strand
TTCGAAGAGCATTGGCTGCTCACGCAGCCAACAGGATGTTATTGCCTATTGACAGGCAGAAGGCTCATATGTGTTATAAGAATTTAACTCAGTAATTTGGATGATTTTGTACAGTACTATTGAAGTCGAGATTAATTATATCGAGGAAAAAGTCTTTGAGTAAATTTGATATCTGTTCTATTTGAGCACTAGTTGCGCCCCCCGAACTTGGTGTCAAAACACCATGTCCAAAAACATGCCTAGCTCCTGATAATAAATAGCTAGGGTCATAACTATGACCTCTTAGAAAATCATTAATTTTCCTCACATGAGTACTGTCAGTATTATCTTCATCCCTAATAAATTTAAAAAAGTCGTCGGTAGCTGGAGATAGAGCTCTTAATGCTGAATCGAGATCATTCAATTTTGTACTATCATATTTCGCTCGATAAAAGCTTCTTAGTTTATGCCTATCGTTATCAAATAGCTTGAAATACGCTTCCATTGTACTCCAGACTGAAAACAGCCTCAAAAGTGAAGCGTAGCCTCTATTAGTATTTGGTGTGGAATTATCAATTTCCAATGATTTTAAATCAGCAGCAAAACTATACCTAGCATTAAATCGAACTACATTCCCAACCCTTGTTCCAGCTAAGAATGGATATGCTGAAAAATTACCATGATTATTTTCGATTTCCCAAAATTTAGGCCATTCGCCCACTGTAGTTCTGTTACTCATATATATCCCTCATTCTTATAACGCTTAAGTATTTATCCTTTGTCGTAGCACAAGGGATAAATACCTGTTGGACTTGGCCGCTTCTATCTATGGAATTTGCTTTTTCAAGCTAAGACGACTTACACTCGGGTCACGAGCAAAGTAACTCCAGATACCTGTATTTTTGCACGCCAAATCTCCATTTCGAACGCACAATAAGATACCAGTTGAATAATAATTTTAAAAGCGAAAAGTCCTTCTCTCTCGCGCTCACTCCACGACTATATATCCATGACCTAAGCCTGTCCCGCTTTAAATTTTTCGATCCATTTTGCTTATTCGCAAGCGGGACATTCACTCTTTGTCTTGCCAAAGAGTAAACAGAAAGGCGCTTTAGTTTCGTGCGCACTGTCCGGTCGGTTTTAGGCGTTCCCAACGCCATAAAGCCTAAAATTTCGTCCTGAAATTTTCCCTAGTTTTAAGGTTCACCCCAAGTAATATCGAACACTGAGTCGCCAATCAAAGCGATAAAATTCGTGGATTATCGGGATTTAGCACGGGTTGGCAACGGCGAGACCGCAATAAGAGATCCTCAATATGTGTTTGTCGTAAGCAATGCTTAATGACCGATATGACAAAGCGAAGTAGATAACTTTGTTGTTCGAAGAGCATTGGCTGCTCACGCAGCCAACAGGATGTTATTGCCTATTGACAGGCAGAAGGCTCATATGTGTTAGCCCCCTAGATCAACTCCAAGCATTTTTGATATAGAATTTCCTGCTAACCTGTCGACTTGCCTAGCAGTGTCCAAGGTCTTATTGATCAACTCTAATAAACCGAAATAGTTGGTTATAACACCCTCACTGTTACCAACATTAGATACTTTTATATTTTCTTTGTTGAACATCAGGGTGCCGAT
The DNA here is from genome assembly GCA_043422575.1 of bacterium sp. HQB-39. Classification (GTDB taxonomy): domain Bacteria; phylum Pseudomonadota; class Gammaproteobacteria; order Enterobacterales; family Vibrionaceae; genus Vibrio. The sequence continues at coordinate 4,435 of JBHOHG010000039.1, read as the reverse complement.
ATTGAGCTGGATTTGTTGCTCTATTCCATCAATACCGTTAATTTTATAAAGTAACAACGATTGCCTTAAGCCTTCTAAATTACGTATGAATATTTCTTGTAATGGTGACTCTAGATCACTATTTAAAACCTCGTCAGTAAGCTGTTCGAGCATAGACTTAATTTTATCAAAATCGTCATCGTTTAAGCTTGTAGTTTGATTAACGCGGCTTAACTTATCAGAACAAATATTAAGCCCATATATGGTTACTTCATCGAGTAATTGTTTGGAAGGCTGCCAAGATGCTTCTAAATTAAGAGTAGATAATATACGTTCAACATTCGCGAAGGGCTTTAAGAACAGTTGATGGTCAATATCATCAATTGCTGTCAGTTCTTTTTTAGTTTGGTCACTTAGCCTAATCAACTCAGCAAGCATTAGTAACAAAGAGCCTGAGTCATTTTCAGGAATGTTAAACACAGAAGCCCATACCTGCCTCGCTCTCAACTTTTCTGACTTAGATTTTGCTTCAGTCAGGATGTCCAACAAACGCCCTGCCGCGTCTGACTTTACTCTCATACTATTTTCCTAAAATTTATATACTTATACCGACATTATCTTGAGGGCAAACGCTTGACCTACGGAATAAATCCGTATAATTTCCTAAAAATTAATCCGCATATTCTTCCTTACCCCCTGTGACGAGACTACCATTTCAAATAAAAAACAGAGAGTTGCGAGTTTGAACGTGGAGTCAACAGCGCACATATGCGGAATTTTCACCAGATATTACTAAAATACTCATACATTGTCATACCTGTCATAATAAACAGGTGTTAAAAAATCGTCACACTGAGTCAAAAAAATCACCACACAAGGGAAAAATTCAGGACGAATTTTTAGGTTTCAAGGCGTCGGGAACGCCTAAAAACCGACCGAACCACACCAAAGAAACCAAAGCGCCTTTCTGGTAACTCTTTGGCAAGACAAAGAGTTACTGGCCCGCTGCCATCAAAGCCAATTTGATCGACTTACTAAAGCGGGACAAACTAATACATCAAACCAATAACTAACTCTTATGACAACTCGGCACGCCAAAGAGTTACTGGCCCGCAGGAATCCTGCCCCATGAGTTCGAACACACTCAAGCGGGACATAGTCAAACATCAAACCAACGCGACCCATTCAATATTTCTAGTGGACTTAAAAGGTAATCACCTAACAAGGAAAATCTCAGGACGAGATTTTAGGTTTCAAGGCGTCCGGAACGCCTCGAAACCGACCGAACCACACCAAAGAAACCAAAGCGCCTTTCTGGTAACTCTTTGTCGACTTCTACACAAGCACAAAGAGACACTGGCCCGCTGGAATCAAAGACAATTTGGTCGAGCAACTAAAGCGGGACAAACCCCACACTCAAAATCATCCCCGCGACAAAGGCAAGCCACCTATACAAGAATCAACGATTTTCACCATACCAATAAAAAACTCACGGCAATTAAAACCGTGAGTTTCATGAAAAGAGTACGCCCAAATCGACTCGCTATCGATCAAACGATAATCTCATCGCGGGTTTCGCGCTATCGGAGATTTCACCATCTGAATACACCACCTCCCCGTTCACCCACGTAGTGCAGATTTGCGCTGAGAAGTCATGGCCTGCAAATGGAGACCACTCGCAATGATAAAGAACATTGTCATCACGAACCGGAGTCGTCACCCTTGGGTCAACAAGTACTAAATCGGCAAAGTAGCCTTCACGAATGTAGCCGCGATGCTCTATCCCATAGCGAATCGCCACATTATGCGCCGTTTTTTCTACCACTTGCTCTATGGTCATGCGGCCATGCTTAACATGATCAAACAAAGTTAACAGTGCGTGTTGAACCAGAGGAAGGCCAGCAGGAGCTTGTGCAAATTCAACTTGCTTCTCTTCCCAAGTGTGAGGCGCATGATCCGTCGCGATAATATCGATCTTATTCGTCTGCAATGCTTTGATTAACGCATCACGGTCACTGCCCTTTTTAATCGCGGGATTGCACTTAATAAGATTCCCTTTATCAGCATAATCTTCATCACTAAACCACAGATGGTGAACACAGGCTTCAGCTGTGATGCGTTTACCTTCGAGAGGCCCTGCCTCAAACAATGCTAGCTCTTTCTCAGTCGTCAGGTGCAACACATGCAGGTTAGTCCCATGTTTTTTCGCCAAGCCTACCGCGTACGAAGAGGACGCATAACACGCTTCGTCATCGCGCAGTATTGGGTGGTCATGAATAGTAAATTCCGATTTTTCTTGCAACAGTCGTGCACGGTTCTGGCTGATCACAGGGCCGCTTTCACAATGAGTCACAATCAAAACCGGTGATTCGGCGAAAATCGCTTCAAGTGCTTCGGTATTTTCAACCAGCAGATTACCTGTTGATGCGCCCATAAATACCTTTAAGCCACAATGGCGTTTCGGATCTAAACGTTTTATCTCATCCAAATTGTCTTCGGTTGCACCAAGGTAGAAGGAGTAATTGGCAATTGAGCTATCCGCAGCGATATCATATTTGCTTTCTAAAGCTTCAATGGTCGTTGTTGCAGGATTTACATTCGGCATTTCCATGTAACTGGTGATGCCACCAGCGACAGCGGCTCTCGATTCAGTACGAATGGAACCTTTGTGAGTCAATCCCGGCTCCCTGAAATGCACTTGGTCATCGATCATACCTGGGATCAAAAATTTCCCTGTCGCATCGATGACATGATCGGTCGGATCAGGTGCAATGCCTTTCGCAATCGTCTCGATACGTTGATCGACAATGCGTAAGTCTGTCTGAATGATGGTTCCTTCATTAACCACTTGGGCGTTCTTGATTAACGTCGCTGACATAGCTCTGTTGAATCTCCTTGATGTCTTAATCTTGTTCATTTGACAAGGTATTCAATCAAACTGGCACAACAAAGCCCCAGTACTCTTTAATACTTGGGTATACATACCCGCTTGCTGAGAACCGCAAATGAATCAACTGATGAATATGAACTGACGTTGTTAGTGTATCGCCTTACGACAAGCTTAAATTTTTGGTTATCTGACTCAGTACATTTATGTATTGAATTTAAGCCTATATCGCTGAGTCACTCTTGCTTGTCGTCGCGTTATTCTTGGTTTAATGGCTCTTTTCCCGATGCCGATTGTCGCGCTTCTTCTTTGGCGCATGCTTCGCACACACCACTTATTTCAAGTTGAGGGCTGTTTAATGTGAAGCCCTCTACTTTAGCACTCGATTGCAAACCAATGATCATCGCAGGCTCAATGGTTTGCTCACTAATCTTGTCGCACTTGGAGCAAATAAAGAATTGCGGGATCCCATGCTCTTTATCTTGTAGCAAATGAGAACACGCAACGTATTTATTGCTGACCTTCATTTTATGGGCCAAGTGCTCTGATTCTAAAAACTCTAAAATTCGATAGACCGACATTGCTTGAAGGTTTAGGCCCAGCTTTTCTTTGCAATAGTCAATCAGCTCATAGGCAGACACTGATTTGTCTAAATCGATCAATGCCCTCAAGATGAGTTTGCGCTTCGTGGTAAGCTTTTTCCCCCGCGCCTTACAAGCTAACTCAACATGCTCAAGTATTTTGTCTAGCTCTTGCATTCCGTGCTCAATATCTTTTTTGTTATTAGATATGTTATAACATAACACCCACACTTTGACCACGAGTAAAACGCATTTTGCTCGCCCCCTTGCATGCTTACTCCACTGTATGCACAACCGATAGATCACATGCTATACGGACGAACACGCTTTGACCTTTATCCAAGTGAATCAGCTCTGACACAGCTTCATTGCTGCATGAGTTCTCAGTTGCATATCATAATTGATGCGGAATGCTCAGGGGGTCACTCAATATGACCATTAGGAAGGATTGGGGTAAAGTTGGGAAATACGGCTCAGAATCACAAAGCGATAACGCAGCTAACGATCCAAACAAACTCCCACTTCGGGAGCCTGACGCTATCTGAAAAACACATTCGAAATGTAAAAGTCACTCATTTAGCCGTCTCTTGCTCAGAGATCTTGCAACGAATAGTATCACCCACCAAATTATGGTCGAAGCTACAGTGAAGAGTGTGACATTCTTGATTTGTTCCGTCGTCGTTTGTAGATTAAATCCAGACAATAAATAAAGAAGGCCAACCGTAACGATAAGCCCAACAAACTCGACAATCTGATATCGCAGCTTACGAGGTGCCCTCTTTATTGTCGCCCTTTGCTTAATTATCATTGCGAACAATACTAGATAAGGCAGTGCAACCATTGCATAAAACATCAATGAAGCACCTCCACCAAATAATGTAACAAGGCTGATATAAATAAGAGGCGTGGTACTGAGGGATCCCCTCATAATTTCCCCAAAGCGCAGCCATGTTTGAATAGATTTTGAGTAAGCAGATTTGCCGCTGCG
>JBHOHG010000038.1:0-6272 GCA_043422575.1 bacterium sp. HQB-39 | reverse complement strand
TTAGATGGATCGGTCGCTTTGCTGAAGGTCAACGAATCGCCTTCAGTATCGGTCGCCGTTAGCGTACCTGAAACTGGCGTATCTTCGTCAGTGGTTACTGATACGTCGCTGCCTTCTGGCGCATCGTTAACAGGGCTTACACCCACGTTAACGGTGATCGTATCTGTGCCACCGTTGCCATCATCGACGGTTACGGTGAAGCTATCGCTACCGTTGTAGTTGTCATTTGGCGTGTAAGTCCAGTTACCTGCTGCGTCTACGGTCACCGTGCCATTCGCCGGATCGGTCGCTTTGCTGAAGGTTAAGTCATCGCCTTCAGTATCGGTTGCAGTTAGCGTACCTGAAACCGGCGTATCTTCGTCAGTGGTCACTGACACGTCGCTGCCTTCTGGCGCATCGTTGATTGCGTTAACACCAACGTTAACCGTAATCGTATCTGTACCGCCATTGCCGTCATCGACGGTTACGGTGAAGCTATCGCTGCCGTTGTAGTTGTCGTTTGGCGTGTAGGTCCAGTTACCTGCTGCATCAACCGTCACTGTGCCGTTAGATGGATCGGTCGCTTTGCTGAAGGTCAACGAATCGCCTTCAGTATCCGTTGCAGTTAGCGTACCTGAGACTGGCGTATCTTCGTCAGTGGTCACGGATACGTCGCTGCCTTCTGGCGCATCGTTCACAGGAGATACACCCACGTTAACGGTGATCGTATCTGTGCCGCCATTGCCGTCATCGACGGTTACGGTGAAGCTATCGCTACCGTTGTAGTTGTCGTTTGGCGTGTAGGTCCAGTTACCTGCTGCATCAACAGTCACTGTGCCATTCGCTGGATCGGTGGCTTTGCTGAAGGTCAGTGAATCACCTTCTTCGTCGCTTGCGGTTAGTGTACCTGAAACTGGCGTATCTTCGTCAGTGGTCACTGATACGTCGCTGCCTTCTGGCGCGTCATTAACAGGGCTCACGCCCACGTTAACGGTGATCGTATCTGTGCCGCCGTTGCCGTCATCAACCGTCACGGTGAAGCTATCGCTGCCGTTGTAGTTATCGTTTGGTGTGTAGGTCCAGTTACCTGCTGCATCAACAGTCACCGTGCCGTTAGATGGATCGGTCGCTTTGCTGAAGGTTAAATCATCGCCTTCAGTATCCGTTGCAGTTAGCGTACCTGAGACTGGCGTATCTTCGTCAGTAGTCACGGATACGTCGCTGCCTTCTGGCGCGTCGTTCACAGGAGTTACACCCACGTTAACGGTGATCGTGTCAGTGCCGCCATTGCCATCATCAACCGTCACGGTGAAGCTATCGCTACCGTTGTAGTTGTCGTTTGGCGTGTAGGTCCAGTTACCTGCTGCATCAACAGTCACTGTGCCATTCGCTGGATCGGTGGCTTTGCTGAAGGTCAGTGAATCACCTTCTTCGTCGCTTGCGGTTAGTGTACCTGAAACTGGCGTATCTTCGTCAGTGGTCACTGATACGTCGCTGCCTTCTGGCGCGTCATTAACAGGGCTCACGCCCACGTTAACGGTGATCGTATCTGTACCGCCGTTGCCGTCATCAACCGTTACGGTGAAGCTATCGCTGCCGTTGTAGTTGTCGTTTGGCGTGTAGGTCCAGTTACCTGCTGCATCAACAGTCACTGTGCCGTTAGATGGATCGGTCGCTTTGCTGAAGGTCAACGAATCGCCTTCAGTATCGGTTGCAGTTAGCGTACCTGAAACTGGGGTATCTTCGTCAGTGGTCACTGATGCGTCGCTGCCTTCTGGCGCGTCGTTAATTGCGTTAACACCAACGTTAACAGTGATCGTATCTGTACCGCCATTACCGTCATCGACAGTTACGGTGAAGCTATCGCTGCCGTTGTAGTTGTCGTTTGGCGTGTAGGTCCAGTTACCTGCTGCGTCTACGGTCACTGTGCCGTTAGATGGATCGGTGGCTTTGCTGAAGGTTAAGTCATCGCCTTCAGTATCGGTTGCAGTCAGCGTACCTGAAACTGGGGTATCTTCGTCAGTGGTCACTGATACATCGCTGCCTTCTGGCGCGTCATTAACAGGGCTTACACCCACGTTAACGGTGATCGTATCTGTGCCGCCGTTGCCGTCATCAACCGTCACGGTGAAGCTATCGCTACCGTTGTAGTTGTCGTTTGGTGTGTAGGTCCAGTTACCCGCTGCGTCAACCGTCACTGTGCCGTTAGATGGATCGGTCGCTTTGCTGAAGGTTAAGTCATCCCCTTCAGTATCGGTCGCCGTTAGCGTACCTGAAACTGGCGTATCTTCGTCAGTAGTCACGGATACGTCGCTGCCTTCTGGCGCGTCGTTAACAGGGCTTACACCCACGTTAACCGTAATCGTATCTGTGCCGCCGTTGCCGTCATCAACCGTCACGGTGAAGCTATCGCTACCGTTATAGTTGTCGTTTGGTGTGTAGGTCCAGTTACCCGCTGCATCAACAGTCACAGTGCCGTTAGATGGATCGGTCGCTTTGCTGAAGGTCAACGAATCGCCTTCAGTATCGGTCGCCGTTAGCGTACCTGAAACTGGCGTATCTTCGTCAGTGGTCACCGACACGTCGCTGCCTTCTGGCGCGTCGTTGATTGAGTTAACACCAACGTTAACGGTGATCGTGTCAGTACCGCCATTGCCGTCATCGACGGTTACGGTGAAGCTATCGCTACCGTTGTAGTTGTCGTTTGGCGTGTAAGTCCAGTTACCTGCTGCGTCTACGGTCACTATTCCGTTAGATGGATCGGTCGCTTTGCTGAAGGTTAAATCATCGCCTTCAGTATCGGTTGCAGTTAGCGTACCTGAAACTGGCGTATCTTCGTCGGTAGTCACTGATACGTCGCTGCCTTCTGGCGCGTCATTAACAGGGCTCACGCCCACGTTAACGGTGATCGTATCTGTACCGCCGTTGCCGTCATCAACCGTTACGGTGAAGCTATCGCTACCGTTGTAGTTGTCGTTTGGCGTGTAGGTCCAGTTACCTGCTGCATCAACAGTCACTGTGCCGTTAGATGGATCGGTCGCTTTGCTGAAGGTCAACGAATCGCCTTCAGTATCGGTCGCCGTTAGCGTACCTGAAACTGGCGTATCTTCGTCAGTGGTCACCGACACGTCGCTGCCTTCTGGCGCGTCGTTGATTGAGTTAACACCAACGTTAACGGTGATCGTGTCAGTACCGCCATTGCCGTCATCGACGGTTACGGTGAAGCTATCGCTACCGTTGTAGTTGTCGTTTGGCGTGTAAGTCCAGTTACCTGCTGCGTCTACGGTCACTATTCCGTTAGATGGATCGGTGGCTTTGCTGAAGGTTAAATCATCGCCTTCAGTATCGGTTGCCGTTAGCGTACCTGAAACTGGCGTATCTTCGTCGGTAGTCACTGATACGTCGCTGCCTTCTGGCGCGTCATTAACAGGGCTCACGCCCACGTTAACGGTGATCGTATCTGTACCGCCGTTGCCGTCATCAACCGTTACGGTGAAGCTATCGCTACCGTTGTAGTTGTCGTTTGGTGTGTAGGTCCAGTTACCTGCTGCATCAACAGTCACTGTGCCGTTAGACGGATCGGTCGCTTTGCTGAAGGTCAACGAATCGCCTTCAGTATCGGTCGCCGTTAGCGTACCTGAAACTGGCGTATCTTCGTCAGTGGTTACTGATACGTCGCTGCCTTCTGGCGCATCGTTAACAGGGCTTACACCCACGTTAACGGTGATCGTATCAGTGCCGCCATTGCCGTCATCAACGGTTACTGTGAAGCTATCGCTTCCGTTGTAGTTGTCGTTTGGTGTGTAGGTCCAGTTACCTGCTGCATCAACAGTCACTGTGCCATTCGCTGGATCGGTAGCTTTGCTGAAGGTTAAATCATCACCTTCAGTATCGGTCGCGGTTAGCGTGCCTGAAACTGGCGTATCTTCGTCGGTAGTCACTGATACGTCGCTGCCTTCTGGCGCGTCGTTGATTGCGTTAACACCCACGTTAACGGTGATCGTATCTGTACCGCCATTGCCATCATCAACGGTTACGGTGAAGCTATCGCTGCCGTTGTAGTTGTCGTTTGGCGTGTAGGTCCAGTTACCTGCTGCATCAACAGTCACTGTGCCGTTAGATGGATCGGTCGCTTTGCTGAAGGTCAACGAATCGCCTTCAGTATCGGTTGCAGTTAGCGTACCTGAAACTGGGGTATCTTCGTCAGTGGTCACTGATGCGTCGCTGCCTTCTGGCGCGTCGTTAATTGCGTTAACACCAACGTTAACAGTGATCGTATCTGTACCGCCATTACCGTCATCGACAGTTACGGTGAAGCTATCGCTGCCGTTGTAGTTGTCGTTTGGCGTGTAGGTCCAGTTGCCAGCTGCGTCTACGGTCACCGTGCCGTTAGATGGATCGGTGGCTTTGCTGAAGGTTAAATCATCGCCTTCAGTATCGGTCGCAGTTAGAGTGCCTGAGACTGGCGTATCTTCGTCAGTGGTCACTGATACGTCGCTGCCTTCTGGCGCGTCGTTGATTGAGTTAACACCAACGTTAACGGTGATCGTATCTGTACCGCCGTTGCCGTCATCAACCGTTACGGTGAAGCTATCGCTACCGTTGTAGTTGTCGTTTGGTGTGTACGTCCAGTTACCTGCTGCATCTACGGTCACCGTGCCGTTCGCTGGATCGGTGGCTTTGCTGAAGGTCAGTGAATCGCCTTCAGTATCGGTTGCAGTTAGCGTACCTGAAACTGGCGTATCTTCGTCAGTGGTCACTGATACGTCGCTGCCTTCTGGCGCATCGTTCACAGGAGATACACCCACGTTAACGATGATCGTATCTGTGCCGCCGTTGCCATCATCGACGGTTACGGTGAAGCTATCGCTACCGTTGTAGTTGTCGTTTGGTGTGTAAGTCCAGTTACCCGCCGCATCTACGGTCACTGTGCCGTTAGATGGATCGGTCGCTTTGCTGAAGGTTAAATCATCACCTTCAGTATCGGTTGCAATTAGCGTACCTGAAACCGGCGTATCTTCGTCAGTAGTCACCGACACGTCGCTGCCTTCTGGCGCGTCGTTAATTGCGTTAACACCCACGTTAACCGTAATCGTATCAGTACCGCCATTGCCGTCATCGACGGTTACGGTGAAGCTATCGCTGCCGTTGTAGTTGTCGTTTGGCGTATAGGTCCAGTTACCTGCTGCGTCAACCGTCACTGTGCCGTTAGATGGATCGGTCGCTTTGCTGAAGGTTAAGTCATCGCCTTCAGTATCGGTTGCCGTTAGCGTACCTGAGACTGGCGTATCTTCGTCAGTGGTCACTGATACGTCGCTGCCTTCTGGCGCGTCGTTAACTGGGCTCACGCCCACGTTAACGGTGATCGTATCTGTGCCGCCGTTGCCGTCATCGACAGTTACGGTGAAGCTATCGCTGCCGTTGTAGTTATCGTTTGGTGTGTACGTCCAGTTACCTGCTGCATCAACAGTCACTGTGCCATTCGCTGGATCAGTAGCTTTGCTGAAGGTTAAATCATCGCCTTCAGTATCGGTTGCAGTTAGCGTACCTGAAACTGGGGTATCTTCGTCAGTGGTCACTGATACGTCGCTGCCTTCTGGCGCGTCGTTGATTGCGTTAACACCTACGTTAACGGTGATCGTATCTGTACCGCCGTTGCCGTCATCAACCGTCACGGTGAAGCTATCGCTGCCGTTGTAGTTGTCGTTTGGTGTGTAGGTCCAGTTACCTGCTGCATCCACCGTCACTGTACCGTTAGATGGATCGGTCGCTTTGCTGAAGGTCAGCGAATCGCCTTCAGTATCGGTCGCAGTTAGCGTACCTGAGACTGGCGTATCTTCGTCAGTGCTCACTGACACGTCGCTGCCTTCTGGCGCGTCGTTAATTGCGTTAACACCCACGTTAACCGTAATCGTATCAGTACCGCCATTGCCGTCATCGACGGTTACGGTGAAGCTATCGCTACCGTTGTAGTTGTCGTTTGGCGTGTAGGTCCAGTTACCTGCTGCATCAACAGTCACTGTGCCATTCGCCGGATCGGTCGCTTTGCTGAAGGTTAAGTCATCGCCTTCAGTATCGGTTGCCGTTAGCGTGCCTGAGACTGGCGTATCTTCGTCAGTGGTCACTGATACGTCGCTGCCTTCTGGCGCGTCGTTGATTGCGTTAACACCCACGTTAACGGTGATCGTATCTGTACCGCCATTGCCATCATCAACGGTTACGGTGAAGCTATCGCTGCCGTTGTAGTTGTCGTTTGGCGTGTAGGTCCAGTTACCTGCTGCATCAACAGTCAC
>JBHOHG010000037.1:0-6916 GCA_043422575.1 bacterium sp. HQB-39 | reverse complement strand
TCTGTCCATAGGAGTGTTGAGGTGTCGGCCTTTACCGGGGAAGAGTAGTGAGTGGTGTCGATGAGTTTGCCAGTAAGTCCGTAGCGCGTGCAGCGTGCATTTGAGAAGAGGGATGAATCTATCTTTCCCTCCTTTCCCTTCTCGGATGTGAACCTGCATGGAGCTGGCATCGATATCGTTGACGGTGAGGTTTAATCCTTCGCCGAGCCGTAACCCCATAGAATAAAGGGTGAGAAAGAAGATTTGGTAACGGAGCTGATGAGTGTGACTTATCAATTGAGAGACCTGATATGGCGTCATAATATCGGGTAATTTGATGGTGCGAGGGGGTTTGACGATGTTGAGCCATTGCCATTCTTTATTGAGCGTATAGCGATAGAAGAACTGTAATCCGTTCCGGTCGAGTTTGATGGTGCTCCATGAGTGAGTTTTCATGAGTGAGGCAAAGTACATTTTGAGCTGTACTGTCGGGAGCGTGTCAGGACAACAGTCAAAATGATGGCTTATCCGACGAACCGCACGAGCATAGGCATCAATGGTGGCAGGGCGTTTACCTTGCAGCTTTAGGTTGGTAAGGTGTTGTTCATAAAGGCTGTTGTAGTGAGCAAGTTCATTGTTGTTCATAGTGATGACTCCTAGATTACCCATCGAATGAGGGGCTATAAGAAGTATGGAGTCTTTTAACACGTTGCTCTGCCGCGCAGCGGCTTCGTTCAACAAAATTATCAATGCGGCCCGTTACATTCGGCATTTGTGGTTTGAAGTTCGGTGCACTTGGTAAGTAAATCATGGGGCACCTTATTACAGGCGTTATAACTTTTGTCGGGTCTACGTTTCACAGTACAATAATGGAGAATTTTCCTTATCAAGATTTTAAAAAAAATCGGCTTTGGCTCTAAGGTTTCTTATAAAGAGAAAAATAGAAACCGACTAGTAGGGTTGCTAAACCAAATCAAAACCTCCCGAAACCCAGACGGTTGGAAACATTTAAACTCTTATTCTGTTGGAGGGTTATTATCAGTTGGCTTTTCGAAAACGAGCAATTATTTATTGGTTGTCTCTAGCCAAGGTAGAGGCATAATTGATTGTGAAACTGGAGATAAAGTTAATAGGGATGAAGAACCGTATGAAGGGTTAACGGAGAACAATTTATATTGTAAGGCTATTGCTCCAATTGAAAACGAATTTATTACTTTATCCATGCATTCTGGAGGGGGACTTCCTCAATCAAATTCAGCAGGAGAAAGTTTAGAGCTTGTGGCGCCAGATTGGCCTGAATATGATTTGATTCTATGTAGTAATCATAAAAGTTGTTTAATACCCAATGATCAGCCGTATTGCACCAAGATATATAGAGAGCATATTCAAGCATTTGGTTTCTCATGGTGTGGAAACTATATTGTAGCGGCTTGTGGTAGCGGTTTAGATATTTGGCAACGAGTAAAAAAGTTATAACAAGATAATTGAACTCCCGCTCTCATGACAAGCTAACCTTCTTAGGTTAAATAACCCTTCGGGAGAACAAGATGAGTACCACGATCATTGGTGTTGACCTAGCCACTAAGGCTATCCAAGTATGCGTTTATTTAAACTCAAAGGTGCTTTCTAATAAAGAACTGACACCTCAGCAATTGAGTGAATTTTTGCGTCAACAAACTCCATGCGTCGTGGTGTTCGAATCTTGTAGTTGTTCTAACTACTGGGCCCAGTATTCCCTTTCTGTAGGTCATTTTTCTAAGTTCATCCTCGGCGCTGACAGGCGACCCCAGACAAACCTTACCACGTACATTCATCCAAACTAAAAACCACAACTCTAGGGAAAATTTCAGGACGAAACTTTAGGTTTTATGGCGTCTGGAACGCCTAAAACCGACCGGACAGCCTGCACGAAACCAAAGCGCCTTTCTGTTTACTCTTTGGCAAGACAAAGAGTGAATGTCCCGCTTGAGTTCATGTCGTGTGGCCGAAGAAGTTAAGGCGGGACAGGCTGAAGGCATGGATACGTAATCGGGGAACGCTCGCGAAGAGGAGGGTGGTTCGCTTTTAAAATTAAAACTCAACTGATATCATATTGTGCGTTCGAAATGAAGATTTAGCGTGCAAAAATACCGGTATTTGGGGTTACTTTGATCGTGATACGAGTGTAATTCTCCTTAGCTTGAAAAAGCAAATTCCATAGATAGAAGCGGCCAAGTCAAACAGGTATTTATCCCTTGTACTACGACAATGGATAAATACTTAAGCGTTAAGCAACTAAAGGAAGGTTCGCTATATGGTTCAGATTATTGAGCCCAAAACAGAACGACTAAAGCTTCGTCAGTGGGTTGCCAGTGACCTAGAGCCATTTTTTTCTATGTCCTCAGATTCTGAAGTAATGCGGTACTTTCCAAATTCATTAAGTAGGGCAGAGAGCGACTCTGTAGCAAAAAAATGTCAATCATTGATTACTCAGAACGGATGGGGTGTTTGGGCTGTTGAACTCATTGAAACCAAAGAGTTCATAGGCATTGTCGGTCTGCACGTACCATCCGAAGAATTACCGTCCTCACCATGCGTAGAAATTCTTTGGAGGCTTGCGCAACCGTATTGGGGACGAGGATATGCGACTGAAGCAGCAGCTGCTGTTCTCAAAGTAGGTTTTGAAGAACTTGAATTACAAGAAATCGTTTGTTTTGCAGTTCTGAATAATACTGCCTCCCGCGCGGTAATGGAGAGGATTAACATGATTGATACTGGCATGACATTTAACCATCCAGATGTCCCAGCTCCCGAACATTTGAGAGAGCATTGCCTATACAAAATTTCTCGAGATAGTTGGGTGAAAAATATTGCCTAACAAATAAGGATTAAGCGCTGCGTCAGCCAGCGTTAAATCCCGAGTGTTGAACAAGCCCGAGCCTCTTTATTAAGCAAATTGTGCGAAGATGTTCAGATGTGGTTTCGCTTTGATGGTTTAGTCAAGGCGAGCGCCATCGTGATAAAGCAGGTTGTTCTGCAATATCAGTGGTCAGACTGCTAAGTTCATCGTCGGCTACCTCGAACGTACCTCACCACGCGCATCAACCCAAACGAGAAACCACAACTCTAGGGGAAATTTCAGGACGAAATTTTAGGTTTTATGGCGTCTGGAACGCCTAAAACCGACCGGATAGTGCGGACGAAACCAAAGCGCCTTTCTGTTTACTCTTTGGCAAGACAAAGAGTGAATGTCCCGCTTACGAATAAACTAAATAGATCGCAAAAGTTAAGGCGGGACAGGCTGAAGGCATGGATACGCAATCGGGGAACGCTCGCGAAGAGGAGGGTGGTTCGCTTTTAAAATTAAAACTCAACTGATATCATATTGTGCGTTCGAAATGAAGATTTAGCGTGCAAAAATACCGGTATTTGGGGTTACTTTGATCGTGATACGAGTGTAATTCTCCTTAGCTTGAAAAAGCAAATTCCATAGATAGAAGCGGCCAAGTCCAACAGGTATTTATCCCTTGTACTACGACAAAGGCTAAAATGCTTAAGCATTATGTTACATAGGAAAAATTAGGTGACTATTACGTTAAAAAAAAGTAGGGCTATTTCCGTTGATGGAGAAGATTATCGTTATCAAGTGTCTACAACTAGAATCGACGAAGATTGGAATTTTACATTGAACTTAACGGTGCAGCGTTGGAACCCACCAAGTGCAATACTAGAAGTAAGAGGGCTAGTAACTCGAGATTGTTGGTTAGATATCTCTGACGGCCTAATGTGGAACGAAAAAGATTATCCAGTGCTACTTCCGAGACATATAGCATCGCTTATTAAAACCGCTCAGCTTGCTGGCTGGAAGTCACAGGTAGTAGGTGAGTCATTCATCTTAAATACTAATAACGATGCAATATTTAAAACATAACAAGATGAGTACCGCTACCATTGGTGTTGACCTAGCCACTAAGGCTACCTCCCGAATTCATCCTCGGCTACCTCGAGCGAACCACACCAACCCAAAATAGAAACCACAACTCTAGGGAAAATTTCAGGACGAAATTTTAGGTTTTGTGGCGTCTGGAACGCCTAAAACCGACCGGACAGTGCGCACGAAATAAAAGCGCCTTTCTGTTTACTCTTTGGCAAGACAAAGAGTGAATGTCCCGCTTGATCACAAGCAAAATAGATCGAAAAATTTAAGGCGGGACAGACTGAAGTCATGGATAGATAGTCGAGGAGAAATACTAGTAGGGCGGGCTTTTTAAACCAGCACTCAACTGGTATTTTATTGAGCGATGGTTGATAAGGAGGTCACAATGAATATCGAATACAAAGTTAACCAGCAGATCTCAGCTGACGAGTTTATTAGTTTGCTTAAGCGCTCGACGTTGGGAGAGCGTAGACCAATAGAAAATATCGAATGTATCAACGGTATGTTGGACAATAGTAATCTCATAATCACTGCTTGGGATGGTTCTAAACTGGTTGGTATTTCTCGCTCTATTACTGATTTCTATTATTGTTGTTATCTATCTGACCTAGCGGTTGATGAATCGTACCAAAGGTCGGGAATAGGAAAGCAGTTACAAATTCAAACCCAAGCTCAAATTGAGCCTACATGTAAACTGTTTTTAATCGCTGCACCGGCAGCCAATGACTATTATAGACAAATTGGCTACACAAAAAACGAGCGTTGTTGGGTGCTGGAGCGTGGTAGTGAAGTTAAAACATAACAATCAACTCAAACAGATTCGCAACGCTTGGCACTTTTGGTTTGAATCAGCTTCAGTGTTTACGGCACTATTGTCTCGGTAGGGTTTAGGCGTTCCTGACTCCTTGAAACATAAAAACTTGTCCTAAGATTTTGCCATGTAAAACACCTACAGGATACAGAATACTGAACGATGTAGTTTATTGATTATAATAAATAAAAATCGCGGATAGAGTTCGAGGAATGAGGTGGACTTGCTTTTTAAATCGTTGAACGACTGGTATTCTAATGAGTGGTAAAAATGGTGATTTGGTGTGCAAAAAACTGGTATCTGGAGCTATCTAACCCACGAACTAAGCCCAAGTCACCTTAGCTTTCAAAAGCAATTCCTATAGATAGAGCGGCCTAATTCAACAAGTGTTTATTTCTTGTACGATTACAACGGATAAATACTTAAGCGTTAGAGCTCTTTGAGAAGTTAGCATGGAAAAAATAAAAAATAAGAATACGAAATACTTAAGTTCAATAGGTATCGAAGTGCCTAATCATTTGCCTCTGATTGAAAGTCTAGACGAAGTAAGCCCTAAGACTGCGCAAGAAATCGCAGGACGACTAAGTGCGTTGGCCTATATTATCGGGTTGGGCTTTGATGCTCCAGGCAGCGATTTACGTGAACAACTGAATAAATTCCATTTGATGCCTTTTGTCAGCAATTTTGAGAATGAACTTCTACATAAAGACACCATTGAGCATGAAGAAAAAGTTCTCATGTCTTGGCTAGTGGAGTCTGCACAGGCACTAGCTTGGTGTATTGGCGTTGTTAGTCTAGATCATTTTACGCATTGTGATGATGACCTAGCCCAAAAGCTTCCTTTGTATAAAGATCCCTCGCCATTTATTCGGAACGCAAGGCTTCGTCCTATATCAGAAATACAAGAGCAATCTGATCTTTTGTATCGGATGCATTGGTATGCGAGAAATTGCAGTCATACGGGGAATGAGTGCGCTTTGAATGAGGGTATTTTATTTCACCGCCGAAAGGCAATAGATTGGGCATATGGGGTAGAGTCCGATTGGGATCAAGTTCCAATGGACACATAGTACTATCAGCCCATACAGGAGACTGTATGGGCTGTCATAATTTTTGGTAGTACTAAGCCCTAACAGTTTGCTGAATGCGGCCACTTCCTAGTAGGCTCCCTTTTGTGTGTCGATGCGTTCCATTTTACTTAAAACACTTTCCGCCGCTGAGCAAGGCGTTGGCTTACATTGCGGATTGTTTAAAACAGAAGGAAGTTGTATGTTGCGAGCTATTCACTCTCATGTATCAGGTAAGTTGGTTTTAGTATTTTTCCTGCTGTTTAACTAGGCGTTTCATTGCAAAGTAAGGTATGTAGATTCAATGCAGGTAATTATTGATTTTAATGAAATAGAATGTTGGAAATCATTTCACTCAATTTTTAGTGAAGTAATGGGTTTTCCCGATTTCTATGGAGAAAATATGGATGCATGGATTGATTGCATGTCCTATATTGATGATCCTAAAGCTGGTATGTCGACCATAGTTGTTCAGCCAAATGAAAGCCTTGATATGATCGTTCTAGGAGTGAGTAACGCCTTAGAAAATATTCCTGATATATTTCAGTGTTTTTTTGAATGTACAGAGGAAGTCAATCAACGCTTTATCGAGACAGCTTCAGAAACTCGATTAAAAATACTCGGTACATAACAAGGAAATACCAAGGTGGCTATGCTGTTTATCGGTACAGGCAGTGAAAACGCATCAGATGAGGATGTAGGTTATTAGGTATAAAAAGTCCCGCTTGAACTCAAGTCAAATTGATCGAGAAAGTTAAGGCGGGACAGGCTGCAAGCATGGATACTCACTAAAATGTGAGGTTTCCTCGATTATTGGCTCATAGTATCCAATAACACAATTAATTGGATGCACTAAGAAATGAAGCAACCGTGTAAACGCGCAGCTGTGTTTCGTTTTATAGTCACTGCGCAACTCATATTGAACAATGTTAACTCTAAATAGATAAGTATTTATTCGTTAAAAAACCAAATTTGGAGTTCAAATGGAAAGTAAAAGACTTAGGTTGCTTCCCCCATCATTAGACTTTTCCGAAGTAATGTATGAGGTGATTGAGGACAGTCGAGAGTAAGCGCGTCATAAACCCCGCATTCTAATCGCCTATTACGAATAATAAGATCAAACCTCCAACCGCAAGGAGATTT
>JBHOHG010000036.1:0-11575 GCA_043422575.1 bacterium sp. HQB-39 | reverse complement strand
GGGGTGGCTAACGAGATTCGAACTCGCGACCACCGGAATCACAATCCAGGGCTCTACCAACTGAGCTATAGCCACCACTATTTTTACCGACTTATCCTCCGAGGCGAAATGGTACGCCCGAAAGGATTCGAACCTTCGACCTTTGGCTCCGGAGGCCAACGCTCTATCCAGCTGAGCTACGGGCGCATGCCCCATCGGCGGAGTGGAATAATACGGATATCACACTATGCCGTCTAGTACTTTTTGAAGTTTTTTTATCGTTTGACGCCTTTTTGGGCAATCAGTGTGTTAATTACCCTCATTCAACACTCAAGAATGCCATTTTCCTCCATAAGTCGCTGTTTAAAGCCCAAAGTTCGTCTCTAAAAACACCTACGAATCCTATTGCTATTATGGTCTATGCTGAAAATAGATAAAAAAATCGATACACCAAGATTGAACCAGCAATGTGAAGTGATGTTTATGAATCAAATCCAACGAAGATTATGCGCCTTCCTCTCCATAAGTGCGCTGAGTTTCTCCGTCTCTGCAGCAAAAATCAGCCAATCTGAATACGATGCCATTGCAGAACGTATAAAACCTGTCGGTGACGTTTATCTTGCTGGCGCCGAACCTGAACCCGTCACACCATCAGGGCCTAGAGATGGTGCTTCCGTGTATGGCACGTTCTGTGTTGCGTGTCATGCCTCTGGAATCAGTGGTGCGCCCGTGACAGGAAATGCCGAACATTGGCAAGATCGTATCGCCCAAGGGATGGACAAGATGGCCGATCATGCCATCAATGGCTTCAATGCCATGCCCGCAAAAGGCTCATGTATGGATTGCTCTGACGATGAAATCATCGCCGCGATTCAACATATGATCGATGGCATTTAGTCCCTCCCATTCAAGTTCAGCCAAGAAACGAAAAAGCTCGCCGAGATAGGGCGAGCTTTCATTGATTGTCATTGGCGACCGAGAGGCACTATTTTTTAAACATGGCTCTTATGTTCGCAATGTGTGCCTGCCCTTTTTCCATGCGTTCTTCTTGAGAAACTGGTTTTTTCACCTGTTCCCAGTCTACATCGTCAAATGGGAGCTCATCAAGGAAACGACTCTGCGTTGGTTTAATCAATTCTCCAAACTGACGACGCTCTTTACACATGGTAAAGGTCAGTTCGCGCTGTGCTCGCGTGATCCCAACATACATCAGACGGCGCTCTTCCTCGACATTGTCTTCATCAATACTGGTTTGGTGAGGCAGGATGCCCTCTTCTGTACCAATCAAGTAGACATAAGGAAACTCAAGACCTTTTGACGCATGCAGTGTCATCAACTGCACCGCATCGCTGTCCTCATCTTCTTCTCCACGTTCCATCATATCGCGCAGTGTCAGACGCTGAACCACTTCTTTCAGGCTCTTCTCTTCTTGATCGTAGTTATCGCCTTCCAAATCAGAGGTGATCCAAGAGTAGAGCTCTGATACGTTTTTCATGCGCATCTCAGCCGCTTTAGCACTCGATGACGTCTCGTAAAGCCAATCTTCGTAGTTAATATCACGCACCAAAGATCGAACGGCTTCAACTGTGTCGCCTCTTTCCGCTTGGTCAGCGATTTTCACAATCCAGTGAGTAAATCGACGTAGGTTCTCAAGCCCACGTCCCGTTAAGTGCTGTTCTAGCCCAATGTCAAAGCTCGCTTCAAACAGACTCTTACCTCGCATATTGGCGTAGCTTCCCAGCTTCTCTAAGGTCACCGGACCGATTTCGCGACGAGGTGTATTCACAATTCGCAAAAATGCATTGTCATCATCTGGGTTCACTAAGACACGTAAATACGCCATGATGTCTTTGATTTCTGCACGAGCAAAGAAAGAGGTGCCACCCGAGAGCTTGTAAGGCACTCGGTTCTGCATCAAATATTTTTCGATTAAGCGTGACTGGTGGTTCCCTCGATACAACACCGCATAATCGCGATAATGAGTCCGATTAACAAACTTATGCGCAATCAGCTCACCCGTGACGCGTTCCGCTTCATTTTCTTCATTCTTGGCGGTAAGCAGCTTGAGCTTGGCACCATCTGGAATTTCAGAAAAAAGCGTTTTTTCATACACGTGAGGGTTATTGGCGATCAGTATGTTTGCAGCACGTAAAATTCGACTGGTCGAGCGGTAGTTCTGCTCTAGCTTGATCAGCTTGAGGCTCGGATAATCCTGCCCAAGCAATACCAAGTTTTGCGGCTTCGCACCACGCCATGAATAGATCGATTGATCGTCATCGCCCACCACCGTCAAACGACCGCGTTCGCCCACTATCAATTTGACCAATTCATACTGACTGGTATTGGTATCTTGGTATTCGTCCACTAATAGGTAACGAATACGGTTTTGCCAACGTTGACGCACTTCTTCGTTGGTACGCAACAAAAGCACAGGGAGAGAAATCAGATCATCAAAGTCGAGAGCGTTATAAGCTTTCATCTGCTTTTGATACTTCTCAAAGCAAAACGCAAACAGTTGCTGCTGCTCACCTTGTGCATGAGCTTTGGCTTGATCCGGCGTCAGCATGTCATTTTTCCAGTTCGAGATCGTACTGAGTAACTGACGCAAAAGGTCTTTGTCACCTTCAAGTTGCTGCTCGGTCAACTCTTTAAGCAGCGCCATCTGATCTTGGTCATCAAATAACGAAAACCCTGCTTTTAAGCCCAACGCTTTATATTCACGTCGGATGATGTTCAACCCTAATGTATGGAACGTCGACACCATCAGACCTTTGGATTCATTTTTACCTAAGGTTTGCCCCACACGCTCTTTCATTTCACGCGCGGCCTTGTTGGTAAAGGTGACCGCCGCAATATTTCTCGCTTTATAGCCACACTGCTGAACCAAGTAAGCAATTTTATTGGTGATCACTCGGGTTTTACCTGAGCCAGCCCCCGCTAATACTAAGCACGGTCCAGATACGTACTTTACTGCTTCATCTTGTCTTGGATTCAGTTTCATTGTGGTCTCATCACTTATTCGTTGCGCGGATATAATAATCTCGCCCTTCTTCGAATGCTATCGTCATTTTAGT
This sequence comes from bacterium sp. HQB-39, assembly GCA_043422575.1. GTDB lineage: Bacteria > Pseudomonadota > Gammaproteobacteria > Enterobacterales > Vibrionaceae > Vibrio. The sequence continues at coordinate 8,522 of JBHOHG010000036.1, read as the reverse complement.
GTCATCCCAGAGAAACTCACCTTAGCGACACTCTCACTATCGAACGATAATCAGCATGGATGACGAAAAAAACACGATTGACGTCACTTTTAGCTTGCCAGAACGGTGGCCTTTTAGACTATAATGAATGAACGTTCATTCACTACGGGAGTTGTCCCATGTCTATCGAACCACTATCGGATAAGCGTCTACAAATTTTAGCGGCCGCTGAGTTGATTATTTCCGAGTCAGGTTTGCACGGTCTATCGATGCAAAAAGTGGCAAAGCAGGCTCAAGTCGCCGCTGGCACCATTTATCGATATTTCGATGACAAAGAACATCTCATTTCAGAGTTACGGCTCCACGTTACTGAACGTGTAGCTACTGCGGTACAAGCTGGCGTGGACGACAGTCTCACCTTGAAAGAACAGTATCGCACCATGTATTTAAACATCTGGGGCTTAGCCAGCAACAACACCAAAATGCTGAGAAACCGACTGCAATATGAGTCCTCTCCGCTTGGGGAAAGTGCGGCGTATCGTGAACAAGAACGCATCATGTTTGCGACGATTGATCGAATGTTTAATACCGGTAAAGAGCAAGGCATTTTTAAGCCATTGGATAATGAAGTGCTCTCTGCTTTAAGTCTTGAAACGAGTGTTACTCTGGCTAGGAAACACGCATTTAGGTATTACCAATTGGATGAGGCAGCGCTCGACTCTGCCATTGAAGCCAGTTGGGATGCCATCATCACACATTAATCTGGAGTTCAAATAAGAATGAAAAAGTGGACTTTCTTTATGTTAGTCATCGCGGTCTTGCTATTCGGCAGCGTGATTGGCTTTAACATGTTCAAACAACAAAAAATCGCCGAATACTTGGCGAATCGCCCTGAACCTGAGTTTCCTGTCACAGTGGAAGATGTCAAACCTGTCGATTGGGTTCCTGCTATTGAAGCGATTGGCTTTATCGAACCTAACCAAGGTGTCACGCTGGCAAATGAAACCAGCGGTGTGATCGATAAAATTGATTTTGACTCTGGGATTCAAGTGAAAAAGAACCAACGCCTTGTTGTACTGGATTCTGAAGTCGAGCGCGCGAACCTGAAAAGTGCAAAGGCACGTTTACCGGCTGCTGAAGCCAAGTTTAAGCGTTACCAAGGTCTGTACAAAAAAGGCTCAATATCAAAAGAAGCGTATGACGATGCTGAAGCGAACTTCAAATCGTTGTCTGCAGATATCGAAAGCTTGAAAGCCGCGATCGAGCGTCGTGAAATTCGCGCACCTTTTGCTGGTGTCGTGGGGATTCGTAACGTGTTCTTAGGTCAATACTTGCAAGCGGGCAGTGACATTGTGCGTCTCGAAGATACCAGTGTTATGCGTCTGCGTTTCACCGTACCTCAAACCGAAATTTCACGCATCAAGTTAGATCAGCAAGTCGATATCTTTGTCGATGCGTACCCTGAGATGTCATTCCAAGGCACCATCAGCGCAATTGAGCCAGCCGTTAGTGTTCAAAGTGGTTTGATCCAAGTTCAAGCCGCAATTCCAAACAGCGACGGTCTGCTACGTAGCGGTATGTTTGCTCGCGCTCATATTATTCTGCCAACGTTAGAGGACCAAGTCGTTGTGCCTCAAACTGCAATTACGTTCACTCTATACGGTGACAATGTGTACGTTGTGGAAGAAGTGGACGGTGTACTTCGCGTGAAGCAGCGTGTGGTTAAGGTAGGTGAGCGCACTGAACATGTTGCCCATATCCTTGAAGGCGTTGAAACTGGCGAGCGTATCGTCACATCAGGTCAAGTTCGTTTAAGTAACGAAGCGAAGGTGCGTATTGTGGAAAGCGATGCGATCACACCACCTGCTGAAACACCAATGCTGTAATTGGAGGAATTATGCGCTTTACTGATGTTTTCATAAAACGTCCAGTTTTAGCGGTATCCATCAGCTTTTTGATTGTATTGCTTGGTCTGCAAGCCATCTTCAAAATGCAGGTTCGTGAATACCCTGAAATGACGAATACCGTCGTAACGGTTTCTACCGGTTACTACGGTGCAAGTGCGGACTTGATCCAAGGCTTTATTACCCAGCCATTGGAACAAGCCGTTGCACAGGCTGACAACATTGACTTTATGACCTCTCAGTCAGTGAATGGTAAATCTACCATCACGGTCAATATGAAGCTCAATACCGATCCTAATGCTGCACTGTCCGACATTTTGGCTAAAACCAACTCGGTTCGCTCTCAGCTTCCAAAAGAAGCCGAAGACCCAACCGTAACCATGTCGACAGGTTCAACGACCGCAGTGCTCTACATTGGTTTCACCAGTGATGAGTTAGCATCGAGCCAGCTGACCGATTACCTAGAGCGAGTGGTTAACCCGCAACTATTCACTGTTAATGGTGTCTCGAAGATAGATCTGTATGGCGGTCTAAAATACGCTCTACGAATCTGGCTAGACCCAGCCAAAATGGCTGCGCTTAACTTAACCGCGACCGATGTAATGGGCGTGCTCAGTGCCAATAACTATCAGTCTGCAACGGGGCAAATTACTGGCGAATTCGTACTCTACAACGGCAGTGCTGACACCCAAGTGTCTAATGTTGAAGAGCTTAAAAGCCTAGTTATCAAGGGCAGTGAAGGACAAGTGATCCGCCTTGCTGACATTGCTAACGTGACTCTTGAGAAAAGCCACGACGTTTATCGTGCCAGTGCCAATGGCCAAGAAGCCGTCGTTGCCGCCATCAATGCCGCACCAAGTGCAAACCCGATCAATATCGCGAAAGACGTATGGGACTTGCTACCTCAACTCGAGCGTAACATGCCAAGCAACATCCAAATGAACGTGATGTATGACTCGACCGTTGCCATTAACGAGTCGATCAATGAGGTTATCAAAACCATCATCGAAGCCGCTCTGATCGTACTGGTGGTGATCACGCTGTTCTTGGGCTCCTTCCGTGCCGTGCTTATCCCTATTGTCACCATCCCTCTCTCTTTGATTGGTGTGGCCATGGTGATGCAAGCGATCGGCTTCTCTTGGAACCTCATGACCCTACTGGCCATGGTTCTGGCGATCGGTTTGGTGGTGGATGATGCCATCGTTGTTCTGGAAAACGTCGACCGTCACTTGAAACTGGGTGAATCCCCATTCCGTGCCGCGATCATCGGTACGCGAGAAATCGCAGTGCCTGTTATCGCAATGACTCTGACATTAGGTGCGGTATACGCACCGATTGCCATGATGGGGGGGATTACAGGCTCGCTGTTTAAAGAGTTTGCCTTAACCCTAGCGGGATCGGTATTTGTCTCGGGGATTGTCGCGTTGACCTTGTCGCCGATGATGTGTTCGAAAATGCTTAAGGCGAATGAAACGCCAAGTAAGTTTGAGCAGACAGTCCACCGCTTTTTAGATGGGATGACTGAACGCTATGGTCGCATGCTCAGTGCCGTTATGCAGCGCCGTCCTGTGATCATTGGCTTTGCGGTGATCGTGTTTGCCAGCTTGCCTATGTTGTTCAAGTTCATTCCGAGTGAATTAGCGCCTTCAGAAGATAAAGGTGTGGTGATGTTGATTGGTACTGCACCATCCAACGCCAACTTGGATTTCATGCAAAACACCATGAACGACGTGAATAAAATTCTGTCTGACCAGCCAGAGGTACAATTCGCTCAGGTGTTTACTGGTGTACCTAGCTCTAACCAAGCCTTCGGCATTGCCTCTTTGGTCCCGTGGAGCCAACGTGAAGCGAGTCAAGCTGAGTTAAAAGAGCGAGTGGGTACCTTAGTCCAAGACGTTCCTGGTATGGCTATAACGGCATTTGAAATGGCTGAGCTTCCAGGTGCAGGTTCTGGTCTTCCGATCCAGTTTGTGATCACAACACCAAACAGCTTTGAAAGCCTATTTGCGGTTGCCTCTGATATCTTAGGTCAAGTAACTGCAAACCCACTGTTTGTCTACTCCGATCTTGATTTGAACTTCGACTCCGCAACGATGAAAATCAATATTGATAAAGACAAAGCAGGCGCTTATGGCGTCACCATGCAGGATATTGGTATCACTCTAAGCACCATGATGGCGGATGGTTACGTTAACCGCATCGACTTAAATGGCCGCTCTTATGAAGTGATCCCGCAAGTTGAACGTAAGTATCGTCTTAACCCTGAGTCGATGAACCATTACTACGTGCGCGCGGCGGATGGTAATTCCATTCCACTGGGCAGTTTGATCAGCATTGAGGTAGTGGCTGAGCCTCGCTCACTACCACACTTCAACCAGCTTAACTCAGCCACCGTGGGAGCGGTTCCAGCACCGGGGACGGCAATGGGTGATGCGATTGCATGGTTTGAAGATATCGCGCAAAACAAACTGCCGACAGGCTATAACCACGACTACATGGGTGAGTCACGTCAGTATGTTTCCGAAGGCAGCGCACTTTACGCCACCTTTGGTTTAGCACTTGCGATCATCTTCTTGGTCTTGGCGATTCAGTTCGAGTCGATTCGAGATCCACTGGTTATCATGGTCTCTGTACCATTGGCAATCTGTGGTGCCTTGATCGCCCTCGCGTGGGGCGCCGCCTCGATGAACATCTACTCACAGGTGGGTTTGATTACTCTCGTTGGCTTGATCACCAAGCACGGTATCTTGATCTGTGAAGTCGCGAAAGAGGAACAGCTACATCATAATAAGTCACGCATTGACGCGGTGATGGAAGCGGCCAAAGTACGTCTTCGTCCGATCCTAATGACAACCGCCGCCATGATCGCGGGTCTTATCCCATTGATGTACGCAACGGGGGCAGGTGCAGCTCAACGCTTCAGCATCGGTATTGTTATCGTTGCGGGTCTGTCGATCGGTACTCTGTTTACTCTGTTTGTACTGCCTGTGATTTACAGCTACTTGGCTGAAAAACATAAGCCTCTCCCTGTCTTTGTTGAAGACAAAGATTTAGAGAAGCTGGCTCGTGTCGACGAAGCAAAGGCTGCACAACGTGAATTGAGCAATTCGCAATAATCCAGCCATGCTCTTCATCGTTAACCGAGTAATCCCGTTAACGTGTCAAAAAGACCACTTCGGTGGTCTTTTTTGTCTCAGGTGATCAAGCCCAAACCTCACTCGGACCGACCTAGCATATTGAGGTGACTTGGGTATAGAATAACCCCAAATAGACAGGAGTTTAGACCACTATGTTTGACCCAAAGAAACTAGAGCAAATTGCTAAGCAAATTCATGATTCAATGCCAGCGCCAGTGAAAGAGCTTGGTGCTGATGTCGACCAAAAAGTACGCCAAGTCATTCAAGGACAACTGAACAAACTCGATGTTGTAAGCCGCGAAGAGTTCGATGTACAAACGCAAGTATTACTGCGCACCCGCCAAAAACTGACGGAGATGGAGCAGAAACTCGCTCAGCTGGAAGAGAAACTCGCGGATAAGTAATCCACATCTCTATCGTCGCTCAGTAATAAAAAAGGCTTGGTCAATGACCAAGCCTTTTGATTATGTTGTGTTTACTACTTTTTTGTATTTATTGACCCCAATCTGCTTGGAGTTCTTTGCTGGGTTTCCCCAACTCACTCATTACAGTCTAGTTTAAACTGGCCTATTCACGACCAAAATAGGCACCGTTTCCTAGCTGTAATCAGTCAGTTTAGAAATAAAATTAACCACCAACCGCAATGCGCTTCATATCGGTCATATAGCCGCGAAGCTCAGCACCAATCTCTTCAACTGGGTGGTTACGAATCGCGTCGTTGACCGCAATCAGTGTTGCGTTATCTACGTGGTTCGAGGATTCGCCTAAGCCTTTACCAATCACATCTGTGTTCACTGATGGCATAAACTTCTCACGCAATAGTGGTGTTGCTACATTCGCAAATAGGTAGTTACCGTACTCAGCGGTATCAGAGATAACCACATTCATTTCGTACAGGCGCTTACGAGCAATCGTATTTGCAATTAATGGCAGCTCATGCAGCGACTCATAGTATGCTGACTCGTCAATGATGCCTGAATCCGTCATCGCTTCGAATGCAAGTTCAACCCCTGCACGCACCATAGCAACCATCAAAATACCATTATCAAAGTACTCTTGTTCGCTGATTTCAACGTCCGACGATGGGTAGTTTTCAAACGCTGTTTCGCCCGTTTCGGCGCGCCAACCCAATAGATTAACATCGTCGTTTGCCCAGTCAGCCATCATCGTACTGGAGAACTCGCCTTGAATGATGTCATCCATGTGCTTGTTGTATAGTGGGCGCATGAGCTCTTTCAGCTCTTCAGAAAGCTCAAACGCTTTCACTTTCGCTGGATTTGATAGGCGATCCATCATATGTGTAATGCCACCAAACTTCAGAGCTTCAGTGATGGTCTCCCAGCCGTATTGCAACAATTTACCGGCATAACCTGGCTCAATGCCTTCAGCGATCATTTTCTCGTAAGAGACAATTGAACCCGCTTGCAACATACCACATAGGATGGTTTGCTCACCCATAAGGTCAGACTTAACTTCAGCAACAAATGAAGACTCTAGACAACCCGCGCGATGACCACCTGTTGCCGCTGCCCATGCTTTAGCGATATCCCAACCTTCACCTTTTGGATCATTCTCTGGATGCACAGCAATCAGAGTTGGAACACCAAAACCACGTTTGTATTCTTCACGAACTTCTGTACCCGGACACTTAGGCGCAACCATCACAACCGTCAGGTCCTTACGAATTTGAATGCCTTCTTCAACGACGTTAAAGCCGTGTGAGTAACCTAATGCTGCGCCTTCTTTCATCAGTGGCATCACCGTCTCTACAACATTGGTGTGCTGCTTGTCCGGTGTTAGGTTTACAACAAGATCGGCTTGAGGGATCAAGGTTTCGTAGCTGCCGGCTTCAAAGCCATTTTCTTGTGCATTTTTGAATGACTGGCGCTGCTCATCAATCGCTGCCTGGCGAAGGGCGTAAGCCACATCTAGACCAGAGTCGCGCATGTTCAAACCTTGGTTCAGACCTTGAGCACCACAACCGACGATGACGACTTTTTTGCCTTTAAGGAAATCCGCTTCCGTAGCAAATTCACTACGATCCATAAAACGACAACGACCAAGTTGGTCTAACTGCTCACGAAGGTTTAGCGTATTAAAATAATTAGCCATAAAGGCGCTCCTTATCAAATCTGTCCATAGGGTCGGTGTGATACCGCATGAATTAATACTAGAACAGACAGTAAGTTGCCTAAAGTGATATATTCACAATCAGTAATTGCAAAAAATGCAACATGGAAAAATATGAACATAAAAAGCCTGCAGCTGTTTATTCATTTATGTGAGAGCAAAAGTTTTGCCAAGACCGCCACAGCAATGCACATCAGTCCTTCGGCCCTCAGCCGACAGATTCAAAAACTAGAGCAAAGCACAGGCCAAGCGCTTTTTAGTCGAGATAATCGCAGTGTCGAATTGACGCCATCGGCTCAGAAACTGCTGCCAGTGGCGCTGAAAATTGTCAGTGAGTGGCAAAGTTACCATGCTCAGCTATCAGGGCATGAAGCGGAGTTAAAAGGTGAGATACGCCTATTCTGCTCGGTGACAGCAAGCTATAGCCACTTGCCTGAATTACTGTCTGACTTTCGCCTGCAACACCCATTCATTGAGTTCAAGCTCTCGACCGGTGATCCAGCGCAAGCTATCGAGAAAGTGTTAGCCGATGAGGTGGATGTTGCCATTTCCGCAAAGCCAGAACAGCTGCCAGCACGAATTGAGTTTGAAACCATCAGCGAGATCCCGCTCTCGGTTATCGCTCCTGCTGGTGTCAGTAACTTTGCCGAAGCGTTACAAAAAGAGTCCCCAGACTGGTCAACGATTCCATTCATCGTGCCAGAATCAGGCACAGCAAGAGAGCGGGCGAATGCTTGGTTCAAAACCATGAAGATCAAACCGAATATCTACGCCCAAGTCTCTGGTCATGAAGCCATTGTCAGCATGGTCGCTCTTGGCTGTGGTGTCGGTATCGCACCTGATGTGGTGATCAATAACAGCCCTGTAAAAGACAAAATCCAACGCCTGAAAGTCGCATCGATTCGTCCTTTTAAGTTGGGAGTCTGCTGTAAACGAACTCAGCTTGATAACCCGTTAGTGAAAGCATTATGGCAAGTTGCCCAAGATACCTATATATCCATCTAGATTGAATCTTCAGAGCCCCACCCAGTCTTTCGACTGAGGCTTTGATATATGGCAGAGGTGGACCGGGCTGGCGCTCCAGAGAGTCGAACTACCACCACGCGCGTTGGTTTGTAGAAAGGGGAAACCGCTGCTCTTGTTGGCAACACATCTACATCACCGATATGCAAACGTAAAAAATCCCCAGTCTTTCGACTGAGGCTTTGATATATGGCAGGGGTGGACCGGGCTGGCGCTCCAGAGAGTCGAACTCCCAACACGCGCGTTGGTTTGTAGAAAGAGAAAACCGCTGCTCTTGTTGGCAATACGTCTACATCACCGATATTCAGATGTAAAAAAGCCCCAGTCTTTCGACTGAGGCTTTGATATA
>JBHOHG010000035.1:12301-12480 GCA_043422575.1 bacterium sp. HQB-39 | reverse complement strand
GCTTTCAGCTCACCTGATACTGGCGTGTCTTCTTCAGTGGTCACACTGATGCTGTCGCCCGCTGGGTTGGTGTTGGTCGGGTCCGTTGGATCGGTAATTTCTGGTTTATCGTTAACCGTCACAGTTACGGTCACTTCATCTGTGCCGCCTTTACCGTCGTTCACGACAACAGTAAAGCT
>JBHOHG010000035.1:0-12201 GCA_043422575.1 bacterium sp. HQB-39 | reverse complement strand
TCGTCGCCATCTTTATCGGTTGCTGATACGCTTCCCGATACTGGTTCATCTTCTTGTGTCGTTGCCGTAACGTCATCCGAAATTGGGTTACCGTTATTGTCGGTAATTTCCGGTTTATCGTTAACCGTCACAGTTACGGTCACTTCATCTGTGCCGCCTTTACCGTCGTTCACGACAACAGTAAAGCTATCATCACCGCTAAAGCCTGGCTCTGGCGTGTATTCCCAGTTGCCATCTTTATCAACGGTAACTGAACCATTCGATGGATCGCTGCCTTTATTAAATTCTAGATCGTCGCCATCTTTATCGGTTGCTGATACGCTTCCCGATACTGGTTCATCTTCTTGTGTCGTTGCCGTAACGTCATCTGAAGTTGGGTTACCGTTTTCGTCCGTAATCTCAGGGTTATTGTTTTCAGGGTTGACATCAACAGTCACCGTGATTGTATCTGTACCACCATTTCCATCAGACACGACAACTGTGAAGCTATCTTGCCCATTAAAATCTGTATTAGGGGTATAATTCCACGTTCCATCTGCGGTGACTGTTACAGTTCCATTCTGCGGGTCATTGGCTTTATCAAAAGTAAGCGCATCGCCATCAATATCAGTTGCAGTTAACGTTCCTGCAACTGCTTCATTCTCATCGGTTACTACAGCTAGGTTATCACCTGCAGGATCACCGTTGTGGTCTGTAATCGTTGGATTATCATTCTTAGGTTCAACTGTTACAGAAACGGTAATGGTATCGGTACCACCATTACCATCTGAAACTGTAACGTTAAAACTGTCATCGCCATTAAAGTCAGGGTTCGGAGTATATGTCCAGCTGCCATCAGCGTTAACTGTGACTGTACCGTTTTCAGGATCAGTTACTTTTTCAAAAGTAAGCGTATCGTCATCGGCATCGTGAGCCGTTAATGTTCCTGATACACTTTCATCTTCATTTGTTGTAACTGCAAGATTAGCACCTGCTGGATCGCCGTTTTCACTAGTAATGGTTGGTGTATCATTTACGGGTGTCACCGTGACATTCACAGTGACTACGTCAGTACCGCCTTTACCGTCAGAGACCGTCACCGTGAAGCTATCTTCACCATTAAAATCTGTATTAGGCGTATACTCCCAAGTACCGTCAGCATTGACTGTAACCGTACCATTCGTTGGATCTGTATTCTTTTCAAAGGTAAGAGCGTCACCATCTATATCTGATGCATCAATAGCACCGCTAACGGTTATATCTTCAGGCGTTGTTACTGAGGCATCTTCACCAATCGGTGCCGCGTTTGTTGGATTAGGGTCAACGGTCTCCTCCGCATTCGAAACACGGTAGCCTTCATACAAACTGAGACTCTGTGTTTTAGAGAAACCTACAGATGCAAGACCTTCAGTAACAAAATAGGTTTCCGCTAATACTTCAGTACCGATACGTTCAATTGTCCCAGAAGTGCCCAGACTTGACCCCTGGTTTACACCTGCTGCTGTCGCAAAATCATCCCCCAGTTGAGTCGGATCGACACCATCTTCTAATGCTGCAAAGATTGCATTAACATCATCAGTAATATCTTGTTCAGAACCATCTTCTGTCACGATACCGAATCGTTGTGCCGATTCATCAGGAGTTTCCAAGTATTCAACAAACACTTCACCTGGAAGAATCTCATCTCCTGGTTGGAGGGTTTTCATCTTGCCATCAAGACCAATGACGACAATACTTCCCTTGACCAATGACCCATCCACGACTAACTTTGATAAATCCATACAAATCCTCTAAGAAAACAACAACTTTCAAAGTCAACAATTTGACTAAATTCTTCTTGTAATATAAATCGCTGTAATATAACACTTATATCTCCCACCAACAGCCTATATGTCATAATTTCTAACACCTTTACAATCGTTACAACGTCTTTACACTTCGACACATCAATTAGTTAGCATTAGTGTCAATAATTTGTTATCGTCGCCTCGAATTTTGTAATTGGTTTCATAAATGATTCAACATATTTTGAAATCAATCATTATTAAGCAACCACTCAGTTTGTCTTAGAATTAAGACGAATAATGGCTTAAAATTTAGATATTTATTTGGGGAGAGATACACCGTGAAGTTAACTCGTGTATCAGCGTTGTGTTGTGCTGTTCTGTTACCTACCTTTGCTCACAGTCAAACGTTAGAGCAAGCTGTAGCAATTACTCTGGCTTCAAACCCAGAGATTAAAGGTGCTTTTAACGATTTTATGAGTAAAAAGTATCTAAACGAGTCGGCTTCTGGAGCTTATCTACCGAAAATTGATTTAGACGCAGGTGTGGGTTTAGAGTCCATCAACCCTGCAACACAAGGGGCGGAATCAACATCTCTAACCCGCAAAGAAGCCACGATTACCCTTTCTCAGTTAATTTGGGATGGTTCGGCTACTCTCAACAATATTGACCGAACGGCTGCAGATGCAGAGTCTTTGCGCTATCAGTTACTTGCTGACGCACAAGACATCGCGCTTGAAGTGACGAAAGTCTATCTGGATGCCGTTAAGGCTTACGAAATACTTAGCCTTTCCGAAAGTAACTTAGCTGTTCACAAAAAAATCTATAAAGATATTAAGAAACGTGTGCAATCAGGGATCGGTTCAACCGCAGATATGTCGCAAGTTGAAGCCCGATTAGCTAAAGCTCACGGTAATCTCGCCGCAGCTCAAAACAACTTATTTGATATGCACACTATGTTTGCACGTCTCGTTGGTGAAAACCCTCGTGCTCTTGTATTTCCTCGTGCAGATCAAACCATGATTCCTTTCACGGTTGATGAAGCACTTGAGAAAGCCATGTCAGAACATCCTGTAGTGAAGCTTTCAAAAGTGGATGTTGATTCTGCACGTTTTCAATATAAGCAATCTCAAGGTGTGAACTACCCTACATTCTCACTTGAAGCATCACAAACATTCCGAGAAGATGCTGGCGGTATTGAAGGTAAGAGTGACGAATTATCCGTCATGTTACGTATGCGATATAACCTTTACAACGGTGGAAGCGATTCCGCGCAAAGTGAAAACCTTGCCTACCAACTAAACCGATCTAAAGATCTGCGTGAAAACTCTGTTCGCTCTGTAGAAGAAGGACTGCGCCTTGCTTGGAGTGCGCTTGATCTAACCCTTCAACAAAGAGAGTTCCTTCAAGATCATGTTGATTCAGCCTCAGAGACGGTCATTGCTTACCAAAAGCAATACCGTATCGGAAAGCGTACTCTTTTAGACGTTCTCAATACGGAAAATGAGCTTTTTGAAGCCCGTAAAGGCTACGTAGATTCTAAGTACGCTGAGCAGTACGCTAAATATCGAGTGATGAACGCAACAGGACAACTGCTAAATGCGCTTCGTGTCGATATGCCGGATGAATGGAAACAACGAGTAGAGTACTAATCCAATGAAATCACTATTTTTTCCTTTAGCAACTCTTATGGCATCTGCTCAAGTTTTCGCTGTAGATACAGCGCTAGAGTCAAATGATGTGTATGACTATAAAAATACTCCTATCGCCAACCAAATTGATGATTTGATGGATGATGACAATGATGGCGTGATAAACGCTCGTGATCTTTGTCCTGAAACACCGTCAACCGCTGAGATCGATAATGATGGTTGCGGCACTTACATCAAGTCGAGTGAACGAATGCAAATTCGTGTTTTGTTTGCCAATGACTCAGATGAAGTCAGCCCAGTATTTCGTCGTCAGATCCGTGAAATGTCTGCTTTCTTGACTGAATACCCTTCGACTTCTATTGAACTTCAAGGTTATGCAAGTAAAACGGGCAACGCTGAGCACAATTTAGATTTATCTAAGCGACGTGCAAATAATGTTAGAAATATGCTGATTGAGTACGGAATTTCCCATACACGAGTTAACATCGTTGGCTTTGGTGACAATAATTTGCCGAACGATGGTACCGATGAAGTTAGCCATGCACTTAACAGAAAAGTGGTGGCATCTGTTGTTGGTTTCCGTGGTCATGTGAAAGAAGAGTGGACTATTTTTACCGCTATTCCTAAAAGTTGATTACTTTTGTTTGAAAGACGATTTTAAAAGCGGAGTGTTAATAACACTCCGCTTTTTTATTCCCAATATAAACCAAGTTGTATCATTTCGAGCTTTGACACTGATGTCATTTCGAACTGACTTCATTAACAGTTTCGGAATCATTCGTAAAAAGGCTGGAATCTAAGTCCCAGCCATTTTCATGTTGATACTATTAGTCGTGATACTTCAATCCATCTTGATTAAACAAGTAATCAATTAGGGCTGAGCTTTCTACACCATCGACTTCAATAGTCATGCTTTCACCACCTTTGTTTACTGTAATGGTCGATCCACCATTACCATCATCAGCAATGTTATCTCTGATATTTCCTAGTAAATCATCGACTCCAGTGCTTGATAAGCCTTCAAACAGATCAGAGAGGTCAATCTTATCACCTTCATTCATATTGAAATCAGTGATGGTATCAACTTCTCCATGATCCATATCGACCCACTTGAACAGGTCTGCATCTTCGCCACCGGTTAAGATATCACTGCCTAAACCGCCAACTAAGATATCGCTTCCTGAGCCGCCCACTAAGATGTCGTTACCTAAACCGCCATCAAGGAAATCATCGCCGCCATGACCAAGAATGATATCGTCATTAGCAGTACCAGTGACTTGGTCATCGCCTGTTGAAGCGTTGATCGATGAAGTCACTGCGATATTGCTTTCCCCATTAGGACTGATGTTCAATGTCAGCAGCTGCTGAGATTCAGACCCGTCTGTATGTTCAACCGTAAACAGTACTTCAAATGCCACTGATTTTCCGTCAGGAATCGTAATGGTATCTGTAGGCTGGAAGTGATAAGAACCATCGCTTCCTAAGCGTAAAGTCCCGTAGTCGGTATCAACGACCAACTCATTACCAACCGTGTCCTTGGTAAAGGCTAAGCCGCTCGGCATATTGGTGACATTGCCATTTTCATCAATAGATTGTGCAACTTGAGCCTTCGTTGGGTCGATGACCACTGCCGCAGCATCGAGACCGACAATTGCCGCAAGTAATGTGCCTGCAATACCTATCGTTGGACGAAGTTTTGGTAGCTCAGTTTTCAATTCATCATCTGGAATGTAAACAACATTACTCGCATTGCCTGCCATTGTTTCAAGGTGGCTACTTGGCACTGAGTTCGCATCGCCAATCCCAACAGCAGTTACGTCTTTACCTTCAATAAAGGCAGCCCATTCATCAGCAGGCCCAGGGTTCTCTTCCCAAGAACCATTGTTTTCTCCATCACTAATGAAGAAGACAACGTCTTTCGTTTCACCAGTTAAATTTGCGACTGCTTGATTTGCAGACCCAGAAAGTCCAGACAATACGTTAGCATCATAACCAGCCATAATGGCAAACGCTGCTTCCTCGTAGTCCGTCCCGCCGGATGGATCGAAGTTAAACGGATCATCCACATCATTTGCAATATTGCTGATCGCTTGATTTAGCGTCGCGATCGCATCTGATACAGTGAACCAGCCTAATGTCGCAGCATAACTATCATAGCTGTCAGAGTAGCGGTTATCGAAGTCAACTAATTGAACGTAAACATCACCAGAACCCTCTTGGCTCTGAACATTTTGCAGCATCAATACAGCCGCCTCTAAAGCCAACTCCATACGGGTCTTATCTTCATCAACACCTGAACTTAGCGGCTCAGTATTCATACTGCCGGAAGAGTCCAGAGCGATAGTTAACAAGGTTGTTGGTACATCGCCACCTTGATCTGCATCGATATTATCGCTTGGCGCGGCATTGACTGTAGTGGTTGCTGACGAGCCATTAGACAGCTCTTTCGCAACAACGGATACATCAACATCGAGAGTATCGGTATTTGAATGGGTAATCACTAAGTTGTCATAATCAACAGAGCTGGTTGACGTACCAGTGATATCGATAACCCAGACTTGCTCACCATTGATTTCTTGGAAACCACCTAAGGTTTGACCATTGTCTTTATCAACAACCTCAGCTCCCTCCGGTAATCCAGTGATCTGAATAACATCTAGGTATTCGCTGTCAGTATCAGCAACTGAAGCCGTTAAATTAAACTCAGTTTCAACATTTTGTTCGACCGTATATGTGCCATCGGCATTCAGTTGAACTACCGCATCTGCAAAGATCAGTTTCTCAATCTCATATAAATGCTCTCCTTCTGTAGCTGGAGCATTGGTATCCGTCGTGTCAACCTGGTTAGCATCGGAAACATACCAGTACGGTTTTTCATTATTACCATGGTTGTTGTAGTAAACCAAAGTGTAATCCGTAAGGTTACCACTGTAGATTACGGTATCCATACCTCTATCGACTGAAGAACCATCACCACCGACGATGTTATCGTTGCCGCCTTTACCGACAAAGATATCATCACCTGAAGTAGTCATTTCAAGCTGACCCGTTTCTGGGTTTGTCTGCCAAGAGCCAGTATCTCCAGTAAGAATATTTTCTCTATCATTGCCAAAAATCAGGTCATCTCCAGAACCCGGATTTTGGGAGTTGTAGTAGTCCCGAATTGCACTATTACTAGATGTATCAAATCCTGGATCAACATTAGTTGTCGTCGATTCACCGAATGTCACCGTAACATTTGGCTCATCTGCAACCGCTGCTACAGAAATGGTTGCCGTTGCTGTATCAGTTGCCGCACCGTCAGAAACCGTGACTGTAAATGGAACTTCAGTGAAATGTTTATTCTCTGCTGGAGTAAACTCTGCCGCTGTAACATTACCATTCGCATCCGTTGTCAAGCTCACTGAACCATATTGAGGATCGACAGTTATGCTAGTTATGGTGACAGCGTCACCATCTGCATCCGTTGGATTCAATTTAGTCAAGTCCAACATGATTGCAGTATCTTCGTTGGTTACTTGCTGCAAGTTAGTATCTGATAACTCAGGTGCGCTATTTGTAGAGGCTGCAGAACTTTCAGTAACAACACTAATTGTTGCTGAGTCGCTAGAGCCATCGCTATCCGTTGCTGTGTAAGGGACCTCTTCCGAAAGCGTAGCATCGACGACTTCAACCCCTTGAAGGGTGATATTAGAATTCGTTGTCGGATTATCAGTCCCAACTTGTGTAGTAAACACTCGGATTTCATCAAAGCCGTCTGGGAAGTTAATATTCGCGGTAAACTCACCTGAACCATCGTAAACGCTACCCGGGTTATCTTCATCGTTGTAAATGAATTCACCGACCACAACACCGTCTTTGAACAACAGAATATTAATCTGAGCATCCGCATTGCTAGTGTCGTCGTAATTAACGTACACACTACCAAAGCTAATATTTGCTTCAGTGACCAATACATCAACGTTGTCGTTACCATTACCATCATCACCGACATTACTAAAATCAATAGCAATGTAATCTTTCGAAGTAACGTCTAGCTCGTTATTGCCAACACCCAAACCCGTTTCATTGTTGGCTTCGTCATAGTAAAGCTCGTCAGGCGTTAATGTACTATTTTCATCAGGTCGGCCACCTGTAAACGTACCGCCAGAAACCTTCACTCCACTATCGGTGACAAACTCAGTAACCTGGCCATCAATATAGTTCGGTTCAAAATCATCTGCGGCATTGAACGTCAATTGTTCGTTTACATCTGCATCCAACTCATATTCAAGTTGCGATTCATCGGTTAGGACCGTATTGACCGTCACTTCAGTTCGAGTACCACCATCAACCACATAAATCGTACCGAATGTTGGTAACTCATCGATTTCAATGTTGGTGACTTTACTATCAGAAGTCGATGCATCGTCTTCTTCATCAGTAACAACATCAATCTGTGACCCATTGCCATCATCTTCTTGGTCAAAGTCGAAACCAACAACGCTAGAACCTGGATTCAATGTCACAGTGAAATCCTGAGCGTCAACTGGGTCGTTGATACCCGTTACCGTTATGGTCAAGGTTGTATTATCCGTTGCACCTTGATCATCAGTTACGGTCACAGGAACAGATATAACCTGAGTTTCCCCTGCTGAAAGATGGTCATAATCTGATGCATCAAATGTATAGCTACCATCAGAGTTCAACGACAAACCAGTTACCGTAGCTGCTGTACTGAAGGTTAAGTTAGAACCGGATGGCAAATCGACATCCGTCGCAGTCATGACACCAGTGATACTCGAATCTTCGTTGACCGAGCCTGTTACTGCTTGCGCTACTGGTGCGTCGTTTGTGCCCGTGATAGTGATCGTTAGCGTAGTATTCGCTGTCGCACCTTGGTCATCGGTGACTGTAACAGGGACAGTAAATACTTGTGTTGCTCCTTCGGAGAGTGAGTCATACATTGATGCATCAAATGTATAACTACCATCTGAGTTAAACGTCAAACCATTAATTGATGATGTGGTTGTAAACACAAGTTCCTCGCCTTCCGGCAGATCTACATCACTTGCACTTACTTGCCCTGTTACTGACGTATCTTCAATAACAGAAGCGGTGGCTGCTGTCGCCGTTGGCGCATCGTTGGTCCCCGTAATCGTGATGGTCAACGTCGTCGCTGCTGTCGCACCTTGATCGTCAGTGACCGTTACTGGAACCGTAATAACTTGCGTCTCGCCTTGTGATAGTGAGTCGTAAGACGATGCATCGAAGCTGTACGAACCGTCGTTGTTGAACGTTAGGCCCGTCGCCGTTGATGTGGTGCTGAACTCAAGTTCCTCACCTGCTGGTAGGTCAACATCATTCGCATAGATCTGGCCTGTTACTGACGCGTCTTCATTAACAGAAGCAGTGGCTGCTGTCGCCGTTGGTGCATCATTGGTACCGGTAATCGTGATGGTCAACGTCGTGGTCGCTGTTGCACCTTGATCGTCGGTCACTGTTACTGGAACCGTAATCACTTGCGTCTCACCTTGAGATAGTGAGTCGTAAGACGACGCATCGAAGCTGTACGAACCGTCGTTGTTGAACGTTAGGCCAGTCGCCGTTGATGTGGTGCTGAACTCAAGCTCTTCGCCTGCAGGAAGGTCAACATCGTTTGCAGAGATTTGACCAGTTACCGTTGCATCTTCATCAACAGAAGCTGTGGCTGCTGTCGCTGTTGGCGCATCATTGGTACCGGTAATCGTGATGGTCAACGTCGTCGTTGCTGTTGCACCTTGATCGTCAGTGACCGTTACTGGAACCGTGATGACTTGCGTCTCGCCCGCTGACAATGAATCGTAAGACGAGGCATCGAAGCTGTACGAACCGTCGTTGTTGAACGTTAGGCCCGTCGCCGTGGATGTGGTGCTGAACGACAGTGCCTCACCCACTGGTAGGTCAACATCGTCTGCTGAGATTTGGCCTGTTACCGAGGTATCTTCGTTCAGAGCTTCCGTCGCAGCCGATGCAGTCGGCGCATCATTGGTACCGGTAATGGTAATCGTCAACGAGGTCGTTGCTGTCGCACCTTGATCGTCAGTGACCGTTACAGGAACCGTGATGACCTGTGTTTCGCCTTGCGATAGTGAGTCGTAAGACGAGGCATCGAAGCTGTACGAACCGTCGTTGTTGAACGTTAGGCCCGTCGCTGTCGATGTGGTGCTGAACGACAGTGCCTCACCCACTGGTAGATCAACATCGTCTGCTGATATTTGGCCTGTTACCGATGCATCTTCATTCAGTGCTTCCGTCGCAGCCGATGCTGTCGGCGCGTCATTAGTACCCGTAATGGTAATCGTCAACGTCGTCGTTGCTGTTGCACCTTGATCGTCAGTCACCGTCACTGGAACCGTGATGACTTGCGTCTCACCTTGCGACAATGAGTCGTAAGACGACGCATCGAAGCTGTAAGAGCCATCGTTGTTAAACGTCAAGCCCGTCGCGGTGGATGTGGTGCTGAACGACAGTGCCTCACCCACTGGTAGATCAACATCATTCGCTGAGATTTGGCCTGTTACTGACGTATCTTCGTTCAGAGCTTCCGTCGCAGCGGTTACCGTTGGCGCATCATTCGTGCCGGTAATGGTAATCGTCAACGTCGTCGTTGCTGTCGCACCTTGATCGTCGGTCACTGTTACTGGAACCGTGATAACTTGCGTCTCGCCTTGCGATAGTGAGTCGTAAGACGACGCATCGAAGGTGTAAGAGCCATCATCGTTAAACGTCAAGCCAGTCGCGGTTGATGTGGTGCTGAACTCAAGTTCTTCACCCACTGGTAGGTCAACATCATTCGCTGAGATTTGGCCTTTTACTGACGCGTCTTCATTAACAGAAGCAGTGGCTGCTGTCGCCGTTGGCGCATCGTTGGTGCCGGTAATCGTGATGGTCAACGAGGTCGTTGCTGTTGCACCTTGATCATCAGTCACCGTCACTGGAACCGTGATGACCTCTGTCTCGCCCGCTGACAATGAATCGTAAGACGAGGCATCGAAGCTGTACGAACCGTCGTTGTTGAACGTTAGGCCCGTCGCTGTCGATGTGGTGCTGAACGACAGTGCCTCACCCACTGGTAGGTCAACATCGTCTGCTGATATTTGGCCTGTTACCGATGCATCTTCGTCAACAGAAGCGGTGGCTGCTGTCGCGGTTGGCGCGTCATTGGTACCCGTAATCGTGATGGTCAACGTCGTGGTTGCTGTTGCACCTTGATCGTCAGTCACTGTTACTGGAACCGTAATCACTTGCGTCTCGCCTTGCGATAGTGAGTCGTAAGATGAGGCATCGAAGCTGTAAGAGCCATCGTTGTTAAACGTCAAGCCCATCGCGGTGGATGTGGTGCTGAACGACAGTGCCTCACCCACTGGTAGATCAACATCATTCGCTGAGATTTGGCCTGTTACCGATGCATCTTCATCAACAGAAGCAGTGGCTGCTGTCGCCGTTGGCGCGTCATTAGTCCCCGTAACCGTGATGGTCAACGTCGTCGTTGCTGTCGCGCCTTGATCGTCGGTCACTGTTACTGGAACCGTGATGACTTGCGTCTCACCCGCTGACAATGAGTCGTAAGACGACGCATCGAAGCTGTAAGAGCCGTCATCGTTAAACGTTAGGCCAGTTGCGGTTGATGTGGTGCTGAACTCAAGCTCTTCGCCTGCTGGTAGGTCAACATCGTCTGCTGAGATTTGGCCTGTTACCGATGCATCTTCATCAACAGAAGCGGTTGCCGCTGTCGCGGTTGGCGCATCATTAGTGCCGGTAATGGTGATGGTCAACGTCGTGGTTGCTGTCGCACCTTGATCGTCAGTCACCGTCACTGGAACCGTGATGACTTGAGTCTCACCTTGAGATAGTGAGTCGTAAGACGACGCATCGAAGCTGTACGAACCGTCGTTGTTGAACGTTAGTCCAGTCGCGGTTGATGTGGTGCTGAACTCAAGTTCCTCACCTGCTGGTAGGTCAACATCATTCGCAGAGATCTGGCCTGTTACTGACGCGTCTTCATTAACAGAAGCAGTGGCTGCTGTCGCCGTTGGCGCATCGTTGGTGCCGGTAATGGTAATCGTCAACGTCGTGGTCGCTGTCGCACCTTGATCGTCAGTCACCGTTACTGGAACCGTAATCACTTGCGTCTCACCTTGAGATAGTGAGTCGTAAGACGACGCATCGAAGCTGTAAGAGCCATCGTTGTTGAACGTTAGGCCCGTCGCCGTGGATGTGGTGCTGAACGATAGTGCCTCACCCGCTGGTAGGTCAACATCGTCTGCTGAGATTTGGCCTGTTACTGAGGTATCTTCGTTCAGAGCTTCCGTCGCAGCTGTCGCGGTTGGCGCATCATTGGTACCGGTAATGGTGATGGTCAACGTCGTGGTTGCTGTCGCACCTTGATCGTCAGTGACCGTTACAGGAACCGTAATAACTTGCGTCTCGCCCGCTGACAATGAATCGTAAGACGAGGCATCGAAGCTGTACGAACCGTCGTTATTGAACGTTAGACCCGTCGCCGTGGATGTGGTGCTGAACGACAGTGCCTCACCCGCTGGTAGGTCAACATCGTCTGCCAAGATTTGGCCTGTTACCGTTGCATCTTCATCAACAGAAGCAGTGGCTGCTGTCGCGGTCGGCGCATCATTGGTACCGGTAACCGTGATGGTCAACGTTGTAGTCGCCGTTGCACCTTGATCGTCAGTCACCGTCACTGGAACCGTGATGACTTGAGTCTCACCTTGAGATAGTGAGTCGTAAGACGACGCATCGAAGCTGTA
>JBHOHG010000034.1:0-13378 GCA_043422575.1 bacterium sp. HQB-39 | reverse complement strand
GTTCGAAGAGCATTGGCTGCTCACGCAGCCAACAGGATGTTATTGCCTATTGACAGGCAGAAGGCTCATATGTGTTACGTTTTGCTTACATATTGCAATACAATTTTTAACGCCCCATTTAAACGCTTCATTTCTGCTTCACTTCCTTTGGCATCAGGGTGGTATACCTTGGAGAGTTGGCGAAAGCGTAGTTTGATCGATTTCTCGTCTGGAATCGCGCTTGGTGTGTAACCCATAATGGCGCAAGCCACTGCAAGCTTACTCTGCTTGTGCGCATGTTGAACCTTTTTGAACTCTTTAAACACTTTCTCAAGTTGGCGTTTCTGCTGCTTATTGATAAAGCGCAGCTCTTTAACCTGCTTATTGAGGGCGGCTTCGTTGCCAATCACTTGCTTGAGCTTTTTTTGTTTGAAAAATCGCATCAATAGCGTAGAGGAGATCACGATGATTAACACAAGTGCAATGACAATCCAGTCCGTTTGTATGGCCGGATTTTCAATCGCTGCGGCTTGCGTTTCCCTGTTGTCAGTGGGTTGTTCCAACTGAGCATCAAAGACAGCATCCAGTTGAGAAATGGCAGAGACCTGTTGAGCGCGTTTGTTATTAAACTTTTGCTCTAAGATTTTATTATGGGCATCTTCATAAACTGGGTCAGTTGTAGCAGCGGCTTGTAACCATACATCGGCGTAATCGACATGGTTAATGGTGTTATTATTCTCAAGATAAATTCGACCTATAGCAGCCTGTGCTTTCGCATTTCCCTTAATGGCTAATTGGGTGTACCAACGAATAGCTTCAACAAGATTCTTTTCGACCCTATCCCCTTGAGCATACAGAGTTGCAAGTCGACTCTGTGCATCACTGTTACCCGCTAGAGCGGATTGCTCATACCAGTAAAGGATGTCGCTGAAATCGCTGTCGGGTTCTGCTTGCGCAGCGAGCGTTTCGGCGAGGGCATATTGAGCAATCGGATCACGTTGATACGCTTTGGTTGTCAACTCGTCAATGGAGTCAGCGAACGTGAAACTAGGGAAAGCAAACAGTACTAAGAGTAAAAAGGCGCGCAAAGTGGGGTCCTACTAAGAAAGGCTCATTAAAGTGTACACCAAGCAAGAAAATCAATAGAAACAGTGTTCAATAAACCACTTACTGTCTCGATAGTCGTTTCAACTGTTGGGAAGAAGTATGAGCATCCTTCCCAGTTGCGGTGAACGGAGACAACCTAAAGGGTTTGTTTAGATAAAAGAACAGAATATTAACCGTTTTCTTTCTGCATACAAAAAGTCGTTGATGATTATATCAAATCATCAACGACTTGCAGATAAAAAACCGGAAAGTCATTTCATAGGAAAACCCTGAAGTGACTTTTGGGCTTTACTTCAATGGTAGGATTTTGATTTCTACACGACGGTTACAAGCACGGCCTTGTTTCGTGTCATTGGTACACAGTGGGAAGCGTTCGCCGTTACCACGAGCTACCGCACGACCAGCTGCAACATTCTGTGAGACAAGGAATGAGCGTACCGCTTCAGCGCGTCGCTCCGACAGAGCTTGGTTTGTTTTGTCACTGCCTGTGCTATCGGTGAAACCATCAATCACAAGGCTAGTATCAGGGTATTCAACAAGAATTCGAGCCACGCCGTTTAATGTATTACGAATGCCTGAATCTAGAGCGTGCGATCCTGTTGCGAAACCAATACCATTTTCCATACGCAGTAGCAGTTGATTTTCACCAACACGCTCTACTTGAACACCAGAGTTTAAGAGTTCTTGACGAAGTGCTTCTTCCTGCTGGTCAAAGTAATAACCGATACCGCCACCAATCGCAGCACCACCAGCGGCGCCGATCAATGCACGACGACCACGGTCATCTTTGTCACCTGTTGCTGCACCAGCGACTGCGCCAGCAATAGCACCAAGGACTGCGCCTGTAGTTGCCGAGTTTGTTTCACTTTCACCTGTGGTTGCATTTTGGCGTTGAGTTGCTTGACAGCCAGTTAAAGCAAGAACAAGTGCGAGTGCTACGGATGCTTTTTTCACAATGGACTCCGAATAAAGTTGGAAGAGAAGCCCTAACTTGGGCATTGAATACTGTATGTTGTATTACACCATTCGTATTAGATCAACCGCTTAATTGACTAGGATCTCATTGTTGATGCAGACGTTTTGGTGATTGTGTGCCCTCGACTGGACGATTAACTGAGACTCGACGACCTTTCTTGAGCCCAACCTCGTAGTCTTCGGTTAAGTTTTTCATCGCTTCTTTAAGTTGCTGCTTAAACGTTTCACGATCGATATTTTTAAACTCTTTGTCGATGTAGCTATTTATTTTGTTATTCGATTCATCGTCCGGAGTGATGACAGGGAGCTTCTCCAGCGCACCTTCTACCCATCCAGAAACAAAGGAGTTAACTCGGCGAGTCACTTCAGTAGAGGATGTGCCGCTGCCAGCAAAGCTGTTGCGGAATTGCCCAGTTTGTTCATTAATTTCGCGATAGATGATGTCGAAAGCAAAAGCAGCGAAAATCGCACGATCGGCCTCACCGATAAACTCAGCACGCTTTAAGCCTTTATGGTTGAGTAAAACCGCTTCAACGCCAAATTTAGTATTGATTCCACGAATAATGCGCAGAAGTGTTGAGCTAATATTCGCAGGTAGTAAGTGGCTAGACTGGGTTTTTCCCATCTTGATAAACTCAATATCATCTTTATCTAAACCATATTTCTGCATTAAGCGGTGGGCCATTTTAATGGCGTTAGCCGCTTCATTAACGTTGGCGGAGTTACCAAGTTCAAGACATTTAGCGATTTTTTTAAGAGCTTTTTGTTTATCCATGGACCATCTGACTGCAGCAAATTTAACGAAGTCGGACATAATACCTTGATATCGGCAAAAACAAAAACAAAGTGTGACTAAATGAGAGGATCGACCTTAACAAAACTCAATGTAAACACGATGAGGTAAAGGGAGGGTTCGAAGAGAGAAGTGGACGAAGAGTGCTCAGTCAGGCGTGTTTCAGAGAGTGACACGCCTAAACAGAATGATTGAAGTTAAGAGAACTTAAATCCCCAGTTCATCGAGAAGATCATTGGCGATGTCGTTGTCATCTGGGCCTGATGACGCCTTGTTATCTTTCATGCTGTTCTGCGTAGCCGCTAAGATGTCATCTGGGTTTTCGTCTTCAGCGATCTCGAATTCTTCCAATTGGATAAATTCGGTTTTGTCCATCGCAAGCTCAAGATAGAAAATGTTGTTATTTTCGGTTGAGAAAGTCACTCGGCGTGCTTGCGGACGATCTAAGTTGGTATCAACCGATAGGAGAACTTGCTTGTTCAGTGACAGCATCTTCGGTTGGTTTTGAGTAATGTTGGTTTGTAGTTCTTTGCGGATCTTATTTGTGAAGTCACCCACAAGTTGATTCATCAGTTCGCCCAGTACATCACCCACTTCATCAGAGGTATGAAGAACGGCGAGTTCGTCTTCAGGCATGCCCATGTTACGCATGTAGTTGGTGTAAATCTCCAGCGCTGCTTTTGCCGTGAAGTTAATCACCACCAACCCTGTAAAACCGCCGTCAAATAGCACAAAACAACCAAAATCAGGTTTAAGGCTAGTTTTATTGATCTTTTGAACCATGGCGGAGTAGTTAATCTGCGAAGATGTCGCAGAGGTCAAAACACCAGATACCGACTGGCAGAGTTTGAGCAAGATGTCTTCCGTAGTGACGACTTTATTTTTTTTCATGGGTGTTCTCGTGTTGTTGACTCAAGTCTTTATGCACCGCTAATTTATGTGCGAAAGTCAGAAAAAGAAAGTATTCGTTGCATTTTTGCACTGAGAATCAGATTTGATCACCTTTTTAGATGTAGTAAAGTGACCAAAATCAAAAATAATTTTCTAACTCTAAAATTAACCCGTAGCTGATAGGATCAGTGTTGTGGGAGCAGGAAGCATATGTTACCAAGATTAAATACACAGTCTGATGTGGATCCGATTGTGCTCCAGTATCTTGAGGAGCTAAAACAATCTGGATTTTCAGGCGATGTCGAAACCCAATACTCAAGCCGCCTCGCTGTTGCTACTGACAATAGCGTTTACCAACTTTTACCACAAGCTGTGGTCCATCCCAGAACAACAAATGATGTATCACTTGTAGGTAAACTTAGCGTAAAACCTGAGTTTGAGCGAATCACCTTTTCTCCAAGAGGAGGTGGTACTGGCACCAATGGTCAAGCCTTAACCCAAGGGATCGTCGTTGATTTATCGCGCCATATGAACAAAGTACTCGAGATCAATGAAGAAGAAGGTTGGGTTCGTGTTCAGACTGGGGTGATCAAAGATCAATTGAATGATGCGGTGCGTCCGTATGGTTTTTTCTTTTCTCCAGAGCTGTCGACAAGTAACCGCGCTACCCTTGGTGGGATGATCAACACGGACGCGTCTGGGCAAGGTTCACTCAAATACGGTAAAACGTCCGACCATGTTCTCTCCGTAGAGGCGGTGTTAGCTGATGGCTCAGTATTAGAAAGTGATTTATCAAGAGGGCTACCCAAAGAGGGGGACTATGCCTATCAAGCCTTGCAAGTGACAGAGCAGGTCTGTCGTGACAAGCGTGCACAGATCTTAGATAAGTTCCCGCCTTTGAATCGATTCCTTACAGGATACGATCTGAAAAACGCGCTCAGTGATGATGAAACGTCTTTTGATTTGACGCGAGTGCTATGTGGCGCTGAGGGATCTTTGGCCTTTATTACGGAGGCCAAACTGAACTTAAAGCGCATCCCTAAAGTTCGCACGCTCATCAATGTGAAATACAACAGCTTTGATTCTGCGTTAAGAAATGCGCCCTTTATGGTTGCAGCGGACGCTTTGTCAGTTGAAACCATCGACTCTAAAGTTTTAAACCTCGCCAAAGAAGATATTGTTTGGCATACCGTCAGTGACTTACTCCAAGATGTTCCGGGCCAAGAGATGCTCGGTATTAATATGGTGGAGTATGCCGGTCATGATGAAGCGGGTATTTGTGATCAAGTCACGCAGCTTACCGCAAAATTGGACGAGATGATTGCTCACCAAGAAGGCGGTGTGATTGGTTATCAAATTTGTCATGATGTCGCCAGCATTAATAAGATTTATGGCATGCGGAAAAAAGCCGTTGGGCTGCTAGGGGCTGCTAAAGGGCGGGCTAAGCCAGTTGCGTTTGCTGAAGACACCTGTGTACCGCCAGAAAACCTGGCGGATTTTATCGTTGAGTTTCGTCAGTTGCTCGATAGCAAACAGCTAAACTACGGCATGTTTGGCCACGTTGACGCAGGTGTCCTTCACGTACGTCCTGCGCTCGACTTGTGCGATCCTCAGCAAGAAGCTTTGATGCATGAAATTTCCGACGAAGTCGTGAAGCTGGTGGCAAAGTATGGTGGTTTAATGTGGGGTGAGCATGGTAAAGGGTTCCGTTCAGAGTATGGGCCTGAGTTTTTCGGTCGAGAGCTCTTCACTGAATTACGTCGAGTAAAAGCGGCGTTTGACCCATTGAATAAAATGAATCCGGGTAAGATTTGTACGCCACTGAACAGTGACGCTGAGCTCGTCAAAGTAACCGATGCCAAACGTGGGATGTATGATCGCCAAATTGACATTAACGTACGTGACAGCTTCAAACAGGCGATGGAATGTAATGGCAACGGCTTATGTTTCAATTACGATGTCAATTCGCCAATGTGCCCGTCTTTAAAAATCACCATGGATCGTCGTCATTCGCCAAAAGGGCGTGCGGGCTTGGTTCGTGAGTGGTTGCGTCAACTGACCGATCATGGAATCGATATCCTAGATTTAGAACATAAAGCATTGACTGGGTCACTGAGCATCAAAACTCTGCTAGATCGAGTCAGTAATACCCTGCGCAAAGGCAAAGAGCCTGACTTTTCCCATGAAGTCTTTGAAGCGATGAATGGGTGTTTAGCGTGTAAAGCCTGTGCGAGCCAATGTCCAATTAAAGTGGATGTGCCCAGTTTCCGTTCGCGATTCTTAAACATGTATTACACTCGCTATCAACGACCAGCGAAAGACTATTTGGTTGCGAATATTGAAACCTTGTTACCGTGGATGGCGAAGACGCCTCGATTGGTGAATGGGGTCGTAAATCGCTCCTTGGTCGCGAAGCTGACTGAGAAAAGCATTGGCTATGTGGACACACCGCTCTTGTCGGTACCGACGTTAGCGAAGCGATTAAAACAATTACCCACTTTTGACCTCAATGCGCTTGAGCAGTTGTCAGAAGCTGATAAAAATGGGTATGTATTGATTGTTCAAGATCCCTTCACCAGTTACTACGATGCCGATGTAGTGGAAGACTTTGTGCATTTAGCGCAAAAGTTAGGCAAAATGCCCGTACTATTGCCATTTAAACCCAACGGAAAAGCGCAGCATATTAAAGGCTTTTTGCAACGATTTGCTGCAACGGCGCAGTCCTCCAGTGACTTCCTGGCAAGAGTTGCGCAAACGGGGATCCCTATGGTTGGAGTCGACCCCGCTTTGGTGTTGTGTTATCGAGATGAATACCGTGAAATTCTAGGGGAGCAGAGAGGCGAGTATCAGGTGTTAACGGTTCATGAATGGCTAGAGCCGAGGCTTTCTGAATTTCCTAAAGCTCAGGTCAAGAATAATGAACCTTGGTATTTGCTTGCTCATTGTACTGAGAAAACCAAGATGCCGAATGCCGAAAAAGAGTGGGGTGCTATTTTTACACATTTTGGAGCGCAGTTGAAAACCGTTCCTGTGGGGTGTTGTGGCATGGCGGGAACTTTCGGGCATGAGATCGACAAGCTGCAGATGTCAAAAGATATCTATGGCTTGAGCTGGAAACCTCAACTTGAAAAATTGCCCAAAGAGCGCTGCTTAATCACAGGATATTCCTGTCGAAGCCAAGTTAAGCGTTTCGAGGGTAGTAAACAGCTGCATCCAGTGCAGGCATTGCTAAAGTTACTGTAACCTTGTTTTAGGCATAGTATTATCAAAAGCAAGAAATGAGCCCTTGCGATTAAGCAGGGGCTCATTAATAGTTAACGCTTCACAGAAAAACACGTTAATTTCTTTTCTCTTTTCTCTTTTCTCTTTTCTCTTTTCTCTTTCGAATTAACAATCGTGGCTGATCGCTCAATCATTGTACTAATAAAAACACCTTTATTATTAATGACCTCTTATTACTAATTTCGTAATTATTAAATCATTTCAATATTTATAATTTTATGTAATTTTTATTAGTGTCATTGGTACATAAATCGCAAAAGGTAACGTGGGAAAAAAATTAAGGGTTTAATTTTTTTTACCTCGAATTAATATCATTTCACCCCAAATAACGTGCTGTTAATCAAGTAGAGCAGCACCACACCTACATTTGTTTCAGAAGTTATCGTGACGATAAGTTATTTTCAAAAAATCGTATTTCGTCATAATTCTGTAATAATTTTCTAACAGGTAGTTATGACAAACTCAGAAAACTCTGCGATTGAGTGTATTCATATTATTTGCCAATTGATGGGTAAATATGAATACACTCAAGAAGATGACTCGCTAGATCTTACCTTTGAAGAAAGAGTGAATGCTATACGCTCCGCGAGTGGGTTATCCATAAAACAAAAGACATTAAAGCTAGGTAAAATATCTAATAAGAGGCTACCTCTTATATTTTCTGATAAGGATGGAAATCACCACATCCTGGCGAAATCATCCGAAGACCAATATCTCGTTCAGTCTCCAAATGAGAGTCAACCTGTTGTTTGGGAACGAAGCACATTGGCAGAGAAATGGAACGGTGATGTAATTATCGTTGATGACCAAGCATCAAGGTTTGATATACGTTGGTTTATCCCTTCCTTCTTAGAGCACAAGCGGATGCTAGGAGAAATATTACTATTCTCTTTCGTTTTGCAAATTCTAGCGCTGGTTTCACCACTTTTTTTCCAAGTTGTTATGGACAAAGTTCTTATTCATCAGGCTTGGTCAACGCTGGATGTATTAGTGTTTGGTTTGGTGGTTTGTGGTCTTGTTGAGGTCATCATGCGCGCGCTGCGCGAGTATCAATATGCGCATACAGCAAATCGGATCGATATCCACCTAGGTTTGAAGTTAGTACGCCATTTGTTTGGTTTACCTTTACTTTATTTTAAAAGCCGTCAAGTAGGTGCGATTGTTACTCGTGTGAGGGAATTGGACTCGATCCGTGAGTTTTTAACGGGCTCAATGTTTACTTTGCTTGTGGATGTTCTGTTTATGGGGGTGTTTTTGGTTGTTATGTACATCCTTTCGCCTACGCTCACCTATATTTTTGCAGCCTCGATTCCGTTTTATATTGTATTGGCTTGGTGGCTCACACCAAGGATGCATGAAAAAGTTCAGTTGCAATTTACACATGCCGCCGCAAATACCTCGTTTCTAACCGAGAGTGTCTCTGGGTCCGAAACAATAAAGAGTTTAGCTGTTGAGCCGAGATTGCAGAGACGTTGGGACGCGCAAACGGCAAAAATGGTTGACTCTGGCTATCAAACGCAGCGCCTGAATAACCAGTCAAGTAATGCTGTCCTTCTAATTCAAAAAGTAACCAGTGTTTGTATTTTATGGGTAGGTGCTGCTCATGTTCTGGATCTCAAACTAACCATAGGTCAGCTCATTGCCTTCAATATGATGGCAACCCACCTCGCACAGCCTTTAGCAAGAGTGGTTGAACTATGGGGACAATTTATACAAGCACGAGTCGGCATTGAGAACCTTGGTGAAATGTTAAACCTGCCTTGCGAACACAGTAAAGGAACACAACAACCTTCTTTGTCTGGGCAAGTTCGTTTCGACAATGTGGTATTTCGTTATCAGCCTGACTCACTGCCGGTGATCAATCAGTTAAACCTTGATATCAAGGCTGGTGAAACCATTGGTATTGTTGGACCTTCGGGGTCTGGTAAGAGCACATTAGCCCGCCTACTGTTGCGGTTGTATTTGCCTGAGCAAGGGACTGTGACTCTTGATGGGCATGAGATAACCGAGCTGGACATCGCTCATTTAAGGCAGCAAATCGGTGTGGTCTTACAAGAAAGTTTTCTCTTCAATAAAACGGTGCGCGAAAACATAGCACAATCACAACCGGATGCCTCACTGGAGGACGTAATCGACTCGGCCAAACTAGCTGGGGCCCACGACTTTATTCTCAAGCTCCCTATGGGTTATGACACGGTGATTGCTGAGGGTGGCTCTTCACTTTCGGGGGGGCAAAGACAACGTTTGGCCATAGCAAGAACACTTCTCGGTAATCCCAAGGTACTTATTTTTGATGAGGCAACCAGTGCGTTAGATGATGAGTCTCAAGCTTACATTCAAAAAAACATGGGATCTGTGTCAGCGGGTCGCACCGTGATTACTATCGCGCATCGTTTGTCCACTGTCAGGCAATGTGATCGCATCATTGTATTACGTAAGGGAAGCATCGTTGAGCAGGGTAGTCATAGTGAATTACTCGCTCTGAATGGACAGTATCAAAAGCTTTGGCTAGCCCAGCAAGAATTGAAGCAAGAGTAAAACGTATGAAACAAATATTTCAGGGAATGAGTGAGCGGTTAAAAGGATATTTTGGTTCTGAACGCCACCGTGATCAGTATGACTTTCTGCCAGCACATTTGGAGCTCGCTGAAAGGCCGCCATCCGCTTTCGCAAGGGCAACAGCTATGACACTGAGTATGGGAGTTATTGCTGTTTTACTTTGGGCATGTTTTGGTCAATTGGATATTCATGCGACGGCAACAGGAAAGTTAATTGTTCCAAGCCGTTCACAGACGATTCAAGCCTATGAGCAAGGCACCGTGGTGGAAATCAATGTTAAAGATGGTCAAATGGTGAAAGCGGGAGATCCGGTTCTCATTTTGAATACATTAGGTGTAGAACAAGACGTTAGACGTTTGCATGTTCAAAAACAATATCAGCAGCGGGAGTATGCTCGCTATACGGCTTTGTTGTCCGATGATCCTCTCAATAATCTTGTATTCCCTGCGACTGTACCTGTTGAGCAGCAAGAGTTAACGCGAAAGCATCTAGAGAGTGTTGCGAATGAGTACCAAGCGTCTATTCGTAATCTAGAAAACGAAATGTCAGTGAACCAAGCGGGTCAACGGGCGGTTAGTGGTGATGTTCGTGCATTAAATAAGCTAGTGACCAACATATCAGAGCGACTTACCGCAAGGAAGAAGCTTCAACAGAAGCACGTCATTGGTAAAGTCGAGTTACTCGAGCAAGAAAAGGAATTATTAGAAACACAACGCGCGCTTAAGCAGCAACGAGCTGAATTATCCGTATTACGCACTCAATACAAAAGTTTGAAAGAACAACTTGTCAGTTACAAAGCTCAAAAAAGCCGTGAATGGTTTGATTTGTTAAGTGAATCCGAAATTGGTCTTGCCAGCACGGAACAAGAGCTAATGAAAGCTCAGGAGCGAGACAGGCTAGAAGTGATTCGTTCGCCGATGGATGGCACCGTTCAACAACTCGATGTACACACAATTGGCGGTGTGGTACAGCCAGCTCAGCCACTGATGATAATTGTTCCTCATGATGCAGTACAAATAGCGGAAGTGAAGTTACTCAATAAGGACGTCGGTTTTATCACTTCGGGACAGAATGTGACACTCAAGGTTGACGCATTTCCATATACCCGATATGGCACGATTGAAGCTGAAGTGATCAATGTATCTCGTGACTCAGTTGAAGATGAAAAATTAGGTTTAGTGTTTCCAGCACAAGTCAAATTGAACAATAACCAAATTAGTGTCAAAGGTGAAGATGTGACGTTGTCACCTGGGATGTCAGTTGTTGCTGAAATCAAGACGGGTAAACGTTTAGTCATCGATTATGTTTTAAGCCCAATCCGAGAATATAAAGCTGAAGCGATGAGAGAGAAATAATGTCAGTTATTGAAGAAACGGCGCTAACAGCAGAGCAAGAGAGAATGGAAGGGCAGATTTTCGACGAGCCAGAACGCCCAGCAATATCGAACAATTTTGCATTATCTGCATTGGTGTATGCCGCTAAATCATTTAGGCGCAGCGGTAATGAAAATCTGCTCAAGCATGGGCTAGGCACCGACAGCTATGTGATCGATGAGCTGCAAATTTGTCATGCTGCTAAACAACTGAGCCTTAAGGCACTACATCGTAAAGGGGCTGGTGGCAAAATTGAGTTTCTCCCACTGCCCGCACTGATCAAATTAAACGACGTATGGTGCGTGCTGCTAGAAGTTGAAGCTGGAGGATGGCGATTGTACCGGCCGGAAACCGATCACATTGAGTTATCGCCACTACCGCCTAAAAGCCAATTAGAGCAATTGGACTTTATTTTATTAGCTGAAAATGAATTATCCAAAGAGCAAGTAACATTTGGTTTGCGCTGGTTTGCCCCTTCGGTTTTCAAACATGTACGCCAGTTACGCGATGTCTTTCTCGTTGCTATTGTGTTGCAGCTGGTGGCATTAGTCACCCCCATGCTATTTTCCAGCTTAATCGATAAAGTCCTAGTGGGTCGGGGCGTGTCGAGCCTCCATGTAATCGCATTAGCGATGTTAGGTTTAGCATTAGCAGAGCCAATGTACACCTATCTCAGGGGGAATGCTTTTGGTCATCTAGCCTCAAAAGTGAATTCTGAATTATCGTCTCGTCTGTATCGACATTTGACGTGTTTACCTCTGTCATATTTTCAGCAACGGCAGACTGGTCAAATTATTGCGAGAGTGAGAGAAATGGCACAGATCCGTCAGTTTTTAACGGGATCTGCATTGATGTTGGTGTTGGATTTGATCTTCGTCGGTGTGTTTCTTGCCGTTATGTTCAACTACGCACCGCTACTCACATGGTTGGTGATCGGATCGCTTGTAATTTACTTCGTTCTTTGGCTAATCGCAGGACCCATCATCCGAGCAAGAGTACTCAAGCAATATGAGGCAGACGCGAGTTCAACCAGTTTTTTGACTGAATCTGTTACAGGGATTGAAACAATTAAAACCACTGCAACAGAGAAAGACTTTTTACATCAGTGGAGAAACACACTCTCTGGACAAATTAAGAGTGCTTTTAGTGCCGCCAAAGCCGGAATTATAGCTGGCCAAGGGATAGCATTTATCCAAAAGATTACGGCTGCTATTTTACTTTGGTGGGGAGTGAAAGCGGTTCTTGAGGGAGACCTTTCTGCAGGAGAGCTTGTCGCGTTCAATATGTTGGCAGGACATGTGACTCAACCCATCCTACGACTTGCCCAGATCTGGCAAGACTTCCAACATACAATTATCTCATTAAAGAGGGTGGGGGATATTCTTAATGAGCCAGCAGAGAACAATGTTGAAGGACTCGCATCCGTGCCTCAGCTGGCAGGACAAGTTGAGTTTCAGCATGTCCGCTTTCGCTATCAACAGGATACACCAGAGGTTCTTTCCGACTTAAATCTTACGATTCAGCCTGGAGAGTTTGTAGGAATTACGGGGCCCTCAGGCTCAGGTAAGAGTACTTTGACTCGTTTGTTACAACGTTTATATACCCCGCAACATGGACAAGTATTAGTTGATGGAATGGATCTTGCGATTGCTGATCCGGTGTCATTACGACAAAACATGAGCGTGGTTTTGCAGGAGAGTGTGCTCTTCGCTGGATCCATCGCAGACAATATAAGATTTTGTAAGCCTGAAGCAACGGATGAAGAGGTGCTTGAAGCGGCAAAATTAGCAGGAGCGCTTACGTTCATCCTTGATTTTCCCAGAGGCTTTGAAACTGATGTCGGTGAACGCGGTGCGAAGCTGTCTGGTGGACAGAGGCAGAGAGTCGCTCTGGCACGGGCATTGATCGTTAAGCCGAGAATTTTGATCCTCGATGAAGCGACCTCCGCTTTAGATTATGAGTCCGAAGCGGCCATTATTTCGAATTTGCAAGAAATATCAGCTGGTCGTACGGTCATTAGTATTGCGCATAGATTAAATACGATTAAGCATGCCGACAGAATATTAGTGATTGAGGAAGGGAAAATAAAAGAGCAAGGAAATCACGAAGAGTTAACTGATCAGGGAGGGTTGTATTCAAAACTCTGGAAAACCCAAATTGGTCATTAAGGGTTGATGGAAATATTTAATTTTTAATTGTCGTCGATATTAAGTAGATATTAGAAAGTTTAATAAATGGTATGTTGATTCTCTTCATTTCTGTATGAGGGGAGGGTCGATTATGTTTTTAATTTACTTATTTTTAAGGTAACTACATTGAGTTTTAATACGATTCCACTTACTGAAGAACAATATAAACAGTCGATTATCGACTTTATTGGTTCCAATGAAAATAATGGCGAAAAGGGTTATGGAGCCCA
>JBHOHG010000033.1:0-19170 GCA_043422575.1 bacterium sp. HQB-39 | reverse complement strand
CAAATATCGATGCGCTCCTGCCTTGGAACTTCAAACACTAATCATATCGCCCCGTGGGTTAGTGGGGCGTTTACAGTCGAGAAGAGTTTTCACGGTTTTTACCTTGGGTTTCAGAGTCCTTCACGAAGGTTACTCTCGACCATAGCATTGAAGAAGCAAGGAAAAACTACGAGGACTTTACGGGCGAATTTTGGTTCAACATTATAGAAAAAGAAACAGAATCATTGATTGGTGCAGTCGGGTTTATTGTTCGTGATAACACGATTCCATTTTTTGAAATAGGCTACTGGTTAAAAACAGCCAAAACCGGGGCTGGCTATGTTAGTGAAGCCGTCGAACTGGTTGAAAGGTTCGCTTTTGTTGAAAAAAAAGCTAAACGTGTAGAAATAAAAATGGCAGGCACAAATATTAAGAGCCAATCAGTTGCTAAGCGCTGTGGCTACAAAATCGAAGCTCGTCTGGAAAACAGTAGGCGTTTGCCATCTGGTGAGATTGACAGCACAGTTATTTTTGCAAAAACGCGCTTATAAGAAGTTACGAACTCTAAGCCATTACATTTGCACCAGTTAGGAATGTAAGGTGCCATGAACCCTAAGTTTTTTACTTATATCTTACATTGTTTGTCAGTAGGTTATTTACTCTTTAGAATGCAGAACAACGTATTTCATTGATTAAAATAAAAATACCGTAGTGTTTCAGGAGGAAACTTGGAGTATCGCAAGCTAATAGCCAGTGACTGGGAGCAGTTCAAAGAATTGAGACTTTTAAGCCTAGTGCAGTCTTCAGAATCGTTTGAAAACAGCGTTGATGATGAAGCTAGCCTATGTGATGAGCAATGGATTAATCGAGTAACGGCTAGTCAAAGTGCCTTTATTATTGGTGCATTTGATGGTGGTGAATTAATTGGCGTTGCTGGTTTTTCTCAAGCACTCAAACAGAAGATCAAACATAAATCCTACCTATGGGGCGTTTTTGTAAAGCAAGATTATCGTGGTAAACACGTCGCAAAAGACATGTTAAGCATGCTTATTAACCAAGCCTCTCAAAATAAGGCCATCGCACAGATTCAACTGACGGTAGGTTCCGAAAATGTTGCGGCTATTTCACTGTATGAAAAGTTAGGCTTTCGTAAGTACGGCATCGAGGTTGATGCACTCAGAGTCAAGGAAAAATCATACGATGAAATATTAATGGCATATGTTAAAAAGTGAGTATGATTGAACAA
Organism: bacterium sp. HQB-39; assembly: GCA_043422575.1. Classification (GTDB taxonomy): domain Bacteria; phylum Pseudomonadota; class Gammaproteobacteria; order Enterobacterales; family Vibrionaceae; genus Vibrio. Next base: position 17,945 of record JBHOHG010000033.1, on the reverse strand, counting down.
CTTCGCTATGCCACTACATGATATCTCCTGATGTCGTTGAGGGGGGAAGAAAGCTAGATTTGGAGATATCCCATAATGCAAGCTTCGGTGAAGTAACCGCAATCATTGGAAATTTAAACGGCAAGAGTATTATGCGAGTAAGTGTCTGAACTTCAGAAGCTTGGCTGTTTAACATCGAAATCGCCCAACTTACAAAAAGAGCGACGGCTAGCTTTCAGGATTGCATCTCAGCAATCTACATCAGTAAGTCGTAGCTAACAAAGATTGAGTGCAATGCCAGCATGAGATCAAACCAGAGCATAAGCAACATAATCAATTATTTGTATCGAGAGAGAAGCGTCATGTACAAGAAAATATTCATCCTTAGTTTACCCGTTCTGTTGGCTGCATGTGCTGCACCTAAATATACAGCAGAACCTATCTCCAAAGAGAACCAAAGCAAAGAAATCACAATAGTCAAAGATGATGCGACCCGAGAGATATTCTTAGATTCATTGCAAGAGTGGTGCCTAGATACCGCCCATAAATGTACGGTTGTTAGTGATGGTACACCACCCAAAAATGAGGAATTAACTCTGACTTACGTATCTCGATGGAGTTGGGATTTCAGAACGTTTATCGCTGATGCCAGAGTGAGAGCGTATAAAGATAGTGAGAAAGTCGGCGAAGTCGAATTCAAAGCTCCTAATAGTGCCAATGCCGATAAATGGGGGGATGATAAAAAACGAATCATCGCGATGATGGATTTACTGTTTGGAAATCAAACAGTGACTGAGGCTCAGTCTAAGATCACGTCCGGCGAAATGTAATACCCAAAGATTATGGTTTCAACGCTGCTTAAGTCAGTGTGTTTCTAAATCGTCTATAAACGGAGATCATTGCTGCATTTTAATCCAACTGAAACAGGGGCAAAATGTTAGCAGTGATCTTATAGCCTAGGAGTGGCTATGAAATATTGGGGCTATTGTACACGGGAAGAGTATCTCAAGCGGTTTCAGGAAGCGTTCCCGCCAAGAGCATGCCCAGAGGTTGATGATTTCTTTTCGGTTCCTAAAAGCGATATCACTCGTCAAATCATAGAATCAGACATACCCGTTGGACTATCGAATGTAACGAGAAACAACCTCTACAGTATTTGTGATGAATATATGACAATCAGTACACATGGTATGGCTTGGTTACTTCCTGAAATGTGTAAATATGTGCTTATGCGGAAGGCATGCCATGATCAATACGTCGAATTTATTCCATTGTATATTGGCTTGTCTGATAAAAAATATAACTTTGATTTGGACTCTTTAAATCACAGTCAAAAGGATCTGCTATACAATTTTCTTGAGTATGTTTCTGAAGAATATGATTTGCATGTATCATTCGCTCAAGACAAGTTAAATAAGGAACAAGATGGTTAGGAGATTTTGTATTCGTTATTTGAAAATAGAAGTTCATATTTTATGAGTGACTATTCTAATGATAACTATCTGAACTCGACTTTGATGGCAAGTCATGCTCTAGAAAATGAGCTTAAAAGTATAATTAGACAAACGCCTGAACTAATGGAAAGTGCAGAAGCATGTAATAGTGTTAAATTGCCAAACTATTATATTGCAGGTGGTGCTATCACCCAATTGATTTGGAACTTACTATCAGGGAATAAACCTCTTGATAACGTAAAAGATCTTGATATCGTTTACTTCGATAGTATCGGTAAAACTTCAGAAGAGGGCTACCAGAATCAGATTCGCGATATGGTGAAGCACGATATTCCAATTGATGTGGTAAATCAGGCTCGAGTCCATGAGTGGTATCCTAAGAAATTTGGTCAATCAATCGAACCCTATGTGAGAGTAGAGCAGGGGATTGAATCATGGTTATCAGCGTTCGCAATTGGATTCAGGTTAACCTCAAACGATCTTATCTCTTTATACTTACCTTATGGGTTACATGATGCTTTTAGCAAAAAAGTAACGCCAAACCCCATAGCAATGACAAGTCAAAACTACAATAAAATGGTTGCTGGTTATCGCGACCGTTGGCCTGATATTACGATAGAAGCTTGGGATGAGCTCAAATAAATTTGGGGGCTCTGTCAAAGCGAGTTCAACAGGTTTACCAAGGGAGAGTGGTGTGAAAGTCAGAAAAGCAACGCGGTATGATGCTGAGCAATTGTTGCGTCTAATAGAGCAAAAAGCTGAATTTGATCGAACTATGAAGGGCTTTAATGGTGAAGTTACGACGACGTTAGACAAAATGGAACGTACGATATTTAGCAACCATCCAATTGCTCATGTTTTACTATTAGAATCCAATGAAGAGATTATTGGTTTTGCTTTGTATCACTATCGATACTCTTCTTTTTCGGGTGACCCGTCTGTTTGGCTTGATGACCTTCTGATCGTTGGAAACCAGCGGTCAAAGGGAGGCGGTACTCAATTGATGCATGCTGTAAAAATGGAGGCGGAAAGTGCTGTAGCATCACATATTTCGTGGACTGCAAGCCCTACCAATATCAAAGCTCATGAATTCTACATTAAAATAGGGGCTGAAATAGAACGTATGGAGGGCAAGCGTCCTTACTTCCGTTGGGAGTGTTCAGTTAGCTGTTGATAAGCTAGTTACTCCTAGTAATTTCAATATATAAAGTGATGACTGACTGCTCAACATCAAGTTTGAGCTAAACAACTCTTGAACGTTTTTATGAAGCAAATGAGTCAGATATTGCTCCACATTAGGTAGCATAATTGAAAATTTAGTATAGAGTACGGCTAACGTGATATGAGGTTTTACTGCAAGATGAACTCAAATCTTAAAGATATTTTCGATAAAAGCCGTCAAGAACTCCTTGATATGGGGCTTAGAGGGAACACGCTACTTAATGTTGGCAAGGGAGCCAAAATCCTAGACATCGTTGATGAAAAATCTGAGCAAGTGTTTGAGCACTTGGTTGAAGAGTCGAAGATGATGTCATTCCTACCAGCACCAGACTCTCTCGATACAGACGACAGCAAATCAATATCTTTAACTGATTTGACAACTCATCTTGAAGAAACCAATGGGAACAAAAGACATGCGGATAACGCCTTGCAAACACAGTTATTCCGTAAATCTCTTGATACTCGATTACTAAAACTCAGTACAGAGGCAACGACTTTTGTGCAAGAGCAGGGCGTAGATCTTCTCTACCTTGCTCTTGGTTTCGTGAAATGGTTTGAAGATGATAACTCAGACAAACCAAGATATGCCCCCTTAGTACTTGTCCCTGTCGAAATCTTCCGAGCAGATGCAGGGGATGCCTACAGAATTCGCTACACCGAGTCTGAGCTAGGGACAAACCTAACGCTTGCAGCTAAGTTGAAGATGGAATTTGGTATCCTTCTACCCGATTTTGAAGAGGGTGAGAATGGCTATAATTTTCAAGGGTACTTAGATCAGGTTGCTACGGCCATTGCAAGAGAAAAGCGTTGGTCAGTTGAGATCAATAAGATCGTCTTGAGCTTCTTCTCGTTTGGTAAGTTTCAGATGTATCAAGACTTATCTGACGATGTATGGCCTGAAGGTAAGAAGCCATCGGAAAACAGTTTGATCCAGAAGTTGTTCACCGAAGGTTTTGAGAGTGATGCCACCTTACTTGATTCAACACCAATGGACGTAAACCGTGTTGAAGAGGTTCAACTGGTTTTAGACTCAGATTCAAGCCAAACAGAGGCGGTGCTAGCGGCGAAGTCTGGAGCAAACCTTGTGATTCAAGGGCCTCCAGGTACAGGTAAGTCACAAACCATCACCAATATTATTTCTCAGGCTTTAGCTGACAACAAAAAGATACTGTTTGTTGCTGAAAAAATGGCTGCACTTGATGTCGTTAAACGCCGATTGGATAACTGTCACATTGGTGACTCAGTACTAGAGCTTCACTCTCATAAAGCGAATAAGAAATCGGTTCTTTCATCACTAGAACACACTCTGTTGCAGCACGCTCCTGTTACTCCTGAAAGAAGTGATGATATTGATCGCTTAGTTTCCCTTCGTAACAAGCTGGACGATTACTGCCAGTCAGTTAATGAAAGCATCGCCAACACAGACGTTAGCTACCATGACGCTCTAGGTTATAGCTTTCAACTGGAGCGAATCATTACCGATGCTTCAATCCAGCTAGAGGAACTGCCTCGCATTGATTTCGATCTAAACGTTTGGAATAAGAGTTACTACTTAACCGCTCTCGCTAAGGTAACTGAAGCGGTTGATTACCTAACGGAACACACTGCGCCAAGCCTGAATTTGTTCTCATCGACAAATCTCAAAGACTACTCACCATCAGATGACAAAGCGGCACAAAAGCTTGTCGCCGAGGTAGTACAAACACAGCAAGAGATCATTAACCAAGTTAAAGACCTTCATGCTTGCGCTGGTTACGTCTCACCGATCACTACCTACACAGATTGCATCTCAGTACTTGAGGGACTGTCTCTTATTGCAGACAGACCTGAGCTTGAGAGTGTCGATGCAAATTCATCAGTTTGGGAGTCGAAAGGCGATGTAATACTCGATTTTGCACTTCAAGGCGCAACGCTACAAGATCAAAAGTCAGAGCTTTCGGATCACTTTGTCGATAGTGCATTAGATTATGACTGGGTGCCAATTCGTGGTTCGTTACTGACAACAGGCCAAAAGTGGTGGCGATTCCTATCTGGTGATTACCGCAAAGCGAAAAGCACCTATGCAGGCATGTGCAAAAATGGGCTTGCTGGTGGCGCAAGTGACTGGATCGAAAAGATCGATGCAGTACTCGAGTATTGTTCGACACAAAAACGGTTTATCGATTCTGCACAATTGGCAATTGATACTATCGGGAGCCACTTTAAAAATGAGAATACCGATTGGAAAGCGATGCTGAAACCGCTTCAATGGGTGCAGCAATGCCATTCAGGTATTAAGTCTGGAACGCTAGATCATAGCGCAGCGCAATATCTAGACCCATCAAAGGAAATCGCCTTTACTACCGCAGAGCTTGATAAGGTAAATGCACTTATCGAAAAACGCACCAACCTGATCAATGAACTCGCATCACTGCTTCAACTGGAGCTTAGCTCTTTTGTCGAGCGATCTGATGCCCTGCAATGTGATGAAGTTGAAACGATTGAGAGAGATATCCAGAAGTTCTACCCATTAACCCGTTTCAATCGTTTAGGGGCAGATCTAGATGCAATCGGACTTTCTGCTTGGAGAGAGCAAGCATTTATATGGTCGAAAGAATCTACGCTTATTCGAGACAGTTTTAAATACACATTCTACAGCTCGCTTGTGGATTACCAGTACGATTCACGAGATGAAATCCGCTACTTTGACCGTGTTGAACATGAAAAACAGATTGAACAGTTCAGCGCTATTGATGGTCAATTGTTCCACTTTGCACAAGAGTCCTTGGTAAAACAGCTTTACGATAATCTACCGAACCCATCAGCAAGAGGCGAGGTAGAAACGCTAAGACGTGAGTTTAATAAGAAACGCCGTCAGATGCCGATTAGACGTTTGCTCAACAAATCGGGTCGAGTGATACAGCAGATCAAACCTGTCTTTATGATGAGTCCGATGTCGATTGCAACCTATCTTGAACCAGGTGTGGTTGACTTCGATTTGGTCATCTTCGATGAAGCGTCACAGGTAAAAGTTGCTGATGCGCTTGGAGCCATTATGCGTGGCAAACAGGTCATCGTTGTTGGTGATACGAAACAGATGCCACCGACTAGTTTCTTTGGTAAGCAGCTAGTGTTAGATGATGAAGAGGCAGAAGAGAGCTTAACGGCGGATATGGAAAGCATTTTAGGTATGTTCTTAGCGTCAGGCACACCTGAAAAAATGCTGAAGTGGCACTACCGTAGCCGTCACGAGTCATTGATTGCAGTTTCTAACCAAGAGTTTTATGACAACAAACTGATGATCTTCCCGTCATCGGGTATTAACCCACACGCCAAAGGTCTGAGCTTCAATTATTTGCCGAACACCACCTATGACCGAGGGGGTTCAAGAAGCAATATGGATGAAGCTGCGGCGGTTGCAGAAGCTGTCATTAAACACGCAAAAACCATGCCAAACCAGACACTTGGTGTGGTCGCATTCAGTACCGCTCAACGTGATGCGATTCTTCTTGAGGTAGAGCGCTTAAGAAAGGCGAATCCAGACCTTGAGCATTTCTTTGGGGAGCACGAAGAGGGTGAAGATTTCTTTGTTAAAAACCTAGAGAACGTGCAGGGTGATGAGCGTGATACCATTTATATCAGTATCGGCTATGGTAAGACGGGTGAAGGGCGCTTACCAATGAGCTTTGGCCCACTTAACAGTGATGGCGGTGAACGAAGACTGAACGTTCTTATCTCTCGTGCACGTATGTGTATGGAAGTGTTCAGTAATTTCAAAGGTGACGAGATGCCAACCACAGACGCATCTCCATTCGGTGTTCGCGCACTGAAGAACTTCTTACATTACGCTGAAACAGGTGACTTGGTTAAACGAGAAGAGACTGGCAGAGGCCCCGACTCGCCATTTGAAGAGGAAGTGATCTTTTCAATTCGTTCCCTAGGTTACCAAGTTCAAGCACAAGTTGGCTGTGCAGGTTTTTACATTGATATAGCAGTCAGAGACCCTAACAAGCCAGGTCGTTACATGCTGGCAGTGGAGTGTGATGGCGCAACTTACCACAGCTCTAAGAGTGCTCGTGACCGAGATCGAATTCGTCAGAGTGTGCTTGAAGGACTTGGCTGGCGCTTCCATCGTATTTGGAGTACCGACTGGTTCCGTAACCGCCATAAAGAAACAGAAAGACTAGGTGATGCTATTAAAGCAGCCATCGCATACTACGAAACTTATGATTCAGAGTCAGAAGCAGAGGTTATTGTGCAGTCAAAGCCTAAAGCTAAAGCGGCGATTGAAAGGGTAGAGGTCGAACATCAATCAACAGCTGCAATCTATCAGGTCTACCCAACAGATCAGTTATCCCTTGGATTAGGCGATACGATACCCGATGTAAGTACAGTAACCTTAGCGGCAGATATTTTTAAAGTTGTTGAGCTTGAGTCACCAATACATGTGAAACAACTTAGCATTCGTTTGTTGTCGGCAGTGGGTAGCTCTCGAAGTGGTGCTCGCATCAATCGAGCAATTCTTGATGCGATTGGCTTGCTCAACAGACAAGGCAAAGTTGACCTAGATGGTGAGTTCATTATTACGAGTCAAAGTGAAATCACCATTCGCAACCGAGCTGACCTGCCAACCAATGAGCGTAAGTATGACCTGATTTATGACGGTGAAATAGCAAAAACCGCTGTGGTTACAGTGAATGATACTTTCTCTATATCGAGTGATGATTTGGTTAAATCGATTACAGAAGTATTGGGCTTTTCAAGTACAAGTAAAGCGATGAAAATTAGAACTGAGAATGTTCTTGCAGAGCAAGTGAAGTCCGGTCATTTGCTTTTGAAAGGGGAAACTTACCAAGCTTCATAGCTTATTGGAATTTACAGAGATTGTTTTTGAATCATAACAAGGTTCATTCTACCAGCTATTGCCGAACAGGCGATTCTAGTGAAAGTCTCAGGACGAGATTTTAAGTTTCATGGCGTCTGGAACGCCTAAAACCGACCGGACAGCGTGTACGGAACTGAAGCGCCTTTCTGTTTACTCTTTGGCAAGACAAAGAGTGAATGTCCCGCTGGAGCACAAGCTAAATAGATCGAAGAATTTAAGGCGGGACAGGCTGAAAGCATGGATACATAATTGTGATGTGATCACGAGAGAGCAGGATTGTTCGCTTTTAAAATCACTATTCAACTGATATCTTATTTTGCGTTCGAAATGGTGATTTGGAGTGCAAAAATACCGGTATCTGGAGTTACTTTGCTCGTGATACGAGTGTAAGCCCCCTTAGCTTGATAAAGCGAATTCCATAGATACAACGGCCAAGTCCAGCAGGTATTTATCCCAGGGCGGGATCACACTTCGCTCAATTATCAATCAATCCGTGTTCGAGCTTAAAATTTAAGTCTAATTTCCCGAAAACTGCCGAGAAAATACAAGTTTTCTAGTTTGATAAATGAGTAATATGTTTTCGGAATGAACGATTAAGTTAGTATGCAATCACCCTGGTATTTATCCCTTGTGCTACAGTAATGGATAAATACTTAAGCGTTAGCCAATTAGTATTTTCGCAATTCATAAACGTAGACATCCAAAATTGATTTACAATAGTAGATTGGTAAGTGGCATTGCTTTAAGGGGCGAGGAAATATGAGCTTTAACAAGGATGATTATTATGGTACGGGCAATATTGGCTACATCTGTAGAGAAGTGCCGAATAGCGATGTAGCAATCGTTTCATTTGGTGGTTTAAGGCATAATCTGAGGAACCCAGCCAGGTTCGTTTTTCTTGAGACACTTTATCCAAATGAGGTAAATATAGTGTTCATTAAAGATGTTGAACAGACCTGGTATCATACCGGGATTAATGGTTTAGGTAATAGCGTAGCTGAGTCTGTCGATAATCTATCTGTGCTGTTGTTAGAGATGGGTGTTTCAAAGGTGATTTTTATCGGAACTTCCATGGGAGCATATGCAGCCATACTATTTGGAGTATTGATGAATGTTGACGTTGTCCTTTCTTTCTCCCCACAAACATTTTTGAGTGCAAACTCACTAAAGCATCATGGTGAGTATAGATGGCGAGAGCAACTTGAAAAGTTACACTCATTGACTTTGCAGAAACATTACTATGATCTGGCTGAAACACTAAAAGATATTAAATATGAGACGGAAATAGAAATATATTATGGTTCCCGAAATGAGTTGGACTCTAGGCATGCCCTTCAACTCGAATCTGGAAAGAATGTTACTTTGCATGCTATAGACAGCGAGAGTCATCATATTGCAAAAGAATTTGTTAACTCAGGTGAAATTAGATTTGTAGTAGGAGAATCCCTTGATAAAGTTAAGCTCAAATGAAATTAAACATGAAGTAACCAGAAGTTTTGTTTTATCCCAGATTATAGAGCCTTTGGGTGATAAAACAGGTTGTACGACTAGACATGTAGACTCATCTCCTGGAACTAAATTGGAGTTTTTCCTATTATCTGCATCCAATAGTGCACTCCCAATTCTGGAATTGGTCGATAGGGTTGTTGATACAGGTGGGCAACCTGACTGTATATTTGATATCGCCTATCAAGCGCAGGCTCTAAGTGTTAGAAACAGAGAGGGGGGGAAAGTAAACTATGCTCAGATACTGTTACTACTCCCACTGATAACAGCTCAGATTATGCTCTATGTTCATGGGGTGAGTCGACCCTCTGTAGAGGAGATAATTAAAAAAAGCAGAGAGGTTATGCGAAATACATCAAAGAAAGATGTTGAGTATTTGGAGAGGTTTGTTAATTTATCTAAAGATTTGTCTGAGGCTCACCATAAAAGGCTGGGCACCAAAAGAGCACAAAGAAATCCTAAGTTCATCGGGAAATACGATAATGCTATGGAAGCAATGGACGCCCATGATTTTAGCGATATTAAAATGGCTTTAGAGATTAAAGAAGGGTACCCGGATTGCAAATACATTTTTGACTTTATAAGGGGCAATATGAGTGAAGGTGTGATAAAGCCTAGTGAGATAGTTCATGATCAAATGCTACCTAGTATGGGGCGTCCGGATGCTGTAGCTGACTGCATTGTTGTAGCATATTACTTCCTCTTCGTACAATTTACAGACGACATATTGTTTCCCTGTTAAATTGTATGGTGTTTGGTGGTGCAGCTGCTAACAAAGCGAGGGTGTTCATAGTTCTCTGTGTCACCCTAACTCACAGATCAACGTATTCGTCGACCCGCCCTTCGAAGTGGATACTCAGTTGCGATAGCGTTAGATTCTAGTTTTGAACTGGGTGTGTCTATTTCTCTGAAGCTTTTAACATACCCGCATATAGCAGTTTCAGAAGTGCTGTTTCATTTTGGAACCCACCTTTAGTCTTGGTCAGTTTGCGGAACTGGCGATGCACGGCCTCAACGGCATTCGTCGTATAGATAGCTTTGCGAACATATTCGGGGTATTTAAAGTATGTTGCTAAGTGTTCCCAGTGACGACGCCATGACTTAAGTACCAGTGGATATTGTTTGCCCCATTTGACTTCCAGCTCGTCGAGAGCCTGCTCTGCGGCATTCTGTGTCGATGCTTTGTAAACTGCTTTTAGGTCAACCATGAAAGCCTTTTGATTTTTGCTCGCGACGTATTTCATGCTGTTACGTATTTGATGAATGACGCAGAGTTGCACTTCTGTGTTCGGATAGATAGTTTAAATCGCTTCAGGGAAGCCTTTGAGCCCATCGACACACGCGATCAGGATGTCTTTCACGCCACGATTTTGTAGGTCGGTCAATATATTGAGCCAGTATCGGGTCCCTTCTGCCTGTCACTAGGCAATAACATCCTGTTGGCTGTATGAGCAGCCAACGCTCTTCGAACAACAAAGTTATCTACTTCGCTTTGTCATTTCGGTCATTAAGCATTGCTTACGACAAACACATATTGAGGATCTCTTATTACGGTCTCGCCGATGCCAACCATTATTGGTTGGGTCACTAGACATTTATTGGTTAACCCCAGCAGGTGCAATTCAAAAAATGGTTAAAGAGTTGCTTTCCTGCGTGAAATACTTGGCCACAATAATACGGGGATCGTGTCCGAATTTGCGCAATGTTCTTGCCCAATAATGTGTACCACTTAAGTGTGGCAGATCCTTGGAAGGGGGAATCCATGTCATTCGTTAGCTTAATTCTGAGGAAAATATGGCACTAGAGTTTAAATACCTAACGAAAAATATCTTGACGGAAGCAAATGAAGCCGCAATTCGAGAGAGACGTGAGAATTCCGTATCTCGGAAGTTGATTGTCGCTTTGCCTGACTCTTATAAAGCAGTAGTTATGTGGGATGTAATGTTCGCCCCGGACGAACGAGTTCTATGTCTCTACATCAATGAAGAGTTTTCATCACTGTTCTTAAGTGTTAGTGAGCTGCGGTACGAAACCCTTCCTCTTGGTGTAAAGAATGATGATGGTAGCTATGAATTTGAAAATGCAGAAGATACAGAGAAAAAGCGCCCATACCCAAATGGTCGAGAATGGACAGAGTGCGTTATAAGAAGACCTCTTCGAAAACAGGCTTCTTTTAGAGAAAAGATCCTAATCATATATGGAGGTTGCTGTGCTGTTTGTGATATGTCTGAAAAGTCATTGTTACGTGCTGCACATATAATCGATGTCGCAAAAGGTGGATCTGATGATGTCAATAATGGGATATGCTTATGTATAAATCACGAGGTAGCTTTTGATAAAGGATTGCTAATTATCCATGAGGATTATTCTATATCGTCAGAGTATGATATTGGGATTAAATCGTTGAAAATTAGGTTACCAATTGATCCCTGCATGTATCCATCGAGTTTGAATCTAAAAATGAAAAAAAATAGCCTATGCAGCACATATGATTAATTTAACAAGATGAGTACCACGATCATTGGTGTTTACCTAGCCACTAAGGCAATCCAAGTATGCGTTTATTTAAGCTCAAAGGTGCTTTCTAGTCGGACGAACCTCGCCACGCACATTAATCAAAATAGAAATCACAACTCTAGGGAAAATCTCAGGACGAGATTTTAGGTTTTATGGCGTCTGGAACGCCTAAAACCGACCGGACAGCACGCACGAAACCAAAGCGCCTTTCTGTTTACTCTTTGGCAAGACAAAGAGTGAATGTCCCGCTTGAGCAAAAGCTAAATAGATCGAAGAAGATAAGGCGGGACAGGCTAAAGGCATAAATACCTAGCACCGCAAATATGACACCACACTAGGCTAAAAACGGTACAAAGAAAAAGGCGAATCAAGTGATTCGCCTTTTGTTATTCAAGTTAGTTGCCAACTTGGTTATCTGTGATCACAACCTGTTCACAGATAACTAAGATGGAAACTTACTAGCTTTTTAAATCAACGTTCTAGAATACTAAGCAAAAATAACCAAGTTGGAAACTTCAACGATTCATTGCTCATGAAGGGTGCAGGTTTGGTTAACTAAGTTGGAAACTCTCTCCTCATAAAATCTTCTTTTTAGAGTAATTGCTCAGTTCGTAAAACCCGAACCGTACTTTGCGAACCGCACTTTACGAACTAAGTTATATGAATGTTATGTAGCACCGATGAAGTTATTGTAATGACTACATTGGGAATATAGAACCTAATCATTTCAATACGTTAACAGTTAGTGCATTCTTGGAGTTAAGTCATGGCTTTCATATTAATTTAGACATATTCTATTGGTTTGTTATTAATGACTTATGCGTATCCAATGGAACTCATCGAATTAGATTTAGATAAACCAGAGTATGATGAACAATTCTCAGCTCAAGAGTTGTGGCAACAGCAGTCGGCTAAACTGCTTTTAAACCACTTAGAACGTTTTGGACTAGAGGCTAGGAATTATGTGTGCACCTCTAACTATCAAGGTATTGGGCAGAACTTACACAATGCTATTCTTATAAGTGGCGGGCGTGGGACGGGCAAATCAGTTTTTCTTAAGAACGCTCAAGCATTGTGGGTAGACCATAGACGCTCAGACAATAATCTACCTTCGCTTTATTTTACTCCCATTATTGATCCCACCTTGCTTCAAGATCACGATAGCTTTACTAATGTGCTTGTTGCTCATATTTACAATCAAGTAATGAGCGTAATTAACTCTGGGACGTCCAAGTTGTCTGGTCGAGAGCTAGAGAATGCTAAAGATTCTTTTTTCCAAGCTCTCAGAAGTTTGTCAGAAGCTGTGCAGTATGCGGGAGAGCATAGTGAACATGTTGGATTGGATAAGATTATCCAATACAGCTCAGGGATTAAGATTGATTGTCTTTTCCATGAGTATATTAGAGTGTCTAAGTTAATTTTTGGATGTGATGCCATTGTAATATCAATAGATGATGTTGATATGGCTCTTGAAAATGCATATGACGTTTTAGAAGAAATTCGTAGGCGTTTATCGTGCCCTGATATTATTCCACTAGTTAGTGGAGAGCTTGAACTTTATCATCATTTAGTAAAACTTGAGTTAACAAAAAGTCTTGAACACCCAAGTTATAATGGAGCTCCTAACGGGTACGGGGCAAAGAAAAGTAACGATCTCGCGGATGCTTATCTTGCTAAAGTCTTACCAAATCATTATCGAATTGCACTTAAACCTATTGCCGCTCTGCTTCCTCTCTTGGCCATCAAAGATTCTAAGCTTAACGCTACAGATAAATGGGTTTCATATAGGGAATATCAACAAAGTTTTAAGGAGTTTTTCTTCGGCTCTGTAAATGGTCAAGAGAGAAGTGCCGAATATCCAGGCCCTCAGTCTGCCCGTGAGGTTGGACAATTAGTAAGACTTCTAGCTCCTTCCTCCTTGAAGGATGATGAGAGGATGGAAGAAAACTGGGAATCGTTACGTGTTTGGTCAGAAAGTCAGCAGCATGGTTCTAGCTATGCATTAGCCCGAAGCGCATTGCAGAGCATGAGCACTCAAGTTCCTTTAAAACTGAGCGAATTACTTATCTTTAATATCAGAGATCAAGCATCAGAACGACTTCCTTGGGCGAGTCATAAGTTTTGTGAAGAACAGGTCAAGTTTGCTCAAGCTTTCGATAAGTCAAAAGGCACAGGGAATAATGTGAGTCTTTTAGAAAACTTGTCCGATGCGCGAGTTATACGCAGTATGCCACCATTAGAAATGTTTACTGATTACATGTCTATTACGAGAGGAAATTCTGTCCATGAGAAAAATCGTTACACATTAGGACTTTATACTCACTCGGCATACTATGCAACACAAGGTAGTCAGCAACGAAAAGTTTATTTTAGTAAGGCGTTTGAGTTATTAACCACTTCGATCCTTATGTCTTTCTATGGAGAACTTTGTCTTGAACAATGTGAGCAAAAGCTTAAAGAGGTTATGGATTCCACTCCTTTTTATTCTATTCATGCTCTTAACCCGACTAAGTATGTTGACGAAGACCCAGTTTCATTATCAAGCGTAGATACTGAAGAGGAGGCGGATACGGGGAACTACGATGAATTCATTGGTAAAGTAATGGATTGGAGTAACAGTAATCGAGAGCTTATTAAATCTTTTGTTGGCGATGAAACAAGACTTTTGGCGCTCTTAGTTGCTGTTTTTAACAAAGTGTTTTCTCAGCTAAACCTGCTTCGTGAACGTTATCACAAAGGTAGTAATGCTGATGACACTTTGATAGATGCGATTTTGCGCTTCAAGTATATCTTGGTAAATGCTTTCGGATTCCTCTTGAGTAACAGGAACGTTGTTCCCGCAAACTTAGCACTTGATTCAACTCACAGCATGTTACGTGATCTTTCGGAGTTTTCAATTCAATCAAAAACATATCAGAAGAATGTTGGCTGGATTAATGAGTACCAAGTTGAGAGCTCTCGTCATGAACTTAACCACGAAGGTAAAGCTGCCCAGTTTATAAATGCAGTTTCTCTTCATCCTATTTTTATTGAGCTCGGTGACGGTGTTGATATTAGCAAATGTGTTGATTTGGTCTCCGCGCCAATAACTAATCAGAATGGAGTAACACGAAGTTCTTCTGATGGCGCAGCTACGAGTAAACCAAAGTCTAAACCTGCCTCTACTGCGAAACAGGGAATTGATGTCCTAAAAGAGTGGTTTGGTAACGGTAAGCACTTTGCGACAGCTAAGAACTTAGAGTCTGCTATTAAAAATGGTGAGTTAAGCGATACTCAGGTGGAACGTATGACTAAAATCGTGCTAAATCAGCTTGGTGAGAACCCCGATGCGTCAAAATACCATAAATCCCATTGGGATGTTTATAAGGCATTATTGGCTAGGAAGAACAAATAATGCATAGTTTACCATTGCATTGGCTGGTACCAACTGTACTGCTAGGGTCTGATCGGTTATTGAACCAGTTAGTCGAATCACCGCTTCACTCAGCGGCTAAAGAGAAGCAACAGAAACATTTATATAGGATGGCCTTGAGAGACTATCAGGCGTATATGCCAGGTAGGCTTCGGCAGGAAGATATAGATCTTGCTTTAGTACAGTGGGTAGACATTAAAAAGCCACTGGACTTAGTTTCTGTGATAACCAAGCTTCGTGACGACTTTGTTAGTTGGCGAGGTGATAGATTTGAAGTTAAAAGTGAGAGACTTGAATTATGGTTAGCACTGCTCGCTCAGATTGACCCTGCATGGATTATAGGTTGTGGATATGCTGAGCTGATAGACAATAAAACTATATCTGTAGAACAAGTAGTCAAACTAACATTACAGCAATGCCCTAATGCATTACCCAAAAGGTTTGATGGCGAGCCTGTCGCAGATAACCATGTTCACTTGGGAGGTCATGGACATTATAGCCTTTCTATGGCCGCATTTGCGCTACACCTAGATAAGCGACCTAGCTCCGATAAGAGTCGTTGGCCATTCAGGCAAGAGCACAGTTTGTTCAATAGCGAATCCCTAGATATTACTTGTTTACCAGTATTACTACATCGTTTGTTTGGCTTAATAATTTCAGACTCAGAAAGAAAAACATGGGATAAGAAGTCTTCATCGTATGATTGGAAGTCATTGCATACCTACAGAATCAGTAGACATGCTTCTGAGTTTACAGATTTACACCCCAAAGATGAGATATCAGCATTAATGACTGCTGCTGCTAACATAGGTCATCATGCGAGTTGGATATTAATAACAACGGCTATCTCTTTACTTTTACGTCGTGTTCGAAACCCACACTCAAAAAAGTGTTTAACAGCATTTATTGTGACGTCATCAATACTACGCAATTATATGGTGGTCTCTGGCGTTGGACTTGGAGATTTCGTTCGTTACTTCAATTTTAACTACAGAAAACCTGTATCTAGCATAAATTATCGTGAACAATCTCAACTGTATGATCTAGAAGAGTATACTTTTCGTGAGTTTAGAATAAGTGATTCGGATTACAGGGCGTTTCATAAACTCGCACAGTCATATTTAGAGAATGGCAAAGATAAGCAGGTTCACTTTGTCTACCATTTTACTAGAGGGTTTAGTAAGCAAGAGCAAAATCGCAGATATGCTATCGCAAGGAAACAAAGCAAGGAAACTGTTAGAACGATACAATCTTTTTCTAGTTCGTTAACCTTTGGCGCTTTTCCTATTCTGAAACGAGATACCCTAGAGTATGGACAAGTCGATCTAAGAGCAATGTTGAGGGGATTCGACGTGGCGGGGAATGAAAACGAACTCCCTATAGAAGTCTTTGCGCCAGCACTTAGGGTGCTTAGAAACGCCAAACACAAATTCAGGTTTCCCTCAGAAGTTCGTTTAAGGCAACCTTTTATCACGCTTCACGCTGGAGAAGATTTTAGTCATATTCTAAGTGGTCTTCGAGCCGTTGATGAAGCTGTGCGCTTTTGTGAATACCAGCCAGGCGATCGTATTGGGCATGGTTTAGCATTAGGGGTGGATGTTCATAACTGGATCTCTAGGCAGCAACATATTTATTTACCTCTACAGGAGCACTTGGATAATTTGGTTTGGTGCTACCATATAGGACTTGAACTGGTTGCTAAAAACCCACAGTTTCAGCCTGCGCTCTTAATCATTTCGGAAAAAATTCGTCATTTCTGTGTCGAGCTTCATAACCAAGAGTTTTCGCCTAGATTACTCTATCAAGCGTGGCAGATGAGAAGAAATTGTCCAATTACAGTCGAACAAAATGCAGAGTGCTTGGATGATGAATATCTTTTGTGGGTTCCAGATGCCAAGTTAATACAACTGTCCAAGAAAGCTAATCCTCAAAGTCAATCAAAGTCTGCTTATGCACTATGGCAAGACTACTTGAGCCGTCGACGTCATGACTTTGACCATGACCAAATAGTATCGATTAGTTATGAGAAAGATATTTCTATTAACCGATTGCACAATGATAAGGGTGAGCTTGTTGACTCATTATCTAATGCAGAACTCGATTTAATTCAAGGTATTCAAGATTTCATGTTAGAGAAGGTTAGTCAGTCGCAATGGATACTTGAAGCATGTCCTACATCGAATATTTATATTGGCAGACTGAACAATTACCATGAACACCCGATTTTTAGATGGACGCCACCTAACAGAGAGAACCTTAATCCTGGTAGTAGTTCGAATAAATTCGGTATAAGAACGGGGGCTGTTCGCGTCTGTATCAATACGGATGATGCTGGTTTGATGCCTACAACACTAGAAAATGAGCATCGGGTAATTAAGCAGTGTGCTATGAATTATGAATCTGTTAGTGA
Organism: bacterium sp. HQB-39; assembly: GCA_043422575.1. Classification (GTDB taxonomy): domain Bacteria; phylum Pseudomonadota; class Gammaproteobacteria; order Enterobacterales; family Vibrionaceae; genus Vibrio. Next base: position 582 of record JBHOHG010000033.1, on the reverse strand, counting down.
ATCCGACGCACATCAATGGATAGAGACTATCCGTCGAACTGGTGTTGAAGTTTTTCGCTCAAACCACCTCAACTGGTCAAATACAGTTTAAAGTTATAGAGAAGAGGCCCAACGGGCTTCTTCCTTTATACAAGTACACTATTTGCTTATGACTACCCTTAGCTTAATACCACTAATTTCATCAATATAGGTTTCAGTGGCACCTAAAACTGGTAGAAAGTCGTTAGAGATTTGGGCCTTAGACATTACTGGTTGCACTATGGCAATGGTGTATATCTGGCAACTTGTGACAGATGGATAAGCTTCTCTAGCGTTCCTTTTTCTATACGGGATGTCTTTCCTTAACTTGATTTAACTCGTTCTCTTTCGATTAATCTATTGTTCAGAGTTGCCCTAGCTTTAATGGGTAGTGCTTCTGTTATTGCAGTAGGCGCTACTGCAATAACGTTGCTCAGACTCTTTAAGGAGAAAGGAAAAACCTTGTAGAGAGCTGATATGATAGCTTTGTCAGCGCCGATGTAAAAATGACCCACTAACGTCGATTTAAAATTGACCCACCTGAGGCAAACTATCCGTTCGTAA
>JBHOHG010000032.1:0-22272 GCA_043422575.1 bacterium sp. HQB-39 | reverse complement strand
AATGGAGGCGCGTCCCGGAGTCGAACCGAGGTCCACGGATTTGCAATCCGCTGCATAGCCACTCTGCCAACGCGCCTCTGTATTTCCAAGAGCATCTCTTGGGTACGGGATGCATTCTACGGATTCGAGCTAATGAGTCAACACTATTTTTGTATTTTTAAATCGTTTGACTAGAAAGTGTGCAAAAGTCACTCTTTTGGCTAATTAAGTAGCAAAAATCTTCGATTTTTCAACATGAATAGTTTATTGAGTATGGGAATTATCGCGCTTAATCACTCGATTCCCTACCCTGAGATCAAAAAAAGCGAGCCTAAGCTCGCTTTTTCTCTTCAACCTTAATGATGCTCTTCATCAAGTAAGTCATCTTTGGCTGCCATGAGATACTGCATCATCGACCAATAAGTCAAAATCGTTGCAATATAGAGGGCGCCGTAACCTACCCAGACCATCCATTCATCGTATCGCCAGATCAAAACCCACAGTGCGAACATTTGAGTTAACGTTTTGACCTTACCGACCCATGAAACCGCCACACTTGCGCGTTTTCCTATTTCAGCCATCCACTCACGTAATGCTGAGATAATGATCTCGCGGGCGATCATCGTCACCGCAGGAATGGTAATCCAAATATTGTGGTAATGCTCCGTGATAAGAATAAGCGCGGTAGCAACCAGAACTTTGTCTGCGACAGGGTCAATAAAAGCTCCGAAGCGTGAGGTTTGGCCGAGCTTTCTTGCCAGCATACCGTCGAGCCAATCAGTAAAGCCTGCCACCCAGAACACCATTGCTGCAGCGAACGGAGCCCAAGTGTATGGCAAGTAAAAGGCGACCACGAAAACTGGGATAAGAAATAATCTCATCAACGACAGTATGTTAGGTATGTTTAGACGCATAGTTATTATTCTCTGACACATTGCGGCAACAATGGTGCGGGATTTTCCTTATTGTTTCAATGCTTGATAAATGTTTTCTGCCAAAGAATGACTAATTCCTGGTACTTTGGCGATTTCTTCAACACTTGCGCGGCGAAGTTCTTGTAGCCCACCCATATATTTGAGTAACGCTTGACGGCGTTTAGGGCCGATTCCTTCAATCCCTTCCAAAGCACTCGTACGACGGGTTTTACCACGCTTGGCACGATGCCCTGCAATCGCATGATTATGACTTTCATCTCGAATATGCTGGATCAAATGCAAAGCGGGATCGTCGCTTGGCAAGTTAAATTCATCTCCGCTGGTATCTATTAAGGTTTCGAGACCGGGTTTGCGAGTCACCCCTTTAGCTATACCTATCATCAAAGGTCTTTTGGGCCAATCAGACCAGTGTTCGCTAACGACCTCATAAGCGCGGTTTAATTGCCCCTTACCGCCATCGATGAAGATCACATCCGGAATTTTCTCAATATCCAATTGCTTAGAATACCGTTTATCAAGCGCTTGAGCCATAGCCGCATAATCATCACCGCCAGTGATCCCACTGATGTTATATCGACGATATTCCTGCTTCATCGGGCCTTCTGTATTGAACACCACACATGATGCGATGGTGCTTTCCCCCATGGTATGAGAAATATCGAAACATTCCATCCTTTGGATGTGCTCTTTTCCCAACACTTCACGAAGTGCTTTGAAACGCTGGTTAATCGTCATCTTATGATTGATTTTGGTCGTTATTGCCGTCAACGCATTGGTGTTCGACAACTTGAGGTAACGTCCACGAGCACCAGTGGGGTTAGAATGAAATTGGACCTTCCTACCAGCAACTTCCGTTAACGCAGTTTGTACACCGTTTAGATCATTACTCAGCGTATCATTTAAGATGATCCGTCCTGGAATCGTTCTGGACTCACTGTGGCTAAGGTAATACTGCGTTAGGAAGCTATCAAACACTTCTTGTTGAGTCGTATTCTGCGGTATCTTAGGAAAATGACTGCGACTGCCGAGGATTTTGCCTTGCCTGATCATCAAAATATGAATACAAGCAATGCCATTTTCTTGCGCAAAGCCCAACACATCCATATCTTCCATGCTATCTTCTGATACGTATTGCTGCTCTTGAACTCGGCGTATCGCTTGGATTTGATCGCGATATTTTGCCGCATCTTCAAAACGAAGTTCACGGCTCGCGCCTTCCATTTTGCTTACTAAGATTTCAAGGACTTGATTGTCTTTGCCTTGCAAAAACATCCGCACATAGTTGACCAGCTCTTGGTACTCTTCATCGGAAATGATGGTGCTCACACAAGGGCCAGCACAGCGACCAATTTGGTACATCAAACAGGGGCGGGTTCGATTAGCATAAACCGTGTCTTCGCACTGGCGTACAGGAAAGATTTTTTGCAACAGATGCAAAGTTTCTCGAACCGCACCTGAATCAGGATAAGGACCGAAATATTCCCCTTTTCGCTTCTTGGCACCACGATGCATTGAGAGGCGCGGGTGTTTGTGTCCACTAACAAAAATGTATGGGTAGGACTTATCATCACGCAGCAGCACATTGTACTTGGGTAAATACTGCTTGATGTAATTATGCTCTAGGATCAGAGCTTCTGTCTCAGTGTGAGTCACTGTGACGTCTATCTTGGCGATATTGCTCACCAAGGCTCGCGTTTTCTCGCTATCGACTTTCTTACGAAAATAACTCGATAAACGCTTTTTAAGATCTTTTGCCTTTCCGACATAGATAACAACAGCCTCGGCGTTGTACATTCTGTAAACGCCGGGCTGATGAGTAACTGTCTTGAGAAAGGTTGCCGAATCGAAAGAAGGATTCACACTAAAGGGTCTCAGTGTCCAGCATACCGTGTCGAATTGCTAAGTGGGTCAGTTCCACATCACCACTAATGTCGAGCTTACTAAACAGACGGTAACGATAGCTGTTTACCGTTTTCGGACTGAGGTTTAACTGTTCTGAAATGTCAGTCACCTTTTGTCCTTTGGTAATCATCATCATTATCTGTAGCTCACGCTCAGACAGATCTTTAAATGGGTTTTCAGATGCCGGTGAGAACTGGCTCAATGCCATTTGCTGTGCAATTTCAGGGGATATATAGCGTTGACCGCTATTGACCACTCGAATTGCATTAACCATCTCATCTGGGCCTGCACCTTTCGTTAGGTAACCTGCCGCACCTGCTTGCATCACTTTAGTTGGAAACGGATTTTCCGTATGAACTGTCAAAACGATGATTTTTACATCTGGATTAATACGCAGAATCTTCTTAGTAGCTTCCAAGCCGCCAATTCCGGGCATATTCATATCCATTAAAATAACGTCGGCATGGTTTGCTCGACACCATTTTACTGCTTCTTCACCGCTATCAGCTTCTCCTGCTACGTTCATTCCACGGACGTCTTCAATAATACGTCGTATCCCTGTGCGAACCAGCTCGTGATCATCTACAAGGAAAACATTAATCAAACTTGTATCTCCACACTATCATTTGGCTCTGCACCCACCATTAAGGTGGATATCAGTAAGATTGCCTATGTTACATCATTAAGGGCAAAAATGCTCTCATTGACTATGTGCCCAAACGAAAACTTTAGCAAGCACTTATTTAATAATTGCACGATAAGCTAGTGCTTCATCACTAATACGAGTGAAAGTCACACGGTAACGTTATGAAATTGTTTATCTTATTGCGATAAGATATCACTTATAACTATACAATTGACATCATCATTAAACGAGATTGATGTGCCATTAAACATTGTCTGTTCACTGGCGAACGACGGTCTTTTTTCTCTTCGAATACTGACATAACCAACGGCAACCCCTGATGGGTTCTTACCTCAACGAAAAAGATCGACATCCTATTTTCAGCCTCAATTTCGACTATGTTACACTGCGTATGTTGTTAACTTTATGAACCTATTGCTTTGACTATTGAATCCGGTTTTATCCTTACGAGACAAGCGCGAGATTTTCGTGGCACAACTCAAATTGATCTTTGGTTATCCACACCAAACGGCCCGACCCAACTTATCATTTCAGGCGAAAAACCGGTTTTCTTTGTGCTTCAAGACGATATTGATAAAGTCCTCTCACTTGCCGGAGAAAAACAGCTTTCTATTCAATGCCGTTCGCTGGATATCACTTCTTTTGATCATGAGCCTGTCGCTGCATGTTATACCGATACTATCTCAGCAGCCCGTCAACTAAGCGATATCCTCAAACAACAGCAAATTTTAACGCTAGAATCCGATATTAAACTGGCCGACCGCTATTTGATGGAGCGATTTGTTCGTGGCTCAATAGAGTTTACGGGCAATCAAAGATTAAGTTCACCGCCACAGCCCGTTTCAAGTTCTCCTCGCCAACCTGAACGTCAATTTACTCATGTGAAATGCCGTCCAGGTGATTACATACCTGAGCTTAAAACGGTGTCGCTTGACATTGAGTGTTCTGAAAAGGGCGTGCTCTACTCGATCGGTTTAGCCAGCTCGATGGATAATCGCGTCATCATGATTGGTGACGAACAGCCGGCAGACACCCCAATAGAGTGGGTAAAGGATGAAAAAGCACTACTCCAAGCCCTAGAAACTTGGATGTCCGAATTCGACCCAGATGTGATTGTGGGTTGGAACGTCATCGACTTTGACTTCCGTTTACTTCATAAACGTGCCGAGTGGAATAAGCTCAAATTAAGACTCGGGAGAGGCAATCAACCCAGCTTTTTCCGTTCTTCGCAAACCAGCCAGCAGGGTTTTATCACCATACCGGGTCGGGTTGTGCTTGACGGTATCGACACCTTAAAAACCGCGACCTATCACTTCCGCTCTTGGTCATTGGAGTCGGTTTCTCGTGAGTTACTTGGTGAAGGGAAAGAGATCCATAACGTCCATGACCGTATGGATGAAATTAATCATATGTTTCGTCATGACAAACCTGCCCTTGCTCGCTACAACCTGCAAGACTGTGTCTTAGTCAACAAGATCTTCGACCTGACCCACTTGCTCGATTTCGCCATCGAGCGTTCCCGCTTAACGGGTGTCGAACTCGACCGAGTCGGTGGTTCTGTCGCGGCCTTTACCAACCTGTATATGCCTCAGATTCATCGAGCCGGTTACGTCGCGCCTAACCTGCATCCAGAGAACTGGATTGCCAGCCCCGGTGGTTACGTAATGGACTCGATCCCAGATCTATATGATTCAGTATTGGTCTTGGACTTCAAAAGCTTGTACCCCTCGATCATTCGTTCGTTTTTGATCGACCCTATGGGTTTGATTGAAGGCTTACAGCAAGAGCTGGGAAATCAAGATGATCAGGCCGTACCTGGGTTTCGTGGGGCTCAGTTTCACCGTGACAAACATTTTCTCCCAGACATGATCGAAACCCTTTGGGCTGCACGTGACAAAGCCAAACGCAATAATGAAAAAGCCTTCTCGCAAGCGATTAAAATCATTATGAACTCCTTTTATGGCGTACTCGGCTCATCTGGGTGTCGCTTCTTCGATACTCGCTTGGCTTCGAGCATCACCATGCGCGGCCACGAAATCATGAAGCAAACCAAACGACTCATCGAAGCACAAGGCTATCAAGTGATCTATGGTGACACGGATTCAACCTTTGTCTCTCTCAATGGAGCCTTCTCTCAAGCAGACGCTGATAAAATTGGTCATGCACTGGTCGAGCATATCAACCAGTGGTGGACTGAGCATCTCAAGGAAGAGTTCAACCTGACCTCTATTTTAGAATTGGAGTATGAGACACACTATAAAAAGTTTCTCATGCCAACCATTCGTGGACAGGAAACGGGGTCAAAAAAGCGTTACGCGGGTTTGATCGGTTATGGCGATCAAGAGAGGTTGGTATTTAAAGGACTTGAGAGCGCTCGAACCGACTGGACACCATTAGCGCAGCGCTTTCAACAAACCTTATATCACATGGTGTTTCATGGTGAACGACCTGATGAGTACATTCGCGACTTTGTTGAACGCACTAACGCGGGCGAATTTGATGATGAATTGGTCTATCAAAAACGTCTCAGACGCAAATTACACGAATATCAGAAAAACATTCCGCCGCAAGTCAGAGCGGCTCGGATGGCGGATGAGATCAATCAACAGCTTGGCAGACCGCTACAATATCAAAACAAAGGGCGCATCGAGTACTTAATCACAGTTAATGGCCCAGAGCCTAAAGAGTATCAAAAAAGCCCTGTCGACTATCAACACTACATTGATAAACAGCTAAAGCCGATTGCAGAAGCCATCTTGCCCTTTATTGGACTGGATTTCGAATCTCTGTCTGCGCCTCAACTCGGCCTATTTTAACCGCTTGGTGCACCTCATTAGCTGGCATGACTTGCGTGCTTATTGGCATCAAGGCAGTAATGGATAAATTCCATAAACCCTAGAGAACGGCTGTAATACCAGCCTTGCACAGAGATATCATCCCGAATCGGAATATGTTGCAGTTGTTGCTGGGTTTCAACGCCTTCAACCACGACAGCCAGTTGCAATTTCTCAGCGACCGACAACACACTCGAAAAGACTTTATGCCCTTTATCCGTTTCAAGCGCTAATACAAAAGAGCGATCCACTTTGATCGCATCGATCTCAAACCGATTGAGATAACTTAACGAAGAGTAGCCTGTACCAAAATCATCAATGTAGATTGAAACGCCAAGCAAATGTAAACGATTGAAGGCTAACGCTAACCGGTTTTCATCGACTAATAACGTCTCTTCCGTTATTTCGATATGGATCTGACTTGCAACAGGCGTGATCAATTGTTCAATCTGACCAATATAGTCTGGATCAACCAAAGTTTGCGGCGAGATATTCACACTGACGGGAACGTACACCCCTTGCACATTCCACTTCATGATGTCTTTAACCACTTGAGAAAACACCCACACGTCCAATTCTTTCATCAAGTCCGCAGCTTCCAACCAAGGTAAAAATGCACCCGGATAAATCAAACTGCCATCGCTGTCTTTAGCACGAATTAACGCTTCGCAGCCGACCACTTTACCATTCATCGGCGAAATTTGTGGTTGATACTCCATACAGAACTCTTTGTTACCAATGGATTCGAGATTATCCTCAACGAGGTTTGCCTGCTTCTCTTTCTGCTGCGCAATCGCGATAGGGTCTTCATTGAGCATTTCCGCTTCTTCTTGACGTCGCATATAACTGGTATCCAGAAAATCGATGTGAATGGTTCGATTGCCATAGATACGATTGAGTGAACAGACCGCCGGATAGTAAATCAAGCACCCCACCAGCACATTAAACAGCTGTAGCATCACCGCATTTATATCCCCATCAGAAGCAATCCACGCATTGGCAATGATCGGACTGTTAAATGGGACCGCTGCGCTTGGCACTTCAATAAACCCGACTTGAATCGCTAATAATGAAGTGACCACATTCAGCATAGGCACAACCAGAAAAGGCAAAAACAGGCGTGGATTGAAAATAATCGGCAGACCAAAGAGTAAAATTTCGTTCACATTGATCATGCCGATGGGAATGGAGGCAATCGCAATTAACCGCAAACTCTTTTGTTTACTGAACAGGAGTAAAGCCACGACTAAAGATAAGGTTGCGCCACTTCCGCCAATAAACACAAACGTCCCCATCAAAGACAGGTTCATCGCATAGGGCCCTGCACCACCCGCTAAATAAGTGGAATAATTGAGTGTGCTGGCCTCTTGTAAAAATTCGACCAGCGGCAATAAAGCGTAATAGCCGTGGATACCAAAAAACCAAAGCACCGAGTTCAACGCAGCAAACGTTAACCCAAATTCAAAGGGCTCATTGGCATAATCAAATTGGAAGAAGGTAAATGACTGCGCGCCAATCGCAAGGTGAAACAGAACCAAATGGATGCCAATCAATAGCAGTCCCACAATGATCCCCGGCAGGACGAGATTAAGGGATTCTTTGACAATTTTACCTGCACTCTCAGAGCGGGTTAACGCCAGTTGAGGCAAGGTTTGGAGATACGCTAACAAAGGGATCGCGATCAGAGGCGAGATAATCGCAATCACAATCTTAAAAGTTTGAATCGTCTGCTCTTCTGGCATCACTTCGGCCACCACGACCAAATACAGGATGGACAGCAAAGCTAATGGGGGACGCGAAAGCTTCCATTGCATGGCCAACACATATGAGATCGTTGCCGTCATGAGATAAGGGAAGAAATCGGCAATTTGCGCTTGAACGCGATACAAGAGATCGACCCACCCTGTTCGGTAGCCATAATAGAACTCGCCCATAGAAGCAAAAAACAGGGCAAATGACGAAAACATCAAACAAGGGATCAGCCATATCATGCCTTCGCGTAACGCTTGAAAGGAAGGCATCACATACCGCTTCAACAAGGAAACCAGATTAGAAAAAAAAGGTGGTGCAACGAGGCTGCGTGGTGTCATTCAGTAAAACCTATTGATTGAACTAACACTTAAAAGCTAGCACAAATCCCGTTACGTGCCGTTGCAGCCTCCAACTTATACCCAAGTAACCTCGAGATACTAGGTTCAGCGAGAGCTGCTTGGGTTGTTTGTAAGATGATTTGATAGCAAGGCATTGCTTTGCAGATCTAGTGGCCCTAAATCAAAAAGTGATAACGCGGCTAGCGAGCCAAGCAGACTCGTTGGCTCTTAGCCAATTTTAAACTCGGTTTTTTGATACTGCTTCACAAGCCAATCGCCGAAACTGTCTAGTAAGCCAATCACAGAGCGTTTCGGGATCACTCTCCCTGAGAGTAAAATCGCCAGACGTTGGACGTCGGTTTTCTTGTCAGGGTGATACTCAAGAAATTTATCACCGCATTGCAAAGGATGTTCGTACCAACCTTTGTCTTTATGCATGATCAGCGAGTAGCTGGCTCGCAATAGCTTCTTGGCTATGATCATCTGTGCTCGCTGCTGGTCATAGTCATTTTTAGCGCGCACAATTTTGTTGCGATACACCGCTAACCAATCTTCGACGTCCATGTTCCAATGTTTAGCGATTTCCCAACTGGGTTCGTAGTCGCCAAAGCAAGTCGCCAAATCATCACCATACACACAAACACAACAATGTTTCAGCATGAAGCCCCAAGTGAACAAGCTGTCTAAATTGGCCACTTCATTAACCAGCGCTGTTTTGGTGCTAATGCCATTCACATAGGGAAAACTCTTTTGCAAACGCCACTTAATCGAATTTAATAAGGTCGCACGCTGATCGGGAAATGGGTGCTTGGTGACAATAACCACATCGAGATTAGAATGACCTTGTTGAGCCGTTTTACGAGCGACACTGCCATAGACATAAATACTGTGCAGGTTCGAGCCTAAGCCCCCCTTAAGGCAAGTTACCACGTCATCAATGACAGGTTGAAATTCAGGCTGGAAAGGTTGCTGGGGGTCAATAACGGCTAATACCATTGTTTCTACTGTAATACTATGGAGTTGACGATGTTTGCAATGATCGCCCACCTCAAGATCCGAATCAAGTATTGAATCATGCGCTTTGCCGACTAGGCTTGTGGTATGCGTCGTGATATGTCTCTGAAAGTGAGCAGGTCGTCTCACTTATCCACCCTAAGTCATCCCCTGCTTATGCCTAGGGAACCTAGCAGCTTACTGTGACTTGAGTATATAATAGCGCGACTTTTACCAACCAAGGAAACCTCCATGCCAAAGGCAAGTGAAATTAAAAAAGGTTTTGCGATTGAATCAAACGGCAAAACGCTTCTGGTTAAAGATATCGAAGTAACCACACCAGGTGGCCGTGGCGGTGCAAAGATCTATAAGATGCGTTGTACTGATCTGGCGACAGGCGGTCGTTCTGATGAGCGTTTTAAGTCTGACGACGTTGTGAACACTGTTGATATGACCAAGCGTGCGTCGGCATTCTCATACATTGACGGTGAAGACTACATCTTCATGGACAATGAAGACTACTCTCAATACACATTTAAGAAAGATGAAATTGAAGATGAGCTGATGTTCATCACCGAAGACATTAAAGGTCTATACATCATTCTTGTCGATGGCAACGCCGTTGGTATTGAACTGCCCGCTTCTGTTGAACTCGTTATTGAAGAAACGGATCCATCAATTAAAGGGGCATCTGCGTCTGCGCGTACCAAGCCAGCACACTTTGCGACTGGCCTTGTGGTACAAGTCCCTGAATACATCGCCACTGGCGACCGTGTTGTGATCAACACCACTGAACGTAAATACATGAGCCGAGCTTAATCATGACAGATCTCATTTCATACGACGACGTTATCGACGCGGCATACGACATTTTCCTCGAAATGGCACCGGATAATTTGGAGCCAGCCGACGTCATCTTATTCACAGCCCAATTTGAAGACCGTGGCGCGGCAGAACTTGTCGAAACAGGGGATGACTGGGTAGGCCACGTTGGATTCGACATCGACAAAGAAGTCTATGCTGAAGTGCGTATTGGTCTAGTGAATGAAGAAAACGACGTACTTGATGACGTATTCGCCCGTATGTTGATCAGTCGTGACCCTGAACATAAGTTCTGCCACATGCTGTGGAAGCGTGACTAATTGTTCTTGATGGCTTAAAGAAAGTAACAGACGTCTTTGCGACACTCTACTTCTGGCAATGCGATAGTGCTGGCACGGCTATCACGACTCAAACAAAGTCACTCATAAAAAATTTACTGATAAAACAAAGGCTCGCCAATGGCGAGCCTTTTTAATGATTTCAATAGCAAATTAGAAAAGCCAATTAGCGACGGGTCTTATTACGAGCACCCTGTTCGCCAGCGCCTTTTTTAGGCTTACGACGAGCTGGGTTGTTACTGCGACCTTTAGGCGTGTTTACGCGCTCTTCGTGACGTTTCACTGCACGACGGATTTTCTGACTACGAGAACGTTCACGCTTACGAGAACTGTTGTTCTTACTTTCATCAAGCATGGTTTGACGCTCTGGACGAAGCTCTACCAATTCACGAAGGTAGTTCACTTCTTTCAGGTCCAATTCCATCCATCCACCACGTGGCAGTTTCTTATCTAGGTAGATGTCACCGTAACGCACACGCTTCAAGCGGCTTACTGTGGTGTCTTGAGACTCCCACAGACGACGAACTTCACGGTTACGACCTTCGTTAATCGCGACGTAGAAAGTATGGTTCATACCTTCACCACCCGCGTAAACTACGTCTTCAAAACGCGCCATGCCATCTTCAAGTTCAACACCGCGAACCAAGTTTTTCACTTTCTGCTCGGTCACTTCACCGAAGACGCGAACCAAATATTCACGTTCAACTTGGCGACTTGGGTGCATCAGGCGGTTTGCTAGCTCACCGTCGGTTGTGAAAAGAAGAAGACCAGACGTGTTTGCGTCCAAACGGCCAACAGAAATCCAGCGTGAACCACGAATCTTAGGCAAGCGGTCAAACACCGTGCGGCGGCCTTCTGGATCATGGCGAGTACACAACTCACCTTCTGGCTTGTAATAAGCGAGAACACGACAAATCACTTCATCTTGGGCTTTACCCGATACCGCGTGTCCATCAATACGGATCACAGCATTTTCGTCTTCAAGGCGTTCACCTAGTCGAGCAACCACACCGTTCACACTGATGCGACCTGCTTTAATCAAAGCTTCAAGTTCACGGCGAGAACCGTGACCAGCTCGAGCTAATACTTTCTGTAACTTTTCGCTCATTAGTCTACCTAATCGTTGTCGTCTTCACAGACGTCGGAAATAAAAATGCGACCATAAATCGCGGCCGCATAGTATCTCAAAATCTTAGTGATAAATCACCCTATTTTGACTACTCAAACGCGGCTGGGTCACCTGCACCCACTCGCGCAATCGTTACCTCATCTTCGCTAAAGTCAACCACGGTTGTTGGTTGCTCTCCAAGGTAACCACCATTCAAGATGACGTCGACCGCGTGCTCTAGCTTATCGCGAATATCTTCTGGATCAGACTCGGTATGCTCATTGCCCGGCAAAATCAACGACGTCGACATTAAAGGTTCACCTAAAGCTTCCAACAGATCCAAAGCAATTTGGTTATCAGGAACACGAATACCGATCGTTTTACGCTTAGCGTTCATCAAACGACGCGGCACTTCTTTCGTGCCTTTAAAGATAAAGGTATAAGGACCTGGCGTGTTACTTTTCAGTAGACGGAAAGCGGTGTTGTCGACACGGGCATAAAGGGACAATTCCGACAAATCACGACACAACAGAGTAAAGTTATGTTTTTCATTCAATCGGCGGATCTGGCAAATACGCTCAAGCGCTTGTTTGTTTTCAAGTTGGCAACCAAGTGCGTAACCTGAATCCGTCGGATAGACCACAACACCACCATTACGAATGATCGCGACCGCTTGGTTGATCAGTCGCGCCTGTGGGTTTTCTGGATGTACATAAAAAAACTGGCTCATTATTGTTCCTCTTTATCGAATCTCTCGACTCTATATACCCAGCTCACTATTCTCGATTTAAACTAAAACTTCACGATAAAAGCTCAACCGCTCGGGTTACTCAGATGCCGGGGTTAGCCCCCAATCTTTCCATACTGGCTCAACGCCTGATGGAAGCCATAAATTGCGTCCAAGTTCCATCCACGGGGATGGATAATGAAAATCACTGCCTTGAGAAGCTAATAGTTTGTATTGTATCGCATAATCTGAAAGATTGCGTCGTTCTTGTTGCGCCTGTTGTGGTTGCGCGACTTCCATAGCGTCACCACCTGCTTCCACAAACGCGGTGATCAGACGTTTAATCCATTTAGCGGTTAACCCGTAACGACCGGGGTGCGCTAACACAGCTTGACCTCCAGCAGCATGAATCGCGTTAACAGCATCGCTCATTGAACACCATGTCGGTGGTACATAACCCGGATTTCCTCGAGTTAAATATTTCTTAAACACCTGCTGCATGGTCTTGGCGTACTCATTATCCACCAGCCACTTGGCAAAATGGGCACGTGTGATCGGCGCATCACCAGCAATGGCTTGGACTTCTTCTAATACCCCTTCTCTCGTTGCTTTCTGCAGGCGAGAAGCAATCAATTCGGCACGAGAAATACGGTGTGCTTTTTGCTGCTCGATTAATGCTTTCAATGCATCGCTCTCAGGGTCGATATTCAGTCCAACGATATGGATGTCTTTATTTTGCCATACCGTCGAAATCTCGATGCCATTAATGATCTTTAACTCTAATCCTTGCTCCGCAACATAGGCATGAGCTTCAGGAAGTCCATCAACTGTATCGTGATCGGTAATCGCAAGTACATCCAGATTGAAGGTCAATGCGCGATCAACCAATTCTTGTGGGCTTAAACGACCATCCGAAGCGGTGGTGTGGCTGTGTAAATCAATTCTCATATTTTAATGCTCGGAGGGGTTGACTTTTTACTCTCGCACTAGTTAACTAGTACGCAAATACAAAGTACCTCAATTAGGGCTCGACATGTTACAAGAAATTAACCTAAAAGCGAAAGGACTAACAGAAGGTTTCAGTAATGAAATCCATTCTGTAATGACTTCTTGCACAAGTCAGGTTACTGCTGCTTGGTGGCGCACTTGGACATGTTCTCGGTGGGCTAAAGCGTACTTCTAATTTATAGAATTTCAACGACAAAGCCCGCTCAGACAGCGGGCTTTTTGTTTTGTTGCGCACTTCACACTTAAGTGATTAAACATTCATCGAATAAACTAGGTTATTGATTGGGTGAACGATTGCTTTGTGCGACGATGGGTAGCAGGAAAATTTTTAGTTCAATGACTGGATAAGGAGGTCTTGTGAACAAGGCCATTGAAATCACAAACTTGGCAACTCTAGACGTACTGAGTACGACAGTGCCGTACACTCAAGATCCGACGCGTTTGTTCCATACCTTGTGTGAGAATAAAACCGATAGTCTATTGCTGGAGTCAGCAGAAATCGATTCAAAGCAAGATTTAAAAAGTTTGCTTATCGTTGACTCTGCCGTGCGTATTGTCTGCTTCGGTCATCAAGTCACTTTGACGGCATTGACAGACAATGGGCGTCATCTCTTAACTCACTTATCTCACAACGTGCGTGACGCCATATCCAGTCAATTTGATGGGAACGTCCTCACCCTCGATTTCACCATGCCGTGTGACACGCTCGATGAAGACTCTCGTTTGCGTGAAGCTTCCTCTTTTGATGCTCTGCGTTTAGTGCAACACAGCTTTGACCTTTCAGAGCAAGACAAACACGCGGTGTTTCTTGGCGGCCTGTTTGCTTATGACTTAGTGGCAAATTTTGAGCCGCTTGGCAGTGCCACACAAACGAATCAGTGTCCGGATTATGTCTTTTATGTGGCAGAAACGCTTTTGGTGGTCGATCACCAAACGGAATCGTGTCAGTTACAAGCGACGAACTTTGGCGTTCAACAACAGCATCAAGTATTACTTGAGCGCATCGAATCTATCCGACACCAATGTGAAAATGTCAAAGATCTCCCGAAAGCCATCACCGTACCTTCCGTCGAGGTGGCCACCAATATCGATGATGAAAGCTTCTGCCAAATTGTTCGCGACCTAAAGCAGTTTGTCGTCAAAGGAGATGTCTTCCAAGTCGTCCCATCACGCAGATTTACTTTGCCATGTCCTTCCCCGCTGGCGGCTTACAAAGCACTGAAACAAAGTAACCCAAGCCCATACATGTTCTACATGCAAGACGAGCTCTTCACTCTGTTTGGTGCCTCACCAGAAAGTGCTTTGAAATATGAGACTGACACCAATCAAGTCGAAATCTATCCGATCGCAGGAACGCGCCGCCGTGGTAAACACGCTGATGGGCGCATAGATTACGATCTCGACAGCCGCATTGAGTTGGAGCTTCGTACCGATATGAAAGAGAACGCCGAGCATATGATGCTGGTGGATCTGGCTCGCAATGATGTCGCACGTATCTCTCAAGCGGGCACTCGCCACGTCGCTGACCTACTCAAGGTCGATCGCTACAGCCATGTGATGCACTTGGTTTCTCGTGTGGTCGGTCAACTGCGCGGTGATCTCGATGCATTACACGCCTATCAAGCATGTATGAATATGGGCACGCTCACTGGCGCTCCTAAAATTCGTGCCATGCAGTTGATCCGTGACGTGGAAGGCGCACGTCGTGGCAGCTACGGCGGTGCCGTCGGTTACCTCACCGGAGAAGGCACCCTCGACACATGTATTGTTATCCGTTCCGCTTACGTCGAAAACGGTGTGGCGCAAGTACAAGCAGGCGCAGGGGTCGTTTTCGATTCAGACCCACAAGCAGAAGCCGATGAAACACGTGGTAAAGCGCAAGCAGTGATTTCGGCCATTCAACACGCGCACAAGGAATAAGCTCATGGCAGATATCGTATTTATAGATAACTTTGATTCGTTCACCTACAACCTTGTCGATCAATTTCGTTCGCTCGGTCATCAGGTCACGATTTACCGTAACAATATTCCAGCGCAACACATTGAAGACGCTGTCGCACAACTGTCACAGCCTGTTGTTTTACTGTCACCAGGGCCGGGTGCGCCGAATGAAGCCGGCAGCATGCCTGAAATCATTCAGCGTTTAAAAGGGAAAGTCCCTATGATTGGCATTTGCCTTGGTCATCAAGCGATTGTAGAAGCCTATGGCGGTAAAGTCGCTGGTGCAGGTGACATCGTTCATGGCAAAGTGTCGATGATGGCGCATCAAGAGCACCCGATCTATGCCGACTTACCTTCACCACTAGCGATCGCACGTTACCACTCGTTAGTGGCTCAGGTTGTGCCGCCGAGTTTAACCATCACCGCAGAAGTCGATGGTCTGGTGATGTCCGTAGTGCAAGAACAAGACAAAGTCTGTGGATTTCAATTTCACCCAGAATCCATCATGACCACGTATGGTGCGACTCTGCTGACCAATGCGATCAATTGGGCGCTAGCGAGCCAACCGTCTCAGAATAATCAGCAATAATTTAAAAGGAATCAACGTCATGGAAACGATCATCAACAAACTCTACGACCAAGTGTCGTTGTCCGAAGCAGAAAGCCAACAGTTGTTTGATACCATTATTCGTGGTGAGTTGGACCCAATCCTTATGGCTTCGGCGTTGACAGCTCTGAAAATTAAAGGCGAAACCCCTGAAGAAATCGCAGGTGCAGCCAAAGCGCTGCTAGCGAATGCGAACCCCTTCCCTCGCCCAGATTACGACTTTGCCGATATCGTGGGGACAGGCGGTGACGGCCATGACACCATCAATATCTCGACCACAGCGGCTTTTGTTGCAGCCGCTTGTGGGCTTAAAGTGGCGAAACATGGCAACCGCAGTGTGTCCAGTAAGTCGGGCTCTTCCGATCTGCTGGCTTCTTTCGGTATTGACCTCGCTATGAGTGCTGAAAACACTCGCAAAGCAGTCGATGACATTGGCGTTGCTTTCTTATTTGCTCCGCAATACCACGGTGGCGTTCGTCATGCGATGCCTGTTCGCACCACGATGAAAACACGCACCATCTTTAATATTCTCGGTCCTTTAATTAACCCAGCACGACCGAATATTGAATTAATGGGGGTTTATAGCCAAGAACTTGTGCGACCAATCGCAGAAACCATGGTGAAAATGGGCATGAAGCGCGCCGCTGTCGTACATGGCAGTGGTCTTGATGAAGTGGCGATTCATGGTGAAACCACAGTGGCAGAAATCAATGATGGTGTGATCACCGAATACACCCTCTCGCCAGCGGATTTTGGTGTAGACACGCACCCACTCGAAGCCATCAAAGGAGGCTCTCCGGATGAGAACCGCGCCATTATTACCAACATCCTGACCGGCAAAGGGACAGATGCACAGCTCGGCGCTGTTGCGGTTAATGTCGCTTTGCTGATGCGCTTATTTGGTCACGAAGATTTAAAAGCCAATACGCAGCAAGCGATTGAAGCCATGAACTCAGGTAAAGCATATCAGTTAGTCGAACAACTAGCGGCACACGGATAAGGGAATCCATCATGACTCACAATGATCAACATTTGTCAGAACATGTCTCTGTGAAAGAAGCAGAAATGGCGGAAGTGCTGGCCAAAATTGTCCGCGATAAAGCGATTTGGGTTGAACAACGTAAATTACTGCAACCGCTTGATGAATTCCGTTTGTCCTTATCTCCATCGGATCGCAGCTTCTATGAAGCACTAAGCAGCGACAACACCGTCTTTATTACGGAATGTAAAAAAGCATCGCCATCAAAAGGGCTGATCCGTGAAGACTTCGACCTCGATTACATCGCGTCAGTCTATGATCGTCACGCGAATGCAATCTCTGTGTTAACGGACGAAAAGTATTTCCAAGGAAATTTCGAATTTCTGCCGCAAGTACGCAAGCAAGCGAAGCAGCCGATTTTATGTAAAGATTTCATGATCGACGCTTATCAAGTTTACTTAGCTCGTCACTACTCGGCTGACGCCATTTTATTGATGCTGTCTGTGCTCAACGACGACGAATATATTCAGCTCGCTAATGTCGCACACTCTCTGAATATGGGTGTGTTGACCGAAGTCAGTAATGAAGAAGAGCTGCTTCGTGCGGTGCGTCTTGAAGCGAAAGTCATCGGCATTAACAATCGCAATTTACGTGATTTATCTACCGACCTGAATCGTACCAAAGAGTTAGCACCCTTAATCCGAGATTTGGCACCAGACGCCGTTGTTATCTCTGAATCAGGCATCTACACCCATCAACAAGTGCGTGATCTTGCACACCATGCTGACGGATTTTTGATTGGCAGCTCGCTGATGGCTGAAGACAATCTTGAGCTTGCCGTACGTCGTGTCACTCTCGGGGAAAACAAAGTCTGTGGATTGACACACCCTGACGATGCCGCGAAAGCGTATCAAGCGGGTGCTGTCTTTGGCGGATTAATTTTTGTCGAGAAGTCGAAACGCTATGTCGACCTTGAAGCCGCTCGACTGACCATGAGTGGAGCGCCGCTCGCCTACGTCGGTGTTTTCCAAAACCACAGTATCGCCGAGGTTGTCGAGATTGCTGCGAAGCTGGGGCTCAGTGCCGTTCAATTGCATGGCGACGAAGATCAAGCTTACATCGACCAACTCAAGCCGCAGCTCAACGACGGCGTTGAAATTTGGAAAGCTTATGGCGTTACCGACCGTGCCCCGACTCGTTTGGAGAATGTTGACCGTCATCTACTGGATGCTCAAGTTGGACAGCAAACCGGAGGCACAGGACAAGCCTTTGACTGGTCATTGATCACTCAACCAGAGAAGGTGATGTTGGCTGGCGGTCTGAACCCTGATAATGCCCAACACGCCGCTTCCCTCGGGTGCTTAGGCCTGGATCTTAACTCTGGCGTTGAAAGCGCGCCAGGTAAAAAAGAATTACCAAAGCTGCAACAGGCGTTTGCCGCCGTACGCAACTACTAAAAGAATTAGAAGGATATAACCATGGCTAAATTAGACGCCTACTTCGGTGAATACGGTGGTCAATACGTACCACAAATTCTCGTACCCGCACTGGAACAGCTCGAGCAAGCATTCATCGATGCACAAGACGACCCAGAATTTCGCAGTGAATTCATGGGGCTATTGCAAGAATATGCTGGCCGCCCTACCGCGCTGACACTCACACGCAACTTAACGAAAGGGACCAAAACCAAGCTGTACCTAAAACGTGAAGATCTGCTTCACGGTGGTGCTCACAAAACCAACCAAGTTCTCGGACAAGCTCTGTTAGCCAAACGCATGGGCAAAGAGGAAATTATTGCTGAAACTGGTGCGGGGCAACATGGTGTCGCCACTGCACTTGCCTGTGCGCTGCTGGGTCTGAAATGCCGCGTCTACATGGGTGCAAAAGACGTCGAACGTCAAAGCCCGAATGTGTTCCGCATGAAGCTGATGGGCGCAGAAGTGATCCCTGTTCATTCAGGATCAGCAACGCTGAAAGACGCTTGTAATGAAGCGCTACGTGACTGGTCTGCATCGTATGAAGATGCACACTACCTACTGGGTACAGCAGCAGGACCTCACCCATTCCCAACCATCGTTCGAGATTTCCAACGTATGATTGGTGAAGAGACGAAAAATCAGATCCTTGCTCGTGAAGGTCGCCTACCGGATGCGGTCATTGCTTGTGTCGGTGGTGGTTCAAATGCCATCGGTATGTTTGCTGACTTTATTGAAGAAGAAAGCGTTCGCTTGATTGGGGTTGAACCTGCTGGTAAAGGTATCGATACCGATCAGCACGGTGCACCGCTTAAGCACGGTACGACGGGCATCTTCTTCGGTATGAAAGCGCCATTGATGCAAGATCCAAATGGTCAAGTGGAAGAGTCCTACTCCGTTTCTGCGGGCCTAGATTTCCCATCAGTCGGTCCACAACACGCACACCTTAATGCTATCGGCCGTGCTGAATATGACAACGTGACAGATGACGAAGCACTCGAAGCCTTCCAAGAGCTAGCTCGTCATGAAGGCATCATTCCAGCTTTGGAATCTTCCCACGCCCTCGCCCATGCCTTACGTATGGCCCGCGAGAACCCTGAAAAAGAGCAGCTATTGGTTGTTAACCTGTCAGGTCGTGGCGACAAAGATATCTTTACTGTTCATGGCATTTTAGAAGAAAAAGGAGTGATCTAATGGATCGTTATCAAGCTATGTTTCAGCGTCTAAACGAGAAAAAGCAAGGCGCATTCGTTCCATTTGTCACCGTGTCTGATCCGAATGCAGAGCAGTCTCTGAAAATCATGGAAACTCTGGTTGAAGCGGGCGCTGACGCCCTTGAACTTGGGATCCCTTTTTCAGATCCACTCGCAGATGGTCCCACCATTCAAGGCGCAAATATCCGCGCGCTTGATTCTGGTGCGACGCCAGACATCTGTTTTGATCTGATCGGTAAAATTCGTGCTCAGCACCCAGACCTACCGATCGGTCTTCTAATGTACGCCAACTTGGTCTACTCACGCGGCATTGATAATTTTTACCACCGTTGCGCCGAAGCCGGGATCGATTCTGTCTTAATTGCCGATGTTCCGACTAACGAAAGCCAAGAGTTTGTCGCAGCAGCAAAGAAGCACGGCGTTCACCCTATTTTTATTGCACCACCGACAGCGAGTGACGAAACCTTGCAATCCGTCGCGGATTTAGGCCAAGGCTATACTTACCTTCTGTCTCGTGCCGGCGTAACAGGCGCAGAAACGAAAGCGAATATGCCAGTGGCTGACATGCTTGAGAAACTCAACCGTTTTGACGCGCCGCCCGCTCTGCTTGGTTTCGGCATCTCTGAGCCAGCACAAGTGAAAGAGGCATTAGATTCTGGCGCAGCAGGGGCAATTTCAGGCTCTGCGGTCGTCAAAATCATTGAAAAAAACCTCGAGCAACCGCAACAGATGTTAACTGAGTTGTCTGAATTTGTATCAGGCATGAAAGCGGCGACGCAAAAGTAAACAGCGAACGTTCAATCAACCCTTCAGTATGATATTAGATCGATTTCTTACTCAAGTAAGATTTCGATCTTTTTTTTAACATTTCATTCTGTTTAGTGAGCTTTTAACATACTCATCAGACCTCACAAACCTCCCATCATTTTATAAAAACCGCAACAGGCAAACGATTGCTTTAGGGTTGATTCGAGTGTAAATCAAGCGTTCATTCATAATCATGCATTTTTAACTGGGTTTTATACCGTCTGCTTATTGATAAATGTAAAGATTACGTGTACAAAGCGAAACGAAATATTTATCTATCATTAAATGTATTAATGGCGGGTAATTCTGGATTTTTATCATTTGTTAGCACAGAGGTTATGGAAGTGTTAAAAGAAAAGAGTTTGCTAAGCAACATTGGTGTTCAAGTTGTTATCGCAATGATTGTCGGTACTGCCGTTGGTGCCTTCATGGGCGAGAGTGCAACCATGTTTGCGCCACTGGGTGCCATCTTCATCAATCTAATCAAAATGCTGGTGATCCCATTGGTCGCAGTCGCACTGATTTCCGGAGCTGCGGGCCTTGGTAACAGTCAATCAGCAGGTAAAGTCGGTGTCGTTACCCTAGGCTACTTCGGTCTAACTTCGGCAATGGCCGTCGCTTTGGCTCTGTTCATGGGTGAAGTATTGAAACCGGGCATCGGGATTGATGTATCGGGTGTTGAAGGCATGTTCTCTTCTGAATACGCTTCTAAAGGTGAGCTACCAACTTTCTGGGCAACCATCACTGGTATGATCCCAACCAACGTTTTCCAATCGCTCAACGAAGCTAACATTCTTCAGATCCTTGTCTTCTGTATGTTCTTTGGTATTGCTATCTCTAAGCAAGCAAAAGAAAAGCGTGAGCCAATCATGAACGGTGTTAACTGCATCGTTGACGCTATGGTCTGGATGATCAACAAGGTCATGATCATTGCCCCTCTTGGCGTATTTGGCCTAATGGCAGAAGCAGTGGGTACCTTCGGCTTTGGCGCACTGATGGTGGTCTTCAAGCTGTTTATTGTTTATGTAGCAGCCATTCTTGTGTTCGGTTTTGTCGTTTACCCAGCCATGGTACACATCTTCACAAAAACCTCTGCTAAGAAATTTCTTGGTGCAATGAAGAAGCCACAAGCGGTAGCACTGTCAACCGCCTCTTCTATGGCTACTCTCCCTGTGACAATGAACACGGTAGAAAAAGAGCTGGGTGTGCGCAACTCAACGGCATCTTTCGTGCTGCCTCTAGGCGCTACCATCAACATGTCGGGTAACGCCATTTACTACGGTCTCGTTGCTATCTTCTTCGCACAGCTGTTCAATATCGACTTGGGCATGGGTGCATACATCGCGATCATCGTGACTTCAACGCTAGGCGCAGTCGGTCAAGCTGGCGTACCTGGTCCTTCTTTCCTTGTGGTTGCAGTACTGCTTGCAGCAGGCATCCCAATTGAAGGTCTACCACTTCTATTCGCTCTTGACCGTATCTTCGATATGATTCGTACTGCGCTAAACATCACTGGCGATGCGGCTTGTGCAGTGATTGTTGACTCACTCATCGAAGATGAGAAAAAAGAAGCGGAAGCGTTAGAAAAGCAAAACGCGTAACGCCTTTCAAACTCTTATAAAGTACTAAAGCCACTCACTGAGTGGCTTTTTTAATAGAGAGACCAAAGCTATTATCATCGTTGGTTCAATTCTTAATAATATGTTATTTGTACACCATCGTACTTAAGCCGTTTCATCTGAGTACTTCTCTCATTGTCACCGCCTTGAATTAAAAGCAGTGACATGGCTCTGAAGAATCCCCTAATGATTTTGATAAAAATCATCAAGTTAAGGTAGATTGCACACCTTGTCATGTGATCAAATGG
>JBHOHG010000031.1:0-33565 GCA_043422575.1 bacterium sp. HQB-39 | reverse complement strand
AGCCGCTCCGCCATTTATTTAAAAACCCAGTCTTCGGACTGGGTTTTGTCGTTTTTAAGGGTTGGCTTTTCCCTTTCTTATAAAGAAAGTGACGCCTGTAACTTTTTCATTCTTTTAAACTCGTAAGCCAGTTCCAATCAAAAAATGTCATTAGAAAATAGGTAAGAATGTGGACTGTTTTTAGAGGGAGAGGGGGGCAGATTCCAATCCCACTTTCTGATGATATGTAATGGAAATAGTGTAAGCATCGTGAACGCCGTAATCAGGTTTGGATAGCGGGATCACTTCAATCGTGAGGCTCTGAATGCATACTGCATCTTGAAGGCTCTGAGTATACAATCAGGATAAATATTAAGGGAAAATTATGAGTCAGCTTTCTATTCTGGGCTTTATTGCACTTGGTGGCGCATTTGGAGCATGTTCTCGCTACTTAGTCTCCGAGTTCATGGCATCAACATTAGGTCGTGGTTTCCCCTACGGGACATTGACAGTTAATGTGGTGGGGTCGCTCGCGATGGGGCTACTGATGGCGGCATTTCAAAAGGAGATGCTACCAACGGAGCCATGGCGTCAAATCATTGGATTGGGCTTTCTAGGGGCTCTAACGACTTTCTCCACCTTCTCTATGGATAATGTAACCTTGATGCAGCAGGGGGCTTTTCTCAAGATGGGGCTCAATGTATTGCTCAATGTTATGTTAAGTATCACAGCAGCATGGGTCGGGTTTCAGCTGCTAATGAAAAGTTAGCGCTGTTACATTTTTGTTTGCCAAAAAATGAGCAGATCTGCTTGGTTTCAACTAGCGGTTTGCCTATAATCGATTTTACTTGTCGGAGTGCCATAAGGCTGAGACCGTTAATTCGGGATCCGTTGAACCTGATCAGGCTAACACCTGCGAAGGGAACAAGAGAAGATACCCGCACCAGATCCATTTTGGTGCTCTTATCAGAATCGAATGTCCTAGAGTTTGCTCAACAACTCCTATTCGATCCCTCTTGTCGCATCTTTCCGCCAAGCATTTTTACCCCAAGTAACCTTTACGTCGAATAACAAGGCAAGGAAAAATGCTATGTCGAGTCGCAAACAAGCGAGACTGGAAGCAAAACAGTTTATTGATACACTTTCTGTTCAACCATACCCGAAATCTCAAAAGGTATATGTAGAAGGGTCACGCCCTGATATTCGCGTCCCAATGCGTGAAATTGAGCTATCTGACAGCCTTGTTGGTGGCACAAAAGAGAATCCCGTTTTTGAACCAAATGATCCAGTGCGTGTTTATGATACGTCTGGTGTTTACACCGATCCTGACCACACAGTGGATTTATACAATGGTCTACCGAAACTTCGTGAGAAGTGGATCGAAGAGCGTAATGATACGGTGATGCTTGATGACGTGAGTTCGGTATACACCAAAGAACGTCTAGAAGACGATACTCTTGATGATTTACGTTATGGTAACTTGCCGCGTATCCGTGCTGCGAAAGATGGACACTGTGTTACGCAAATGCACTACGCTCGTAAAGGCATTATTACACCAGAAATGGAATACATCGCGATTCGTGAAAACATGGGTCGTGAAAAGTTTCGCGATGAGATGCTGAATCAGCAACATCCTGGCGAAAACTTTGGTGCGAACCTTCCTGAGAATATTACGGCGGAGTTCGTGCGTAAAGAAGTGGCGGAAGGTCGTGCGATTATCCCTTCAAACATTAACCACCCTGAATCAGAACCGATGATCATTGGCCGTAACTTCTTAGTAAAAGTGAACGCCAACATTGGTAACTCAGCGGTGACTTCATCGATTGAAGAAGAAGTCGAAAAGCTGGTGTGGGCGACGCGTTGGGGTGGCGACACCGTGATGGATCTCTCTACGGGTCGAAACATCCACGAAACTCGTGAGTGGATCATGCGTAATAGTCCGGTACCAATTGGTACAGTACCTATGTATCAAGCGCTTGAGAAAGTAAATGGTGTTGCTGAAGACCTTAACTGGGAAGTGATGCGTGATACGCTGATCGAACAAGCAGAGCAGGGCGTGGACTACTTTACGATTCATGCGGGTTTGCTACTTCGCTATGTACCTATGACGGCGAAGCGTGTGACTGGCATCGTTTCTCGAGGCGGTTCTATCATCGCTAAATGGTGTCTTGCTCACCATAAAGAAAGCTTCTTATATACCCACTTCCGTGAGATCTGTGAGATTTGTGCGAAGTATGATGTTGCTCTTTCCTTAGGTGATGGTCTTCGTCCTGGCTCAATTGCCGATGCGAACGATGAAGCGCAATTTGCTGAGCTACGTACTCTTGGTGAGTTGACGAAAGTGGCGTGGGAGTATGATGTGCAAGTGATCATTGAAGGTCCTGGCCACGTGCCAATGCACATGATCAAAGAGAACATGGAAGAGCAACTTCATCACTGTCATGAAGCACCATTCTATACGCTAGGCCCGCTAACGACGGATGTTGCTCCAGGTTATGACCACATTACCTCTGGTATTGGTGCAGCAATGATCGGTTGGTTTGGTTGTGCGATGTTGTGTTACGTTACACCAAAAGAGCACTTAGGCCTTCCAAACAAAGAAGACGTAAAAGTCGGTCTTATTACCTATAAGCTTGCCGCTCATGCTGCTGACCTGGCGAAAGGACACCCAGGGGCTCAAGTACGTGATAATGCTCTGTCTAAAGCGCGCTTTGAATTCCGTTGGGAAGATCAATTCAACCTTGCCCTTGACCCAGATACGGCACTTAAATATCACGATGAAACCTTGCCACAAGAGTCAGGTAAAGTGGCACACTTCTGTTCTATGTGTGGTCCAAAATTCTGTTCAATGAAGATTTCTCAAGAAGTACGCGAGTATGCTAAGGATACAGAGCAGGTTGCGCGTGACCAAGCCATTGAAATCAAGATGCTGGACGATCCTCTGGAAGGAATGCGTCAAAAATCGAAAGAATTCCGCGAGACGGGCTCTGAGCTATACCATCCTGCGAAAGCCGTGGGGGAATAAATGACAAACATTCTTGTTCCTTTGGGATGGGAAGGTTTCGTTGATGAGATTCACCAAGCCTTGTTGCTCGTAGAGCAACAAGGGTTTGCTGTGAACGAACTGCAGGTGACGACGGCTACGGAAGAAGCCGTCGTTATTCAAGATGGTGATTCCAGATGCTATCTGAGTGCAGATTGTTTTCGCAGTGGGAGTACCGTCAATGAAAACGTTCGCACCCTACGTTATCAAAGTCGTGATTTAAGGACTTTCCTTCTTGAATCTAAAACTGAAGAAACCGTCTATCTCAATGTCATGGATGGCGAAACAACGCTTGATGTTTGGCGTGCAGGCAGTGAGTTTAAAGCGTTGCAGTGTTCACGTCCGATCGAAGACTTTGCTACTCAACGTCGTCATTTTGCTTGGACCGTCACCTTAACTGCGCTGGATTTCCCAATTGAGGATACGCTGACATTGGCGCGTGCAATGACGGAGGTTTCACGTGAAACATGGCCAACGGACTTCTCGCAGTTTCCTATTCCTATTCTAGAGCATAGTGGCTTAGAGATTCGAGTGGGGTGGTCAGTCGACTCTGATCGTGTTGAATCACCGACGTTAACGAAACAATCGCTAGGGCTATACCCTGTAGTGGATAGTGTTGAGTGGATTGAACGATTACTGAAGCTGGGAATTACTACTGTTCAGTTGCGTATTAAAGACGCGCATCGTACCGATCTGGAAGCGCAAGTGAAACGTGCGATTGAACTCGGTCAGCAGTATCAAGCTCAAGTGTTTATCAATGATTATTGGCAATTAGCGATCAAACATGGCGCATACGGGGTACACCTCGGTCAGGAAGACATTGAAGAGTCAAACCTCACTCAATTATCGAATGCGGGTATTCGACTCGGACTTTCAACTCATGGCTACTATGAGCTGCTCAGAATTATTCAAATTCAACCGAGCTATATTGCATTAGGGCATATTTTTCCTACCACGACCAAAGTCATGCCATCGAAACCGCAAGGTCTCGTCCGTTTAGCGTTGTATCAGAAACTGATCGATACCATCCCTTATGGAGAAGGCATAGGCTACCCAACCGTTGCTATCGGAGGGATTGACCAAAGTAATGCTCCATTGGTGTGGGATTGTGGTGTGAGCAGTTTGGCTGTGGTGCGAGCCATTACCCTTTCGCAATCGCCAAAAACCGTGATCGACGAGTTTGCACGCATTATGTCCTCTGATTCTCAAGTTAAAGAGACCGTCCATGCTGAATGACCGCGACTTCCTACGTTATCAACGCCAAATATCGCTGACTGAAATTGGTGAGCGTGGTCAGCAACAGCTTCGTGAGGCAACAGTGCTGATCATTGGCTGCGGTGGCTTAGGCAGTGCCGCTTCTTTGTATTTGGCGTCTGCAGGGGTTGGGACACTTGTGATCGTTGATCATGACGTGGTCGACAGCAGCAATATGCAAAGACAAGTGGTGTATCGAGAAGGTGATGTCGGTCAAGAGAAAGTTGTCGCCATGGCAGCACAGTTGAAGGGATTAAACGCGGAGTGTCGGGTACGGACACTGAATAAGAAACTCGCGGAAGGTCAGTTGTCACTTGAAGTGATGATGGCGGATTTGGTGTTAGATTGCACCGATAATTTGCCCACACGTCAAATGATTAACCGTGTCTGTTTTCAACAATCAACGCCATTAGTGTCTGCTGCCGCGATTGGTTGGCAAGGACAGTTCGCGGTGTTTGATTATTCTGAGTCAGAAGACGCCAAAGGCTGCTATCGATGTCTATATCCATTTGATGAATTACCACAAGCCAAGAGCTGTGTTGAGTCGGGCATCATTGGCCCTGTTGTTGGAACACTGGGTAATTATCAAGCTTTAGCTGCAATTCAGAAGTTAGCGACTGGTCAGTTCCATTTTCAGACCAGTCAATTACATATCTTCGATGGTCTGTCTTTGCAATGGCAGCGTTTAGAGATAGCCAAAGACGCTCAGTGCAGTACATGTGCTGAATCTTAGGAAATGAGCAATGGAATCAATTCAAATTACAATCAATGACGCGACCCATGACGTCATGAAAGACAGCAGTTTAGAGTCAATCATTGAGCAGTTTAACTTACCAGCCATCGGCTGTGTTTTTGCTATCAATAATCAAGTGGTACCACGTAGTGAGTGGCAAGGCACCTGTTTATCACAGGGTGACGCGATCTCACTGTTTCAAGCGATAGCAGGAGGGTAATCATGCTGAAGATTGGTGATAAGAATTTTAACTCTCGCCTGTTCACTGGAACGGGCAAGTTTGCCAATAGCCAAATTATGGCTGAGGCGATTGCAGCGTCTGGTTCGGAGCTGGCAACCATGGCGTTGAAGCGCGTTGATGTGAAAGACTCACAAGACGATATTTTACAGCCATTGATTGCAAGTCAAGTGAACCTGTTGCCTAACACCTCAGGGGCTAAAAATGCTAAAGATGCGGTGTTTGCAGCTCACTTGGCTCGAGAAGCATTAGGCACCAACTGGTTGAAACTGGAAATTCACCCGGACCCTAAGTATCTCATGCCGGATCCGATTGAAACTTTGTCTGCAGCAGAACAGTTGGTGAAAGATGGCTTTATTGTGCTGCCATATTGTCATGCTGACCCAGTATTGTGTAAGCGACTCGAAGAAGTTGGCTGCGCTGCAGTGATGCCACTTGGCGCCCCGATTGGTTCAAACAAAGGCATTGCTTCTCGTGACTTTTTAGAAATCATTATTGACCAAGCTCGTGTACCCGTGATCGTGGATGCTGGAATTGGGGCGCCATCCCATGCCGCTTTGGCAATGGAAATGGGAGCCGATGCCGTACTGGTGAATACAGCAATTGCCGCTGCAAGTGATCCTGTTTCTATGGCACAGGCTTTCAAATTGGCTGTTGAATCTGGACGATTGGCTTATGAGTCAGGCTTGGCAGGTCAAGTGTCTCATGCGGTTGCTTCCAGCCCGCTGACTTCGTTCTTGGACGATTTGTAAGGGAAGGAGGTAAGCCATGAGTTTCGTCGAGCGTTTTAACCAGCTCAACTGGGACGATATCTATATGTCGATTTATGCGAAGTCTGCGAAAGATGTGGAGCGGGCTTTGGCTAAGCCGAAAATCGACTTGGAAGACTTTAAAGCCCTGATCTCGCCGGCTGCTGAGCCTTATCTAGAGCAAATGGCTCAACGCTCTTTTGCGCTAACACGTAAGCGATTTGGCAATACCATTGGTTTATACATTCCCCTTTATTTATCCAACCTATGTGCGAATGCCTGTACGTATTGCGGTTTCTCTATGGAGAACCGAATTAAGCGACGCACATTAGATAAAACGGAAGTGGAAGCCGAAGTCGCGGCCATCAAGCGAATGAAGTTTGATAGTGTGCTCTTAGTGACTGGTGAACATGAGACTAAGGTGGGGATGAAGTATTTCCGAGAGATGCTCCCCGTCGTGAAGTCGCAGTTCAACTACCTTGCCATGGAAGTTCAACCTCTTGAGCAAGACCAATATGCTGAGCTAAAGACCCTCGGGTTGGATGCCGTGATGGTTTACCAAGAAACTTATCATCCGTCGACGTACGGTGAGCATCATCTGCGTGGAAACAAAACCGATTTTGAATTTCGATTGGAAACACCGGATCGACTTGCCCGAGCTGGGATAGACAAAATTGGCATTGGCGCTTTGATCGGATTGGAAGAGTGGCGTACGGACTGTTTCTTTGTTGCTGAGCATTTACAGTATTTAGAGCGAACCTATTGGCAAACGCGCTACTCGATTTCTTTCCCGCGATTGAGACCGTGCGAAGGGGCATTACAACCTAAATCGGTCATGACGGATCGACAGTTGGTACAGCTGATCTGTGCGTATCGCATGCTCAATCCAGAAGTTGAGTTATCGTTATCGACCCGCGAGTCGGCGGTATTCAGAGACCATGTTTTACCTTTGGGTGTGACGAGCATGTCAGCGGCATCGAAGACTCAGCCAGGTGGCTATGCTAACGACGAAGAAGAATTAGAGCAGTTTGCGATTAGCGATGAGCGCAGTGCTCAAGATGTAGAGAGTATGATTCGAAATCGTGGTTTTGATCCGGTATGGCGTGATTGGCATTCCGCTTATTCTGGCTAGACAACGGGGTCGGCTTAAGCTTCTCGCTATCAAATAGATAAGGTTTCACGTGAAACACAAAAAAGGCTCTCCTATGGAGAGCCTTTTTAATGCTGCATCATAAGCCTCCGCCTCATGAGCGATGGCCTGTTTGATGAGATGTCGGATTAACGAGACAGAGTTTGGGTTGCGTTGCGCAGCCACTCTTTTACGTCTGCATCCACGAGCTCGTTGATCTCGTCCCAAACTTTCTGATGGTAGTCATTCAACCAAGTCAGCTCAGCGTCAGTAAGCAGAGCGACATTGACATTGCGTAGGTCAATCGGGCAACGAGTCAATGACTCAAAAGCATAGACAGAGAAGTCACCTTGCGTCTC
The DNA here is from genome assembly GCA_043422575.1 of bacterium sp. HQB-39. Lineage (GTDB taxonomy): Bacteria > Pseudomonadota > Gammaproteobacteria > Enterobacterales > Vibrionaceae > Vibrio. The sequence goes on along the minus strand of JBHOHG010000031.1, from coordinate 26,081 downwards.
TTGCTCAACCACCAATTCCAAGTTCTCAATACGAATACCAAACTCTTCAGCGCGGTAGTAGCCAGGCTCATTCGATAGCACCATACCTTCTTGAAGCGGGATATTAATGCCTTTCTTCGCAATGCTGATTGGGCCTTCGTGAACGCTTAGGAAGTGACCGACACCATGACCTGTACCATGGTCGAAGTCAAAGCCTTGAGACCATAGGAATTGACGTGCCAATGGATCTAGCTGATAACCACAGGTACCTTTCGGGAAGCGTGCGGTAGCGACAGCGATATGACCTTTCAAAACGAGAGTGAACTGATCGATCATCTCTTGAGTTGGCTGACCGATAGCTACAGTACGGGTAATGTCTGTGGTGCCATCTAGGTATTGACCGCCTGAGTCTACCAAGTACAAGGTATCCATTTCTAGGCGACCTGGTTCTGGTTGGTTCTCGTGGTTGTAATGACACATAGCAGCATTACCACCGGCTGCTGAAATCGTATCAAAGCTGAAGTCTCGTAGCGTTGGGTCTAGCTTACGGAACTCGGCCAGTTTGTCTGCTAATGTCGCTTCATCATGAAGTACACCTGCAGCGACTTCGCGATCAATCCAAGCTAAGAATGAAGAGACAGCTGCACCGTCACGAAGGTGACAAGCGCGCATGCCTGCAATCTCAGTTGGGTTTTTTGCTGATTTTGGTAGCGCACATGGATCCGATTGAGCAAGCACATCAGCGCCTGCATTTTGCAGTACGAGCTTAAACCAAGCATTACTGGTTGCCGGGTCAACCATGACTTTTTTGCCGTTCAATGCTTCTAGACGATCTTTCAAAGTGTCTGGGTGATGCACCGTGACACCTTCGCCAACGTGAGCGGTAAACTCTTCAGGCAAACGAGCTGGGTCTAAGAAAAATTCAACATCGCTGTTGCTATGTAGAATTGCGTGAGAGAGCAAAACAGGCAGACAAGCGACATCAAGGCCACGAACGTTCAGTAGCCAACAGACAGAATCCAATGATGTTAGTAGGGCGCTGTCTGCACCTGCTGCGCTAACCAAACCAGCGATCTCTTCACGCTTGCTTGCGCTTGATTGCCCTGACGTTTCTGTTGGCATTAGCATCACTTCAGTGACTAATGGTTGAGGGCGGTCGTGCCACAGCGCATCGATTGGGTTGTAATCCAATAGCGTTAGCTGATGAGACTCTGCCAGTTTAGTTTGCGCCATGTTGAGCCAATTCCCGCTGTGCATGCTTGGATCAATCGCAATCTTAGCTTGTGGTGCAAGGGTATCTTTCACCCAGTCGAGTGCTGGCTCTGAGATAAGGTGACGGTATTCGAACAGATCAGCAGGAACTTGTTTGGTGACCTGAACCGTGTATCGACCATCGACAAAAATCGCGGCTTTGTCCTGAGTCACGACAGCGGCACCCGCTGACCCCGTGAAACCTGTTAGCCAATGAAGACGTTCATTATGTGCAGGGACGTACTCACCAAGAAATTCGTCTTCGTGTGGGATAAGTACGGCATCAAGATTATTTTCAACCAACCAGCTGCGGATGGCAGCTACTCGGCTTTCTGTAGTGTTAAGCATCTGTGTTATTCCTTCATTGTATGGCTCCACGTGCTCTGACTATGGAAGCGGTATCCTTGCGCTGGTTGTGCTATCGACAGACCAGAAGAAAAGACCCGTAGCGAGCCTTGGAGAACAGTCGGCTGATAAGCTACTTTTTTTATCTATAGGACGCAAATAAACAGGGCGATTTTTATCTAAGGTGTAGCGTTTTTTGTGTGATCATATTTTTCAGCCAATTTAATGCAGGGTCATTCTCTCTGTCTCGGTGCCAAAATAAGGTATAAGCCATCGGTGGAAACGTCATGGGTAAAGGCATCACGACCAGGTCGTGTAACTTAGCGGCGAGCTCGACAAAATGACTAGGGGCCGTAAACACAAAATCGGTATAGGTGCAGAGATTCGCCGCACTGTTAAAGTCTGGCACTGTGATGGCGATGTCACGTTCACGTCCTATGTCAGCCAATCGATAATCGAGTAACCACCGATCATTGCCATCACATCGAACTTGAACGTGGCGCAAAGAAAGATAGGTTTCTAAATCCCATTCACCATGGTGCAGTATGGGGTGATCTTTCCTTAAGACACACATTTGGTTATCTCGATAGATTTCCTGCTCACAGATATCATCTGGCGGAAGCATCGTCAGTTTGGCGTCATTAATATCGATGTCTTTACCTGTTATTCCAAGATCCAATTCACCGACTTGCAGCATACGAAAAGTTTGCTCTGACCAAGAATGAGTACTGATGGTGACTTTCGGCGCTTGCTGGAAAATCGCCGGCAAAAAATAGGGCAAGATAAGCGGGTACACACTTTCTACAGCGGCAATTTGGAAACGTATCGAACTGTTTTCTGGGACAAACTCTTCAGGCTCGGTTAACGCATCCAATTGGTTAATCAGAACGGTCAGTTTTGGCTCGAGAAATCGAGCTCTTGGCGTTGGTGACAGCCCATGGGAGTGGCGCACAAACAGCGGGTCATCAAATTGTTGTCGAAGCTTCGCGAGGGATTTACTGACAGCGGACTGACTGAGGCACAAGCGTTGCGCGGCTCGAGTGACGTTGAGTTCCTCTAAGAGGACTTTAAAACAGACCAAAAGGTTGAGGTCGAGGCGGGCCAATTTCTCGATATTCATTCTGCTTTTCCATTTTGGAATAATGGTAATGATTATACATCATTTCCAATCATATCAGTCCGTCACTATTCTATACCCCTTAGCCTACGTGGTCTTTTCGCAATCCCTTTTTCACGTAGGTCGTTCATTAACAACGTCGATAACCAATGACTCGGAGCGTCCTGTGACTCATTCAAACATCACAAATAAACGTCAAATGGTTCTACTCACACTATTGGTGCTGTTCAGCCCACTAGCGATTGATATCTATTTGCCCGCGCTGCCTCTTATGGCACAAACATTTGCCGTTGAAAATGCGCTGGCGCAGGACACGATTACTTGGTTTCTATTTGCCATGGGGGTAGGACAATTATTTGCAGGACCACTTGCAGATAAGTATGGACGTCGAACTGTTGCGTTGGGAGGCATCGCGATCTACGGAATGAGCGCCGTATTGGCGTGGGGTGCTCAGTCAATTGAGTGGATGCTGATGGCTCGACTGCTACAAGGCTTAGGTGCGTGCGCGACATCAGTAGCAGCTTTCGCAACAGTTCGCGATACTTTCGGTCCTGAAAAGAGTGGCAAGATGATCAGTTACCTCAATGGCGCGATTTGTTTTATTCCTGCGTTGGCACCGATTTTAGGCAGTTGGTTGACCCAGCAATTTGATTGGCGTGCGAACTTTAGCTTTATGGCTGGTTTTGCATGTATTGCGGGGACGGCCATTGCGCTCGGTTTGAAAGAGACCAATCCAGCGACGACTCAGCCGCAAGCGGTCTTTAAGTGGGAGCGTTATTGGTCCGTTTTAAGCACTCCAATGTTTCTTTTCCACGCATCCATGTGTCTACTCGCCATGGCGGTTATTTTGGCTTACGTGACTTCAGCTCCTGTGGTTTTAATGGAAGAGATGGGGATCAGTATGAACGAGTTTACGTTCTGGTTTGGTATCAATGCGGCATTCAATATTGTGGCGTGTATGCTTGCGCCGAAGTGCATGGATAAATTTGGCACCTTCAAAACCTTGGCGTTTGGTATCTTGGTTCTTCTGATTGGTGGCGCTTTGATGTTTGTACTGGCTGATGTCGCGACACCGTTCTCCTTCATGCTACCTATTTTCTTCTCGTCGATCGGCTTTGCTCTTATTTTGGGGGCATCGGCAGGTAAAGCATTAGAGCCGTTTGGTGACCGAGCGGGAACCGCCGCCGCACTGCTTGGCTTGATGCAAATGAGCGGAGCAGGGTTGTTAGTCGGGATCATGCAGCGTCTTGAGCTGACCTCAACCACAATGATTGCACTTCATATGTGGCTAGTTCTACCGGGGCTACTTATACTCTTTAGTAAGGTCGGAAAATCTTGGCATAGCCAACTGTCTCATGCTTAATCGTCGGCAATGAATTCATTGCAGGGATTAAGCGCACATAAACGTGTGAGGGTTTTGTAAAAAATACCGACATAAATTATTTATAGTTTTCCTATTAACGGAACAAGTGTATATTTGTCGCGCACTTTGCTTCCTTAAAAACATCGACTTGCTACGGGATATAATAAAAATGTCGTTAACTACTTATGAAATGGCTCGCCTGTTAGAGCAGCTGGATGAATCACCAGAGAAAGTGATGTTTGGCAAGATGCTGACAGAGCTCGGCAACCAAAGTGAAGAGCGCATCCGCAGCGCAGCGAAACAGGTTCCACTTGAATTACTCCGTGATCTTGTTTTCCAATTTCAAAGAGTGATTGAGTCTCGTAAAGATGAGCAAGTGATAGAGCTCGCCAAGCAACTTTCCGAGCAAGGTATATCAGCAGACGAATTAGCTGCCTTCCTAAGTAAATAAGAAAAACCCGCTTTCAGCGGGTTTTTTGTTGTCAGCGAAATATATTATTATCCCTCAAGCTTGTGATTCATCTTTTTGCGAACCCGTGAATTTTCGTTTTAACAAGTAATCGAGAGATATCGGTCCCGCTCCCCAAACAACCACCATCAATATCATCAATCCCCATAACTGATGATCGTAGAACCCTTTTTCCCACAATAAGGGATAAGAGATCACCGCGACGATATTAAAGACAAATAACGCGAGCCCCATTGGTCGAGCAAATAAGCCGAGAGCGAGAAATATAGGGAGTATAAGCTCGGCTGCGGTGCCAAGATAGGCCGCTAATTCCCATGGGAGCAGTGGGACTTGATACTCGAGTTCAAAGAGGTAGAGCGTACTATCCCAAGACGCAATTTTCGTTAGACCTGCGTTGAAGAAAACCCAAGCGACCCAAAGTCGACAAAACAGCAACAAAGCAGGGATAACAACGGACTGTGTTTTAAAGATGCCTTGATCATAAGTGGTGATCAATGACTTTGCTGTATTACTCATGGTGGTCTCCTTGAGGTATGGTTGGACGATAAGGGGATAGGCTATACCCAGCGATCACGCCACTTTGGATCACGGTATTAAGACTCATTAATTGCTCCGATGGAATGGTGCCGAGTGGGTGCTTTTGCAGCATCTGATGGAGCAATTGAGTGACCGACTCTGGGTAAGGCTGCGTCACTATGATGTCGGGGGCACTGGCATCAATGATGCCAAACTGAGGTTGGTCTAACGTCAAGTCATCAAATTGTTGAGACTCGATGGCTTTTTTCAGGTCAAAGACGGCATGGCAACTTTCGAAAGCAAGCACACCAGGTTTCACGTGAAACACAAGCTGTGCCTGCTCTTGCGAAGTAACCTCACTGAGTTGATGTAATGGCTTCAGGTCTACCGCTAGGGCGACATGTTGCTGTTGCTGGCGGGCTAAATCGAGAAACCATTCAAACCTTGCGACCTCAGGTAAATAAGGCGCTTGCTCCAACACCTGATCAAAGAGAGTCAGTGTTTCACAAAAGCCCTCGCCGTAGTCACTCACATCCCCATGAACTGGTGGGTGGTGTAAGACGTGATGGCGGGCTAAAGCTGAGAAACACTCTTCTCCGACGAGAGCTTCCACCATGGGATAAGTGATCTGCAAAATCTCAACCAACCCGACGACAAAGTTATTGCGATAAATTTGCAGCCTCTGCTCACTGGTGAACGCATCACTGTGGATCCCACATCCTGAACCGTCATTTTGATAACGAATGGCGGCGGTGAACTCGGCTTGGAAATCCGCGAGCTTCATGATGCATCTCCTCTGATCTGCTGCGATTCGATCACAAGTTGACTGGCTTTGTTTGCTTCAGCAAGCAGGACTTCTGGCGATGGAATGTCTAAATCCCATTCAATTAAGGTGTGACAAGAGCCGTGTTGTTCCAACCATAATCGATATAATTCCCACACGTTGTCGCTCACCGGGCGGCTATGGGTGTCTATCCAAATTTCACCTTCTGGGAACTGTTTTACAGTAAAGCCAGCTAAATGTATTTCATCCACGGCATGAGCAGGAAGCTGCGCCAAATAGTGCTCAGGATCGAAATGGTGATTGAAAGAAGAGACATAGACATTGTTGATGTCGAGTACGAGTCGGCAGTCTGTGCGTTGCTGCATCTGGCTCAAAAACTCCCATTCACTGATGGTTGAGTGAGAGAACTTGGTATAACTGGATGGGTTTTCAATCAGCAACGGTCTTTTTAAAGCGTCTTGTACTTCAAGCACATTACGGCAGAAAACGTCTAACGCTTCTTCGGTATAGGGTAAAGGGAGCAGGTCATTGTAATGGTGCCCACCATGCTCACTCCAGCTGAGATGATCAGAGACAAAAATGGGAGAGAGTTCATCCACTAAGTCTTTCAGTTGTTTGATGTGAGGTTGACTCACACGAGCAACTGAGCCCAGAGACAAACCAATACCATGGCAACTGATTTGGTGATGCTCAGCGATACGGCGTAATTGTTGTCTTTGTATCGAGTAAGGTTGGAAATAATTTTCACTGTGTATTTCTAACCAAGAAACTTGGGAAGGGTATTGCTCAAAGTAATCGAGATGTGGGGTTCGCAAGCCGACCCCTATGTCGGGATGTAACCTGGCCATGTAATTATCCTTATTGTGGCGAATATGAGGTGAGTAACCTGAGCAAGTTACTCACCTTTAGTCGGGGCAATTAAGATGATTTAGTGCTGCCACCAGTAAGCTTGCCGCAAAGACCTTTTGGCACTACCACAAAAGCGTCTTTTTGGTTGTCTTTCTTCGCTGTACCTGCGCATGAGCTGCTTTTCGTTGCACAGTCGTTTTTGCCTGCTTTAGAGACGCCGTAGCATTTTTCTTTTTCAGCAGCGACCGCAGGAGCAGCAGCTAACATCGTTCCACCCATCGCTAGTAGACCCGTAACAGCAGCAGTAACAGCAAGATTTGATTTTTTCATGGTAGTTTCCTCTGGAAGTGATCCTTTACTTTAATTGGCAAGCGATTCATCAACTTGCTTATCCTAAAAGATAGGAAAGTGGCGAAAAAACTTTCAAATAATTGTTAAAAAAATGTTCAAAGTTGCTCTTTTTGTAACTATCTACATGATTATAAAGGAGATAAAAAATCGATAATCTTGCAAGATTCCTCTGAAGCGCTGAGCTGTTTAGGTTATAATCAATTTCTATGTATATATAACCAGTAGCTTCTCTCATGATGGATCCTTCTCTCTTACTCGATGGTCTTAACGACAAGCAGCGCGAAGCGGTCGCTGCGCCTCTAGAAAACCTGCTTGTACTGGCGGGTGCGGGCAGTGGTAAAACTCGTGTGCTCGTTCATCGCATTGCTTGGTTGATGTCCGTTGAGCAGTCTTCGCCGTTTTCAATTATGTCTGTGACTTTTACCAACAAAGCCGCAGCAGAGATGCGTGGTCGTATTGAAGAATTGATGATGGGCAGTGCTTCTGGGATGTGGAACGGCACGTTCCATGGTATTTGCCATCGTATCCTTCGCGCGCATTACCTTGACGCTCGTTTGCCTGAAGACTTTCAGATCCTCGATAGTGATGATCAACAGCGTCTTCTTAAAAGACTGCTTAAGGCGCAAAATCTTGATGAGAAACAATGGCCAGCACGCCAAGTTGCGTGGTGGATAAACGGAAAAAAAGACGAGGGGCTACGCCCATCGCATATTGACGCTTATGGCGATCCGGTTACCAAGACCTATTTGCAGCTGTATACCGCGTATCAAGAAGCGTGTGATCGCGCTGGATTGGTGGACTTTGCAGAGATACTGTTGAGGGCGCACGAACTCTTACGCGATAACAAGTTTGTGCGCGAGCACTATCAAGCTCGCTTTAAACACATCCTTGTCGACGAGTTTCAAGATACCAACAATATTCAATATGCTTGGTTACGAATGATGGCTGGTCCTGATTGTCACGTGATGATCGTGGGTGATGATGATCAATCCATTTACGGCTGGCGTGGTGCTAAAGTGGAGAACATCGAGAAATTCACTTTGGAATTCCCAAGTGTGAATACCATCCGATTAGAGCAAAACTACCGCTCTACAAAAACCATTCTAGAAGCGTCGAACACCCTAATTGCGAACAACACTGAGCGCATGGGTAAAGAGCTTTGGACAGAGGGTCAGGTGGGAGACCCTATATCGGTTTATGCCGCTTACAATGAACTCGATGAAGCGCGTTTTGCCGTGAACAAGATCAAAGAGTGGCAAGAGAAAGGGGGCGCGCTGACCGATGCAGCGATGCTGTACCGTAATAACGCCCAATCGCGTGTGCTGGAAGAAGCGTTGATCCAAGCGGGATTACCTTATCGAATCTACGGTGGTATGCGATTCTTCGAGCGTCAAGAAATTAAAGATGCTCTGAGTTATTTGAGGCTGATGGCCAACCGTAATGATGACGCGGCGTTTGAACGTGTGGTGAATACACCAACACGCGGTTTAGGGGATAAAACCCTAGAGACGATCCGTTTCGCGGCACGCGATCGCGGCTGCACTATGTGGCAAGCCAGTATGGCACTCATCGAAGAAAAAGTACTGACTGGTCGTGCATCAGGGGCGCTGGGACGTTTTGTTGAGTTGATTGATGCTCTGGAAGACGATACTCATGAAATGTCTCTGCATCAGCAAACGGATCACGTGATCAAATCATCGGGTCTGTTTGCGATGTATGAACAGGAAAAAGGCGAGAAATCTAAAGCTCGAATTGAAAACTTGGAAGAGCTTGTGACGGCGACCCGTCAATTTGAAAAGCCTGAAGAAGCGGAAGACATGACATTGCTTACGGCTTTCTTAACCCATGCTGCACTTGAAGCGGGTGAAGGGCAAGCGGACGAGTTTGATGATGCGGTTCAATTGATGACCTTGCACAGTGCCAAAGGCTTGGAGTTTCCTCTGGTCTTTATGGTTGGGGTTGAGGAAGGAATGTTCCCGAGCCAAATGTCAGCAGAAGAGGCAGGGCGTTTGGAAGAGGAACGTCGTCTCTGCTACGTTGGTATGACTCGCGCAATGGAAAAACTGTATTTGACCTACGCTGAAATGCGACGCTTATATGGACAAGATAAATACCATAAACCATCACGATTTATTCGAGAACTGCCAGAAGGCTGTTTAGATGAAGTTCGTATGAAAGCGCAAGTGAGCCGCCCTGCAAGCAGTGGTCGCTTTAGTCAAACGGCAGTGAAAGAGAACTTCAATGAGACCGGCTTTGCGTTAGGATCTCGCGTGAGTCACCCTAAATTTGGTGAAGGCACCATTATTAACTTTGAAGGCAGCGGTCCGCAAGGTCGCGTGCAAGTGGCTTTCAATGGGGAAGGCATCAAATGGCTTGTGACGGCATACGCACGTTTAGAGAAGCTGTAACTGAGCTGGTCTTTTAGAAGCCTATTTTTCTAAGACTACGCGACATCAAAAAGAGCTGCCTAAGGCAGCTCTTTTGCTTTGTAATCGTTCAATCGGTCTATGATTTATAGCACCGCAAGCGCAGCATCATAGTTTGGCTCAGCGGCGAGATCGGCGACTAATTCACTATGAATCACGGTACCTTGCTCATCAATGACAACCACGGCGCGAGCCGTGAGTCCTTCCATCGGGCCAACAGCAATTGCGACACCATAATCAATGGTGAAATTGCGGCTACGGAAAACAGATAAGTGTTGGACATGCTCAATGCCTTCTAACTCGCAGAAACGACTGGCTGCGAATGGAAGGTCTGCTGAAACACACACAACTTCAGTGTTATTGAGTGTCGCAGCACGTTGATTGAATTGTCGAACACTCTGAGCACAAGTACCGGTATCGATACTTGGGAAGATGTTCAGAACAACACGTTTACCAGCAAAAGAAGCCAGATTTACGTTACTGAGATCGGCACCTGCAAGTTCGAAGGCTTTGGCTTTGGTTCCGACTGCTGGGAATGATCCAGAAACTGGGATAGGGTTTCCTTGGAATGAAACGGATGTCATCGGTGATTCTCCTTTATATACCCTTCAACGACATGGGCAAATTCGTTGGTTATACGCAAAGTACGTCAATTGAGATTAGAGCTTAGAAAGAGAATTTCGAATGGAAACGGAGCTTTTGCGATCAATCGCAAGGAGAAGTGCAATCTAAGCGCTATGGTAAATGTAGAGAGTGGGTAAAGTGTGTGGGGAGAACAGCGAGGTCAAATGGTTACCTACCGCTTATCGCCAAAAAAGAAAAACCCCGAGGGCAAAGCCCATCGGGGTTATAGTCTTACTCGCAGCAATCCGGCTACTAAAGATGCTCCCTGCATCAAATCCTTGATAGTGTGCTGTGTTCCTTCAGCGTATTCCTTTCGTCGCCATCCTAGCGGTGTCCTTGACCTTATCCTGGTCCACTAACTGTCCTAGTTAGCTCTCATCACTTGTTCCCTGAGCGGTGTCCTTCACATCATCCTGATGTTGAATCCGTTTCCTCGTCCAGAGGTGTCCATGTCCCATCCGTAGTAGCAACCATCCTAGTCACTAATGCATCCGTTCAATGTCCAATTCGCTTTCCATGCCGATCATACATCCTGTACAACCGAATCTTCTTCCTGAAGATTACCGAATCCTTGGTAATTTCCTGTTCCATGTCAGTATCCTTCCGACAGGATTCATATTACCGAACTCACGCAGAGCAACAATGGATGAAGATCTCACTTTTTCGTATTACTGCTGTGCGATAAATGTTCAAACTCATTAAAAACAATGAGATAGGGTGATTTTTCTCTTAATTTCTTAGCGATAAAAAGTCGTTTACGTACTTCCATGTGAGAGATCTCTTACAAGCTCCTTGGGAAAAGAGCGTTTTTTACCTCGATTTCTCCTCTTGATGATGGAAGCAGTGGCGAATTAATCAGCGTTATTGCAACACCGACATCCAAATACTGACGCCAATCACAGTAAATAAAACCCCACAACAACCATCGATATAAATCGTCAGCTTAGAGAGCCTTTTTTGCAGGGCGGATGACGAGAGTAGCCATGCTAATAGTGAAAACCACATCATAGACAGAGCAAATAGGAGAACGACGGCGACTCCCTTGCCTGTCGTCGACATGTCGGTAGGTACGAGTGAAGACATCAAACTGACGAAAAAGACCAACGCTTTGGGATTGAGTAAGTTTGTGGTGATGCCTTTGATAAAGGCAGACGAGTGTTTTCGGTCGAGATTGTCGCTAGCGTTAGGGAGAGGAGACGCTGCGACTTTGCTTTGTTTTCGATGTAAGCCTACAGATTTCAGAGCCAAAGCTCCTAAGAAGATCAGATAGCTGCCACCAATTAATTGAACCGCGAGGTACAAATTTGGAGAAGCATGAATTAAATAGCTGATCCCTGTCATGCTAAACAACGCATGCAATAAGATCCCGGTAGAGAGACCCGTAGCAATCGCGATCCCAGTACGACGACCAAAGCGGCTTACACTTTGTACCACAAGGGCAAAATCGGGACCTGGGCTCATTAAAGCAATCAGATGAACGCTGGCTAAGGTCATGAGAATGGTGAGTTCATTCATGATGAGGTTCCATTGTATGAATAACAGTAATGGATTGTGACCCGAATCAGCCGTCATGGCTTGTAAATAATCGACACTCGCTCACCCTCATTATTTGGCGTCATGAGGGTGAGATTAGCGGATTTGGGAGGGAGAAACGCCGTAGGCGCGTTTAAACGCTTTACTGAAGTGGGCTTGATCGTAAAAGCCGATTTGGTGTGCGACTTCAGTGCCTGAGAGACCTTGCTTGAGTAACACCATCGCTTGCTCGAGACGTAACCGTGCGAACCAAGCATACGGCGTTAATCCTGTGGAGACTTTAAAGCGTCTTTGAAATTGCGTGGGCGATAGCTCACAAAGCTGTGCTAATTCCGTCAAGGTGACCGCTTGGTCTAAATGCGCGAGTAAATATTCTTTAATTGATTCAATTGTTTGGATCCCAAGAGGCGCAGAACGCATCGGCTGGATCGATCCATATCGGGTAAATAATTGATCCAACCCTTCAAGAGGTAAGCAATCTTTAGCAAGTTGGCTAATCGTTTGCGCTTTAAGAAGGCCACAAAGGTTAAATATTTGTGAAAAAACAGCACGATCCGACACGATCAATTGATTAAAGCTGATAATTTGACCGTTTTTGCTCAGATCGGCAAGATCGCTTAATGCGTTGGGATCAAAAGAAAGCACGGTAGTTTGGTAAGTTTGATCATGAATCGACTCCCCATCGTGGATCTCGTCTGGGGGCATTATGATCATTTGTCCTTGTCCAACATGATGTTGGGTGCCTTTATGTTGAAACTTTTGCTGGCCGTGAGTGATAAGACCCAGATGGAAATCCAAATGATAATGGCGTTGAAAAGCAAAATTCTGATAATGACCTTCTATGAGGTTAAAGGTACAAGAAGGGGTTTTATAGTAATCAACTTTGTCCATTGTTCCTTCTCGTGCCGTGCAGAAATCATGAATTTCAATGAAAAGAGAAGGCCGAGAGGAAAGTTCGCTTTTCTCGGCCGAATATGGTCGGCTGCTTGATACTGCCTCGCTTGGTTATACTTGGCTATCAATGCGCAAGCTTGTAAAAAACGATCACTGAGTGCGCTGTTTACGATTTTTCCTGCTGTATTTCAGGCCGTCAAAGCTGAATACGAGTAAGGCACCCCAGATAAAGGCGAACGTAATCGCTTTATCAGCGGTAAAGGGTTCGCCATAGACCAACACGGCCAGTAGAAACATAAGGCTGGGACCAATGTATTGGAAAAAGCCTAATGTCGACAATTTAAGACGTGTGGCCGCACCATTAAAGCAGAGTAAGGGCAGGGTGGTGACGATACCTGCTGAGATAAGCAGTAGATTCGTGTGCCATTGGTTAAGGCTTAAGTTGGCAGTGGCTGAATCCGCAAACCCAATCAAATAGATTAAGGCTGCGGGCAACAAAACCATGGTTTCAACAAACAGCCCTGTTTGGGCATCAATGCCAATCTTCTTTCTCAGCAGACCGTAGCAACCGAAGCTGCAAGCCAGTGCCATGGCAACAATAGGTACTGAACCAAAGACGACAAGCTGGACCACTACGCCAGCGGCGGCGAGAGAGACAGCGAACCATTGCCAAGGTCGTAGACGCTCTCCAAGAAAGGCCATGCCTAATAAAACATTGATCAGAGGGTTTATGTAGTAACCCAGACTGGCATCGAGCATGTGATTGGCATTGACGGCCCAAATAAAAATCAACCAGTTAGCACCGACTAATAAAGCGGTCGATGTTAAATACAGTAATCGTTTTTTATTCTTCAGAACGGCTTTCACATTGCGCCAGTGTCGCCCAAAGTGGATCAAGGCAGCCAGTAGAACGAAAGACCAGACGACGCGATGGCTTAATATTTCTAAAGCAGGCACGCCTTGCAGTGCTTTGAAGTAGATAGGGGCAATTCCCCACATGGTATAAGCCCCAATGGCAAAGAATATGCCTTGTTTGGCGCGTTGCTGTTGTTCTGGTGTCATGAAAGAGCGACCTAGTTATTAGAAAAATCGATAAGAGATCCATCTATCTCATTGGATGGAGGGATCAGTCAATAGAGAATTCCATATTGATTGTTTTACTTCCCGAGTGACCGGCGCTGCTTGAGTGATTGGCTGGCACGTTGAGGTCATGTCTTGCTATTAAACTCATGCCTTATGCGTCAACAGCACCCTCACAGCTAAGCCATCTTCATCACGATGACTTGGGGATATCAAGGTGACTTGGTTATACCTTGGGTATACAATGTGCGCTGCTTTTTTCTTGGCCACCGTAAGGGTGGCGATGTTCACTTGACTACTCTAAGAGCCCATGACTTCGACCTTGCTAGCCCAATCGTCCGATAACCAAGAACTGAATGCACAATCTGTGCTTGAGGATGTCTTTGGTTATCAATCATTCCGTACTGGTCAGCAGGAAGTGATCGATGCTGCGATTGCAGGGCAAGACAGCTTGGTGATTATGCCAACGGGTGGCGGTAAGTCCTTGTGCTATCAGATCCCAGCGTTAGTGAGAAATGGGGTCACTTTGGTGATTTCCCCTCTCATTTCATTAATGAAAGACCAAGTTGACCAGCTAAAGGCCAATGGGGTCGCCGCAGAGTGTATTAACTCTACTATGAGTCGTGAAGCTCTGATCAGTGTGTACAACCGCATGCACGCAGGTTCGATTAAGCTGATTTATGTTTCGCCAGAGCGTGTGCTGATGCGAGATTTTATTGAGCGTTTAGAAAGCCTGCCTCTTTCTATGATTGCGGTCGATGAGGCGCACTGTATTTCACAATGGGGCCATGATTTTCGCCCTGAATATGCCGCTCTCGGTCAGCTCAAACAGAATTTCCCTCATGTGCCTTTTATGGCGTTAACGGCGACGGCCGATGATGCGACTCGTAATGATATTCTGGCTCGTTTACAACTGACTGAACCGCATGTGTATCTTGGTAGTTTTGACCGACCAAACATTCGTTACACGCTGGTGGAAAAACATAAGCCTGTTTCTCAAGTGGTACGTTACTTAGGTAACCAAAAAGGGCAATGTGGCATCATCTATTGTGGCAGCCGCAAAAAAGTCGAAATGCTGACCGAAAAGCTGTGCAACAACCACATTCGTGCCGCTGGATATCATGCTGGAATGGATGCGGACGAACGTGCTTATGTTCAAGAAGCATTTCAACGCGATGATATCCAAATTGTGGTGGCGACAGTGGCATTTGGTATGGGGATTAACAAACCCAACGTCCGCTTTGTGGTTCACTTCGATATCCCACGTAATATTGAGTCCTATTATCAGGAGACAGGGCGCGCGGGGCGTGATGGACTCCCTGCGGAAGCCATGATGTTGTATGACCCTGCGGATATGGGTTGGTTACGTCGTATGTTGGATGAAAAAGATGACGGGCCACAAAAACAGATTGAAGCACATAAACTGAATGCGATGGGGGCTTTTGCTGAAGCTCAAACGTGTCGACGTCAGGTACTACTCAATTACTTTGGCGAGTATCGTGAAAAGCCGTGTGGCAACTGCGATATTTGCCTTGATCCTCCTAAACACTTCAATGCGACTGAAGAAGCGCGTAAAGCTTTATCGTGTGTCTATCGAGTGAACCAAAGCTTTGGTATTGGCTACGTGGTGGAGGTGTTGCGCGGTATGCAGAACATCCGTATTCGTGAGAATGGACACGATAAACTATCAACCTACGGTCTTGGACGTGATCATAGCCATGATTATTGGGTCAGTATTTTTCGCCAGCTGATCCATAAAGGTATGCTACTGCAAAACATCACCCGTAATTCGACCTTGCAGTTGACAGAAGAAGCGCGTCCGCTTTTGCGTGGCGATATGGAGCTAGAGTTAGCGGTTCCACGTTTAGATACGGCAGCCCGAGCCGCGAAATCAGAGAAGTTATCGAGCAAGAATTACGATAAGAAGCTTTTCTCTAAACTGCGTAAACTGCGTAAGTCGATTGCCGATGAAGATGGCTTACCGCCTTATGTGGTCTTTAGTGATGCCACCTTGATCGACATGGCGGAAATCTTGCCGACGTCTTACGGAGAAATGCTAGCGGTGAGCGGCGTTGGTCAGCGTAAGTTGGAAAAGTACGCGGACCCATTTTTAGATTTGATACAGGAACACATCACACACCATGGCTAAGATTGAACATGCTCCCCAATTCGGACTGGTTGAATATATGGCGGAGGAAGGCAAGTTAATCGTCTCGGGGCCCCGTTTCGATTTAGATTCCTTTCCAGAGTTGGGTGACCAGTTATTAGCACTCCTATCTGCGACAGCAATAGAAAAGCAGTGGGATGCCGATGTACATTCTTGGTTGATAGACTTTGAAGGTTGTCGTCTTTTTCTCAAGGCTGAACATTACAGTGAATCGCTGTGGTTTGAATCATTGGTCGTACAAGAGAGTCGCGACGAGCTGGACTTTCTTGCCACTTTGTTCCGTAAAGGCTTCTAACCCCTCGTTCCATTAAAACTATCCCCTTCATTTTATTTTATGGCTCATCTCCATGTCCTTGAGGTGAGCGACTCACTGCTATCTGAGGTTGTTTCACGTGAAACCTCTTTATCCTTGGGCGTCATTTTAGACGTGGAATAGTCAAACGTTTGCTATTCATCAGTGACTTGTTTGCCAGTTAGGAGTCTGTATAATCATCCACCGCTTTTTAAGCAAAACGTTTAAAGCTCGAACACGTCGAGTGGATGTTTAACACTGTTGGTGAGAACTTTACGTCAGGTACGTAAGTTCGATTTGGGTTCCCTCACCCCCAAACCAAACTAAAAAGGTAACCGCATGAGTAACTTTACCCCTGCGCAGCAGCGCAACGCCCTTTTATATTTGGTGGCTTTCCACCTAATTATCATCGCTTCCAGTAATTATTTGGTGCAACTGCCGTTCACCATTATGGGTTTCCATACCACCTGGGGTGCTTTCACTTTTCCATTTATTTTCTTAGCGACAGATTTAACGGTACGTATCTTTGGGGCGCAATTGGCTCGCCGTATTATTTTCTTTGTGATGTTGCCAGCTTTAGCGGTGTCATATGTCCTGTCAGTACTGTTCTTCGAGGGGCAATTCCAAGGGATAGCTCAGCTGAGTGAGTTCAACCTGTTTGTGGCGAGAATCGCAATTGCTAGCTTCATGGCGTATATGTTGGGGCAGATCTTGGATGTGCACGTATTTAACCGTCTTCGCCAGCTAAAGCAATGGTGGATTGCGCCGACGTGTTCGACGTTGATCGGTAATGCATTAGATACCATTGCCTTCTTTGCGATTGCATTCTACCAAAGCAGTGATCCCTTTATGGCAGAACACTGGATGGAAATCGCGCTGGTGGACTACGGCTTTAAATTGATCATTAGCCTAGGGCTGTTTGTGCCAATGTACGGTGTGGTGCTGAATTTCTTAATCAAGAAGCTGACTGCGCAGAACCCTAACTTTAAAGTGATGGGAGCGGCGAGATAAGACACCGAGAAGTTTGACTTTCTTATTGAGGACGAGGAAGTCGAATAGGCCCAATCGCGATAAAAAAGACCCAGACATTTGTCTGGGTCTTTTTTTTATAGAGTTTCGTCATCCTGAAAAAGCTATCGAGCATGGATCGTTAACGGCCAGCCAATATCACTTTGACGATGAGACTCAATTTCGAGCTCAGCGGCAGTGAGTGGGTTAGCGGCTAACCATTTGGCATCGATGGTTAGGGACAGTTTGTCACCTTCGGCGGTTAAAGTGGCTTGAGGTGCAAGCTCTGGGTTTCGTCTATGTGTTAAAAGTACGGCAAGGCGAAGTAAGCGCAGTACTCGTTTCGCGCTATTGCCTGAGAGCGCATGTTGCTCAGGGAGTGAGGTCAATTGCTCACGATATCGGCGAGCAAGCTCTCCAATAAAGAACTTTTGAGCTCGGGTGAAGCCTGGTAAATCTAAGTGCTGAAGTAAATACGCACTGTGTTCGCCACCTTTTTTGAAATCGATGGTTAAACCGATCTCATGCATTTGCGCCACGGATTCTAGCAGCATCGCGCCTTGCGGCTCGGCAACCCATTGACTGCCACCGGCTTGATCAAGCAGCTGGCGAGCTAATGTCGCCACTTGGTGACCGTATTGGCTATCGAGTTGATAGCGGCTTTGTACACTGTGAATGGTGCGCGCACGAATGTCTTCTTGGCGCAGTTCGTCCACCATTTCATAAGCAAGACCTTCACGAAGTGCTCCGCCAGCAAGGGTCATGGCATCAATATTGAGTAATTCAAACACCGCGATCAAGATAGATAGGCCGCTAGGGAACACTAAGGCTCGCTCTAGGGTTAAGCCTTCAATTTCTAACTCTTCTAAGTGATCTGCAAGCATGGCTTGCTTTTGTAGGCGTTTGAGTTTGGCGTGGGTGATCACTTCATCCATGCCTTGTGCCAACATGATTTCCTGCAAAGCTTGTACTGTACCAGATGCACCGACACAGACATCCCAACCGAGCTCGCTATAGCGTTCGAGAATTGGGGTCAGTGTTTGTTTGGCACCTTCGATGGCGGCATCAAAGTTTTGTGCACTGAGCTGACGGTCTTTGAAATAGTTTTCCAACCAAGTCACACAGCCCATTTTTAAGCTGGTAAGGGCTTTGGCTTCAAAGCTTTCACCAATGATCAGCTCGGTACTTGCACCGCCAATGTCGACCACTAAGCGTCGGCCAGAGCCGCCAGAAGTGTGCGCGACCCCTTTGTAGATCGTCGCGGCTTCTTCTTCACCAGAAATCACATTGATGTCATGACCTAAGATTTGATTGGCTTTTTCTAAAAAGACATCCACATTGGTCGCGGTGCGCAGGGTAGCCGTGCCCACAATACGAATATTCTCTTTAGGGATGTCTTGGAGACGCTCAGCAAATAAGCTCAAACAGTCCCAGCCACGCTGCATCGCTTCTAAACTCAGAGCGTTATGCTCATCGAGCCCTGCGGCCAGTCGGACTTTGCGTTTTATCTTTGCCATGGTCTGCACGCTACCATCTATATGGCGCACGACCAGCATATGAAAACTATTCGACCCAAGGTCGATGGCTGCGAACAGCGGAGAGGTACCTGTTTGATTCATAGACGACTCATGCTTCCAATGTTTTTATAGTTTATTGTGTTTGACGCGGTTGTCTTGGACGGCGATTATTCGGCTTACGGTTGCCACCACGAGAGCCGCCAGTATTGGTACGACGCTGTTGCGGGCGCGAAGAGCGCATGCGTAGTGGTGCTGGTAAATCACGAAGTAGGGCACTGGAATCATACTCAGACATTGGAATCGCATGCTCAATGTACTCTTCAATTGAAGGTAGATTGATCGCGTACTCTTCACAAGCAAAGCTAATTGAGTGACCGCTTGCACCTGCACGACCGGTACGGCCAATACGGTGAACGTAGTCTTCACAATCGTCAGGTAGGTCGTAGTTAAAGACGTGAGTTACCTGAGGAATATGCAGACCGCGAGCCGCGACATCAGTAGCGACTAAGATGTCCACCTCGCCTTTCGTAAATTGCTCAAGGATGCGTTCGCGCTTTTTCTGAGGAACATCACCGGTGAGTAGACCCACACGATGTCCATCAGCGGCTAGATGACCCCAAATGGATTCACATCGATGCTTCGTATTGGCAAAGATGATCGCGCGCTCAGGCCAATCTTCTTCGACCAATGTTTGCAGCAGTGCCATTTTGTCTTCGTTTGAAGGGTAGAACAGCTCTTCTTGAATACGGTGGCCGGTTTTTTGCTCTGGCTCAACCACGACATGCTCTGGATTGTGCATGTGCTCAAACGCTAATTCTTGTACACGGTAAGACAAGGTCGCAGAGAACAGCATGTTCAGGCGATCTTTTGGCTCTGGCATACGGCGGAATAAGAAACGAATGTCCTTAATAAAGCCAAGGTCAAACATGCGATCCGCTTCGTCCAACACCACAGCTTGAATATTATTCAAGTTGAATACGCGTTGTTTATAGAAGTCGATGATACGACCTGTTGTACCAATAAGAACGTCGACACCCTTTTCTAATTTTGCGAGTTGCTTCTCATAGCTTTCACCGCCATAAGCAAGACCTGCTTTCAAACCCGTTGATGCAATTAACGGCTCTGCATCATTAAAAATTTGAATCGCCAACTCACGAGTTGGGGCCATAATAATGGCGCGAGGCTGATTCTCTTTACGCTCAGGGTGCGCAGGAGTGTTCAACAAGTGGTTAAAAGTGGCAGTAAGAAACGCAAGGGTTTTACCTGTACCCGTCTGGGCTTGGCCTGCAATGTCTTGGCCGGTGAGCAATACCGGCAACGCCTTAGCTTGGATTGGGGTACAAAACTCGAACCCTTTTTTCTCTAAGCCTTCAATAACTTGGGTGTTTAAACCCAAATCGGCGAACTTTTGCTCTGTGATATGTGTCTTTTTCATGGCTATAGAATATCAGCTAAAGCTTGCAATACGAAAGTAAATACATTCCAATAGGGCATCTATTTACTGGTTATCATCCAACCAGTTTCGATAAAGCACATTGGAGTGGAAGATGAGTGATAAGATTTTGCAGCTAACTGACGACGGTTTTGAAAATGACGTTCTGAATGCTGCAGGCCCTGTTCTAGTAGATTTCTGGGCAGAGTGGTGTGGTCCTTGTAAGATGATTGCCCCAATCTTGGACGAAGTCGCAACGGAATACGAAGGCAAGCTCACTATCGGTAAACTAAATATCGACCATAACTCTGGTACACCACCAAAGTTTGGTATTCGCGGTATTCCGACATTGCTACTATTTAAAGATGGCAGTGTGGCAGCAACGAAAGTTGGTGCACTTTCTAAGACTCAATTGAAAGAGTTTTTAGACGCAAACCTATAATCAGGCAGCAATAAATGACAAAACCGTGCACAATTTAGAAAGCACGGTTTTGTTTTTTAATTTCTGGACTAGGATTATATTTAGTGCTAATTTATCGCACGTTAATTGAACAAAAATTTCTCTTCTTGGTCGATCCTGAGACCACATATCATCCAACTAAATTACAGATCCTATTTTGACTAAAAAAGAATCCACCACCATGAACCTTACTGAACTGAAGAACAGACCAGTGTCTGAGCTTGTTAAACTTGGTGAAAGTTTAGGTCTTGAGAACCTAGCGCGTCTAAGAAAACAAGACATCATCTTCGCCATCTTAAAAGCCCATGCGAAAAGCGGTGAAGACATCTTCGGTGACGGGGTTCTGGAAATTCTTCAGGACGGTTTCGGCTTCCTACGTAGCGCAGACAGTTCATATCTAGCTGGCCCTGATGACATTTATGTCTCTCCTAGCCAGATTCGTCGTTTTAACCTACGTACTGGTGACTCTATTGCCGGTAAAATCCGCCCACCAAAAGATGGCGAGCGTTACTTTGCACTTCTGAAAGTCAATACGGTTAACGCAGATAAGCCTGACAACGCACGTAACAAGATTCTTTTCGAAAACTTAACGCCACTGCACGCAAACGAGCGTATGGTGATGGAGCGTGGTAATGGTTCTACGGAAGATATTACTGCTCGCGTTCTGGATCTTGCTTCTCCAATCGGTAAAGGTCAGCGTGGTCTGATTGTTGCTCCGCCTAAAGCGGGTAAAACGATGTTGCTGCAAAATATTGCACAAAGCATCGCTTACAACCACCCTGAATGTGAACTGATGGTCTTGCTTATCGATGAGCGTCCAGAAGAAGTAACCGAAATGCAGCGCCTTGTAAAAGGTGAAGTGATCGCGTCAACGTTCGATGAGCCAGCATCTCGCCACGTGCAAGTTGCAGAGATGGTTATCGAGAAAGCGAAGCGTCTTGTTGAACACAAGAAAGACGTTGTTATCCTGCTTGACTCCATTACGCGTCTTGCTCGAGCTTACAACACGGTTGTACCTTCATCAGGTAAAGTATTGACAGGTGGTGTAGATGCGAACGCTCTGCATCGTCCAAAGCGTTTCTTCGGTGCGGCTCGTAATGTAGAAGAAGGCGGTAGCCTGACAATTCTAGCGACAGCGCTTGTGGATACCGGTTCTAAGATGGACGAAGTTATCTACGAAGAGTTTAAAGGTACAGGTAACATGGAAATCCACCTGAACCGTAAGATTGCAGAGAAGCGTGTCTTCCCAGCGATCGACTTCAACCGTTCAGGTACGCGTCGTGAAGAACTTCTCACGAAGAACGAAGAACTGCAGAAGATGTGGATTCTACGTAAGATTGTTCACCCTATGGGGGAAATCGATGCGATGGAATTCCTTATCGACAAATTGGCAATGACCAAAACAAACGATGAGTTCTTTGATGCAATGCGTCGCCAGTAATCCCTGAAACTGCTGATTACATTTTTTTATTAAACGCTGCTCCCATGGGCAGCGTTTTTGTTTGCAATTTCCCTAATTCCTCGTCAAGATTAAGGTAATTGTTATCGGGAGGTTAACATGCAACAAGGAATGTTGTCGTCTCTTCTCCTGTCTCTATCACTGTTAGTCACTCCGAGTTTCACAGCGGCAAAGGAATTGTCACCGCTTTCGGTCAGCCAGTGGTATCAGGAACCTCAAGCGCAGCGTCAAACAGAACAGCTCATGCAGTACGCGATCCTCGATCAAGTGGATAAGCTGTCCTTTTCATTAGAACGTATATCTATGCCACGCCAAGAAGTGGTCAGATACTTATTGCTCCAATCCATCGAGAAACAAGATTTAATTTTAACGCCAGCGATGGCGAAGTTTGTCGAAGAGCAAGTGCGTTTACACCCTACCTATCAAGTTCTAGAACGTGGTGACGGCTATGAGTTTACGGTGCCTGCGTTTCACTATACGGCGATCGCGCATCGTATTTTAAAGCGCTGGCAGCAAGACATTAGCGTGCTCGATTTCGTGCTAGCCGCTGAGCGGGAAGAGTTAGATTTAGAGCAATGGTTTACGGGGAATCAATACCAGTTACAGCAAAGAGAAGCGCTGTTTCTTCGAGAAGTTGATAGCTTGTCAGAAGAAGCGCTAGATTATTTGATCCGCCAGTTAACGGAAACCAAAGTCACCGCTTGGCTACCTTCGACCAAAATCGTTGTACGACTTGCCCATGAAGGGGAAAGCAGCGCTATGTACGATATGCTTTGGCGTATGCGCGCTGACCATATTAGCCAAGCAGAAGTGGAGCGTTTAGCGAAAGTGGGAGACTCGTTCTCATTGCAGCAATTGATGGGCGCGACGAATAACCCAAGTTTAAAGACGCAAGCCATTGACCTTCTAAGTCAGTCCCATCCATTGAGTCCAGCAGTCAAAGAATTTTTGATTGCGAAAATGGCGATCAGCGAAGAAGCGCCTATAGTTGCTCGCGCACTCGCCAAGCAGGGGCATGGTATTTGGCTAAGAGAATTGATATCGACCAATAAAGTGAAATCATCGGTGATTCAATCTGTATTGAACTGATGGGGGGCGAGGCGCGTATCAAGGGGACGCTTTTGGCGACAAAAGACCATACAATTTTAGGGGACCGAACAGGTCCCCTATTTGATATACTGCAGACAGATTAACCAGCCAATAAGAAGGCCTATGAGTTTTAAGGACTTACGAGAGTTTCTTGATCATCTAGAGAGTGAAGGCAAACTCAAACGCATTACCCATCCGATTGACCCTGACTATGAAATGACGGAAATCAGCGACCGCACATTGCGTGCTGGTGGCCCTGCTTTGTTGTTCGAAAATCCAGTCGGCTACGATTACCCTGTGTTGACCAACTTGTTTGGTACGCCAGAGCGTGTGGCCATTGGCATGGGGCGTTCTAATGTGAAAGATCTCCGTGAGGTCGGCAAGTTGTTGGCATACCTTAAAGAGCCTGAACCACCAAAAGGTTTTAAAGACGCGATCGATAAAATTCCCGTGTTCAAACAAGTGTTGAACATGCCAGCCAAACGTCTAAGAAAAGCACCGTGTCAAAACATTGTCTGGCAAGGCGAAGACGTTGACTTAGATAAGATCCCCGTAATGAGTTGTTGGCAAGACGATGTTGCTCCTTTGTTGACTTGGGGACTGACAGTGACTCGTGGACCGAACAAGAAGCGTCAAAATCTAGGTATTTATCGTCAGCAGAAGATTGGCAAAAATAAAATCATCATGCGTTGGTTAGCTCACCGTGGTGGTGCATTGGATTTGCGCGATTGGATGGAAACGAATCCAGGTAAACCTTTCCCTGTATCAGTGGCGTTTGGTGCTGACCCTGCCACGATTTTAGGTGCGGTGACGCCAGTTCCTGATACCTTGTCTGAGTATGCGTTTGCGGGGCTGTTACGCGGAAGTAAAACGCAGGTGGTGAAATCGATCAGTAACGACCTTGAGATTCCTGCCAGCGCTGAAATTGTGCTCGAAGGCTATATCGACCCAACGGAATATGCTGATGAAGGTCCTTATGGTGATCACACGGGATACTACAACGAGAAAGAGAAGCATCATGTATTCACGATCACACACGTGACGATGCGAGATAACCCAATTTACCACAGTACCTATACTGGCCGTCCGCCAGATGAGCCTGCGGTATTGGGTGTGGCTTTGAATGAAGTCTTCGTCCCTATCTTGCAAAAGCAGTTCCCAGAGATTGAAGATTTCTATTTGCCGCCAGAGGGTTGCTCGTACCGCATGGCGGTTGTCACCATGAAGAAGCAATATCCAGGTCATGCTAAACGCGTGATGATGGGAGTATGGTCCTTCTTACGCCAGTTTATGTACACCAAGTTTGTCGTTGTCTGTGATGAATCAGTCAATGCGCGTGACTGGGGGGAAGTGACCCGTGCGATGTCAGACAACATGGAGCCCGTGCGTGACACGCTTATGATTGAAAACACGCCTATCGACTCTTTGGACTTTGCTTCACCTGTGGTTGGGTTGGGTTCTAAGATGGGGCTGGATGCGACCATTAAATGGGATGCTGAAAATGCGACTTTACCTGAGATTACTCATCGTGACGTGAAAGAGGTGACTCAGAAGGATATTGACCACGCGATCGCATCTATCGATGGCTTGCTCGATTTGCATGTACCAGAAGCGGCAGGACAGAGTCGTTTTGCGATTGCGACGATGAAGAAGACTCAAGGTGGCGAATCACGTCCCGTGATCGACCAACTGTGGCAATGGCTAGATACCTTCACTGACGCTAAGTTCCTTATTTTATGTGATGATGATGTGAATCCAAGAGATTGGAATGATGTCATCTGGGCCATTACCACTCGCATGGATCCTGCCCGTGACACTCTACAACGTGTTGCGAACGAAGGGCGATGCTCAAAGCTGGCCTTAGACGCGACGAATAAGTTTGAGGGTGAAGTGACACGAGAGTGGGGAACCCCGATTAAGAAAGACCCAGAACTGGTGGCGAAGATCGATGCAATTTGGGCTGAGTTAGGTATCTTAGACCATTAATTTTATAGAGGGAGAGACTGGCTCAACGTTTTACGGTCTCTTTCTTTTGATTATTCATAATGAGCTACGCGCGATGGGGTGTTGGATACGATTGTCAATCTAACGATGTTCCCAACGTGTAGGCTATATAAAGAAAGTAATTTAGTGCTTACGTAAGTAGAGTAAGTAAGAGGAAGAAAATGACCATCCAATGTAAAGTAAAGTCCATTGAGCCTTTAGCTTGTAATACCTATCAAATTTTGTTGCACCCTGAAACGCCAGTGAACTTTAAAGCAGGGCAATACTTAATGGTAGTGATGGGCGAGAAAGATAAACGTCCATTCTCAATTGCTAGCAGTCCATGTCGTCATGAAGGTGAACTAGAACTTCATATTGGTGCCGCAGAAGAAAATGCATACGCATTGGAAGTAGTAGAAGCGATGAAGCAAGCTTTGGCTACGGGTGGTGATATTGAAATCGATGCGCCACATGGTGATGCTTGGATACAAGAAGAAAGTGAACGACCAGTACTGCTCATTGCTGGTGGTACAGGTTTTAGTTATGTGCGCTCTATTCTTGACCATTGTGTAGCGCAAGAGAAAACCAATGAGATCTTCCTATATTGGGGTGCCAAGGATGAGCGCCAACTGTATGCGAAAGAAGAATTGCTGGAAATTGCTAAGACGCATAGCAATGTTCATTTTGTTCCAGTGGTCGAGGAAGCATCAGCAGAGTGGCAAGGTAAACTAGGAAATGTGCTCGAAGCAATCAATCAAGACTTCGATAGCCTAGAAAGCTATGATATTTACATTGCCGGTCGCTTTGAAATGGCGGGAGCGGCGCGTGAGACATTTACTCAGAACAAGCAAGCGAAGCGTGACCGCATGTTCGCAGATGCGTACGCATTCATTTAATTCAGCGTCTGGATATGGAAAAAGAGGGTTTTTTACCCTCTTTTTTGCGTTTTTGGTGGTTATTTCATCGAACGTTCGTTTTTTGCATTTTTTTTTGAAAAAGGGGTTGCGCTCAAGTTCGAACTCCCTATAATGCGCATCCACCGACACGGCAGACACCACAAGGGTTTGGCAGTGTTGGAGAGGTGAAAAGCTTC
>JBHOHG010000030.1:5718-36127 GCA_043422575.1 bacterium sp. HQB-39 | reverse complement strand
AGCCAAATATCGATGCGCTCCTGCCTTGGAACTTCAAACACTAATCATATCGCCCCGTGGGTTAGTGGGGCGTTTACAGTGGAACTGAACAGTAGCTGAACTCAATTACCTAGTTTGAACTTGTTACGTCTTTGGCGTCATATTGATGAAGCAATTTTTGAAAGCTCCCTTGTTCCTTCATTTCTGTGAATTTCTGATTAAGAATGGAAAGAATTTGCAAAGAATTCGATGCTCTTCGTGAAATCATCATATGCATCTCCGTTTCTTGAGAAGGGTATGGTGAAACGTGATACTTATCTTTCAGGTAGTCAACATTAAAAGCTTTCTTGTAGCCTTCCAAAATTTCTTGCCAAAACAATATTGCCTCGCACTCACCTTGTTGCAACTGTCTTAGTGTGTAATAAAGGGAGACACTTTCTTGCTTTATGGTGTCTGCAGGTAAATTAAATCCAGCATAGTTATAGCCATAAATCCCACAAATTTTAACGGTATGTGCGGGGCGGTCATCAAAGTTGAGTCCGCTCGGAAACGCTTCCGGTGAGAAAATGTAAACAGGTTGGATACTGTAGTAGGGGGTAGTCAACAGGTAATCAGCATCACGTTGTCGACTGTACGCCGCGCTGACAGCGATATCGTAGTGACCAGATTTGGTCAATTTCAAGCATCTTGTCCAAGAGGTTAATGCAATTTCCCAAGTGTAACCACTCCCTTCAAATGCTTGAGTTAATACATCCACATCGTAGCCACGAACGCTCCCGCCGACTTGATAGGTGTAAGGTGGCCATTCTACCGCATCGCCACAGATTCTCAGGTGCGTCGTGCTGTTGGAGTGATTTGTAAACTGATTTATCTCAGTATTCCCTGCACAAACAGCAGGGACAAAGCAGTAGATGCCTAGGCAAACGATACTTCGATAGATGTTTTCCAATCCCATAGACCACCACAATGATTTATTGACTATCTAATTTATTTTAGTGCAATTGATTGAATTCGCTTAAAAAGTGAATTAAAAACAGCGACATCATCAGATTTATCGGAATTTAGTGGAGGTCGAACGATAATGGATACGACGGCAATTCTGGCTATGTTATTAATTTTCTTAGGATCATTTGTGCAAAGTGCGATTGGTTTTGGCTTAGCGATAGTGACGGCACCAATTCTCTTCATCCTTTCTCCAGATTATGTACCAGCACCCATCTGCCTCGTCGCTTTGTTTATCTCAATATTGAATGCAATGAAGCACCGTGACAGTGTCGAAATTGGGGGACTTAAAATGGCGTTGATTGGACGAATTCCAGGTTCTTTCGCCGGTGGCGCACTTTTAGTGATGGTGTCGACTCAAGTCTTATCCCTTTGGATTGGTATTCTAGTTTTGACCGCCGTTGGTTTAAGTCTGATGCCTGTGCGGCTGACACCGACACCAAGACGAATGGCGATCGCTGGCTTCTTTTCTGGTTTGTTTGGCACCAGTTCGGCCATTGGTGGTCCCCCTATGGCGATTTTACTTCAGCACCAAGACGCTAACCGCTTACGCGGCAATCTCTCGGCATTTTTTGTCGTGAGTTCGATTTTATCGCTCATTGTCCAAGTTCCGACAGGTTATTTTACTTGGCATCATGTTGTTATTACTTTACCTCTTATTCCGGCCTCTTGGTTGGGTTATAAATTAGCGATGATGACGACGGGATACTTACCGAAAGAAAAAATACGCATTGCGGCACTGGTTCTGTGCTTTATCAGTGGGGTGACTGCTATTGTTCAATCATTAAATTGATTTTGAATTTTCTGGGAGGTGTTTCACGCCAAGAACATTTTATAAACGCCAATGAAACAAAGTGTTAATGGCTAATGATATAAGTGTCATTAGATGCGGGGGGTATTTTTGACTTGGGGTTTATTTTATTAAGCTCAGTTAAATCCGTTGTTGTGCAATTTGTTGTTTTGCCTTAGTTTTGCTTTTATCAACTGCAGCATAAAGTAGTTGCAAGCTAAAAAAAATCAAGAAGATATATCTATGTCCCCTGAGCTGTCCGTTGTGAAAATGCGGACTAAATAGCTCGGGCATAGCTAGTTTTATCGAATTTTCCGATAGCCCAAGATAACTGAGGTCGTATGAATCTAGGTTTTAAAACGCGCATCTATGCCAGTGTTGCGCTACTCATATCTTTATCTTTAATCATTTTAGGTGGAATAAACGTAGCCACTTTAAAAGATAAAATGGTTGAAGCTCTTAAATTACAAACCACACAAAAGTTGGAATCCCACGTCTCTGAAATGGAGACCTGGGTTCAATCAAAAGTCACAGCAATTGATATCGCCACAGGACATTTTGATGCAGATCTCACCGATACGGAAAATAAGACCCTTATAAAGTTAATCGCAGAAACAGCTCAGTTGGCCAATGTAGTGGTTAGCTACAATGACGGTCGCACTATGATGTCATTTGCTGCAGATAAACAGTTCGATGCCACTCGCAAGCCTTGGTATAAAGAAGCAGTAACTCAAAATCGCACTATTATCACAGACCTAAGTTATGATGCGATTTTAGACAGTCAAGTGATCAACATTGTGAGCCCTATCCGTGATAACGGGATCGTTGTCGGTGTGTTGAAAGGGGTAATTGACTTAGATGAAGTGATTGCTCAGATCAACACCATGCGATTTGCTGGTGGCGCTGCAACGTTGACAGATCGTAATAATGTTTTCTTTGCGAGTGATGATCCAAATGATATCGGCCGTACTCCTTCCCAAGTAAGCGAGACGTTTATCCCTATGGAACAAGCCTTTGCTTCACAGCATGCGGGTCATATTGAGTTTGTCTATCTGGATATCGACTTTGATGGCTACTTTCAGAAAATTGTTCTGTCCCCAGAGATGCACTGGACTCTGATGGTATTTGTCGACCAAAACACAGCTTTGCAAGAAGTTTATGAGACTCAAAAGTCTGCGGTATTGACTGGGTTTGTGCTGTTCATATTCAGCCTTGTTGCTATCGTCGTTGTTCTTAATTATGCATACCAGCCACTTTTAAAACTGAAGCAAGCGGTATTGGATCTTTCTGATGGTAACGGTGACCTTACACGTCGTTTAGAGGTGAAAGGGGAAGACGATCTTGCTCAAATCAGTACAGGGTTCAACACGTTCACCCAAAGCCTGCAACAGATGATGCTGAATATTGAGCAAGCGAGCCAATCTATTTCTTCCAATACGCAGCAAGTGGGCATGACGGCAAAAGAAAATGAAACCATGTTGTTAACACATTCGACAGAAACCGATCAAATCGTCACTGCAATTGAAGAGATGAGTGAAAGTGCTCGCAGTGTTGCTGAAAGTGTTGGTCAATCGGCTTCAATTTCTGAATCGGCTCGTAAAGAGGCTGTTCTCTCTCTCGATGTTGTGGATAATGCTGTCGAAACGGTGACCGCTTTAGTGAACGAAGTCGACGAAATGTCAATCCGAATTCAATCGTTGAATACCGATGCCAATAAAATTAGCGAAGTGCTTAATGTGATTGGTGAGATCTCTGAGCAGACCAACCTTCTCGCGCTAAACGCAGCGATAGAAGCGGCTCGAGCAGGAGAGCAAGGTCGTGGTTTTGCGGTTGTTGCAGATGAAGTTCGCGCCTTGGCGGCTCGTACGCAAACCAGTACGACTGAGATCTCAGACATGCTGGACCAACTGCTTGAAGGCACTAATGGTGTGGTTTCTTCGATGGAAAACACCAAAAACACTTGCCAAACCACGGCGAACAAATCGTCGGAAGTTTCAGGAAGTCTCAACAGTATGAGTGAGGCAGTCAGTCAAATTGACGATCTTGGAAATCAAATCTCTGCGGCCACAGTTCAACAGAGTGCTGTGACTCAAGAAGTCAGCAAGAACATGTTAGCCATTCGAGAGATCGTTGAAGCCTTGGTGGAAAGTGGACGCCAGACCGTTGAAGCGACTGAATCTTTACATACATCAAATCAAGACTTAGAAAAGCTGGTCGCCAACTTCAAATTACGCTAAGCGTTTAAACCAATATTGAGCTTCGGCTTCTACGTATCAACGACGGTCTACCTTGTTCGCAGGTGAGCCTTTGGATACGGAGAGCGAAGCTCATGCTTGATAATCAAGTGCTCTTATCCGGCCGTTACTTGCGGCAACTTTGATGAGTTCACTTGCTTATAAAGCATGCAACAACGTATTGAATGCAGAACGAGTGTCAAACACAACGCTCATTATTGAGTTAGACCCATGTCTAACCAAATGGCGACTCTCACTGAATTTGCGTACAGCATGGAGCTGACGTGAGACGCCCAACGTTATTTTGTCACAAATAGGAGTTGGTCATGAACCAAGTCGTATGTAACTTCTGGCAGGACGCAGAAGCGAATACAGTTACTTCACAATTTCAACAGCGTTACGCTCAAGTACTTGAGCAGTTTTTCGGACGTGATCCACAACGCTGGCCGATCTACCAAATTCCGACTATTCAAGACTTGGTAAGTCGACGTCGTAACCCTAGTGTTGAGGGCGGCGAAGACCTTTCTGATGCGTTAGAAAACGTGTCAATGATCCCTGAAAAAGTTAAAGATACTGATAGCGCATTTGATGACTTAGCGGTGTTTGCTGCGCGTAAGTCAAAAAACTGGGAAGACCCGCAATCAGTAGAAAACGTGATTTCTACACCTTGTGACCCCGCGATTCATGGCGCAATGCTAGCCACTATTGCTAACCCAAACTTGGTGTACAGTGAGTACGCTGGACGCGCCACTGAACTAGAAAAACTGGTGGTTCGTCAGATGGCGAATCTTGTTGGTTACGACGCTGAAAAAGCAACGGGCTTATTCACTCAAGGCGGTACTTTCTGTAACCTTTACGGATACCTACTTGGTCTGCGTAAAACCTTCCCTGAGTCTGTTGCAGAAGGTTTGGCCGATCAGAACTTCGTTATGATGAACTCTCAAGCGGGTCACTACTCAAACATGACGAACTTGACTCTGCTTGGTGTCAACATGAAAACCCAAGTCCGTCGCGTGAAGATCACCATTGACAACCAAATGGATCTGAATGATCTTGAGCGTCAACTGGATGAGTGTTTAAGTCAAGGCATCGATGTACCATCCATTTTGGTGACGTGTGGTACGACGGATACCTTTGCGATTGATGATATTGAAGCGGTTTATGACATTCGTGAAGAAGCCGTTCGTAAGCACAAGCTTAAGTATCGCCCGCATATCCATGTGGATGCAGCGGTGGGCTGGGCTCTTGCGTTCTTCAATCCATATGACTTTGACGAGAATCCACTGGGTATCAACCCAGCGACGTTAGAAGGCTTAGAGAATACCATGTCATTAGTGAAGGGAATGAAGTTCGCGGATTCCATCACTATTGACTTCCAAAAGTGGGGCTATGTTCCGTACACGTCGAGTTTGGTATTAGTCAAAGATGCAGCCGATATGGAGTTCTTGAAGCAAGACCCGACCTATTTCTCTTACTTCGAAGCTAAGTTGCAGCAAGACACTCACTTGCAGTCGACCATCGAATGTTCACGCAGTGCGGTCGGTGTATTTTCGGCATACTCAGCACTTGAGTTTATGGGATTAGAAGGTTATCAAATGCTGTTGGCTCACGGTCTTCAAAATGCCAACTATTTCCGTCAGCTGTTAGCAGAGCTGCCGAACTGCACCGTTGTTTCGGCGGAAAACCAAGGGCCGAGTGTGACTTTCCGTCTTTATGAGCCTCAAGCGGGTCTTGATGCGGAAAAGTCGTTCCAAGAAGAACGCGAAATTTCAGCGCAGCAGGATTACATGGATAGCCTAGTCAATAAAACGACCTACCACCGTAATAACTTCCTTAAGCGTCAAGGAAAGCACTTGAAGACCAACTGGATTGACTCAATCGCTCGTACTCACTACGACGAAAACGGCCAGTGTCTTTACTTGCCTGGGGAGAAAGCGGTCTTCCTAAACCCAAATACTACGCGTCAAGATATTGAAACTTTTGTGAAACATTTAGCAAAAGGCTAAATTGTAGCGCAGTTAAACGTCAATCTTGATTAAAGAAAACGCGAAGTCATGACGGCTTCGCGTTTTTTGTATCTCATAACCATCAATGTCTGGTCACCTTCTATGCTTAAGTCGAGTGAGGCAGGATTCAAGCAATTTGCCAGCTCACATCAGGATACTTTAAAGCGGTTATTCAGGGCGCTTCTTAATGGCTTAGTGAGAGGATAAATGGTCACAGCATTTTATGGAATATGGATGGGGTTGTTACTTGTTTGGTTAGCCATACAAGTCATTAAGCAACGTCGTAAACACAGGATTGCGTATGCCGATGGCGGCGATCAAGCGTTGATGATTGCTCGGAGTGCGCACAGTAATGCAGCCGAATACATACCGATCATCTTGATCTTAATGGGATTAGCAGAGATAAACCAAGCACCTCAACTGATCATTCATATTTGTGGAGGCATTCTGATATTGGGAAGAGTGTGCCATGCGTACGGTATTTTGAAAGAAAAATTAAAATTTCGTGTGCGCGGTATGGTGTTGACCTTTGCTGACATCATGGCATTAGCAATGATCAATGCTATCTATCTGCCTTGGGATCGTATTATTTAGGGAGTGAATGATGAGCAAAGTTAGCTTACAACGTCCTCCTGCGTGGCTCATGGTGATGATTGGGCTCGCACTCAATGTGGCAGCAATTTTATTGACGGGACTCGTCTTGGACAAGCTATCCAATAGAACGATGAGCTTGGTAGAAAGCAAGCAGCTTAATGATCATTCAATACAAAGAGACTGGGTATCCATTGATACACTGGAAAGAAAGCGAGAACAGTGGTTGTTGCTTAATGCTCAGGGCAATATATTGGCGTTAAACATCTTTAATCGTTATTTCGCTCACTGGATGGCGGTAGAACCTGCACGATTAGATGAAATGTCGGTAGAGCAAGTCATGCGTGCTATTGATGAGCAACAAACTGAATTACGCGATCGTATCGACGCAGTTTACCTTGAAAGCTTGTCGATCATGGATCAGATACAGACTTTGTCTGAACAACAAGAAGGGTACAAAATTCTAGCGTTATTAATGCAAGTGTTTGGTTTAGCATTGATTTTGGCAAGAGATCTATCGAAGCGATAGTCGAAATGATAAAAGAAAAAAAGGGCACTAAAGTGCCCTTGATTATTGTATAAGTTTAACTAAACAAGTTAGCCTTGGTTTACTTCACCCAGTTTCAGCCAAGTATCGATCACAGTGTCTGGGTTAAGAGATACTGAACTAATACCTTGATCCATCAACCATTTCGCTAAGTCGTCATGATCGGATGGGCCTTGACCACAGATACCGACATACTTTCCGGCTTTTGTGGCTGCATCAATGGCCATCTTCAACATGGCTTTGACTGCTGGGTTACGCTCATCGAATAGGTGAGCGACATCGCCTGAGTCACGATCGAGACCTAGCGTTAATTGCGTCATATCGTTTGAACCAATAGAGAAACCATCAAAGTACTTTAAGAACTCATCAGCCAATACCGCATTTGACGGCAGTTCGCACATCATGATTACTTTTAAGCCTTGTTCGCCTCGTCGTAAATCAAACTTGGCCAGTAGATCGATGACTGACGCAGCTTCGCTTGGGGTACGTACAAATGGAATCATCAATTCTACGTTCTTTAAGCCCATCTCGTTGCGTACACGCTTCATTGCCAATGTTTCTAGTTCGAAGCAGTCTTCGAATACAGGCGAAATGTAGCGAGAAGCACCACGGAAGCCGAGCATTGGGTTTTCTTCGTGCGGTTCGTAACTTTGACCGCCAACAAGGTTGCTGTATTCGTTCGACTTAAAGTCTGACATACGAACGATCACACGCTTTGGCCAGAATGCGGCGGCAATGGTGGCAACCCCTTCCGTAATTTTGCTGACATAGAAGTCAATAGGGTCTTGGTAACCACGAATTCGCTGATTGATCTCTGCCTTGATCTCGTCACTTTGGGCGTCGAAGTTCAAGAGTGCCTTCGGGTGAATGCCAATCATTTTGTTAATGATGAATTCCAAACGCGCCAAGCCAACCCCTTCATTTGGGATTTGTGCAAAATCAAATGCACGGTCTGGGTTGCCCACGTTCATCATCACTTTCGTCGGAAGTAGAGGAAGTTCATCGACAGCGGAGCGCTTGATTTCGAAATCTAATTCACCTTTGTAAACGTAGCCTGTTTCACCTTCTGAACAAGACACAGTCACTAGGTCGCCATCAGTAAGACGTTCTGTGGCATCACCACAACCAACGATGGCTGGAATACCCAACTCACGAGCGATGATAGCGGCATGACAGGTACGACCGCCACGGTTAGTGACAATGGCTGACGCCTTTTTCATCACTGGCTCCCAATCAGGGTCAGTCATGTCGGTTACGAGGATATCGCCGTCTTGAACTAAAGACATTTGGTCTAAAGAGTCCACCAAACGGACTTTACCTGCGCCGATACGCTGACCGATGGCACGGCCTTCCACCAACACATCTGCTTTACGATTCAGCTCATAACGTTCAATGACATTTTGTTCGCTTTGTGAACAGACCGTTTCAGGGCGAGCTTGTACAATGTACAAACGACCGTCAATACCATCTTTTGCCCACTCGATATCCATTGGGCGCTGATAGTGTTTTTCAATGATCATCGCTTGTTTAGCAAGTTCTTTGATCTCTTCGTCATTGAGTGAGAAAGCATGACGCTCTTCGTTGTCAGTATCGACAATGTCGACCTGTTTACCAATTTCCTGATTATCAGAGTAAATCATTTTTGTCAGTTTAGAACCAAAGGTCTTTTTGACGATAGGGTGGTGACCCGCTTCAAGCATCGGTTTGTGAACATAGAATTCGTCGGGGTTGACCGCCCCTTGAACCACCATCTCACCAAGGCCCCAAGCAGAAGTAATAAAGACCACTTGTTCGAAACCAGATTCGGTATCTAGCGTGAACATCACCCCTGAAGATGCCTTATCAGAGCGAACCATTCGTTGGATGCCTGCTGAAAGAGAGATACCTCTATGGTCAAACCCTTGATGGACACGATAAGAGATTGCGCGGTCATTGAACAGCGAAGCATAAACATGCTTGGTTGCTTCAAGTACAGCATCGATGCCTTTTACATTAAGGAAAGTCTCTTGCTGCCCTGCAAACGATGCATCAGGTAGGTCTTCCGCTGTTGCCGATGAGCGTACCGCAACGGATAACTCAGGGTTACCTTCGATAAGCTCTTGGTAATTGGTACGGATATCCTGTTCAAGGTCTGCAGGGAAAGGCGCGTCGAGAACCCATTGACGGATAGTTGCGCCTGTTTTGCGAAGCGCATCAACGTCAGAGACATCTAAATCGTCCAAAAGCTGGTGGATACGATCGTCAAGCCCTTCGAAGTCGAGGAATTGATTGAACGCAAATGAAGTGGTTGCAAATCCATTTGGAACTGAAACGCCAGCGTTAGATAAGTTAGAAACCATTTCACCAAGAGAAGCGTTTTTACCGCCGACTTTGTCGACATCTTCCATGGATAGTCCGTTGAACCAGAGTGTGTTCTTTTGCATGTCTTTCTCCAGAAACATTGCAGCTGTAGGGATAATGGCAAACGATTACGTGAAGGCTTAAAAAATTTTCGACAAATTTTAAAAGCTGTGGGGCACGTAATGTCCACCTAGTTTTTTTATCGATATTATGGTTAACATCCTAATCAAAATAATTTTAAAAATTAAACAAAAATGCAAATGAATACTCAAAGTCGTGATGTGTTCTATGTTTCTGACGGTACGGCGATTACTTGTGAGACATTAGGGCATGTTGTTCTGGGTCAATTTCCTTTCAAACCCAACCAAAAAACCTTCCCTTTCATCGAAACTGAAGAGAAACTTGCTGAGTTATTGAAAAATATCGATATTTCCTATAATTCAACTGGAGAGAAGCCACTAGTGTTTTTCTCTATTGTTGTGCCTGAGATACGTGAAAAACTGCTTAAAGCCCCTGCACATTGTTATGATGTACTAGAAAGCGTGGTTCAGCGAGTCAGCAGTGATATCGAAATGAAGCCACAGCCCAAATTGCAACGCTCAAGAAGTGTCAGCAAAGATACGGATACTTACTTCGACCGAATTGCGGCTATCGAATACACCTTGGCTCATGATGATGGAGTGAGTCTTAAGGATATAGAATCCGCCGATATCATACTGCTTGGTGTATCACGCAGCGGAAAAACACCGACCAGTCTTTACATGGCAATGCAGTTCGGTCTACGAGTGGTGAACTACCCATTTATTGATGACGATCTAAAACGATTGCGATTATTGCCTGAGTTCGAAATGAATCGACACAAATTGTTCGGTTTAACGATTGATGCTGAGCGTCTCACTGAGATCCGAGAAAATAGGCTCTCAGGCAGTGATTATGCAAGCAGTGAGCAGTGTCAACATGAGCTTGCCAGTGTAGAAATGCTTTTTAGACGTGAAGCAATCCCTTACATTAATACATCCTCACTTTCAGTGGAGGAGATCTCAACGCGTATTTTAGAAAAGGCCGGTTTGAGAAGAAAACTCGTCTAACTCAATTTATTCAGGGAGTGAATATGAAAGTGGCGGTTGTCCAGATGCCGATGAGCTGGACTACGATTGAAAACAGCAAGGTCATTGTAGACGTCATTCGACATTACCATTCCTGTGCCGATATCTTGCTGTTTCCGGAGCTTGCGATAACGGGCTTTCATCGGAATGTGGTGAAAGAATGCCAGCCGAAATGGGTTGAAGCTGCTATGGCAAGGGTTAAAGCAGAATGTCAATGTTATGGAGTCGCTGTCGGATTAGGCTATCCAAGGCATCAACTTGGCAATTATTACAATAGCTTTTTGTTGATTGACCAGCAGGGTAACGAAATCACTCACTGGGATAAAGTCGGTCTGACTGATAGCGAACATCGGTTCTTTACGCCTGGCAGTGACAAGCCAACTGCCGATTTTTACGGTTATAAGGTGTCGACGATGTTATGCCGTGAAGCCGATGATACCGTGATGTTAGAAAGTGAACTGGGTGATAAAAACCTTGATGTGCTGTTTTGGCCTAGCTATATCGATCTGAAGCGCACCCAAACGCAAAGTGGCTTTATTGCGAATGCGACAAAGACGGCGCGTTCATTGGAATGTTATGTCATTCAGTGTAATTGGCCCAAGTTACTTAATGAGGTAGGAGACAAGAAGGTGATGGGGGAGAGTGTCATCATTCACCCTACAGGAGAGGTCATTGCACGTATGCCAGCAAACCAAACCTGCGTGTCTGTCTTTGACATCGAGACGAATCAGTATACTGAGCTACCTTTGGGTTCAATGAACGTTACGGTCACTGATTCAACGACATAAAAGGATTCTGAGTAATATGCATATCATGTTTGATATTGATGGGACGCTGATCGACTCCAACGGCTTTGATGCCGATTGTTTTGTTGCTGCAGTCCAAGAAGCAAAGAATATTCACATAGACACGGACTGGAGCCGTTATCAATATGTTTCCGATCGAGGGATACTTAAACAAGTGATCGACGAACACAATTTGAGCGAAACCCTTGAAGAACTGGAAGCACAAGTTAAGCCAATTTTTATTCAAAAAGTCTCAGATTATCTATCTAAGCATCCTGCAAAACCTATAGATGGTGCAGTTCGTTTTCTCAAAAATATAAAGAATGACAGTCGATATACCATGTCCATTGCGACGGGAGGGTGGGGAGAAACCGCAATTCTAAAATTGAAGTCTGCGGGCTTTGATCTTAACGGGATTCAACTTTTCTCTTCTAATGATCACTATGATCGTTGTGAAATCATGAAAAAAGCAGCGAATCAATGTGCAGAACCGCAGCAGAAGGTGCTTTATTTCGGTGATGCAGAGTGGGATGTAAAAGCCTGTGAAGCGCTCGATTGGACGTTAATTATTGTCGGACCAAAGACGAACCATGAAAACAAAGTTAAGTGTTTCAAACTGTCAACTTTAGATAAAATTCTAGATTATTCATAACATTATTTTAGTAATTCAGTTATTATTGTAAGCTCTGATGTGTCTTACTAAGTTGGCGGATTAGAATTTAAATTTACACCATTACAATAAGTACAAACTTTATCATTATGAAATTGCTTAAACTTTCCCCTCTCATCATTTGCACTATGTTAGTTGGCTGTCAAAGTACGCCGCAGCCCTATGATAACTTTGTGTATGAACCTAAACCAGTCGATCAAGATGCAGTAAGTTATGTGAAAAGTGCTGAGTTTTCCGAACGATACAGTGAAGAAGACATTAACATTGATTATGAGTATCACGAAGAGCAAAATCTGATCAAAATTATACTCCGCGCAATCGATGGCACGGTTTGGAATACTGGCTCTTTAAGGCAAGATCTATATCGTGACTACTGTGAAACAGAATCCTCATTAATGGCTTTTGCACGAGACTATAATTTTGGTCTTGAGTTGCGATACGTAGATCAACGAAAAACGGTGGTTGTCGGCCCTTGGAGTAAAGAAGTGTGTGATCTGAAATTAACAGAAGACTCTGCCGAATAATACCACTAAGCAACCACTTGCGGTTATTTACATTAAGAAGACTCAAATTGATCTAGCTTTAGTGACTAGCCGACTTTATGACCTCATTTCCACCCAAAGAAATGAGGTCAAATCTAAACCGTTGATTCCCCCCTGCTCAATAATGGAATCAAGTCGTGCGTTTTCCCCTATTTGTCTTTGAATTATGTTTCTGGTCGGATTGAATTGAAGTAGACGATTTTATCCCCTTTTATTGTATGGGGAGCTTTAACAAGGTGATCCCATATACGAAACCGTAAAAAACTCGTATTGTTCCGATATCAATCGATGTAAAATAATTGCAAATGGTTCTCAATATTGAGCTGTAACAGGGATTAGGTGAGGCGTATGAGTCGAGTTGAAAAGGGCAATCAAGTAGTAAATCGAGTGAAGTGTTCGATTTGTTCAGTGTCTCGTTTGATTTCGTCTACGTCTATTTCATCTTTCTGGGTATTATCTGGCCTAGTCGCTTTACTATCCTTTTCTTGTTCCAGCCATGCGACGGTTGAGCCGTTCAAGCTCGACTTATATACCGATGAGTTTCCACCCTTACAAGTTCAGGTGGACGGTCAAGCCAAGGGCTATGTGGTTGAGTTTGTTGAAGCCATTGTTAAGGATGCCGCTACAGAAGAGCCGATGCTTTCCCACCAAGTACAGTTTATGCCGTGGAAACGCGCCATGCGAATCACCCAGCATGCTAACAATGCACTTTTATTTTCTATATCGCGCACGCCGGAACGAGAAGAGCAGTATCAATGGATTGGTGAAGTTTCCCCTTACGAAGTGGCCATCTATCGTCACAAAGATGGTCCAACCGTTAACCCAGATGATCTCGATGCGTTGAAAACCTATCGATTCGGGTTTCAATCGGGCAGTGCTTTTGAAGAAGTAATCAAAGCGAAAGGTTTCACTAATGTCATGCCTGTGACTTTCGGACGTGAAGCCATTCGCTTGCTCAGAGGTAAACGTGTTGATTTTGCACCGCTAGTCTCTGAAAGTTATTATTATCGAATGGAACAATTTGGCTTTGAGCCTGAAGATTATGTTTCAGTCATGAAAGTAGATGCTTTGTGTAAGAAACTCTGGCTGGTGACAGGAAAATCAACACCACCGAATGTTGTCAACGCTCTGAAAAGAAGCTATCACAAACTTTCCGCGCAAGCGCAGCTTGAGAAATTTATAGAAAAATACCAGCCAAACAGCGATGTGATGATTCAATATCGCAAACAGAAAATGCAACAAGGTTGATCCCTAAATCGATATTATGAAATGGTCGATGTTGGGGGGCTCCTCAACATATTAGAAGACTATAATCATGGAAATCACTTTTCTCGGCACCTCATCCGGCGCTCCAACCAAACAAAGAAATGTTTCAGGTATCGCTTTAAAAGAAAGTAAAGGCAAAGATTGGATATTAATTGATTGCGGCGAAGCAACGCAGCATCAATTACTGCATTGCTCACTTTCCATTAATCATCTGAAAGCCATTCTCATTAGCCATATTCATGGTGACCACTGTTACGGCTTACCAGGGATCCTTGCGAGTGCCGCGATGGGAGGACGAACCGCACCCTTAATTTTGGTTGCACCCAAAGCCATTTGGTCTTGGATAGAAGCCACCATTGCCCATACGCAACTGTACTTACCTTATGAGGTTCAATTTACTGAAGTAGAAAGCTTACCTCATTTTGATTGTGGACAGTTTTCTATTTCAACCATCACTCTGAGTCATCGTGTAGAGAGCTACGGTTTTGCCTTTGTCGAGCAAAACATCGACAAAAGCCTAGACATGGAAGCAGTAACCGCAATGGGAATACCTCGTGGTCCATTATGGGGAGAGATCATCAAACAAGACCACATTGAATTTGAGGGGCGTACGATATCGACGGATGAATTGTCACACATTGCCTATCCACCCCGTCGGGTACTCATTTGTGGTGATAACGATAACCCACAGTTATTGGATGATGTCGCAACAGATTTCGATGTCGTAGTTCATGAGTCGACTTACACGTCGGCATTCAGTCATCAGGCAAAAGAGCATGGTCATTGCACGGCGGATGAGATAGCGAAAGCCGCGCAACGCTTATCAGTGAAAAATTTGGCATTAACCCACTTTAGTGCGCGTTTTCAACTGGAAGGATTGTCAAAAAACAATATCGAAGAGATCCGAGTAGAAGCTCAAAACCATTACCAAGGTAAGGTTTATTTAGCCCGTGACTTAGAGACCTACTTCTTGCCAGCAAAGGGGGAACGGGCACTAGAGCCAGTCGAACAAAATCGAGTAAGTCGCAGAAAATAAAGTAATTTTTGTTAAATGAGTCAACAAATATGCACGCAGTCAAAAATTATGTACGACGGTAAAAATACAAAACTTGTGTCTAAATGCAAGAAATTCCTATTTTGCCTTGAAGTGAGACGCTAAACCATTTAGGTTGACCACCTTCTCCACCAATTTATCTTGCATGTCCAAAATCATTCGGGCTAGCGGCTTTTTTCAAGGCATTACGCTAGGGTGGGGTTGAGCATTACATACAGAGAAATTATAAGAGCTAAATAATGAGTTTAGAGAACAACACGGAAAAGAAAGCTTGGCAAACTACAATGCCAGAAGCGCAATTTAACTTTATGTCAAAGATTTTGGCATCTCCTTCTCCAATCAGCTTTGAAGCAGCAATGAGCTACGGCGTAATTAAGCCAGAGTTCGAGTCTTTCATGCCAGAAGGTTGGGCAGTACATCAGTTTAAAGGTACTGCTGGTCTAGTATTCGATTCTCACCCAGGTCGCGATGACCTTGTTAGCGTTATGATCGTTGGTCACGCTGACAAGATCCGTATGCAAGTACGTAAAATTGATAACGATGGTAAAGTTTGGATCAACACAGATTCATTCCTACCAACGACTCTAATTGGTCACGAAGTTCAAGTATTCTGCCAAGATCCAGAGCAAGCGGGTCAGTACAAGACAATTTCAGGTTGTACTGTTGAAGCACTAGGTGCAATCCACTTCTCTACACCAGGTCAGCGTTCTGGCGACCAAGGCATTAAGCCAGAGTCAATCTACCTAGAACTTCACACTCACGGTGAAGATCGTAAGAAGCAGGTTGAAGCACTAGGTCTACGTCCAGGTGACCCAATCCTTCTTGATCGTCCAATCAAGCGTGGTGTATCTCCAGATACTTTCTACGGTGCTTACCTAGATAACGGCTTGGGCTGTTTCTCAGTAACTGAGATTGCACGTCTTGTTGCTGACGAGAACCTAGACAACGTTCGTGTTCTTTACACGATCGCTACGCATGAAGAGATTGGTCGTTTCGGTTCAACGCAAATCGTTGGCGAAATGAAGCCAGACGTACTGATTGCAACAGACGTAAACCACGATTACGAAGCGGCTCCAGG
Organism: bacterium sp. HQB-39; assembly: GCA_043422575.1. Taxonomy (GTDB): domain Bacteria; phylum Pseudomonadota; class Gammaproteobacteria; order Enterobacterales; family Vibrionaceae; genus Vibrio. Next base: position 20,137 of record JBHOHG010000030.1, on the reverse strand, counting down.
TATTGGTGCTCGTAACATGAACCCTCTAAAACTGGGCGGTGGTTTCACTATCGGTCGTGGTTCAGTAGTTTCTGAGTACCTAGTTCAGTCTCTAGAAGCAGTATGTGCTGAAAACGAAATCCCTTACCAGCTAGACTTCTCTGGTCGTGATATGGGTACTGATGGTATGGCAGCTGCACTAGCAGGTGTTGACAGCGCTGCAATCACAGTAGGTTACCCTATCCGTAACATGCACACCGCCTCTGAGTCTGGTCACACTGGTGACGTACTAGCGTCTATCCACGCTCTTGCTGGTCTACTGCGTAAGTTCAACGGTCTAAACGATGGTAAAGGTATCACTCGTGACGATCTTAAGAACAACCACATTCGTCTAGACAACGCTTAATTGTCATGATGAATTGAAAAAGAGCGCTTTAAGCGCTCTTTTTTATATCTCAGACTTTGTAGGACGAGGTTTTAATGACTTATATTTTAAAAACGAGTTCTAAAAACCAAGCTTTAAAAAATCAAAGTTTAAATAAATAGACCTTTTAACTCGCGTCCGTTTTCGTCCGTAAGAAAGCGCGAATTAACGGATGAGTGTCCGACCTGTGTATTAGAGCGATGGCCACCGCAGGTAAAGGCGGCATATCATCAAGGATAACTAAATCTTCTGTCACACTCATTTTGCCCATCGCCCCGATGGCTAAGCCACTTCTCACAATCGCTCGTTGAGCTGAAGACGTATTACAGCAGGCGATAAGCTGAAAGCGTCTGCCTTGCTTGGTCAGACCATCGATGGCGGCACTATGGTATTTGCAGTCTGTTTGAAATAAAGCCAGTGGTAATTCGGTGGCCTTTTCAAGTTCAAATTCAGGGCTGGCTATCCACACACCTTCGTCACTGGCTAACCAATGTCCTTCTTCACTGGTTTCGGAGCGAGTCACAATGGCTGCGTCTAATTTATCTTCATCGATCCATTGCCTTAGTACCACTGAGGGCTCACTGAACACTTGGATCGAACAGGTGGGTTCCGCTTGCCTAAGCTGATGGATAACTCTTGGTAAAATAAGGTCGTTGTAATCTTCGGGACAACCGAGGCGCAGTGGCTGTTTATCTTGGTATCTCTGAACCTTTTGTATTGTTTGCTGATGTAAAGCTAAGATTTGTTGAGCATGGTTGCGCAGTTCAATACCAGCCTCACTCAAGACTAAATTCCTACCCACTTTTTCAAAAAGGCTGACATTAAGGTCATTTTCTAACTTGCGCATTTGCGCGCTAAAAGCGGATTGAGTTCGATTGATTTGTTGCGCTGCGCGAGTAAAGCTCCCAGTTTCAGCGAAAGCAATAAAGCTTTTAAGGCCGTCAATATCCATAGTGTCTCTATTTCATCCATCTGATTTATCAATATATATCATCAAAACTATCTAATAGTCACGTGAGATCACTTGGGGTAATTTGGTCCTGCACAACAAATGGAGATGACAATGCAACTGTATATCGGCAATCAAAACTACTCGACGTGGTCATTAAGAGCGTGGCTGATTTTTTCTCAATATGGCTTACCTGTTACTATTACCAAGTTACCCCTCTTTACAGATGAATTTTACAGAACACTTAACGCGCATTTTCCTGTTGCTAAAGTGCCTGCATTAAATGATAACGGAGTGAAAGTTTGGGATTCGTTAGCGATATTAGAGTATGTGAATGAACACTGTTTAGCAGGGGAGGCGTGGCCAAGCGATCGTGCAGAGAAAGCGAAAGCCCGCTCGCTGGCCGCTGAGATGCACTCTGGGTTCTCTGCACTTCGTAGTGAATTGCCTATGAACTGCCGAGCGAAACGTAAAGTGGTACTCAGTGAGCAAGCTCGATTAGAAATCGCTCGTGTGGATCGCTTATGGTCAGAACAGATGATGGCATACCCGCAAGGCTGGCTATTTGGAGACTGGAGCATTACAGATGCAATGTACGCTCCCTTAGCGTTACGTTTTATGACTTATGGGATTGAACTTTCGACACCAGCGAAGCGTTATCAAGATAAGGTATTGGACTCAAAAGCGGTAAAGCAGTGGCTAGCGGAAGCTGAATTGGAAACGGATATTGTTGCTGAAGATGAAGCGGGTGTCCCAGTTTAATGATGAAAATGATCCGATGGATTTGAACTCATCGGATCATGCGTTGCAATTCTAGGTACTCTTAGCTAGAGAATCATTTAACTTAAGGGCCTTTTCGCTCCTGAAACTCTTAATTCGAGCGAGTCGTTACTTTAAGCGATTCCTAGCTCAGATATACAGGCGCCATTATAAAGATCGAACGCCTGCCTGGGCTGACTAATTAGCCTAGTGTTTTGTAAGTTAATACTGGCTTTAAACGAGCAATGGGTTGTACCAGTCTCACCTTGACCAAATCGTCAATCACGGTGGCGCACTTCTTATAGGCTTGTGGTGCTTCATCAAACAGCAGTTCCTTATCGCCACAAATCACCCGTCCGCCTAATGGGGTTCGCAACAAATCCTCTTTGCTGAAGTTTTTCGCTAATCGCCCACGGCATTCGCCACGTTTCCACTTGCGGCCTGCACCGTGCGCTAAAGAGAACAAGTGATCCTGTAACTCAAGAGGGGATTCATTGAGGGTGGGTTTAACCAGATAGCTGTAATCACCACGTGAACCTGGAATGACAACGTAGCCTTGATCGCTTGGTGTTGCCCCTTTTCGATGTAACCAACCTTGTTGACCGGCGAGGGGTTGTCTTGTCATCGAATTGTGCGTGAGATCAGTGAGGCAATGACCGTCTCCGCGAAGCTTTTCCAAAAATCGTAATGCAATCAGCTCGCGGTTCAATTCTGCCCATTTCACCGCTTGATCATGTTGCTCAATATACAGATCAAACTCAGTCGTTTTGCAGCGTAATCCATCGTGATTTGATTGGCGTATATGTTGCGTCAGTATGGATTGCCCAAGACCACGAGAACCAGAATGCACTAAGAGTTGAAGGCACTTTTTATCAACCCCGAGAGCTTTGCATTCACTCTCATCATAAACCGTATCGATGCTTTGGAATTCGCAAAAATGATTCCCGCCGCCAATCGTACCGAGTGAGGCATCAAAGTCGGAGATCTCTATATTTTTTTCTTGTTTCCTCTGGGTAATCCATGCATGCCAGCTTTCATCTAATGGCTGCTCTAAGCCCACTAATTTTTTAGACAGTTTATCGACATTGATTTTGGCTGCTTTAAGGTCGGTTTGCCAAAAAGCCATTCCACAGCCGATGTCGTTACCGACAAGAGCGGGATAAATCTTATCAACGCTAAAGAAAGCCGCGCCGATAGGGTAACCTCGACCGGGGTGGAGATCTGGCATACCAGCGACGTACTGCATTTGGTCTAGTTGTGAAGTTTTGATCAGTTGTTGTGTTGCCAGCCCCTCAATCCAAGTTGAGTTAGAGGCAATTAAGCTTACGTTATGTGAAAGGTGTTGGACGGACGTGCCCATAGATACCATTCCTATTTTGATTATTACAATGTTTTCTTAAAGACACGTCCGGTGAGTTGAACAATTTGGATCGTGTCAAAAATCTAAAATAGGCAGGTCAATCAGCTAGGAATCAATGCATTCCCTTACTCTAGGGAGAGGTTACATTCTCAGAAAGAGTGAATGACAGATTCAAAAGGAGCAACAGTTGGCTGACCTGCAAGAGAGGTTAATGTAGTCATGGTAATACTCCTTATAAGTCAGTGATTGGGTATAAAACGCGTTGATGCTAACGTAATGTCATAGTCTACGCAAGGGGACATTAGTGGCGTGTAACATTTGAGACGCGCGAAAGGCCGTTTGAGGAAGTGAATCGCTTAAACATAAGGCGCAGGTTTCTACGCCTTAGCTATTCAATAAACAATAAAATTATGCGTGTTCGATTTGCGGTTTTTTCTGCACAAACAACCAGTCATATAAATAGTCTTCATTGTAGACCGACTGCCAAATGTCGTGACTGTAATTATCGAGGCGACTGTACTTTAAATGGGGGTTATTTTCTTTAATTTGGTCGACCAAATACTGAGTAGACTCTGGCGGTACAACACCATCTAATTGACCATGGAATGTCCAAATTGGCAACGAATGGAGCTTTTTAAGATCCGATTTTAGAGAAGCACTTGGTAATAAGCATGAGCTTAATGGGGCGATGGCTGCTAGGTAATCGGGATAATCGATGGCAAATTTCCAAGCCCCAAATCCACCCATACTCCATCCCGTCATATACATACGGCTTGGATCAACATTAAACTCTCGCTGAACTTGCTCGAACAGATTGTAAAGAGATTGGGTTTCGTTAGACCAGACAGTATGTTGAGGGCATTGTGGTGAAATGACAATGGCAGATAACGTCAATTCATGTTCCAACAACAGAGGTAACCCATAGGTCTCCACCATTTCGACTTGATCGCCGCGATCGTCTTCACCGTGCAAATACATAATGACAGGCCACGATCGATCCGATACCGAATAATCCTCAGGTAAGTAGACTAAATAGTTGAGATGATCATATTGAGAGTGGTCAGTATTGAGTATGCGTGAAATTTGACGTGTCATGGCTGTCTCCATTAACAGCAATTAACTTTGAGCCGATGTGTTTAAACATCGAAGCTCAGTGTTTTGTTAGATTGATTAGGGGTAAAAAGCTCTCCTACCAGCGGGTAGGTGCTTTGCCGTGCATCATGCATTACATTTTTTATTGCGCTACGGAGGTGATCCAAAATCTCCCTTTTATGGAAACCTCTTCGTGTCGATAAGACTAAATTTCGGTGTAGCTGTGGTGATTCAATTTCGCGTAAGTGGCGTTTTCGTCGTTCTCCCATATAGAGTGAAGCAAGGCTAGGTATTAAGGTTATGCCATCGCCCAGCTCAACAAAGCGGCGTAATGTTTCTAACGAGCCAAACTCTAATATCAAATTGGCAGTATCTCTAAACCGGACATGCTGCTCGTTGTTGGCACCGAACTGGATTTGATCGATGAGATCTGAAGCGATTTGTAAGCCGTTGGCAATGGCTTGCTCGAAACTGATCGAGCGTTGCTGATAGAGCGGATTACGTTCGGATACATAGGCCAGATAGGGCTCCTTACCAAGGTCCAATTGATAGAGCTGTTTGGCGCATTCCTGTTTGACACATATGGCAGCATCCAAAGTTTCGCTGACTAATGCTTGTTGTAAGCTACTGAGCGGCATTTCTTTCAAAATTATCTGCAACTTTGGGTGTTGTTCGCTGAATTGAGGTAAAAACAACGGCAGCAAGTAGGGGGCCACAGTCGGGCAAACCCCTAAATTCAAAGAACCTGTTAGCTCACGCTCTTGGTTCATGGCTAAGCATTCAAAGCGGTCTATTTCCATTAAAACCTGTCGTGCTTGCGCGATCAGTTTGACACCTCTTGCCGTTGGAATGACAGGGGTTCGGCTACGGTCAAATATCATCACATCCAGCTTACTTTCCAGCTTTTGAATTTCTTTGCTCAACGTCGGCTGAGCGACATGGCATGCACGTGCAGCACGCGCAAAATTGCGTTCGTTGTCAACCGATACGATGTACTTCAATTGGGAAACATTCATAGTTAGATGATAATGATTGTCATTATCGAGTGATGTTACACAAAGATTTCGTTGTTGGGAACCAAAACCAGAGTCGCGAAAACAAGATTTTTATACCTTAACTTTCCGCTTCATAGCTAAAAGCTATTAGACGAATAGCTAATAGCCTTTGGAGTGTTGGATTGTATTGGCGCATGCTCATTGCGATTCACAAAAAGGGCAAGGAGAACCCCAAATGACACAAGTTCAGGATTTGGCTAATTTTGTTGTTAACTCGGATTATCAAGATCTCTCTAATAATGCTCGCAGAGAATTGAAAATCCGACTGCTTGATAGTTTAGGGTGTGCGATCGGTGCGCTTGAAGGAGCACCAATCCGTCGCATCAAGGAACAGATTGATGAGTTTGGTGGTAATCCATTAGTGACTTTGATCGGTGGTGGGAAAACATCACCAGACAGAGCCGCACTCTATAACTCTGCACTCGTGCGTTACCTTGATTACAATGATAGCTACCTAGCGAAAAAAGAGACCTGCCACCCTTCTGACAACATCGGTAGTGTCTTGGCCGCAACGGAATACGCAAAAGGGCATGGGCGTGATTTCTTAACGGCCTTAGGTGTCGCTTATCAAGTTCAGTGTAAGCTATCTGATGTGGCTCCGGTTCGTCATAAAGGCTTCGATCATACGGTGCAAGGGGCTTACGGATCGGCTGCTGGGGCGGCGAAAGGGCTCAATTTGAGCCAAGAACAAACCGCGAATGCTATCGCGATTTCGGCGACTGCTTACAATGCCCTTCGTGTCACCCGCACAGGTAACTTATCTAACTGGAAAGGCTTGGCCTTCCCATCTACGGGCTGGACGTCGACCCATTCGGCATTTTTAGCCAAAAATGGCATCACAGGGCCTGAAGAAGTTTTCGAGGGCAATAAAGGCTTTATCGATTCTATCGCTGGTGACTTCAGTGTTTCATGGAAAGACGAAGACTTGGAGAAGGTGACGCAAACCATCATCAAGAAATTTAATGCCGAAATTCACTCTCAATCGGCGTTAGAAGGTTTAGTCGAATGGCGCAATGAATTCAAAGTGAACCCTGAAGACATTGCGACAATCAAGCTGCAAACCTTCGATGTTGCCTACCATATTATTGGAGGTGGTGAAGAGGGAGGTAAGAAGCTGATTCGAACCAAAGAAGAAGCCGATCATAGCCTGCCATATATGATGGCCGCAGCCATTCTTGATGGGCAAGTACTTCCAGCTCAGTACTTACCTGAAAGAATTGAAAAAGAAGACATTCAAACACTATTACAAAAAGTGCACGTTTTTGAAAACGCTGACTTTAGTGATCGTTTCCCAGAACAAGAAGCGGTATTCATCCAAATCACGATGAAAGACAGCACCAAATATGACATTTCTAAGGTGGATTACGAAGGGTTCAATACCCGCCCCGCAAGTTGGGACTTCATTCGTAACAAATTCAATTCATTGGCAGCGCCATTTGCGGATAAAACATTGCGTGATGACATTTTTGAAGTGGTGTCTTCATTAGAAGAGTACCCAATTGAAGAGTTAACCCGTCTATTGGCACAAGTTCGTCGCGTGGCGAGCTAATCATTTAAATAGGAAAAGAACCATCTGACTCATCGTCATGATAGTCGGTGGTCGATAAGGAATAATTATGTCAGATTTTAAAACCCATGATGTTGGCTTCGATTTTCTACAACGTAACCCACGCCCGGCTAAACCACGTAAAGTTGGCTTAACGGAAATTCGTGCAGCGTACTACTCCAACTTTGGTTATCACTACTTTAAAGACATCCTTGAGACGTCTGGCAATTATGTTGATTCGATTAAGTTTGCTGGTGGCGCGTTTACTTTCATGAATCCGAATAAGATCCGCGAGATTACTGATCTTGCGCACGATCACGGTGTGCAAATTTCAACGGGTGGGTTCATCGAGTATGTGATTCGCTACGGTCGTGATGCTGTTCAGAAATACATTCACGAAACCAAAGAGCTAGGTTTTGATATCATTGAAATCTCTACTGGGTTTATCTCGCTACCAACGGAAGATTGGCAGCGCGTCATCGAAGATGTGCAGAAAGCTGGGTTGAAAGCAAAACCGGAAATTGGGATTCAGTTTGGTGCGGGCGGTGATACTGAGCAATCAGGGCTAGAGTCAGAAGGGGTTCAAGATACGGGATACGCCATTGAGCAAGCGAAACGTTTCCTCGATGCAGGGGCTCATATTATTATGATTGAATCTGAAGGGATCACCGAAAATGCGGACCCATGGCGTGTCGATGTACCGGCCCAATTTATCAATCAAGTGGGTCTAGAAAACTTAATGTTTGAAGCGGCCGATCCAAAGGTGTTTGAATGGTACATTAAAAACTACGGTATTGATGTGAACCTGTTTGTCGACCATAGTCAATTAGTCCAACTTGAGTGTTATCGCCAAGGGATTTGGGGAACCAACTCAGTGTGGGGTCGCATTAGCAGTTACCGTTAATTGCCAATTACATTTTACTAAGCACGTCGCACAGCGACGTGCTTTTTATTTTCAACCTTGGCTATCGCGCTGTGTTTACTGCTACCGATAACGACGTAGAGATAGCCCATCACTTCTCCCGCCTCTTGTATTGCTGCCACAGAAAAAACCGTCTTTTCATCTGGGTGGCGAGGGTCATCGCCTAAGATAGGGAAGTGGCCGCGACGCAAAAATTGATGAATGGGCGCTAAGTTAATCTCTTCGGCTAGCGATACGCCTTCAGGAGCGGCATGGGTTGTTATTCGCCCTTGGGTGTCTAAAAAATAGATATCAAAATCAGGTCCAATAAGCATTAATGTATGGAAGATAGACTTGAGTGCTTTCGGGTTGTAGTCAGTCCCTATCATGAGAGGATTGTCGTCACGCATGTGAGTGGCAAGGTGTTGATGCAGGCTTTGTGTTGTGCGTTGCTCGATGGTCTCACGCTGCCAATGATAAGTCAGCGCAATTACGACAGAAGCGATGCAAAACCACAGACTGGTAAAGACGACTAAACGAGATTTAAAACTCATGATCTTCCTCGGTAGTTTAAAGTGATTCTCTCGGTAATTTAAAGCGACTCTATGGGCTGAAATTTATAGCCAACTCCCCAGACAGTCTGAATGAATTTATGTTCTTTACTCGGCGAAAGACCTTGGCTTTTGCTCGGCTGTGGTGATGACTTCAAGGTGAGCTTGCTACGTAAACGATTGACGGTGCTACATACAGTGTGATGATAGCCGCTATGGTTGGTATCCCATACATGCGTCAATAATTCATCTTTGCTGTAGACTCGACCCGGTTTTGAGGCTAAAAAGGTGAGCAACGAAAATTCTGTTGCGGTTAACGTCACTTGCTCGTTATCGATAGAAACCTGATGCCTTTCTGTTAGCAAGTCCACTGATATCGCCGCCCTCAGCCATCGCTTTTAACTCAGCGGTGGCAGTATCCCCACTTTTAAACAGTTTAAAACTGTTACTGTGCGCAGTAGCAATAATCGGAGTGAAGAAAATGCCTTTGGTTGCGTTAGTGACGGTAATCTCTAATTCTGCGGCGTGAGCCTGAGAGGCGCCACCAAAGAGTCCAAGTATCGAAAGTGCAGTAGTAAGAGTCGTACGCTTAATCATTGTGAGTCCATCCTTTCATTGTTGTTTAGTGAGTCAACGATATGGCGTTATGAAGTGAATAAGGCGTTCATATCGTGGGCAACTGAATAAAGAATGACGGGAAAAACTGACAACAACCTCCTGTAAATCTCACAAATTTCTCGCAATAGGTAATCATTTTTAAGCATTTATCCATACCTTGGTTGAACAAAACGATCAAACTGAAAAAGGAGAAGCAGAAATCGGCATGTTTAATGATGAAGATCGTATTGCGATGCCGCCCAATATGTAATCTAAGGCGATTAACTTGAGACATGACTGAGTTCATGGGATTTGTGTTGCGCGTACAGTGGAAATCCTTAACCATGATAAATGTAATGATAAGGGGAGTGGGATACTTTCCCCTGCACTAGACGGCATTTTGAGTGTGCTTGGCACTGTAACGCATTGATGAAGATGATGGTATTGACCAAATCGGATGGAGTAAGACTATGAAAAAGTGGATCGGTATTGGGGCGGTCGTTATCGTAAGCGTGTTTGCTGGACAAAGCATGCTCAAAGGGGAAAGGCAGCCATTGAATCCGGCTTTACCGAGTTCTGCTCCATTTGAAGTGAGTCACCAGCTTGATGGTGAGTGGCTGGGGAAAAGAGTTGATGTCAGTGGTGACTCGATTTGTACGCCGACCAGTGTGATTGGCAAGATTGTAGACGGCAAAGTGGCCATTAAATTGAAATACAACAATACCACGTTAAATGGTTGGGTCTCGAAATCTGGAGAGCTCAAACTGTTTGCTGATAGCCAACGCTGGGGATATCGTTTTGATGGTCATGGGACAGCAACGAAAATTGAAGGGGAATGGAGTGTCACCAATGCTCCATGTCATGGTACTTGGTTCTTAGAAAAACAATCCTAATCAATTAATCAGGCATTTGTAGCAGACTTGCACTTGGATATAGAGTTTATAAGCTGACAGCATCTTGAAGTCACTTGGGTATACAGGTATACATGAAGGCAAATGACTTTGTCTTAAAAGGTATACCTATGCAACTGGATAAAGAGCTCACGGCCAAAGTTCTAGACCCAATACACGGTATTATTCGACTGACCGAAATAGAGATCGCGTTTATTGATCACCCATTATTTCAGCGTCTGCGAAACATCAAGCAGAACTCATTTCTCTATAAAGTGTTTCCCTCGGCAATGCATAGTCGTTTTGAACATTCATTAGGGGTAATGAACCTCGCTTATGAAATCATCGACAACATGCGTGTCAATGCCCATCGTTATGAAAGCAAATACGATGACGGACGTGTATACCCATCCTTACTTGATTTACCAACTTCATTAATTCAAGAGTTAAGATTAGCGGCTTTGTTGCACGATATTGGTCATGGTCCAATGTCGCATCAATTCGACGCTTTTTTATGTGATAAAGATACATTTCGTCAATACTTTGCCGAAGAATTTCCCGAGATAGTCGAACTTAATCAATCGGCAAACGGTGTCGAGCACGAGCACATTTCACTGTTGTTTATTCGTATGATTTATGACAGCTTGCCGCAAGAGATGCAGAGCCAAATTAATATACATAACGTGATGGCGATGATTGAGAAGGAGTATCAGCAAGAGATTCGAGTCGAGGTCGATGATAATGAAGTGAACATCCTGCCACTATTAACGTCGATTATTTCTTCTTGTCCCATTGATGCCGATCGAATGGACTACCTTTTACGCGACAGTTATTTTTCAGGGGTGAAATGCGGTATATATGACAACAACCGACTGTTTATGTCTATGGTGCCCGTTCAGGAGGGGGATACGGTTTATCTTGCCTATAAAGAAAGCGGATTAGACTCTATGGTTGAGTTTATTAACTCCCGATCCCACTTATTTAGCCAAGTCTATTACCACAAGACGAATCGAGCCTTCTGTACCATGTTAGATAAAGTGTGTGAACTGGCCAAAAAAGAGGATCCCGATGCTTCCTTGATGGATTTGCATCCAGTCTCCGACATTCATACAGACGCCTATTCGTTGCAACTGAAAGATTTTTACTTAAACAACTCTGACGACTACTTTTTGAATGAGCAGTTAGAAGACTTGATCGAGCATAATACGCCCGCGATTGAAATCTTAAATGACATCATAGAAAGAAAGCCATGGCGTAAAGTCTACGAATCAAAGTTCTTCCCATCAGACGTTTGTATTCGATCTTCCATCGACAAAGCAAAGATCAATGAACTGAAGAGCCGTTTAATTGAAGTCGTGGAAAGCTGCGGTGTCCATTCATCGCACTATAATATTGATATTATGACAGACAATACGTTCAAGGATATCCATAAAACCGAAGTCAAGTTGCTGACCAAACAATTGAACGGCCAATATGATTTAACCACGTTTAAAGAGGCAAACCATAAGCTAGGGCGATACCAGTCGATCAAATGTTTTATTCGAGTTTTTTGTTTACCGAGTGAGTCTCACCAGTTCGATCAAAACGTGATCACTGCTTTAGAGCTGTGCAAGGAGAACTTTGTAAAGAATCACTCGCTGGTGGTGCGTTAAGTCACGAGGAATCAGCGACTTTTACTCAACAGCTGAGGGACTTTGCCTTTGGCTGTTTTCGAGATGGTCTGCATAAGTTGAAATGTAGGCGCATTAATTCCTGAGTTCTCAAGTTGTTCAACCATTAGAAGCCACAGCTTTGCCGTCACCTGTGCGTCTGCTAGGGCACGGTGAAAAACGCCGTCATTGGCAATCTTCTTAAAGTGAACGAGATCACCGAGTTTATGGGATGGAGCATCTTGAATAAGTCGACGAGCGACGAGTAAAGAACAAGCGAATTCACCTGAATAGTCACGATCGATGAGTTCGAGTTCTGCATCGAGAAAACGTTTATCAAATGAAGCATTGTGCGCAATAAGATTCTCGCCAGAAATAAAATCACTGAAAGAAGCCATGACTTCTTCACAAGGAGGGGCATGACGTAGCATGTTATTGGTAATGCCAGTGTAACCCTCAATAAAAGAGCTCACGCGAAAACCTGGGTTCATAAGTTGTTGGAAGCTATCCACCACTTCACCATCCACCAGTTTAACAGCACCAATTTCAATGGCACGATCGCCATGCACAGGGGAGAGCCCAGTTGTTTCAAAATCGAGTACGACGACGGAGTTGGCTAATGGCATTACAAATTCCTAATGTCAAAGGTCTATATCTGAGGAGGATGGATGACTCGGTAACCTGCGCAATCCGCATAGATTGAAACGTCATGTTACCGAGTGATAATCACGGATTTTATACCCAAGTAACCTCGAGATGCTAGCTTCAGCAATCGTGTGTGTTCATAAGTAAATCACTAAGGATGACGCCAGCACAATGAAATGCGATGCTTGACGTCAATTCGTAATGATCGTGATGGAGAACGGATATCTATCGATACAGCCATTTCTGCAGAGGTGTTCGCTCAATGAGTGCGATTAATCCCAACGTAAAGCCGATGGAACCACCAAGTAACAAGAGATCTCTTGCGACGTACTCAAGATTTAGTAGTACCTCCACATTCATCATATAAATAATAAAAATCATATGAGAAACATAGATGGCTAGAACCCGTCGGCTCAAATAATGAACCCATTTATAATCGCCGATACTCGGGTAATTAAGTAACAACAGCAAGATACCGGTTGCCCAGAGCACGGTGCCAAAGAGGTAATCATTGGCATTAAATGGCGCACCATAACCATGTAACAAGTAGCCTTCAGAGAAATGAATCAGCATGCCACAAATTAGCATTATCAATGCAAGGGTAGGTTTGACCTTAACTTTATTCTGGCGGATCAGATATCCGATCACGATCATGAGCGTCGAGAAGAATGGCCCATTACGTGTGAAGAAAGGCGAGGGCAAATCGGTGACAACGGAATAGCTACCAGCTAAGACACCGTATAGGTACAAAGCAATAGCGGTGGGTAACAGTAAACGATGGAGTTTGAGCGTAATCAGAATCGCGATTATGGCAACACCCATAATCAAAGCTGGTATAAACCATAAATGGCCAAAACCCCCTTGAAGCAGTGTACTGGGCATGTTTTGATACAAGTAGTCGAAATACACCATACGTTCTGCTAGGTAACCTTGCTCAATCAGGACATCCCCTCGGAAAGGCAGTACGAGATAGATGACACTCCATACAAGCCATACTCTCAATAATGGTAAAGAGTATGACCTCAATGAAGCGATTGGGGCTTTGTCTATTTTAGGTTGAATAAAATAACCGGCTAATAAGAAAAATAATGGGACACTAAAACGGGTGGATTGATTAAAGAGATAACCTACCCAAGGGATATCATCAATTATTGGGTAAGTAGTAAATAGTGCGCAGTGCATAGCAAGGATAGAAAATATGGCTACGACGCGAGCAAGCTCTAGGCTGTGGATAACGTTTTTATTCATTGCTACCTCAATTCCAGATTCGAAGAGATAAAATAGCAATTCTTGAAATTAAAGTAGTGTAATAGATCAATTTTTATTCAGCGACGTGGTGTGAATATACTGCGTGTTCTTAACTTAAAATAATAGAGAATATAGATATTCGCGTTGAGATAATGAATTCGGGCATAAGTTAGGTAATTGGAGGCAGATGGAGCGGGTCGATTTAGAAAGTAAATTGGCCCTAGTGCACTATAACTAAATTGTTTGTGTAGAGAACCTTAATCAGACCGTGAAAGCGTTGTGTTTCTATACACACGATTAGTGGGTGTCTTGGTATGCTGCCGTTTAGTGACTTTCTGCCTTGTTAAAGGGGGGATTTGGTTTCTTTGGTGTAGTCTGGTCGGTTTAGAGGCGTTCCCGACGCCATGAAACCTAAAAATTGGTCCTGAATTTTTACCTTGTTTAGTGATTATCTTTTGACTCATCTTTATTTATTGAATGAGTAGCGTTGATTTGGTGCTTTGCTATGTCCCGCTTTAGTAATGCGATCAAGTTGGCTTTGGTGGCTGCGGGCCAGTAACTCTTTGTCTTGCCAAAGAGTTACCAGAAAGGCGCTTTGATTTCTTTGGTGTGGTTCGGTCGGTTTTAGGCGTTCCCGACGCCTTTAAACCTAAAAATTCGTCCTGAATTTTTACCTTGCTTAGTGATTATCTTTTGGCTCATCTTTATTTATTGAATGAGTAGCGTTGATTTGGTGCTTTGCTATGTCCCGCTTTAGTAATGCGATCAAGTTGG
>JBHOHG010000030.1:0-5618 GCA_043422575.1 bacterium sp. HQB-39 | reverse complement strand
CTTTGGTGGCTGCGTGCCAGTAACTCTTTGTCTTGCCAAAGAGTAACCAGAAAGGCGCTTTGGCTTCTTTGGTGTGGTTCGGTCGGTTTTAGGCGTTCCCTACGCCTTGAAACCTAAAAATTCGTCCTGAATTTTTACCTTGTTTGATACTAGGTTCGTTGATTCCCTCATGCATTTCAGAATGATTAGAACTATTGGGATTTCTATTATGTCTCGCTTGAGTGTGTTCGATCTCATGGGGCCGAATGCCGAGGGCAAAACTTATTAGATCAGAATTAGCGATGTGCGTCTACTCATTGTTTTATATACAGATTATGAGAGGAGTTTTTTAAGAATTGGGCGTTTGTCCCCAGAGGAAGCAATCAATCCGTAGGGAATTTTTGTTTCTGGTGGAGTACACGCATAACTCGGATGATATCGCCCTCGACCCAGTAAGAGATAATTATCGAAATCTCAGGAATAATGAGCAATCGCCCGAAGATGCCATCTCGTTGTACACCCATTAAAGGTTGTTCAAGCAAGTTTTCTACTTTTGCTTCAATAAGGTAGTCAGTCTTTTCTGCCGCTTCAGGGTTGAAGTCATAGAGAAATTCGAAGATCTTTTCACGATCGTTGAGTGACTCTTCTTCCCATAAAATCATTGCTTACCACGATTACGGATTCTGGCTTTGCGCTCTTCCATTCGAGACTTAGCAGTTTGGTGTTCTATAAAAACAGACTTTCCTGAGTCAAACTTCTCAAATGCTAGGTCTACTTGTTCAGTTAGCCATGCATCGTGAGATAATGCTTTTCGTTGTTGTTCAGCGAGTTGCTCAGTAAGTTCACGGCATGCGTCACTCAGAGTGCGTCCTTGGCTCTCAGCCATTTGTTGAGCTAGGCGTTTTGTTTCTTCATCAACACGAAATTGAATTCTAGTGTCCATGATTTATTCCTTTGTTAATGTGTGTACAAATGTTAGCACCGGACTTTGAGATGGGCAACTAACCCATATGAGCCTTCTGACTGTCAATTGGCAATGACTTCCTGTTGGCTGCGTTAAGCAGCAAATGTTTGTCGAACAACAAAGTTATCCAGTTCGCTTTGTTGTATAGGTTGTAAAGTATGGTTTTGAACACTTTCTTTGATTGCGTATTGGTATGTCCTGTTTTAGTAATGCGATCAAATTGGCTTTGACGCCAGCGGACCAGTGACTCTTTGTCATGTTGAGCCATTAAAAGAAATGGGTTTTGGTTTGATGTATTAGTTTGTCCCGCTTGAGTGCGTTCGATTTCATAGAGCAGGATGCCAGCGGGCCAGTAACTCTTTGTCTTGCCAAAGAGTCACCAGAAAGGCGCTTTGGGTTCTTTGGTGCGGTTCGGTCGGTTTTTAGGCGTTCCCGACGCCTTGAAACCTAAAACTTAGTGCTGAATTTTTTCCATGTGTGGTGATGGCCTTTGATTGCTCTATGCGTGGTTAGCATTTGTTGATCGTTTTAATTTCTTATCTGAATTTGTCCCGCTTGAGTGACTCGATCCATTTCGCTTTGATGCCTGCGGGCCAGTAACTCTTTGTCTTGCCAAAGAGTTACCAGAAAGGCGCTTTGGTTTCTTTGGTGCGGGTCGGTCGGTTTAGAGGCGTTCCCGACGCCTTGAAACCTAAAAATTCGTCCTGAATTTTTACCTTGTCTGATGATTACCTTTTGAGTCATTTGGAATTATTGAATGAGTCGCGTTGATTTGGTGCTTTGGTATATCCCGCTTTAGTGTGTTCGATCTCATGGGGCAGATTTCAGCGTGCCTGTGACTCTTTGTCGTGCCGAGTTGTCATAAGAGTTAGCTTTTGGTTTTGATGTATTAGTTTGTCCCGCTTGAGTGTGTTCGAACTCATTGGCTAGATACCAGTGGGCCAGTGACTCTTTGTCTTGCCAAAGAGTTACCAGAAAGGCGCTTTGGGTTCTTTGGTGTGGTTCGGTCGGTTTTTAGGCGTTCCCGACGCCTTGAAACCTAAAAATTCGTCCTGAAATTTTCCCTTGTGTGGTGATTTTTTGACTCAGTGTGACGATTTTAAAACACCTGTTTATTATGACAGGTATGACAAT
Source organism: bacterium sp. HQB-39 (assembly GCA_043422575.1). Taxonomy (GTDB): domain Bacteria; phylum Pseudomonadota; class Gammaproteobacteria; order Enterobacterales; family Vibrionaceae; genus Vibrio. The sequence continues at coordinate 3,541 of JBHOHG010000030.1, read as the reverse complement.
GCATGAGTATTTCGGTAATATCTGGTGAAAATTCCGTATATGTGCGCTGTTGACTACACGTTCAAACTCGCACCCTCTGTTTTTTATTTGAAATGGTAATCTCATCACAGGGGGTAAGGAAGAATATGCGGATAAATTTTTAGGGAATTATACGGATTTATTCCGTAGGTCAAGCGTTAGGTTTTCTCAGATTTAGTAAGATCAAGGACAAAATGTACAATAAAATACCATCATACAAACCCTTGAAATCAAGGGGCGCATTTCCCGGTGATGAAGAAGCACCAATGGTGTATTTTTTTAATTCTTCTGGCTTACTCGGTCAAATACAGATAGAGTTAGATTGGAAAATGTATGATTTTTGCAGGCTTCAGCAGATAACTCACAGTCATATAGCGGAAAACGAGAAAGCTATAGATGAGTTTATTGAACAGCATAAAGAACAACTGGCAAGTGCAGATGAAAATAGCATGATGTACGTTCGTGCCAGAGAGCAAATCCATGCTCAATCTTCATCAAATTATCAAACATATCAATTCTCAAACCAAATGACAGTTGTTGGCCTTTGGGCTATTGCCGAACAGACTATGGGGTTTGTGTATAAGAAAATGTGTTTCCATATCAATGGAACTCAAGAATCTGATATAAAAGTACCTTATAGGTTCAACGACTTTAATAAAGAATTTGCAAAGTTAGGTATCACGTTATCAACATTAGATTCTTTCCGAGATGCAGATGAATGCCGCACTCTAAACAACACTATAAAGCATGGGCATAAAATTGAGGGGTATATTGTTCAATTTCCATACTTTAGTCCTCTTAATGGAAAATTAATTCTCGAGGTCGATTTTGAACTACAAAGGTATGTAACAGGGGTGATTCAGTTTTTGAGCAGCTTGATAGAACAAGGTAATAAGGTGCTTGATCCGAACCATCCTACACACTAAACCTAACAAGTGCTTGAAGTCGGACTGCCAACCTATGGCATTTTGGGTTCAGTTTGAGTTTGGTGATTACGGTGGTCTGTTTGGGGATCGTGCATTGGCAGCCGCTTAAGCAGGCGTTATAAATCAATATTCCATTTACGCAGAAGAGCATTAGGTTGTGTTGTATACGATTAATAGATTATTTGTACTGATTGAAAAGATATTAAAGTGGTTTTTGATAATCATAGTGATGGGAATAGTGATAATCACCATTTTTAAAACGAGTGAACCCTTTATTATTGAATCAAAAATAATAAAGGGTATGTCTCTGAATGAGCTAATAAATTTGGTTGGAAGAAACCCGAACTATGAAAGTGCTAAACCAGATTTCTGTCATTTCAATGATTGCTCATCCCTTATCAAGTCTGGTTCAAGTAAGTATTTAATTTGGACGTATGGCATAGATACTACTTTAATCGTTGGTCTGGATGAGTACTCTAAAGTTATTTTTTACAGTGTAGGTGATACGTAAGATATATAACAAATAAGGATTAAGCGCTGCGTCAGCCAGCGTTAAATCCCGAGTGTTGCACAAGCCCGAGCCTCTTTATTAAGCAAATTGTACGAAGGTGTGCAGATGTGGCCACGCTGTGATGCTTTACTCAGGCAAGTGCTATCGTGATAAAGCAGGTTGTTCTGCAATATCAGTGGTCAGACTGCTAAGTTCATCGTCGGCTACCACGGACGAACCACACCACGCACATCAATCCAAGATAGAAACCACAATTCTAGGGAAAATTTCAGGACGAAATTTTAGGTTTTATGGCGTCTGGAACGCCTAAAACCGACCGGACAGTGCTCACGAAACCAAAGCGCCTTTCTGTTTACTCTTTGGCAAGACAAAGAGTGAATGTCCCGCTTGCGAATAAGCAAAATAGATCGAAAAAGTTAAGGCGGGACAGGCTGAAGGCATGGTTACAAAATCAAACGCTCATGTCGGGACAGGCATTACTCAATATTGTAATCGTATTGGTCTCAACCCAAATCAATTGAGCTTTAATACAGATGGAAGGATCACCCTTCGGTACAAGGATTATCGAACACAGGGCACACAAAAGCTATGCTGTAGCGCGGGCGAGATACTTCGGCGTTTACTGTTGCATGTTCTACCCAAAGGCTTGATGCGCATACGCTACTACGGTTTTTTAGCCAATGCCGTCAGAGTGAAATCAGTCGCGACTATCCGGCAAAATTTGCGAGAACGTCCTGAAGACCCATCGAATGAACCGAAAGAGCAGCCTTGTTGCCCAAATTGCCATCATAACACCATGGTACTCATGCGCTTAAACATCAGACCGAGGGTAGTGACTACAGAATATCGAACGATGTAGTACATTGATTATAATAGATAAAAAATCGTGGAGTGAGCGCGCGAGAGAAGGACTTTTCGCTTTTAAAATTATTACTCAACTGGTATCTTATTGTGCGTTCGAAATGGAGACTTGGCGTGCAAAAATACGGGTATCTGGAGTTACTTTACTCGTGATCCGAGTGTAAGTCGTCATAGCTTGAAAAAGCAAATTCCATAGATAGAAGCGGCCAAGTCCAACAGGTATTTATCCCTTGTGCTACGACAAAGGATAAATACTTAAGCGTTAGCTGCATTGTCGATTAGTGCATTCTGCTCAGAGTATTGGAATACTCACTAACATGGTTGATTGTAAATGGAAGATATGATCAGAGAAGTTATCGAAAAAAAGAAAAAATTGGTCGAAGAGCATCAAAAGCTTAGAGAAAGTAATGAATATCAATCTAGAGTAAAAAGGTTGAAGCGGCTAACTATGGGAGCAATTATGTGTATTAAATATTGTTCCTCTATGTCTTTAAGATCAAGACACATCTCACATGATACTCTTACTTTTGGATTAATAGATGATACATTGTTTACTCTCGTTGGTATTTCAACATTAATATTAAATGGAACTAGCTCTCCAGCGAGAAGAGAAATGAGGTATTTACTGGAGTCCACAACAAAGCATTATTTAGTTGATGTTCAAATAACGAAATGGACTAAAACATTAGAGCAAAAATTAGATGTTTTAAACTCAGATGTTCCTAGATCATCCTTCTCATATATTGATGATATTACTATCGGGGCTTTTGATGAAAATACTAATATAGAGTTTCGTAATGATATTCATCAATTTTACTCTCAGTTGTGTAAGCATGTTCATAGGTCAAAAGAACAAATAGATTTATACCTAGAATCCTTCGAAAAAGGTAGTAGTCCTGCTTTTGAATCAGTAGAGGATTTTGATCGAGTTTTAAAAGATTTCAGTAGACTCTGTGACATTGTTCTCGTAGTTGTTATGAGTTCCCTTGGTATAGGTTTAGCGGGTGATATTTTGGTTGATTGTTTCGATGGCAATAAAAAATGGCCATATCATAAAACTAAATATATGAAGTCATTTTCTAAATATTATGATTATAAGTTTGAAAGAAATAATCAGTGCTAGCTTTCAAGTTTCTAGCATTTATGCAGCTAACACATATGAGCCTTCTGCCTGTCAATAGGCAATAACATCCTGTTGGCTGCGTGAGCAGCCAATGCTCTTCGA
>JBHOHG010000002.1:0-385678 GCA_043422575.1 bacterium sp. HQB-39 | reverse complement strand
AAATCTCCTTGCGGTTGGAGGTTTGATCTTATTATTCGTAATAGGCGATTAGAATGCGGGGTTTATGACGCGCTTACGTTATAAATAAGGTCAATAAAAGTAGCTTGTGCTTGAATCTATAGTATGACTTCTGGAGGGAGCATTGATGTTCCATTGTTCCCAGTGACAGGTACCCGAAGAGCAAGTCTGCTTAGCTCACTAAGTGCGTTATCGCTTTGATTTTACTCGTGCACCCTCTCTTATCGCCTCCACATTTGTTTACATTTCCACAATAAAATCTATCTACCTTAACGACAAAAATTCTTTGTTGTTCTCATGGTTCTTAAAAGCATATCTTTCGCGTACCTATAAAAACAATGAATCGAGACCATGATCATGCTCTTCGACGCAAGGCTATATGTGATGCCAGAACCAAAACTTGAACCATTGAATGGTGCCACTTCGCGCTGTCATACCAATTCTGATTTTGAAGGACATTCCTGATGAATATTTGTTTTCTTATGTACCCTTGGGAACGAGTTTGTCCTGAAACTGACACTACGCTCAGATTGGTTCATGAGTGTGCTGCTCGTGGTCATACTGTCGCCATGACTACAACCAGTGGTTTAACCATTCGTGATAGCACCGTGTTTGGTTTCTGTAATGTGCTAAAAAAAGGTCAAAAAGTATCCGATAAAGTTCCTACGTTTTATCGACAAGCGCAATTTACTAAATCTCGGCTTCCAATGGCTGGCTTCGATGTCATTTTCATGCGAGCGAATCCACCTTTGGACAACCTAGCATTAAACTTTCTTGATTCTATTAAAGACGATACTTTGATCATTAATGACCTTGAGGGTTTAAGGCTTGCTAATAATAAGCTATATACCGCCAGTATGGGTGGCGCGGCAAGCGAGTTTATCCCAGCAACTCATGTTTCAAAAAATCGTGATTACCTACAACGTGTTCTTGAAGAAAGTGATAGCGAGAAAATGATCCTAAAACCACTAAATGGTTTTGGCGGCCATGGCGTTATAGTGATTGAAAAGAATGCACGTCAAAATTTTCGCTCATTATTAGACTTTTACATTGGTGAAGGCGAACAAAGCAACTACGTCATATTGCAGGATTACATTGAAGGGGCGGAAGAAGGCGATAAGCGTATTCTGATGCTCAATGGTGAGCCAATCGGTGCAATGAAACGAGTCCCTGCGACAGGCGAAATACGCTCGAATGTTCACGCTGGTGGAAGCGTCGTTAAACATAGCATTTCGCGCGAGGAAAAGCGTTTATGTGCTGCGATTGGACCTAAACTGGTGCGTGACGGCCTCTACTTTACAGGTCTTGACGTCATTGGTAACAAACTTGTTGAAGTCAACGTCCTTAGTCCTGGCGGCATCATGCGCATCAATAAACTCAATCGAGTAAGACTACAACGACAAGTCATCGATTTTGTTGAAAACATTGTCAACTCTAAAGAGTTACTTCAACAACGCAAGAGTGCGTTCCGTACGGCGGTAGAAAATGCTCACATCGAACCTTGAACAATACCGTCTCGATGACATGCTCACTTTCATTCAACAAGGTCTCCCCTTCTCAGGGGAACTTGTTGGCGCTGGATGCTATGTGAAAATAGAGCAGTACCTTCCCGTTGTATGTACGGCAATTCATGCTGGCTCTCGATTACGTTCTGAATTGAAACCACGATGTATGTTAAGTCCATCTGAAAGGTTTTTTGAGGAAGACCCTTTTACCGATGACATGATTGCTTCGCAGCCTATAACTTTAGTCGGCCTTGATTCAAGATTTGAATACGACCTAAACCGAGCTTTAACCCTAAGTACGTATTACAAGTCCGCGTGGAGTCGTACCGTTTGGAGTAAACCACTAAGCGCTAAACATCGCTCAGAAAGTCACAGAAAACATTCGGCATTTTACACCTTGTATGAAGCCATCGTAACGAAACTTGAATCGATGTTTAGCAATGTCATTGTCTTTGATATTCATTCATACAACTACAAAAGACAAAAGCCGGATGCTCCCGTTTTCAATATTGGGACCGCTCAGATTGACATGGAACGCTGGAGCCCCGTCGTACAACGCTTTTGCTCCGAGCTCAATAAATTGCATTTACCGAATGTTGAAACAACGGCTGAGATTGATGCGGTATTTGAAGGCCGTGGCTATCTGATCTCGCATACCAATGCACACTTCGACCGTACTTTGGTTTTACCAACTGAGGTAAAAAAAGTCTTTATGGAAGAAGAATCTGGTACACCATTTCCGCTTGTGCTTGAAGCCCTACAATCAGGGCTAAAAGAAGCATTCAGTCAGACTAGCGCATTTTTACAACGCAAGTATGGTCATAAAAAGCGTGTTACCAAAGAGCAGATGTTGAGTTCATCGATTGAACCTCACGTGTTAAAAGTCGATAAGCAGTTGTTCCAGCTGGCTAGCAAAGTGGACACGTTAAAGTATGTTAATCCAACAAACTTAAACTCCGAGTTCAAGCGTTTTCTCGCATCCCCAAATCGCTATAAGCCCAATTATCGCTATCGTCAGTTACCCATTAACGTCGGTGATTTTAAGCAGAAGTTATACCGTTTACCAATTGAGAAAATCTCAGACCCAGATTTACGTCACCTGTATGGCGATATGGTACAGAAACTCAATGATAAGATGGACTTGCTGACTTCTGTCGGAACTGAAGCTTTTCAATACAACGCATTACGATACCATGGACGACCAAACGATACTGATATCGAAAACGCGAAGTTTCTTTTGTATGCCCAGCTTCTTCCTGAAGAGTCATCACATGAATTTGATAGCGAAAACGCTACCGAACAACTTGCTTTTGCCGCTCGAAAGTTGGAAATGAAATGCAAAGTGGTCAACTCTCGGTCAATTGCGGCGAGAGCGATGGTTTCTTCCAATCCGCCGACTTTGCATGTCAATGCCTACGCAAAGTTTACAGATAGAGAGATCCAACGGCTTATCCAGCATGAATTAGGGGTGCATATGGCCACCAACTATAATGCTCGATGCCAGCCGTTAAACATTTTTAGACTTGGTTTGCCAGGATCAACGTTAACCCAAGAAGGGCTAGCTATTTTGGCAGAGTACCGCTCTGGTCACCTGTCCCATGAGCGCCTAAATATGCTTGCCAAACGTGTACTTACTGTCGATTCAATGCTGAAAGAACAAAACTTTTTTATGACTTACAGTTACCTGATGGATGACCTCAATTTAGATAAGGAAACCGCGTTTTCCCTAACGACTCGTGCTTATCGTGGGGGAGGATTCACAAAGGATCACTTGTATCTAAAGGGGTTTCTACTCGCTCTTTCAACAGCAAAACATCGAGATTTAGGTAATCTCATGATTGGCAAATGCAGCTTTCGCTATCATGATCTAGTGGATGAGTTAATGAATCGGGCTTGGCTTAAAAAGCCGATTTTCGATATGAACTTTAGTGAAAATCAAGGAAGCTCACAGCTTATGCTGGACTATTTGATCGGTTCATTAAAGCATTAACAACAAAAACAGCGACATTTCAGTCGCTGTTTTTATATATTTATATCTCTAAAGAGATGACACAAATGTGCCAATAACCACGCCAATACCTTGCACTAAAGTCAAGCCAATCATGCTGACTCCACCTTTTGAGCGAAGTATTTCGCCAAATTGTTCTTGGCTAATCATTGACGTCGAAATTGTCTTAATCTCTTGGTGCGCTTTTTGGAAGTAGAATTTGTTACCAAATAAACCGACAAAAGCCATCAAGAGTAATTCCACCCCCACAAACGCAAAACCCGCAGTCAGGGCATCAACGTAGCGCTCTTTCACGGCTAGGATAGCGACCGTGTAAGCGATTGCTTCAATCAGAAATAACACCAAACCCAATTGGGTCATTTTGCGGAATAAACACCAACGGTAAGAGAAGAGAAACCCCCAATAGTTTCCCCCAGTTGCCCCTGAGCCGGTTTCAATTTTCTCACGCCACTGCTCTGGGTAATGATCGCCCCAACAATAAGCCTTAAATGCATCAACACTGACTTTTTTCTCAATGTTGATTTTTTCACGAGTCGAACTTGTTGCGATATCTGGTAGCATCGTTTTTCTTTCCCCTTTGGCTTACAACGCTTTAATCATGATTAGGCAAGGTGTGTCTTCACCCCATAATTCAGTAAACTCTTCCAAACCGATAAAGCCTTGCGCTGAGTAAAAATGACGTGTTTTCTCGTAATTCACATCACCCGCACTTTCCGCCAACGTCTTTACTTGCAACAACGTCACTGATTTCTGCTTTAAATCTTGTTCAATGAAAGCCAGCAGTTGCTTACCTATTCCTTGGCGATGGAATCTTGCATCCACAGCGAGAACATGCAGTTCAGCGGACTCTGGAGTGTGATATTTAACGGTCATAAAGCCAACCAGATGCTCATCCAACCACGCGGAGTAAGTATCCAAAACATCGATTTCTGAGACATACTCTTGAAGAGCATCTTCTCTGCCAAACCACTCTGGCACGGTTCTCAGAATCGCTTCACATGGCTTACCCAATTGTTTTTGTGCCGACCGTATTGTTAGGTTTTTCATTGTTTCTCTTTTGTATTGACTAGCGCTTTCTCCCTATAATCAAACCATGATTGCTTGACCCTAATAAGCTTGGCTCATCACACACAGTGAGGTGATGTTGGAGCCAGACTTGGTATTGGTCAGTATTGAAACGGTTTACCCCTTCAGCGATGTAACGACCAAACCCATCCGTCGCAAGGTGCCGTTCAATCGAAAACGTATGGTCGTCAAGTAATGTGTTCATCTCTTGCGGCGTCGCAAAGTAGCCAACACGGAAAAACGAATCCGCTTTTTCATGGGAAACCGTACCCAGCTCATAAAGCTCAGTAAGCACATCAGGAATGATTAATTCGGGAAATTTTTGAGCGAACAGACCCGCAATAAAATATCGCGAGATGTACGCAATAGCGATCACGCCGTCAGGTTTTAACACCCTTCTCGCTTCTGCCATTGCTTGTTCACGTTGAGATTGTGTTCGCAAATGATACAAAGGCCCAAGAATTAACAATACATCTTGCGATTCATCACTCAAAAATGAGACGTCACAGGCATCCCCTTGATAGATTGAGACAGCTAATCCCTTTTGATCAGCATTGCTGCGCAGAATCCTGACCTGATCAGGCACTAACTCTACCGCCGTCACTTCGCAACCCAACTGGGCCAAAGCGAATGAATAGCGTCCCGTCGCCGCGCCTAGTTCACAAACTTGTGTTCCACGAGAGAGGTAAGGAAGGATCGCGTGCATGGTGGTGTCATATTCCATTTGCGTAATGTATTGACGTGTTAATCGTGCATTTTCATCCGCATTGGTATATTGCTCAATTAAATCTTCCATCTCATTCCCCTCTGGTTTGACGTTGTTAGTATTAAAAACTTATTTTTTGCTTTTTAAAGCACGTTTTTTCTGTTTTATTTGGATAGATAATTAACTTTTTACACGCTTTATTCACCATAAATTCACACCACGTATAAATATAAAGCCATGATATAAAATGATTATTTATAAGAACATAAAGTAACAGTGTTTCCAAATGAGAACCAGTTTAAGATTTAAGAAATTAACCACACAAAAAAAAGGGTAACTTTTGAAAAATTGATGTTGTGAGCAAGTTTTATTTTCTTCTCAGGCTTAATCTAGTTCTACCCCCGAAAACTACGGGAACCAAAACGTGAAACACATCATTCAAATAATAATTTTCGAGGTTTTTTATGACCAAGTGCCCACATTGTAATGCGGATTTAAATTATGACTTTTTAGACGATGTCATGAACAAGTTAGGAACATCGCCAATGCGCAATGAGCTTTATCTCTTCTCACCTTGCTGCTACAAAGAGTTGCATGCCATCGCTGAGTTTGGCATGTACTACATTCACAGTGAGCCAATGAGAGCTGAAGAGCATCGCACCATGATTGGTGCCTGTTAGTTTTCCTTGTATCGATAAAGACAATCTTCCGTCACACTCAATCTATCACCAAGGTAAGTCTGCGTATACTTGCCCTGCAAGTGCTTTTGCACTGCTAGACTTACTTTGGTCGACCTACATTTCCGAGGCCAATACTCAGATATCGGCAAAATGATCCACTTAAAAGTCATATTTGATGACTGATTTATCAAATATGACTTTTATCCATATAATATATTGATTAAAATGCCCACTCTCAGTAGGGAGATACTATGTTTAACCGAATGAGTGCTGTCTTGTTTTCAGCCGTCTTTTTAGCACTACTCGTCGCCACTGTTGATGTGTTTTTGCTGAGGGAGGATCCAAAACCAAATTTCATTCCTCCTCACCCTACTCCACAAGATATGTTACGCGGCAGTCAACTCTTTACTCCCCTGACCGATGCTTTGAAGATCGCACCAACTGACCCGCAAAAAGCGCTCAATTTGGTCAACCACAGCTTCGACGAACTGAATCGACAACCAACGACTATTGAGTCTGCATACCGGCTCTGGGTACTGCGAGAAGTTGCCAAAAACAGCGAGAAGTCCGAGCTTGTGAAGCAATACACTGAGGAATTATCCACGCTAGGCCAAAGAGATAATGTTGTCTGGTTGAACACTCAGCTGCTCATTGAAAGTGCGGAAAACAAACTGCGCACGGGACTTTTTACTGAAGGAGTGAGGGACATTGATGACGCTATCGAAATTGCTGAAGCGCACAATATTGAATTTCTATTAATGAAGGCCTACAACGTTGCGGGGATTTTGTATAACGCGATTAATCAATTGAAGACCTCGCACCTCTTTTTTAACAAAGGACTCGACATTGGTAAAAAGTTTCCAGAACATGAGTTAAATGGTCGTTTCTACAATAACTTAGGTTTACTGTATGTGCATCTAGAGCAGTGGGAAAAAGCCATTGCTTTACTTGAACAAGCTTATGAACATTTCCGAAAACAACCTGTTGCTTCACAAGAACTGTTGCAAACCACGTTGCTCAATAAAGCTTATGCTTATGACCAGCTCAATGATGTAGTAAAATCTCGCGAAGCGTTTGAGCAAGCACTGACTCACTATTCTCCCAACGCGAAAACCTTCTACAATGCCGTATTACTCAAGTCAAAAGCGCGTCTCTTGCTCCTAGAGCAATCCTATGATGCCTCAATTTCGACCGCTCGTGAGTGCCAAGCTTTCATCCCTCAAGATAGATATCCAATCCAACGGGCTACCTGCCAATTAATCGAAGCCGAAGCCAACCTATTACTCAATAAGCTGGACACCGCCCTAGCTCGCATCGAGTCTTCCATTGCCATTTTCACTCAAATTGATCACCAGCGGTGGTTAGTACGAGCTTACCTTCTAAAGTCCGATATCTTGCACCAAATGGGCCAAGATTCTGAAGCACTCAGTTTGTACAAAACGTACCATCAACAAGAGCGAGAACAGTTTTTAGAAGAAGTGTATGCCCTAGAATTCGCGTTTAGTACCCAGAAAGTCCAGAAAGAGCGCGATCTCCTCGCGGTTCAAAATCAGCTCAACGCATTGAATCTCGCTAATGATTCGTTACGTTTTCGTATTCTAATGATTTGGATATTGTTAGGGGTTGCGGTCACTCTCTTGATTATTCGTAAAACCATTACGGTGCAAACGTTAAACAAAGAGTTGGCTATTTTATCCTTTCGCGATCCCCTAACTTCCAGCTTTAATCGTCGCTATTACCAAAAAGAGATTCAGCAGCCAAAGATCTTAGACGAAACACTCAACTACCGGATTCTTTTGATCGACTTAGATTGGTTCAAAAAAATCAATGATACCTATGGACATGATATCGGTGATCAAGTGTTAGTGGAGACCGCCGATCGAATCTCGCAAGATGTGCAAGACGATGAAATCTTAGTCCGTTGGGGTGGCGAAGAGTTTCTTTGGGTTATTCAAGATAATGAAAACTTAAAAACACGCGTCAATGATTTACTTAAGGCCTTCCACTCTCAACCTTTCAATACCACTGAACACCAACTCGATCTCACGGTTTCGATAGGGTTAAGTCATCCACTGAACCTGACTCAATTAAGGAGCGGTCAACATGCCTTTGTCACTGCCGATGCATGTTTGTATCAAGCAAAAGAGAATGGGCGCAATCAAGCCGTCTACCCAAGTTGATCGTTTAATTTATGCCTCTTTACGGAGCGTTGTTAACCAGCCCATTATCTAAGCTAAGATCGACGAGTCATTCAGAGGAGCTTTCTTTTGCTTTTTTAAGCTTCGATATTATGCTTATCACTTCTTACACGCATAGCCCCCATCTGTAATGACAAAATAACCATTAGATTCAATTTTCACTAACTTAACGCCTCTTCTGCTCCAGTACGATAAATTTTTCTCACAATTTCCAATTCACCCTATAATCAACCATATGCATAAAATAAATCGTCGTTCTCTGACAACTTGGGTTATGGAGCAAACGCGTGATACAAAGGCTAGATTCAGAACTAAAAGTCCTCATTGTTGATGACTCAAAAACCTCGGCTATCTTGGTTAAACAACAATTGGTTGGTCTCGGGCTGATACACACCAACCTCTACACCGCAACGCATTGCGAAGAGGCGATAGAACTCCTCAATAATCACTACTTTAATGTGATAATTGTAGATTACCATTTAGAACAAACTTTAACTGGCTTCGAGTTTTCCAGCATCCTTTATCGAAACAGATTAATCAATGATAAGGTGGCTGTCCTGATTATCTCTGGGGATTCTCGCCAAGAAACCGTGTTAACCGCACTGTCTGGTCGCGTCCGCCATTTCATTACTAAGCCCATTCAGACCAATGCTCTGCACAGTAAATTAAATAGCTTAATCGCGGAAACTCAATTGATGGAGAAATTTGCTCAACTGCAGCCTATCGATTCTGAGCTAAAGCTTGAGCATATTCATTTGTTGTTAAGTCAATCTGATTGCGCGATCGCCATTGAATCCGTGGTGATCGACCACCTTTTGCAACTCAAACACTATGAGCTACTTAACCAATTACTCATCTTCTCTAACACCAATCTCCATGCCAGTAAAATGGTGGCGTCGGCAATGTTGCTCGCCCAGCAGCAACGATTCAGTGAAGCCATCGATGAGGTGCATCAGTATTTAATCGAAAACCCGCTTTCCCTCAAACTATTAGACTGCCTTAGCTATTTGTATGAACGTACCAATCAGCTCACTCAAGCTCTACATTGGGCAGTAAAAGCCTTCGAGTTAACGCCAAGTTTGAGTGAACGCGCGATCACAGCAAGCACCTTAGCTGCTCGAACCAACCAGCGAGATGTGGTGATTAAGATTGGCTATACCTATGCTTGTCATTTATCGTTAGCCGATAGCAACTGGAGCCATTCTGTCTCAGCCTATTTCCAAGCTCTAGAGGCGACCTATGTCAGTGCTGATCAGCGTAAAGCGAAAAAAGCCCTACTCAAGCATGTGAGCAACTTTGTCACACTGGCAAGTCGAAGGCTGACGACAAAACGTCGAGCGCAAATGAACGCGATGATGACACTGTTCCAATGTCATATTTTGATCCATGAGCATAATGACAAGGTTGCCCATCAAAAACTGCTAAAAGGGATGTCATTCTTCTATGATGATTTATCCAAATGCCCAACTAGCATCTTGAATCAGTTTTTACCCGCACTGCTTTATTTTGGTGAGTCTGATTTGTATTTCTGCTTTAAATCTTTACTTCAACAACGAGGACACCATCAAGAAAACTTTGACAAACTTCATCGGCTTTACCGCTATTCAGGAACCGAGTTTTCTCTTAATCATTTAGCGAGCACTGACATTGGCAACATTGATGCTCATTTATCACAATATCCGCACTCGGTTGAAGCCAAATTATATTATCTCCACATGACGCCAAAAACCATGCGCAGTACCGAACGGGTATTGAATTACATGAGTGACCTGAGCAAGTTAACGCTTCCACCTAACTGGCATCAATGGGCACTGGGTAAGCCTTCCTCTGCGCGATTCAGTACGCAACCACCCAAGCCTTTCTCTCTCTCTTTAAATGCCACTTTCAAGCAAAACTATAGAACGGAATCCGTATGATTGACTTTAATGTACTCACCAAATATTTAGATGACGATGAAGAGGTGATCCAGATGGTATTGATGACTTACCAAGAAGATCACTCTGATTCCGTCCGAGAAGTTCAGACCGCTTTCCAAAGTCAAAACTGGGAAGAACTCCATCATATTGTTCATACCTTGAAAGGGATCCTTTCTAGCTTTGGCGAAGAAACCGCTGTAACTGTTTTAGAAAAAATCGAACAGAGCACCCTTAAGAATCAAGCTCCAAATGAGCAAGACATTGCCATCGTATTGAATGAAATTGAGCAGATTAATCGTCAGATTTCTGAGGCCGTTGAAGCGTATGCAATGTAGATCGCTCTCCAAGTACTCCAAATAAAAAAAGGTGACGAGCCACCTTTTTTTATTTAATCCTTTTTAGCCCTTACCTTATCCCGTGCAACCTTAACTCAGGTGACCTCTCAATCCCACCGTCGAGCCACTACGGGTTAGCTCAGCATTAGACTACATCGGATTCTAACTGCTTATTCAGCGCTTTCGCACTGACAATCCAATTTCTTACCGCCTCAGGCGACATAACTTTAGGGTCGCCTAACTCTTTATCGCTGGCTGAGGCTAACTCAGGCGGCAGAATATCAATGATCAATTCAAGATCTTTATGTGATTGGACTTCGTGAGTAAAGACCGCAGCCATCGCTTCACTGTATTGCGCCTCACGCGCTTTTGCGGCTTTCACTAAACCATCAATTAAAACATACCATGTTGTCATTGGCCCCTGCACGATGGATGCCGACTCAGCCGCCGAATCAATAAAGGCAAAAGGCACCGTTGCAATTGGCTGTTTGAGCTGCATTGCGGCATAGATCCAGTCCGTATCAAAAGAGAAATCATACACACTCGGCGCCGCTAAAATACGTACGAGCACATCTTTACCATACAGTTTAAATGCGGCTTGTGTGTCTTTGATTCCTTGGTCAAAGATTTGAACACCAATCATGCGCTGCATATGGCGCAATGTTTTTATGCCAACGCCCCAACGCTCCTCTTGTTTGACTAGAATGGAGTCTGGGTGCTTACGGTTGCCTAGCACTACCTGATGCCCTGATTGGACATATTGATTAAGCAACAGTCCAATTTGCCCAAGGTGAACTGAGTTATCCGCATCGGTATAGATCACCGCTTCACATCCATGCTCGAGAGCCTTCTGACACCCTAAGATAATTGCGCCACCTTTTCGAGAATCATCAGCACTCGCTAAATGCTGTAATGGTCCACTTGCCGCAGGTAATTCATCCGATAATGAGAATACATGGATGTTTTTAGACACTTCGACGACATATTGCTCAGCAATGTTTTGGGCGATGTTAGCACTGCCGTGGGGGCAGCCATCATCCACTGCGTATAATTGCCAGCTAACTTGAGAATTTTTTGTCACCCACTGTAATTGGGCCACTTTCATACGCAAAGAGTCTTCCCCATTCGGGTTTTCACTGGATTTTGGGTTTAAACGATTGTGCTCACCCCACATAGCAAAAACCACGCCGATATTGGTCGGCTTATTGATGGCTAAGACTTGTCGACGCGACTCAACCAGTTTTATCGCGAGTTGAAACTCGAGTGGCGCAGAAAATTCACGTGCTAATTCTTGGTAATCTTGAACGGAAAGAGTATTGAGTTTTAACAAACTGTCCGCCAGCGCTAATAAATTCATCTGATGCGCATTGTCAGTGAGATCGAAGTGAGGGTTTGCTGAACGTAGTCGTTCTATTGCCGTATTACGTGAGTTATCCATACTATTTCCCTAGCCATGACGTTGTAATAATCACTTAAAGAATAGTATGCAACTTTGTGCTTATCTAATTTATTTCTTTGGTTTTATTCTGCGCAATTTGAATTAGGTTGGAAGCGAAAGTTCTTATAAAAAGCAGTATGTTCGCTGGGAGAGTTGGTATCAAACAAACCGGCCCAATTTGATATTTCTGGGTCCGTTGCCCACACATTGGCCATGACTCTTAAACGCGAGCTGCTTGTTTTCGGAGTCGGATCATAACGATTATCTCGCACTTTCAGTACCGAACGACCATCAATAAACCATTCAATACCGGTTTCTGACCACGCAATGCCATAGCGATGGAAGTCATGTGACGCATCAAAGTCTAAAAAAATCAGTGTTTCATGGCTGTTCTCATAGGCATCATCATCCGTCCAATAGTTCAGCTGAACCATATTGGTGTTTGAACCAAGAAATTCAATATCAATTTCATTGTGGATGCCGTTCCCATTTACAGGACGATCATATGGGCCAGCAAATAAGAAAAATGAGCTAACCACACCGGGTGCCTTTACAGGCTTCATATCTATCTCGTAACACCCATAGCCATAAAATGCTTGGCTTCTCAATTCTCCCGACAATAGCCCATCTTGGGTTGGAGCTAAGCGTATATCCATCCCCTCATCGCTAAATGACACCATATCTTTCGACCAACGGTTTAAAAATGGAAAACCATTCTCCCATCCATCAGCTAACCACCATAATTCGCTGTCCAATCTTTCTAAAGGATCCTCGATTGTCTCAGCCACAGCGTTTCCCGCCATTATTGTGCCACACAGCCCCAATGCCGTGAGACCCCATCTTATTTTCATCCTCCCCCCCAAATAATGAATTACTCAACAAGTATAAATTTTAATACCATACTCACCAAATTGCACAATTTAAAACGCAAAATTATTCTCATTTTAAAAGAGAGGTTTTATTGTGTGTTTGCCTGCTTCTCAGCATCTTCTAGCTCAACCGGAGCAAAGCTTCGACGCTGAGAAGAGGTAACTTTGGGCTCTGATTTTAAGCCTATGTTTCCCCGAGATATTGGCGCGGGTTGGGCACTGGAGGTAGACTGAATCGGCTCAGTTGTGGCTTGGCTGGGGTTAAGTTGCGTTGGAGTCACTTGAGTGGACTCATTCAGTGAATGTTGATGTTTATTCGCTGAAAGAATCTGTTCTTCCTGATGAACGACCACTTCCCTGCCATCTTTGGTGGTCAATACTTGCAACGGCTGCTCTACTGGATTCACGATAATCACTGGCTCTGCATCAAACACTTTTTCAGCGGATGTTAATTCACCTTGAGGCGATGTCTGTTGCTTCGCATTATCAACGGCGCCTGCCAATTGCTGTGTCACCGGCTTTTCCGCTGTTATGATGCTATTTATTTCTTGGTCGTTAATATCCGCGACTGATGTGGGTGTCAAAGTCGTTTCGGGTGACAATTCTGTTTCGAGTGACAAGGTCGTTTTATCCACTTGTGACTCCGTTAGCTTGGATGTCTCAGATAAATTCTTTTCCTTTAGATTCTCAGCCACCTGCATGGTTTCTTGATTCGTTAGTTCATTTTCGTTGATAGGGATAGCAAAGGTGGTTCTCGGAGCAAACCCAGTATTGGTCGCAATGGTTTTTCTTGGCGAGTATTGCTTTAACTGCTGACTGCCTCTTGCTGTCGTCGCACTTCCCGTCGTCGTACCAGCGTGACTCACGTTGCCTTCAGATGTTCCGGTTTTGAATTTTTTTGCCAAACCTTTATCTGGCGCTTGATAGTTAAAGTAATCAAGCCGTTGTTGCCAAATCTCCACCAGCGTATACAACGCCAGCTGATCACTGACCGAAGCCGTTACTAACCCACTGCTACTATTACTGCTACTACTGACAGATAGGAGGCTCGATACTTTCTGATATTCCAGTTGATGGCGAGATCTGAGTTCTCCCCATGCACTTCCTGCCATTAAAAAATAACGAACGCTATTTGCCCAGTATTCATACGCTACGGGGTCGTATGCTTTCTCGGCGGACATTGCTGCTAAAGCGTCTGCCAACCCCGCCGTTAACCACATTTGCTCTGTGCCCATTTGACGCTCAAGCGATAAAGCTTTGTTCGCCTGCACGTGATAAGCCTCCGCAGCTTGGATATAACGACCTTGGCTCAAAAGTAATGTTGGCGGAGTCAGTAAGTTAACCGAAGGCTCTGGCAGAGCCTGTATTGGAAACGGGAGGATAAGGAAAGACAGCACAAGCACAAAATGTACATGAAGTGAACTCGCTGACGCTGCTAGCCATTGGTATACCATTTTGAGTTGCCATCGCTGATCATTTCTCATCGGAACGTCTCCACTAAACAGCGACCAGGATGCGCGAAGCGAGATTGAAACTGTACATCTCGATACTCTTTATCGGTGCCATTTTTGTACAGTTTTCCTATTTTTTTGTACAGAAGCGCTTCAAGTACCCCAGCATTGGTCTTTAGGGTAATGCTCTTCTCATAAGCACTGGTCAACTCATAACGCCCTTCATACCAGCCCCGCTGAGGATCATAAAGCTCTTTGACCAGTGTCATGAGACGATCGGTGTAATCCGTTTTCCAGAGTGCCCACATTTGAAAAGCCACTCTGGTCGAAACTAAGGCCAAATGGTCATGCGAACTACCATCATCCGTCACCGTGATCCAAGGTGTCCCAAGTGAGTAGATAGCGTCATAGACAAAAAATGGCTCTTCAGACACGATATGTTCACCACGAGCGGTATAAATTCGATCTTCATCCCATCGGGCCTGCTGAACTTGATAAACGGCATCAGCCATTGCTGACATAGCATGGTTAGTATGCTCCGAATCATTGGAGGAACGATCATTAAGATCATCCCAGTTAAATTCGAGCCCCATCCATAAATATGGCGTGGAGTAAACAGGCCTTAACACATTGTAAATCCGTGGATCACGCCCATCGAATAATAGATCGATATCGTAAATAGTCGCGACATCATAAGGCTCAAGATACATGGCCTTTTCAGGTACAACTTGCCAATCTAAATAGCCATAAGACGTGTATTCTTCGATGCCTAAGCGTCCCTCTTTGTATTTCACTAACTGGTTGTTCTCCAGCATCGAGCCATAAAGCTCTCCGTCATCTCCAACCAGTTCGCAGAAGTTCCAACGTAATACGGCTTTATCTATATACTCCGTGAACTCAGGAGAATGGCGTTTTACAATCGCCAACACAATTAATAGCCGCCCAACATCAAGGGATGACCAACCTATATCGGCTGGTTGATTGGAAAAGTCCACCATGCCAGCAGTTGCGGTGCTATATACCTTGTTAGGAGCTTGGCCATAACTTAAATCCATTTCATTGAGAAACGTTAAGATCAAGGTCAGTCTTTCGTCATATTGTTTATTGGTGATGAACTCAAATTCCCGCGCAGCAATTAACGCGATCAGGTAATCTGCCAAACCAGACATATTCGTCGTTGGCAGATTATCAATACTATTGACGAGCCCAGTGGTCATTTGGGTATTGTTATCGACGTATTTCCAAGCGATTGCAGCCCAAGCCAGCTCTTCTTCCGTTAAGTCTCCAAAACGACCTTGTCGTAGATACTGTGACTGATTGACGGCATCAATACTGTCGCTAAGCCCCCTATAAACGACCCCACAACCTGAGAGACCACTGACCACCAGTAGCCATAGTATGGCTAAAGTGATACTGCATTTTCCCATCTAAGCCCCTTACTTTACGGGCTTAAATGGTTTACGCGGTAAGCATTGACCTTCATAACCAAATGGCGATTCAAGCGCTTTCTCCCATAAGCTAGGCGCGAGGGTATCTTTATATTTAAGCAACTTACCTTCTTTTTTATACAACAGGATTTCTAAGGTGATGCCGTTGTTGTTGGAAGTAAAGGTGTTGATTATGCCTTCACCGTTCTCAAAGATCCCTTCATAGAAACCTTTTTCACGATCGTATGCGGTTGAAACATGATCAAATAAAAGGTCAGTGTACGGGGTATCCCATAACACCCACATTCCCATCGCCCCCTTAATGGCAACCGCAGAAAACTGCGGTAGATAATCGCCTATTTCAGAAATGGTATTCCAGGCAAATCCATCAGTGTAAATGGTGTCGTAAACGAAATACGGTGCGCCAGCAAGCTGGTGCTCAGTACGCGCGGTAATAATCCCTGTTTGCTTGTATCGCTCTTCTTGAACGCGGTAAATCTGCAACGCAAATTCGGCAATCCACTTGTGGGAGTAATAGTCATCATGCGGTGAACGGTCACTGACTAAGTCCCAGCCCATTTCAATACCATCGAGCACGTAACTCTCAGTTACAACGTAACTATGGGCTTTAAGCTTGCGCGGGTCACGTGTGTCGTAAGGTACATCGTAACCATAGAGATTGATGGTGGCATAAGGCTCAGCCATTGCGGCTTGTGTAGTATCAAAGCCCCATAATTCGAACCCTTTCGCGGCATATTCTTCGTAGCCTAAACGTCCTTCTTGAAGGTACTGTACCGGTTTACCTTCTTCAAGCAATGCACCGAACATAGTGCCGTTTTCATCCACAACATTGCAGTAATTCCAACGCAACATCACGGAATCGATACTAGTGGCAAACTCAGGGTAGCGATGTTTGATGATGTAAAGCCATATCATCAATCGCCCCAAATCGAGCGCTGAGTAACCAATCTCTCCGGGTTGGTTTCCGTAGTCTACTTTTGCCGCTGTCAGAGTATTGTAGGCTTTGTTTGGTAACTCCCCCATAAACAAATCGAGTTTATTTAAGGTGGTCAAAAACTTTACCAATCGCCTATCGAACTCCTCTTTCTTTATTATGCCCAGCTCAAGCGCACTGACCATTCCTGCTAAATAGGATGCCGCATCCCACCATGTTACCGATGGGTAATTATTTACCGCATTGACCAAACCCGTGGCTTCTTGGTAGTTATTCTCAAAATAGGTCCACGCGATTCTTGCCATATCCATTTCTTTTTCCGTTAACTCGCCATGACGAGGTTTCGGCGTTTCCCAATGGATTTTTCGTTCTACAATGTCTTCGGAAAAGTGATTGTATTTACTCCCACAACCCGAGATAGACAAAGCAACCATTCCCCAAAAAATTGCGCGCATATCTCTTCCTTTTTGTAATCATTATTCTAGTTCGCCAACCGTCAATAGCGGGCCATTTTCGATGTAAGCCAGAGACTCCAACACGATGCCATTCGTGTTCGCCGTGATGGCTTTGTTAATACGCCCATCCAGCTCATATTTGCCTGAATACCAACCTTTTGTTTCTGATTGCAGCGTGGATGCCTCATCAATCAATCGCTCGGTATAATCTGAGTCGTATAAGGCATACCAACCGAAAGCGGCTTTTGTGGAGAGGGTTTTTAAGTGGGATTGGTCTTTGCCGTCATCGGAGATCGCATTCCACTTCTTGCCATCGGAGAAAACCGTGTTGTAAACGAAGTAAGGCGCTTCATCAACGTTATCCTCACTGACCGCAGTTAAAATACCCGTGTCATCAAAGCGTCTCTCCTGAGCTTGATAGACGCGGTGAGCAAAGACTTTTGAGACACTATCCGCACCAAATTCCAATCCATCGAGAATGTAAGATTCACTCACGACATAGTTGTGTGCATGATACTTTGCTGGGTCACGTTTATCGGTTGGTATATCAATGCCATAGATGCTGATAAGCTCAAGATAATCGATGTATTTCATTGAGTTAAAGACGTCTCGCCCCATCAAAGCAAGGGATTTCGATGCGTACTCTTCGTACCCTATACGCCCTTCTTGAACCAGTTCCATATCCACACCATTAGATGCTGGACGTGCACCGTAGAGATAACCATCAACGATCATCGCACTGACCTTCCAATGGTTTAAGACATCGTTGACCTGCTCATTAAACTCAGGGTACTGCCATACCAAGATGTTCATTGGCACGAGGATTCGCCCAATATCGATCGCCGACCACCCAATACCGTTCTCTTTCGGGTTATTTTCATAGTCCACCATTTCAAGCGTGATGGTGTTATACGCTTTGTTCGGCAATTTCCCATCAACCAATGGCAAACGCGCTAATGTCGTTAACGCTTTTTCCATTCGCTGCGTAAACTCATATTCCGTAATGACATTCACTTTTTCAGCGGCGATCAGCCCCATCAAGTAGGACGCGGTATCCCACATTGTTGTTGAAGGGTAGCCATCAACTGAATTGACTAAACCTGTGTTTTCTTGATAGTTATTCTCGAAGTATTGCCACGCAATATTGGCCCATTCAAATTCTTCCTTCGATAAGATTCGACTCTCTTTGAATGGGATATCTTCTGGAATGTCGAAAGTAATATTGCCAAGTATTTGCCCCGTCTGACGTGTTTCGATACTGAATGCGATAGCAAGAGCCGTTGCTAAGCCAAGTATGAATACGACGTGATGACGGGCATTCACCATTGATTGTTTAAACCCAGTAGATAGTTTAAACCCGGTAAATTGTTTAAACCCCATACTTTAACTCCTCTGAACTGGTTGTTTCCGTTTCATTTTCTTTCGCCGGTGGTGGTGTCCAGAATGCAGCAGCCATCATTCCCCACATTGCTAGCATGTTGTTAATTATCCAGAATGTATTCAGTACTAATCCGCCAAATGAATAGTCTCCCCAAGCGCTGGTGCTATAGCCAGTCCATGCAAAGATCAAGGCAAAAAGGCTCAGGAAAAAGACGCAAGCTTGCGGGATCACCAATTTGAAAAAGTTACCGGTCTGTCGCTCTTTCGGCGTCGTTGGGAAACTAATTTTTTGCCCTCGGAGTACGGTCCATAATGCCCGCAAATTTACGGGGAAGAAGGAAAGGAAATTGGTTTTGCCTTTATACCCCGCGACACCCCAAGTACCGACCATCATGGCAAGTTCTGCCGTCAGTACATAAGGCAAGAAGTGCATGTAGAAAGTCACATCATAAGCACTGACTGGAGCAATTGAAGTCAAGAAATAAATGATTGGGCAAGCAAGGAAAATGATGTTCCAAATCGCCGATAAATTAGACCAGAAACTTGCGCCGTACATAAGCTTCTGCTTCAGGTTGAGCCCTTTTCTGAAAATTGGGTTGTCGTTCATGAAGATGTCAATGGAACCACCGGAATATTTAAATCTTTGAACCGTCCAAGTTTGCAAGTCTTGTGGCGAGAGCATCTTACTTTCGACTTTAGGGTGCATCACCGAACGCCAGTTTCTGTCTTGATCGGAGTGCAGAACGATCGAGGTGTATAAGTCTTCAGAAACGTGGAATTTGTATGGCGTGAATTCCGTATCAAATAGAATTTCGTTTCGTAGGTTTTCAGAAATCGACGCATCGACTTTTTTCTCTTTTGTCATGCGGCGAATTTGTTTTTCAACTTCATCTTGCTCACGCGTTATCTGCTCGGCATAAGCCCTCAGAGCAGCTTCCATTACCGCTTCTCGGCGGTGAATCGAGCCAGCACCACAACAGAAGGAGGCATTAACCCAGTTACGACGGCGTTGGATCACGTCATAAAACATTTGCGGATCATTGACGAACGGATCATCACCCAAGGTGACTGGACCATAGACTTTCTCAACCCCTGAACCGATAAAGCGAGACCATTTTCCCAGCTTCCTTTCTAAGAAATCCGGTAACCTTTCACCTTCTGGGACATCAAAGAACCACTGTGGTGTTTGCACCCATGCTACCGTCGGATCTTTGAAATAGCCGAGTGTATTTTCAAGTATGGTCGGGAAGGGACGCGTATCCGCATCACAAATCACGACAAAATCGCCACTGGTTTGCTCCATGGCATTCCGTAAGTTACCCGCTTTAAAGCCAATATTCCCGTCTCGGGTAATGTAGCCCACGCCCATTTCAGCCGCCATGACTTCCATCTCGGGGCGTTTACCATCATCAAGAATGAATATATTAATATCAATTGGGTGCGGGTAAGCGATTCGCTTAGCATCCAAGATGCTCAGTTTGACCAGCTCTGGTTCTTCGTCGTAACTAGGGAAAAATACATCGACACTAATGGGCCGATCTTCGTCCGTTTCTTTGACACATTCAGCCAACTTAAAGGGTGGCGCGTTGACGGGCTCGTCTTTCACTTTCCATAAATTATAAGTGAACAGCATTGAACCAATGAATGCGCAAGACTCCGCAAATGCCAAGGGCAATGAAAACCATAACGCATCGTAATTGAGTGCATAAATCCAGCGCCAACCGAGATACCATAAGCCTAAGGTTAAGTTACAAGTTGCAAGGTACTGATAAAGCAACTCTCTCGGAATACTATGAGGGACGGGTTCTGGTGGAACCCGATGTTCATACTGCTTAAAATAATTGTCCATCCTTTGATTCCTTGTTTTAAGTATCTAGCCAATAATTCTTAATCAGGCGGACGATGTGTGTACAAAACAATTGTTCGCAATATGTTTCGGAAGCGAATTAACGAAATCTCAAAGCCTAGGAATACAGGGCTTCCGTTAATTCACTCTCTTCCAAGACTTTTATCATGCGAAATCGATTGACGTTGTCATGAGGATCAAGCAGAACGTGATCCATCAAACTAGAGACGATCAGAAAACCACGGCCGGAAGTTCTCCAAGTACTTTCGTCATCGGGATCTGCTTCAATAAACTCTCCAGACAGGGCACGATCCAATTCAGATTGACTCATGGCACTGCCGATATCTTCAATATCTAGGCAGAGAGAAAAACGCCCGGCTTCCTCGATGAAATGGCACTTCACCCCCACTGGCAAGCCTTCTTTCTGAGCATAGGCATGGATAAAAGCATTATTCACCATTTCAACCACACAGAGCTCAAGCTGAGTGGCTAACCCAGCAGATATACCAACGTCTATCCAAAACTGATTGAGCTCTTGCGCCGCAGCGCGCGACGCATCTAAAGAACTTGGAAACTCTTGTTCAAACTCACTATCTAGAAGAGATTTCATCAAAGCACTCCTGCCGAGTTTTTTATTTCTGATCGACTCTTATTAACGGCGTTAAAGGTAATCCGTCACGCGTTTTTTCTGCGGAACAGAACGGCGGTGACGCCACTTCACATCGTCGCTTTCCACTCCATCATGTCCAATACAGTGATTTCCAAAAATGGTTTGAAGTTTGACGTGATTGCCTTTGAGCACTTGGGTGTAATCAAAGATCAATGACTCTTCAACGACACTCTCCTCGTCTAGATGACAATTTGCACCGATAAGCGCAGGGCCAATCACCGATGCACCATCTTCGATTTTACAACCACTGCTGATCACCACAGGAGGCGTGATGTTGCATTTATCTAGGTCTACGGCAGAGTTGATTCCTACCCAAACACCTTTTTTAATCTGCGTGCCCGGCACACGATACCCGGGAACTTTGCCGTGTAAGATGTCACGAGTTACACTCCAGATATCCGAAATATTGCCAACATCCAGCCATTGGAAGTTCATATCTACGGCATGGAAAGGAACTTTCTCTTCGACTAATTTAGGGAACAGTTCGCTACCGATATCGTATTCCCCTTTTTCAGGAATGTAGTCAAAAATAGCCGGTTCAAAGATGTAGATACCCGTATTGATGTTATTCGATAGTGCTTCTTCAACAGCGGGTTTTTCTTGGAAGCTGGTCACCTGACCTTTCTGATCGGTCACCACAACACCATATTTCACCACTTCTTCTGGCAACACACTTTTCGTCACTATCGTCGCGATACCACCGTTTCTTTTATGACGTCTGACCGCTTCAGTCAGATCTAAATCGATCCAAGCATCTCCACAGACAACAACAAAGGTTTCATCGAAAAAGCCTGAGAACTGCTGAATTTTCTGCATACCGCCTGCAGAACCAAGGGCATTACTTTCATAATGGCCATCCACCATCTGGCCTTCGTAAGAGTATGAAAGCTGAACACCAAATTGGTGACCATCACCGAAATAACCTTCAATAACTTCCGCCAAGTGACTGGTATTAATAACAATCTTATTGATATTATGCTGTTCAAACAGTTCAATCATGGATTCCATCACTGGTTTACCCAGTATTGGGATCATAGGTTTAGGAATAGTTTGAGTGATAGGACGGACTCGTGTGCCCTTGCCTGCCGCTAAAATCATGCCTTTCATGTGATTATCCTTTAAGCCTTTATCGTTTAACTAGCCGAAATCTGTCTGTTCATTTCCGTTTGGTATGACCGATTTCTATTAGACGATGACACTAAATACACCATTGATGATCATCTAACCACACAACCTCATTCACCAATGACTCTCATTTTTGTGGCTAACTACCACCTATCTTTTGCTCATTCACACAGTTCGATCAAACGGTCGTTGCTAGCGCCTCATCGACACTTGGGTACGTCTTAATCAAACGGTCCATTCGGGTGAGAGAAAATAAATCTTGAACCGGTTTTTGTGGATTGGCTACGCTGATTTGTTTATCTCTCAATAGCTTATAGACGCCCATTACCGCACCTAGACCACTGCTATCCATAAATTTCACATTCGCTAGGTCTAAAACCAAACTTGAGGATAACTGAGGCACTAATGTTTCAATCTGTTTACGAAATTCAGGAGCTAACTTGGCATCAAAGCGTTCCTCATCTACTCGTAAAACTGTGCTGTTGTTTTGTTCACTAATTTCATATCGCATTGATTGTCTCCTTTTAGCGGACCTTTCCACTCCGCAACTAACACACTGACATCATCATCAAACGATTCTGATTGCTGCCAGACTCGGACTTCATTCACCAGCATTTCTGTTTGCTGCTGAGTTGGATAACTGTCTAATTGTTCAACGGTTCGTTTTAGCCCTTTTTCGGTAAACTGCTGATCGCCCCGCTCTGCTTCCGTGATCCCATCGGAATAGAACCACACCTTGTCTCCCGGCTCTAATTGAATGATCGAGGATTGATAATCAATGTCTTCAAACGCACCAACAACGAAATTATCATGACCGATAAGCTCAGCATGACCAGCACCACCGTGATACCAAACTAAGGGTGGGTGTCCCGCACAACAGTAAGACATAACACCCGTTTCCACATTCAAGACTGCATAAATCATGGTGAAATACAGCACATTATTATCGCCACTCATGTACATAGCATTAAGTTTGGAGACCACTTCCTCGGGCTGACAGACCTCTCTGCCTTGCTCGCCATCTTTGAGCACCACAGAAGCATGACCATTTAAGACCGATAGGCTGGTTTGTACAGAGAAAGACATCAAAGCTGAAGAAACACCGTGCCCTGCCACATCAAATAGGTAAAATGCCACATGTTTTGAATCCAATTGCATGTACCCGAGCATGTCCCCCCCCACTTGAGCGCTGGGAATAGAGATGTAATTCAGCTCGACACCAGAGAAGGCTCGGGTTTTGGGCAAAATATGTTGGATGAATTCTCCCGCTGACTCTAAATCCCGTTTAATTGTTTCGTAGGCTTTATCGAGCTGAAGGTTGTTTTCGATGAGATCATTATGCAGCTGCAAGGTTCGAAACCCTGCTCGTATGCGTGCATCTAACTCATCCACAGAGGTTTTCTTTTCAACAAAGTCATCAGCACCAGCATCAATGCCATTGATGATCGAGTCTTGGTCATTTTTCGAAGAGAGTAAAACGAAGAATATATAGCGATTGTAATCATGAATCTTGAGTTTCTGGCACAACTCAACGCCTGTCATATTAGGCATCATCCAGTCACTCAATACGAACTGAATATCATCACGCTCATCCAATATGGTGAGCGCCTCAGCACCACTCAAAGCGGTATGAACTCGATAGCCCCGCTTTTTAAGCACTGAACTCATATAGATGAGTGTGGTACGGCTATCGTCCACGAGTAATATATTTTTCATGCTTAACCTGAGCCATTTTCCCTGACGTTACATAACAAATCATTCACTTAGCCAATTTCAATATTGGTCTGTAAGTTCACTTACGCTATAACTTTAGGTTAGACTCGATCGGTAGCAATGCAAATTGTTTCTTATGATTTTCTAAGGGTTACGCGGAGTGTGTGCTCTAACTAACATTGTGGTTGTTCATTACTGTCGCGGCTAAGGATGCTGACGGATGAGCGCGTGGTTACAAAGAACGATGGCACAGCAGCTGTGGTTCAGAACAGTGACTAGACAGGACGATAGCAAATCCAATGAGTAAAACTTTAGGTGTATTTTCCTACAGCTTAGTAGCTGGCATGTTGCTACTCTGTATTGAAGCGAACGCCGACGAATACTTATCCAACTCGGCCCCGCACGCTCCGAAAGCCGATCAGAGCTCGACTTTAAGCAGTCAAGCAGGCAGCTTCTCTTTTTCAGCGAAGAGTCATAAGTCGAGCCAAACAGACGACATTTGGAAAGGAGTGAGTAGCTCTTTTTCTTTCCCTTATGAAGAGTTAGGAGAGAAAAGCTTTTTAGAAAGACTGAGCGGCAACATCGGTTACCATCACCCTCTCAATCAAACCGAATCCAGTAATATTCCTACAGGTAGCACGCAAGGTCCTTATAACCACAATACGACGTCCACGCTGTCGTTAAAATACTCGATCGTTTCGAGTTGGTTTGTTTCAGGAACCGTCTATCACTACTGGGATCAAGACCAGAAACAACCATGGAATCCCGACTTTACTTATGTGTTCGGCTATAGTGATTGGCGTCCATATACCCTGAGTTTGGTTTACTCTAATTACGGTGGTAACCGTTTTAATCCGGATCCCGATCAAAAACATACTGAATTTCGTCAAGGTACTTGGGCTTTAGGATGGAAATTTCCTGTCACTTCGCCTTTTCTAGAATGGTTTACTTTGACTGATGACGGCACGATTGGCTGCCAAGTCGATTACAACTATACCAAAGAGTATTTTGATCTCGCTTCGATCAGCTACAAAAATCACCATCAAACCGTCAGCCTTGGCTGTAAATACGCCATTTACGGGAATTGGTATGTGAATGGAACCGCTTTTTACTATTTTGACGATGAGCAACAACAACCTTGGAATCCAGATTATACCTACGGTTTCGGCTATTTCGACTGGCGTCCCGGTACAATTACCGTGCAATATAATAACTATTCTGGGAATCGTTGGCCGGTTTCTCAGCGAAGTCCGGGGACGGGACGGTTTAAAGATGGCTCCATCACCATTGCGTTCAGCTTTACTTTTTGATGTACCGCCTTTCACCTTTTAACCCTTCGCCCGCAGCAAGAATTCTGCTGTACCCAAGTAATCTGGCATGTAGAAGCAGCTTGGGTAACTCTCATATTTCAATAATTACCCTTCGTTAAATGGCATTCCTCATCAAGACGTCTACGCTAAATCCATACGCAAACTATAAATCGGGTATCATAATTTAATACCCTAATCACATTCATTCATATTGATATGTCAGTCAAATGGTAAGGGGAATCAAATGGAAGGGACAAAATACGATGACACCCTAAACGGTAATGATGCTGCTGATACACTAGATGGAGGTGCTGGTAATGATAATCTCTCCGGTGATTCCGGAGATGATATTTTGTTTGGTCAAACAGGCAACGACCTACTCGATGGCGGGACGGGTATCGATCAACTGTTTGGTGGTTCCGGTAATGACCAGCTCATCTTTGATGCGAGTGATGTCGAAGGGTCAGGCGGCAACACTGTACACTTTAGCGGCGGGTCAGATTTCGATGTTTTATTAGTTGGATCAGATAACACCAGTCAAATGATCGACATGACGAGTACCGCTTTCCAAGAACTTGAAGGTATTAAAATCAGTTCTACTGATACTGAAATAGCCATTGCACTCGATAAAATCGCGGCAAACAATACTGCAGGTGACACTTCCGGTCAGTTCGTGTGTACTGGTGCGAGCAGTATTGATGTTTCAGGATGGGGCTGGCAGTTGACTGAGAGTCACATTGAAATGAGTGAGTCTCTACAGAACATTTATCAAGCCAGCAACATCGATACGGGTTCACTATATGGCTACCGATTCGAAAATGACGCAGGCCAAGAGGTTGTAGTCTGGAGCGATCTAGACAGCAGCGAAATCCAATTCCCAGACACCAACGAAGCATAAATTAAACCCTAAAATTGTTAATCTAAACATAACTCCCTATTTTTTCGAACAATTTGAGCATCATTTGATATGACAAAATGATAGTAGTCATCACTCAAGTCATACTGTTGAATGTATGTTCTCATGTGACTGAGTACGCTTTTGGCCTGCCCATATCGCTCTATGTAGCCCTTATCACACTTGTTAACAACGTCTAGGTCGACTTTTAGCGAAGCAAATTTTGTCATTAACTCATCCAACCTTTTCTGCGTAGCGGCTTTTTGAGTATCTTGAGCAAATTCTTCTTCAAGTTCACTCCTCTGACTCTTAAGTCGCTTCTCATTTTCTTCTGCTAAAGCCTCCAGTTGCTCTGCGAGTTGAACATCCATCTGCTTCTTAGCCACTTTCACCGCCCGCTTCTCAGACAAGTAATCCGCTCGATACTTTTTCACTTGTAGCCTAGCCTGATTCAACGAAGACGATAAAGAAGCAACTTTTCTTTGCAATTTGTTAATTACCCGCTGCTGCTCTTTCAGCTTCGCTTGTTGATTGGAAGTATCTTGATTAGTATGTTGTTGAACCAGATCGAGTTCAGTTACCAAATTTTCGACTGTATTTTCCAGAACGGTTATCGACTGCCTCGCTTCTTTCAACTTTTCTGCCGCTTGGTATCCTTGATACCCCAACCCAAGAGCCAAAACTAAAGATGCCGCCGCCAAGGCTTGCAGTACAATGTCTGATTTCATCTTGATACCTCTCACAACCATCTCGTTACACTAACTGCTTGTAACATTTCGCTTCACATTTAGGACAAAAATAGGCTTTATGATGGACTTTGGCGTGGCATTGTGGGCATTGCCCATACTTTCGGTCCTGACTTAAAAGCATCAGGACTACACCGATAGGACCAAGCACATACCCTAGTAGAATCCCAGCTACCAAACTGTTTTTCCTATACCCAATGTAAGTCGACAACATCAGAAAGCAGCCATAAAAACTTAACCAGAACACCATATTCGAATCCATCAGGCTTCCCTCATGGCTCTAGACAATCCACTTGATAATGGACCAATTAAGTAATCCCATAGTGTTCTCTCTTCGACCAATATCAGCACTTCGGTTAACATCCCTGGATAGAGCTCTACTTTCTGCTCTGTTTTCAAAGAGGTTAAATCGCTTTTATCAAATCGAATGGTGACGATGTATCCTTGATCGGCACCTTCAGCATCACCGCCTTGAATAACTCGGTCAGCAGATACATTAATCACTTCACCTAGTACAGGCGGAACTTGACGCGCACTGTAAGCAGTGAGCCTGACTCTTGCGGTTTGCCCCTCTCTCACAATATCAATGTCTTTTGGAGAAACGATCGCCTCAACGATCAAATCATCACTTTCAGGAACAATCTCCATCAATACTTGCCCAGGTTTAACGACCCCACCGACACTGGAGATATTTAAGCCTACGACACGACCTGAAAACTCACTTCGGATTTGAATACGCGAACGTACATCCTCAATGTTTTCCATCACCTGAGCGATGTCGGTCAATTCACCATTAACCGCCTTCATTTCACGTAAATACTCTTGGCTGAGTTCCACTTTCTGAGTTCGGTATGATTCTTTTAAAGCTGCAAGCCCTCGCTTAGCCACATCAATATTAACCGATATTTCTGCTAATTCAGCTCGGATTCTGGCTTCATGACGCTGCAATTCAAGGAGTCGTGTTTTCGACACGAAGCCTTTATTAACAAGACCTTTGGTCATATTTATCTCTTGTCGCACCAAGTCTCGTTGCGTAGTAATCGCACGGCGCTGAAAACGGTTTCCTTGCATTTTCTCTTGGTAAAGAGAGGATTTTTGAAGGTAAAGAGACTCGATAAGCTCAAGCTTGAGCATTGCTTGATCAAATTGAACGTTCTCATTGTTCAAAATGGGCTGTATAACAAAATTTTCTTCAGCATTAATCAAAGCACTAGGCCAATTAATTGATTTTTCTTCATCAATTAACGCCTGTAGACGAGCCTGATGTGCTAATAAGGCATAATTTCGGTATAAATAACGTTTGAAATCGGACTCAGATTTGCTGTCAGACAACTCGACAAGTAACTGCCCCACTTCCACCTGCTGCCCATCTTTGACAAACACTTCTTTAACCCAGCCTCCTTGAAGGTGCTGGATCTGTTTGCGCTTACTCTCAACAACTAAACTACCTTGAGCCACAGACGCGGAACTCAAAGACATGGTCATTGACCAAGCCAAAAAACCACCAATCGTCACCAGCATCACGGTTAAACCCAACACGATAAGCTTCTGGGTACTGAATGAATTTTCCATGAAGTCGCCCCCTTTATGCCACGGTACGTTGTTTTTCGTTGGTTTCAGCACCTATTCCTAAGAACTGTTCGATGGTCCCAGCCTTTTCTACACGCCCTTCATGTAACTTGATCACCCAATCCATTTGGCGAAGGAACCCAGGACGATGAGAAATCATCACCACTGTAATTTTATTCTCCTTACAGTGCTGTAAAACGATCGCAAGTGCCGTTTCTCCTTCAGGATCCAAGTTAGAATTAGGCTCATCCAAGACTAGTACTCTAGGGTTCGAGTAGATCGCTCGTGCAAGCCCAATCCGCTGCTTCTGCCCACCTGACAGCCATGCACCGCCCTCACCTATGTAAGTGTCATAACCGTCTGGTAAAGCGACAATAATTTCATGAATACAGGCTAATTTAGCCGCCGCAACCACCTCTTCATCTTTGCATTCAGCAAATCGAGCAATATTCTGCTTTACAGTGCCAGCTAATAAACCAACATGTTGCGGTAGATATCCGATGTATTGACCAAACTGAGCTTGGTCCCAATTTTCCACGGATGCCCCATCAATTTTGATGTCACCAATACTGGGTTTATGAATTCCCATCAATAAGCTGGCTAATGTCGACTTTCCTGAGCCTGAGTTGCCCATTACCGCAAGTGCATTACCGGCCCCCAGCTTGAAGTTTACTCCCTGAATACTCGGCGCTTTCGCTCCGGAAAATTGCAGAGATACATTATTAAATTGAATGTCTCCTTTAGGTTCAGGAAGCAATGTTTTTGAACTGACTGCAGGTTCGGAGGAGCTGACTTCTAAACGTTTCCATGCTTGATATGCGCTATACCAAGATTTCCAACCACTGACTGCGCTTTCAAAAGGACTCAAAACACGACCAATAAGAATAGAACTCGCAATCACTGCCCCTAAACCTATTTGTTGATTTAAGGCTAGGTAAACACCACATGTCAGTACCATTACTTGCAGCAACGTTCTAAAGTATCGACTAATGGATAACAGTAATCCGAGCCTAGAGTTCACTAGCCACTGCAAACTCAGTACACTTCTGTTTTTTGACTCCCAGACTTGCCCAATATCTCGGCTCATCCCCATCGCTTTTAAGGTCGGCGCATTACGTAAGAAGTCATTGAGTTCCATATTAACCCGCCCAGTTGCTTGCTGAGCTTCAGCACTTAATTTTCGCCCCCCTAACATCATAATCGCAGTCAAAACAGAGAAGATAGCAGCACCAAACAGGGCAACGTAACCAATGTAAGGGTGCAGGAAAAACAGCAATACTAAAAATAGTGGAGTAAATGGCAAATCTAAGATTGATGATGTTGAAGGGGAAACCAAAAAATTTCTCAGTTGATTGAGATCTTGCAGTGGCTGCTTGTCAATTCGATTTGATTTGGACGAATCAGAAATACTTTGTGAGAGTAAATGACCACTCAGCTTTGTATCTAGCTTCAATGCTGACCGTTGTAACAATAACGTACGGATATACTCTAAACCCGCTTGCGAACTGACTAAGAAGACAGTGATAAGTAGTAACGCCAGCATAGTCTCTACGCTAGCACTGCTCATCACTCGGTCCAGTAATTGAAGACTGTAAATAGGTACGGTTAAAACTAAAAAATTGATGCCCATACTAAAAATGACCGCCGACCAACATTCACGGCGCACCATTTGAAACGGCCGAGTCTGACCATTATTCATACCTAGCTAACCCATTGAGTGATTTTTATATGTTATTCAATGAGTATAGGTCGGCATTTTTATTAAACTAAATTCATAGCAAATAAATTTACTCTAAATTGTATCTATGGCTGATCTCATAGCCAGTAGCAACCTCTCGATGACTCTCCTTTATCACCCAATTCACAGGGCTACGCACCCAAGGTTGCGGATCTTTACTGGGAAAACCAACCACGGTCCGCAAAGCCACAACCTGAAATCCAAGATCTTGGCATGTTTGAACACAACGCTGTGCATGCCAAGACTGAGCCACCACCACTACTTTTGGTTTGATAAGCCGTATGCGTTTTATTGTGGGTGTCAGCTTTATTCTCGTTCTGTGTATTCTGCGTGTATCACTTAGCTTGGGTAGCTTGGGTGTCAAAGTTAGCTTGGTTAACTTGGGTGTTATAGTTAACTTTAAAGCAAACGCTGCGACGTCATGTGTGGTTTGATATTGCTTGTTTGTAATTGCGATATGCGGGACAGCCTTTGTTAAATGCTGGCTAATTTCAGATTGAGCAAGTAACTTTAGCCCCCTAGCTTCTTGGTGTAATTGTTCTACTTCAATAGCGAGTTTACAATTCACCTCTTCGCTATCGCCAAATGAAAAAGCGATGACCGACTCTGCATCGGACGTATCGCCAAAACTATGAAGACAAAGAGTTCGATCAGTGAGGTAGTCACGAATGAGACTTTTGGCATCATCTTCTAAATTATAGGGAAAGATTTCACTCTGAGCGGAACCAAAAGAATGACCCTCAGAAGAGTCGGATACTTGGAGTGCTTGGCAACACAGCTTCAGTGGAGTATCTAATCCTAAACTGGCAACAAATTGGTGAAAATTAATCATAACGAAATCGTCCTAACTCAAAAAATCACCCAGCCAGTTCATATTCGTTATTATGCCACTAGTGTAACACTATCAAACGCAACACCCAAGAAAATCGACTAAATTATCAACAACAGAATCAGAAGGATACTTCCTGGATGTGTTGGCCTTTCCAGCTTTAAACCATGAACTCTTACATATCAGATAAGTAAGCTTAGCCAAGCGCAGACGACCGTTTGAAACATGTCTTTAAACTTGAACTACAGATGAGATGGCTTAATATAAACACATGATTACAAAACGATGTTCACGAAATCTTTCAACATCTATCCTTACCAAATCTTGCTGGTTAATCTGTATTACCTTCTTATTGTTAATAACAAATCAGTCAACTGCCGATGACAACGCTGACCCAGATCCAACCGCTCAAAGAAGAGAGTATGTGGCTCCTCAACCCGTCATTTCAGGCGCAGAGAGTACGATAAGCTTTTATGGGCAAAGGGGGATGCAAGCACAAAACAAAGACAACGCATCAAAAAGTAATCCTACTTCCAAGCCTTCTTTTCATCGCCGCGTGATCGCCCCGCCCATTCTCGATTCGACTCAGCTTGAACACAAGCCACAAACACATTTTGTCGTAGATGCTTACCTTAAAATCTATCATATGCCTAACACCAACAAAGCTAAGGCAAACAAAGCTCGTTCAAACAAAGCTAGCGTAGAGTCGCTCAATACCGATGTTGATGAAGTATCGGGCAAAGAACCTCTTCAAAGCAGTCCCATTAAAACGGCTTCGCCTCACGTCCCCTCAAACATCGCTCCGCCCTTATCGGCAAACTATGAGCTTACTCGAAATGAGAAGTTACTGGCTAAAAAAGCGCAATTCTATTTTGAGAGAAACCGCAGAGATAAAACCGCACTCTGGGACTCTGTACAAGGCTACTCTCACACCACTATGTGGGATATAGCCAGCGGAATTGCCGCAACTCTAGCCTTAGAAGCCCTTGAACTTCGCGATCACCGCCAAACTCGTCACGAACTTGAACAAGTGCTCACGACACTACAACACTTACCTCTTTTTAATGGCGACCTCCCAAACCGTGAATACAGCACTAAAACCGCAAAACCCTCAGGTAGGCTCTCCAATACTTCAAGTAATGGTAATGGCTGGTCCGCTTTAGACATTGGTCGTCTTCTGATTTGGCTAAAAATCCTTGTTCAGCAACACCCTGAGCTTGAAGCTCAAGTGCAAGAACTCATAGACAGCTGGAATATCGAGCGAATCACACATAACGGCACCCTGTTTGGTGTCAATCTCTACAAAGGGAGAGAACATTATCGACAAGAAGGACGCAACGGCTATCTGCAATACGCCAGCGAAGGTTTTAAGCTCTTTGATTTTGAAGTGCCTTTGGACGAATTAGAGCAACACTTGCAGTACGTCTCTATTAATGGTGTTGATATTGAGATTGACACACGTAACGTGCCTTTTTTAACCACAGACCCCTATGTACTTTCAGGATTAGAATACGGCATAGATCCGTCATGGAATCAAATTGAAGCCGTTTTTTTGATTCATAAAAAGCAGTCTTTAAAGACGAAGAAACTGTACAGTTTTTCAGAAGACGCAATGAATAAAAACCCATGGTTTGCGTATAATAATCTTTATTACTACGGTAAGCCTTGGACAAGCGTTAGCCCTTCAGGAAAAGTCATTGAGAATCAACAAATCTTCAGTTACAAAGTCGCCTTTGGTATGGGGGTTATCTTTGACGATGCCTTTAGTCAAAAGCTCTATACCAAAGTAATTGAAGACAGCGTTAACTATCGTGCGATCCCCACTGGCATCTATGCTGACGGAGGAAGTAACTCCGCATTTAACATTAATACCAATTCTTTAATACTTGTTGCGTTATGGTATAAAAAACGTGGCAATCGACCAATACTCTCCAGACAATAAGAACCTAATACCATATCAATCAGCCCTTTATATTGACAAGAACAGCAAAACAAAGATAACCCTAACGTTTATAAGTATAACTATTAACAAAAGTGAATTTTATTTCAATAAAAAACAAGACGTTACTAACCAAACTCGGCTGTACAAAAATTGAAACTCAGTTCAATATTAACTTTGACGCTCAGTTGGGAAAAAAATAATGAAAAATGCATTGTGGAAAAAGGGATTTTCCGTTCGATATAAGTTGTTCGGACTGGTTCTGATCCCAATCGCTTTATCGTTAACATTACTCGGACACCAAATCGTTTCTTTATCAGCTCATATGTCTGATTTGGAAAAAGCCAATACCTACGCAAGATACCTCAAAGAAGTCTCTGCACTCTTCCAACAGTCTTATACTATTAAATCAGAGAGAGCACTTTCTCATTTTCGGAAAAACGCTGAGCAAACACAGCAGTTGCATCCACAAGTATTTGGAAACGGAGCTTCTGAGCAAACATCACTGATCATAGAGTTAATTGAGGCTACCGATGCATATAAATCAGCGATCGACGATGAAGAAAAACTTGAAATCCGTGAGTGGCAAGGAGACGTCTACAAACAATTACTTCTTGCTCTTGAAAAAGTCCCTTTTGAGCATGCCAATACAGATGTAATTCAACACTTACAGGCTCTAACCCAAATCGAATGGTTGCGCTTTTGGTCCAGTGAAGAAACTGAACGTATCAAGTCATTGATCAAAACTGTCCGCTTAAATTCGAGTTCTTCTAGTGAACTCAGCGATCAAATTCAAGTGTATGGCCAACGACAACAGCTACTAGTAGAACGGTTTGTTTCTCTCAACGCTAATCAGCAGCAAGTGGACTTGATGGTTGAAACATTTGGTGATGAAGCCTTCAGTAAGAGCCATGAGTTCCGTGTTGCCTTGCTTGACCCGGCAACTGCCCAAGTGATGACCTTCAGTGAAATCACCTCAGGAATGCAATCATTAATATCACGCCTTCAGAGTTTGAATTCACTCAACGAAACTATCGAGATGCAGCTTTTATCAACAATTAAGCAGTATTCCGATGATACTCAACAAAAAATCATTTGGTTTATTGCATTATTACTGCTAGTCGCTATCAGTATCACAGCGCTTGCAATGAAGCTCGCAAATCGTGTAACAAAACAACTCAATGTCGTCTTAAAGTTCCTACGTCATCAGGATGAACAAAACGAATTTGAACACGTTACGCAAAGTCGAGATGAACTTGGTGAATTTGCCCAAGAGGTCGAGCGTCTCACTTATGAACGTGAACAAGCGAATCAAAAGCTGATTGTGGCAAAAAACGTGGCTGAAGAAGCCAAAGAAGCGGCCATCCAATCAAGCAAAGCCAAAAGTAGCTTCTTGGCAAACATGTCGCATGAAATCCGCACGCCATTGAATGGCGTGATCGGGATTTCTGAAGTGTTGTCAGACACTTCATTAACGGCGACTCAACGTGATTATGTCGACACCATCGAAACCTCTTCTCAACTTCTTTTAAGCTTAATTAACGACATTTTGGACTTCTCGAAAATTGAATCAGGGATGTTGATTATCAGCTCTCATTCCACCAATATCCGTGAATCTGTCTATGACATTGCTGCCATTGTTGCTCCCAAAGCGAAAGAGAAAAATATCGAGCTCAAAGTCTCTGTGAGTCAGGAGACACCATTCAGAGCGATGGTTGATGATCACCGACTAAGACAAGTGGTCATGAACTTGGCGTCTAACGCCGTCAAGTTTACCGATACTGGCAGTGTAGAAATCGGTGTGCATGTTCAGGCTATGTATGATAAGCAATTAGCCGTGCAATTTAGCGTGAAAGACACGGGGATAGGAATTGATGAAAAACAGAAAGCAAAAATTTTTGAACCGTTTGCACAAGAAGATAATTCGACAACGAGGCAATTCGGCGGAACTGGCCTTGGCTTGGCAATCAGTACCCAACTGATTGAATTAATGGGTGGTGAAATCCAATTAGACTCTGTCAAAGGAGAAGGGAGTACCTTCTATTTCACACTTGAATTACCGATAGAACGTCATGACTATCAAGCGATTTCAACGGAGACTGAAAGAAATGTCATCGTTGTTTGTAGTGACAAGCGTACGAAGTACCACCTTGTTGAGGAATTAAAATTCTACCATGTAGAAATCCTCCAAGTCTTGGATAACCTTGAAGAATTGGATATGGGCATCGCACGGAATAAGCAAGCTGTCGTTGTTTACGCCGAAGGTGAAGCAAATGAAGGCACCCACCGCATTCAACAGATATCCGCACTAGAAGAGAAAAATATCAGTGTTTGTTTAGTTCGTCATTTCTGTAGCTCTAACCATGATTTTGGAAACCAAGTCAGCGCAATCATCACTGCGCCAATCTTTGGACAGCGCCTGCTTAAAGCCATAGATATCAGCCTAGAAAAACAAGTGCGAAAAGTGACGAATTCAGAACAATTTGTCGAAGTATCATCGAACAATCGTATTTTGATTGTTGAAGATAATAAGGTAAATCAAAAAATTGCTAGCCTGCATGTGAAAAAATCAGGTTTCGAGTTTGATATCGCGAATAATGGTCTTGAAGCCGTTGAAATGTATTTAAGAAACTCAAAGTATGCGTTGATTTTAATGGACTGCATGATGCCGATTATGGACGGCTTTAAAGCAACTGAACGAATACGTGAGATTGAAAGTGAACATCCTGAACGTGGACATATCCCAATCATTGCACTCACTGCAAGTGTTATCGACGATGACGTACAGCGGTGCTTCGATATGGGAATGGATGACTATGTCCCGAAACCGTTCAAAAATGATGTTTTAAAAGAAAAAATAGTGAATGCGATTGGAAATTCTATTACTCCGATCAGCCAAGTACTACAAACTAATGTGGGAGCAAACACCACGGAAACGAGAGAGGATGATGCACAAAACCTCTCAACATCAATTACGAATGAAGGAGGCTCCACTCCGGCTAAAGACACAGCCCGTACCGTAACCGCGCCTTCCTCCGAACAACTCACATCCACTACTAGAAAAAACGTAGAAAGAGTGCTGTTGGTCGAAGATAACCGAGTAAATCAGAAAGTCGCTTCACTGCATTTAAAAAAGGCAGGTTATGATTTCGAAATTGCGGAAAATGGGCAAATTGCAGTCGAAAAATACAGTGAAGATAGCAGCAATTTCGACATTATTTTAATGGATTGCATGATGCCAATTAAAGATGGCTTTGAAGCCACGCAGGACATCCGCAAGTTTGAGAGGACACAAGGAATTAAAAAAACCCCAATCATCGCACTGACGGCCAGTGTAATTGATGATGACATTCAACGTTGTTACGACTCTGGCATGGACGCTTATGTACCAAAACCTGTCAATCGTGACGTGTTGCTTCATCAAATCGAAAACGTTAGCTAGTAACAATTTAACAAACACTGTTGTCTCTAGCTGTTCCTTATTTTCGGAATTTTTTGTCAAAGGAATGAATTTGATGACTAAAATGTGGAAAAAACACTTGCGTATCGGGCTGATTAGCGTCATCGCCAACCTACTCTTGTGTTCCCCTAGTTGGTCTGCTGAACAATATGCCATCTTTACTATGCATGAAGGCTTTGACGTGCTTAGTAAAAACAAAGCGAGAAAATTGTATCGCGGCAAAACCAAAAGACTGAACGGAATGAGAGTTGAACTCTCAGATTGGCCTAAAGATAGTGGTATTCGTGAAGAATTCTATCTATCCCTGTTAGGAAAAAATCTATCTCAAATGAATGCCTACTGGGCCAGCTTATCCTTTTCAGGAAAAGCACGGCCTCCGAAAGAGCTCGAAGAAGCCAGCGTAGCGGCACTCATTGAGTGGATGCATGAGCGACCACATCGCATTGGTTATGCACCTTTTAATTTGGTGCCTGATAATGCCACGGTTCTCTTTCTCTTTGAGACGGAGAACTAAGGTATGGCAATGATGAGTAGCTTATTAAAAAATGATACAACGTCAGTGGTTCAAGGCATTTATTTGCACTCGAGCCCATCCCGGTTTAATGGCTCTAATGCCAATTTAAATAAGTGCCAAAAGATAATTAAAGAAATGACTATAGATTCGAAAATCACGATAAAAGCGATCACGAGTTTGTCACTCAGCCTATCTTTTTTAACCCCCTTATCTGCGTTTGGAGCAATTGACCTTACCGATAATTTGAGTGTTAGCGGGTTCGCCTCTACCTCTCTGGCTAAGTCAAACAATGATGTTCCCCTGCTAATTAATCGAAACATCAATGACGAACTCTGTTTTGACTGCGATACCACCGCAGGTGTGCAACTGGACTTTTATCACGATGACTTTAAAGCTTCATTACAAGTAGTAAAACGCCCTCAAGATAGTTGGAGCGATCCACAAATTGAGTGGGCTTATGTTGGCTATGAAATTAATGAGTTTGATTTTAGGGCAGGAAGACTAAGACTCCCTTTATTCCTAGCGTCTGAGTATTACTACGTTGGTCAAGCCTATACCACGGCAAGACCTACAGACTCTATCTATAACAGCAGCTTAGGAATAACGGCTTATAATGGGTTCAGTTTGCAGTGGACTCATGATTTTGAAGCCCAGCAACTGATTTTAAACCCGTTTATTGGCTTTGATGAGCGAACTGACATTCGTGTCAGCGATGAACTGCATCACGATTTCGATACGGATTACGTCGTAGGGCTGAATGCACAACTCAGTGGCGATAGTTATCGCTGGAACTGGGCTTACATGCATACGCAATATGACTTAGTTAACTCAGTTAACCGCCCTAATGTACCATTTCCCATAGTGGAATCTGAAGAAAACACCGTCCTAAAAACGTACTCGGTAGGCGCCGAATATGATTTTTCGCCGGTTACATTGACTGTGGAAGCCCAGAAAAATGATTATATTTCCTCTTGGTATGGTCAACTACGTTACACAATGGGTGAAGTCACACCTTATGTGAATTTCAACCAACAATACAATGACAAAGAGAAGCTTTCAGGAAGCAGTTTATTAATAGGGGCTCAATATAACTTCTTCCATTCAGCATCATTAAATATGGAAGTTCAACACTTTACGACCAAGCACGGCCGTGGTTCTTTTGTTAAAGAACCTCCCGAAGACAACGCGAACCTGTTTACAATCATGCTCAGCTTTGTATTTTAAATAGCCTAATCACTGCACTTGCTTTTATAAAAGACTAGAAGCGAGTGCAGTGCTTCATTGGAAATGACATGATTTGTCAGTCGATTAAAATGTCTTAAATAGGTTTTATTTGATGAAAGCGACCTTCTAAAATATCGCCCTGCGTCAAAACGTTCGCATCATCAACGACAATAACCTCACCGGCTCCAGCACCTAAAGCAGCTTCATGGAATGCTTTAATCTCAACGGCGGTGTATCCACCTTCCCCCTGATCAAATAAATGAACGATGACTCTCGGCGGGCGGGATAAGAACGAATCGATGTGTAAATATGCAATCACGTCTTTAAAGCACGCTTGGACCTCCAAGAAATCCCCCATCAACATTCTTGGGTGACTCAAACCAGAGCAAGACTGTGAATACGATTTACCAGATTCAAAACAGCTAGACTTTACCTCCCCTTGATAAACCTCAATATAAAGTGTCATTTTCTTAAACATTCAGAGTCCTTCCTTGTTCTCAATCTTTCTAATGCGACTAAAGCATCCTCAAATTTTTAACCAACTTACATCCAAGTTACCCAAGTATTCTGGAAATGCTAGGTTCAGCGATTTAAATAGGCCACAGGGCAGCATAGCGTTAACAACGCTACGTGCTTGCACTCATATCATTTAATCATGGTTTAATATCACATTTCTTCTTGTGCTGACATGCAATACTCGACACAACGATATGAACCATGTAGCTTATTAATCCGAGCGAAAAATTTACAAGTCGCGATCGGGTTAACTGTTTCATCAATATATTTTTGTGATTGGCGATAGAGATCATTGCGAACCATGACTCTGCCCCCACTAAACATTACGAATAAGACCGTCACGAATTAGTCCGTTACGAATTAGACCGCTGGCATTTGTACCCCCTACTGTGCCGGCGGTCGCCTACCCTTTCCGCAGCGTTCCCTCAATAAACCGTAATGTTCACCGAACTACAGGTGGACTGAGTGCAGGCTTTAATCCGGTGTGGCCCTGACAATGAAGCCATATCAACGAGGTCATCACTCACTGCTCCATCAATATACCAACGCACATGTTTACTTGACGCTTTTAGCTGAAGTTGTTGACCCTCATACGGGTAAATGTGGCTACCATCTTGCGGAGCAATGATATCCAGATGACGCGATGATTCCGTATGTAGCTCTTTCCACGACAGTAACTCTTGAGGCCATTGGTGGATCACTTGCATGCTCGTTTCTCTGCGAAGCGTTCTTGGGGTAACCCCATCAATCGTCAACGCTTGACGCTTCCTTTTGCAGTCTTCAACCTTGACGAATTCATGGTTCAACCCACTTGGCCAACAAATCGTGACTGTTTTTACACGCTCAGGACGATTAATAAAGATGTCATCGCTTGGGAGTAAATCAAACACATCAAATAGCAACGGAGCGGCTTTGGTTACTCCAGTTTGTCCAACATAGGGTGTACCGTCAGGGCGGCCAGTCCAAACACCGACTGTATAGTCGGCACTGGTGCCAATTGCCCATGCATCTCGAAATCCAAAACTGGTCCCCGTTTTCCAAGCTATTTCGCGACTGTATTTCGCTCTTGCACGATCGGGAGGCCTGATTTGTTCAAGCATCGTTTTCACTATCCATGCACTTTCTGGTGTCATCAATTGGGCTTGCTGAGATTTATCACTCGGACTCAGTTTCGGCTTAATCGCAACGCCACCACGGTTAAGCGAAGAATAGAACATCACTAATTCACGTAACGTTGAACCGCCACCTCCCAAGGTGACCGTAAGATTCATACCTGCCAGCCTTAAAGACGCCCCGAGCACTTCCATTCTTTGCACAAAATCAGACACTTTTAGCCGATCTAATAAGTACACTGGCGCGATATTTTTAGAGCGTTGTAATGCCTCAGCCACGCCGATT
The DNA here is from genome assembly GCA_043422575.1 of bacterium sp. HQB-39. Taxonomy (GTDB): domain Bacteria; phylum Pseudomonadota; class Gammaproteobacteria; order Enterobacterales; family Vibrionaceae; genus Vibrio. The sequence goes on along the minus strand of JBHOHG010000002.1, from coordinate 345,780 downwards.
TCCCCTTGAAAACGGTGATTAAAGTTCTGCGGAGCATAATCACCAAACTGTGTGGGAATATCGAGCATCAGGCTTTCTGAATGAATCAACCCATCGTCCAAGGCTTGTGCGTAAACAAAGGGCTTTAATGTTGAACCGGGAGAACGTACCGCTTTAGTCATATCAACATGACCATAACTGCGATCATTGTCCATATCCAACGAACCTTTATAGGCAATCACATTCCCAGTTTGATTGTGCATGACTAAGATTGCGACCGACAATTCGCTTGCCAAAGAAATGAAGCGCTGTTCAATCATAGAATCAAGGTGAGATTGTAACTTTGGGTCAATAAACGTCGATATTTTGGCATGCTTATCTTGCTCACCAAGCGCCGTCATCGGATGTAAGCCCGATGACGATATCTTAAGCTCTCGAGCCATCAAGGGTATCTGACGCTTTACGGGCACACGTCCAGCAAGAACCTTTTCAGTGGCCAGCAATTGATATTCATACTGATTCAACTTCCCTTGTAACACCAAGCGACGCAATACTTTGTTGCGTGCTGCAAATGCGTGCTCTGGATAACGATCAGGTCGATAGACGCTCGGGCGCTGAGGGATCACCGTTAACAGCGCCGCCTCTGAGATATTCAAATCCTTCGCAGACTTGCCCAGATAGCGTTGACTGGCAGCTTCAACGCCATCAATATTCCCCCCCATCGGAGCATAAGTAAGATATAAACTTAATATCTGATTTTTAGTGTAGGTTTGCTCTAATTGCAAAGCTCGGAAGATTTGTACTAACTTGCCCCAATAACTTCTTTCAATTGGAAACAAAATCCTTGCAACTTGCATGGTGAGAGTCGACCCACCTGAAACGATACGACCACTGGTTGCACGCTGCCATAACGCTCGTACCAACGCAGTGACTTCCACACCGTTGTGATCAAAAAAGTGTTGGTCTTCATAGGCAAGAAGGGTTTCAAGATAGATATCAGCAACTTGGTCTGTTGACGTTGCGATTCGATACGTTCCGGTTCTATCTGAGAATTGGCGCAGGATCTCGCCATTAGAAGCCACGACATTAAGCGAAAACCCCTGCTGGGGTTGTACCGGCAGGGGGTAAAAATGATTCAGAGACTGCCAGACGAGTGGCGTTAACATAAGTAACACAACACCCGTCATAGCAAGCCATGCAAAAACTCGTTTGATCATTAACGCTCGATATTTAGTTGACCAATCTTACTTGGTTCAAATACAAAACGTTCAGGCGAGTACATATCTTCAATAAAGAGATGAGGAACTTTCACTTCCCCCACGGTCTCAGCACGCACAACATAGTAATACACATAGTCGGTATCTGGGCTAAATCGAGCCGCCGTGACAAATCGGTCATTACGATACTCCGCCATTAGCGATTTACTCGAAGTAAAACCCGCAGCTTTCAGTTGAATCGCCGAAGCCGTGAATGCCGGATTCTCAAGCACCAAACCAGAAGGCAAGTAATCAACCACCAAACCGTTGTACACTCTTTCTTTCAGATTAAACTTAAGCTTAACAATCATGAGGTCGCCGACATCAACATCTAATACTTCCCCTGCTTTACCAATCGGCTTACCTGCTAAATTAAAGAATGACTTTTCAATAGAATTGAACGTAAGTGAACTCTTTAACTGCGTTGGATCAGCATAACCTTCTACCGTTTCAGTCACATAAAGGGTCTTGCCAGATTGATTCGCAAAGGTATCTCCTTTCGATAACAAGAGGGGGTCTACCACTTCAGCAGGCTGACCATTATGAATCACATTTAGCGGCTGCTGATTCGCCTGCTGTAAATTAAAGCCCGCTAACATCAAAGCATACTTCTCTTGTGTACTGAAATACTCACGGCTATTTAAGCCTGTGAAGACTTTCTCAGCCGCACGAATTTTCAACGTATCAAACTTTGAATCTGTTGGGCCAAAACGCTGCAATTCAGAGACAACATTGACGACATGTGCTTCAGAAGAAATCCGACTGTTGTAACCGCTAAGATAATTCAACGTATCCGAGTCCAAATTCTCTAACGCTTTATTCAGGTAATACTTACTTTCATAGCTGTCGCCAAGCATGGCAAAGGTGGCGGCTAAATAAGTCATCGTTAAAGTCGAGCGATGATCTTGCTGCTTCAATCCTCGGCGAGCATCAGAATAATTGAGCTGCCCGTTCAGTGTTAACACATAGGCGCCGTAGGCTTTATCCGAAAGCTTGACACTGATATTTCCATTGATGGTCTCTTTAAGGTAAGCGACTGCGTTATCTAACATGTCTTGGTTAACCAGAGCCGGATCGCGCTTTTGTACCTCGAATAGGAAATTCACCACATAAGCGGTTAGCCAAGCGTCTACCCGAGAGTCTCCTCCCCAGAGTCCAAAACCGCCCGAGCTGTGCTGATAGTTCTCTAAACGCGCCACCGCTTGTTGCAGTATACCTAGGTCTGTTCTTCCGTTGCGAGCTCGCTCTTTGATTGAATCAAGTGAGGAATGTGGCAGTAACCATGGATACGCGGTGCTCGTTGTTTGTTCTACACACCCATAGGGATAGCGGAATAACCCATCAACAAAAGAAAAAGGCTCAATACTCGGCGCATTAGAGAATGCGATGGTGCTGAGACCTTTCTCCATGTCCAGTAGTCCTTGCCACTGTTTTTTATCGATCGTGAGCGTATCTCCATCCTCTACTACACGCGTCGTTTTCTTCGTCACGTATGGCGTCACCGCTCGCACAGGCACTGACCAATCTCTGACTACATCATAAACATCACTGGTTACTTCTAACTTCAGACTCGATTGGCCGATAACCTTACCCACTCTCACGGGAACAGAAAACCCAACCTTTTTATTCGGCGCGATATCAACACTTTTCATCGCTTCGCCCAATAATTCAACGCCTTGGCTTGCCGTTAAGCTTAATCCCACATGCAACGTTTTGTCGGTTTGGTTAGACGCTTCAATGTAAACCGAACTTTGGTCTTCCATTGAGAAGAAGCGAGGCACTGAAAGCTCAGCGACGATAGGAGCGCTAACGGTTGCATCTTCAATTTTTTGACCGAATTTCTTACCATCAAACACCGTCGCGACCACTTGAACTTCACCATTGTAATCCGGGACTTCAACGTCAATGGTCGCTTCGCCGTTTTCATCTAAACGAACAGGTGCAAACACTTGATTGAACGTTTTACTTTCAACCAGATCTTCCAGTGGTCGATTACTGGTTGCATCAGAGTCACCACCATATCGGTGACGTAAGAAGGAAGACGGGCGTGATTCGAACTGTTTAGAATAGAGATCGACAATATCCGCACTCAGTCGTTTCTGAGCGTAGAACCAATCAAAAATGCCCGGAACCTGATAACGAGATAAATTTAAGATACCTTTATCTGCAATGGTGAGCACGACATAGGCATCTTCGAGATCTGTTCGTCCTTTCGCAGACACTGAAACTTGTTGAGTCGTAAACGGCTCAAACTTCGTTGGTAAATTCAGTTTGACGTCTAATTTGCGATCATCTCGATACAACTTTATTGGTGCAACCGCTAACTGACGTTGCGCATAAGATTGTTCACCATTGACTAAATTCGCAACTAAATAGAGGTCATGGCGTTGTAACGTCTTAGGAAGCTGGAATGTCACCGTAGTGTTACCGGAAACCTCAACGGTTTTATGCAAGTAGGTCTTATCAGCGATCAACTCTAAAGTCACCGTTCCGCCAATAGGGCTATGCACTTCAACGTTAACGTCTTCCCCAGCTTTATAACTTTCTTTATCAAGTTTCATTGCAAGTTGATCAGGCTTTACAGGAATCGCGTCATCCCCTTCACGCCAACCAACATAGAACGGATACACGGTTTCTTGACCATCTGGAGAAGTCAATGTGATGCGATAATCCCCCCATTCGACTGGGATATTAAATGCATTGGACGTCGCATTTACATTTAATCGCTGAGACTCCACGACACGCCATTTGTCATCACGTCGTAAGTCCCACCCCGAGCTTTGATTATAAACCCAGTAGTAACCGCCACGATTGCGTTCCACTTTCACGGTCACGTCACCTGTTAGAGCACGTTCTCCGGTCGAGTCTAGAAGTAACACATCAAACTTAGCGTCTTCAAAGTAACTGAAACTGCTCGAATGAGGTCGAAGCCCGACAATCGACTTACCATTATCCAGTATGAGTCGATTGATCCGTGTAGTCGTTGCCCCGCCACTTTCAAACAAATGATTACTGGTAGTTAATCGCGCAGGTCCATCAAAAACGGAAACATCCATAGCTGGAATGTTAATCTCTGCTTCGCCCTGATCATCCAGTTTTAAATCAATGGTTTGAGGAAACGTGTAGTAAGGAATGTAGTGTCTCTTACCCACAAAGTAATCATTAAATTGACCGCTGAAGTATTCAATGGAGTTGACACTGCTTGAGATGACCAAACGGTTCCCGTCAGCTTTCTGACCAAACAAATATCGTCCATTGGCAGTCCCTTCAATCGCATCGCCAATAGAAACAACCGCTGGGAAATCGAGCGTTAAATCCATGCGCTCAGGCACAAATTCATCGACATTGAAGCTAAACTCACCATAGCTCCCTTTCGCCGTACGATTCCCTTTAACGACAAAGCTCCATTTACCTAACTTAGCCGCTTGTGGTACTCGATATTCGAAAGCAAAAAAGCCAGGCACCACTTGATTGACATCCTGAGAGTAAGACACTTTTCCATCGGGTTTAATGACTTCAACAAAGACACTTTGAGCTTTCGGCAGCGACCCATTTGCCTCTCTCAGCACAATATTCGCCGTCACCGATTCCCCCGGTTTAAAAAGGTCTCGATTAGAGAAGGTAAACGCATTCAGTGCCCTTTCACTCTCACCGCCAACCGCGAAATCAGACAAATCCAAAGAGACTTCTTTAAACGGCAGTACCGCAACAGACTGACCAGAAGTCACCACCACGACATCACTTGCTTCACGTTCAAGGTATTCAAACTGTGCAAAGCCGTCTTTTAGATCAGCGGTTGCCTTAACCCCTGATTTCCCGACCACTTGAACTTGACCTGATGCAACAGGTCGATTCTCTTGTAAATGAATCGCCTGCAAGGATACGGACTTGTCGAAGATTTTTGCTTGCAGCCCAATATCAGAGAGCAACACATGGAATATAGAGGCATCGTCAAACGAGTTTGAAGGCTTTAGCGAAATGATATACCAGCCATTTGCTAACTCTTTTGGCATCGTCAGGTTGGAAACCTTAGATTCATTAGCGGCTGTCACTGGTAGCTTGAAGTTAAGATCCGTTTGATGGGAGAAGTTCTTTCTTAAGCGCTGAGCAGACCAAGCGTATAGTTTTCTCGTGTAGAAAAATTCACTAAACAGTTCCGGCATATTCTCGACTTTGTAGATCGACATAGTCACACCAGTCGCGTTGACACTTTCAATCGGAATCGCACGATCGCCGCTTGCGTTTAGGAATGGTCCAGACCCCAACACTCTTAAGGCTGGGGAGGATTCATGAATGGTGATCAGCTGGATAGGTTCTAACTGACCTCGCGAAACACTTGATAAAGAGACCTCATAGCTACCCAGCCCATGCTCGGCAATAGACATGTACTGAAAAGTACGATCATTGGAAATCGTCCATGAAGGAGAAATAGCAACTTTGTCTTTGGTCACGGGTAAATCTAAAGTGGAGGAAACCTTCCCCTCCAACGTCACCACGATACTGGTTTTACCGTTTATCTTGCCTTCCGAAACATGAGTGACCGTCGTGTCACCCGCAAAAACATAACTGGAACAAGCCAGTAAGAAGAATAAAAGAAAATACCTTTCAATCAGGTAACGTATGAGCCGCATTATTGTCATTTCCTTGCCAACGGTGTTGTAGACCAGTTTAACGACGAGCATGACAAGCAAAGTTAGCTCTATCACTGCATCAATCGTCAATGGAGTAAGCCATCATGGCATCGTAGTAATCGGTAACCGTATACCCCACGCTTGCCAAGTGTGCTGAATCTACCGCAATTCAAGGGTTATATCTGCGACATGTTTAATATTATATCCAAGTGGCCTATAAGAAGTCGTATTCAAAGTCGGTTTAGCGATACCAAGTAGCGTCGAGATACTCAGTTCAGTGGGCGCTTCTTATTGGCTAAGATCCTTTTCACTTATGGAGCACCACGTCAAAATCACGCCAGAAAACAACTCGTGAAAATAAACCGTAAACACACCATTGAAACGCTGGGATAAAAGGCCTTCAGGCTGAAAAGTCATTGTCATTTCATTTTTATCCACACTGACAAGTGTCGCACTCTCAAAGCCCAAAATCTGTTTAACATGAGGAAAGACCGCTTTATAGATTGATTCTTTTGCCGAAAAAACCACTGTGATAAAACTCTCGAAATTTCGGAAGCAGTGAGAAAAGTCACGTTCAGATTGCTTAATGAGTTCCTGAGAGATGTCTACAGCAAGTGAACGACAAATATGATTCTCAATATCTATACCAAGAGAGATACATGACGCATTAGGTCTACCAACGGCTGCAACAGCATGGCCATCACAATGAGAAATGGAACCAATAAAACCTTCCGGCCATATTGGTTGGTTAAACTCACCAATATCAAGTTTAAATCGGGTCCTTTCACCACGTTGAGTAAAAGCTTGCCTAACACACTCTCTTCCACTCAAGAATTCACATTGTCGTTTTAAAACAGCGCGATTCAGAGACTCAGGAAGATGGTGGCCCTTTTTTAACAAATCAGTTAAAAACCCTTCTGAATAGTCAACTTTAAGGTAGCTCAATGCGGTTTGGTTTTTCCATTTTTCAATATTCATAAATACTTTTGTAAGTAAGAGGAAAGATTCATAAGTAATGATTTATTCAGCATAATTATCGACCATTCACACTAATGAGTGCGTATTTTATCTTATAAAAAACTTAATAAATTCACACTATTGCTTTAATAAGATAAATCGATACTCAGATAGCTTAACTGCAAGTGTTAATTTAAAGTTAAAATCTAAATTAGAGTCAAAAGCTAAATTCATAGTAAATACATTTTCATAAAAAGATTAGCTCTAGGTAAATTTACGGTGATTTTAGCAATAAATCTAATTAAAACTTCCACCGTAAAATTGGGCTCTACTGATTAATTTTCAAATTCGACAAATACGCCATTGACAAGTTACAAAATGTTTCACAGTATTGCCTGATAATGATTATCATTTAGAAACCAAAAAGTAATTTACCCATTATTTGGATATGGAAATGCAACCTTTTAACAACGTCATAAATTCAGATGCTACTCACGAGCTACCTAGCTTAAAGTGCTTTAAAGAAAATACTCAGGCTAATGAATCTCTTTACAGGTTCATCTCAATGCAGCGGGACGAAATTAAACGAATTATCTCGGGAGAAGATAATCGGCTATTAGTCATTATTGGTCCATGTTCAATACACGATCCTGATGCTGCACTTGAATATGCAACAAGACTCGCTAAGGTTCAAAAAAAATATCGTAATACCATAAAGATTGTGATGAGAACCTATTTTGAAAAGCCACGAACTAGAAGTGGTTGGAAAGGATTTATTGTTGAGCCAAACCTCGATGGTGAGTTTAATTTAGAAGAAGGGATTAACAGAAGCCGTGAAGTTCTGAAATCAGTACTAGAGCTTGGATTGGCAACTGCTACAGAATTTTTGGATACCAACATCGCACCTTACATTGCTGATTTAGTTTGTTGGGGAGCAATTGGGGCAAGAACTACAGAATCACAGCCACATCGCCAATTGGCCTCGGGATTAAATTGCCCAATAGGATTCAAAAATGGCACCGATGGTAATACCAATATTTCCATTGATGCTATTCATGCCGCGAAAGACAATCATCTATTGTTGCTTCCCGGAGAAAATGGACAGTCACTGGTCGTAGAAACCTCCGGAAATCCTAATTGCCACATCATTTTACGCGGAGGATTAACCCCAAACTACTCCAGTCCACACGTAAAGAGCGCTTCATATCATTTAGAACATAGTCATTTAAATCCTCGACTAGTGGTTGATTGTAGCCATGGTAACAGTGGTAAAAAGGCACAGAACCAATTAATGGTTGCAGAAAACCTAGCTCATCAAATCGTATCAGGGGAAATCAATATTGCGGGTGTCATGTGTGAAAGTTTCTTAGTCGCAGGTAACCAAAAAGCGGAATCAAGACCATTAACCTATGGGCAATCCGTTACCGATGAATGCTTAAATTGGGACGACAGTATCGAATTACTTGATACATTGAATGCTGCAGTACAAGAGCACCGCAGCCTGTATTTGGAGTCAAAAATTGCTTGAGGTTACGTTAGAAAGGCAATTAATTTGCCTTTCTTTAAAAATCTAAAACTTTTTAGTTATCCAGTGTCGCGCCGCCATCAACTCTGAGGTCATGCATTGTAATTTGACGGGCGGAATCGGACATCAAAAAGAGTACAGCATTAGCAATATCAGTAGGTTCGGCAATTTGGCCTAGAGGGATGCCAAGGCGATATTGAGAAGTGTCGCCTTGAATAACTTGTTTTTCTCCATAGTTTTCATCCCACAATTGAGTTTGCATTTCGGTTCGTGTTGAACCGGGGCTGATTAAATTACAGCGAATATTATACTCCGCTAATTCTAACGCAGTGCATTTTACCAACATATGCAGTGCTGACTTAGAGGCCGCGTAAGCACCAATATTTTTTCGTGGAGTATTCGCCGAATTTGATCCTATTACAACGATGTTTCCTTTTTTTCGTTCAATCATTTGATTGGCTACAGACTGAATAACAGCGAGAGCTCCAAACGTATTAACATCGAACATTTGCTTAACGTCGCTCAACTTCATTGAAGACACAGAACCAATATTTAAGATGCCAGCGCAACTGACACAATGATCAAAGCGGTAGTCGCGACAAAGTTGCGATACTTTAGACTCAATTAATGCGTGATCCTGCAAATCAAGGGCGTAAAAGCTAAGTTGGTTTGGGTAAGCATTTATTAAAGAAGAAAGATTTTCTTGTAACGACTCTAGGTCTCGGTCTGTCGCTACTATTTTATATCCTTCTTTGAGCAAAAGTTCTAAAACGGCGAAGCCAATGCCTTTACTTGCTCCTGTTAACAGGACTGTTTGGTCTTTATTAGCCAATTTTTTTCTCCTAATTTGAACTCGAAAAATCTGGACCCGAAATTTGCGATTTAATAACAATTAACATTTGAAATTGATAATTATTCTCACCTATAATGCTTTAACTTTGTTCATTTGTGAAACAAAAAGTAAATATAAGTAATTATTTTTTATGAGGCTTTTTTATGAAACGTGTAGTTGTCGGCTTTTCTACAATGGCTGAAGATATCTTGGCAAAAGAATTAGGAAGTGCCCCATTCTTCTTTGCCTCCCCGCACAATTCAATGCTTGGTGTTGGTGTCGATGCACAGTTCAACCAAGCTATCCCTTTTTCAGAACTTGCCACGAAAGCCAGTCAAATGTTAGAGGAAGCAAAAACGGCAGATGATGATAACCCTGTATTATTTGCGACCGTACCTTTCGATCAGAACACACCGACTCGGTTCTTTATTCCGGAAACCCTTTATGTCTCCAGTAGTCATCGCGAAAAAAGAAAGGATCAGGCTTTAGCAAATAAAGCTAAGGTGATCTCTGAACCGACTGGTAATGACTACAAACAAGGTGTCACGGCTTGCTTAGATTTGTTTAATAAGACCGAGCTTTCAAAAGTCGTTTTATCACGAGCAGTACGCCTCAAAACAGATCACAGTATCGATCAAGCTGTCTTGTTGAAAAACCTGCTCTCGATAAACTCAAGTGGCTACACTTTCTCCGCCGATATTGGCGATAAGGCCAAGCTTATGGGAGCGAGTCCAGAGCTACTGCTCTCTAAAAAAGGGGCAAATGTGATCTCAAACCCATTGGCAGGATCACGTCCAAAGTCCGCCGATCCTCTTGATAATCAGCGTTCCCATTCTTCCTTACTCGACACTCAAAAAGATCTCAATGAGCACAGCTTTGTTGTTGAAGAAGTTGAGCGTGTACTGAACCGTTATTGCCATAATTTATACACGCCTATGATTCCTTCTGTTATTGAAACAGAAACGATGCTTCATTTATCAACCATTCTTGAAGGGCAAGCTGATAACCCTAAGGTTAACTCTTTGCAAATTGCCGCAGAATTACATCCTACTCCCGCTGTTTGTGGCTTCCCGAGACAATCTGCATATGAAGCGATAAAAGAAATTGAGAATTTCGAACGCGGTTACTTCACTGGAATGATTGGCTGGTGTGATGCAAGAGGCAATGGCGAATGGGTTGTCACCATACGTTGCGCGGAAGTCAGTCAGCACGAGATGTACATCTTTGCTGGGGCAGGCATTGTAAATGACTCTTTACCGCAAAGTGAGCTCGATGAAACTGGTGCCAAAATGGGTACGATTCTGAAAGCAGCGGGGATTCAAATTGACGAGCTACTGACTGCATAGGACGACACCGTGTTAACTTCACAACATCCAGAATTCACCCCATGGCCTCATGAATTCGAACAAAAGTATAAGGCCAAAGGGTATTGGCAAGATCTTACTCTATTTGATTGCCTAACAGAAACTGTCAAAAAATTTGCTTATTCAACCGCGATTGTTTGTGGTGAAAAAGAGGTCAGTTACTTAGAGTTGCATGACAAAGCCTCAGACCTAGCAAGTGGCCTCACAAAACAAGGCTTGGTCGCTGGTGATAGTGCCGTGCTGCAAATGACCAATGAAGCAGAGTTTTACTATGCTTTCTTCGCACTGACTTTGATAGGAGTAAGGCCTGTCTTGGCTCTGCCTGCTCACCGTCATCGCGAGTTAAGCTACTTTTGTAATCACAGTAATGCGAAAGCCTATCTGTATTCATCCGATATTTCAGGGCTAGACACTGATCAAGCTGCGAACAAATTACTCGAGGATTGCCCTTCGTTAACATTGGCAATTTCTACAACTCAGTCCCAACAAGAAAATATTCTTTGGATTGATGACCTTTATATTCGAGGTTCATTCGCGAAAAAAACGGATGCAAGCCAAGTTGCCTTTTATCAGTTATCTGGCGGGACAACTGGGACGCCTAAGTTAATCCCAAGAACACATAATGACTACATTTACAGTGTAAAAGGCAGTATCGACATCTGTGATTTTGACTATGATACAAAATACTTATGTGTACTACCAGTTGCGCATAACTTTCCATTAAGTTCACCGGGCGCACTCGGTGTGCTTTTTTCTGGCGGTTGTGTGGTGCTATGTAAAGATCCTTCTCCTCAAACTGCATTCCGATTAATCCAAACCCATAAGGTTAATGTATCTGCTTTAGTTCCTCCTTTAGCGCTACTTTGGATGCAATATGCCGAGACAGCGGAAGAGAACATCAGCAGTTTGAAATTGGTGCAAGTCGGTGGCGCTAAATTTAGCCAATCCGCTGCTGAAAAACTGCCAAGTCGTTTAGATTGTCAACTTCAACAAGTCTTTGGTATGGCCGAGGGCCTCGTCAATTATACCCGTCTCGATGATCCTATTGAGGTCATCACCCAGACTCAGGGACGCCCAATCTCTGACAGTGACGAAGTCATGGTCGTTGATGAAAATGGTCAACCAGTGGAATCTGGAGTCGAAGGCCAATTGCTGACACGAGGCCCTTATACAATCAGAGGTTACTTCAAAGCAGGAGAGCATAATCAACGATCATTTACGTCATCTGGATTCTACCGAACAGGCGATCTTGTTAAATTAACGGCGGAAGGCAATATTGTTGTCACTGGTCGCGATAAAGATCAAATAAACCGTGGTGGTGAAAAGATTGCAGCAGAAGAAGTAGAAAACGTCTTGCTACAGCATGAACAAATCCATGACGCGGCTTTGATAGCCATTGACGATGAGTTTTTAGGTGAGCGTACTTGCGCAATTATCGTGCTTGAGCAGACGGTATCAGAGGCGAAACTCAAACCTATCGCCGTAAAGCGATTTTTACTCAACCAAGGACTGGCAGAGTTTAAAATTCCTGATCAAGTGAGATTTACCGACACTCTACCAAAAACACCGGTTGGTAAAATCAATAAAAAATTACTGCGACAAGAGTTTGCTAAAAACTAATGTAAAATTCACTTATGCTTTACCTGTGCGATAACGCTTGATGTAAAAAAACCGATTTCCTTAGAAATCGGTTTTTTATATACAAGTCAGCTTGAGATGCTGGGTTCAGCGATAACGCAGCTAGCCAACCAAGCAGACTCGCCCATCGGGAGCCCGCAAGGTGACACTAGACGAGCTAATCTATACCACTGCCGTCTCTTGATGTTCTGAAATAACCTGCCACCACTCACGTAGAGTCAGTTTCTTAACAACTTCTGTAAATGAAACCGTCACACCCAGCTTTTTCCAAGACTCAAACAAAGTGATCGCACGAATCGAATCTAAACCAAGCAGCATCAAATTTTCGTCCAGCTCAACATCTTCCAAATCTAAGTCTAAGATATCAGCAACATCTTGCTGCATGCGAGCCAAAGTGATCGCTTCATTCGCTTGTTCTTTAATAGCGAGCTCTTTAATCACGTTTTCCGCAGATTTAATACTACCAACACGGCCTGAAACGTATTTTAGGGCGTCATGGTGTTCCTCTAACGAAAAGTCTGCTACTGCATCACCAACAACGAATGGCTTAATGTCGAGCATGAATGCATCCAATGACGTTGATAAAATGCCAATATGCGCATACACACCAACGATAATTAACTGATCGCGCCCCGTCTCTTTCATCCACTCTAGTAATGGCGTCTTTTTAAACGCACTATAGCGCCATTTCGTGTAGGTAATATCTGTAGATTGTGGAGCCAAATCCGCGACAATCTCCGTACCTTCAGTCAGGCCCGTTCCCCAAAAATCGGTCAATAAAGCGCGTTCCTCTGGGTCTTGATCTGCGGGTTGCGCGGTATAAACCACTGGGACACCAGCAGCGACTGCCGCCGCTTTTACAGATTGAATATTCTTAAGTAACTCTGGTACTGGCGCATCAGATGTATTAAAGAAATTAATAAAATAATCTTGCATATCATGAATGAGTAATACCGCCTTACTGCTATCGACATCCCACTCCACTTTATTTTGTGGGAAAGAGTCAGCCTGCGGTAATTGATACGAAGCTATTTTAGGAATTGCCATTTCTTAATCCTTAATTATTAAAATTTTACTAGGCTATACCCAAGTGACTTCAAGATGCCGTATTCAGAGCCTTGTCACTGGTTTCAATTCAAGGCAGAGGTGCAGGAAATAGTCATTCTATTTTCAATGCCTCTAACGCAGAAGTGAAGCCAGTGACAGGCTCCCGAAGGGCGAGTCTGCTTGGCTTGCTAGCTGTGTTATCGCTTTTTGATTTAGAGCCACTAGATCTGCAAAGCAATGCCTTGCTATCAAACCAAGCAGTTCTCGCTGAACCTAGCATCTCGAGGTTACTTGGGTATACAAACGTCATTGCCTTCAAGGTGTTCAAGTAACGCAATGAAGGTGTGACCAAAAATCAACCTATCCATTAGGTCAATGAGTGCCCGTTACGTTACGTTACGTTACGGGCTAGATACCCAAGTAGCTCCCAAAGGGCGAGCCGACTTGGGTAACTCACTATTGAGTTGCACTTGCGGGTTGAGGCGGTTTATCAGATTCTTGCGGCGCGGCAAGTTCAGGGTCCACCAGCGTTGCTTGTCGGAGTGAGCGAAACCCAACCACCATGAGCATACCCACACCTGTAGCACCGAGGCCAAAGCTGAAGATCGTCATCGCAGGTGCCATGATCTTACCGAGAGCACCAAGGCCGATAGCACCAACCGAATCCCCTGTCACATCTTGCGCAGTCCACAAGCTACTCACACGACCAAGAAGATGATCAGGAGTGTGACCTTGGACGATAGAGTATTGAATCAGTGAGGCGACCGAGCCGAGATAACCGTAAACCACTAATATGGCTAAGAACACCCAGTAGTTATCCGCCAACCCCATCAGCACGATAGATAGGAAAGTTCCCATGGTGGCATAAATCATCACCATTCCCGGTTTCTTGGACTCCTTAACCCAACCAGAAGTTAACGCTCCTGCCATAGCACCGAGCGGAATGGCTGAATACATTAAACCTGCATTAGCAGCATCACCCGCAAAAGTGACCAGAGCTAGTGCTGGGAACATAACTCTCACCGCTGTGGCTAAGGTTTCTAATGTGCCAAATAACACCACGCAACCGACAACTTTGTTGGAAAATAAAAATTTAACCCCTTCATAAAGGGAATGGAGAGGATTTTCAGGAACCTGATGGGTCGGTTTCATCGTTGGAAGCCTGAATAGTGGGATCAATGTACACAGGGTGCCAATAGAAGCGGCAAGGTAGTTCCAGCTCACATCACCGAAAGTGATGATCAAACCGCCAATAGCAGGAGATAGCACCATTCCGAGTCTAACGGTCAACATGCTAAGTGCTGCCGCCGCTGGTAAATTTTCTCGGCCAACAATGGCGGGAAGCGATGCCATCAATGCCGTCATCCCCATCGCTCCGAAAAATCCATCCCATATTGATAAAATATACAGAGCGGCCAACGAAGATTGCGCCAACATACTGTTAAGCGCGAGAGCTCCAAAACCAATACCACAGGTTGCTCGAGCAATTAAAATCAACTTACGACGATCGTATTTGTCCGCTAAGACACCACCTAAAAGTAAGCCGACAAACATACCAATACCATCAAGGGCCATGATCAAACCGACTTGTAAGGTCGATCCTGTCATTTGATGGATCTGAATAGGAACCGCGACCGTCATCATGCCTAAAGCCAGCACTGACATCATTCTGGCAATGAACACCATTCTGAAATTGGCATTTTCTTTAAGTAAGCTGAAATCTAATAATATTTTTGGCGTTTTCATAAAACTAACTAATTAATTTGTTTGTTCAGCCCTTGTACAGCGCAACTTAGTAAACCGTACAAGGGCACCATGGCCTAAGCCTTTAACGTTTTGACTTGTTTCAAGAGCTGGTTAAGTGTTTCACCGATACTGCCCACATTTTCTGGCGCAATAATGTCTTCATGAGAGCAGTCAAAGAGATGCTTTTCTAACTGAGACAAGAATGGCATCCAGTGATCGTCAATCACATAACCTTCTGGAAGGGTTCTTTCTGCAACAAAGAGGTCCACCCTCCCTTGATATGAGGGTGATGTGGCTTTAGATAACAGTCTGACAGCATCTTCATAGTTTGCCGTAATGTCCTTAAACATCTCGGCGCGTTGCTGATCCAGTTCATCATCAGTGACATCATTGGCTGCTAAGAAAAGATCTTTCTCACGTTCGATCTCATCTTGTGCTTCTTCATTCATTGGGCCGTCCCAGTCTTGGCCTTCTGGTGGGTAGGTGTCCAATAGACCAAGGAATGCCACTTCTTCTCCTTGCTGCTGTAACTTAGCCGCGATGTTTTGAGCCACCGTCCCACCAAATGAATACCCTAATAAGTGATAAGGACCATGAGGTTGAATTTCCCTCAGTGCAGCAAGGTGGATGTCACAAGCATCCTGCATATCTTTACCAGCAGAAATTGCCCCTTCAGGTCGAGGCGATTGCAAACCGACAATTGGGTAGTTACCTTCAAGGTACTTAGGCAAACCGGTATATTGCCAAGCAAAACCAGATGCTGAGTTAATACAAAATAGCGCCGCCCCATTACCTGCACGGATCGGTAGAACTTCACCAAAACCTGCCAATGTAGGGTCATTGAGCGCATCTTCATCCAGCAACAGCAATGCCAGTTTTTCCACTGTTGGATTCACCATGATCTGCCCGACCGTGATTGGCACATTCAGAACGCGTCGAATTTCTGCCGCCAACTTCATCGCCATTAGCGAGTGTCCCCCTAGGGCAAAGAAGTCATCCTCCGCTGACAAGGTATCTATCTCTAGAACTTCAGCGAAAATGGCCACTAGCTGCGCTTCTAAACCAGGGCGCGCTTTACGTCCTTGTTGTTGAACAGCCTCACTTGGCAGGGGTAATGCTTTACGGTCTAGTTTGCCATTCGCACTAAGAGGGAACTCATTAAGAATGATCACCGCTATCGGCACCATATGTGAGGGTAACAAGCCGGCTAGCTCAGCCTTCAAGTCACTTCCCGCTAAGTCAGCGCCCTCATTGAGAATCGCGTAACCAATCAATTGACGATCATCAGCCCCCGCCATCTTATTGTCAGAACCGAGGGATTTCGCACAAACCAGCCCTTGCTTCACCCCCTGAATGGATTGCAATGCACTCTCAATCTCACCTAACTCAATACGTTGACCACGAATTTTGAGTTGATCATCGCTGCGGCCAAGATACTCAATTTTCCCAGACGATAACCAGCGCACCACATCACCAGTACGATACATTCTCTCACCAGCATCAAACGGATTTGCAATGAATCGATCGGCGGTTAGAGCCTCGCGATTCAGGTAACCAATGGCCAGCTGATCACCAGCCAAATAGAGCTCTCCGGGTACGCCAATAGGCACTTCTCTTAAGAAGCTGTCTAATACATAAACTTGCGTATTCCATACAGGTAATCCAATAGGCACACTGTTACCCAAACTCTCCGCCATCGGCTCACCAAAGGCTGGACAATACGTCACATCAACAGCGGCTTCTGTTGGCCCATAGAGGTTATGTAAAGGAGCATCAATGCGCTTAGCGTATTCTTGTGATAGCTCTTTCGATAGTGCCTCGCCAGAACAGAATACTCTCTGTAAGCTTGAGCATACCCCACTTGCATGCGGCTCTTTGTCTTCCAATGAAGCTACAAATGCAGCAAGCATTGACGGAACAAAGTGCATGGTCGTGACTTGATAATCTTCAATGATTTGTCTTAACCACTCAGGGTCTTTATGAGACTCTGCAGGCGCCATCACCAAAGTGGATCCTTGGATTAATGGCCAGAAAAACTCCCATACTGATACGTCAAAACTACACGGGGTTTTTTGAAGCACCACATCTTGTGTTGTGATGGAATATTCAGCTTGCATCCAATGTAATCGATTCACAATCGCTCGGTGTGAAACCAGTACCCCTTTAGGGTTTCCTGTTGAGCCAGACGTATAGATGATATAAGCACTTCGATCGGATGAAACTTTGGCTTCAACAGGCACTTCGCTATGTGGCGTTGGCTCTGGAAGCTGATCTAAGATCACCACATTTCCGAGTTCAGTAAATCTTTGTTGGTATTCTGAAGTGGTAATGATCAACTTAGGCTGCGCGTCAGCGACCATATAGGCAAGACGCTCATCTGGATAGCTCACATCAAGTGGTAGATAAGCTGCACCACACTCTAAAATACTATTGAAGGCCAAGCTCAGTTTCACGCTCCTTGGTAGAGCAACGGCAATAATGTCACCCGCTACAATACCTTGCTGCGTGAGCAAATTGGCTAAGCCGATGACTTGCTCCCGCAGCTCTCGATAGGTAAATCGAGAGTCTTGATCGACCAACGCCAATTGATCGGGCGTTCGCAAAGCTTGCTTTTGCATTAAGGAGTGTAATGTATCTTCTTTTATCTCAACTTGCGTCTGATTGACCTCGCGCTGCAACGCGATTTCATGAGGCAAACGCAACTCCAATTCAGATAGTGCTTGATCTGGAGCATCTATAATACTTTGCAGAACTTGTGAGAATCGTTGTTTAACTTGCTCCGCCATACCTAACTTGTCACGATACTCAAAGAGGATATGTAGCTGTTCTCCCGGTAACACTAGAATCGTTAATGGATAATGAGTATATCCTCGGTTATGAATATGGGTTAATTTCGCGCCCGCGAAGTCTTTATTAAACCAATCCGAATGATCAGGATAGTTTTCAACAACGAGCAAGGAATCGAACAGGGTCTCACCACCGACTAAGTGTTGGATTTCTCCCAAGCCCAGCTGATCATGCTCAAGCAACTGTATTTGGGTTGCTTGGTGCGACTCTAACTGACCTAATAGACTCTGGTTAGGTGTCAAACTACAACGAACTGGAATGGTATTACTGAATAACCCAATATGCTCATCAATGCCCTGAACATGACCAAATCGACCCGATATCGGCGTGCCAAACACCACATCTTCGCGCCCAGTCATCGATCCTAAAATGCTTGCCCATATGCCTTGCATTAAGGTATTCATCGTCAGACCAGATAACTGTAGTTGCTGACTCAACTTTTGCGTATCTGATGCCGAGAGTGTCAGTTCATATTCTTGTACTGTGTCCTCTAGAGGAATCTCATCAAAGACAATGGTCGGCTTGGCATCGTGTAACACATCACGCCACAGCTCTTCAGCCTGTTTTTTATCTCTCTGCTTCAATTGCTCGACCACCTGCGCATAACGGGTAGTGACAGAAGGTAGCTTTGGTAGGTTCTGTTCGTAAGCCGTTAAGAAGTCAGACAGCAATATGGGCGTTGACCAACCATCGACCACAAGGTGGTGGGCTGAAATAAACACTGTACTTTGATTATCACCATGATAAATCAACGAGGCGCCAAGCAAGGCTTGGTTTGGGCCAGAAATATCAAACTGCTTAACCAATTCATTGTGAGCGACTTGCTCGATGAAAGCATTCTGTTCCTCTACGGACTGTTGGCGAACGTCAAACACCTCCATTGGCCAAGCGTTTAGATTTTGAGGGATCAACTGTACGCTGCTTCCCAACACCGCGCTGTCAAAGTTCGCTTGAAGCTGAGGGTGACGATGGATCACCGCATTCAATGCTTGACTAACCCGATGAGAATCAATCTGGCCATGGAAGCTCAATCGTGTCGTGGAATTGTAATTACTATTTGCGTCACCAAGTTGCGATTGGAATAACAATCCTTCTTGCAATGGCAGTGCAGGTAAAATATCGGAGATTGAACCATATTGTTGAACCAAAGCTTCAGCGTCAGCGAGAGATATCTGGCTTTGAGTATACTCAGCAGGCACTTTCAAGCTTTCAACCTGATCTTGGCAACCCACTAACCAAGTGGTAATCACACACAGTTCATCTTCAATATGGCGGCAAAGGCCTTCTATTTCCTGATGATCAAACTGAGTACTATCCCAAGTGAAATTCAGTGCAAATCGCGGTCTGCCCTCAGATTCATCGACAAAAACATTGAGCTCAAGATCATGCAACAGCGTCTT
Source organism: bacterium sp. HQB-39 (assembly GCA_043422575.1). GTDB lineage: Bacteria > Pseudomonadota > Gammaproteobacteria > Enterobacterales > Vibrionaceae > Vibrio. The sequence goes on along the minus strand of JBHOHG010000002.1, from coordinate 326,558 downwards.
TTCGCTGTTTAATGAAACCGCAAAAGTATCCGCAAACTTTCCTTCACGTGTGACAGGAGACCAATTTCCCGTTCCAGATTCAAAGCGACCCAGATAGTTAAACAGTAATGGGGCTTTGTTACGAGAGGCTAACTCCGTTAACTCTGATTTGTATGGGTTCTCTAAATGCCTCAAGCACATATAACCCAAGCCTAAATCCTTGACTCTACGCTTAGATTGCTTGACTTCACGCAACAGCTTTTGCGCGTCTTTTTTGGCAGAGACATCCACTACCATAGGGAACTCGGTGGTAAACCAACCTAAAGTTTGAGCAAGGTTAATGCTTGAATCGAACTCTTCGCGGCCGTGAGATTCTAAATTCAGCTTGATTAAGTCACGGTCAAATTTTTCACTGAGTGCAGCCGTAGCGGCAGCAATCAAGATCTCATCCACATCTATCGCTTGAGATTTTTGACCTTGCTCTAACACCTCTGCTGTAATTCGATTTGATAGCACAAATCGATGGTGTACCGGATAGCCCTGTTTTGAGTCAGCCTTGAGAGACTGCTGCGGGATCTTCTCTTGTTCAAGCCAGTAACCAGCTTGCTCACTCACTTGTTCCAAATGCCGATTAAGAGCATTCGACCAAGATTTAAGGCCCGTTACTTCTGTCGCGATATCTGCGTTTGTTCCCGTCACTTCACTGCGAGTCAATGCCTGCAACTGCGGCAGTAATGCTCGCCAAGAAACCCCATCAATCAACACATGGTGAGCAAGAATCATCAATCCTTGCTGCCCATTCACATCTTTTACTCGCACAAGCTGGAATAAACGTTCCTTCTCTAAACTCAACTTACTGCTGTAATTCTCGAACATGTCATCTAAAGCGGCGAGTTTGAGGTCTGGAACCTGCGTATCGCAAAGCCACTCATTCAAGTTCATTTCGTGATCAGGAACGATGGCGTAGTCACCGTCAAGACAGCGAAGTCTCAAAGCGGAGTTATGACTCACAAGCTTAGTTAGTGCTTGAGATAGATGACGCAGGGAGACGTCACCTTCAATCTCGACGAAAACACCTTGCACATAGCTGGTCGAAAAACCAAAGGTTTCTGTAAACCAGTTCCACATCGGCAAGGCTGGTAAGGCACCATTTTTATCTTCCGTTGTACGCTGCTGTAGGGGTTTTATAACCTGCGCCATTGCCCCAATGGTTCGAGCAGAGAAGATATCTTTAGGTCTGAGATCAAAGCCGGATTTTCTCAATAGAGTACCAAGCCCCATTGCAGAAATGCTATCTCCACCCAAATTGAAGAAGTCATCAGTCACGCTCACTTTATCGATAGACAACAGCTCCGACGCGGCTTTACACAGAACTTTCTCTTCGATCGTTGTTGGTGCAACCCAATCTGCTTTCGCCGCATTGATTGATATTTTAGGAAGCGCTTTTCGATCTATTTTTCCGTTTACGTTAAGTGCAAAAGCATCCATGATCTTCAATGCAGATGGAACCATATATTCTGGAACCGTCTCAGCAAGCTTCGCTAATACAACCTGCTCAGTCAGGTTTTCATCGGCATCTGACGCCAACGTACAGTAACCGACCAAACGATTGACACCTGCCTGCTTATCAACCAATACAACCGTCGCTTCAACCCCTTGAATCGAGTTGATCGCACTCTCAACATCACCCAGCTCAATACGGAAACCTCGAACCTTCACTTGATCATCGCTGCGGCCGATAAAGTCAAGTTGACCATTTTCACGCCACTTAACGAGATCGCCAGTACGGTACATGACTTGACCATTAGAGAAAGGATCGGCGATAAACCTTTCACCCGTCATACCTGCTTGGTTTAAATATCCCTTCGCGAGTCCTGCCCCCGCAAGATACAACTCTCCGACTTGCCCTGTTGCCGCCCAATTCAATTGGTTGTCTAACACGTACGCTTTAGCATTTAAGATAGGACGGCCAATGACTGGGGTTGTATCCGCACTCAGTGACGCACTGACAGCATCAACGGTAAATTCAGTTGGCCCATAAAAATTCTCAACCAACAAGTGAGGATACGATCGCGCTCTCGACCATAGGTTTTCTGGAACGGCTTCGCTACCAATTAAGACCAGTGTAGGCACATGGTTTTGATTCTCCATCAACCCATTGTCGAGCATTTGACTGAACAAAGAAGGCGGAAGATCTAACGCATCAATTTGGTCACTTTCCACCAGCTGACATAGCTCGTAAGCATCTTTTCGTTGTTCGTCATCGTAGAGATACAGACTATGGCCACAAAGCAGCCAAATCACCTGCTCCCAAGATGCATCAAAAGCAAAAGAAGTGGTGTGAGCAGCTCTTACTTGAATTTCGTTAATGTCTACATCACCAATCATCGCTAGCTGGCGAATCGCCTTAGAAAAAACCGTAGTCTGATGAGAGTGAAGTAAGTTGAGTAACGCAGAATGGGTATTCATTACCCCTTTAGGCTGGCCTGTCGAGCCAGATGTAAACACAATATAAGCGACATCATCAGCGGATATCGTTTCGGGGAATGAAGTGTTGTTCTGGTTTGCAGAGACTTTCAAATCTGAAAGACGAATACAAGGCGCTTTTTCCGCCCAAGTCACGTTGTCGACAGAATCGACAATCACCATTTTGGGCGTCGCTTGAGCAAGTATCGTTTCGATACGTTCTTGTGGATAATCCAAATCTATCGGCAAGTAAACCGCCCCACTACGCAGAATCGCTAATAGCGAAATAATCGTTTCAGCGCTGCGCGGCAAAGCAACACCAACAATATCACCTTTGGTGATACCCAGATGTTGCATTTGAATCGAACGTTGGTTCACGGCAGCTTGGAGTTGAGAAAAAGTCCATGACGTATCTTTGAAACTCAATGCCATTGCATCAGGTTTTATTTTTGCATTGTGCTCAAATACATCGATAACACTGGTATGAGACTCAGCTGAAGCCATGATATGGCCTGTTGACCAACTTTGTATCTGGTCTAGCTCAGCAACAGGCATTAACGCCATGTCTTTCAATGTTATCTCTGGGTTTTGAGCAATTTGCTGAACAATATGAGCATATCTCGACGCTAAAATATCGAGAGAGCGAGACGTATATTTTGTTGCATTGGCCGTCAAAGAAAGGGCAAAACCTTCATCAGTCAGGCTTGGCGAAAATTCAATATCATCAATAGGGCCCGCAGCAAGAATATGGGTTTTACACATTGAGCCATCAAGGCTGAAGGTTTCCTCAAACGGTTTAAAGTTTAACATTGGGCCAAAGAGCGGTTGACCGACTCGACCAAGGTCACGTTGCACCTGCTCAGCGTCATACATTTGATGACGACGTACTTTTCTGATTGATTTGTTCATCACACGCGCAATGTCAGCGATGTTCATACTCGGATCAAGGTCAACGGTGAGTGGTAATACATTCACCACAGCGCCAAGAGAGCCACTCGCCACGCTTCCGAGCCTGCGCATAAATGGAAAACCAACGCAAATACTCGACTGATGGTGAGTCAGATAAAGGTAAGCAAACATCGTTGCCATAGCGACTTCGGAAGGTAATATTTTATTGCCATACAACCTTAACCATTCACCACCCATCAACTCTACTTGATGTTTTACCACACCAGTAACATTCGAATTCTCAGTGGTGGTGGTCAGCGAAGTTACTTCCGGTAATTCCTGAGTATATTCGCTCCAAAATTCTTTCGATTTAATAAATTGTGGTGACGTCACAAATGCTTCATGCTCGGCCACCACTTCTGTAAATGGTGTAAATGAGCTAGCTTTGGAACCATTCTCAGTCAAGCTATTATACTCACTCACAATATATTGAGTTAAACCGTTAAAACTGAAACCATCGATATCGATATGGTGATACCTTTGATACCAAAGCCACTTTGGTTTATCTGGCTTCCCAACAAAAATTAGACAGTGCCTATACCTTGGGATGTTTTCATGTAGCTCGATTTCTGTGTCTAGATCTTTTTTCATCCACTCTACAGAAAAATCGTAAGCCTGCGGTTTCTCTGAAAAGTCAAAAATCTCAAGAACACGGTTTACCGAAACATTGACGGGAAAGCTCTGCTTTAGCTCTCCATTTTCTTCAAAATATCGGCTGTGAAGTGTATCCGCAGTAGCAATACCTTTATCAACCGCTTTACTGAATTTATCTAAATCTACATCCCCGTCAATTTCGGTGAAATGAGCCACATTAAATTCTGATGGTTTCGACGAAACTTGCTGTCCAAACCATATACCCTTCTGCGTGCCAACTAGAGAGAAATGCTTCTCTCGCGCTTCATGGTTTCGCATCTATCCTTTCCTTGAAATACTTATTATTTATGTTTTATTTTTATTTCTATACCCAAGTGACTTCAAGATGCAGCATTCAGAGCCTTGTCACTGGTTTCAATTCAAGGCAGAGATGAAGGAAATAGTCATTCTATTTTCAATGTCTCTAACGCAGAAGTGAAGCCAGTGACAGGCTCCCGAAGGGCGAGTCTGCTTGGCTCGCTAGCTGTGTTATTACTTCTTGATTTAGAGCCACTAGATCTTCAAAGTAATGCCTTGCTATCAAACCAAGCAGTTCTCGCTGAACCTAGCATCTCGAGGTTACTTGGGTATACATTGCTTGAATTACGATCTGATGTCTTGCCAATTTGTTTCGATGTATTCAATACAGCTTTTCTTAGCCGATGGGCCAAATTTACTATCCCAACCTAAGGGGGTTTGCTTAAAGTCAGGCCATAAGCTGTACTGGCCTTTATGATTAACTAAAACAACAAACTCACTTTCTAAATCATCAAATGGGTTTAGGTATTTTTCTGACATTTACAATTTCCTTATTTTTATTGATGTTAACGGGTAAAAATATAGTTCAGCCCATCAATGATTCCGCCACGCCAACATAGGCGTTCATGGCCACCATCAAAGACTCTGTAATAAATTTCATGATTCTGTTTTGACAACTGACGATACATATCCTGGCTCAGGTCGATCATGATGTCTTCCCCTGAACCTACCTCGATAAATAGTTTCAATTGAGAATCTTCACCTAACCCTCGATCCACTAAATGACTCATTTCACTTAGTAAATTAGGGTTATCAGGCGCAATGTATTCACTGGGCGGTTTGATCAGTGAAAAATCAGGCCACCAGAAAGAGCCAGATTGACACACAGCTGCACCAAAGACATCTGGCCAATTCAATGCCGCATACATCGCAGCTAAACCGCCCAAGCTCTGGCCAACAACTACCGTATCTTTCGCCATTGGCGAAATCGTAAATTCTTGGTGAATGATTGGTAATAATTCGCTCTGAATGGCTTGCCAAAAACGCTCGTTACATGCGAGCTCGTCGTTTCTCAATTGGCCATTCACTTCATCAATCAGAACATATACTGCTTCTGGTATTACTCCGTCCTCAGTTGCCTTGCTCAGAGCATCAAATATTGGCATTGATGTAGACCAAAAAAATCCATCCAAAATCAAAACCAATGGTAATGGCTTATATTTTTGTAAATTAGATGTTGAATAAGCCCAAACTTTACGGGTGTTATTTAAAAGTTCACTTTCCCAGTTAATCAACCATTTGTTTTTCGTCACATCGAAATCTTGTTCATTATCGAAGTTAGCCCAACTATTTTGGTTAATTGCTCTATTCATATGAAGAGGCGATTTTTTTGTTCCCCAGGGGCAGTGGCTCAAGTTGTTTTTACTGAGTCTGTCTCGGCGAGATTTAGAAAATATCGTGCGAAGCCATTGTCGGTGCTGTTGCTTCTTTTCTGGTAGAGTCCCTTGATATTCAGGTTGTATTTCTCTTTGCGACACAGGGATAAATGAGTAACTTCCTCGCCAAGTATTTCTGATTTCAGTGCGATAAAACCAGACATCGGTACCCTCAATTTTTATCAGTTTTTCCATATGAAAGCTGTGGTGATCGGTGATGCCATTAATATCTATGTAAACAGCAGAAACATTTTGTTTACTTTCTGAATCATCTGACCTCCATAAAAATGTCACCTCTGAAGTTTCTTCATTTTTTTCATTAATCAGAGGAACACCTTCTTCGATGATTTTATGCCACCAAAGTACATTACCAATGCATGTTCCTTCACGATTCAAATCCTCTAGAACACTATTAGCCTCAAGGTTTGGCACTACTTTGCAATTATGTAAGCTCATTTTTCCTTTCTTTGTTTTCTGCGACTCAAACATTAGACATGTGGGTCTAATAAGTGACATTTGGATTAGTTGGTGTTGTAAATAACAATAATTATCATTACCATGCGTGACGCAACAAACTTTTACATAATTGTTGATACAAGTTCAAATATTTTTTCTGCATTTATTTATAAAGGATTTCTGAGGTCATGAAACCTATGGATTTAGATAATGGTATTTCTGCCAGTAATGCCAAGAAGACCAAACTTGCAGCGCTAATCAGCGTTATTTGTCTAGGTACAAGCTTGAGTGTTACCGCTCAAGAACAAAACGAAAATAATAAAAGCACAGAAACAATTATTGTTACTGGAGAACGTTTAGGCGGTACCCTAGCGGAAAATACTAGCTCAATTACTCTATTTACGGACGAAGACGATAACGGTGAAAACCGTAGTTATTACGACTTGCTTGATCGCGCTTCAAACGTGTTGAATGCTCCGTCAGGTGTCCCACATATTCGAGGCATTGACGGCCGTGGCCCTGGTGAAGGTTTCCTTTCGTACATGACGGGGGCAACCCCGCGTGTCAACACCACCGTAGATGGCGTTTCGGAATCATGGACAGGGGAAGCTTTCGGTAAAGCGGGTCTGTGGGATACTGAGCAAGTTGAAATTTACAAAGGTCCGCAATCTACCAACCAAGGCCGTAACAGTATCGGCGGCGCCGTTGTCATTAAAACCAAAGATCCAACCTTCTACACTGAAGGTAAATTCCGTGCTGGCTACGAGAATGAAGCTGATAAGTACCATGTCGCGGGAATGGTATCAGCACCTATCATCGACGATATTCTAGCTTTCCGTTTCGCAATCGAAGGGACGGAAGGAAACACGCCTATCACTTATAATCTACCGCCGAGTGATCGCTACCCAGCAGGCACGCAGTACCCATGGGATCCTTCTGAATTTGAATCTCATAACCTTCGCGGTAAGCTGCTTCTTCAGCCATTCGGCGACGAAAAATTCACAGCGAAACTGACGGTATCAAGCCGTAATGAAGAAGGTCAGTACACCAATTTAGTGACAGAAAAAGACAAGTACGAAAACAATGATGACAGCGGTACTCGTCGTCAAGACACCGACAGTTGGAATGTCAATATCGATGTTGGCTATCAGTTCAGTGAAGAGCTTGCACTTAGCGCACTCCTATCTCGACGTGATTACTCAACAACGTTCGAAGCCTTCCCTAGAACTGAGTGGTGGGGTGATGTGGAAGAAGAAAGTTTGACTTCAGAAACTCGTCTATCCTACAACTCACTAGACGGTAGATTTAACGGTATCGTTGGGCTTAGCCACTTCTCGCGTGATCAAGACACTCGAACTGACTCGATGATCCGTATTGATGAGCTGAAAACCACATCATTATTCTTCGATAGTAAAGTTGAGTTTATCCCAGGTTTTGCAATTCTAGCGGGCTTCCGTTACGAAAAAGATAAACTGAAGCGTGACTTTGACCATGCTCGCTTCCCAATCGACTTTAAAGCCACCGATGAAAACTCGATTTTCTTGCCTAAGTTAGGCGTTACTTTCGATGTTACAGACGACTTCAATCTCGGTTTCACAGTCAGAAAAGGCTACAACGCTGGTGGTGTTGGTTACAACGAATACAAGCAAGAAATCTTCGAATATGAAGAAGAAGAAGTGTTAACTTTCGAGCTAAGCTCACGTGCAGCACTGCTTGATAGCCAGTTAGTCTTGAACAGTAACATTTTCTACAACAACTATGATGGTTACCAAACTGTGGTAGATGGTGATAGTGGCCACCGCTTTGATAACTACATTGACAATATCCCAGAAGGGATCACTTACGGTGCTGAAATCGAAGCCGACTACTACCTTGATTCTGGGTTAGATCTGTTTGCTTTTGTTGGTCTACTGAAAACAGAGATCACCAAAGGTCCAGATGGAACCATGCAAGATCTTAAAGGAAAAGAATTCAGCTATGCCCCAGACCTTTCAGCTGGCTTAGGTTTTACTCAAAACTTCGATAATGGGGTGTTCTTGGGCGCTCGTGTCAACCACGTTTCTGAGTACTTTGTTGATCTAGAGAACAACAAAAACCAAATGGCAGGTGACTATACGGTGCTAAACCTGAACGGCGGTTACGCCACAGATGACTTCACTATTCGCGCATACGTTAAGAATGCGACAGATAAGGCGTATGTTGTTCGTCAGAAGAACGATCTGTATGAATTGGGTGGCCCACGTACGTTCGGAATTATGGCAGACGTAAGCTTCTAAAAAATTAACGATTTCGTTAATCACTGTCTCAAATAACAAAGCCGCCAAATGGCGGCTTTGCTTCTTAAGAACTCACGTCCTCAATTCTCATCGTTACGGTCCGTAAAATGGCAACATCCAGTATTCATCACCCTGAAATGAATAAAACAAAGAGTATGATTGACCATCATAGGCCTTAAGGGAGAGGTCAAGTTGTACGTCTAGTCTATTTTGCAGCTCAACATCCAATTCCAGCCAAGGCGTGAATGCAATAAATCGGCAATTTTTATTGAAATTCAATAGCTCCCACTGCAAGTCATCCCAGCTTTGACCACTGTTGGTGGTTATCGATATTTGATCTATATTCAGGTCTTTTTCAAAGTCAAAATCCCCTTCACCCGAGTGGTCACAGACAACAGCAGAAATCTTATAAGGGCTAGATTCCGGATCTTGGTAGTATTGTTTACTTCCTCTAATGGCTACTTCAACCACAAGCTCACCAACTAAATAGTCAGAGCAACCTTGCTTATTAATAACCACGCCATGCCGATTCAAACATCCAGCTTGCTTTGGCCCAAGTGTCTCTTTATAGACCCTTGTTTCAACAGGCAAGCCAAAGCACCCCGCTAACAAAGAGCCCAAAAACATCACGGCACCAACCTTTAACATCCGCTCGATGGAAACACGTTTGTCAATTTGGTTTACCCCCTGATTATTTGGCATTGGCTTGCTCACCGCACTGCTCTTTAACTAAGTTATCAACATAGCGAAAGGATACTAATTTTGCGCTATCCCATAAAAATATTACAAACAAAATAGGTTGTAAGATCATAGGCAGCGTCAAAGCAAAATCCGAGGTTACCAATAGGATATAAATTAAAGAGATTGAAGTCACCGCGCAAAGTATGCATAACATTATTTTGGAATAGTACAAAATTCGCTCCCAACGAGGTAGATGACCGACTAAATGCCCATCAACGATTTCAAAGTAAATTGAAGATCTCGCAAAGTGCACCAGCCCCACTTTACCGCTACTCTTTCGATAAAGATCGATCAACGCATGACAAACTTGAGCGCTTCCCTTCAGCCCCGTAGCATTTCTTAAATGCAAGCTGGCCAACTCCGTCTGTAAAAATGTTCGGGTTTTATCGTCAACATGCTCGCAAGCAATTGCTTGTTCTAATTTAGTAAACTTACCTTTTTGATAACCTGAATATGTCTGCTGAATGGCGCCAAGATTTGTCACAAAAAAAACGGCCAGAGAGACTAATACGACGGTCAAAGGAAGGCCATTCTGGGAAAATTCTGTGACTACGGAAACTAAATCCATTAATCCTCCTAAGAAGTACAGAACCATAAATGGATTATTTATTAGGAGCCTTAATAATTGCAATAAAACGCAAATGTATCAAAGCTCACATGTGATATCTGCGCAGCACTAACTGTTACTCTTTGCGTCCAGCTCTTGCAAAGGGGCTTCTGAATCTTCTTGCGCAAGATCATTCAAATGAACGCAAATTCTCCAAAAATGTAAAATCGAAAACGTGATTGATACACCTAGATCAATTGCTGTCGCCTCTTCTGTCGCATATTGGAAAAAGGCAATATAAAAGATCGACATTAAGATAAATACTGGCACGAAAACCCTAAACATGGTTACCCAAGCGACGGCTAAAAAACGTTTAGTAAAATCCTTACCTTGTTGCCCACCATTGGATGAAAATGCCTTAATCACCCCCACAATAGAAATACCCAAATAGGTGCACGCCATCAGTTGGTCGTATTGATTGTATTCAAAAGCGGGAATCAGACCAATACCTGTCAAAATCACTATTGCGAGCAAATAGTAAAGATCTTGTTGTTGACTTAACTTACCTTCACGTATGTCTTTCTTAAGTTCTTCAATTTTCCAAAAATACATGATTTACCTTTATTTACGGTGACTTACCAGAGTCTGTATTTATTAAATACATAAGAACATTATCTGAATCGTTCGCCAATATCGAAACAAACAAGTGAGAAGCAGCGCAACTTTCTGCGGCAACCCGTTCTGCAACATTGAGATATCCAAGTAATCTTAAGCTGCAAGGTTCAGCGAGATCTGCTTGGGTTGTTTGTAAGGTGATTTGATAGCAAGCATTGCTTTAAAGATCTAGTGGTTCTAAATCAAGAAGCGATACGGTGACTAGCGAGCCAAACAAACTCGCCCTTCGAGAACCTGTTTTAGAAACTAAGGGAGAAGTGAATGAGAGAGATGCCCCCTCCACCATCACGGAAGAGGCATTAAATGCTTACTTGGCGCAAAAAGTGTCAATATAGAGTGCTTCGACTTTATCACGAGCCCATTGCGTACGACGTAAAAATTTCAGTGACGACTTAATCGATGGATTATTATAGAAGCAGTTGATTTCAATCCGTTCATCTAACCCTTCCCAACCATAATGTTCTTGCAAACGCACCAGAATTTTTTCTAGGGTCAGACCATGTAGTGGATTATTCGGTTGCTCTTCGCTCATCAGATTACCTTAAAAACTGAAGTAAAACGCTAGTGTATCAAAGCTTAGGTTTATCATATTAATTTTTCCTACCTTACTCTCAGTATCAGAGCTCAAATGTCATGGTGAATACCGCACCACCGAGACGCTTGCTAGCCCCCACTTTTAGTTGAGCTTGATGCTGCTTAGCAATCTGGTCGACAATGGATAAACCTAACCCGTGTCCACTTTTGGCCTTATTCCTTGCTTTATTGGCAACATAGAAAGGTTCAAACAGGCGAGTCCAGTGTTGCGGATCTACTCCCTCACCATCATCATGAATCGCAATGGTTAAGCGCCCATTCAGTTCGGACACTTCAATTAACACCCTTTCCCGAGCGAACTTAAATCCATTTCTAACGATGTTATCCAGTGCGCGTTTCAACAATTTTCTATCTGCTCGAAGTGCCGAGATTTGCCCCTCTCTCAACGAAGCACTTTGCATAAAGGTCAGATCAATTTGGCTCTCTTTACCCCATCCCTCCATGGCTAGCTCAAAAAAGCTCGCCATCTCGATGTCTTCAAACTGCAATGCATAGCGCTCACTACTTAAACGCGCATAGTAAAGTAACTCATCAACCATGACCTCCATCTCTTCGGTGTCTTCGATAATGCTCCTTACCTGCTCGCTTTGAGCCTCGGTCAAAGGCGATTCGCTAAGTAATTCAGCTTGCCATTGCGCTCGGAAAATAGGCGTTCGCATCTCATGTGCAATTGCATTGGTTAAAGAACGATTCGTTTCTATCAATCTTGAGATTTTATCGGCCATTTGATTGAACGAACGATTAAGGCGGCCTAATGCAACCCAACGAGATTCATTCACACGGTAACTGAAGTCGCCATCGGCAAAGTGATGAGTGGCCTGCTCTAGTCGATTCACTCGGCGGAATACTATAAACACATGTCCGACACCGTAGATCATAAACCCAGACAAAAAGAACACCCATGCCAAATCATCCTCAAAAGCAATTTTTTGATGAACTAGGTCATTCATATCAGGTTGGTACTGATAAATGTTATTGCCGACAGACAAGCGAAACCAAGTACTGTCTTCAGCACCGTGGTAAACGATGTTACTTGGAGAGTCGTGAAAAAAGTTGGCGATCTCTTCGGGAATATGGGCGGGTTGATGATGTATCGTTAACGTACTTTTTGCTGTCTCAGCGAAGTCCTTCATTGCTTGATGTGCTGAGGCCAAACCTTGATTCACGGCAATATGATCCACCATACCGGTATAAGCGAACGACTCGTGTTCTTTTAACACTCCCTCATAATCGGTACTCAGCTCAAAGACAAACACTTCATACAATAACAAGCTGGCTAAAAAGCAGGTAATCAGCCCTAAGAGTGATTCAATATAGATTCGTTTCATCGTTAATCTTCAATTAAACTTGGCATGAATGTTCCCAAGCACTAGAGACAAACTGATACCCTTTGCCTCTCACGGTCTGTAATCGTTCCGAACATGGCGAGTCTGTATCTAACAGCTTACGCAATCGGACAATTTTATTATCAATAGTTCTATCCACACCGTCATATTCGATACCACGCAGTGTTTTGGTAAGAAAGTCGCGAGACAGAGGCGTATCGGGATGACTGGCTAGCAGCCACAACAAATCAAAGTCACTGGCCGTCATAGTAATCCTCTCTCCAGAGAGGTGGCATTGCTTAGTTCGATTGTCTAACGATAAGCGACCGAAATTCAAACACGACGCAGTTTGCCCTTCAGGCTCTTGGCTTTCTGTACGACGGAGCAAGGTGCGTACTCGGGCGAGTAACACTCGTGGTTTTATCGGCTTGGTAACAAAATCATCGGCGCCGACTTCAAGCCCTGCTACGTGATCAAAGTCATCATCACTTGCCGTTAACATCATAATTTTTCCTGAGCACTCACTACGCACTTGTCGACAAATGGCTAAACCATCAAGCTCAGGAAGCATTAAATCCAATACAATAATATCGGGCTGAGTAGTCAGGATGGTTTCGACGGCATCAGCACCATCGCTAAGGGTCTTGACCTCGAAGTCCTGACTAACAAAGTAATCGTGGAGCATTTTTTGTAGCTTAAGATCGTCTTCCACGATAAGCATGCGAGTTTTCGGCATTCTGTTTTAAAACCTTTTATTCCAAACAAACTGAATCTTTCTTTTATAAAGCTTCTATTTTCGATGTAAAACAATTACCTAGATAGTCTATTCCACTTAATTCCTCACCAGTATGATTATCATCATTAGTTAAGACAATTCCATACATTTCAATGACGGAAAGTTACATTCCTACTCGATATGATTCTGGCATCCACTATTGAGCGAGCAAAAATATGAACTATCGTCCTTGCCTTTTGGCTTTACCTCTTCTTTTACTATCGGGCTGTAACTCAAGTTCTGCGACTAAGCCGACGACGCCAACAAAACCCAATGTACGACCACTTCCTGACTATCAATTTACGGACTCAAATCGTCAGTCTCTGTTAGAAGAGCGCCAAGAAATCCTAGATTCGATGCGTGTTACCTATGCAGGGGAAACCTTCGACGGCATGATCTTTGCGGAATCTTATGGTGAAGGCACAACCCTAATAAAACTTGAAAACGCAAAAGGGGACGAAATTGACCTGTTACTAAGACCTGAAAGTAGCGATGCCCAATGCCTATTACGCCATTCCCCGCAACCATTTACCATGTTTAAATGTGATAAAAGCGTGCGTTCAAAAGGGAATGACACCACCTTAATCTCCAGCCAATCTGTCGACGGTAAAAACATTTCTGTCGAATATTACCATGAAGCCGAAGAACACATGGCAAGCATTGGCTCTACCTTGTTAAGCCCGATTAAGAGTGAGAATCGCGTCACCTTTACCACTTCTTTTGCTTTTGATGGCTTTTTTAAAGAAATTTATGGCCAACAATATCAATCCGAATCTGTACTCGAAGAGTCCGATGAGCGCGTCCATTCCACCCTAGGTGTCAGCACCTACTACCAACTAGAACAGCTCACAAAAGAGTACCATGGCACTTCGATGACACTGCAATTTAATAATCATATTGGTGGTAGTGCCGACGATGACATCAACATGCACACAGGGTTGTTGATTCATCAACATAAAATGGATACTGAAATAACTCAACAAGGATCGGTTTTCTCCGGCGGTACCGATTTATTTGCGGCAGGCCAAGCGCGTATTCTTCATCGCGCGAGTAATAGTCCAATTGAGAAAAACCAACAGATTGGTGTTCACAGTTGGGGACAAGGCGATAAAACAGCCAAAGATTTCCCATTTACGGATCTGAGCCATCGCAAGCAAGCCACATTCTTCAACACCATCATGGGCGACAAAGGCATCGACTTCTACCTCTTTACCTTAGATTCAGCCCCTGCAACTGGCGCGTATTGGATGACAAAAGCCGACTCAGATAAGTATCAATTCATCACCGATATTCGCTAACCACATTGGCTCAGGTCTTTTATGACCTGAGCCAAGATAGGCTTGATATGTCCATAACCTTATTCGATTACATTTACTCTAAGGCTCTCCAATGAAAACAACCTGTTTACCTTCAATACTGACATTATCTGTCGCGCTCTCTCTCACCGCATGCAATGGCGACAGCGCCAATAATGCAACGTCTCAGAAACCAAGCAAACCTACGTCACCAGATAGCGAAAACACCTCATTGACCGATCAATATGATCGCGAAATGATCCAGCAGATTGCCAAAGCGGGAAAGAAAATACAGGAGAAACAAATTTGGTTAGATTATGGCAAGTGGTATCAGGCGGCTCCTATCTACATGCTTCGAACCCAAGATAAAGACTCAACTCAGCCACTCAAGGCGTTTGCTTTTAATCCAATATCACCATCAAAAGACTTTCAAAAGCTGGGTAACAATGAAGCTTTTGGCTTAAATGTCTTTCGTAATGACGCCAATATACACCTTCATAACGACAAGCTAAATAAAGGCAATGGCGCGTTTGACTTTGAACTTGGCTTTGAAGGCACAAGTTACTACGCTCAGAAATACCATCGATTGGAAATGTCCCCAGATCATGTTGATCACGGCAACAAAACCATTGACCGAAACCTCACTCTCAACATTCATGAGAATTTCCATAAATACCAAGGGAAACACTTCAAGTCACCGACCTCATACGTCCAAGACATGGTGAATTACCCAGTTAACCAAGAACTGATTGAGCTCAAACTGCACACTCTACAAATCTTTCAAGGGTTACCTAAAACTCTGTCATCAGAAGAAGCCAAGCGCATTCTAAGTCAATACGTAGCATTAACCAGAAAACAAATCGCCATCGATACCAGTGAGAAAAAGCTCGTTGAACACATGGGTCTGTGGCAAGAACTCTATGAAGGGACAGCCCGATATGTGGAAGTTTTGGCGCAGCGCGAACTCTTTTCACATACCAAAGAGACCAGCTTTGTCTATGACTGGTTCTTAAAAGCAGAGTATACCACTGCCAAAGACGTCCATTCAGAATTCTCATTTGGCATATTTTACCAAACTGGAGCCAGCGCTACGTGGCTGCTCAAACAAGCGGGTTACGACCTCAAAAAACTTGAGCAAGGCATCTCTCCTTACCATGCGGCCATCAGTCTTTTGGACGCCAATACCGATTACGACGCTATCTTGAATCAACTCATCACTACCGCCCCTAATGCAGCACTGATTAAACAAAAAGCGCAACGTTGGAGTGAATTATAAAATGCAAAGACCAGAACAAATGAACTTAAAAGCGATCCTCGCTCTGACATCTTTAGCATGTGTTATGTTTCTGTCTGGATGCTCAGTGCTATCCAGTGACAATGATTTCGGCGAAGGTGCGTTAGGGTTAACCGTCGAAGAATTATTGGACTATTGGGGATACCCATTAGAAATAAATGAAGTTCAAGGTGAACCGACTATCTCTGAATTTCATTACCAACCTTTAACGAGTTGCCACTATGTATTACTCGTTAATGATTCAGACACGGTAGTAGGCTATAGAGCCGAGCCTAATTTTTATGGGGCATGTAAACCACTGGGCTAATCAACACAATAGATAAGACGCTTTCCTTTTGAGGTTACGTTGAAATTCTTCATAGACGTCCTCTGAAAAGTAACTCGCGGAAATGATTTTGTCTTGGCGAATCGTCAAGGCAAGATCACTGGAAATTTCGTTGTATTTAGTGGTTAAGGTCACCCCGAGAGTATTTTTGTCTCGATAGCCGCTCGCATAAGGAGTAATGGCGATTTCTTGATCCATCCCTTGTGATTCATTCGGCTCACCAAGGCTCAGAACACGCCCGATATAGACCTTACGATCTTCCATGGTGATCATTAAGTTATAACCATCAATAAGATAAGACTTATAAAACAAAGCATCCATTGGGCTGTCTTTTAAAATTGACGCCATTAAAACGATGCGAGCACGCTCATCGAGAGGCAATGAGGACTCATCTTCCCGCTTTAGCCATTTCCCTCGTTTCAAAGAGAGCGTAATACGGCGAATCGAGATCAAATCGGTTAGGTCAATTACCCTTAAACGCAATCGCAATATTCCCCATAACGCATAGGCATAAGCCAGCACCAACGCCCCTAGAGTCATCAGCAGAATCCACGTCAGCTTACCTGCTTCTTTTTCAGCAATAGGAACAAGGAAAGAATACACAAAAGAGTAGACATCAATACTGTAGCGCTCACCAAATACATCAACGCTTGGCGGTAAATATTGATTAAATAAGAGAACTAACCCACCGCTGGTCACGGTACACATAAAACCCGATTTGGCACTTTCTAGATACAACAACTGGCCGTCATAACGATGGAGCCGGTAATAGTTGTAAGGGTGCTTGGTGAAGACGATATAGCCTGAAATGAGGATAGGAAGAATAAGCAACAAGAACATGCTTAGCTCACAAGACGGTCTATCTTATCAATAAATCTCTTGGATTTTTCAGTAGAACGGACTTGCGACGCATCATTGGTCAAAGTACCACGACCAACCACTCTCATGGACGAGGATTGTTTTTTGCGCAAGTGCTTCAATATTTCACGCTCTTCTTTTGTCGCCGACAAACCGAGCCAAACAAAAAGCTTCTTCATATTCAGTTTCCACCAAAAGACTTGATTCCATACTAAGCGATCCCAATGCAACCATCAACACAAGCCTTACCGCAATTTTGACTATTCCATAACTCAATCCATTAAGGAATGTATTTCAAATACACGACGCAATCTAAAGACTTCAACAGAACAAATCGCAGAACAAATCGCAGAACAAATCGAATATGCACTTTTAAATAACCTAATTTCAGTGACTTAACGAAATACACACCGACAAAGAGCGCAGCTTAACCTTACGTTATAATCTGTTATTCATGGTCTGAATGAAATCTTTTTCGTCGACAGCCGTTCATATCTAAAAGGCTGTCCCTATCAGAGTAATAGGCACAAACAGAAGTAATAATATACCCAAGTAACCTCGAGATGCTAGGTTCAGCGAGAGCTGCTTGGTTTGATGGCAAGGCATTGCTTTGCAGATCTAGTGGGACTAAATCAAAAAGCGATAACGCGGCAAGCAAGCCAAGCAGACTCGCCCTTCGGGAGCCTGTTACTGACCTCACTTCTGCGTTAGAGGCGTTGAAAATAGGGAAACTATTTCCTTCACCTCTGTCTTGAATTGAGACCAGTAACAAGGCTCTGAATACGGCATCTTGAAGTCACTTGGGTATAAACCCATCAGGATATCATCCTTTATGTGAACCAAATCCGAATGCGCAAAGCCAGTTTCGGAACTCCATTTCAACCACTGATCGTACAGGGAAACGATGATCCTCCCCCAGCTACGAAAATGAACACTGACAAGCAGTGCATTGGCATTTTCGTCTCGATAACAAACTAAGAGACTCAAGGATACATTTTGAAATTTCTATCGAACTTAAAAGTCAAAACTCGTCTTGCTATTGGTTTTGGTGCTTTACTCAGTTTAATGATGCTGCTGACCACCCTTGGAATACAGAAAGTCAATGTCATCGACCAAACTTTGGCTGAACTGACTGACATCAACTCTGTCAAACAGAGGCATGCCATCAACTATCGCGGCAGTGTTCATGATCGCGCGATTGCCGTGCGGGATATCGCAATGGCACGATCCCCTGCCGAAATCGCGATGATAGAAAAAGAAGTGCAACGCTTAGAGCGTTTCTATCAAGACTCCGAAACCAGCATGAAACAGATGATTGCTGATGGGGTCTATTTCTCCAATACTGAGATGACGATTTTAAACAACATTGATGATGTACAGCGCCGCACCCTGCCCTTGATTCAAACCATCTTGAACGAGAAAAAGCTCGGGAAAGTTATGGTGGATACCGTTTTAGATCAAGCCCGTCCAGCGTTTGTCGAATGGCTCAATGCGATTAACGAGTTTATTGACTATCAAGAAGTCATCAACCAACAGCTCACTCCCGAAGCGCGTAAAGTGGCTGGAGGATTCCAAGAAATCATGCTGTGGCTGAGTGTTTTGGCTCTCGCCATTTCGGTTCTGATTGGTGTGATCATTGAACGCAGTTTTCACCGCTCTCTTGGCGGTGAGCCCTTTGAAGCGGAGCGAGCAATCAAAGCCATGGCTCAAGGGAATTTAACCCTCGAAGATAAACCAAGAACACAAGGGTCGATTCTGCACTCTTTAGCGGATATGAGCACGAAGCTGATTCAGATTGTCGGCAATATTGTCGCAGCCTCAAAGAGTGCCTCTGAGCAGGTCAAAGAAGTCTCTTCAGGTTCTTCGCAAGTATTAGTCGCCGCGCATCAGCAAGCACACCTCACCCAAGAGACTGCCCATAAATTAGAAGAGATGCGTCATAGCATCGATCAGGTTTCTCAAATCGCGGAGGTAACCAAATCCAATTCTGCTATGACCGCCGACAATGCCGTTCAAGGTCGTGAACTGGTTTCATTAGCTGCGCAAGAAATGGAAAAAATCGCCGTAACGGTCGACGGAACAGTGGAGCAAATCAAACAATTGGAATCGCGAACCAAAGAAATTGGCAGCATTATCAGTGTAATTAACGATATTTCTGAGCAGACCAACCTGCTCGCTCTGAATGCGGCAATTGAGGCCGCACGAGCTGGCGAATCGGGACGAGGCTTTGCGGTGGTCGCCGACGAAGTTCGCCAATTAGCGCAACGCACCAATGAAGCCACGGCTCAAATCGAATCGATGATCTCTCAGGTTCAATCAGAAACGGCGGCCAGCGTCATTGCAATGGAAACCACACAACCGCAAGTCGAAAACGGAAAAGAGCAAACCACCAAAGCCACCGAACTGCTCGCCAGTATCGAGCAGCAAGCGTCTGACTCATTAAGCAATATCCTTGAAGTGGCGAAAGCAACCTCAGAACAAGTAAGCGTGATTAGCGATATCGCTACAGCTATGGATCAGGTTTCCGCCATGTCGTCAGACTCGATTCAATCTATGCAGAGCAATGAAAAAGCCGTGGATACTTTGAATCATCTTGCATCAGACCTAAAACAAGAAGTGCGCTTTTTTAGCGTCTCGTAAAGTAAGTTATTTAAGATAAGCAAAACACAAGCGGGAAGGTTTTATCCTACCGAGGAGTGCCGAACGGGTTGGGAGTGCCCGTTCGTCAATTCAACCCATTTAGTCAACTGAAGCCAGTTTAGTCCATTCGGGTGATAAAGGTTTGCTCATCATCGACAAACGCAACAAAACCTCCGTGATAAATAAACACCCGACCACGCCCTTCCACAAGACAAGCAAGCTGCGGCTCTAAGTCTTCTTGGTGGTCATTTCGTTGAAACGTGCCCGTATCGGTAATGACCCCATTGAGATTAGGCAAGTAACCATGATGTCGTTTGGCTTGATCAATCAGGCTCAATTCGCTGGCGCTAGAAAAGTAGGAAGGGATCGCTCCCGCGTCTTCAATAAATATGGGTTTCAGCTCTTCAAAGGCGGTAATCACCAGCCAGTCGATATCATTTACATGATGGATAAACATAGATTTTCTCTGTCATTCGAATAAAAGGATATACCCAAGTAACCTCGAGATGCTAGGTTCAGCGAGAGCTGCTTGGTTTGATAGCAAGGCATTGCTTTGAAGATCTAGTGGCTCTAAATCAAGAAGCGATAACACAGCTAGCGAGCCAAGCAGACTCGCCCTTCGGGAGCCTGTCACTGGCTTCACTTCTGCGTTAGAGACATTGCAAATAGAATGACTATTTCCTTCATCTCTGCCTTGAATTGAAACCAGTGGCAAGGCTCTGAAAACTGCATCTTGAAGTCACTTGGGTATATTATCACTATTGAGTTATTGCGTAGTAGACATTTCCTTGCACAAGGGGCAACGCTGCGTTTTTCATCTCTCTCTCCCCTTCTATCTTCTATGTTTCAATTTTATCAGTAAGATGGCTTCATAATTGTTGATAACTTTGACAAAGAAGCAATCTTACTCCAAGTTCAATGAGAGCATTGATTTGTCAGTCAATTAGATTTGTCCGTAAGCTTGCGTTGCCCACTTTTGGCTGGCAAGCTTGAATAATTACACTAATTCTATCAATAACACTGTGTTAACAGGCCATATAAGTGGGGTTTTATGCTTTATCGCATCATGATAATTTTATCGCTGTGCTTTTTCTCAGCCTTTTCCTATTCAGAACAACAACAGAAAGCGCCTGTTAGCGAAGACTCCATCTACGACCGTCCTCTGGTTGAACGATATGTTCTTGATGAGCTGAAAGCTCTGCGCCAAGATCAGCAAGATTTAGAACGAAAACTCACGATTCAGATCACCGATCGAGAATTAAAAGTGGCCGATCACTCCTTAAGCTATGCCACCGACACCATCACCTACTTCTTCTATGTGATCGCAGGAGTTGCCTCGTTGATCGCACTGATTGGTTATCAATCTCTTAAAGAGATCAAAGAGAAAACATCAAGGCTCGCCGACGAGGAACTGTCAAAGATCGCCTCTCAATACGAAAAGAAATTCCAAGCTTTGGAACGAGAACTGCGCAGGAAAACCAAGATCATTTTAGAGAACAACCGAGAAATTGAAGTCATCAATGAAATCCATAACTTATGGCTTCGTGCTCAAGGCTCACAGACCCCTGAACAGAAAATGGCCATTTATGATGAAATACTGAAAATTCGTCCCGGCGATTTAGAAGCATTAACTTATAAAGCCGACGCCGCGATGGAAATCCGTGAATATCACTGGGCATTAAGTTTGTCGAACCGTGTGTTGGAAGTGGACAGCAGCAACGCCCATGCGCTTTATCAAAGGGCGTGTGCTTATGCCTGTTTAGGAGCGGAAGAGCAAGCCATTAATGACCTTGAGTTGGCCATCACTCACAGCGTTGCTCTGCGAGAGCTGGTCAACGATGAACCCGATCTTGAATCACTGCAAGGTAACGAGCGATTTGATCAGATTTTAAGTTCTTTGGAATTATCTGCTCGCCCAGAAGAATAAGTGAACATTCCCAAGGACGAGCCACTTGGAACTTCTGCGCTTATTCCACTTCAGGGAAAGCGGTCACATGGGTGACGTGGGTGACTTGGGCATCAGCTAAATACGCTGCGAGCTGACTTTGTTCTTCTTGCGTCATGTACAACCCCAACTTAGTCCGCCGCCACAATACATCTTGTGGCGTCTGCGCCATTTCGCGCTGGATCAAATAATCCACTTCCTTTTGATAAACCCCATGGGCCTGTGTGGAAAACGCGATACCCATGTCCTTTGCCTGTTTCGCTCCCTCCAATAACTGCCATGTATTGGTACCAAATTGCGTCACGTAACGTAACAGCAGAGCTTTAGGTAACCAAGGGTACTGCCCATGGACCGTGTCCACTAATTGTTCACGGTGACCACTGAAATCTCCTCCTGGTAATGCCTCATTTTCCGTCCAGCTTGCCCCCATTGAAGGCAGATAAGGTGCCAGTTTATCAAGTGCCGCTTCTGCTAACTTACGGTAAGTCGTCAACTTACCACCAAAGACGGATAACAATGGCGCTTGTTCCTGTGCCGCCTCTAATTCCAAAGTGTAATCACGAGTTATGGCCTGCGGTGAATCCGACTCATCGTCACACAAAGGGCGAACCCCACTGAATGTCCACACCACCTCGTTCGGAGAGAGTTGCTTAACAAAGTGCTGGTTAACGACATCTATCAGATAATCAACTTCTTGATCATTGATCGCCACGTGACGAGGATCGCCTTGGTACTCCACATCGGTCGTACCGACAATAGAAAAGCGATCCAAATAGGGAATAACAAACACGATGCGACCGTCTTTGTTTTGTAAGATATAAGCATGCTCTTCATTGTGAATTCGAGGCACAACAAGATGGGAGCCTTTGATCAAACGAATGTTGCGTGGAGAATCCAGATCCAAGCCATCATCAAAGAATTGTTTAACCCAAGGGCCTGCGGCATTGACCAATGTTTTTGCATGACGTTCGAACACTTGCTCCGTCATGGTATTGCGAATCCTCACTTTCCATAGTGCCCCTTCGCGCCTCGCACTCTCAACACGGCAATAATTACGGGTTTCTGCCCCTTTCTCTTTGGCTGCGAGGACATTCAACAACACCAAACGCGCATCGTCGACCCAGCAATCTGAATATTCAAACCCAATATTGAGCTCAGGTTTAAGCAGTCCAGAGCTCGCTAAATCGACCGTTTGACTGGCTGGCAAGGTGGTGCGCCTACCTAGATGATCATAAAGAAACAATCCGCAGCGTATCATCCACGCTGGTCGTAAAAAAGGACGATGCGGTAAACGAAATCGCATCGGCTGCGCAATGTGCGGCGCTTTTTTCAGTAGCACTTCACGTTCGGCTAACGCTTCCGACACCAAGCGAAACTCGTAGTGTTCGAGATAGCGTAATCCACCATGAATCAACTTGGAGCTTGCAGAAGAAGTCGCACAAGCGTAATCGTGCGCCTCAAACAAAGCAACGTTTAACCCTCTCCCCGCTGCGTCTGCGGCAATACCTGCGCCATTGATACCGCCACCAATCACAAGAAGATCTAAAATCTCCGTTTCTTCTTTTTCTGCTACTTTTATTGCTTTTTTGTGTTGTTCTGAAGTCATAAACCTAACCTCTTTTGAGCGAACGAGCATTAAAACGAAAAAATCGATCAATCATCGTGATCATGCATCTCTGACCACACTTGTGCACATCGGATCGCACGTTGCCACCCTTGATAACGTCGATGACGCTTTTCTTCATCTTCATGAGGCTCAAAGGTACGCTCAAGTACCGACTTATCCTTTAGCGCATCAAGATCATCCCAAAAACCGACCGCAATGCCCGCCAAATAAGCGGCCCCTAATGCCGTCACTTCCGTGACCTTAGGTCGATGTACTTCAGTGTTTAAGACATCTGATTGGAATTGCATCAAGAAATTATTGGCAACTGCGCCGCCATCGACACGTAAATTCGCGAGCTTGATGCCTGAGTCCGCTTGCATTGCATCTAACACATCACGCGTTTGATAGGCGATCCCTTCTAGTGTCGCTCGAATGATATGGTTTGCATTGACCCCACGAGTTAACCCGACAATAGTGCCTCGAGCATATGCGTCCCAATATGGAGCCCCTAACCCAGTAAATGCTGGAACAACATACACGCCATTGGATGAATCTACCTTTGTAGCAAAATATTCAGAGTCCTTAGCATCGTCCAACAATTTCATCTCATCACGTAGCCACTGTATCGACGCGCCTCCCATAAACACAGCCCCCTCAAGCGCATAGGCAGGTTCGCCTTTGGCATTACACGCTAGGGTGGTCAACAAACCGTGCTTTGAGGTCACTTTTTCTTGTCCAGTATTCATCAACAAGAAACATCCCGTACCATAGGTATTCTTCGCTTGCCCTGCTTCAACACACATCTGCCCATAGAGCGCCGCTTGTTGATCCCCCGCGATCCCAGCGATTGGAACCCGTGTTCCCCCTTTACCGCCAAGGCTGGCTTGTCCATAAATCTCTGAAGATGGTCTCACTTCAGGCAGCATTGCCTCTGGGATATCGAGCTCCGTTAACAGGGTTTTATCCCAAGTTAAGTCATTAATATTGAATAACATGGTGCGGGACGCGTTAGTGTAATCCGTCACGTGAATGCGCCCTTGCGTCATTTTCCACACTAGCCAGGTATCGACCGTACCAAACAGCAGTTTTCCCGCTTGCGCGTCTTCACGCGCGCCCTCAACGTTATCTAAAATCCATTTCACTTTGGTGGCCGAGAAATACGGGTCAAGGACTAAGCCAGTCTGTTCGCGCACAAACTTTTCGAGACCACGCTGTTTCAACGATTCACATAGCTCTGCGGTGCGGCGGCATTGCCAAACAATGGCGTTGTAGATCGGTTTCCCGGTTTCTTTATTCCACACGATGGTGGTTTCGCGTTGGTTGGTGATGCCGATTCCAGCCAGTTCATCACTTCTGATCCCAGCTTTTGCCAGTGCCTCGACCAAGGTCGCGCTTTGCGTTGCCCAGATTTCCATAGGGTCGTGCTCGACCCAACCCGCTTGAGGGTAGATTTGCGTCAGCTCTCTTTGCGCCGCGCTGACAATATTGGCGTCATGATCTAGGATCACCGCACGTGAACTGGTGGTTCCTTGATCCAAAGCGACGATGTATTTTTTCTCGCTCATGCTCGGTATCCTTTTTTCTTTGACGGCTTAACTTGAGTTAAGTTGATCACCTTGCTCAATGCTACCCAAAGAACGGGGCTTTGCCTTGATGGAGGAATGGAAAACAACATATCAGATATGAAAAAAGCGTCCAAAGACGCTTTTTCGTACATTCATAGGGAGGCTCTTGCGCACTGGGAGTTAAGACTTCTGCTTGAGTTTTTCCTCTGCTTCTTTCGCTCTCACTTCTTTCTCTTTATCGAAGTGCCACTTAATCGCGTAGTAGCCAGCAATAACTAATGCAATAACCTTAATTGCCATCGCAACATAAGGAAAAAAATCTGTCCAATGACCCATCATCTACCTCCAAGCTTTTGCGTACTCCTCTCTGTTTGAGAGGCCATACCAATGAACGAACAGCCACATAAACATCCGCCCGACAATTGTTTCAATAATGTTAACTCTTTGCAGCAATTGTAAAGAGCCTGTTCTAAAAAAACGTGTCAATCTAGCTTTTTATCTCGGAGGATGTGCTTAGGTGAATATATTCAGCGTGCTACAGGTTGTCAATACAGAATGAGGTTTCGAACTCACAGTTCTATAAGAGTGAGTTGCAAGAATAGATTAGTCATTGTTGAAAGCGATCGCGGGCTAAAAACGTTTCATTAATCATTTTGCTCAGCGTCTAGAAATACAGGCAACCAAAGCTTATCAGACCGTTCTAGGCTACCAACCCCCTCCAACTCCCCCTTTTATCGACTTTTCGATCTCATTGGTGCCGTGATCAAGGGGGAGAGCAAACCGTCACTGATGGTTAATAGATGGCATTCAAATGAGAATTGGCTGGAACATCTTTGAAACTCAAAGAGTTTTGGGTTGAAAGCGTAAAGCACCACACTATCCTATGTTGTCACCCATGAAGCGTGCACCTTTTTCCACATTATCAATACGTTAAAAACCGTCATATTCTTAATATCTCGTCCATACGAGTCGATTCTTAAGTCAGTGTTTCTCTTTCCGTTACCTCACCTATATCACCATATTGTTAGCTTTAAATACGGTGTTCTTTTTCTTTACACTGTTCTTACTGGTCTTGATTGATCTGGGGAGTTAGTTGGGCGGGAGGCTAGAGAGCACTTTGAGCCGAATATTTTTAACTTCTAGCTTTTGCTCTAAAGCCTAGCCCGTCGACTTGTGTAGTGGTCAACAAGCCCGATCAGAGCTTGCGTTTAGATTGGTCAAGTTCGGGGAGAACTTGACCATTTTTATAACTATTGAGCAGGTTCTTTCTGTTTTGGCTTATCTTTTGGCTTATCAGCTGGTTTATTTTCTACCAATAATAGATCAATAAGCTCATCAAGCTTGGCAAGGGACTCTTTTGGTTCGAGGTCTGGGTAAGTTGCCGTAATTAGTGGTGTAAACTCATTTCTGAGAGTATCTCGACCTAATTTCCTAGCATTTACCACTGACTTGGTATAGCCAAATGCACTGACTAGCTCAACTTTTTCGCGAAGTGAAGTAGAAGAGACCTCTCGCTTCCAAGCTTTTAGGTCAATTCTCACCACTGTAAAATTATCACGTGCTAAAAAATATAATTCCGTAGTATCTTCACCAGCCGAAGTACTTCCAAATAGAGCATCTATTGCTGAAGTCACCACTTTTTGGGCACCCGTTTTCAGCTCATCCCCCTCTTGGTTCAGCAAACCACTGAGTACATCCGAAACTGCATCTTTAATACTGTCCGCGTTATCTGAGTGATATGCATGAGTTTCATTATCCTGTTGGACTATGTTGTCGATAGCACCTTTATATTGATCCAAATTTCGTGGCGGGTTATCTGTGGAGTCGGCAGATACTATCGATTGGTATATTTCGTCCTTAATAGCTTTTGCCTTTTCGTTTGCATACGCTGCTAGATCTTGAAGATTTGCTTTCGCTGCTTGTTGAAGCTTGTCTGAATCATCAAAACTATCTATAAAGCCTTTTATTGCACCCATAATTATTTCCTTATGTTACTAATTTACTTGGTATTTTTACAAAGCAACTGACGGTAATTTCTTTGCTATCATTATGTTACAGTGTCTTCATCTTCCTCCTCATCAGCTTCTTCAATGGGAGGCAGTTCATCCATAAATGTTAGTTCTGCCCCAATATAGGCCCCCCACTCTTGCTGACTCAAGGTTTGGAGATCTTGGTTATACCCAAAGCTACCTCCAGCTCCCTCATTATTACCAACTTGTTCTACGACCTCCGCTTCCAAGATTAAATACGACCATTGATTGGTAGTTGTATAGCTTCTTAAGAATTATCTGGGTTTAAGGAATCCACAAAGCTGGGGGGAAGCCTAAAAAGATTCTAGAAAGGATTAAGGGGGACGTTTGATTATATGGAGAGACAAACACAAATATGATACTTAACGCACATTAGGCGCGCATGAAATTGATTTTATTAATATTAGAGGCGAGTTAACGCACTTTATACCCATCGCTGAAGAGCTTTACAACGAGATGTACAAACCAACCTCAGGAAAGCTCTTTGAAGCAATTCTCCATAACCCTCTTTCAAACCTGTAACCTGCAGCCACGACTTACCAAATTTCAGATAAAAAAAGAGCCACTCTAACGTGGCTCAATTCTTAAAAATTTAAACAAGTGCTTTAAACATTACTCTTTACCGAATACGTTATTTTCCTGCTCAAGTACTCTCACAAAAGTGGTGCGCTTTGTTAACTCTCTTAGCTCTGCGGCCCCCACGTAAGTGCAGGTTGAGCGCACGCCGCCGAGAATGTCTGAGATCGTGTTGTGCACGGAGCCACGGAACGGAAGTAAAACGGTTTTACCTTCAGCGGCGCGGTACTTAGCTACACCACCTGAGTGCTTGTCCATTGCAGATTGGCTCGACATACCGTAGAACTTCATAAACGTCTGACCATCTTGTTCAATGATGTCACCGCCTGACCCTTCGAGCCCAGCAAGCATACCCCGCCAAGCATCACGAAATCCAACGCCTACCAGGCAAGAAGCTGGCGATCAGCTTTAATGGCTCAACCTTGACGGTTGAGGAAGATGAAGTGAAGGTTGTGGGTAGAGTTGCGTTGGTTATGAGAAAGTGGTGACCTCTGGATTAACAAGCTTAGCTTAAAAGGGGGAGAGGTGTCTCCCCTAGAGATACGATGCTATAAATGTCCACCTAAATGGGCGATAGTAATCTGATTCTTTGAATCCTCTGGTTTCCAGAAACCAAAATACATTCTATTCGCCTTGTGATATTTGCCCTTTTTATACTGATCATCTACGTATTCCAGCTTACAGTGGAACTCACAGTTAATTTTTCTTTCTTTTTCGCCGATTGGAAAATTGAATTTAAGATTATTTTCATCTGTCGTTCTGTTTTTCTTACCACCACCTTCCTCACAAGTTAGAAATGTGATGTGTTTATTAAGATAGTCAATATCGGTTTTGGCACCTCCATCTACAGGAGAGTATGCGTCCATCACGTCGAACATTTCCAAAATACCATTGATAAAGCTCCCGCAACCGCTCTCTATATTAGAAATATCGTTGTAGTTTTGATGAAAAATCAGATTTCTGTAAATGCTTTTAAATGCATTTCCGTATTCTTCACTACTATATTCATTATTTACAAGTATATGCTTTGAATAAAGCAATAAGGACTCTTCATCGAAAATATTTCTTTCTCTAAAATCTACAAGCATCTTGTCTGGAGACGAAGAATAAACACTGAGCCAATGATTTTCGGTTGCTGGGATAGCTGCATTAACACGCTGAAGCACTTCTTCAGAATTCTCAGCTATCGCGACAGCATTATTCATATCACCATCATATATAGCTGAATAGAGAGGGCCAATTTCAACAAATTTATCTGAGCAATATAACTCGTTACCAACAAACTCATCAAAATCAGAAGAGCGTGCAAAGCAAATGAAATCAGAATTCATCCCTTCCACTAAAGAAGCTGCAACGTCTAATTCTTCTATTAAGACCGCATCTCCAGAATCAAATGAGAAGCTATCAGGAATAAAACAGAGCTTACTTTTCATATAAGCCTCCCTACTTCTTCTCTGGTAACTTTGTTTTACCAGTCATAATGGTAAACATGTCTTGAGCTTGTTGATCAAAAAAACCTTCTGGCCAATTCGATAATTTACCATCTTTAGTAATCGTTATTTTCTCAACGTTACTTTGCTCATCTCCTTGGGAAATGTAGTACAAGGTAAATAACTCTGGGTCAAAGTCTTCGTTTATTCTTGTTATAACACGGATTCCGTTTAACAAATGATCGCTGTGTGTCTCCACAATCACCTGAACACCAGCAAGGGCGGTCAACGCAATGAGCCTACCAAGATAGCTTTGCCCTTTTGGGTGTAAGTGAGCTTCCGGGTTTTCTATAATGACCAATCCACCCGGCCTAGTTAGTAATAACGCAGTTACTATACCCAAAACATAACTCACACCGAAACCAACATTTTGAGGTTTCAGAGAATTAAATGAATTCTGACTAAATGTACTAACTGCAACTGAGGCCTCCTCAAATACTCTATTAGACACTTCAATACCCGGACTTATTTCACTCATCCATGCATTTATGTGATCGTGCAGCACCTGATTTTTTTTTGAGCTATGCAGTCTATGGTCCAACTCACCACCGTCTGCAACGAATTGTCCACCAACAAAGAATCGCTTAAAATTCTCCACGTTAGACAGAAACTCAGCGGTAAACTCCCCCTTAGAACCAAGCCATTCGGAATGGTACATACTAGACTTTGCTAGATCATAGTTATCTCGTGGGCCATAGCGCTCTGCTTGCAAATACTGAAAATTACCTAAAATCTCACCTAAGTTTTCGCTATTTACTTTACGAGCTTTGTCTAAGCTATTAAGTTCGTTGTTTGATAACTTAAGCTGTTCCGAATAATCTTCATAGCCCCAAGAGTAAACATCATCTCCAATGGTTAGTTCTATTTTTAAGTTTTCCCCTTTTGGCTTTTTATGGTGAATATCATTGATAAAGCCCACTTCCGTCAATCCCCCATTGAGTGAGGCAGTTTCAGAAAATTTTGACTGAAGAGGAATAGAGATCGCTTGAATTGCAGTACTTTTACCAACTGAGTTATTACCACAAAATACGCTTAACATTGAAAGCTTAAAGTTTTCTTCTTTATAACTCTTAAAATTCTTTAAACTAACGTTATTTATCATATTATACCCTTGCCATTGGCTTTATTTTTACTCGAATATTTAGAGCCTGATTTAATATTTTCTCAAACACCTCAAATCGATATATAACCGTCACTCTCTTACCTGTAGAAGTAGACAATGAATAATTAAACCCTCTATTTGCATCCCTATATATATCAGATGTCCAATCAGTTAAGTCCTTATCATCTTTTTTTATAGCCGTATATAACGAATCAACTAAATCACTCGAGTTTTCCATTACAGCTTTTACTTGGCTTTCGGTTAATGCAGAAAAATAAGTCACAACAAGTTCAAACAACTGCTTACTAATTGGTGAGGATTTATTATCTAAATCTTTTCTAAAAGTTGCTTCTCCAAATACTTGATAAGCTAAATCCACTCCCTGCGTAAACCTACGCGAGAGCTCAATATATTCCGGGCTTGTCCCTTCTATGAGGTTAGATTTGCCTTTATCTAAACTAGTGTCATCATCAAATTTTAACTCCAGCTTATTGAGTACTTTCATAGCACTAGACAAAAAGTTATCGTAGCTCTCTTTGCCGTTGGAACCAAACTGCTGATACCCAAACAGAATAAAAGAAATTGCAGACAAACAAAGTTCCATATCCCTTTGGCGATCTGACTTAACTTTGTTATGAGTAGATACTTTGAACTCTTTTGAAGCAGAAAGGTATCGGAGAAACTTAACACTAGGACCTTGATTCATTGCTGAACGAATTTCCTGTGGACTCAACTTAACTCCATAAGTATTTATCCTATGGAATAGCTCTACTAAAATAGTTGAGTCATCTTCATCCATATCGATCAGATATGCTGTTATCGCGTACTCTCTAATTTTCCGCTGTTCAGTTCTATCGAGGTTCCTAAAATATACCCCTTCATACTCTTCACCCAAAAATTCAAGGTCACGTAGAGGAAACTCTCCACGCATAAAGTCATACACGCTAGTAATTCGCTGCAATCCATCCACAACAACCCAAGTACCATTCGGCTTTACAGCAAAATAAAAGACTGGTAGGGGGAGATCCATTAGGATTGATTCAATGAGCTTCGCTTTATGTCCAACTGACCAAATTCTATCTTTTCGCTGAAAATCAGGTTGTAACTCTATATCCTCAAATTGAATCCTATCGTAAATCAATGAAAGAACAGGGGTAAGTTGTCGGATTCTAGGTGAGTCTGCTTTTTTCTTCTTACCATTTTGGCTATCAGCCTGCTCTGACTCGTTATTCCCCTCACTGCTTCCTTCATCAATTCCTGTAACAGCAGGGGCATCTAACATTTGATCAAAAGATAAAGCGACTTCATTTTGCTCTTGTTCTAAAAGTTTCTTACCGTTATTTGTTTTTTCACTCACTTCAGTGAGATTCAATACAGTAGCATCTGAAATTTTCTCAGAAAGGTCACTCAACATATCAAGAGCTTTTTCGGTATCTTGAATAGATATTTCACCGGGATATTTACTCATAACTGAATCTAGCGAGTTTGTTAGAAGCTCAAGTAGATTTTTTTGTTCCTTAAGCAAATCCAAGTTCGTCAGTTCAAAGTAGTTATCAATTTTCTTTCTAAGAGCTCTAAACTCTGCACCTTCTACTTCTTTGAGTGTACCTAAATCATGAGTTCTTTCGTCACGCAGCACAATGTGCTTTTTTTTCTTATATTTGAAATGCTCTATATATGGTAAGTTTGCAAAGATCGTTTCCGGCTGATTTCGACTACTGCCACTCCCATATAAAGCTTGATCAACATTACTGAATCCCTTGAACTGCAAATCTTTCCAAACGTCTTCCAGCTCCCAAAAGAAACGCGCATTACCCACTTTATCTGGGTCATTAGAGATAAAGTACTTTCGAGCCTTTTTATCTATTTTTGTGAGGAATATAGGGGCTGTACTTGGATTGATAGACTGAAGTCGCTTACCAACTAACTTCTCAATATCCGATAACAAATCGTTGAATTGCATGAACTAAGCCTGCTTTTAAAAAACTTACTTCAGCGAAGTTTATCATGCCAACACAGAAATGCACTAGATCTGCTTATAACGTTGTGAAACGTATAAAAAAAGGAGCAACAAGGCTCCTTTTTTTACAGTGATGTGAGATAACTTTTGATTGTTTTGGCCAAAGCTTCTGAGGCAAGGTATGGCACACCGTTGCCAATAGTTTTGAACATATCCGACAACGTCATAGTCGGTGGCAACTGAAAGTCTTTTGGTAAGGATTGGATAGCCAGTGCTTCTGCTGCGCTCAGTCTTCTTGATTTGTAAGGGTGTAAGTGCACTTCATTGTTACCATAGGCCGCAGTCGGTGAGTATCTAAACCGATGTAATCTCTTGAAAGACTTTTTACTATCATCGCCTTCCTGAATCGTTTTGAACTTGTCTGAATAAGGCTTGAAATGATGTTTACTATTCGGGTGCTTGCTTACTTCATTTTTCTTAAACCAATGTTCAACAGTTAGCTCTCTAAACTGTGCAAGATGTTTAGGCATCTGGCGCTTAGAGTTCTCTTTATATTCGGACATTTGCGGCCAAACAGACTTATCGAGAACTTCCGCTTTAGCGAACTTCACTTCACGTTCCCAGTGGAAATCCGCCGCTAATTGCTCATTTGATAACTCAGGGTCGACATGCTTTCGGTGTATCCCAAACATCAATATACGATCTCGATCCTGTGGAACACCAAACTCAATACAGTTAGTCAGTCTATCTGTAAGTACATAGCCAGCTTCTTGGAGCTTCACTTTCATCTCTTCGTAAAAGGCTCGATGCTTTACGGTTCTCCAAAGACCCTTTACGTTTTCAAACAAAAAGAAATCTGGTTGATTTTTAATAATTGAATCGATATAGACTCGGGTTAGCACGCCGTTGTCACCGTCAGATCCCTTGTTTTTACCTGCAACTGAAAAGTCTGGGCATGGTGGTCCGCCAATGAAACCTATTAGCGCTTCATTCTTAGCTTTTTTTACCAATGCCGCTAAATGATCTACTTTGTCGCCAGCCACGAGATCATCTATGGAACCATGGTAATAACCATATTCAGGCTCAGGAATGCCCATTTGTTCTCTAGAATACTTATACGCACTTAAGAAAGGCTTATGAAACTCATTTACAAAACGCACATCAAATCCAGCACGTTCAAAACCTAAGTCTAAAAATCCGCTTCCAGAAAAAAATGAGAAAATTATTGGTCGTTGTTGAGGTGACAAAAGAGAGCCTTCTAATTGTTAGTTCTATCGTTAATTTCTACTCAGCCGCCATAATACATCATAGATCCGTTTGCTAAAATAGGATTCTAGCTTAAATAAGAGGCTTATGAGTGTTAGAAAATTATATGGCATAGTAGCACACAAACACTGTTTTTACATACAGTATCCGTGCATTCCCTATAACTACGGGATTATCATAATAAATAGTAACCAACAAAAAACTTAACTAATCAGAAATCCAAGCACTTCAACGTTCACTTTACAGCCAGCTATGAGTATGATTTGATTGCTTTTGGCGATTACCAACATCAAAACGTCCATTGCTTGTTTCTGATAATCGTTTAGGCAAGGCCGGCTTACTTTTCTCATCCACTGGCCGGAAAGTTATGTATTTTCATACAACCAGAGCCGCTAAAAGCGGCTCTGGTTGTTTTGATTTTAAGGAACGGTTCCGGTTACTCTTTACCGAATACGTTATTTTCCTGCTCAAGCACTCTCACAAAAGTGGTGCGCTTTGTTAACTCTCTTAGCTCTGCGGCACCCACATAAGTGCAGGTTGAGCGCACGCCGCCGAGAATGTCTGAGATCGTGTTGTGAACGGAGCCACGGAACGGAAGTAAAACGGTTTTACCTTCAGCGGCACGGTACTTAGCTACACCACCTGAGTGCTTGTCCATTGCAGATTGGCTCGACATACCGTAGAACTTCATAAACGTCTGACCATCTTGTTCAATGATGTCACCGCCTGACTCTTCGTGCCCAGCGAGCATACCGCCAAGCATTACGAAATCAGCACCGCCGCCAAAGGCTTTCGCGACATCCCCTGCACAAGAACAACCGCCGTCACCAATGATGCGACCGCCGAGACCATGAGCGGCATCAGCACATTCAATGATGGCAGAAAGTTGTGGATACCCCACGCCTGTTTTCACACGTGTGGTACAGACTGAGCCAGGACCAATGCCCACTTTAACGATATCAGCACCTGCTAAAATAAGCTCTTCGACCATATCGCCCGTGACCACGTTACCTGCAGAAATCACTTTGTCAGGAAACGCTTGGCGCACACGTTGCACGTAAT
Organism: bacterium sp. HQB-39; assembly: GCA_043422575.1. Taxonomy (GTDB): domain Bacteria; phylum Pseudomonadota; class Gammaproteobacteria; order Enterobacterales; family Vibrionaceae; genus Vibrio. The sequence continues at coordinate 292,435 of JBHOHG010000002.1, read as the reverse complement.
CAACAAGGTGCTCTGAGTAGCCGTTTGCGATGTCGATACAGATGAAGATCAACCCTTCGCTTAGGGCTAAGATTTGCTGCGTTTTTTCAAAATCCGCATCCGAAGTCCCCGTCGATACCATCACCTTATTCAACACCTCAGCATCGGCAGTACGAACAAATTCCGCCCACTGCTCCACCGTGTAATGCTTATGGATAGCGGTCATCACGCCGTGCTCGGCGAGCGAGGTTGCCATTTCGAAGCTCCCCACAGAGTCCATATTGGCAGCAATGACAGGGACGCCTGACCATTGACGACCGCTATGCTTGAAGGTAAACTCGCGGGTTAAATTTACTTGAGAGCGGCTTTTCAGAGTAGAACGTTTCGGGCGAAACAGGACATCTTTAAAACCTAACTTAAGTTCTTGTTCGATACGCATTGTGTAATTCCTTGATTCATAAATATTATGTGTCTTAGCAGAGTGCGTGGTTCTCACGTTGGCAGACGTGATCGCCATTTTTCGGACACAAAAAAACCGGAGCGTTGGCAGACGCTCCGGTTTTCAGCATTATAGGCACTCAAACTCGCCGCACAAGACTGATATTTGCATTTTTTTTGTGATACCCTCGTAGAGATTCCATACCTAGAACCCCCTCCCCGTTCTTCATAGCGTCTAATTACTGACAATACCATTTATATTTCAGCCACTTAAAACCGAACCAAAGACTAATCGGTTGCGCAACGGTTTTCGTCATTTTGCCGCATACAATCAGGCTGGCGCTAACTTTCGTACGTTTTTGAGGCTTGAATTGAATTTTGTTACCTTTTTCATGCCGATTATCGGACTCTGTTTTGCGCTTTATTTTGTGTATCGTGGCTATTTTTTGTTCATTGCAGCTAAACTTTCGTTATTCACAACGCGTTTTCACTACGCATTTTTCACTACGCGTTTTTCACTACGCAATAGTGCCCCAGTCTTTACGCCACCATCTCGGTCATTCCGCTTCTCTCATTCAATTCACATTCGCTTTAGGGTTATCGTTTTAGAGTCATTTTGATGAATCAAGAAGGGAGATTGAGTGGATAAAATAGCTATCGAGTGAACAAAAATGGTCTTGTCTCAGAATTTTCTCAGATTCATGGGTTATCTTTAATCACATTGGAGTGTTTTTTGCTTAAATTAAGACAAGCATAATCGTTTGCCGCTTTTGGACTGAGTGACCCTCATCTCACTGGCAAACACAAAATAAAGGATCAAACTATGAAATCATGGTGTTATGTCGCGTTTGCTGCGCTACCGTTATTTTCTATGACCGCTCATGCAGCTGATGGTCGAGGCAACTTGTACACCAATGTTGGCGCGACTCTTGTGAGTAATGGTGATGCTGAAGAAACGGCTTACTTCGTACAAGCAGGTTACAACTACCGTTTAACCAAAATGCTGTCGGCGGATTTGAGCTACAAGAAAGTGGAAACATTAAACTCCTCAGTAGCGGCAAACTCAGACGATTTTGTCAAAACCTACGACTCTTATGGCGTCGGCTTACGTGTTGACCAAGCTCTTGGCTTACTTGCCGTGTATGGCAAAGCGGGCGCAAGCTATATCACCTCAGAGACCACCGAATGGGATGCTGGCGCAGGTGCTGAGAAGACAGAAACCGATGAAACCTTCAAACCCTACGCAGGCGCAGGTGTCAGCCTGTCTACTCCACTGGGCTTTCGTTTCGATGCTGGGGTGAAATACCAGTTGCTGGCTGACGATGAGCATGCGACCTCCTTTAATGCAGGGGTAAACTTCGCATTCTAAGCTCTCGTTTTTTAGGTCATGATTTTGAGGCCACAGTCTTCAGGCCATGGCTTGAGATCATGGTTTGAGAACGTGGCTAATAAGCTGAAGATTTGAGGCTAAATATTTAGAGGCGAGTTCACCTTTTGAGGGTTTGAACTCGCTTTTTTTTACGTAATATTCTGGTTGGTTAGCTATCGCCAGCCTCCCCATTGATCGCTTGTCTTAAATGTTCGATCACATCGCTCGCCATTAGCCCTACTTTGCCATCCTTTTCAACGGCCAGATCGGCGGCATGGCTATGCAGTAAGACGCCTAGGAGAGCAGCACGGCTGAGTGTATACCCTTGTGCAAGTAAAGCCCCTATCACGCCTGATAACACATCTCCCATGCCTCCCGTTGCCATACCTTCATTGCCGGCCAAACACACATAATGTTGCTGACCGTCGTAGACAACCGTCCCCGCTCCTTTTAACACCACCACCCCACCGTAAATGTCGTGTAATGTTTTTGCTGCTTGGTATCGGTCACTCTCTATCTCAGCGATCGAGACACCAAGTAGTCGGGCGGCTTCCCCCGGATGGGGCGTGAGCACCCAATTAGTGTACTTCGAGGCTAAGGTCTGGCTGTCATCAAGAATACGCTCTGAACTCCCTTTAGATCGATGACGTCGCTGAGCCAATAGATTCAGCCCATCAGCATCAATGACCAACGGGAGCTCCCCCTCAGGATTGGCGAACAAGGTATCCATAACATCATCAAACAGTGAGGTTGCCCATACATCTTGACCTAAGCCGGGGCCCATCACCCAAGACCTTGCCGCAAGCTGGGCAAGAACGTGCTCAGATTGCGCTTTCTCTGATAACCACGCAGAGCTCATCGCCTCTGGTAAGCCAACTTGCAGGGGCAATACCGAGGCTTGATGCGCCTTTACGTTGACCAGCCCAGCCCCTGAGCGCAATGCGGCATGGGCAGCAAGTTTAATCGCACCCGCCATCCCATCATTGCCACCTAGCAACAATGTACGTCCATGGCTGCCTTTATGACTAGAGGGCTTGCGTTCTAATCGCCAGTGTGGAATTTGATGATGAGCGAAACCCAAGGCTGTTGGGCGTTCAATGCCATTAAATACATCCTCTACCCCTAAACCGGAGAAATGCAGCTTCCCCACATAATCGCGAGCCTTTCCTGTCACCAACCCTTGTTTAGCCCCAATAAACGTCACCGTATGGGCGGCTATCACGCTGACACCCAGTACACCGCCACGGTTAGCACATAATCCAGACGGAACATCAACGGCAATCACAGGTAGGCCACTTTGATTGATCGCTTCTATCGCGCTGTTCATGGGCGCGCGTACTTCTCCAGAGAGCCCTGTGCCAAGTAAAGCATCAATGACGATGTCACTGTGTGACAACCCATTCAACAGGGTCGCTGATACTGGTTCGTCCCCCGCACAAGGCGTTATCTTTCCACCTGCCGCTATCCAACGATCTTTCGCCGTTTGTGCATCCCCAGTCAGCGCTTCAGGATCGCCAATATGCACAAGGTGAACATCAAGGCCCGCTTCCTCGGCGAGACGAGCAACCACATAACCATCACCGCCATTATTGCCTTTACCACACAGAATGGTTGCGGTTGTCGCATTCGGGTAGTGCTCGCGCCAACATTGGAATACCGCTAAGCCGGCTCGTTCCATTAAGGTGTACAAGCTAACGTTGCCACGACGCGCCGCTTCAACTTCACCAAGTCGAACTTGTTCACTGGTAAACAGGGGAAATAGAGATGCCTGATGATGTTCGTTTTTTGTATCCATAACTGAGGTAGCCATCCTTGATGTCACGCGGTAGTGACGTGTTCTTATCATTTGTCTTAAGCCTTGAGCCGTCGATAACTATAATATACCCAAGTGACTTCAAGATGCCGTATTCAGAGCCTTGTCACTGGTTTCAATTCAAGGCAGAGGTGCAGGAAATAGTCATTCTATTTTCAATGCCTCTAACGCAGAAGTGAAGTCAGTAACAAGGCTCCCGCAGGGCGAGTCTGCTTGGTTCGCTAGCCGCGTTATCGCTTCTTGATTTAGAGCCACTAGATCTGCGAAGCAATGCCTTGCTATCAAACCAAGCAGTTCTCGCTGAAACTAGCATCTAGAGGTTACTTGGGTATAAACACAAAAGCCAAGGCGAACCTTGGCTTTTATCGGATTTTAATCGATAGCTTTACTCGAAAGTTTTACTCGATAAACTGAACGACTTATTGATTCTGTTGCTGTTCAAGAGAAACCAAGGCTTCTGCGGTCGCGTCTTGAATCGATAAGAAGAGTGATTTGATCTGTCCAGTTGGGGTACGCATCGGGTTCAAAGTGACGTTCTGATACATGAACTCTGCTTGTTGTGTTACTGGACGCACGTTGCGGCACTTAAACAGATATGGGCGTTGTTGCCATGTGATGAAACTGCGACACCCTAAATCATATACAGGTTTGGTTTTGAGTTTAAACCAGTCTTCAGGGATCTCTGGAAACAGCTCGAAAATGGACTTTCCAATCGCATCATGCGACTGCACCCCGCTATGGTGAGTCATAAAGCCATTCCAGACTTGGACATTGTATTCGGTGTCTAAAACCACCAGCCCCATATCGACATTTTGCACCATGTCGACCATCCAATGGAACTGTTCAAATTCAGCAGGCAAGCTCAGCATCAGAAATCCTCCATCAGATAGGACAGTTTGTTATCGAGCAGCGGCAGCGACTCATCCACAAACATAAATAACAGATCACAGCGAATGGAGGTGTTTTCGATGTTATAACTCACTTCAAAAGTCATGGTCTTATGAAATTTACCCGCCGTCGAGGCAATCACAGAATCAATCGAAATATGTCGACCTAGTAAGACCGGAGAGCTTTGGAAAAAACGCACTTCTGCTTGCTCGCCTAAACCATTTAAGAATGACCCAACGAGGATGTTGGATACGTCCATCAGCAGCTCTAACTCTTCAAGGTCTTCGCTCTCTGCGGGCACCTTCATCAGTCTTTTCAGATCAGACACACTGGAATCACTAAGTAATACTAGCGCTTCCCCCGCAATGCCTTCGCCGCTGAAGCCTTGGCACACCCCTGACACTTGATCGTTTTCAGCCAAGTCTCGCAGTGCCATGTGCAACTCACTGACTTCGAAAATATTGACGTTTGGTAAAGGTAGCTCAACAAACACATCAAAATGGCGGGCTAATGCATCCGCCGCGCGACCAATAGAAACGTTCGCCACTTCCATATAAATGTCACGACGGCGTAACACTGGCAGATCCAACGCGACAGGAGTAATCATCTGCGGTTGGGTGATCGGTTCGATGAGTTCTTTTAATGCCGCTTTGAGTTCATCTTTTGAGATCGGCTTTTGGATAAAAGCTTTCGCGCCGAGCGCAAACACACGCTCTTTGGCTTTTGGTTGAATATCACCTGAAACGACAATAACGGGCGTGGTGTTACCCAACTTTTTCATTTCTTCCAAGGTCTCAAAGCCATCAAGCTCTGGCATGGTGAGATCGAGGAACATCAGCTTAAACTCTTTTTGAGCTAGCTCTTCTAGGGCGTTGCGTCCGTGAACGGCAAAAGTAACCTCAGCGTTTAACGAGCTCGGCAATGAACGCGCCATTTGTTTGCGTGCTAATGCAGAGTCATCACATATGAGGACAGGATAAGACATTCAACCCCCTTTCAATTCATCAAATCTGAGACGAGTCTAACAGAAAGTTATCGAATAAAATACGGCAACTTGAAGTAACTCGAAAATCATATACGTCATACCATTATGGTCGTTATTCTTCACAAAATGAAAACATTCAAGACATTTTGGTGATAAATATCTGCTCTAAAACGAGAAAAACTCACCAACTGGTGAGCTTTTAATCAAAAAGGGGGGGAGCAGCTTAATCTCAGAGGCGTCTACAAGGTGTACTGCGGAAAGACAATAAAAAGGGCGACTCGAGTTACAATCGCAAAAATCAGCACCCCGATACCCAGTCGATACCATTTGTACTCGTCAACATTAAGAGGTACGCGTTTGTAAAACATGGTGATCACACCACGCCAGTCGCTGCTGCGTCGACCGTATTGAATGATGCCCGTCAGAACAAACAATACCCCAGCAAGCAACAATCCTTTTTCTAACCAAAATAGCCCTAACTCTAGACCAGATTCCATAGTAACGTCCCTCTTCCGCTGTGCTGACATCATGTCGCTTTATCGCCACTTGTCTTTAAGTCTATATCGAACCATCAAAATGATCTGTAGGACTAAAGTCCAATGCTGGCTTTTGAGCTTTTAGCATCTGCGAGACCTATGGGAGGCTATCCCTACTGGTGCCATAGCTGCTGGGGCTATGACTACTGAGGCTATCGGTACTAAAACGAAGAACAAGGTCAGGTGCCGTTATTGAAATGACCCAGCTTAATAGCCTCTACTTCGGATCGCCAAAGCGTTCAAAGTAGAGCACCGTCGCCGCAGTACGTGAAGGAGCAGAGAGTTTTTTCAAAAGACTCTTCATATGCACTTTGACGGTCGATTCGGAGATAAACAAACGATCCGCTATCTGCTTGTTACGAAACCCTTTGGCCACTTCCTTTAAGATTTGCGACTCTCGGTCAGTAAGCTGGTCAAACACATCACTGCCCTCTTCCCGTTGCGCGAGATATTTCTCCACCTCGGCACTGTAGGCTTTACTGCCCGAACATGCGGACTTTAAAAGATCGATTAAATCATCAGGCTCAGTGTCTTTCAGTAAGTAGCCATCTGCCCCCGCCTTCACCAAAGCGTCAATGTCAGCAGCACTGTCTGAAACGGTTAATATCACAATTCGTGCATCACAACCGTCGGCACGCAATGCCAATAAGGTATCTAGACCGGACATCCCTTTCATATTGAGATCCAATAAAATGAGATCCAACTCTATCTCATGGGCAAGTGCCACTGCATCAGCACCATTGCTGGCCTCACTCACCACATCAAATTCGTCTTCGAAACTCAGTAACTGTTTTAGACCACGACGCATCAAAGGGTGATCATCCACCAGCATTACTCTACATTGGCTCAACGCTTATCCTCCAGTTCGGCGAAATGTTAATTCTACTCGGCAGCCTTTTCCTAATTGCGAATCAATCAGTAAATCACCGTTCAGGCGCTCCGCTCTTTCATACATAATAGACATTCCGTAGTGATTCACTTTTTCGGAATGTCGGTCAAACCCAATACCATCATCGCTGATGGTGACTTGAATTTGATGTTGTTGTTCTAAACATTCAATATTGATGTGATCGGCCTTGGCATGTTTGATCGCATTCAAGGTCGCTTCGCGGATCAACTGCATAAGGTGCACTTGTTGGTGTGCATCCAGCTCAACAGAGGACAGTTGATTCGACACCTCGATGTTCGCCGTCGTCTGTTCATTCAACTGCTGCATCATGCCATTTAAAGCTTGACCAAAGCTGCCCTCTTTAATTGTCAATCTAAAGGTGGTCAGCAACTCTCTCAACTGGGTATACGCTCCATTGAGACCTTCATCGAGCTCAGCCATCACATTGCGAGTCTTATCATGTTCTCGCTGGCCTTCGAGAGACTTGGTACAGCGTTTTAGCAATGACACCTGAATTTTTAAGTAGGCCAATGATTGAGCCAGTGAATCATGCAGCTCACGAGCAATGGTTGCCCTCTCTTCCATCAATAAAATGTGTTCCGTTTGGCGTTGCACATGGTTGTAGTACACCGCTCTGGAAAAAATTTGGACGAAGTTGTCAATCAAGGTTTCATCAGGGCATGGCAGTCCATTCTTTAAATAGAGATACCCCAGATGCTGGCCATCAATCTCAAGAGGCTTTTTACGGCATTCACTGCCACATGAAACACATGCTTTTCCTTCGACTAACACTAAGCTGGGTTCATCCGCTTGATTGATTTCTAATTTAGCGGCGACGATCCCTTCTATCGAAACGAAATGCTTTAAAATCGCTTGAAAGTGCTCTGGAGTGATCCGCGAGTCGGTCAGCTCTTGCGACGATTGATACAGCACTTGAAGCGATTGGTTCGCGTGCTGTAAGCGATGAGTTTTTTCATTGACCGCATTTTCCAAGCCGCGATACAACTTGCCCAACTCTTTCGCCATGTTGTTGAAGGTTTTAGAGAGCGTGCCCAGTTCATTGTCTGATTGGATGTTTAATTCAATGTCGAATACTCGTGATTGCATCCGCTCTCCGGCCAACACCAAGGAGCGAAGCGGTCGCACCACTTCGGTACGAACAAAGTGCACCACAAATAAACTGATTAACAGAACCCCACCTAAGCCGAGCCCCCCCACCCACGCTAGTGTGATCAACTTATTTTCCGAGAAGTGCTGTAACTTGAAAACAAAGGCATCGATCTGATTCACGAAGGCGGCAACAAGGTGCAAGTAGTGCTCACGTTCTTCACTGCGCAAAACGGTTTTCAGCTCGTGCCAGCGCATGATCAATTGATAATAATCTTGGGTGATATCATCAGGCACATCCCAGTTTTGCAGGGCTTTCATCGACGGCGAATAGATGGACGCTTCGAACTGTTTAATATGTTCAAGGTAGTCACCTGATTCGGTTTGAATATCATGAGCGAGTCGATAGCTCTGCATACGCATGGAGCCCGCCACATTCACTGCTTCGGCATCATTTAAGCTAGAGGCCAATGTAATGATGGCAAAGCCGGTAGTGGCAATGGAGAGTAGGAAAATGCCAACCATTGCCTTGGCGATGGTTTTCGTGACCGACTTCTTAACCTGACTGAACAAGTTGCCCCCTTTGATGTACGCCATCCCTTGAAATCTATTCACAACCTATCACATTCACTCTCACCTTACTGACAATAGCGACAATATGTGACCGTTTACCCTTACTTTTATTGATCTAAAACAAGAGAAAATACCATTTACCCCCTTGGGGGTATTTAACCAAATATGTCAAAAACTAAACTTTGTGTGTGAGCTAATGAAAAAATATTAACAAAAACACCCGTATTCAATGAAATTGTTGCAAACACGATTCCACGAATACTCATGGCGATGGAGTAAAAACTAGTGGTTGATTTAGCTAGACGTCGTTTGTTTTCAAGAAGGGATCAAAGCGCCGCTAAGGTCACTCTACCTTGGTTGAAATCTCCTGAACAATTTACCGATCAGTGCACTCGCTGTAACGAATGCATCAGTCAGTGTGAAACCAACGTCATCGTAACGGGAGAAGGCGGTTTTCCGACCGTGGACTTTTCCGTCGACGAATGCACCTTTTGTTATCAGTGCGCAAATGCCTGCCCTGAATCCCTTTTCACTAGCCAGCACGATGCACCTTGGCAAATCAAAGCCGTCATTAGTGATGATTGCTTAGCGAAACGCAATGTGGAATGCCGCGCATGCAGTGACATGTGTGAAACCATGGCAATTCGCTTTCAACTCGCTGTTGGTCAGGTCGCTCAACCTATTTTATCGCTCGATGACTGCTCTGGATGTGGCGCTTGTGTTGCGCCTTGTCCGACAAAAGCCATCGCAGTGACTCATTTATAGCAGTTTGTGAATTGCAAGCTGGAACAATCAAAAGGACGGTGGATGTTATGTCGCTGAATGAAGTCCATATCTCAAGTCTGGTGGTGCATTGCCAACCCGACCATTTAGCTGCATTGAAACAAGCCATAGAGAGCTTTGCCAATGCCGAAATCTACGGGGACAGTCCTGACGGAAAAATCATTGTGGTGCTGGAAACAGAAAACCAAGGTTTTATCACCGACACCATTGATGCCATTAACAATTTACCAAATGTGCTGAGTACGGTGTTGGTGTATCACCAAATTGAAACCGATCTTGAGCCACTTGCTACCACACCTAACTCTGGGCCATCCCATATTGAGGATCAAGTATGAAGATGACACGACGTGCGTTTGTTAAAGCAAACGCTGCTGCTTCAGCTGCTGCTGTCGCTGGCGTAACTTTACCCGCTTCGGCGACCAATCTAATTGCCAGCTCTGATCAAACCAAAATTACGTGGGATAAAGCGCCTTGTCGTTTCTGCGGTACGGGCTGTTCCGTTTTAGTCGGTACTCAAAACGGCAAAGTGGTTGCGACTCAAGGCGATCCTGAGTCTCCCGTCAACAAAGGCCTCAACTGCATCAAAGGCTATTTTCTTTCTAAGATCATGTACGGCACAGACCGTTTGAAACAGCCTCTACTGCGTATGAAAGATGGCAAATACCACAAAGATGGGGATTTTACACCTGTCTCTTGGGATATGGCATTCGATACCATGGCTGAAAAATGGAAAGAGGCGCTTAAAAAGCAAGGGCCTTCTGGTGTCGGGATGTTCGGCTCTGGTCAATGGACCGTCATGGAAGGCTACGCCGCCGCGAAAATGATGAAGGCAGGCTTTCGCTCTAACAACATAGACCCGAACGCACGTCACTGTATGGCTTCTGCGGTGGGGGCGTTTATGCGCTCATTCGGCATCGATGAGCCTATGGGCTGTTACGATGACTTCGAGCACGCCGACGCCTTTGTGCTTTGGGGGTCAAACATGGCCGAAATGCACCCCGTCCTTTGGACGCGTATTACAGACCGCCGTCTCAGCCACCCTCACGTTAAAGTGAATGTGTTATCCACCTATTACCACCGCTCTTTTGAGTTGGCTGACCACGGTTACATTTTTGAGCCACAAACTGATCTCGCCATCGCCAACTTCATCGCCAACTACATCATTGAGAATGATGCGGTGAATTGGGATTTCGTTAATCGTCATACCAATTTTAGACAAGCCACCACAGATATTGGTTACGGATTGCGTGACGAGCACCCGCTACAGCAAGCCGCTACAAATCCAAATTCCGGCAAAACCACGGCGATCAACTTTGAGCAATACAAAAAATCAGTCGCTTCTTACACGGTCGAAAAGGCTTCTGAAATTTCCGGGGTTTCTCCTGAGAAGTTGATACAGCTAGCGAAGCAATACGCGGATCCGAATACCAAAGTGATGTCACTTTGGACAATGGGGACAAACCAACATACCCGTGGTGTGTGGGTGAACAGCCTGATTTATAACTTGCATTTATTGACGGGTAAAATCTCTACACCGGGCAACAGTCCCTTCTCTCTAACAGGTCAGCCTTCGGCATGTGGTACCGCGCGTGAAGTGGGTACTTTTGCTCACCGCTTACCGGCTGATATGGTCGTCGCCAACCCGAAACACCGCAAGATCGCAGAGAAAATCTGGCAAATCCCGGATGGCGTGATCCCTCCTAAACCGGGCTTTCACGCGGTATTGCAAGATCGCATGTTAAAAGACGGCAAACTCAATGCTTATTGGGTGATGTGTAATAACAACATGCAAGCGGGGCCAAACATTAATGATGAACGTCTACCCGGTTACCGTAACCCTGACAACTTCATCGTCTGCTCCGACCCGTATCCAACAGCGACGGCGCAAGCGGCCGATCTCGTGCTCCCCACCGCCATGTGGATTGAAAAAGAAGGGGCTTATGGTAACGCCGAACGTCGAACCCAAGCTTGGTATCAACAAGTCAATACCGTGGGTGAAGCTAAATCGGATCTCTGGCAAGTGATGGAGTTCTCTAAACGCTTCAAAATGGAAGAAGTGTGGACAGAAGAAATGCTCGCCAAAGCGCCACAGTATCGCGGTAAAACCATGTACGACATGCTGTTCCGCAACGGCAAGATTGATCAATACCCAATCGAAGAGGCGAAAGCACTCAACGATGACGCCCATCACTTTGGTTACTACGTTCAAAAAGGCATTTTTGAAGAGTACGCAGCATTCGGACGCGGCAAAGCACACGATTTAGCTCCTTATGACACTTACCACCAAGTTCGTGGTCTGCGTTGGCCTGTTGTTGACGGTAAAGAAACGCTATGGCGCTACAAAGAAGGCTCCGACCCGTATGCGAAAAAAGGCTCGGACTGGGATTTCTACGGTAAACCTGACGGTAAAGCGTGGATCATTTCTGCGCCGTATGAAGCGCCACCTGAAGTCCCAGATGAAGAATTTGATCTTTGGTTATGTACTGGTCGAGTTCTTGAGCATTGGCATACCGGAACCATGACACGTCGAGTGCCTGAGTTATACAAAGCGGTACCTGATGCTGTGTGTTACATGCACCCTGAGGACGCAAAAACACGTGGCGTGCGTCGAGGCGAAGAAGTTCTGATCGCGAACAAACGTGGCGAAGTGCGTGTGCGTGTCGAAACCCGTGGTCGTAACCGTCCACCAAAGGGGTTGGTGTTTGTGCCTTTCTTTGATGCCCGCATCTTGATCAACAAACTGATCCTTGATGCGACCGACCCACTGTCTAAACAGACCGATTTTAAAAAGTGTCCTGTCAAAATCACTAAGATTGCCTAGCCCAGAAGCAGGTGGGGAAACCCACCTGTGAAATGCCAATTGGCGGAGAATGAATGATGAAAAAAATGATGATATCCCTGCTCTCTGTGGTCACCGTGATTACTGTGATAGTAGGCGCAGCACATGCAGAACTGGATAACCCGGGCGGTATCGGAGGGCTTGAATCACTTCGTGGTGCAAGTCAGCTCGAAGACACACGACCTGCTGATGACTTTAAAAAGTACCCGCGAGAACAGGCTTTAGAGAGTGCTTATGTGTATCAACCACCCTTGATCCCACATAACATTCGCAATTACGAAGTCTCTCTCAATGCCAATAAATGCTTGGCTTGCCATAGCTGGAAAAATGCGAAAGAAATGGGGGCAACGAAGATCAGCGTGACTCATTACGTCAATCGTGAAGACGCCGTATTAGCGGATATGTCGCCTCGTCGTTACTTCTGTCTGCAGTGCCATGTACCACAAGCAAACGCGAAGCCTCTGGTCAAAAATGAGTTCGAAAGCGTCGACTCATTGCGTTAATCCAATATCGAGGTAGATATGAATCTATTAAAAGCATTTTGGCAACGCCTGCTTCGACCAAGTAAAGCCGCCGTCGGGGTTGTGCTGTTTATGGGCTTCATTGGCGGGTTACTGTTTTGGGGCGCATTTAACACCGGCATGGAAGCCACTAACTCGGAAGAGTTTTGTTCTGGGTGTCATGCGCCCATCGTGGCAGAAATCCAAGAAACCATTCACTACTCTAACCGTTCGGGCGTGCGTGCTATCTGTTCTGACTGCCATGTGCCGCATGAATGGTCTGATAAAATCGTAAGGAAAGTTCAAGCCTCCAAAGAGTTAGTCGCTCACTTTATGGGGACCATTGATACTCAAGAAAAGTTTGAGCAAAGACGCGCTTATCTTGCTGAAAGAGAGTGGTCACGTTTAAAAAACAATGACTCATTGGAGTGCCGTAATTGCCACCAGTTCGAGTTTATGGATTTCTCGGAGCAGAGTACTCGCAGTGCCAAGCAGCACTCCACCGCCCTCGCCTCTGGTGAAAAAACCTGTGTGGATTGTCACAAAGGGATTGCCCACAAACTGCCGGACATGCATGGCGTAGAAGGTTGGCAATAAGCCATTAAAAAGGAGAACTTATGAGTACATTAGAATCCATTATTTGGCATATCCTTGGCTACGCAGCAATGCCGGTGATCATTTTGTCGGGGTTTGCCGCTGTTGCCGCCGTTTCTTTGTGGCTACTCTCTATGAGTAAAGATAAACAAGCAAAGTGACCTGCCCCTAGTCAGCCATCTTAATCAAATAGACGGCCTTGAAGCCACTGTTATCTTTACAGTGGCTTTTCTTTTGGGGCTTATCAGGCACAAAAAAAGCGGCTACAAGAGCCGCTAATTACTTAATACGTTGATTGTACTAGTTGCCTAGTAATCAACAGGGAGAACCTGTTTCACGTACGTACCCGGTGCTGCATCAATCACTGGGTTCTGCTCCGAGCCTTTATTAAACGGTTCGACTTGCTCTTTACCGTTATATTGACCTAACCAGTTATTCCAGTGTGTCCACCATGAGCCTTCGTTATGCTTGGCATTGTTGAACCACTCATCAGCATTGTCATCTAGGTTGTCGTTGACCCAGTAGCCATATTTGTTCTTCGCAGGATGGTTAACAATCCCTGCAATATGGCCTGATTCACCTAGAACGAAGGTTTTATTACCGCCAGTGTTTAATGCACCGCGATAAGTCCCTTGCCATAGGGCAATATGGTCTTCCTTCGTGGATACAAAGTAAGTTGGGATGCGGATTTTGTTCAAATCAATCCATACACCACCCACTTTGATACCCTTCTCTTGCACTAACTTGTTGTTCAGGTACAACTCACGTAACAAGAAGTTATGACATGCAGCAGACACGTTCGTACTGTCGCTGTTCCAGTAGAGTAAATCGAAATCTACTGGGCTGTTGCCTTTCAAATAGTTATCTACATAGTAATTCCAGTAGAGGCTATTCTCACGCAACAAGCTGAAGGTAACGCTCAATGAACGTCCATCCATGTAGCCTTTGGCGTTGTTCTGCTGTTCCATGGCACTGATAACGGTGTCGTTGATGTACGCACCCACTTCACCCGGCTGCGAGAAATCAAGCAACGTCGTGAAGAATGTCGCTGACTTAATGCGCTTCTTCATACGCTTAGCCGCATAATATGCGACTGTCGTTGCAAGTACGGTACCACCAATACAGTAACCCGCAGCATTGATTTGCTCTTTACCCGTGATGTCTTCGATCGCTGAAACCGCTTTCACCACACCCTCGGTCACGTAATCACCAAACTCAACATTTGAGTGTGCTTGACCAGGGTTACGCCACGACATTAAGAACACACTATGGCCTTGCTCTAACAACCAACGTACCATTGAGTTACGTTCTGTGAGGTCAAGAATGTAGTACTTATTGATGAATGGCGGAACGATAAGCAACGGCGTATCATTCACTTTTTCAGTCATCGGATGATACTGAATAAGCTCAAACAATTCGTTTTGGAAAACAACATCGCCTTTCGTCGTGGCAACATCTTCGCCCACTCGGAATGCGTTATTGTTCGTCATACGAACTTTCAAAATGTCTGCGCTTGATGCAAAGTCTTCTTTCAGCTGCTCAAGACCCGTAATAAGGTTTTCACCATTTTTTTCTAACGTCAGCTTAAGCAGCTCTGGGTTCGTTGCAATGAAGTTAGATGGAGACATCGCATTGATCATTTGTCTTGAGAAGAAGCTAACGCGTTCTTTCGTTTTCTCATCCAAACCTTCAACGGAGTCAATGGTGTCTAGGTAAGTTTTACTAAACAGTAGATAAGACTGCTTAATGAAATTGTAAATGGCTTCTGATTGCCACGATTCGTGAGAAAAACGTTTGTCTCCACGTTCTGCTTCGATAACGTTTTCCTGACCTCCCGCAAGTGCCACGCTTTGCCAAATTTGCAGCTGTTGTTCCCACCACTGCATTTGCAAATTCAAGATAGACGCTGGTTGGCTAGACGCTTTCTCAAGTAGCTCTGCTGTGTCAGCAATATTGAGCTCTTGCATGGCTTTATTCAGCGGAGAATTAACGGCTGCCTTGTTTACTTCAAGATCATGCCACCACTGTTGATTGGTTTCTTGGAGCTTAACAAGATAGTCCGAAAAGAAGGGCTGAAACATAATATAACTCCTGTCTTCGGAAAAACGCTGCCCTCATTATGAGGGCAGCGTGAGGTTTAGGCTTAAGCTGGTGTTACAGTCTTAAGGTTTTCCGAAGTCAAAGTTTCAACGTCATCTTTAAATTCTTTCGCGATTGCTTGCAGCTTGTTGCTGTCGTCAATCAGTTGCTGAGATAGCTTGTTCAAAACTGACAGTTGCTGACCATTGAATGCCGTTAGAGAACTAACGTCTTTCACTTCAGTCGCCGCTTTCATTTGAGTAAGACCCACTTCGCTGTAAGTGCGGATAGCGTTTAGTTGAAGCTCAGTTAGAACTTCTACGTTCTTAGTTACAAGCTTGTTGAATTTTACGTATGGTTCAAATGTTTTTTCAGTTTGATCTGAGAAAGTTTTAAAGAAATCAGTGTACATGGTGTATCTCCAAGTTTTATTTAAATTAAATTCCATTAACTACTTAACAGCTTTTACAACCACAGCCGTACCCATACCGCCGCCAACACATAGGGAGGCCACGCCATATTGCTCGTTACGCTTTTGTAACTCATGAATCAGAGTTACTAGAATACGGTTTCCTGATGCACCAAGCGGGTGACCCAAGGCAATCGCACCACCATTGAAGTTGGCTTTGTCCTGAATGGATTCCACTGAAACTTGATGCTCTTCCGCCAGCTTATGAATCACACCGAGTGCTTGAGCTGCAAAAGCTTCGTTTAATTCGTATACATCAATGTCTTTCGTTGCCAGTTCTGCTTTAGCAAGTGCTTTCGTGACTGCTTCCACTGGACCAAGACCCATGACTTTCGGGTCTAAACCTGACTGAGCATAACTCACGACTTCCGCTACCGGAGTAAGACCGTATTCAGCAACCGCAGACTCTGATGCAAGAACAACCGCGCTTGCACCATCGTTAATTCCTGATGCATTACCCGCTGTTACCGTTCCTTCACGGTCAAACGCAGGGCGCAGTTTTGCAAGACCTTCATAAGTGGCATCTGCTTTAGGATATTCGTCGGTATCAAATTGAACGGTTTCACGGCGATGTTTCACTTCGACCGGGACAATTTCATCTTTGAACTTGCCAGCTTCGATAGCTGCCACTGCTTTTTGTTGACTCGCTAACGCATACTCATCTTGTTGCTCTCGAGTCAGACCCACTTCTTTAGCAACGTTTTCTGCCGTAACACCCATGTGGTACTGGTTGAATACGTCCGTCAAACCATCCGCAACAAGAAGGTCTTGAGCATTGATGTTACCCATCTTGTTACCATTACGAACCGTACCCGGAAGTGCAAATGGGATTTGTGACATCACCTCAACACCCGCAGCCACAACCACTTTAGCGTCACCAGCACGAATGTGCGCAACACCGTCCATCACCGTTTTCATCCCACTACCACACACCATATTTAGCGTGTAAGCAGGGACGCTTTCTGGAATACCAGCGAAGATAGAAGCCTGACGACCAACACTCATACCTTGACCTGCGCCAACAACGTTACCAACGATGACTTCGTCAATGTGGTTCACGTTCACTTGAGCCGCTTCAACCGCACCTTTAATAGCAACTGAAGCAAGTTGACCCGCAGGGGTGTTTTTTAGCGTACCGCCGAAAGCACCGATTGGCGTACGTTTAGCTGCAACAATAAATACTTTTTCCATTACCAATCGCTCCTTAATGCATGTATAAGCCGCCGTTGACAGACAGAGTTTCACCAGTGATATAAGCACCAGCGTCACTCACCAGATAGCTAACCGCTTTCGCGATTTCTTCTGGCTGCGCAAGACGTTGCATTGGAACTTGCTTTGTAATGCTGTCTAAGATTTCAGGCTTCATTTGCTCAACCATAGGCGTCAATGTGTATCCAGGAGCGATAACATTCACTGTGACACCACTACGCGCACCTTCCGCAGCAAGAGACTTAGAAAAGCCGATCATGCCTGCTTTAGCAGCTGAGTAGTTGGTTTGGCCAAATTGACCTTTAAGACCATTGACAGAGGAAATATTGACGACACGTCCACCACCTTTTTCGCACATTGCGGCGAACAGTGGTTGAGTCACATTGAAGAGGCTATTTAAGTTAGTATCGATAACATCGCGCCATGCGTCTGCAGTCATCTTCTTGAATACACCATCACGCGTAATCCCTGCGTTGTTGACGACAACATCGATGGTACCTTCTTGTTCTAACAGCTTACCGAGTCGCTCAGCACATTGTTCTGTGTCTGTTACGTCTAATTCGAATAGCAGAACATCTTCTTCTTTAAACTCATTTTCGTTAAACCAGTTTTGAGCACAATCATGATTACCAGTAAAGTAAGCAGCAATTACGCGATATCCATCATTAACAAGTTGAGTTGTAATAGCAGAACCGATTCCGCCTTTTGATCCAGTGATCAAAGCGACCTTTTTCATTTAAGACTCCATTCATAACAGCAAATAATAATTAGCACACATCCATTGGCTAAAAATAGCCAACTGACATCATTGAATTTATTTTCAAAGTTCTTTTGTGAACTCTTTGTATATTTCTAACCTAATCCATGATTGTGACATTTCAAATACTTTTCGTAATTTTCGTTCTTAAATTCATTCAAAGTTGATCAGGATCCCATATGGAATGAAATGTTATTAAAAGGTTAAATGCAAAAAATACATTTAATATCAATAGCTTAAAATTACAATAAACATTTGGTTACATAGATAAGTACTTGAAAAGAGTAAGAAATGGCTAGCTGTAATTAAATTTCAGTAATTATTTAGATTATATTACACCTACTACCAAAGTATAACTTAAATACAATTATGTCATTATTAGTTATTGATTAATGTATGTAGAAGGATAAAGAAAAGGAATGAAAATCGATTTCATTCTTGTAGATTTATATCGTTATCAATATATCATCATGTTTTAATCATTCGTTTAATTAACAAAGTTGATAATCATAATTCAAATATATTTTCATTAGACCTAAGTTGTAGCTTTATCATTGACAAATTAATAACCGCATACATCTCAGTTAGTTACAGTGTCAATTTTATATTCAAATAAAAAATTATCCGATCTTCTTCATTATTTTAAAATAATCTTGGCGCTAAGCTAATTTATGGTCTATGCGAACTGATTTGTAAGGCATCATTTTAGGCTAAATCCACAAGGCATATCCCCGAGTTGCCACGATATGAAAAGTTCAGCAGCTTTGTCTAGCACTAGAGAGGTAGATTGGATTTCGAGAATCAAGAAGAGTGGCGAGGGTTGGCGCGCATATAGGCAAGAGGCAAGAGGCAAGAAAGAAAAAAATGAAGACAGCTGGCTAAAATTGAGTAAAACAAAGGGATTGATCTTGCTCCCTTCCTCCGCAGAGGAAGGGATGTCGTTATCGGTAAAAGATCTCTTTTGATTCCGTATCTAAGTAAATCTTGTTTGCTTGGCGAAGCCCACCGCAATAGATAAAGTAAACCGATCTCGGCTCAAAAGTCACAGAGCGAACCCAACCGCCAAGCTCTTCGAAATCCTCTGGTTTACATGTCGCGTCGTCCAACAGCTGTTGAGTCATGGTTCTGAACAAAGTCTGATGCTGCTTTAAATCATCTGATTTATGGATATAGGCATCTAATATCTCCAACCTTTCCATTTCTTCAATGACAGGCGGATCATCGGACACCGCCGATAGATTTACCCACTCAGCGACTTCTTCATCACCTTCCTGGTATACAACATACTCGGTGATCCTAATCCAGTCCCCTTGTGTTTCGAGCGCTTCCAGTTTTTCCCCTTTATATACCGTATCCACGGCTAACCCATCTCGATTTGGTGCATTTCTTACTGCTACTCTTCGCTCATTGACGTAATAGAAGGGATCTTTGGGTGGTTCCATCTTGATCTCTTCCATCGTCGGCGGTTGGGCCTCCTCTACCATCATTTGACCCTGCTGTTCAGTTTCGCCTTCATCCATAGCTTCTTCTTTCATCACAAAGAAATAATAGCCAGCACCGCCACCTCCTAAGAGTAACAGTATGAAAACGATGATAAGAACTTTCTTCATTCAAATCCTCTGCTAAGCTTTTTGAGTATCTATGGGTTTATTGTCGGCAACTTTTGAGAAAAGTTTAAGAAAACACATCAAGTTACCCGCTGAGTTAACCGCGACCACATCGGTTATCCTCCGTGGTTATTGGGTAGGACAAGGTAAAGACCTCAGAAACCGCTCAGTGGACGATGACTCAGTATCGTTGCTTCAGGCACTGTAAACACTAGATATGGCTCGACCAATCGTACAAATAAGGAACGTCAACAAACAGAAAAAGGAGACTTATGTCACAATAATCCTTTACTTATGGCGAATAATTGGGTAGATTAAGCGTTAACAAATTTTAATAAAAAGTAATATTTGGCTGGTGAAGATGCAAAACGATATGCTTCTTAGTTATTTGAAAAACACGGACTGTACAATCGATACGAGAGCCAAGTTTTTGTCAGTTGTTAGGCACGTTAAAGAATTCGGTTCAATCAGTGACCTTGAACTTTGTAAGATTTTTGGCGAAACCATCTGGTGTGATGGCAGAGAATACCACTCTTCCGCCTTCTCATTCAGAATAGATAAAACCACAGGGAGTTGTGAGATATCACAGTTGCGCTATCAATAGTTTTATAGAAACGGAGCTTACGCTCCGTTTTTTTATGCCTAAATTTGAGGTAGACTGCGCGTTTTTACTGTGAGGTACTCCAATGCTGCGCGATTATACTTTTGAATGCATTGTTTCCATGCCTAGGCAAGAACTAGAAGAATTTAGCCTACGTATGATCCACCGTTTAGTCTCAGAAGATATGCTAAGCGAGATTTTTACTTTTGAGCCTGAAGAAGTGGAATCGGAGGAAAGGCTGCAAGCGGCCAAATTCGACGCCATGCTACGCATGACTGCAGTCGCTCTAGGTGAACTTCCCCACGCTTTCTCTGAATCTGCACATTCCGATCAAAACATTCAGCGCACCATACGCCTGATTTTATGGCACTTCTATGCAATTTCATTTAACTTAGAAGAAGCCGTCACTTTGGAAACTCACTGCGCAAAAGTAGAAAGCTTATTGCTCAGTCCCCCAACCGATGCATTTGGTTGGAGCAAGGTGTTGACAGATTTACTCCATTTTTATGCAGAAAGTCATCAAAAATCTCAGTCTGAAGCTTAGATGATTCATCGGTTTAGTCCTATGAGTTAGGCGCAGAGTTATCGCCTAACTTGTTTCAACATGTAACCCTAGATTTCACCCAACGTCACAAGCCACCTCCTGCTATCCCACTGGTAACAAAGCAATTTTAACGTTATATTTGTATACCCAAGTAACCTCGAGATGCTCGGTTCAGCGAGAGCTGCTTGGGTTGTTGCTAAGGTGATTTGATAGCAAGGCATTGCTTTGAAGATCTAGTGGCTCTAAATCAAGAAGCGATAACGCGGCTAGCGAGCCAAGCAGACTCGCCCTTCGGGAGCCTGTCACTGGCTTCACTTCTGTGTTAGAGGCATTGAAAATAGAATGACTATTTCCTTCACCTCTGCCTTGAATTGAAACCAGTGACAAGGCTCTGAATACGGCATCTTGAAGTCACTTGGGTATAATTTAATCAGTACATATAACGGACATATCTTACAGTGACTTTTGACAAGGATGACCTCCCTAAATTTCTGAAGCCAGGAATGAAAGTTTCCATTAGCTTTCACTTTGGACCGCGTGATCAGCAGATCTTACCCGCGACCGTATTAGGGTTGAAAGAATCAAAATTCCTTATATTAGACCTACCTCAGAAAGTTGCTGAAGATCTTGCCCTAAGAAAATTAGACAATGCCGATGTCGTCATTCGTGGTATTGCCGACACAGATTTAGGCCATGCGGTTGCCTTCAAAACAAGCGTGCTGAGTGTGATCAGCAAGCCCTCATTGATGGTATTTTTGAGGTTACCTGGCAATTTCATCACTAAGCCGATCCGTGAACATGAACGCTATAAGCTCAACCTCAACTGTACAGTCAACCACCAGAAAAATTTATACGATTGTACTCTCGTAGACTTCTCCATTTCAGGATGTGGCTTAACCACTTTGATCGAGCCTGAATTCGAACTGGAGGATGTGATTCGGCTGGAGTTCCCTCTTAACCGTTATCTGAGTGCCGATAACACCTATCGCATTGTCAGCATCAAAAAAATAACTAAGGGTTGGGCAGTAGGCGTGAAGTTTGATAAGCCGGTTCTACTTAGCAAAGAGTTAAGACAAGAGCTGCTCGAACAAGCTTTTCAAGCAGCCAGTGTCTAATATCGCCAAAGAATTTGGTATTACACCGTTTCTCCGTTCGATTGCTCCTTACCGGCACTTGTCAACGGCTGATAAAATCGCTTTTTGAAGTCCAAAAATGCTTTGTGTAGTGCTTTTTCCTTGATTGGTTTAATGATGACAAAATCTGCACCAGCCTCAATAAAGCCGTCTCTGGTCTGCTGCTGAGTATCAGCAGTACACGCATAAATCGGCACGGATAAACCGAGATCTTGGCGAATTTCCCTCGTCGTCTCAATACCGCCTAAATGCGGTAGCTGGTTATCCATCAGGATCAGGTCAAAAGTCTCCTGTCGTAACGCTTCTAACGCTTCGTAACCATCTTTTTTCCACTCAACGTCCATGTGGTACTTTTTACAGAATGCCTGAAGTATAAACGCATTGGTATGGTTATCTTCGACAATCAATACTTTTAGAGGTTGGTTAAACAGATCCTGAGGCTCGATACTTTCGACTCTCTCAGCACCTCCTTCTATCCCTTCGCCACAATGAACTGGAAGCGTTACGATAAAAGTCGAACCTTGGCCTTTTTCACTGGTTACATCGATTCTGCCCTGAAACATTTCGACCAAGTTTTTAACTATGGTTAAGCCCAATCCACTACCGCCATATTCTCGCGTGGTTGTCGAGTCTTCTTGAATAAAGGGTTCGAACACCGAATCAATCTTTTCTGGTTCAATACCAATCCCACTGTCTTTCACTTCAATCCTCAAGTTAAAGTCAGTAGCCGAGTTGTTACAACACGAGCCTGAAAAACTCACTTCTATTCGTCCATTAGGGGTAAACTTGACTGCATTACTCAGTAAGTTGAATAGGATCTGATTCAACCTCACTTGATCCGAATAGAGCTGCGTACACAATTTCACTTCGTTATGGATATCAAATTGTACTCGTTTATTTTCACAAATTGGGCGGTAGATATTCTCAAGAGTACTGACCACTTCATCGAAAGTGAATAGCGTTTTCTGAAGCTGAAACTTGCCCTGTTCAATTTTAGAAAAGTCCAAAATATCGTTCATGACCGCCAACAAATGCTCACCACTATTACAAAGAACTTCGACTCGCTGACGGTCTTCAGCACTCGATACACTGCGTTTGAGCAGCTGTGAAATACCCAAAATACCATTCAGTGGTGTTCGGATTTCGTGGCTCATTTTCGCGAGAAAATCTGCACGTGCTTTCGCGGAATGTTCGGCTTCTTGACGGGCTAAGTTACTCTGTTTTTCGGCTTCAATCAGCGTGGTAATGTCTTGCCCTTGCACGATGATACCGGTGATCCCTTCCTCCACTCGAATGGGAGAAAGATTCCAACGGAAAACTTTATCACCGATGGGTACGTTGATGCCTGTTAGGGTTGCTCCTTGAGCTGCCATCCGTAGATGTGGTGCAAGTTTAAGCTTAAACTCTTGAAACAGAGGGTGCATCTGTTCAATAGAGTCCATGGTTTCTATCACCAGCTCTTTGCGAGCCGCTGGGTTCATCTGAATAAGTAACCCCGATTCGGACCAAACCATAATGGGTGATAACGCAAAATTAAACAGATCCTTAAATGACTTTCTTTGCGCTTCTAACTGCTCAAATGTGCTTTCCAGTGTATAACCAATATGAGCAAATTCTTGAATGTTCGACCCTTCAAATCGCACAAACCCTGCTTTATGGCTTGCCGAGCGAGTGTAGTTCATCAAACTTTGTAAAGCTGACGTCACTTTCGCTTGAATCCACTCCCTGATAAGCAGCGACAGTATCGCCATGATGACAATACTGATAGAAATACTAAAGTAATGCTGCTTTTGCAATCGAGAGACATTCACATTGCTGTGGACGGAAATCAAGGTCAGCGGGGTACTCACCGCATCAATAGAAAGCGTGGTCTTACCGACCAAGAAGTCACTGATTTTCGAGTTTTCCTGTGCCAATTCGAACAACTCAGACAAGGTATATTCTTCGTTACCTGTTAGCGTGGAGGCAATCACGTCATCCCCAACCATGAGGATCACTTTGTCACTATTGCTTCGGCTTTCTAGTAGCTCCACTAGCGGGAAGTTATTATCCAACACGACAATAATAAATGATTGACCTAAGACTTCACCATATTGCTCATCGACAATCGGCACCTTACGAATCAACATGTGACGGTGCCCCATCAAGGTATGAACTGGCATGTAATGCCAATTGCCGCTATAGCTAACTTTGCTCGCAAGGCTTTCTAGTAATAACTCGTTCACCCCATAAAAATGGGCATTGCCGTCATCCCAAATCAGCTCATTACGTTTTGTCACAAAGCGGATCTCTGGAGTACGACTCGGATCTTTCTCATCCAAGCTCATGTAGAAGTAATTTAAAGACTCTTCATCCATGGTTGTGAAATAGTTGGTCAGCGTTGGATTGCGAGCTGTCGTATCATGGTGAGACTGTAACGATGTAAGGTGGTAATCAAACACGTTAATCAATAGCGTAGACGTTTGAACTTTCGTTCTTTCGACCTCTTGTTCTATAATCCGGCTGCTGAAGTAGTAACTTTGTATAAAGATACCGATCGTCATAATCCCCAGCACTAAAACCACAATTCGTGTGATCAAAGTGGCTAGGGATAAACGTTTCTTGGTTGTTTTAGGTATTGTCGCCATTAGTTGTCAGAATATCTGAAAGCTCGTTGTTTAAGTGCTTCGATCCTCTCTGGAGAATCGGTTTTTGTGACGACTTCAAAGTCACCTGAATAAACAATTGGTACTCGCTTCCCTTCTAAGTCCCACTTGATGGCTTCCGCCATTGCGATCCCCGTGTCATCGTTCATACGCATAACCGTTAAATCCAGTTCACCCTTGAGTATCGCGTCTAATTCAGCCGACCCCCCTCCCCATCCGTTGATGAGAATATCGTCTCGCTTTAGCTCTTCTAAGGCTTCAGCGGCCCCTAAGGCTACGTCTGTTGAACAGGCATAGATGAAGTCAACATCAGGGTATTTTTCTAAACTCTTCATTGCTATTTCATACCCCGACGACTTCGTCGCTTTAGTATAGAAAGAAGATCGTAAAGTGAAATCATGCTCCGTCGACATTTTTTGAATAAACGTATCGCCGCGTGCATCACTGATGTAGCCCTCAGAGAAGTAGAGTACGGAATATTCACTGCTTTCAGGAACTAAGGAAGCAAACTGGTCGGCGAGAACTTCGCTGCCCTTCGCATGGTCAAACCCAACATACATAAAGGGTTGACGCTCTCCCCAGCTTCTCACCGGAGTAGTAATGTTTTGTAAGATCAGCTTTGTTGAGGAGGAATCTAGAACATGCTCAATAAACTTTCGATGACGTGTCGTATCTAGAGTAAAAATCAGATAGTCCGACTTATTCTTCAGGGCTTCCATTAAGGAAAGGCTTTGTTGTTTTATGTCGGCATTCGGTCGTGTAAAGACTTGATTAAGTTGGTAACTGATATGCAGTTTATCCAGTCGCTTCTCAAACGCCTTGATGTTGCGTACCCAGTAATCGGACACTTGTTGCCCTGGATACACCACAGAAATGGTGATCGGTTTGGCTTGGCGAGCGAGGATCGGCTTCGGTGTTTTTCGCACCGCTTCACCTAACTCTTCCGTTAACACTCGCTGTTCTGGGAATTGAGTGTGGTAGTCATCGTAGGTCCAATATCCATTAAGGACTTGCGCCGCCGATGTCAGTGAGGGCATGAGCACCAAAGAAAGTACTGACAGTACTGGTAAGTTTTTCATCTATTCACGTTCTCGAAGATAAAAGCGCAGCTAACTCCAACTATACAACCAAGAGCATAAATTGTGTAAATTACACTAAGTCATACTTTCAGCTTGTGATCTCTGCGAGAAAAAACGCTCAATTTACTATTCAGTAGTTTTTTATGCTAAATCACTCGGTCGTGGTTGCCGCCTATTTCTTGTTATTATTTAGGACATTGACCAAGTCCACCCCATGTTGCTCAGCAACCAAGGCTTCTTTGTACATTTTAGGCTTGCGCTTAATGAAGGCTTCTAGCCTCAGAGCATCGCTTTTCGACTCCACCACTTGAAACCATTCCATGTGAAGGGGGCCTTTTCCGCGCAGGGCTCGGGCTCCTTTGCCCTGCTGGTGTTGATCAAAGCGACGTATTAAATGATTGGTTATGCCGCAATACAAACTGTCGTAGCGCGTACGGATCAGATAGACAAACCAATCACTTTCAGTAGGGCAAGGCATTGTTTTTCGTACAGTGCATTAAAGCAAGGATTCAACTTGTGCTTTCAAATCAGCAAGTTCCTGTTTTAGGCTCGCGACTTCATTTTCCAACGCTTCAATACGGCTATTTGCACCGCCAGTTTGAGATGAAGACACCGGAATCTCAGCAGTCACATCGACCTCGCCACAGAATTGATGCATGTAACGAGATTCTCGTTTACCCGCTTCGCGAGGCAGTTTGACCACGAGATGGCCTTTTTCTGCTTGCGCCAACTCTTCCAATAAGGCTTCCACTTCTTTTACATCAGTGAAATTTGCCAAGCGGTTTGTTCGTGTACGCAGTTCACCTGGAGTCTGAGCGCCACGCAATAGTAGACAACACACAATGCCTTTCTCTTGCTGATTAAATTGAAGGTCGCCAAACTCCGTATTACAGAAGCGATGCTGATATTTACTCACGCGACTATTAAAGCTACTTTCGTCACTGACTAAACGTCTCTCAATAAGTTGGTTCACCGCATCCAACACTTCTGCTTCAGACAAGGCCATCACAGGCTCACGGTTGCTCTTTTGATTACAAGCGTTAGTCAATGCATTCAAACTCAGTGGGTACTGGTCAGGAGTGGTCACCTCTTTTTCCAATAAACACCCTATAATTCTTGCTTCAGTTAGAGATAGCTCAACTTTCATTTTGTAATCCTTCTTATTGTGTATGCGACGTTTAGACCATAAGCGGGTTGAATCCTAGCTTATGTCCCTAAAATCTAATGCTCCGAAAGAATCGGAACTCTCTGCAATTGACCATCCGCTCCGACCATCATGATTTTGGCGCGATTCAGTTCTACCTCTGTAATTTCCAGCTTCTTGCGTTCATTAACATAGGCTTGTTTCAGTCTCTCCGCGAGTTTATCAAGTAATTCTCTCGATTGTTCGTCAGTATCCGACTCACTCATGGGCTCTAAATTCAATTTCTTAATATAGGTTTATCTCGTATGGTGCTGATAATATAGCGATATTGACTGGGAAAACAATTTTGTTGCGACAGAACGGCGAATTTATCGCCAGCTATCGTACTGTGTTGATCTAAGTACTGTTCTGTATCGCTTGGTTGTGCTTTAATCGTGCACAGTAATCACATTCACAGACTAGGAAAGGGACCTATGAGCAGCGTATTTGAGATCGTGAGCCAAGCTCGTCGTAAGAACAAATTGAAGCGTGAACTGGTTGATAACGAGAAGAAGGTTCGTGACAACACAAAACGTGTTGATCTTCTTGATAACCTGCTGGACTACATCAAGCCAGAAATGTCTCACGATGAAATCGTTACTATCATCAAAAACATGAAAGCGGACTACGAAGACCGCGTCGATGATCACATCATCAAGAGTGCAGAGATCTCTAAAGCACGTCGTGACATCAGCCGCCGTATCCGTGAGTTAACTGAAGAAGATAAGCAGAGCCAAGGCAAGAAGTAAGACTTCTTATGCTACGAACATGACACAAGCCCGAACCAATGTTCGGGCTTTTTTCTCTCACATTACCCTCATTCGCAATGGGTATCTAACCAAGCATCGCTATGCTAATTTAAAGCGCTTAATGGTTAACATCAGTTCATCAGCGACGTGGTTGAGCTCTTGACTTGCATCAGCCATCTGGTTCGACTCACCTGAAACCGAAAGTGACATATCGCGTAAACTGACCACATTTCGATTAATATCATTCACCGTCACCGTCTGCTGTTCAGCAGCCGTTGCAATATGTTGATTCATCGACTCGATGGTTTTCACCTCGACATCAATACGGTCAAGTGCCGAACCCGCTTCTTGGCTCAACTGAGTGGTAGACTCCATTCGCGCAGTCCCTTTTTCCATCACACTCACCGCATTTTCAGCACCGACTTGCAACTTTTCGACAATGGTTTGAATTTCTAAAGTGGACTCTTGTGTGCGTAGTGACAAAGTTCGAACCTCGTCCGCAACGACAGCAAACCCTCGCCCAGCCTCTCCTGCGCGAGCCGCCTCAATTGCTGCGTTTAATGCCAGCAAGTTAGTCTGCTCAGCAACGCCGCGAATGACCTCTAGCACAGTATCAACGTTACGACTGTCTTGCGCCAGTTTTTGTACTACTGCCGTTGCGTTGTCGATGTCTTGTCTGAGTAGTGACGCTTCATCCATGTTTCTATGGATAATTTGCTGACTGCTTCCTGTTTCTTGCGCCGCAGCTACGCTCGCATCGTTCGCCTCGACAGTACGACCAGCAACTTCCTCAACGGTTGCGAGCATTTCAGTCATCGCCGTCGCAAGTTGATCGACATCCGCCTGCTGTTGGTTCAAGCTGTGATCGATATTATGAACAGAACGTGACATTTGACTGGTCGCCGTTGACACTTGCGTTCCAGCGTCGCTGATGGTTATCATGATTTGCTGAATAGAAGCAACGAATTGATTAAAGTGCTTCGCTAGTGCCACCAGCTCTTTACCCCCTTCTTCTTCCAGCCTCTGAGTGAGATCGCCTTCTCCTTTTGAAAGCTCTCTCATCGCGTCAACCGTCCTCTTGAGTGGGGCCGTAATAGTGCGGATAAAGAAGGCGATCAGTACCGATAGCACGGCAAGGATCAACATCGCATTGGTGAATGACATCCATTCCGAGCGTTTGATATCGGCTTGCAGGGCTTCCATATTCATCCCCGAGCCCACCATCCATTGCCAAGGAGCGAAAGTAACCGCATAACTGGTTTTTGGCGCTGCTTCATCACTGTCGGGGCTTTTCCAACGATAATTAACAAAACCACCCCCGCTATTCGCCGTTTGGTATAAATCACGGACAAACTCACGCCCATCCACATCTTTCAGCGACAGGATGTTTTTACCAACCAGTGATGCTACGCCACTGACTAATTGAACACCGTCCTTATCTCCGATAAAAATGTAATTCCCATTATCAAAGCGCATCGCCGCGACCGCTTCCATCGCTTTTTCTTGTGCTTGTTTTTCTGAAATTTGACCGGACTGACTCAGTCGATAGTAGTGCTCAATGACATTCTGAGCACTTTCTACTAAAGCCTGTACACCTCGTTCATAGTTTTCACGCATATGATCACGCGTTTTCGATGCATCAAGCAGTGTATTTGCAAACAAGCCAACGGCAAATAACGCTAAAATCATCCACGCTTTCGCTGCGATGGAGATGGTATTAAGTTTGTGTAAAATCATCTGTTCCTACCCTTCTGCCGAATTCTTCTACGAGAATTTTGATTAAGTTCCATTTAAATGTAGCAGCTCAAACCAGACGCAAAAGTAAGCTAAAGCATTCATTTGTTTGTTAAAAATAAGTTACAAGGTAAATTAATAAACCTATCATTTAAAGCAACTGTTCTAACTCGTCTTATTTTTGAGAAGCGGATAACAAACCGAGATATTTCTCTAATGCCATACTTATCTAATACTAAAAATGTGAACTTGGTCTTTTACTTTTCCAGAAGCGCGGTACACTCCCCATACAATGTCGCTTCTACTAAAACATAAATGACTACTCCTTCTCCTTCGTTATCCCGCCAGCTTTTTACCATGACTTGGCCTATGGTTTTTGGCGTTCTTTCACTCATGAGCTTTCAGCTTGTGGACAGTGCCTTTATCGGACAGCTCGGCGTACTGCCCCTTGCCGTGCAAGGCTTTACTCTCCCATTACAAATGATGGTCATTGGAATTCAGGTGGGACTGGGGATCGCGACAACAGCGATCATTTCACGAGCATTAGGTGCGAAAAAAGCGCATTACGCTCGACAGTTAGGAGGCTTAGTCTTAGTGATGGGTGGGGCAGGTGTCGCTTTTTTTTGCGGCATTATCTGGTTACTGAGAGCGCCGATTCTATCATTACTGAGCGCACCTGATTCTGTAATGCCACTAATTGATCGCTACTGGCCTTTATGGCTCGCCAGTGCATGGTGTGGCGCGATGCTCTATTTTTTCTATAGCCTATGCCGTGCAAACGGAAACACCATGCTTCCTGGAACCATGATGATGGTCACCAGTGGTTTAAATTTAGTCCTCGACCCTCTCTTTATTTTTGTTCTTGATATGGGGCTAAATGGCGCAGCAGTCGCTACCATTCTAGCGTTCAGTATTGGCATCGCAGTCGTTGCGCCAAAAGTTGCGAGAAACCATTGGTACAGTTTTGATTGGAGCGACTTGGACGTCTCTGCGAGCGTGAAATCGATTGGCAACATAATGGGCCCCGCTATGATCAGCCAATTGCTACCGCCAGTCTCTTCAATGCTCGCAACCAAACTACTCGCCGGCTTCGGCACCGCCGCCGTCGCAGCGTGGGCTCTTGGATCACGCTTTGAGTTTTTTGCGATTGTCACTGTATTGGCTTTAACAATGTCGATGCCGCCAATGATAGGTAAGCGATTAGGGGAAAGAAAACTTGATGAAATCCAACAACTGGTTTCGATAGCGATCCGATTTATCCTTGGATCACAGTTAGTGATTGCCATTCTCACCTTCCTTGGCTCTCAACCTCTGGCAGAGCTTATGGCGAGTGAAACAGACGTATCGGGAATATTGAGCATCCACCTTAGCTTAGTTCCTATCAGTCTTGGCGCTTTGGGTGTGTGTATTTTAATGGTATCGGTTTGTAATGCCTTAGGTAAGTCATACACCGCGCTCACCGTGTCTAGCCTACGCTTGTTCGCTTTTTATCTACCATGTATCTGGGTGGGATCATGGCTAGCGGGTATTACCGGAATTATGGTAGGAGCTGCCATCGCCAATATCTTGGCTGGCTTGACAGCATGGCTTACCTATCGAGATGCCATTCGTCGTCTGCAACAGCAGCAGGAGAACGCCGACGCTTAAATCCTTAACGGCCCCTCTCAGAAGATGGCGATAAAAATAGAGAAAGAGTGCTTGCGCCACAATGCGAGAACTCTTTCTTACTCAATTCAATGACTCTGATATCCATCACTGAGGCGTGGTCATTTTGCCAAATTCAAATCCGCAAATAATTCATACAACTGGTTCGACTTATACGGTTTGGGTAGGTAAGCATCCATCCCTGCTTCAAAGCAGTGCTGGATATCTTCTTCTAAGACACTTGCGGTCAATGCAATGATAGGCGTCTTGTCATCACCTTGGTCATGTTCCCATTGCCTGATCTCTTTTGTTGCGGTTAATCCATCCATGACAGGCATCATACAGTCCATAAGGACAGCATCAAATTTAGCCCCTTGCGTCACCGCATCGACGGCCTCTTTACCATTGCTGGTAATCAAATAATCAAAACCCGCTTGCTCTAGGAAGAAACTGGCAATTTTTTGATTCATCAGGTTGTCTTCAACAATCAGAATTCGTCGCTTGGAACTCGCAGTTTCTTCAGATGCGCGAGTCGCAGACTCTCGCCCTTTCGTGTGATGATTCACCCTTTCACCGCTTGCCGAAATGGCATGTGCTAACTCTTGTAGTGCTGTCGTAAATCGAGTACCCAACATCGGCAAGGTTAGCAAGCCATGAATCGAAGAATTACGAATTTGGGTATGCAATAAATGGTGCTGACACACAATGACTCGTTTAAGCGAAACATGCCGTGATAAAATTTCTAGGTCTCGATTCAAACTCTGATGCAAGCTCGGGCAGTAAAAGATGACGTCAAAGTTTTTATCCACAGCGGCAAGTTCATCGACAGTTTCAATCTCTTTGACCGATATCTGAGCGAGGCGACATTCACTCAATAATTGCGCACTCACGCCATAAGTATCCGAAATGACCAAGGCTCTGGTAATGGTTTCAGAACGCCAATGTGACTCTTTCAAATTCATTACAGGCAGTCGAATTTGAAAGCAGCTACCGAGTTCTTTGGTCGACGTGACCGTCAACTCGCCCCCCATGAGCTCTGTTAATTGATTGGATATTGCCAGCCCAAGGCCAGTCCCACCAAATTGGCGGGTAATGCTGTCATCTTCTTGGGTAAAAGGTTTGAAAATCGTCTGTAACTTATCTTCTGCTATCCCAACTCCAGTATCCATCACTTTGAAGAGGAGTTCGCCTTGGTTGTCTGATTCACTCTCCTCAAAATACTCTACACTGGTCGATATGAAGCCTTCATGGGTAAACTTCACCGCATTACTGAGTAGGTTGGCTAAGACTTGCTTCACCCGATGATCATCCAATTGAACCGATGCGGGTATGTCGTCAGACATATTAATCGTGAGTTCCAGCTTTTTACTGGTTGCTTTGGACTGTACCAACGTAAGTGATTGGTACACGAGCTCTCTGACATTGGTAGGATGAGGAGAAATCGTTAAGTTACCTGATTCAATTTTAGATAAATCCAAGATGTCATTGATCAATACCAACAAAGCTTGAGACGAGATATCAATATCTTGCAGTAACTCTTTTTGCCCAACATCCAATTGACTCTGTGACAAAATCTCCGTCATCCCGATAATGCCATTCAGTGGTGTTCTAATTTCATGGGACATATTCGCAAGAAACACCGATTTGGCTTTATTGGCCGATTCAGCCGCATTTTTTGATTGAATCAGTTCTGTGGTCTGTTGTTGTTTCGTTTCAATGATCGTGTTGACCTGTTTAGCAAACACGGTAAATTCATCATTCCCGTCAGCGGTCACCTGCTGGTATGTTTTGGAGTGGTTTAAGGTATGGAGCGCTTTGAGTATGGATTCCAATTTTCTCGTTACACGCGTCCATGTTGTTAGCCCAAGTACAAACAGCAAGCACAAGGTGACCACAACCCCAGTAATCACCCAAATAATCTCTCGTTCTCGTTGATGAATGATTTTTTGTAAATTAGAGCTGGCCATGGCGGAAAACTCAGCTGTCATCGTAGACAAGGTTTGAACACGATGATTGAGTTCCACCATATAGTTGTCGTCTGGAACGACTCTAGCGCTGCCTAACACGAGAGGGGATCTTAAAACGAGGCTTTGTTGATAACGATCTGAGGAGAAGAAAGTGAGCAACTTATCCGCTTGGCTTATTTCACTCCCTTTATCAAGAAAGCGCTCCAAACTGAGTGTTTGTCTTTCAATCGCTTGATTCAGAGGCTGACTATCAACTGGTTTTGCACCGAGCTTTGCATCATACGTCAGCCAAGCTTCCCTTTGAGTCCAGTATGAAAGTTGAGCCAAAGCGTTGAAAAGACTTTCCCTCTCTACTGCAACCGTACTTAAGGATAAATAATGACTGGTGGAGAGGCTATCCGTTGTCTCCTGTAGAAGACTAAACGCCCAAAATGCGGCATCCTTGGCTTCTTCAAGTGACCCGTTTTCAACGACTTCAAGTGTCTCTGCTAAATCTTCTTGATGCTTCTTCAGCATAGGATAAAGCATTAATTGACGATTCAGGTCCTCTGCAGATTTTTGCAGGATCAATGACGTCTGTATGTTGTCATACCGGTATCGCAAAGTATCAAAAATCCACTGAGATACCTGAGTGGTAAACTCAATGCTTTCCACTTTTTGTTGCGCTTTATTTAAATTATCGAGCTGTAGCCGATAGTTATCCAAGGTGTTTAGGGTAAATGCGATCATCACCAATGCAGGTAACAGCGCCAGCATAGCCAATCGAGCCCTTATAGAAACTTTTACCATTGGGTGCCCTTGAAGTTATTTTTACCTAGCCTATGGTTTAATAGTAGACGACTTTCATATTCGTACTCTGAAATTTTAAAAGGCTAGGTCAACATCAAACTACGTTCATCTCAAAAACGAGAACGGTTACGTCAGGATAGTCAAATTCCGTTGAATAACCGGAACTTTACCCACCTGGTTCTCGTTTTCATGTCTTGTTACCTGTTTGCCCTCTCTTCTTCATTTGGGCAAGAATACGCTGTATTTACGATGAACTCAGCCATACCGTCACTCAATACCATCCAAGTCAAACTGCTTTATAGAGGGAAATTGAATCACATTGCTGGACAGCCCATCTTGCTTTTAGATTTGCCGGATAACACTGAGCAACGTGATCGTTTCTACCAGGCTCTTCTGGGTAAAAACAGAGCCCAAATGAGAACCGTCTGGGCGAAACAAACCTTTTCTGGGCGGGCAAAGAAACCGTTTGAACTGCAATCTGCAGAGCTAACAGAAGTGCTCCTTTGGCTTAAAAGCAACCCCAATGGCGTGGCCTATTTTCATGCGGACCAAGTCCCAAATAGTGTCAAAGTGCTCTACCACATGAGTAAGGAGACTCCATGACCATGATTCAAGCACGCCTTCGCTCAAAATGGTGGCTCTTCATGTTCGTGTTGATAATGATTCAACCGAGCCATGCCAGCATCGCAATCGATGAACATATCGATGTTGGTGGTTTTGGCTCATTTGCCGCTTCTCAGTCAAACCAAAGCGTCCCCGTCCTTTTTAGTCGTGATATCACAGACGATATTTGCTACGACTGTGATACCACCTTGGGGTTGCAACTTGATGCTCACCTTGATGAGCAATGGCGAATGTCGTTGCAAACACTGAAAAAGCCTGACCAGCCCTTTTCTGATATGTCGATTGAGTGGGCATTTGTAGAATATCGCTGGCGTGACTGGGGCGTCAAAATAGGACGACAACGTATTCCTTTGTTCATCATGTCAGAATCACTGTTTGTCTCACAGGCATACCCTTGGTTTAGGCCTCCACCCGATGTGTATGACAGTGTGCTTGGAATATCCCATTCAGATGGGGTGTCACTTGAGATGCACAAATGGGTGACTGATGAGATCCCTCTGCGACTAACGGTGTTTTATTCAAAAGATAATGAAGATACGTTTGAGATCTATGGTCAGACCTATCAATTTGATGCACCCAACACACTTAGTGTCACAGCTGAGATGGACATCGACGAACATTTGATTCGCTTATGTCTTGTCGATACAGGTTATACCAAACGCATCCATGGCATACCCGGAGAAACCGAAGAAGATCTGACCATTGCCACGCTCTCTGGTATTTATCAGATGGAAGATATTCAAATCATCGCAGAAGCGATTGTCAGTGATGAATTCCACTCTAATTGGTACATCAGTGCACATTACCCAATACATCATTGGACCCCCTACCTCAGCTATGGGCAGAGACGAAAAGTAGCCAGTAACCACACTTATAATATGGGCACTCGCTACGACATCAACGCCAATATTGGTCTATATTTCGACTGGCTCCACATAGATAGTGAAAAAGATTTCGCCACAGGTCACTTTACCGAACTACAACTGCCTCCTAATGAGATTGTCCATAATGTAAATGTGTTTACTGTTGGCGTTTCATTCACCTTCTAAAGATTAACGCGATCAGATTCTCACCTAAAAGTAAATAAAACAACAAACGGTTTACATCTGAGTGATAAAAAGCATTATTATCGAAAAATAAGTCTGTGGTTTTTAATTTGTCAATAGCCTTAAAGCCCCATTCAAACATCACAAATTCCCTAGTTTTGTGACGTAGAGTAGGATGAAATGCTGGATTTATTTTTCCTAGCAGAATAACGGTTCCCATCGTAGACTCCTACCCCATAAACAAACGGGCTGTGAAACGACACGATATCAATCGATTGAGCACCATGCTTCATTGATTCATACATCACCCAAATCATGATTAAGCCCTGATAAAAATCGCATCAAACGTCGTGTTTGATTTTTTATTAAGTAATGACGCAAACGTTAACTTAATAAGTAAACACTCAACAAGTGCGCTTTTTCATCAGGTTTTAACTCGAGGTGAAACCATAATAAGTGCGTTCATAACCGTATAAAAAATATAGAATGCCAACGGGTCTAAACTCGTGGCAATAATAAAATGCCTTACTCTCTGCTTCCCTACACCAAGAAAGTAAGGTCAGCCTCAAACGTGAAAGGTCTAAATCAACAATGAGTCCAGAGAAATATCATCAAGACTGGCAAATCAGCCAAACGATTGCGGAAGTTATCTCACCACTGATTGGTAAACTTTACCGCCAGCAAGGCGTTGAAGTGGTGTTGTTCGGTAAAACACTGATCAATGCAACAACCATCGATATTTTAAAAACTCATCGTGTTGCTCGTCATTACACAGGCACACCTCTAAACCTAGAGCAGACGCAACCCATCATTGAAAAACTGGCAGAGCTTAATATTGCTTCTTGCCGAGTTGATGTTGGTCAGCTTGCACATCAATACTGGGAAACACATCAAGACGCATCGGCACTAGACGACTACCTGCGTACTGCGTTGGTCGATGCGATTGACAGTAATACGGTCGCTCAGCCTCGCGATGTCGTTCTTTATGGTTTTGGTCGTATCGGTCGCCTATTGACTCGTTTACTGATTGAAAAAAGCGGGCCGGGTTACCCGTTACGTCTGCGTGCTATCGTGGTTCGTGGCGGTAAGAAAGGTGACCTAGAAAAACGCGCAAGTTTGCTTCGCCGTGATTCAGTTCATGGTCAATTTAACGGCAGTATCGTGATCGATGAGGAGCGTAAAGCACTGATCGTAAACGGTAACTACATCCAGATTATTTATGCTAACAGCCCTGCAGATGTAGACTACACGCAATACGGCATTCAAGATGCACTTGTTGTTGATAACACTGGCGTATGGCGTGACTCGGAAGGCTTAGGTCAACACCTTGGCTGTGCGGGTGCAGAAAAAGTACTCCTTACTGCACCAGGTAAAGGCGACATTAAAAACATCGTATTTGGTGTTAACGAGTCTGTTATCCAGCCTGAAGATAAGATTGTCTCAGCAGCAAGCTGTACTACGAACGCAATCACACCTGTACTGAAAGTGATGAACGATAAGTATGGTGTGCTTTCCGGTCACATCGAGACAGTTCACTCTTACACGAATGACCAAAACCTCATCGATAACTTCCACAGTGGCGATCGCCGTGGTCGTGGTGCGGCGCTGAACATGGTACTAACCTCAACTGGCGCAGCAAGTGCAGTCGCAAAAGCACTTCCTGAACTGGCTGGTCGTTTAACAGGTAACGCGATTCGAGTTCCAACTCCAAACGTATCGATGGCGGTTGCTAACCTGAACCTTGAAAAAGGAACAGACAAAGATGAGTTAAACGAGTACCTACGTGAGATGGCTTTGGCTTCTCCACTAGCGGCTCAAATCGATTACACAGATTCGACTGAAATCGTATCAAGTGACATCGTTGGTTCTCGTCACGCAGGTGTTGTCGATGGTCAAGCGACCATTGCTCAAGACAACCGTGCCGTACTTTACATCTGGTATGACAATGAATTCGGCTACAGCTGCCAAGTTGTCCACTGTATGGAACAGATGATGGGTGTTCGCTACGCAACCTTTCCTCGTGTGTAAATCTTGCTCCACAACTTTTACTCACTGCGTTTGAACATCAAGGTGCTCTTGGTTTCCCTACTTCCATAATGAGCACCGTTTCATCTTTCTAATTATTATAATAATTACTTCCCTCCCATTGCGCCAAACCTCCCCGTTTGGCGCTTTTTTCGTCCTGTTGGCCGCTTTTGTTTTAATGTCGCAAAAACTGACTCCCGCATTCATCTTTTATTCATTTACTATCAAGTAAACTCTTCCATAGATTTGAAATTGGTATCCCGAATGAAAA
This sequence comes from bacterium sp. HQB-39, assembly GCA_043422575.1. Taxonomy (GTDB): domain Bacteria; phylum Pseudomonadota; class Gammaproteobacteria; order Enterobacterales; family Vibrionaceae; genus Vibrio. The sequence goes on along the minus strand of JBHOHG010000002.1, from coordinate 254,987 downwards.
AAGTTGTTGTTACATTGTTCCTCATTGTCTGCGGATTATTTGCTCTAATCTTTGGTGCGCTGGTGTTACTACCTCTTACTGTTATTTCCATGTTTATCGGTCACCGAGCCCTAAAAAAACAGCAGCACATGACTAACACTAACCAGAACATCATTGAGGGAGAATATGAAGAAGTCGCTAAGAAGAGCCCGCGAGAAATATCAAGCTAGAATGACGCGATACGCGTTTTACTTTGCTGCGGCAGTTACCGCCGTGATTTTAGGTTGTAGCACTAAATCGAGCGCTGAACCTACGCGTACCGATCAAACTGAATCTGAATATCAGGTTGTTTCGCAATCTGAAAAGAGTATCAATCAGGATACCTTACCCGCCAAGCCATGATTGAAACGTCAACCACAGCCTAAATTTATGGTCATCAACCAATAAACTTGGGCTGGGTGCAACCAACATCGCCCGTTGATTTGAGTTATATGGCTGGTTAGCTAATGGGTTGGGCAATTCGCCCCGCTCCATTCGCTGTCATATACCCTCCAGTTTAAGTTCCCAAAAACGCCTAGAAAAAGTACAGCTTTGATCCAAAATATAGGAAGTCTTGTTATGTAACAGACAGATATCCGTATTTTCTTCATGCTTTGCCGATACACTATTGCCACCTATTGAATATCCTATATGTGACAGGTTTAAGTGTATGCGTTTAAAGGCGTTATCTGTTCTATGCGGTGCTTTACTCACTCTTCCTTCAGCGGTCAACTCTGCCGAAACCGTGAGCTCTGCTGACGAGGCTCTTGCTTCACCTCTGCCGCAAGCCGCAGCGGAACATCAACTCACGGACCAAGAGAAACTCTATGGTCTGTCGCTGTTTTGGAAAGAAGTCAGTTATAATTTTGCCTATTTTGATCAGGTGCCAGAACTCGATTTTGATCAAGAATTTCAAGACGCTATTCCAAAAGTCCTTGCCACAAAAAATACCTTTGACTACTACCGTGAACTCCAACGACTGAATGCTTTGCTCAATGACGGGCATACCAATGTTTATCTACCAAATGGTTTAGCCAAACGCTACATTGACTGGCCAGCTATCGATATTAAAGAAGCGGGGAAGAAAGCCATCGTGAGTGAAGTCGGTGTGCAGTGGCTAGGTCAATTACCACTTGGCTCTGAAATCACCCACGTTAACGGCATTGAAACTCAAAGTTATGTAGAACTTCATATTAAGCCCTACATTGCCAGCTCAACCGATCATATTCGCTGGGATCAAGCGTTCAGGCGTATGCTACATGGCGAGCCCGGTTCGTTAGTCACTCTGGATTACGTCACCCCGCTTGGCGAAGAGAGGCAGCTCACTTTAAAACGAGACGACCGTCAAAAGAAGCGAAAGCGCAGTAAGTTACCACTGCCTAGCTCCAATAACGAACGTTTGGAGTTCACTTGGCTAAGCGAGGAAATCGCCTACCTTGCGTTGAATAGCTTTTCTGAATCTCAGTTGATCGACGATTTTGGCAGTCTATATGATGAGTTAAGCCAGTCAAAAGGCTTAGTTATTGATTTACGTTTCAATAATGGGGGCAACTCGGGTACGGCTTCTAAAATCCTCGCCCACTTTACCCACGATGATCTCAAAGGAGCAAAATGGAAAACCCGCCAACACGTTGCTGCTTATAAATCATGGGGAAATCATGTAAAGCAGTACCGTCCGTTTGTGAACAATGAAGCTTGGGTCGAAGGTGAAATGTCTCCTATTCGTGCCATTTACAGTAACGCTCATATTGTTCCTACCATGGTGCTCGTCAGTCGAAACACAGCCTCGGCTGCTGAAGACTTTTTGATCTATGCCGACCCACTGCAACACTTCACTCTCGTCGGTGAGCCAACCTATGGAAGTACTGGCAATCCACTCTTTGTGGCATTACCAGGTGGCGGCTCATTCCGTGTCTGTACCAAACGTGACAGTTACCCCGACGGTCGAGAGTTCGTAGGCTATGGCGTACTTCCTGACATTCACGTGGAGCGCACCCCGACCATGTTAATGACACCAGAAGATGAAGTACTCAACGTCGCCATCAATCTACTCGAAAAACAACTGACTATCGTCGAAGATCCAATCGAACAAGCGGAAAAAGAAGTGCACCGGATTGAAACGTTAATCCAACCTCCTGAAGCGCTTCGCACCCCTGAGTATGACTCGCCAATCCCGCTAGATGATGATCAGTCAGCGGCATCGGCTAAGAAAAACCAAACCTCTCCAGTGAAAAAGACGCAAGGCATCGCAGAAATTAAGCCCTATGTGCCTGAGTCAGAAGAGAGCGAGAGTGAAGATAAAAGTGACAGCAAAGCCAAAATCCACTTGGCACCTAAAAAGGCTGCATCCAGTGTGATCATTGAAGCTTCCACATTAGAAAAAGGCCAAGCTAAAATCAAACCAGCATTGTCGATTTCCGAAGCGATTAAGCCTTACAAGCCGCTTGAAAAAGAGCCCATCGATGACAAATCCGACGAGAAAGAAACTGAGCTGCAAACCTTGAACCAATTACAAGAGGCTAAATCACATCCATTCAAAAGCCCGGCGGCTGCGCCCAAAAGAGAATCCCCAATAGCTCCAGAGACAACTTCTCCGGTAACAACTTCTCCGGCGCAGAATACAGAAAATAATAGCGCGAGCTCCGAAAACGATAGTAAGGCTGGCGAAAGTAATAGCAAGACTAGCGAAAACTACGGCGCATCGGCTGAGACGAATACCAGCACGGACTCAGTGACACCTGAGAAGAAAGAGAAAAAAGTGCAGAAACCGACCTCGACCAAGACTCAACCTTCTGATGATCAAGAGGGCTCTAAATCAAAAGAAGTAACGCGTACAGAAACCCAGTAATGGGTGATTAAGGGTCGATTTTTTAGGGTCGATGGCTAAGGGTCGACGGTTAATGAACCATGATTAATAGCTGATAGCTAATAGTTAATAGCTAAAGGCTAAAACGAATAAAGCCGCTCTTTATTGAGCGGCTTTTGTCTTCAGTATGGATAATTACGCCACCCAAAACACTCGCGCTGCGAGTAAAATCAATATCAAGCCAGAAAAACGGTCGATGAATACCGCATGACGGCGAATACGTTCTATCACAGAAGAGCGGGACAAAATCAAAGTAACGAAACTAAACCAGAGCCCGTCGATAATAAATGGCGTCAATACAATGATCGACTTCTCAGCCAAACTGCTTCCTACTGCTACAAATTGACTGAATAAGGCAATAAAAAACAGCGCAATTTTAGGGCTGAGTATCGAGATCAGAAAACCTTCGCGAGCCGATTGAGCCAAAGGCACCGACTCTCCTGATTCCAGTTTCGCGGCGACCCCGCCTTTGGATCGCAATGCGTTCAACCCGAGATAAGCTAAGTAGAGAGCACCGCCGTAACTGATCGCTTTAAACAAAAATGGAGATTGTTGTAAGACTACAGCGAGTCCAATCAGGGTGATAAACGCATAGATTCCGATACCAAAAGCATGTGCCCAACTGGTCGCTAATCCATTGCTTTTTCCCCCAGCTAAAGAGTGCTTCGCGACCACCGCCAAACTTGGTCCTGGAGACATGGCTCCTAGTAAACAAATCATAAACAGCGAAAGCCAAATTGTAAGCGTCATTATCGTTATTCTCGAAAAACTAAAAAGTGAACGTCACTTTACGCCCCGTTCACTATTATGTGAAATCACATTTAGTCATGCTCGTTATGATTTGAGATCATAGCGAGCATTATCCGAGCTCTTCACTGAGTGATCCTCTGAAGCCAATAGAAGACTCAATATTCAGCATGACTTCTCTCACTTCCTCTCGCAACCAACGATGAGCCAAATCTTGATCAAACTTAGGGTGCCAAACTAGCCAATATTTATGCAGTTGAGTCTCTAGCGGTAAGGGTTTGAACGTCACTGGCAGTGAATGGGATAAGTGTTTGGCAATATGCTCAGGCACCACCATGAGATGCTCACTGCCGAGTAAGCAGTGCACCGCCGCATTAAAAAATGGCACTTTTAAGGCAATTCGACGCGTCTTTCCTAGTGCATGTAAAGCGTTATCGAGTGCGCTATCTTTATCACCGCCCCCTGTGACCATAATATGGCTGTGTTCTAACAAACCTTGTAAAGAGAGGTCCGCTTGTTCCGCTAAGGGATGTGAGCGAGACATCAAGCACACGGGATGATCTTCGCCAATCTTAAAGTAGCTGTACTGTTTTGGTGCTTCCGCCAACATGGTGGAGGCGAGTTCTATACTTTGTCCTAAGTGATCAGACAAGTCAGCAGGCTTCCAAAGCTGAAAGTTCAAATCCAACTGCGGGGCTTGGTTTTGAATAACACGAGTGACATGTGGCCAGATGTGCTGAGCAACATAATCACTCGACGCGAAGGTAAAACTGCCTTGCCAATGTTCTGGAGAGAAGGTTTCAGGCTGTAGTACTTGCCCGCACTCTAGCAGCAACGGGCCAAGTCGCTGTTTTATTTGCTGTGCCCTCGGCGTAGGAACCAGCTGATTACCACTGCGTACCAGTAAAGGGTCATGGCAGAGTTCACGTAACTGACTTAACTGCCGACTCACGGCTGACTGGGTCAAATTGAGCTTGTCAGCGGCTCGACTGACATGACACTCTTCTAACACCACCAGCAGGGTTCGCAATAAGTTTAAATTGATGTTTGCTAGCATGATGACTCAATCACGGTTGCTTCAGTGAAGGACTGACATTGAAAAACTCGTTCAACACCATATGGGTTATCACATGCATCAGCTCTGGGTATGCTTGGATCTCCTCACGGATCTGATTCAGCCTTGTCATCGTAGGCACCTGCACAAACAGCATCATATCGGTTTCCCCACTGATCGCATGACACCAAACAACGCCATCAATTTTATGAATTTCTTCTGCATACGCTTCGCAATGATGACTTGATGACGATGTATCAAACTTCAACGCTAAGTAGGCACTGATACTCTCTTTAGGATGTTCTACCGCAACGTTAGCGTGATAGCCTAAGATTACCCCATCCGTCTCGAGCTTTTTAATTCTTGAGGTAACCGCCGTTCGAGATAAATTGACCTCTCTGGCAAGATCACTAACGGAAAGCCGAGCATTCTCTTTTAGTAGCTCTATAATTTTTTTATCAAATTTATCCATTATTTACACACGCTTCCTGCACTTCTTACACTCCAGCTAACGGGCTAATTTAGCTAACCTCTCATTGATACAAACCTAGCGACTAACAAATCACACTGGATACAAAAAGAAAATACGCAAACTGACACCAATTGCAATGAATTCCGTCAATTTGACTATTCAGTCGCCCAGTTTGTCAGCTGCTTTCAACCGCCGTTGCCTATATCCTAATTTGGTCAGAAACTTCCGTGCAGTCAACGATGGCACCAGTGATGACACAGAAAGGTATCAAAAGTCATTGCAAGGAGCGCTTATGAGTCAATTACAAAAAGAGATCACTCTGCTATCTGGGATTGGGCAACTCTCCACCACCTTGTTGGGGACAGGGTTGTTTATGATCCCTGCGATTGCAGCGAGTATTGCTGGTGCAGCCTCCTTATGGGCATGGCTGATTTTATTTGTCTTGATTTGCCCTGTTGCGCTTACTTTTGCCCAGCTAGGAAAACGTTACCCTAATGCGGGAGGCACGGCTTACTTTGTTAGACAAGCTTTTGATGCCCGAACCGAGCGCGCCGTTGCGTGGTTATTCGTCTCTGTGATCCCAGTAGGGGTACCAGCGGCGGTCGCTTTAGCAGGCGGATTCTTGCAGCAATTACTCCCTAGTCAACTGAGTCACCCATTGTTTGCGCAAGGTTTGACGGTCGCTCTCCTGATATATGTCAGTCTACTCGGGTCGAAAACGTCCGCTCATTTACAAACCTTAATTGCGGTGGCCATTTTTGCTTTAATCATTGGATTTTTCTGGCAAGGGGATATTGGCTATTCCGACATCACCATGCCTTCATTATCACAAGGGGATGGACTCTCAATAGGGTCAGCCTTAGCCGTCATGTTTTGGTGCTTTGTGGGCATTGAAGCTTTTGCACACATGGGAGAAGAGTTTAAAAACCCACAACGAGATTTTCCCATTGCGATCATCGTCGGCTGCTTTATCGCAGGGGGCGTGTACTGGGCAAGCTCCGTCGTTATTCTCAAATTCCAAGCTTATGGTACTACGGAATTCGACAGTGCCTCCATTCCTTGGCTCAGCAACCTGCTCTTTGGCAGTGAATGGCGCTTGTTAATCAGTCTTCTTGGCTTTGCCGCCTGCTTTGCAAGCCTCAACCTTTACACTCAAAGTCTTGCTCGAATGATCTGGTCACAAGCCAAGCAAACCAACCCTCATGGCAGCTTAGCCAGTTTAAACCAACGTGGCGTACCAGACATTGCGACAGCACTGGTGGCTGCAATCGTCTTGTTAGCGTGCGTCATTGGTGAAATAACGGCGTTGGACTTGGAGTTTTTCTTGAAGCTCGCCAATGGCATTTTCGTGCTGATTTACTTACTCGCCATGCTGGCCGCTTATCGCCTCCTATCAGGAGGAGTGAAATACCTTGCAGCGCTGTCGTTGACGCTATGTGTCTTCGTTTTTATCTGTTTAGGCTGGTCAATGCTCTACGCAAGTGTCGTATTTGCAGCTCTAATGATGACTGGGCAAAAAGCACCCAGTATCATCAAGTCTTAATCGGTCATAAAGCCGCGTGACGCTTAGAGTACGAAGACAAAGCGACTTCGAGTCGCTTTTATTCAGAGGTCATTTCAAACTGCTGGATGTACTGTTTAGGCGTAATGCCACGATGTTTCTTGAACATTCGATTAAAGCTTTCAACATTAGAGTATCCCAAACGCTGAGAGATCTGTTCAATGGGCACAAAATGGCTCATCAATTCCGCAGCGACATTGGTTAATACATACCCCACAACCGTCGTAAAGTTCAGCTCAAGGGCATGAAGTCGACGCTGCAATTGCTGCTCAGACAACCCAAGCAAACCCGCCACACGATTTAAGGTGGGCAACCCGTAATATCGGCTGTAGTTAATCACCTCATAAATGACTTTAAGCTCATCACCCGGCTCAGGCATATTCAGCAGCTGATCAAGCTCACTGAAACTCATGGCGAGTCGCGGTTTCGGCGTTCGCTTGTTAACTTGTAACTCGGCTTGTCGATGACTCGAATGCAGCCAGATTTCTGTCTGCTTATGACTCCATTCGACTTCGCAGCCAAAATAGTCTTCATAGAGGGCCTGATTTGCTCTCACACCACTGAGCATGACGCGTTGCGGTGAAAAATCAGCCCCCAGATACTCACGAAGCACCTTGGTCATAAACATCGCAACTCGAATACTATCGTGAACTTTGACATGCGGATCCACGAATGGATTTTGATAGCTCCATTTGATGACCGTCCCCGTCTGAGAGCCGGTTAAATAAGCTCCGGATTGTAAACTACCCAAACCGTAATTGATCCGACGGATTGTCGCCGCGAGGTCGTGGCCCGAAAAAAACCATCGTCCAATGATCCCCATCTTGGTGATATCCAAGCCTTTAACCAGTTGGAGCACAATATCGTCGTCCTGAGTTTGCTCCGCTAAGGCTTGATACCAAGCGTTTAACTCTGACATTGGAATTAAGTTCATCGCATTGTCAAAGGCAGACTCAGGGATCACCAAGTCGCCTGCTTTAATCGGATACCGCCCCCTTGCCAGTCGATGAAGAGGAAGAATGCCTAAAGCACGAATAAATCGTATATCGGTCATAAAACTAACCACCAATTCCATCACATAAAGTCAAAAACTAAAGCAATCTGTCATTAGTCGCCCTTTTGTGCAATTAAAAATGAAAATAACGCTATCGATTTCACGAGGAATAATGAATGAGTTTATTGAGTGTCCCATTTGTTGGCACTGGCGCCGATACCGCGCTTCACGTTGTCGCCAGTCTTGTTTTAGTGCTCACTATCAGTGCCGCTGGTTACGGTTTTTGGAAAATTCATGAAATGCCCATTAACAAAGCCCACCAGTCAGGTCACCACCAATTGGGTCTGATCACCGCTTTAACTTGGATTGGGTTCGTCTGGCATTGGGTTTGGGTACTCGCCGTCATTTTCGCTTATATCGATTGCGATAAAGCCATCATTCATTTACGTGACACATGGAGAAGTAGCGACAAGGCACACCATGATAAGCCTGAGAAAGGCACTCACGCCCTCAGTGACGACAGCACACTTACTGTGGTCACGCAAACCGACACGTCACTCTTCACTGAGAAGACTAAACAGGAGAACACATTATGTTAGAAGGTTTAGCGGTATGGGCGCTGTTCATTTATCTATTGCGTATGGTCGGTATGCCTTGGAATACTTTCACAAAAGGGTTCTCGTATCTTGGCGGCGGCGCTTGGTTACTCTTTGTTTGGGTGGGTTTAATTAACTTCACTCCGATGGACATCTCTGGGGGGGCGCTGGTTCAATCTCCTCATATTCAACTGCGTCCGGACTCGGCTAACGTAACGGGTAAAGTGTCAGCCATTCACGTTACGCCAAACCAAAAAGTAGCGCGAGGCCAGTTAATCTACGAACTGGACCCGACTCAATATGAAATTTCGTTGAATTTAGCCAAAGCGAAGGAACAATCAGCAAAAATTGCTTTTGAGAGTGCTCAAAATGACATCGACGTTGCAAAGGCGTCTTATCAGGCATCGTTACAAGCTGAAAAGGTGGCCAACAGCGAGCTTGCATCGGCAAAAGTGACCGTGGCAATGGAACAGGCAACGTTAAAGCGATATCAAGCACAAAATAGAGTCGCAAAGCACACCATTTCGTCCAATGACATGGACCAGCAACGAAGCAGTGTCGATATCGCAGAGCAACGCGTGATGGCTTTAGAATCTTCACTCAGTCAAAAGAAACTCGATGGACAAAAAGCTCTGCTCGCCATTGAGCATGCAACCTTACAGTCCGCTGCGAGAGAGGCTGATTGGAGTCAAGCTGAACAACAGGTGATCAAAGCACAATGGGATTTAAACAGCACCCAAGTTTTTGCTCCTACCGATGGTTTCGTCACCAACTTTATTCTACGTGAAGGCCAACGTGTCTCAATGATGCCAAGACTGCAAATGTATACCGACGAAAAGTACGTTTTAATGCGGGTCAATCACCAAGCCATTCGAAACGTCAAACCGGGACAAGCGGCTGAGTTCGCGACACCTGTTTACCCTGGGAAAGTCTTCTCCGCACAGGTTGAAGGGATCGTTGAAGCCACTGGGGAAGCACAATCAAACTTACTAGGTTTGGATGAGTCGGTTCGCGCGACCACTGGAAAAAATGTCCAAAACAAGCATCACTTCGTTCGCTTAAAGATTAACGAACCAGAAGGTTATGACATCCCAGTAGGGTCCGTCGGTCTTGGTTGGATCAGTGCTGAAAAGCCGATAGGTTTTCTCTCTTTCCTCGACATTATTCGTGGCATCATCATCAGAATGAAATCACAGTTGTACTTCCTATATTCCATCTAGTCCCAAGTCAGAAGGCCCTTGAACACAAGGATGTGTTTCTCAAATTATATGTATACCCAAGTGACTTTATGAATAAGCGTGTGTGAACAACTTGAAACAAATCACTCACTTGATGACGTTTGTGATTATCCCCCAAGTATAAAATCACAGTAAGATACGAACTATTCCCGAGTGACACCAAAGTGCAAAGAATCGATGGGTTACTCGGGACTCTCAGTAGGCTAAGGAATCCACGTTCATGAGCGACAACCTAAATAAGAACAACAGTAATAACACCGATACCCAAAAACGCACCGAAAACAGTGATAACACTGTAATACTCGAAGAAAGAAGTCAGCCTAAAAGCTTACCCGCTGGACGACTATCGCGATTGGGAAAATTTGCCTCACTCGCAACAAAAGTGGCAGGTAACGTCATCAGTGAAGGCTCTAAGCAGTGGGTCAAAGGAGAAAAACCTCAAGCCAAGTCCTTACTGCTCACACCAAAAAACATTCAACAAGTCACCGACCAACTCGCAGACTTACGTGGTGCAGCAATGAAGCTAGGACAAATGCTCTCCATGGATGCCGGGGATTTTTTAACTCCTGAGCTTGCCGATATTATGGCCAAATTACGCTCCAACGCTTCCCCAATGCCATCTAAGCAATTTAACCAAGCGATGATTGAATACCTTGGAGAGGATTGGAAATTAAAGTTTACTGCCTTTAACTTTCATCCTATTGCCAGTGCTTCGATTGGACAAGTTCACCTTGCTTACGATGATGCGGGCAACAAACTCGCCGTTAAAGTTCAATATCCTGGCGTGAGAAAAAGCATCGACAGTGATGTCGATAATGTCGCTACCTTACTCAAAATCATCGGCATTTTCCCTGAAGGGGTCGACTATAAAGGGCTACTCAACGAAGCAAAGCAGCAACTCCATGATGAAGCCAACTACGAGAGGGAAGCGAGATACCTAACCATTTACCATCAAGCACTGGCCTCGTCCCCTGAGTTTATTGTCCCTAAATTTTACCCTGAATGTAGCTCTAACACTGTGCTAGCGATGGAGTTTGTCGAAGGCCAGCCTATCGAATCGATTGCTCATTTACCGCAAGAAGAGAAAGATCGAGTGATGACAGCATTGATCGATTTACTATTCAAAGAGTTATTCGAACTTAACATGGTGCAAACTGATCCAAACTTCGCCAACTATTTGTATCAAGAAGAAAGCAAAAAAATCGTACTATTGGACTTCGGAGCTTCAAGAGAATATCTCTCTCACTTTAGTTCAGGTTACAAAAAACTGTTTAGCGCTGTAAAAAATAACCAACAGGAAGAAGTAAATCAGGCTCTGGAACAAATTGGTTTCTTTAGCCAAGATATCGCCCAAGAGCAACGTCAATCCATCATTGATCTGGTTCAGCTCGCTTGTGAACCTATGATGAGCGAAGGACGTTATGATTTCGGTGCCACCGACTTAGCTCAACGATTACGTCAAGCAGGACAGATTTTAAGTTTCGAGCAAGATTATTGGCACACGCCACCAGCGCCCGCAATTTTCTTACACAGGAAAATCGCGGGAATGTATCTACTTGCTGCGCGTTTAGGATGTAAAGTGCCTGTCGCAGCGATCCTAGAGCCCTATCTTGTTGATGTTGAAATAAACAACTGATTTTAAGATGCAACATTCAGAGCCGAATATCTCGCAATCATTTAGGTGTTATTCTGTCAATTTCAATCTGCAAATTAAGACGTTATCAGCATCGAACGCATTACATAAGCAGACGCTAATTGATAGAATAAAACATTGCAAGTGATAATTATTATCACTTAAAATTGATAATCGCAGCTTTATGTAGATAGGTCAGTAGTGCAATATGCTTACTGTAGTTAGACATCAGTAGCATAATAAACTACGTTCGCAATTTGCAATTGCATAATGAGGCGGATTACACACTGCTAACAATCTACCTCACAAAAGCCCCTGTTTTAGCCTGTTTTTCTAGCAATTAAAAGTTGGCACGATAGGTGCATTATAGAAAGTGACCCTTATTAAGCCGAGGGTCACCTAGCCAACTGACGTTGTTAGTGAATATGATTGTTCACACTATATATAAGCCAATCGCACTTTTGCGGTTGGCTCTTTTTTTATCTAGCCATTTTCAGTGTAACCTTGAAGTATGATGATTCTATGTCTGTACTTCGATGAAAACTGATTATTCCCAACGCCTACTCCCTGTTATTCGACATTTAGAAGAACACTTCAATCAGCCGATGAACTTGGATGAAGTGGCACAGCTTGCTTGTCTTTCTCCCTACCACTTCCACCGTATTTTCAGAGCTACTGTCGGTGAAACTCTGAATGACTACCTCAGACGATTGCGCTTAGAAGGAGCGGCGCATGATCTTTTCTATCATAAGCCAAGTGTGACACAGGTAGCGCTGGACTACGGTTTTTCCAGTTCGCAGAGTCTCGCCAAAGCGTTTAAAAAACACTTCAACCTCACCCCAAGCCAGCTCCGAGAGTGCCCATCTATTGAAGAGTTCGCCGATTTACTGCGAAACAGCAAGATTGGACACTCATTGCGCAAGACTGGACACGCTCGTTCTACAACATCGACCTATGATGAAAAAGAACCAACACTATGGAGTCATAAAATGGAAATTCAATCGTTTGACGCAGGGCATCTTGCCTTTATTCGGGTGACTGGCCCTTACGGTCAAGACTATGAGCCAGCGGCGGAAAAACTCTATGCGTGGGCTGAACCAAACGGTTTGGCACAGCAACCTTGCATCTTTATCTATCACGATAATCCAGAGCTGACACCCGCAGACAAGTGCAGAACAGACATCTGCATACTGCTGGATAAACCTATCGATACGCCAGCAGGTATTGAAGTCAAACCATTTACTGGCGGAAAATACGCAGTGATGCGTCAAGCCGTCACCAACGCATCGCAATATTCACAGGCATGGGATGCGATCATGTCTCAAGTCGTCGAACAAGGGCTAGAAGTAGACGAACGCCCTTGTTTTGAGCTTTATCATCACTATGACCTCGACACGGGCCATGCTGATGTGAGCTTCTGCTCAGCAATTGCTTGATAGCTTCAACGATGCATCTGAACTAAGGCATTGACGACTTAACTGAGCAAACCAGATGCCATTCACTGAGTGCATATGATTCAATATTCAGTAATTTTACAAAAATAGTGGAATATACGTCTCAGTTTTATTGAGGGATTACATTTTTATTCAGGTTAACGTTTGCACAAAAGTCTCGAACGTTCTAGATTTAGGTTAGTCGATTTTTTGAGCTAATTATCAAAATAAGCATCTGCTCGAATAACAAAATTAAAATCACTAGCGACGTCCAATTATTCAATTGGTTAAAATCTAGGCTTAGTAAACAAATGGCTCCTTCTAGGAGCCATTTTCTTTTCTGAAAAATACGTACGTAGCTTTATAAGAAAGTAATCGCTTATAAACGCTTATAGCAAAGCGATTTCAAGATGCGGTATTTAAACCTTGTCACTGGTTTCAAGGCAAAAGTTCAAAATTCGACTCCCAGCCCGCTGGTGAAAAAACATCAATCGCTTTCAAATTGCAGCAACCACTGCTTGAGTAAAGGTGAAAGTTGTTCGCGCTCGGCAGCACCTAAGTTTTCCACTAACTGATGCTGTAATGCGACATGCTTATCGACGAGCTCATCAATCAGCGACAGACCTGACTCCGTCAGTTTCACTGTGACACTACGACGATCTTCCGTCGAGTGATCTCTTGCAACGAGCTGTTTGTCTACCAGTTTGTCGAGTCGATTCGTCATTGCACCTGAGGTGAGCATAGAACTTGCGGCCAATTCAGAGGGGGTTAGGCAATAGGGAGAACCACTGCGCCTTAAAGTGGCAAGCACATCGAACTCCCCCAACTTTAAATCATACTGCTTATGCAATTTAGCGACTGCCGTCTCTAAATGTTTCGCTATGCGTACAATGCGTCCAAACAACGCCATCGGCTCCGTATCCAATTCCGGTCTTTCTGTATCCCACTGGCTTATCAGCCTATCGATGGCATCCACACCGTTCTCCTCTACTTCCTTTACTGTCCAATTTTTATCTTAACATGAAAATACTTTACACAATGCAAAGTGGCGATTATATTTTGACCCATATAGCTTTACATAAAGATACTTTTCGTGAACATTTTCCTTGCTATGATCCCTGCATTCTTATGGGGAACGACTTACACAGTCACTCAGCTCACCCTAGCAGAGTGGCCACCACTCTTGCTCGGACTACTTCGAGCCCTCCCTGCGGGCTTGTTACTACTGGCCATTCGACCTAGCCTACCGAGTAGCCGTCGTCAGTGGAAGACGTTGAGTCTATTAGGTCTGGTTAACATTGCGGCTTTTTTCGGCTTCATTTTTATAATGGCTTTAAGGTTACCTGCTGCAATTTCGGGAGTCGGTATGGTCGCTGTCCCTGTTGTCGCAATGCTGTTTCATTGGATTTATCGACGAGAACTACCGAATAAACATCAGTGTGTCTGTAGCGTTGGGCTTCTGGTCACTGCCGTTTGGCTTTTCGATCCCAAAGCCCTGGACCTTGACTGGATAGGTTTGGTGGCACTGCTCATGGCACTCAGTTGTGTTGTATCAGGGAGCATGATCACCCAACGCTTGGGTCAAACAATGCATTGGTATAGTGTTCTCACTTGGCAATTGTTACTTGGAAGCGTTTTTCTGTCGATGGTGATGTGCGTTGACATGCTACGAACACCAGCCCCCTACCTCAACGCTGTCAGTAATATAAGCATCAGCAATGTCTTTGGCCTTATTTGGTTAAGCATGCTCAATACTGCAGCGGCCTATACGTTGCTTGTTTGGCTGCTGCAACGAATGTCTGTGATTGACTTTGCTTTTGGAGGGATCGCCAACCCTCTTGCCGGTATTGCTGGCGGTGTGCTTCTTTTAAGCGAAGATTACTCTCTGATGCAATATGGCATGATGGCACTGATGATCGGGCTTTCTATCCTACCTAACACTTTTGAACGACTTAAAAGGGGCAAACTCAACCAAGTGTCCAAAACCTCTAAACTTCAAAATTAGGATTATTTCTGCACCAATGCGCTTTTTTACTGGATAAAGGGCTGAACGCTAACTATAAAATTATTAGTTAAGGCAACAACCACTTTTAGGTAAGGAACGGCAATGAAGTTCAGTCATAAGATCGTCGCCGCCTCAACACTACTGCTACTTGTTACAGTATCTTTGCTCACTATGAAACAATACCTTTCAATGCAAGAGCAAATAAAGCAGCAGGTTGAGTCCAGCGTGAAAGAAATCGTCGATGGTGTGCGTAATACCGTCGCCGCTGAGATCAATGGTCGTAAGTCAGTGGCAGCCTATGCCACCAGTATGTTGGAAACAAACCTCACCCCAAAACACATCACCGATGTGATCACTCGTCCCGTCGTCAAGGAAACGTTTCTGCTAGCGGGGCTTGGGTTTGAGGACGATGGCTCGAACATCAACAACGACCCTAGTTGGGATCCTGGTCCAACTTGGGACCCACGTGTTCGACCTTGGTACATTGACGCCAAAAATGCGAACAAGTTAATCATCACCGCTCCCTACGCCGATTCTGCAACGAATGAAATTTTGGTCTCAATTGCAACCCCCGTGAAAGATAAAGGGAAATTTATCGGTGCCATTTTCTATGACGTTTCATTAGGCGGCTTGGCAGAGTTGGTTAATCAGGTTGAGCTGTTTAATGCAGGGTACGTATTCATTGTTTCCGATAACGGTACGACCATTGCACACCCCGATGCAGCTCAGAATGGACAGGCAATGAGCAACTATCTGCCTGACACGAAAATTCTTACCGAACCACAACATATCGATATTGAAGGGCAATTCTACACGGTCGATTTTGCTAAGATTCCCGGTGAAAATTGGTATGTTGGCGTTGTCATTGATGAAACCATTGCTTATGCAGCAATTAATGATTTACGAAACAGTTCCATTGTTTATACCGTCATCGCATTGGTCATCAGTATCGCTGTATTACTGCTCTTAATCTCGACCTTACTCAGACCACTTGATACCTTAAACCAAGCCATCAAAGACGTGGCGTCAGGTGAGGGAGATTTAACCCAAAGGCTTGAGACGAATTCAGACAAAGAATTTGCTGAGCTTGCTCATGGCTTTAATTCTTTTACCGAAACCTTACAGCAGTTAATTAAACAATCTAAAGCGATTGGTGGGGAGATTTTACGGGGTTCAGAAATGACCTCAGGAGGACTGCAAGAGTCTTCCAGTGCCATGCGCGAGCAATTACACGAGTTGGAACAGCTCGCAACGGCAATGCATGAAATGGCGACAACCTCTGCGAACGTCGCCTCAAACGCACAGAGTGCTGCCAGTGCTGCGAAAGAAGCGGATGATGCCACCATTGATGGTACATCCGTTGTGAATGACACCACAGCGTCTATTGCGGAACTCTCTGCAAGGATCGATGATGCCGTAGAAGAAGTACGTGCACTGGAATCTGCCACCGATAACATTGAGACGATCTTAAAAGTCATTAATGACATTGCTGATCAAACCAATCTACTGGCACTGAATGCGGCGATTGAGGCGGCTCGTGCAGGTGAATCTGGGCGAGGCTTCGCTGTGGTTGCTGACGAAGTCCGTACCTTAGCTCAGCGAACTCAGGAATCCACTACTGAAATTCGAAACATGATTGAGCAATTACAAACAGGGGCGAGCTCAGTGGCCAATGCGATGGATCAGAGTAAGAACACGGCCAGCAATGTGGTCACTCGAGCTGGGCAAGCGAATGATGCCCTTGAGCGGATCCGCAATGCCATTCATCAAATCAGTGACATGAATGTTCAAATCGCATCGGCTGCTGAAGAACAGAGTTTAGTCGCAGAAGAGATCAACTCTAATACCGTGAAGATTAAAGACCTGTCGGAGCAGGTTTCATCTCAAGCAGACGAAGCGAATGTGGCCATGCAGGCTCAAACCGAAAATATCCGCGAGCAAGATGCCGTGTTGAATAAGTTTATTGTTTAAGTAGTCATCACGAAGCGTCCAACGATGATCAAAATGCCGAACATAACGGTTGTTCGGCATTTATTTCACTTAACAAGCGATTCTACATCGCCGATTTAGGCACCATCATCATGGCTGACTGGCTGGCGACTTTAAACTGAACCTTACCTTTTTCATTGCCACTAAAGGCTTGGCCTGAAAGCAAATCTTGCCACCTTTGCTGTGAGCTAAAGCTGATGGTTTGCGGTCTTTTTGACTTGTTGATCACCACGACGCCTTGATCACCTCGACCGAAAACTAACAGGTCATCATTGCTCTCCATCAATTGCACGGGCGTGCCATGACATCGGTTATGAAAGTCAATCATGGTGGCCATTCGAGGGTCACACCAAGCTTGCAGCCATCGCGGGTTGCCTTGCTTATCCCGTATGCCACTGGTATCAAGGTCGGTGTACACCAAAGGCACTCCCCCATCTCGTCCAAAAATATACGCGTAAGCCAGCCATTCGCTGCACTCATCCATGACCAAATCTAAGAAAACATCATTGTTAGGAATATCATGGGTGATCACAAAGGTGATCGCTCTGTGATACTCCAATGCCTGACCAAAGCAGTACGGGTCAATTAAGCTTTTAAAACTCCCTTGCTTCGAAAACGCTTGATAGAGGGTTTTAAATAAAGGGAAATCATAAGCGCCTAAACGTGTTTCAGACAAATAGGGTTCCAGAAACAATTCGTACTCTTCTACCGTTGCACCGCCGTCCGTAATGATTTCACCAAAGATATGCATGCCGTCTGTAATGTCTTCTGTCCAAACTTTCTTGAGGTGCTCTATCGTCATATGCTTGGCAGCATCAATACGAAAACCTTTCACACCGAGACGTCTAAGGGCTTTTAGGTAAGCACGTTGCTGCGAGACAACATGGGGGTTATCTTGTAACGTCGGTAATCCTGGGTCCTTAGGGCCACCAGTTATTCGCCCATTTTGCACCTGCCATTTATCCGTCCAGTCTTCAATACCAAAGGCGTCGACAAAGTCACTGCTCTGAAACAGGGGTTGCGACAAGTCTCCAAATAGCGTCAGTGACGAAAAGTGTTCAGGATGTTGAGCATAATGATTCAGCACATCTTGATTGGGATAGGTCAAATCATTACGAATGTCCGATTCATTCGCCATGTGGTTAAACACCACATCGACATAGGTTTTGACACCATGTTGAGCGAGCGTTTGTACCATTAATGCAAAGTGTTGGGTGTTACCAAGTTGATTATCAATCACTCGATAATCTTGAGGTTGATAACGCTGCCACCACTTTGTGCCCTCTGCTTTTTTTAATGAACGCATTGGGGGTGACACCAATACCGAGCCGTATCCCAGTGACGCAATTTTCTCTGCCTGCTCAACAACGTCTAAATAGCGCCAATCAAATGCGTGAAGAATGACATTACACGCATCGAACTTACTGGCGGTATGGCAAACCATGAGTTTTCTCCTTTGCTTAACACCTAGCAATCAACAGCAACTAGGTCATGGTCAAAGTATATGGCGAAATTTGAACACGCCATCCCCCCCTACCACATGATTCGTAGGCTGATAGTTAGGGCGTAGAGTTGAACGGCGAGAAGCGAACCAATGTTGAGCCTAGGGGCAACAATGCTTCTATGTTGCGGCAGCTAAACCTGTTTGACTAGAGGAGAAAACGCCATCCTGTGCATGAGATCACGTTTGGTAGGCGTAGAAATTGAGAAATAAAAACCGTCGATCGTAGACCTACTACGAGACGGCTGGAACACTGCTCTATTTACTTGGATTATGCACAACTTTACGAGTCGTCACTAAGCATACCGCCGTGTTTTGCTCCGTAAGAAAGGCTTGCTTACCTTCAATGCGCTTACTGGTCAGGACCATAGTCCTTTCATTCAGGCGACCTTGAAAATTCCATTTACTGAACGCTTCATGGCGAGCATCAGCGCAAGGGGTGTCCAATACGTAACTTTCAACTACGGACGTATCACAGCCACCGTGAGCGTTTTTAACACCATGGAACGTTACGTGGCTGTCCCTATCACGGTAACTGGTTACTGCAAGTGCATTGAAAAGATGGACGTCGTCATCTTTTTCTTGATATGCCAGCATACGATGTGGATTCGTTTTTAAATTTTCTGACGCTAAAGTACGCAACTCACTAGAACATGGGATAGTTTGCGCCTTGGCAATATTATCCATAGAGGTGCTTGCAACAACTTGCGTACTGGATGCGAGTAATAAACCGCTGAAGATTCGAACTAGGTTCATTCCATTTCCTCAAATGAAGATACGAACAGTGAAGAAGATATGCTAATGGCAAAAACAAAAACGCGCCAATGATTTAGCGCGTTGATTTTACGTCCATAATCGGCATCGAGACTGTGTAACGCTCACCTGATATTGAGATGAGGTCAACATCGATCGTTTCACCCGATTTGAATTGTTGTGACAATCCCATAAACATAAAGTGAAAGTCATTCGGCTTGAAGACAAACGTTTCTCCAGCCGGAATTTCCACTTTGTCCACCTTGCGCATAGCCATACGACTATTTTGCAAAAACATGCGATGGAACTCAGTATGCTTAGCTTGAGTTGTCTCTGCGCCAATCAAAACAAGGGGTTCGGTGCCTTGATTAGTGAGTGTCACGTACCCCGAGCTGACTTTGATGCCTGGTATCGTGCTCTTGATATAAGCGTTTGTTGCCAGAAGCGTATCACTCAGTTGCTGAGACGTTCCCGAAACGGTTTTCACTGGAGTGGATTCAGGTTCTGACGGTGTCATCAAGCCGACAACACCAGAGATAGCAAAACCCGCAATAATGGCGATAAGAATGGTTAACCCAAACTTCATGGCTAAACCTCTTTCTTATCGGCCGTTAACAGCACGTTCTAAACGAGCCGCCAGCTCAATTGGCGTGGTGCTATGACTCATTGAATCAATCAAATCACCCGTCTCGTCAAGAATGTAGAAACGAGAAACGTGGTCGACGGTATAAGACAACTCAGATGATTCAAGATCAACCATATCGTAGTACACACCGTAGTTTTTCGTTAGCTCATCAATCTCTTCTTCTGTGCCAGTAAGGCCAAGAATACGAGGGTCGAAGTGTTGAGCGAATTGATGCAGTGATTCTAAGTCATCACGTTTTGGATCAACGCTAACAAAGAAGCCTTGAATATCGTTGTAATACTGTTGATCCACTTGCTGCATTGCAGCAGACATAACACCAACAGAAGAAGGACACACTTCGGCACAATTGAGGAAACCAAAGTACATCACAACCACTTTGCCACGATACTGCTCAAGGTCGATATCGCCGTTAAGGCTTGCAAGCTTAAAATGACCACCAAGATCTTCAAATTGGCGAGGCTTCTCACCGAGGGGAATGGTGGTATTGTCAAAATAGAGGGCGAGAATTGCAGCTAGCGCAAGTGCGCCAGCAAGCAATACCCATTTCACAGGATTTTTTGTCATTAACTGATTCCGTTACCAAGGAAAAGAGTATTCATAGCCTGTACTGCTTCAGGTGCAGGCACAGTAAAATCAATCGAGATCAGCAAACAGAATACCATTATGCAAACAATGGAGAAAATGGTTAATTGCTTACCCCATTGTTCTGCTGGCATTTTTTGGTAACTAACTTTTGCAAGGTACAACCAGTAAAGACTAACAAGTCCCATACATAGTGCATACCAGCTACCAACATAACCCATGTATGTCAGCGCTGAAGTGGCAATAGCGAAAGCCACGATGTAACCGATGATATGTATACGAGCTCGATTGATGCCTGCTTTGATCGGCAGAACAGGAATCGACGCTGCTTTATAATCGTTAAATCGGTAAATTGCGATAGCGTAAGAGTGTGGGATTTGCCAAATACAGAAGGTAACAAAAAGGATTGCTCCCGCAGCATCAAATTGGTTCGTCACCGCGCAATAGCCGATCACAGGTGGACATGCGCCAGAAAGGCCACCGATTAAGGTACCGTGCACCGATTGACGTTTGTAGTACAAGGTATAAAAACCTACATAAACTACAAAACCAAGTACACCAAACCCGAATGCCATCAACGATGTGTATTCAAATAGGATGTAAAAGCCTGTCAATCCAGAGACCAAAGCAAGAGCTAAAGCGTGAGAAACAGGGACAATTTTTTGAACCAGTTCTCGTTGGCAAGTTCTCTGCATTTTGGCATCAATATCACGGTCGATAAAGTTATTAAACACACACCCAGAGGCGATGATTAATGTCGTACCAACACAAACAGCAGCCAGCAAATGCCAGTCAATCTGGCCTTGAGAGGCCAGAAAGAAGCCGGCAGCCGCGGCAACTAAGTTGCCGCGGATGATGCCAGGTTTGGTCAGCTGTAGATAATGTTTGAACATATATTCTACCGTTTAGTGACCCATAAGCATGTTGTGGTTCAAGTGTTCCATGATCCATAGTGAGCCGATCAAGATCACGGCCACAATGACCACCACGAACACCATCGATGTGGTATTCCACATCTGTTCAGATGACGTGTTCATGTGTAGGAAGAAAATAAGCTGAACCAAGATCTGTGCAATTGCACACACCATGATGACACCCACTTTCAATTGTGGTGAACCTACGTCCATCATAACCATCGCAAATGGAATCACAGTCAGTACGATTGAGTAGATCAAACCCATTACGTACTCTTTCACGCTACCATGTGCTTGGCCGCCATGGCCGGTTTCGTTGTGAGCTGTAGTTGGTGCTCCCATTACATTACTCCCATTAAGTAAACCACGCTGAATACACAGATCCAAACAACGTCTAGGAAGTGCCAGAACAAGCTTAGGCATGAAAGACGAGCTTGGTTGTCTTCGGTAAAGCCATCACGTTTGAAGTGGAAGTACAAAACGATCATCCAAATCAAACCAGCAAATACGTGCAAACCGTGTGTCGCAACTAGCGCGTAGAATGAAGACCAGTAAGCACTGCTATCAAACGTCGCACCCGCTTGGCTGAAGTGATAGAACTCGTAGATTTCCATGATCAAGAAACCTAGGCCGAGAGCAAATGTCGTCCATAGCCAGAACCACATGCCTTTCATATCACGGGCTTGCGCTTTCAGCATACCCATACCAAACGTAAAGCTACTTAGTAGTAGTAACGCCGTACCACCAGCAACGAACCATAAGTTAAACAACTCAGAAGGTTCAACGATGCCAGCAAAGCTGTTCGAGAATACTGCAAACACAGCAAACAAAGTACCGAACAACAAACAGTCACTTAGGATGTAAATCCAAAAACCAAAAACAGTATCGCCTGCATAATCATGATGATCGTGATCATCATGGTCATGAGAGCCCGCTCCATGAGCGGTCTCTGTAGCTTTGTCTAGGTTATTATCTGCATAAGCGGTCATAGTAATAATTCCTCAATCCTTATGCTGAAGCGTCAGCTTTTGATGACGGTCTGAATTCTGGTCTAGCTTTGTAAACAGCTTCTAGGTGTGGGCCTTCAATTGCCTCAACTTCAGATACTTCAACGTAGTAGTCTTTGTTGCGGTCAAAGCTGTAAGCGATCCATGAAATGATCATACCCGCAGTACCTAGGATAACCATCCACCAGATGTGCCATACGAATGCAAAACCGAAAATCAGTGAGAAGAAACTGATCACAACACCAGCCCACGTGTTTTTAGGCATGTGGATACGCTTATAGCGCTCTGGTTTCTGGTAAGCAGTACCATTCTCTTTACAGTAATGATGCTCGTCACGATCGTGGATCTTCGGAAGCGTTGCAAAGTTGTAGAATGGTGGTGGAGACGACGTAGCCCATTCAAGAGTACGGCCATCCCATGGGTCACCCGTTGTGTCCATGTTCTTCTTACGGTCACGAATACTTACGAAGACCTGTAGGAACTGAGTTGCGATACCTGCTGCAATGATACAAACACCGAATGCTGCGATCCAAAGCAGTGGAGCCCACTCTGGGTTATCAGCAACGTTCAGACGACGTGTCATACCGTTGAAACCAAGTACGTAAACTGGCATGAATGCGACGAAGAAACCAATGGTCCATAGTGCACAAGAAAGCTTGCCAAGTTTTTCATTCAGCATGAAGCCTGTTGCTTTCGGGAACCAGTAAGTCACACCTGCGAAGTAACCGAATACTGCACCACCAATGATTACGTTATGGAAGTGAGCAATAACAAACAAACTGTTGTGAAGAACAAAGTTCGCTGCCGGTACTGCAAGCATTACACCTGTCATACCGCCGATGGTAAAGGTAATGAGGAACGCAATGGTCCACCACATACTTGCCGTGAACTCGACACGACCCTTGTACATAGTAAATAGCCAGTTAAATATCTTAACCCCGGTGGGTATGGATATTATCATGGTGGCTATACCGAAGAATGCGTTTACGCTCGCGCCCGCCCCCATCGTGAAGAAGTGGTGCAACCATACAACGAAAGAAAGAATCATGATTACTGCTGTTGCCCATACCAAAGAGGTGTAGCCGAACAGACGCTTACGGGAGAAGGTCGCACAGACCTCAGAGAAGATACCGAAAGCAGGCAGAATCAGGATATATACTTCAGGGTGACCCCACGCCCAGATCAAGTTTACGTACATCATCTGGTTGCCACCCATGTCATTCGTGAAGAAATGAGTGCCGATGTAACGGTCTAGCGTAAGCAGCGTCAATGTCACTGTTAGAATTGGGAACGCTAGTACGATCAGTGCGTTAGAACATAGAGCTGTCCAAGTAAATACTGGCATTTGCATCAGCTTCATGCCAGGCGCACGCATGCGTAGGATAGTAACAACAAAGTTAACACCCGTTAGCAAGGTACCAATACCTGAAATCTGAAGTGACCAAAGCCAATAGTCGACCCCGACCCAAGGACTGTATTCCATTCCAGAAAGTGGTGGGTAAGCTAGCCAACCTGTCGATGCAAATTCACCAACGAATAGCGAAAGGTTGATCAGAAGCGCACCCACAACAAACAGCCAGAAGCTGAGAGAGTTAAGGAACGGGAATGCTACGTCTCGGGCACCAATTTGCAGTGGAACGATGATGTTCATCAAACCAACCACAAGCGGCATCGCCACGAAGAAGATCATAATTACACCGTGAGCGGTGAAGATCTGGTCGTAGTGTTCTGGGGGCAGATAGGAGGCATCTACCGTGGCTGCGGCCTGTTGAGATCGCATTAATACGGCGTCGGCAAAACCACGTATCATCATTACCAAAGCAACGATGATATACATGATACCGATTCGCTTGTGGTCTACAGAAGTAAACCAAGTTTCCCACAAGTACTTCCACTTACGTTGGTAAGTAATGAAGCCTAGAAGACCAATACCACCAATGATACATGAGATCAGTACTGGCAGAATGACAGGATCCGTGTATGGGATTACACCCCAATTTAATTTACCGAAAATCGGATCTGCCTCGGCATATACGTCGCCTTTATAGGCCATTTTGAGCTCCCGAGTGTTTTTCAATAATGTCTTTGAATCGCAGTGGATCTACTGAATTAAAGTATGTCACCGGATGCTGTTTCTTGATCTGTTCTTTAGCATTAGCAGTTAGCCAAGCGTAAGTTTCATCGTTCAGCGCTTTGTCTGACGATTTCACTTTGCTTACCCACTGATCAAAGCCGGCATTGTCCACAACGTGTGCTTTAAAGCGCATGTTTGCAAAACCAAAACCACTGTAGTTTGCTGAAACGCCGCGGTAGACACCTTGTTCAGTTGCCATCAAGTTAACGCGGTTTTCCATACCCGCCATTGCGTAAACTTGGCTACCAAGTTGCGGGATAAAGAAAGAGTTCATTGTCGTGTCAGAAGTTACTAGGAACTCAACAGGACGATCTACAGGAAACGCTACTTCGTTCACTGTTGCGATTTGCTGCTCAGGGTAGATAAATACCCATTTCCAGTTCATCGAAACAACTTGGATAGTAAGCGGCTCTTTGTCTGATACTAACTCTTTACGAGGGTCGAGTGAGTACGTGGTCAGGTAAGTAACCCAGCCTAGAGCAAGAATGATCAAGCATGGTACAGCCCATACGATGATCTCGATTTTGGTTGAATGCTCCCAGTTTGGCTTATATTCCGCGTCTTTATTTGTGTGGCGGTATTTGTACGGAAAGTACACCGACATAAATAGAACGGGAATAATGATGATAGCCATCAATAGCACTGACGTAATGATCAGAGATTTTTGAGCTTCACCAATTGGCCCTTTAGGGTCAAATAGCACCATGTCAGTGCTGAACAGAATCCCTAGAAGGGCTGTAGCAACGACAGACACTATAATCAATGCAACTTTAATGTTACATTTTGTTTTCATTTATCCTCCCTGGATACTTTACATAAAGAAAAAGATCACAGAAAAATAGTGGTTATTCACGAATCCTCGATTTAGCCATCCAACCCGCCATTTTGCCTACAAATCATACCGAAACAAGCATAAAACATTTCAATTACAATCTGTTAACCAAGTGATAGAGAGGATAATAAATTAAGAATCGCTGCACTTTATACAGAAAAAGTGACCGATATAAAACCGTTAACCATATTTTGAAATACATTTATTTAGGAATTTTCTTCGAACTGTTAGCTTGGTTTTGTTTGGTCGACTCAACCCAACCAACAACACAAAAAACATTGCCATTCCCAAAATGTGCTTTTCCTCGTTTTTATACACCCACAAACTTGCGACACCCGCTCTTGCATGGGGAGGACATTCCCTTTAAATACAACAACATAAACACAAGCTCACGATTTATTGCTACCAATTTCTGTTTTTAAGTCTGCGACTTGCGGCTTTGTTATCTTGTAAAAAGTCTTTTGTCAGAAAGCTAAACCCAAAAAATCTTATATGCATATAATTTATTTATACACAAAAAGTAAGGACATTTATCCCCTATTATTTTGCGGGTTTAGAATTACTAATAAAATTCAAAACAAAGTAACAAACCATTTCTGAGACAGGCTCATTTTACACTATCGCAACAAGGCGCGCTGTGAGCTAAATTAACCTTTCAACAACAAGGCTTTTAACATCATTCAACTCACTGTTGAATAGCTATGCAGTTAAAAACAATCACCATAGGTTGTCATCAGGTTACGCGCTTGTTTTCATTACAAAAGCTCATCGTTCGAACCTGCTTTTCATGACTTACTCTTACGTTTAATGCCATAGAACGATCACCGCTAACACATGCAAACAAGGTAGGCGAAAAGTGTATTCATGCAATGCGCCAGCTCTCGCCTGTTGTGTCCCCCCTCCTTCTGTTTCACTTTAGCTATTTATATACACCCACCTCTTTTATAGACCCCTTCTGGAAACAGAACAAAAAATGAGCTCAACCTCTCACTTTTCAGTATACCGACACACATTTTGATTACGTATACGCTACATCTAATGATAGAATTCACATTTATCACCACATTTCATCAACATTCGTTGATGCGTTTCGCATTATTTAGATGTAAGTGCATTCTGGTTTTCATAAGTACCTATAATTAGAAGCCGTAAAAAGCCTACCTTCTAATAAATTCATTAAAGGGATAACAAATGAAAACTAGCCCATTGGCATTAGCCGTATTGTCAGCACTTGCTGTGACTGGATGTGCAACAACGCAATCAAGTGATTCTGCAGCAAACAATGCGCCATTCGATCTGACAATCCTACACATCAATGACCATCACTCTCATCTAGAACCTTCTTCTCAAAAGCTTAAGCTAGGTGGTCAAACAACTTATGCTGAAGTGGGCGGATACCCAGCACTTATTACTGCACTTAACGAGCGTACAGAAGCAAACGAAAACGTACTTAAGCTTCACGCGGGTGATGCTATTTCTGGTACGCTTTACTACGCACTGTTCAAAGGCGAAGCTGATGCTGCAATGATGAACCACGCTTGTTTCGATGCCTTTGCTCTTGGTAACCACGAATTTGACGATGGCGATGCAGGTCTAGCTAAATTCCTAGACTGGCTAAACGCAGGTAACTGTGGCACTGAAGTGATTGCTGCAAACGTGATCCCTAAGCAAGGTGTTTCTCCTCTTGCGATGAACTCAGCAAACGACTACTTCAAGCCATACACAGTGAAGCAGTACGGTGAGCAGAAGATCGGTATCGTTGGTATCGACATCGCGAACAAAACCATGAACTCATCAAACCCTGATGAAACCACTCAATTCCTAAATGAAGTGGAAACCGCTCAAAAGTACATTGATGAGTTGGTAGGTAAAGGCATCTCAAACATCGTACTATTGACGCACTACCAATATTCTAACGACGTTCAACTTGCTACTAAGCTAACTGACGTTGACGTGATCATTGGTGGTGACTCACACACGCTACTTGGCGACTTCTCTTCTGTAGGTCTAAAGGCTGACGGCCCTTACCCTACCATTAAGACGAACAAAGACGGCGACCAAGTGTGTGTAGCGCAAGCATGGCAATACACTCAAGTTCTCGGTGAGCTTTCTGTGTCATTCGACGGCAACGGTAAAGTGGCGTCTTGTGGTGGTACTCCTCACCTGTTGATCGGTCAAGAGTTCAAGCGCAAAGATGCAAACGGTAAAAAGCAAGTTCTGACTGGTGCAGAGCTAGAATCTGTTGTTGCTGAAATCAAAGCTCAACCTAACCTAGTTCAAGTTAAGCCTGATGCTGCAACTCAAGCAACACTATCTGCATACACAGCGAAACTGGACATCATGAAGAATGATGAAATCGCTCAAGCTTCTGAACTACTATGTTACGAGCGTGTTCCAGGTCAACAAAAGCACAGCGGTGCAGACGGCTGTGACACTCACACTGACCTACACGGCTCACAAGTTGCTGACCTAGTTGCGCAATCTTTCCTAGCAGAAACTAAGCGTGCTGACGTTGCAATCCAAAACGGTGGTGGTGCTCGTGCTAACATCACTCAAGGTACATTCACCGTTGCAGACGCTACAAAAGTACTGCCATTCAACAACACTATGGTTAACCTAACCATGACGGGTGCTGAAGTTAAGCAAGTTCTTAACGAAGCTGTAGACAAAGCGTACAAAGAGTTTGTTGAAAATAGTGCTGAAGGTTCTGACGGTGCATTCCCATACGCTGCGGGTATCCGTTACGATGTAGACTTCAACCGTCCAGCGGGTCAACGTGTACACAACTTTGAAGTGAAGGCAAAAGGCGACGGTTCTTGGTCTAAGCTGACAGACGACCGCGAACTTGTTGTTGTAACTAACGACTACATCGCTGGTGGTAAAGATGGTTACCTAACATTCGGCAAAGTTTCAGCTGACAAGTCTCGCTACGAGAACACACTAAAACTGTACACTGAAACCTTCATTGATTACGTTCGTGATCTAACCGCTAACGGCCAGAAAATTGAGCCAGTTGCAGCTGAAGATCGCAGTATCAAGACATTCACTCCAAAAGCACAGTAATCGTTACTCGTTAACGATGGCATAAGCTTTAGAGTAAATAACAAAAGGCTGAGTCAAATGACTCAGCCTTTTTATGTTTATATGTATAAAAAACGAATACTGTCTTTCATTAAGTGCGGTAAAGCACCTTCACAACATGCCAACCGAATTTCGTTTTCACTAGATGAGGCACTAAGGTTTCACCACTGAAGCAGATCTTATCGAATTGCGGCACCATCTGACCTTTACGGAATTCACCTAAATCTCCACCCTTTTTACCCGATGGGCAAGTGCTGTATTTCTTGGCGAGCGTTTGAAACTTAGCACCTTTCTTTAATTGTTTAATGATGTCTTCTGCTTGCTCTTTATGCTTTACAAGAATGTGCAGTGCCGCTGCTGTATTAGCCATGTTGAACTCCAATTGCTAACCAAGAAAAAGCGCAGTCTACCTTAATCCGAGCGGATACCCAAGCGCCTTCACTCCTGACGAAACACCTTACAATCCTCCCAAAAAATGGCGTCTAATCAGAGTTTCTCCCCGCAGCCGTTGCCATTGCTTACACATTTCTTGATTTTCTGCTAACTATTTAATCTTTCGTAGATAAACCTCGCTTCGTTTGCGGTTTTTGCCATCTACACGGCTTGCAGTCAGCAAGCCATGCGTTAAGATTAAAGTTATTAGAAAGCAGTAATACAACGTTAGGTGCACTCATGGCTAAAACGGTCAGTAAAGCAAACCAGTCTCAAGGGATGTTGATGTTCAAACTCACCCTGCAGCAGAATTTTGCTATTGGCACACTTAAGGTTCGCGAAATCGTCCCTTACATGCCAACAACACAAATCCCCTATTCTCACCACCATGTCATTGGAACGGTTACCATTCGAGACATGACCGTGCCCGTCATTGATATGGCGGCAGCAATAGGTTTCCGCCCTATCGCTCGTGAAGAATACGAAAACAGCTATTTGATTGTCACGGATTGTCTGCGTACTGTTGTTGCTTTCATGGTCCGATCGATCGAAAAAATCATCGAATGCGATTGGCGAAGTATCGAAACTCCGCCTGAAACCGCAGGGAAGAATGTATTTGTCACAGGCATTACACGTTACCAAGATAATATTGTACAAATGTTGGATGTAGAGTTACTGCTCTCAAAAATCTACCCGCAATACGAAAATGCCAAAATACCAATGCTGACGGATATTGAACGAGAAAGATTGAAAGCGCTCAATATCTTGCTGGTGGATGATTCTTCCATTGCCCGCAAGCAGCTCAGTGATGCGCTCGACAGAATCAATATCCCTTACCTGATCTGTAAAAATGGTGACGATGCGCTTCAATTGATGCGCAGTGAAGCTGCCGAAAACAGAGCCATTGACCTGCTCGTCAGCGATATTGAGATGCCTGGTCTCGATGGTTACGAGTTAGCATTTGAAGTGCAAAATGACGCCTCACTGAATCACTCATACCGTATTCTTCATACGTCACTTTCGAGTGAAATCTGTGTCGATCGTGCGCACCAAGTCGGAGCCCATGAAGCACTGGAGAAGTTTAACGCGGGTGAACTGATCGAAGCTATGTTGCGTGGTGCTAAAGCGTTAGAATCATCAGCGGAAACCGTCTAAAACAGTCCCTTGACCTCATCATTCACTCCCTAGCATTTACCGTTCGCTCAGGGAGTGATGACATTATAGTCGCTTACTTATTTATCGGCGGATAGCTTCGAGAGACAAATTCAACCTCTTCGACTTCATGTTGCTTATTGGTATACGAAGCCAGTGTGAACAAAATGTTGGCTAACAAATTCGCATAACGGAATAGAACAGGATCGGGAGACTTTTTACCAGAATGTTCGATTGCAACCAAAGCACGAGTGACTTTCTTCGCTAAACTGCGGCAAAGATGAAGCTGTGATGCTATCGGATGACCACCGGGCAAAACAAAGCCTTTAAAACCACCAGATAACTTCTGTTTTATCTCGTCATAGTCTCGCTTTAACTCATTAAGCTCCTGCTCACCGATGGCGACTTTTCCTCGAACCGAGCCATTTAAGTGATAAATGTTAGGCTGCATCCTTGTTAAAATGTCACGGCTATAGTCGTCAAGTTCCAAGGTCAAAACATATCCTACCCGCGTACATAGCTCATCCGATAAAATCTCAAAGTCGCAGACTGGACTGTCTTCATAGATAAAAGGGTAACAAATCTCACCAATATCTTTGCTGATCGGTTTCATGAGGCTCCGGCGTAAAAACGAAAAAAGCCAGTATAAACTGGCTCTTTTTAGCAATGCAAAATATACCTACTGAACAACATCCAACAGATAGGATAACCGTAAAACCACTGCCCACCGACTATGAATCGCGTGAAGGAGAGCCGCTATTTAAATCGGCAAGTTCTTTGAAGCGTTCAGTTCTTTAAAACAATCAGCTCTTTAAAGCAATTAATCGTTTGAAATCTTTTTGTGACCTTCCGTAAGGTGAACGAAATCAACTAGATCATCACCCGTTACTTGGAATGCTTGACCAAAGCCTTTCACGAAAAGACCTTTATCCGCTTCTAGTTTGAACAACACAAAGTCTTCCATTTGGCTAAGACCATCGATAATCTCACCAAAACGACCTTTCAATTGAGCAAGCACTTGTACCCACAGATCGCTATCACGCTCAACCGTAGAGGCCGTTGCATCAAAGGTAAGACGCTTGCGCGCATAAATTTGCTTCGACTGTGTTTCATCTTCAATCATCATGATAGAAACATTTGGGTTATTTTCTAAATTGCGTGCATGGCGTGCAATTTTAGAAATGAGCACAAAGTAGCCTTCTTGGTTTTGCACAAAAGGGGCATAGCTTACGTTAGGTCGACCTTCAGCATCCACTGTAGCGAGTTGCAACGTATGACGCTCTTCACGAAACTCTTTAATTTCTGGACCTAAACGTCCCTGAAGACGCTCTTGTTTGACTTGCTGATCCATTTCTCTCTCCTCGTTGAGTACGCTGTTGAATTCCATGTTTGTCTTTCACAGCGCTTTTTATGTATGTCTCTGTCTAGTTAAGCGCAGACAGGTATTGATTAGATAGCAGCGTTCTGCTGTATTTTCTTAAACCTTTCGACTTGCTCAGTCAGAAGCTGACGCTTGTCATCACGACCTAAATAGATTTTGAAAATGTTGTCTCCAGCTTCACTAAAGAAACCAAAGTAGTGGCTTTCACGCCCCATAAATGGCTTGCTAACGAGTGCAATATGGGCAACATTCTCTAATAGCAAGTGACCATGCATTTCACCTTGCTTGCCCATTAAGTTGTAATAACCACGAGCATTTTTTCCTTTAGGGAATGGGGCTTTCACTTCAAAAATAGAACCGAAAGACTGAACAATGGTCGTCACTGTTCCCCAATCCGAAAGGTTCTCAAGTAAAGTTTCCGCCTGTTCACCGGGTAGAATGCCCACCATCCCGTCTGGCAGCGCCGCTACAACTTGATATTCCGTTACTTGTAGACGCTGTGCCATTGCCGCTGGCAATAATTTTGGCTCGGCTTCTAGAAGCTCCGCCACTTGTTGTGTTAATGAAGTCATCATTTACTTCCGTTACGCTATCGCACGTTGTTCGTTGAAATAAGTGGTCAATACACGAATGGACGTTTGCGCCAAGGTCACTGACCAAAAACTGCCAGCAAGAGTCAGCTCGGCGCTGTTGGTTTCCAATCGCAACAGACCGCGTTCTTGCCAGACGCTAAATAAAGGTTTGAGCCAATCAAACGTCGATTGCCCAAAAATATCGGGGACATTTCTTCGACACAGAACACCACGGTCAAATCCCGCTTTTATTGAAGCGAACAAAGGCTCAAGTGGATGTTGTTTCGCCATCATCATCAACGGCGACTTACCATTTTTTATCGCGGTAACATAAGCTTCCAAGTTACGCTGATGCATCATGCTATAACCGGAAACACTCCCTCCTGCACCACATCCAATGGGTAAGACTTGTGCACTGGTTTTGGCCAAACTGTTATATAGGCTACGCTCACGATTATCGATCGCCCAATGATTGACACTCAGCTGCTTCAAATGATGTTCAGCCATATAGTTCACCCCTAATTGGTACATCAGGGCTTTATCAGGCGTCTCTGCGGGCGGTGCTAGCTTTCCTTTCTCAACCAGATTGATCATAGGGGCACTTCCACCCACCACGAGCTGATACAAATCCACCCCATGTGCTCCCGTTTCCAAGTAGTCATCGAGGTCTTGACGGAATACATCCATGGTTTGATACGGCAAGCCGTAGAGCAAGTCGAGAATGATTGGTGCACTGTCCGCTTGAGCGAGCTCTTTCACTCGCGCCATCACATCCTCTCGATCATCGAGGCGTTTTGCACTCCGTCTTACCTTGGTGTTAAAGCTCTGGATCCCAAATGAAAAACGGTTAAATCCACCACGCAGTGCTTTGTCGAACATTTCGTCACTAAAGCGATTGATTCGCCCTTCTAAAGTGATTTCACAGTCCGCACTTAATGGAAACAAGTCACGAATTGCCTGCCCCAGAGCCATGACTTGATCCGCAGAAAGATCGGTTGGAGTTCCCCCCCCAATGTATACCGCGTGAAATTGCCCTGACCGAGTCCAAGGTAAACTGGCTTTCTCCTTCAACTCTTGCATGAGCGCGTCAAAATACTCGTCCACTAACTTTTGACTCGCCGCATTTTGAAAGAAATTACAAAACGTACAGCGAACACGACAAAATGGAATGTGTATATAAAGGCACCTTCGTCCGTCAGAACGGGTGTCATCTTCAAAAAGGGTGTGACTGAGACTTGCAAATGTTTCAGGGTTTGCGGGACGCGACATCCCACCAGCGTGAGCTGATGTTTTCTTTTCAAACGCAAACCTCAATGGTTCTGCGGTTTTACGTGCAAGAATGGTGTCGTCTAACTGTGTGATGTCTAGGCTCATATTACAACTCAAGCCCTTATAAAAAGGGGTCTAGGTCGGTTCACGATGGAATCATAAAACCGAGAAAACGATAATGCAATTGATAATTGCTATTATTTGCATTGAGTGTAATAATCCAGATCAAATTTTTGCTAATTAGCAAGAAATTGTACCGAAGTCGTTGGGAACACACGCGAAATACTGCTCAATCAGTTGCATTTCAAGCAATTTTGATTTCATTTTTCGACACTTTTGCCAAGATTTAATTGCATAAAACATAAATCACAATTGATTTTAATGGTGTAAAGCTCATTTTATAAAGAATTCAATTTCGTGTTTTATCACTGTCATCTCAGGCAAGCCTGTAACACTTAGGTGTGAAAGACGGCTTTATTTACCATCGAATGTAAAAATGGGCATATATACCCAAGCACAGTGACCTGACTATGTTGAAATCAAACTCAATTCTAAAACGCGCGGCACTACTTTGTGCGTGCCTTGTTCTTCCTTTATCTGTAAACGCTCAATCCCAAGAACGCATTATCAGTGCTGGCAGCTCAGTCACTGAATTAATGCTTGCCCTAGGTGCAGACTCGGAGCTGATCGCTGTTGACGTCACCAGCCAATCACCTAAACCACTACCGAAAGTCGGTTATCATCGCCGTCTGTCTGCAGAAGGTCTTTTAGCATTAGGGCCAACAAAACTGATTGGTTCTGATGAGATGGGCCCAAAAGCAACACTTGACCAGCTCAAATCAGCGGGCGTAGATGTGCAAGTCGTGAATACTGAATCGACCGTTCAAGGCTTAAAAACTCGTATTGACCAGATTGCTCAAATTCTTAACAAACAGGATAAAGCGCAAGCGGTGAAAGAGGATGTGACGAAGCAAGTTGCTGCTCTCGCAACTAACCAACCAAAGAAAGGTCAAGAAAAGAAAATTCTATTTTTGCTGATTCATGAAGGCCGCCCAGCAAACGTGGCTGGTGCTGACACCACCCCAGATGCCATTATCAAGTTGGCTGGCGGTATCAATCCAGCTGCGGATAAACTGACGTCGTATAAGCCACTTTCGACGGAAGCGATGATTGAGATGCAACCCGATGTGATTTTGGTCAGTGGACGCAGCTTCAAATCATTAGGTGGTGCTGATGAAATTATTAAACGTATGCCGCTGTTAGCTGCAACTCCAGCAGGGAAAAACAAGCAAATCATTACCATTGATGGGCGTGCTCTGCTCGGCGGTTTAGGTCTGAAAAGCCTGAGTGAAGCGCAGCGTCTCAACGGCATGATTTATCAGTAAGGTGTTAGGGAAGCAGTATGTTTCTTCGTCGTATCCCCTTCCAATTGATTCTATTAACATTGGCATCGGTTCTCGTGACAGTGATGGTTTCATCCATCACTGTAGGGCCGATGAACATCAGCTTTACCGATAGCCTGTTAAGCATCGTCAATCCTGAGCATGACGTAGCACCTCACATCAAAATGGTCATCAATGAGATTCGTTTGCCTAGAACCTTATTGTGTATTTTGGTCGGTGCCATTCTCGCATTATGTGGTGTTGTGATGCAGGGTTTATTTCGAAACCCTCTCGCGGAACCAGGCATTATCGGTGTATCTTCGGGGGCTTCACTGGGGGCGGCGATTGCCATTGTTGCCCTTGGTAGCATTAGCGCCAGCTTACCTACATTAATGAACCTGTTTGCCCTGCCCTTATTTGCTTTTTTCGGTGGTGCTCTTACAACCGTCTTAGTTTATAAACTGGGGACAAGTAAATTTGGCACATCTGTCACCATCATGTTACTTGCGGGTGTCGCAATCAGCGCACTTTCAGGCGCTGCAATTGGTTACTTGAACTTTATTGCTGATGACCAAACCCTACGCGATTTAAGTTTATGGTCCATGGGATCATTGGCTGGTGCCAATTGGCAATCCATTATGCTTGCTGGTGTTACTTTAGTTGTAATAGCGATCTTGTTCCAAAGGAAAGCCATGCCTTTAAATGCCTTATTATTAGGTGAGGCGGAAGCTAAGCACTTGGGTATCGAGGTTCAGAAGCTGAAACGTTCATTGATTTTACTTTCAGCGGTAGGGGTTGGAGTCACTGTCAGTATCGCAGGTATGATTGGCTTCATCGGGTTAGTCGTGCCCCATTTAGGGCGTATGTTACTGGGTCCAGATCACCGCTATTTGATCCCAGTATCGGCACTTTTAGGCGCTTTATTACTCACTTTCGCGGATATGTTCGCAAGAGTCGCCGTCGCCCCTGCGGAACTTCCCGTCGGCATTGTAACGGCGATCATCGGCGCGCCATTCTTTATTTACCTCCTATTCCAACAGAAAGGCAGAATGCTATGACCTACCAAACCGCATTATCGGGTCAATCTATTTCGATTAAGTTTGGGTCGAGAGTCATTCTGGATAATATCGATATCGCTGTTAAATCAGGTCAAGTGACAGCGTTATTAGGGCCAAATGGCGCTGGTAAAAGTACATTACTGAAAGTTCTCAGTGGTGAACTGCCTGCAAATTGTCAAATCGAATATTTCGGTAAGAACAGGGATGAGTGGCAAGCATCCTCATTAGCGAAGCATGTTGCGCTGTTACCCCAACATAGCACGCTGACTTTTCCGTTTTTGGCGAAAGAAGTTGCTCAGCTCGGCGCGATCCCGCTCACCATGCCGAATTCAGAGATTGAAGCGTTGGCACTGAAGAATATGCGAATTACCGATGTGGCACATCTTGCTGAGAGTCGTTACCCGGCACTGTCTGGTGGTGAAAAGCAACGATTACACTTAGCACGAGTACTGACGCAACTTACTCAATCTGAAGACAAAAAGTTACTGATGTTGGATGAACCAACGTCGGCATTAGATCTCCCTCATCAACATAAAACCTTAAAGATCGCCCGTGATCTTGCTGATCGGGATAATGCCGCTGTCGTTGTGGTACTGCATGATCTTAATTTAGCCGCACAATATTCGGACCGATTGGTCGTTCTCCATGAAGGGAAAATCGTGGCTGATGCTGGTCCGTGGCAAGCACTAACAACGGATATGTTAGAACAAGTTTATGGCTATGATGCGCTTATTCAGCCTCACCCAACGCTTGGGTTCCCGCAAGTCATGCCACAGGGATAGAAAGAGCATACACAAACGCTGAGAGATGTTCTCTCTAGCCAATACTCACTCCCGGACCTTCTGGGAGTTTTTTTCATCTACTGTTTTCTTCAAACATTCAACTTTCATCTGAAACACGTCAAAGGTTCAACTAATGAGCCTTTTGAAACGCCCTGTATCGTATTCTGAGACCTTTAAATCTCATCCTCCCCAATAGCATTCAAATTCAATGATAAGGCGTTTAAGACACGCTCACGAGGCCCAAATGAGCATTTAGAGGAAAACCAGCATGAGAATGAAATCTATCTATAAAAAATAGATGTAAAAAAGCCCCGATGATTCGGGGCTCAATACTCAAAGAGTAAAAATTAGTGACTCATGCGAATCAATGAACGACCAATAAGCCATTCAAGCTCTTTATCACTGCCTTCGCCAAACTGGCTTTCTGCCATTTTGTACAGACGATCGATACCGTTCTGTGCAAATTCATGTGCATTGTCCGCTGTTACGATATGGTGGAACAGAAGACGTAAGATAGCTAGAAATTCTGGGTTTTCTAGGGCTTGTACCCAGCTATCTGAAAAATCGTTCAACCCTTTTTCAAATTCAAGGTGATCGACGAACATTTTGAAAATGCGGCCATCCAGCGCCGCGGTAAAATCCGTTTTCTTAGGAAAGTGATGACTGATACCTGTACGTGAAACACCGGTCTGCTGACTTAGGGTCGTGTATGACATCTTGTCATAACCCAGTCTTAGCAACTGATCAACAACGGCATCCATGATCTTCTGAATAGTGATTTCGGTATCTTCTTTACTACGCTTTGGCATATTTAGAGCTCTTCTCTTTGTAAATCCATCTAACTCAAAAAAATTAAATAGGTCAGAATGAAAGTCGTTATCAGCATTATGAATACATCTTGATGGACTGCAATAGCACAAAAGCTGGGTCTCATCTGAGGTGTGTCATCAATCTTTTACAGACATTTGGTCTGCAAACGAATGTAAGTACATGATACTCATACGGTAAGATATCTAGGTCACTTACTGAGGCGATATATTAATCTAGTCAATGACTTAGCTGATAGCGATAGATTATGTAAAAGTAATTTATCAAAAGATACTCTTATAAATTAATCTGATGTGCAACACGTGCCTTGGATTCCGAATCAAGGCCAAGCCATTCACCGGATGATTACATGACGCAGATCACGTATTTTATCAATAGCACACAGAGCATTCTCACCGCTTAAACCCACACAAACAACATAGCATACCGCTGTTAATTTGCCCTTATCTCAAGGATTTTTTGTAGATAGGCTTCAAATAACTGGTAAAATAACCACAGTTTTTTAGGAGGATTATTTATGTCGATTGAATTAGAAGAAAATGCAGTATGTGAAGCCTGCGGCTGTGCAGGTGAAATGGGCTTTATCATCAAGGAAGGCGACGATGTTGCAGAGGTGACGATCTTTGCTCAAGGCAAAGAACTCTTGAAAAATGAGCTGCAAAAATATGTTGAATTAGCCCAATCAATTTGTGCCGATGTTGCTTATGAAGCTACTGAAATACAAGAAGATAGTACTGAATTAACGGCAAGATTTAAATTTGAAGTCAGCGCAGAAAAACTCATTTTTGAGCTAAAATCACGTTCTTTATCACGCTAGACTTTACTCTCTAAAGTGCGCTCTTTGGGCGCACTTTTTTTCCTCTATTCAGCCTCGTGTTTCTTCATGATTTAGCAAGAATTAAACCCTGATTTAGCTGCGAAATCCCTATCCAACCAAAATCATAATTCATCATCGTTTTTCATTTTTATTGTTAAGTTTCGCTTTTTCGTCCAATCATCAAATTTGAAAATTAACGTGACTTGGTTCAAATTTATTCTGTAAAAACAGAGCTTGAACAAAAGAAAAACCTGACACAAGTGTACCCAAAAATTTACACCAATTTTAAAAGTTCAATTTGTAACTTTTTGTAGCTCGTGACAATTATGACGAATTGGAGTGTGAAACCTTGTGACGAGTTTCAAAAAATGGAACCACTAACACGCCTTAGTATCGAAATATGGCACCAACAAAGTCGTTCGCAATTTGCAAGCAGAGAATTTCAATAAGCCAAGCTCTCCCCCAGATAAGAAATCAGATGCATTATTTATTTTTTGGTCGAAATTAAATGGATATTCGAATTAATTGAGTATTAAATCATCAAATTTTCTCTCGATGGGTACTTGAATACCTCTTAGCCTTCTTCCGAATCGAGCACTCCCACGATTTCTTAGTCGAACGAACCATAGAAACGTCGTCATATTTGCCCCTTTCTAAGAGGATTCCAGCAGAGTGTTCAGCTGTGACAAGGTATATACCCAAGGGACTTTTGCAAGGTATATACCCAAGTGACTTCAAGATGCCGTATTCAGAGCCTTGTCACTGGTTTCAATTCAAGGCAGAGGTGAAGGAAATAGTCATTCTATTTTCAATGCCTCTAACGCAGAAGTGGAGCCAGTGACAGGCTCCCAAAGGGCGAGTCTGCTTGGCTCGCTAGCTGTGTTATCGCTTCTTGATTTAGAACCACTAGATCTGCAAAGCAATGCCTTGCTATCAACTCACCTTACAAACAACCCAAGCCGTTCTCGCTGAAACTAGCATCTCGAGGTTACTTGGGTATACTCTCTGAGTGACATTTTTATGAATGGTGGACATTTTGAAGACTGGTTTTCTCTCAACCTGCTTTTTATCAGTAGTTCTTATCTTTGCTTCCAACAGCTTTGCCACTGGGCTCAGCTACTACAGCCTACTGAACCATATCGACAACTATGGTAATGTGAACCTTCGCCACCATAAGTATACAGAGCTGCCCGCAGGACTTACTGTCAAAGGCAACCTCAACATGTCGAAAACTCTGATTACTGACTTGCCTGCCGATCTCAAGGTGCTCGGTAGTTTAGATGCTACAAATAGTGAACTGATTCGAGTCAATCGAGGCGTTGAGATCAAAGGGTTTGCTAACTTGCTGGGCAGCAAAGTGAAAAAGTGGCCGGGAGGCGTTAAAGTTGGAGGCTTTTTGAATTTCACCGACACACCACTTGAACACTTACCTAATGGTTTAGTCGTGAAAGGCGATCTTAGTGTGATTCGAACCCCTATTAAAAGCTTACCTGAAGGGCTTGTCGTTGAAGGGCACCTCTACCTTAGCCAATCTGGTATTACGGTTTTACCCTCAACGTTAACGGTCGGTGGCAATATTTATCTCGGAGGAAATGTCATCACTAAATGGCCTGATAATTTGACACTTGGTGGTGCTGTTGCCCGTTAAAATTGATAGCGAATGGCACCTTTACCATACAAAAAGAAAGCCAGCGGATGCTGGCTTTTCTATTGAATCTATAGATATCGACGAACGCTACTGGTTGTTCACTGGATTGGCATAACTTGCAACTAAGAATGGTTGCGCACCATCAGGAAGCTGGGTCAGTTTCTCTGCCAATTGTTTGCGATCCGTTTCTGAAATCGACGTATCTTCTTTACCTGCAGCCAATAAGTTTATCGGGAACACATGATAGTTTTCATGGATCTGACGATCGATTTCTTCAGCGAGCGCCTCTGGCGTTTCGAAGTTCTGGTCGATCACATCGCCAAAGCTGACATGAACTTTCCCTTTGTAGCCAACAATGCCTTGGATAATGCTTTCGATATCTTCAAACTCGCTTTTCTCATAGCTGCCATGCTCTGACTTTTGATACAGCTCCATCGCTTTGGCTATATCACAAGGGTCGTTCTGATAGGAAATCGACACAGGCACAATCTTTAACGACTTCATATAGTCAGAAAAGGCGACTTTCTGTTTACGCCCTTCAACATGGAACATTTTCAAAATCGCAGGATCAGTGAAATCATTACCGTCTTTAGCGCGACCTTCTTTCTGAGCAATCCAGACTGAGTTTCCAGTCTCTAACGAATGCTTAATATAAGAAGACAGTTGTCCAAGCGCTTTCATCATTTCACGAGGCCCTTTCGCTGAACGTTTGACGATAAAGCTTTTGTTCAAGCGCATCAGTTCAGTCGCACACGGTTTCTTCAATAAGTTATCGCCAATGGCGATACGAACTGTTTTATGCTCCGTTTTAAACAACCCATAATTGACCAAAGCCGGATCCATAGCAATATCACGATGATTCGAAACAAAAAGATAAGCCGCATCTTTATCGAGCTTGTCGAGACCCGAGTAGGTCACACCATCTGTCGTCGTATTCAAAGTGTCATCAAGGTAAGTTTTCACCTCCAGCTGAATGTCTTCAACGGTTTTCAACTTACTCCACTTGGACTTGAGGTACATTCGCAGCATCGGCGACATCAAGCTAAGGAACCACTTCGGCTTATTCGAAAAACGATGCTGTAAGATCGCATCAATAAATTCTTGGTCTTCAATCAAACGCGATAGCGCGCCCGCGATCTCGTCATCATTGTAAGGACGAATATCGAAATATGGATCGTTTTTGTCTGTCATTTTTCACTACAAATTATTAAGAGCTGGCACATTCTACGCATAGTTAACGATTGACGCAGCTACCTAAGCCATAGTTTGTCCAAGGTCATACCAGTTGTTGCGATATTAAGACGAGATTTAGACATTTCCATTAAATAAAACCACTCACCACTACGGAAGCCTTGGCTTCCCAAGCAGAACAACTTGGCATTTTATCCCTTTACGGGTAATCTTAGCGCCCAATTTATCAAGGTTATCAACATGAATTTCGCTATTGAATTTAATCGCTCCAACACCGATTACCTAAACGTCACGCCTCGTAAAAAAACACTCAAGCATCAGCTGATGATAGTAAAGCAAGGTCTGGTGTTGGTTCGATTAGGCAAACAAGAAATCTGTGTGGAACCGGGTAAAGCTTTTTGGCTACCTCAAGGCTGTTTAACCAGCATCAGTACCTTTCCAAACAGTCAGGTCGATTACCTTAATTTTTCACTACGCGTAGCAGCACCGTTGCCAACCAAAGCTGGGTTTGTAAAACTGAATGAGTTGCTCATGGCGATTCTTGATCGTCTAGTGGAAACAGACACTCAATCCGATCAACAAAAAGAATTGTTCGCGGTCGCTCTGCGTGACATGCAATTTTTGGCGCCGACTCTAAACAACAGCAAATCCACTCAAGATTTTACCCTGTGGACGATCGACAGCCGTCAGCTTACTCGTGAGCATCATTTGATCATGTTGGTGCGCGAAGCCCGAAAACAGAAGTTATCCGGTAAGAAAATTGAAGAGATCGCTGAAAACTTTTTTGGTGGTAATCTAGAGCAACTGCAGCAAGTCTGTCAGTTGGTATTGGGAACGGAGCTTTGATAAAGCTCTGCCTCTCTGAGTAGGATGATTGGGATTCTGTGGGTATACATACCCCATAACCTGAGGGTTAAAACGGCAGCTCAACTTGCATCATAATGTCAGCCTCAGAGGTTTGATGCCAACGGTAGTCAAATCTCATTCTTGGCGCGTCATCCGATTGCTCACCAAAGCCAACGCTTAATTGTAACCCGTGCTTTCTGATCCACTCTTCCGTAGTCATTTGATCTTCCATTTCCGCATACTCTTGCGGCAACCAAACCCCGACCCCAAAGTGACTGGTGGCTAAATTTTGAGATAACAGTGGGTTGTCGCGGTCGGCTTGCCAGTGCTCCCAATAACTGGGCACGGTTTGAGCAGCAGGGGTTAGCTCCACCAGTAAGTCGTCATTATCCGTGACTGACTCTGAAGACTGACAAAGACTCAATTGTTCTTGAGTGAGCAACACCAAACTGGATGTGTCCGAGATACAGTTATCCTCGCTTGGGGAAAAGGCATTGACACCAAAACAGCACATTGCTGTTGTCAAACAAATGACACTTTGTTTCATTAAACCTCCGCTATGGCTGCTTACTTTGATACCAATTATTGTTAATTAACAAATCTATTACTGAAGGGGTGGTGAAGTCATCTATCGATTGCTGATTCTGTAATCTAGCTCTGATATCTGTGCTTCGAATCGTCACTTTTTCAGGGCATGCCATGACGGACCAACGTGACATCACCTCTTCAGCTTTATAAAACTTGCCAAAATTGAACAAATTATCTGGTCCGATGACAAAGGTAATATCGGCTGAAGGATAACATTCTTGAATTTTTTCTAACAGATCAAATGTCGTCACACTCTCGCCAGGAACATGCAATTCGCGCTCAAAATCACTTCGTTGAACGTTCGGTAAATGGATGTCATCAATAAATGCATCCACCAGCTTACAACGCTGTTCATAATCGAGCATTTCCTTGCCCCAAGCATGGGCGATGCTTGGCTCCATCAATACCAAATCAAAATGAGATAAGCTTTCAAGGACACTTTTATGCCCAAGACTCGGTGGGTTAAAAGCACTACCAAACAGAGCGATTTTTTTCATTACATGCAATTCCTAAAACCCAGCGGTTTTCTATTGAAATGAATGCGGTATGATACAGATAAATTGAACTGCTTGCAGGAAAAGGAACTGAAATGGAACAATTAATCCGCGATGAAATGCGCGTTTTGCCTTCGATTGACCCTCATTTTGAAATCGAACGTCGTGTCGCGTTTATCAAACGTAAACTCTCTGAATCTGGATGTAAGTCTATCGTGCTTGGTATCAGTGGTGGCGTCGACTCAACGACATGTGGTCGTCTTGCACAGCTTGCCGTGAATGAGCTAAACAAAGAATCAAATAGTGAAGCGTACCAATTCATCGCGGTTCGTCTTCCATATGGTGAACAAAAAGATGAAGATGAAGCACAAATGGCGCTTTCCTTTATTCAGCCAACCCATTCAGTGTCTGTAAACATTCAGCAAGGTGTCGATGGATTACACGCGGCATCTCACGTCGCGCTTGAAGGCACAGGTCTGCTACCCACAGAAGCCGCAAAAGTCGACTTTGTAAAAGGAAACGTCAAAGCGCGTGCTCGTATGGTAGCTCAATATGAGATTGCAGGTTATGTCGGCGGTCTAGTGCTTGGCACCGATCATTCAGCTGAAAACATTACGGGTTTCTACACGAAATTCGGTGACGGAGCGTGTGACCTTGCTCCTCTATTTGGTCTTAGTAAACGTCAAGTCCGTGAGCTTGCCGACACCCTTGGCGCACCAGAACAGTTAGTGAAAAAAGTCCCGACTGCTGATCTAGAAGAGCTGGATCCTCAAAAAGCCGACGAGGACGCATTAAACCTGACTTACGAGCAGATCGATGACTTTTTGGAAGGTAAAGACGTATCTGATGACGTAGTGGATAAACTTGTCGCTATTTATAAGGCGACTCAGCATAAGCGCCAGCCGATCCCAACGATTTACGATTAAAGAACTCAGCGGATCAACGTAAACAAAAAACCAGCCTCGGCTGGTTTTCTGTTTATGGCATTGGATTGTTCTTAATTGTGACGGGTTTCTAAGGGTTAATACCATGCTTCTTCATAAACGGAGCTAACCTTTGGAACAACTGCGGTTGTCTCGCTTGCGCTTCTTGCATTCCGAGCTTTGCACCAGCTTTCATTAATTCAGGTGATTTCTCGAGCATTTTCATTCCCGCTGGCGTTTGATAAAACGCCGTTATTGCCTCAACTTCTTCCTGTGTAAAGGCTTTTTCATACGCTATTACCGTTTTGTCGAGAATCGCTTTGCGATCAAAGTCTTGCTCAAACCAGTCTCGATAAATTCCTTCAAGCTCCTTCGCTTGGGCTGGATTCAGTTTCAATTGAGCCGCAACTTGATTAATCATTGGCATCATGGCTTCAAAGCGACCTGACATTTGCTTTTCCATTTGCATCACCTGCAACAATTTCTCGACAGACTCCGTCTTTGTTGCAGCGACAAGTGACATTGGCGACACTAGTGCAGCCGACAGCAATAAAAGATGACGCTTTTTCATTTCAATACCTTTAGCATTACAACTTTAAAAAGATTGGAGACTAAACCATAACGTTTTCGCCTCCATTAAGCTTGTTTGTCAGAGTATCTCTCTTTTTCTTTGAATTCCAATACTTCCACTGTATCACCGGTACGAATCACACCTTGGTTTATTGCTACTAGATTCTGACCAAAGAAGACTCGTCCTTTCTCATTCGCTCTAAATTTTGCGAAGGTTTTTAACGGCTCTCTATTTTTACGTAGCTTACCTTCCTTCACATCCACGGTCGTTAAGACACAACGCTCACAGGGCTTCACAACCTCAAACTCCACCTCGCCAATACGAATGCGCTTCCAACTGTCTTCCTCAAACGGTTCACTGACATCAACGACTAAGTTAGTGCGAAATTGCTCCATTGAATGCTCTACCGTACTACGACGATTGAGTTCATCCAATGAGGCTTGACTGATCACTAATAAAGGGTAGCCATCTGCAAAGCTGACATTATGCCCGACACTCTCTCGAACTCGCTGTGATTGCTCACCCGTAAACAGGAGCTGAACATCCGTGTCGATCACTGCTGAAAACCAGGCATTTGCAGCTTCTGTTGTCGAATAAGCCTCAAAGGTATCTTTCCACACCGTGGCTTCCTTCGGTTGCATCGCGAACTCATCATAACGAATGGTTAATGGTGGGTGTTCTGGCGAAGAAAAACGAAGTCCATTTGCAGTTAACGTCACACCTAGTGTCACCAATTGAGGGAATTTTCGCGCAGTGACCATACGTCCATCCGGAAACGCCACCATAAAACGACGGTCGAACTCCAAGCCTTGTTTTTCAACCAATGCATTGGACAAACTGATTCCGCCTACGGACTTGACCGGAAATACGTTAATTTTCGTCAGTTGTGTTTGCGTATCTAAAAGCATCATGTTCCCTGTATTTATTATCTGTACCCAATCCAGTTAGAGGCGTGAAGCTTGTA
This sequence comes from bacterium sp. HQB-39, assembly GCA_043422575.1. Lineage (GTDB taxonomy): Bacteria > Pseudomonadota > Gammaproteobacteria > Enterobacterales > Vibrionaceae > Vibrio. The sequence goes on along the minus strand of JBHOHG010000002.1, from coordinate 210,033 downwards.
TGCCTCTCTCTCCTAGAGCCATTTAGGTCTCCCAAAGCCATTTAGGTCTCTGTTGGCTATCATAAATTGATCTCATTGAGTAAGTTATTACGAATTGTGAAAAATGAGGTGAAATGCCCAAGTCTTTCCTATATCATCCTGTCGCCTAAACGTAAGCGATTGCGTTCGTGACGGTGATCTCCTTCTGTTTTGACAGGGGATTGGCGGTTACGTCCTTATCACGTCTAGGCTCCAATCAAACTACGAATCAACGGTGGGAGCATTCAATGACAACTTTAACTATCACTCGTCCTGACGACTGGCACGTTCACCTACGCGATGGCGAGGTGCTGACAGATACTGTTCGCGATATCAGCCGCTATAATGGCCGCGCACTTATCATGCCAAATACTATCCCACCAGTAACCACGACAGAGAAAGCCATTGCTTACCGCGACCGCATTATGGCAGAGCAGCCTAGTGAGCAATTCGAGCCAGTCATGGCACTGTACCTTACCGATAACACCACCCCTGAAGAAATTCGTAAAGCCAAAGCCTCTGGTGTCGTTAAAGCAGCAAAACTGTATCCGGCAGGAGCAACCACGAACTCGGACTCAGGTGTTACGGATGCGAAAAACATCTATCATGTGCTAGAGACAATGGAAGAAGTCGGCATGCTGTTGCTGATCCACGGTGAAGTGACTCACGGTGATGTTGATATCTTTGACCGTGAAAAAACCTTCCTTGATACCGTTCTTGCTCCTATCGTTAATGACTTCCCAAATCTAAAAATTGTTCTTGAACACATTACCACGTCAGATGCTGCGACGTTTGTGAAGAATGCGAACGAGAATGTGGCCGCCACCATCACTGCACACCACCTTCTCTACAACCGTAACCATATGCTTGTTGGTGGTATCAAACCGCATTTCTACTGTCTTCCGATTCTAAAACGTGGCACCCACCAGCAGGCTCTGATTGAAGCAGCAACCAGTGGTAGCAAGAAGTTTTTCCTCGGTACAGATTCTGCGCCACATGCGAAGGGCGCTAAAGAGTCAGCGTGTGGCTGTGCAGGATCTTACACTGCTCACGCAGCCGTAGAGCTTTACACTGAAGTGTTTGAAGAAGCTGGAAAGCTAGAAAACCTAGAAGGTTTTGCAAGCCACAACGGTCCTGATTTCTATGGGCTGCCGCGTAACACCGATACGGTTACTCTTGTGAAAGAATCATGGGATGTGCCGGAAACAATGCCATTTGGTAATGACATTGTGGTACCAGTTCGAGCTGGTGAGCAAATTAAGTGGAAAGTGAAGTAGATAGCTTCATCCCTATCTTCGTTCCATCATACGATTCTAAACGCTGCTATCGCAGCGTTTTTTTATCCCCTCTAACATTCCCTCTTGGCAATCATCATCTAAGCTTATACCTATTGATAGATGTAAAAATAATACAGGTATGGATTTAAACTTAGACATTCGCACCTTGGCTTTATTGACAGTTCTCATTGCGCTCGCCTACTTTTGGGCGATGCTTTTGCTGCAAAAAAGCTCAGAGCCTATAGCAGGCCTATCAGTGCTTACATGGGCTTTTCTTGTTAAAGCTATCGGCTTCCTATTGTTCAGCTTTGGCAGTCAAATCCACCTATTCGTCTCAAAGATTATCGCGAATACGCTTATCTGTGTCGCCTTCTCACTCTTCCTGCTTGGACTCTGCAAATTCCGCGATGCTCCCGTCAAGATTGCAGTAAAAATGATAGCGATGATCATCCCTGTCTTTATCCTTCTGATGACGTTCACTTTTTGGGCCCCATCCACCAATGCGCGTATTCTCATCATGAGTAGCTACGTCATGCTATGCAGTGCAGTGTGTTGCTGGGTCACCTATAACGGTAAATTCCCAGATCTGAAAGCGGCTAAACGGGTGCTGGTTCTTGCCTTTGGCTCCATGAGCTTGTTTATGTTACTCCGATTTACCGCAACTACCTTTAGCGAAGAGCTCGATAACTTCTTCCAAGCACCATGGATTGACCAACTCGCTTTTATTGCTGCGATGTTCTTACTGGTGGCAATTGGATTTACCATCCCGTGGATGGTCAATGCTCGCCTTGTTCGCGCCATCTACCAATCATCCATGAAAGACAGCTTGACGCATTTATACAACCGCCGAGCACTCGAAGAGTTTGTCCCTAGAGAGATAGCGCGCACTCATCGACATCACGGTCATTTATCGATCATCATGACCGACTTCGATAATTTCAAGACGATTAATGACCAATATGGCCACCATATTGGCGACACAGCTCTAAAAGGGTTTGGTCAAATTCTTTCGAACAACTTGCGTAAGCAAGATCTCTCCTTTCGATTAGGGGGAGATGAGTTCCTGATCCTCTTACCTGAAACCAGTGAAGATGATGCCCGAAAAGTGGCGAATAAAATTCGCCACCATGTCGAACACTGGCAATTTTCACAAAAACAGAAAGAACCGTGGACGGTCAGTCTCGGGATCGCACAATTTCTCCCTGATGAAGATTGGGACAGCGCTATAAAACGTGCCGATGCGGCTCTCTATCTTGCCAAACGAAGCGGGCGTAATCAGGTTGCTCAAGTCACGGATGTTGTTGAGCTTTCGAGCCAGCCCCAGAGCTCTGAGGTTTCCAACTGAATAGCTACACCTTGAAGTCACTTGGGTATATATTCTCTGTTTCGCGGTTGTCAGCAAGAAAGGAATGACATGAAACAGACTTCTCACTACGCAATTGGCACTCAGGGTCAACCTTGGGGAGAAACAGAAAAAGCGCAATGGCTTGCGCAGACAAAAATACATCGCTTGTATCAAGAGGAGGTCGTGCCAAAAATCCAAGCGCTATCTCCGCATTTCAATATTGAACAATACGGCGCATTAAGCTACGACACTGAACGTTATCCGCTATTTTGCGTGAAAAGTAAAAATTGGGATACCAAAAAGCCGACCGCTCTTATTACTGGTGGCGTACATGGGTACGAAACCAGCGGCGTACACGGCGCATTACTCTTCTTAGAAACGGAAGCGGAAAGCTACAGTCGCCACTTCAACATTGTGGTTGCGCCATGTGTCAGTCCATGGGGGTATGAGACGATCAATCGTTGGAACAAAAATGCCGACGATCCGAACCGCTCTTTCTACGCCAATAGCCCAGCTGAAGAATCTGCGGCACTGATCAAACTGGTTGAAACACTTGGAGACGTGCTTGTGCATGTTGACCTACACGAAACCACGGATACGGATGAGTCCGAGTTTCGACCAGCATTAGCGGCTCGTGATGGCAAAGAGTATATAGAAGGAAACATTCCGGATGGGTTTTACAACGTGGGTGACACACTCAACCCACAGCTGGATTTTCAAGCCGCTGTTATCGAATCCGTCGCACAAGTGACCCACATTGCGCCACCTGACGAAAATGGTGAGATCATCGGCTCAGACGTGGTGGCTCACGGACTCATTCTTTATCCAATGGTTGAGTTGGGGTTATGCGGTGGCATCACAAATTGTCGCTACGGCACCACAACGGAAGTCTATCCTGATAGCCCACAAGTCAACGATGACGAATGTAATCGCGCTCAAGTGGCCGCAATTACAGGGGCCTTAGATTTTGTCAAATTTGCTAAGTAACCCTCCCCCTTATTGTAGTTAGATAAAAAAACCCCAAGCTTAAGCTTGGGGTTTTTATTTCCACTTTGAGTGACGCTTAGAACGTTGTCACTTCATCGTTGGCATCAATCACAACGAGGTTAAGCAATCCAGACTCATCAATCACTTGTTGTAGCTTGGCTTCATGACCAATCACTGAATTTAGGTATGTTACCACTTCGGCATTATCTAGAGTGAAGATTGCATCCACACTGGTGATCTGCTTGTGGTATTCGTCTACATATACTGGCATTAAATCAGCCAATTCAGGGGTTGCTCGGTGCATATCAAACGTAGCGAGAATTAGAGCAACAACTGGACTAGGGAACTGCCCTTCAAAGCTCATCATACAACCCGCTTCAACTAAAGCAAAACACCCATTTGCGGGGTCAGGATAAACGTCCCCTGAAGCAAACAACACTTCTAAAGCATCGACGGCGTGTTTGTTCTCAGCACCTTCAGTTGGTCGAGCCTTGAACTGAGCTAAAATCTCTTTAATAAAGAGCTCCATCCCTTTCGGCTGAGATTTAAAGACGGCAAGGTAGTCACTACTTCTTAGTGAAGCAATCACCTCTGGCTGATCAGAAACTGAAGTTAGTACTGCCTCTTCAAGTGCCTGACGCTGTGTTAAGCTTGCCGCTAACTGAGCGCGAGAATACTGAGTAATCTGATAAGCAGATGAGCTCTTGATGGTTTGAATCGCATTGTAAGCCAGTGTATTGCTCGGAAGAGCGTAATATTCTTTGCCTAGTACAGAAATCTTCTCAGCACCTGATGGTAGGCTACCATCGAATTCATTTAAAGATAGGTATCTGCGCATCTCAAAAGCATTAGGTTTATAGCGATCCGTGAATCGACTGTCCCATTTAGCCAAGGTATATAAGAATGCTCTTGATGACGTCGTGCTTCCATCAAAGTTCGTACCGTACCAACCATTAAAATACCAACCTAAAATACCAGGTACAGAATGAATCTCAGTGTCTGACCAATTCATAGTAAAGGTTTGGTTTTCTGTTGCTGTACCATTGCGATCTACCATTAGGTAAGGATATGGAGCACTACTGAACTCTAACGCTATCTCACTAGGAGCAGGCAATGGCTTGTTGAGTGCCCAGTGATCAATAAGTCCCATCAACTCTTCACGAATACCCGGTAAGTCTGCCAGAGAAAGGTCCACGCCTCGTAACCCTGACGGCTCTACGAGAGATTGAATCGCTTGAAGCTTTTCTTGCCATATACCAAGGCTATCTCTCTCGTAACCCATTCTAGAGGCATCTTCTTGACTTTCTGTACCCACAGTACTGAAAATATTGAAGAAATTACCATGCTTGGTTTCTGCATCGATCGAAACAAAATCGATTTTTAGGTCATCACCTCGGAAATTGAGATACCAAGAACCAGACTGTATTGCTTGGATAAAGTCTTCATCAAAACAACTCTTCGGCATATTATTCTTAGCGCGATACACTGACCCCGAAATTAAGCCTGCAATCGAGTCCAAATTAGCCAAAGCCCAATCAGTTGAGAATGTTGCTTGTTCGAGGTACTCATTAGAACCTGGTGCTTTGATCGATTGCTTCATTTGAATACGGCAAGTCATTTCTGGTTGCTTCAATATATCCAGATAGAAATGCGCTTGTTTATAGGCTGCACGAGTCAACTCACAAGTTTCTTTGTCAGCAATAGTCACATTGTAAGCACAAGCTTCCGCTGGTGTTTTGTGTGTGTCACGATGAGCTTTATAGTAATCGTCAATAACCATATTCATTCTTGAATATTGACCACTAAGATAGTTGTATTTATCAATGCTGCGCTTAGTACCATTAAACTCAAATCGATTTTCGCGCTCATTAATCAATTCCCATCGATTACGGTAGCGCTCAATGACATTATCTGTTATTTCTTCGACAGTGATTCCTTCATCCCATACGCGACAGCCCGTCTCCAAGTTGTAGTGACCTTTGCCATCAGTACAGAAAAGATAATCTTTCAGCTGAAGGCCTGATTCAACCAAGTCTTGACCTTCGAGCAAGGCCGTTAAGCCCGAAAGGTTTGATAGATCTTGACGCTTTGCTTCATCAGCTGCGTGCAATGAACGAAACTCTGGAGTTTCTGAACGAGTAATCGCCAAAATCTCTTCTTGAGTTTGCGTATTTGGATCTACTTTTGGATGGACGGCCACAGAACGCTGATAAGCAAAACGTAAAGCTGCTCTGTCATACATACCATAAGCAGGGTGTATATCCAGCTCAGAAGGCGTGTAATCCATGATGGAAGCTGTTGCAGGAACGCCCTTCAACCCTAACTCTTTCGAACGTTTGTTACTGTAGAAGTTCTTACTATCGAAAGAGCCACTAAAGTTATGTCGTAGGCCAAGGTTATGACCAACTTCATGAACTAGCGTAGATTGATATTGATGTACGATAATTGCGTCACGAATTGCAACCTGTTGAGTCTCTGTCAGATCATCCCACTCTTTTAGCTTTCGCTCCGTTTCAGGAGCTGTAGGATCAACCAGCATCCCCTCTTCATAAAAATCCAAATCAAAAATATTGGTTTTCTCTGAAACAAATGAAGATGATAATCCAGACATCTCAACTGGATACATATTGTTATTTATCAACTGCTCTATACGCTTCGCGTTTTCCTCCTGAGATAACGTCATCTCAGGTTGAGTGAGTACAGGCTCATGAGGCTTAGATAAAACCATCTCCTCTTCTATCGTATCCTGAAGTCTATCCGCCTTGAGTGATGCCGAAAATTGAGTAAAGGTTTCATTCTCTAGCACCAAATCAGCGAACGCCCCAAACTCTCTGCTTTCATTAATTGGTGACGCTACTTGTGACGGTTCTTGATCAAGAGGAGCGGCAATTTCACCTTTGTTGAACAATCTTACGAAATCATCCCACTGTCTTGATACACCCGTTGTTCCAACACCTGGATACATAATCGTGCGTGCACTGATGATTTCACCGGTAAATGGGTTAACGATTGAAGGCCCATAACCCAACAAACTTGAGTTGCTGTATTCCGTAATCACATGGATGGTATTTTTTCTAATATCTCCAACTTTCACCCCCGATGGCTCAGTGCTGTCTTTATTGACCAACACCAATTCAGGGACTAATCGACCAGTTGGCGAGAACTTATCTTCTAAACTAGCATTGATGTACTCAAAACCTTTAACTGTCGCATCAATCCACATTTGATTAACAAGATTTCCGTCTTCATCTTTTCGGAAAAACTCGTCACTTAAATAGTACTCAATGCGTTCTTTCCTAGGGTCAAAACGATGTATTAAGTAACCTTGATAGCCCTGCTGATTTTCTACGTAGATATTATTCAGTTTTTCATATTCAGTTTTAAAGAGGCCAAACTTATTATGCTCATCCAAATCATAATGAACAGGCTTGTACCCCTTAGAAGCCACGACATCTAAGCGCATTAATGAATAGAAGACCGTTGCTTTTTCTGGCTCCCCAGCTCTATTAATCAAGTCATGGGTTAACTCAATATTTACAACACCATCTTTGAGATTAAAATCAGCGTACGAAACCTGCGTATCGATAATTGAATGAAGACGGTAATCAAATAAAATCTGCTGAGCGGTCACTTCAATATCGGAAAATGAAGGTGCAAAGTGTGTTTTCTCATACCAAGGGACATCACTATTGGTCACTTCCTTTTCTTTATTAGTACATTCATTGTAGTCATTCGTCGCACACTCATAGGCATTATATTCGCCAGGAATTTTAAATATTTTGGGATTGTTATGAGCAGCTTCAAAACGTGAAACCTCACCTTCGAAGACCACATCACCATCGAGTAAGTGACCAACTAAACCTTCTTCTGTAAATTTCAGACGCATTAAACGCTCACCGCCGAGCCAATCATTTTCAAAAGGTCGAGCACTGGAGTAGCGTGTTACGTCACCCACGGTATGTGAAAGAATCCAGATACCATCGAACGGTATCTCATAAGCATTGTGATAATCCGTTTCCTCAATCGCGACCACTTCATTATCTGTTACATCAGAAATGGAGATTTGGTCAACAGGTTTGTGCGAAAGGTACTCATACGGCTGGTCGTCGGCTCCACAACCGACAAGCGCAAGTGAAATTGCTGTTGCTAATGCAATCTTCCTAAATGTCATAAAATATCCTTTATATGATTTATTTTCACAGCGAAACAAGAAGCGCATTCTTTTTATTGATGCTTTAAAGGTAAAACGGACTTTTCTTCTGTTTCGCTTTTCCCTGTACTGGGATAGCTAAGAGAATGAGATAGGGTCTAATAGGAAGTATTTTAAATAACAGTTGATACAGGAAGCGTCATAGGATTATAAGTACGACAGCCACCAATAAAGATATTATAGATAGTACGTGCATAAGAAAGCATGAATAAACCATTCATACTTCTCATTAAGCCACATGGAGTATAAGAAAACCAAAATATATAGCATAGTGACTGCAAAATATAGAGTCACCCTTAGCACTGAACAAATCTGAACTATCCTTGTCCTGCATTTATTCAACCAACCGACATTATTCCATATATGTCAAAATCTTAATCAAACAAATTAATGATTGAATAAAACATTTGCACTAATATGAGAAAAGAAATACAGCATATAGCGAATTATTGTATGAAAATTCATGCAAATTACATTGCAAATCTATCATTAACGACACATAAAATCGATTTTACACCGAATGGTAAACTTAAATAAAACAAAATAAATTAACAATCCTACATTTCATTTAACCAAAATTTTTCATTTCCACTATACGATTTATGGGGTATTTATAATAAACGCATTAATAAATAACTCAGGTTAAAGTCAGCATATTAAAACGACACTATGGTCAGATAGCCAACACTTTATGCTTGTATTGCTCTGGAGTGATCTTTGAATAACGTTTAAACATTGCAATAAAGGGGCTCGCTTGGCGATAGCCTAAAGTCAACGCCACTTCTTTGACCGTATGCCCGCTGCGAAGCAATTCCATCGAGTGTAAATAACGCACCCTCAGCCGCCATTCTGTAAAACTCATTCCAAGTTCCGCTTGGCAGTATCGCGCTAACGTTCGCTCTGACGTATGAACTCGGCTCGCCCACTCTTTCAAACTGGTTTCATCAGTCGGGTTTTCTTCTACAGCTAATAAGATAGGTGATAAGTACTTATTTGATGAAGAAGGCAAAAAGTGATGTTCTACATATTGAGTGGAAATCTGATCCAACAGTACTTGTACTAAGCGTTTATCTGCCTCACTGCTCGCCACATTGATTGAACGTTGGCGGAAGTCTTCAACAATCGCGGTCATGATTGGGGTGACTTGAATCAAACTGGTGTTTTCAGGCATCCCTTGAGTCAAGTCTGAATCAATGTTCAAAGAGCAATACTCGAGAGGTTTACGATTAAAGCTTCGGTGCATGGCCCCAGCAGGCACCCAGATTGCTAAATGTGGAGGGGCGAGAAAACGAGTGCCTTCTGCTTCCATCTCCAAAATCCCGCCCGAGATAAGCTGCACTTGCCCCCACTCATGACAATGTTCACGAGTCTCGGTATTAGATAAGAAAGCTTCAAAATTCATAAACACGTCTGACGGCGCTTTATCTATCGCTAGGGAAGGATGTAAATGGCGAGTATGTTTACGTGGCACAACCGAATTCCATGTCGTTATTTAGAGAAGGGGCGATTATATACCCAAGTGACTTCAAGATGCAGTATTCAGAGCCTAGTCACTGGTTTCAATTCAGTGCCTCTAACGCAGAAGTGGAGCCAGCACTTCTACTCTATACTTTATCCATTAGAGATTATTACCAATCGTGATTGTGGCGGATAGTGATTGTTGTAGAGAGTAGTAGCTATAACCCGAAGTTCGACACAGCGGGTAAGGAGACGACGATGAGTAGTGGGAAACGCGATATTACTTTACGCTTTTTAGCAGAGCCTAGTGATGTCAACTTTGGTGGCAAAGTCCATGGTGGCGCCGTAATGAAATGGATCGATCTCGCCGCTTACGCCTGCTCTGCCGCTTGGAGTGGTAAATACTGCATCACGGCTTATGCTGGCGGTATTCGATTTGTCGCACCGATTTTAGTCGGGAACTTGGTTGAAGTGAGTGCCAAAGTAATTTACACAGGTCGTAGCTCAATGCACATCGCCATAGATGTTCAAGCATGCGATCCTAAGGCGCTGAATAACCGGCTCACTACTCATTGTATTGTGATAATGGTGGCCGTTGATGAATCAGGCAAACCCACAGACGTGCCTAAATGGCAACCAACAACCGATGAAGATATAGAGTTAGAACAATCAGCCATTCGACTCATGAACATGCGCAAACAGATCGGTGAAGAAATGGAAGCCCATGTCCGCATGCTTAAATGAGAGTTTATACCCAATTCTGTTTCTTTACTGAAGGTGTCATATTCTGTTCATTTTTCTCTGTTTTAATCGCTTGCACGTTTATCTAACTTGTGGAGCAGTCGTTGAAGATAAAAGAGACGACGTTGAGCGAGTCAACCTTAACGAATTTAAAATCTGTCGAGTATCAGTGGGTTCGCACTATGTATGTGGAAGGCTATCAGCATGATGAAATCAACCACTACATACGTGCCTGTTTTGGTGGTGATACCACCTTTGCGGATCTCTTTAGAAAAGTCGCATTAGAAGAAGCCAGCTTATATACGTTACTGCAGTACCTTGGCTGCGCGCCATCCAGTAAAGAGCTTCGATAATTCGTACCAACGCAACCTGCTCATCGTAGCAGGCTTGCTTGATCACCCCCCTCCTTTTACAAAGTCGTACTCAATATGATCCAAGCCATACTTTCTATGGGCAATTAACTTTGTTGTAACTAATTCTGTGATTTCCTACGCAAGGGAAACGTTTCACAAATGCCCAGTTTTTGAGACTGAAGTATTCTCGCCAGTGCCTTAAAGGGTTTTCGAGTGACGAAAAGCCCAAAGGTTGGTATGCGTAAGTTGTTAAGCAACAGTAACCGCGAGCACAAAATAGGTTTTGTTATTAATAAAAAGCCTTATTGGAAGTGCAGATACAAAAAAGCCCGAGCATATGCTCAGGCAATGGTTACAAAAACTGTTAGCAAAATAGGAACAGAGCCAACAGCCAGCTATACGTAACACCAGTGCGGATTTATTACTGATCGGCGGCCAAACCAAAAGTGTAATAAATCAACCAAAAAATGAGCGACCTGTTGCGGTCGCTCTTGTACTTCTTATTCTGTCAAAACACGTGTCGTGTTGTCTAACCTTTCACACCACCCGCTGTGAGTCCCCCCACCAGCCAGCGTTGCGCTAACAAGAATACAATTGTTATCGGAAGTGCAGAAAGAACCGCTGCTGCTGCAAAGTCACCCCACAGATAGTTTTGAGGGTATAGGTACTGCTGCATTCCGACCGCTAATGTATAAGAGTTTACATCAGAAAGCAGTAGAGATGCTACAGGAACTTCACCAACAACGCCAATGAACGAAAGTATAAATACAACCGCAAGAATTGGAACGGAAAGTGGCAGTAATACGAGTCGGAACGCTTGCCAAGGAGTTGCTCCATCAAGTGCCGCCGCTTCTTCTAATGAGTTATCGATCGTTTCGAAGTAGCCTTTAATTGTCCAAACATGAAGTGCAATGCCGCCTAGATAAGAGAAAATCAGGCCGCCATGAGTGTTTAAGCCAAGGAACGGAATGTACTGACCTAGCTTATCAAACAAGGCGTACAAAGCCACTAAAGCCAGTACCGCTGGGAACATCTGGAAGATCATCATCGCCTTCAAGATGGTCTCTTTGCCTTTGAAACGCAGACGAGCAAATGCATACGCTGACGTCGTTGACAAAGCCACAATCAAAATAGAAGTAATGCCTGCCACTTTCACTGAGTTCCACAGCCAAGTCAGAACTGGGAAAGGCGGTGGCGTTACTGTGCCATCGGCATTTTCGACGGGAATCCCCAATGCCAGCTTCCAATGTTCTAGTGACGGATTCTCAGGAATTAGACTGCCCGTTGCAAAGTTACCTTCTCGAAACGAGATTGCAATGATCATCAATAGTGGAAAGATGATCAATGAAAGGAACACCCACAACGCAATGTGCGTTGCCCAAACACGGTATTTTAAGGATTTACCTTGAACCATTGCCATTGTACTGCTCCCTAGTCTTGTGACAGTTTAGTAAATCGAAGATTGAGTAGTGCCATTGCACCCACCAATAAGAAGATCAAGGTTGCGATTGCGCTTGCTAAACCGAAGTCTTGTCCACCGCCGCCTTCGAAAGCAATACGGTACGTGTAACTCACCAAGAGATCGGTATACCCCGCAGGCTCTGAAGTACCAATCATGTTCGGTCCACCTTGAGTCAATAGCTGAATCATAACGAAGTTGTTGAAGTTAAAGGCAAAGCTCGCAATCAGCAGTGGCGTCAACGGTTTGATCATCATAGGAATCGTGATACGACGGAAGTTCTGCAAGAAGTTTGCGCCATCAATCGCCGATGCTTCATAGAGATCATCAGGGATCGCCTTCAACAACCCCATACAGAGAATCATCATGTAAGGGAAACCGAGCCAAGTGTTCACAATGACAACCATCAAGCGAGCCATCACAGGATCAGAGAACCAGCTTGGACTGATACCAAAGAGTGCTTCGAGCACCATATTGATTTCACCAAAGCTTTGGTTAAACAGACCTTTAAAGATCAGAATCGAGATAAATGCTGGCACCGCATAAGGAAGAATCAGTAGTACGCGATAAATAGCTCGTCCTTTTAATTCTTCCCACTGCACAACACTGGCGAGCACGAGACCGATCACCAAGGTTAAAACCACCGTCAATACAGAGAACACCACCGTCCAGATGAAGATGCCAATGAAGGGTTCTTTAATGCCTTCATCTTTCCAAACACGTTCGAAGTTAGCGGTGCCGATATCGACCACGAAACCAGGTGACACTGTGTTACCGATAAATTCACCCTGTGGATTAACCGGTTGGTAAAAACCCACGTCCATATTGGGCTTCAGTAACTCGCCAGTCTCATTGTTCAATAGGCTTTCGCCATCCGCTTGCATCTCATACAGCGGAACAACCGCCGCAAACTTGCGCAGCCCACTCATACGAATGTCTTCGCCACTTGGGAGGTGCAAATCCACCCCACTTAACGCATCGCGGTTTTTAATGATGGTTTTGATTTTCTCTTTTGTACCTTCAACGGCAGAGACAGGGGCTAAATCCATTTCGGAAACGGAAAGAGCAGTGAGCGAAAATTCATCTGTCGCGAGGATCTTATCGTCCTTCTTTACCGCGATGCGATGGCCATTTTCGGTTTTATAGAGAGTAAATGGGTAGCTGTCGCCGCTTTGATAGGTTCGATCCATCAAAACCGATTGAGCTCGCTCCATAGAAAGTTGATTTTTGGCGCTAAAGTTCGTGAAGGCCAGCCCAATAGTGTAGGCCAAAGGAAATAGAATGAACAAAATCATCCCAGCAATGCCTGGGTAGATGTAACGATGCGCGTATGTTTTTTTGCTACCAAAGATGTACAGCGCTAACGCCGTGAGAATAAGAGTAAGCATAGCGAAAGCCATCTCACCACGGGCGTACATGAGGATAGTAGCGTAGCCATTAATGATACCGACAGTACCGAGCAAAGCCCACTTTACGAAAACAGATTTACTGCTAGGTAATGAGGCGGTCGGTGCTGTCATAGTTTCTGAACCTTGAACTGACTGCATAAGAAACCTGCTAGCGATAGAAGAGAAAGTCAAAAAGGGAAAAAATAAGGAGGAGTTTCCTCCTCCTTAAAATAGTAGTAAGTGTTACTTCGTCATTTGCTTTTCAGCATCCGCTAGGGCAGCGTCGACGGTTTGGCGATCATCCACAACGTTCACAATTGCGTTTTTCGCTGCGCCCCAGAAAGCACTCATCTGAGGGATGTTTGGCATGATTTCGCCGTTCATTGCGTTGTCCATAGTCGCGGCAATACGAGCATCATCATCTAGCTGACGCTGATAAGAATTTAGAGCAACAGCACCCAGAGGTTTGTCAGCGTTTACTTTCGCGAGACCTTCGTTCGTCAGTAGGTAGTTCTCTAGGAACTCCACCGCAAGATCTTTGTTAGGTGACGCAGTGCTGATACCCGCCGTCAGTACGCCAACGAATGGCTTAGACGATTGACCGTTAAACTTCGGCAGAGTCGCTACACCGTAGTTAATACCTGATTTTTCAATGTTGCCCCAAGCCCAAGGACCATTGATCGTCATTGCCGTCTTACCTTGGTTAAACGCAGACTCTGACACTGAGTAATCCATATCTGCAGAAATCACGCCTTTGCTAACCAGCTGCTTCATGAAGTTCAGTGCGTCTTTAACGCCATCTTTCGCGATACCTGCGTCTTTTACATCATAGCCTTCAGACGTGTACTTAAATGCGTAACCACCGTCTGCCGCCATAAGCGGCCAAGTGAAGTACGGTTCTTTTAAGTTCCACATAATCGCCGACTTGCCTTCTTTCTTCAGCTTAGCGTCAAGTGCTTCCACTTCTTCCCAGCTTTTTGGTGGCGTCGGAACTAAGTCTTTGTTGTAGATAAGAGACAGAGATTCAACCGCCACTGGGTAGCCAATCAGCTTGCCGTCATATTTAACTGCATCCCAAGCAAAGTCCACGATGCCATCTTTAATTTCTTTAGAAGGTTTGATTTCAGCCAATAGACCCGCTTCTGCATAGCCACCAAAACGGTCATGAGCCCAAAAAACGATGTCTGGACCGTCACCCGTTGCTGCTGTCTGTGGGAATTTATCCTGTAAGCCGTCAGGAAAAGCCACCGTCACTTTGATGCCCGTGTCTTCTTCAAACTGTTTACCCACTTCAGCAAGACCGTTGTACCCTTTGTCACCATTGATCCAAATGGTCAATTGTCCTTCTTCAATGGCAGCATTAGCACCAAATGAACCGAGAGCAACAATAGTACCCAGTGCTACAGCGCTTAGAGCATTCTTCATGTTTGTATCCTTTTTATATTTTTGGTGTAGGGCTACTCCGCAGAGGGCGAGCCGTATTTCGACACATATCATCAGAAAAAACGTGCGATAGCTCATCCTCCTAAGCCCTACGCCCCGCATATTATGGCGTATTTTCGTGATCCCCATCGTTTGTAGAGAGAGAGCAAAATCACAAAAATGAGACACCATGTGAGTGACTTCAACTTTATCGGCTTCATAAATGTGATATTACGCGATATTCAGCGTAACTCGGCCTCTACCCCTACTCCCTTACTACTCCCCCCTGCAAATTTTTGACCTAGGAGGATGTGTCCGTTGCACCGTTGGCACAAACTACAAGCATTCCCAAGTGGATAAGAACCCTTTACCAGAGTTCGCGGGGTTATCTCTGTCATGCAACAAGCTTAGGTAACAACTTAAGCACTGAGGCATAGGTAACTCAACGTAACTGGTTTATGCCGACAATGACGCAGTGACTTTGTCATACCGTCAATTTGGTATTTCATGTCCAGATGAGCAATTAGGGTCAAGTAAAGCGATAAGCAAAGCCGTGCTGTGTTCGACTTTCACCAACACGACTTTGCATGTATCCGATTCACCGTCACATGTGGAGAGATGATTGCACCAAGCCAGCCATGGTTTCAGCATTCATCGTGACATCACCGTGACTCAGTAGGGCGGATACAGTAGGTGATTCATTCACGGGGGAGGCGCTTTATTTGACGTGGGGAAGATGGCTCATTATTGGCATGACGGGCGATGCTCAGCTTATGGGATGGAATGAGCATCGCCCTATTTTCTTATGCGCTGGTAACAATTTACGCGCCTGACCAAAGTAAACGGACTCCGTTTAAGTTGGTCAGGCAAAAGAGTTTGATAAAAACCTGTTTCCTACCATGACTGCGCTCGCTCAGACTAATGTCGAGACGAGATCGATATCATATAATGATGAGCAGTGAATTATAAAAAGATTGATCGAGGACGAGCTAAATGGCGAGTGTCACGTTAAAAAATGTTTGTAAGGCTTATGACGACGTAATGATTTCAAAGAACGTCGATCTGGAGATTAATGAAGGCGAGTTTGTCGTGTTTGTTGGTCCATCGGGCTGTGGTAAATCAACGCTGCTTCGCTGTATCGCAGGACTAGAAGACATCACTTCAGGTGATTTGTACATCGGTGAAGAACGGATGAACGATGTCGAGCCTTCGAAGCGTGGCGTTGGCATGGTATTCCAGTCTTACGCACTCTACCCTCACCTTAACCTATACGACAACATGTCATTTGGTCTGAAGCTCGCCAAAGCAGACAAAAAAGAGATCGATAAGCGCGTTGAGCAAGCCGCTGAAATCTTACAGCTGGGCCACTTACTGGATCGCCACCCGAAAGCCTTATCCGGCGGTCAACGTCAACGTGTTGCGATTGGTCGTACTTTGGTGTCTCAGCCAAATGTTTTCTTGCTCGATGAGCCTTTGTCTAACTTAGATGCGGCCCTTCGCGTTCAAATGCGCGCCCAAATCACTAAGCTACAGCGCCAACTTGGCTGTACCATGATTTACGTTACCCACGATCAAGTTGAAGCCATGACCATGGCCGATAAAATCGTCGTACTGGATGGGGGTTACGTCTCTCAGGTAGGCCGTCCGCTAGAACTGTACCACTACCCGCAAAACCGTTTCGTCGCAGGCTTCATTGGTTCGCCAAAAATGAACTTCATGAGCGTCCAAATCGAAGATGTAGAAGCAGAGCGCGTTCTTGTACAGCTGTCTAACGGCATGACTTTCTGGATCCCAGTTGATGGCACAACCGTCAACAAAGGTGACCGCATGTCTCTGGGCATCCGCCCCGAGCATCTTGTCCCTGCGGCGGATGGCGAAGCCAGAATTGAAGGCGAAGTCATGATCGTTGAAAAACTAGGGAATGAAACACAAGTATACCTGACTCTCGACAGCGCTGACGCCGACGTGATCTTCCGCCAACCGGACACCCTCGATGTCGAGTCTGGCGATCGCTTAGAAATTGGCATTCCAGCTCATCGTTGCCACCTTTTCCATAGCGATGGTAAAGCGTGCCGTCGTCTGTACCAAGAACCAGGATTTCAAGACAAGTAGAAAGCGCCCCAAACACCTTATTCAAGACATTCCACTGTCCTGACTTCAAGCCCTCACTATGAGGGCTTTTTTTGGTCATTCAGGCGCTCACCTAAGAAGCAACAAACATAATGCCTAAAGCGCAATCGACGCATCACTTAAGTTGCGTTCATTTGCCCAAATCAATGCTTGGACTCGATTATCGACACCGATCTTCTTAAACACGTTATGTAAGTGCGTTTTAATGGTATTTTCACTGACGATCAGAAGCTTCGCCATCTGCTGATTGGTTTTTCCATGAGCAAGCAGAGAAAGGATTTCTTGTTCACGCTTGGTCAAATTAACCCCAAAATCAGATTGGATAGGACGGCTATGTTGGCGTAGCAGCATGATGTAATCTTGGCTAACTTTGCGGCTAAACCACATCTCACCGCTGAGGACTCGATTCAAGCCTTGCTGAAGCATGGTAAAGTCATCTTCACGATAAAAAATGCCACATAAGTTTGGCCATATGGTAAGTTGAGCGGTCGCATTCTCTTCGCTGCAATTGATCAACACTTCCTGCATTGCTGGATGAGCGGGAGCAAAGTGCTTCTGATATTGGCTCACCATACTGTCATCAATCACGCTGTAATCAATAACACACAGGGATAGATTGTGATCCGCTAGCTTTTCTTTACCTAATTCGCTGGGTTGAAGCGTCAGTACTGCGAGCTTAAGTTCTGTCTCTAAGACTTGCTTAAGCAAAGAGGTTTGTAACGAGTTATCTGCAATAAGCAGAACACTGCGTGTCGTTGGAAGAGTCATACTTAGCCTCACTGACTGGTCGGGATATTATTAATAGATTTATCGCCAACGGCGTGAAGATCAAGATAGGAAAAGGTCATACTTTCGTTTGACTCATTTTTGCGACAGATTACCGCTCGATACTGAGAGGCAGACATATGAAATCAAACAGTATGCGTTAAAACCAGTAACTTCAAGATGCTAAGCCCAGCACGTCTTGAAGTCACAGGTTTTAGATGCCAACTAGAAGGTTAAATCTAAGGTCACAAAGTAGCTACGACCAAATTCAAGCTCTTCATAGTCGTCGTTTTCTTTATCCAAACGCTTATCGAACACGTTCGTAATACCCGCTTTAACCGCAAAGACATCACTGACTTGGTAACTCGCCCCTAAGTTGGAAATACTGTAAGCCGACAGGTCTTTTTCAGCACCATCTTGCTGCTTACCAATGTAGTTTTCGCTAAAGAAGATGCTCCAGTCATAGTTAGGCAGCCAATTCAGCGTAATGTTTGCCAACAGCTCAGGGGAATAAGCCAACGTTTTACCGGTTAACTTGTCTTCCGTTTTAGTGAAGGTGGCATTCGCGGTCAGGAACACTGAATCCGTAACATCAAACTGCGACTCTAGCTCGACACCTTGCGTTTCGACGCGATCAAAGTTGACGTATTGAATAAAGGTTTCATTCCCGACAGTGAATGAGTTCGCCAGATCTCTATCGATTAAGTTTTTCACTTGATTGTGGAACAGCGTCCCTTGGACAAACCAAGTCGGCTGCGTAAACATGGTCGTCAGCTCATAAGAACGAGACGTTTGTGGTTTGAGGTCGGGATTACCGACTAAGTAACAACGACCACCGCAGCTGATTAACTTGAATGACTTGTCCGATTGGAATAACGTTGGTGCTTTAAATCCTTCTGCGTAGCCACCTTTGAAGGTCAGGCTATCAGTCGCATTAAACACCAGATAAGCACGTGGACTAACGTTACTACCAAACTGTTGGTGATCGGTAAAACGGCCGCTCAACGTGAGGGTGACTTGGTCATTAAACGCCAGCTCATCTTGTACAAAGATCGCCGCTTGACTGACTGAAGGAGCCCCCGTTGGGTAATTTCTCGGGTTTTCGATCTTGGTATGCGCAAAATCAAAACCAAGGGTGACATCATTCAACTCGCCAATTTCAAAACCGGCTTTACCATCAAACGAATGGTTTTTCTGAGTAATGTCACCAGAGCCAATCGCAGGGTGCCAATGGTTTTCTTCCACATCGGTTCTTTCATAGAAGTGACGCAGCTCGGTATTCCCCCAATCCCATTGATGTTCCCAAGCGATCCCTGACGTCAGCTTCTTCGTATCGTATTCACTTTCAAAGAAACGGCTTCCCCTCGTGCTTGCTTCATCACGCTCATCATTGGAATATCCAAAATCCCAAATCAAGGTTGCAGAATCCGTCGCGAGCCAAGACAAACTCGCACTTAAGCTCTCTCTTTGATGTGCTGCTTTTGGTGAAAAGCTCGTTCCCGCATCATCAGGGAACCATGCATTGCGATCACTGATATCCAATGCCGCCATGTAGAACAATTTATCTTCAATCAAGGCACCGCTTACAAAGCCACGCTGGTTAATCAGTGCGCCATCCGCATCTTCATCTAATGATGACGTTTCATCATCGGCTAAACGATTATAAGTCAGTGACCAATTTGCCTCAGTTTCATTGTCTGGCTGCTTAAGAATGATGTTCACAACGCCGCCGATCGCCTCACTGCCGTACAATGCAGACATGGGACCACGAATCACCTCGACTCGCTCAACCAAGCTCATAGGGATGCTTGATAAATCAAAACCCGCGCCGCGAATCACCGTTTCACTTGAACTCATTCGACGCCCATTGACCAAGACAAGCGCAAAATTATCATTCGAAGAATACTGGTTTTTTAAGCCGCGAATGACAATCTTGGACTCACTGCCCGTACTCTCTTGAACTCTTACACCAGTCACGCTTTTCAATGCTGTTGCAATATTGGTGGCTGGTAATCGATTCAGCTCTTCATTCGTCACCACTGTCACGGAAGCCGGAGCATCTTTGAGTGAGATTTCATTTTGGGTCGCGGTCACTACCACCACATCAGAAACATCACTCGATTGGGTGTCTGCAAAAGCGGTTGGCATTGTTAGCGCCAGAGCCACCGCAACGGCACTGGGTTTTAGAGTTTTCATGATAAAACGTCCTTTTAAAGTCTGTTGCTCTACGAGCTGGGCAACATGAAATGTAAAATTCTCAGGTTAACGCGGGCTAAAGAGGTGGATAAGTCCATCGGCAATGGTCACTCTCCAGTTGTAGTAATCGTGACCACTGGCTAATTCTTCAAACTTCACCATATAGTTTTTGTTAGTCAGTACTTTGGCTAAAGTTCGGTTTGTCGAAATGATGTTGTAATTCTTAGGCAGAACCTCAAACACTCCAGCATTGAGGTAAATATCGAGTGGCTTGGTAGGCGCTTTCTCAATCTGGCGAGTGAGCCACTCTGGGCTCTCTTTATCAGGCCCCCACCAAAATGAGCCTGACTGGCTTAAGACCTTACCAAACACATCAGGATGCTGATGCGCAATGTACATAGACGCTAAGCCTCCATAACTGGAGCCAGTCAGAATCGTCTCCTTCGCCACGGGTTCAATAGATAAGGTGTTTCGCGCCCAAGTCATCAATTCCGTTGCCATAAACTGGGCAAAATCTGGGTTTGGTGGTAACTCAATACCCCGTAAACTTTGTTGGGGGTGATTAACGAAAATCGCTCGCATGGCTGGGATTTTTCCAGCTGCAATCAGGTTATCAAGAATGGTAGGCGTCGGTACTTTATCAAGATATTGTTGACCATCAAACACCACCAACAGGGGAGCAGAACGGTCGAGTGAATATCGCTCATTCGGTAAGTAAACGCTGACTTTTCGTTCATTACCCAACACACGACTTTGCACCGTATGATGCGTCACACGCCCTTGAGGGTGACCGAGATCGAGGGTGTATTTATCACTGGGTACATTGCCATACTCCACCGTCGACGAAGCACCAAATCGAGGATCATCACCAAAAGTTGGGCGTCGATTTAACGGATCCGCTGCGGCTGTCGCAAGGACCGCTCTGCGCTGTTCGCGCCAATCATCCTCCGCTAATTGCGGAATGTTGGGGGCTAACGAGTAAGAGAATCGACTGCCGTCAGGGATGGCATAACTCTTGTACCATACCTGACTGTTTGGAATACGGCTTAAGTTGGCGTGTCCATCATAAGGGGCACCGAATACTCTGACGTTATCCACTTCACCTTTCCATAAAAAACTCAGTATTGCGCTGCCGTCAGAATTTGGCTCAATCAAAGGCGTGCCCGTTTTTTCAACTTGTTGCCAAAACTTGTGTTCGGCGGTGGTGTCATTCATCACCAACGCCTGAGCAAGACGCTTTAGGGTTGGGCTAAGCATTTCCCCTTGCGGGTTCACCGACTGGTCTTTTTTCAGTGCTTTAGCGCTCAGTGAGACAGCAACCTTCGCCTCTGTGCCCGCCTTTGCATGCAGCTCAATTTGATATTGCCCCGAAGTCGACACAAGCCAAAAGAGTTCCCCCTCTTTTCCACTCGTATCAAGGAATGACTTCACCACTTTTCCTTTACTGTCTACAAGCCGCGCGGAATCTAAAGCAAGGTCGCTATTGAGAGAACCGCGAATATATTCCCCCTGCTCAACGGAGAGAGGAAAAGCATGTGAAGAGCTCACTTGGAACGTGTTATTGATAGGTTCTAATGCTTGGCTGGAGAGAGCGGTTACAGCGCTGATCGATACAACTGACATGAAACGGACGGCCTTTTTCATACTAATAGTTATCATTCTCATTAAAGTGCGAGAATTATACAATTTATGAACAAGGTGTAAACAGTTGATATAAAACTAGATGAATTGAAAGTTTCTCAAATCTGACTTTCGTGCTCAATAAAAAAATCCCCGCCTAAGCAGGGATTTCAAAACAAGCCGCGTTTAATGAATCGGCTGAGATTTCTTGTTGAACTTACCGAAGTACTGTTCAAGAATTTCTGGAGTTAGCTTGCCTTCGGCTTCAAGCTGCTTCAACTCAGCAGCAATCGCTTTTTGTTCTTCAATCGATGGCAACTGCTCTTCTGGCTCATTCGCCACTTCTTGTGACATCATCTCAAGTTCTTTTTCGAAATCACTCATAGTACTTACCTAAAAAATGTGGAAACTGCACCGATTCTATCGAACTCGTTATATTGATGCAAAAATCATATAGATGCCAATAAAAAACGCCCCGCCAATGTCTAACACTGGCGAGGCGGTAATATACAGCCGCTAGCGCTGGGCTGTTTGCTGTTTGCTGTTTGCTGTTTGCTTAGAGCTTAGAGCTTAGAGCTTAGAGCTTAGAGCTTAGAGCTTAGAGCTTAGAGCTTAAAAAATAAGCCTTAAAGCTTAAAACTTCCGACCATTTTATCGAGACGATCCGAAAGCTCGGACAGCTCCTGACTCGCCATTGCCAGCTCTTGAGCCGTACCTGTGGTCACTTCATTAATCGCATTGATCTCTTCAATGTTCATATTAATGGTTTGTACCACGGTCGATTGCTCTTCCGTTGCCGTCGCTACTTGGGTATTTCGATCGGAAATATCTGCAATGCGCTCCGAAATACTGGTTAACACCACAACCGCTTCATCTGTCGCATCAACCCCTTCGAACGTCACAGAACGACCCGCTTCCATCGCCGTCACCGCGTCTTTCGCATCCGACTGCAGTTGGTTAATCATCTTCTGAATCTCTTCCGTCGAGTCTGCGGTGCGGCTAGCAAGATTACGAACTTCGTCCGCCACCACCGCAAAACCACGACCTTGCTCGCCCGCGCGTGCCGCTTCGATCGCCGCATTCAGTGCCAATAGGTTAGTCTGCTCTGAAATATCACGGATAACATCAAGGATTGAGCCGATGTCTTTGGTCGTCGTCGCTAATTGTGAAACCACTTGGCTGGTAGATTCCACATCATCTGCAAGACGGCTGATGACGCTCTTCGCCTTGTTCACCACATCGCGACCTTCACTGGTGTTATCAGAAGCCAGGTTCGCCGTGTCCGCAGCCGTCGCCGCATTGGTCGCAATTTCACTGATGGTTGCGCCCATCTGATTAATGGCAGTCACCACTTGAATGGTCTGATCGCGCTGCTCTTGGCTGTTATCGTGCGTTGTGGAAGCTTTGGTCGATACACTTTCCGCCGCACTGCTCAGTGAGCGGCTCGTCTCAGCAACTTCACGCATCGACGCATGAATCTTTTCAATGAAGCCATTAAAGCCTGTTGAAAGTTGAGCAATTTCATCTTGACCATCCACTTCAATACGTTGCGCTAAGTCACCTTCGCCTTGACCTAATTCCGTAAAGCGCTCCGCCAGCAATTTAATTGGTCGAGTGATGCTGTTCGCAAGAATCACGCCCATAAAGACAAACAGCGCCGCCACCACAGCGGTGATCATAAACATATTTTGAGTCGTGGCATCGAGCTCTGCAAACACTTCATCAACAGGGATCACGCCAACCACAAACCAGTCCATCGAAGGAACATACAAGCTCGCGACAAACACGTGGTTACCCTCATACTGGGTATCCAACATGTTAAAGCCGGATTTATTCAACAATGTCGAAGCGTCAGGGCCATAAAGCTGAGATAGTGAAGAGCGCGCTTTACTTGAGTCACGATGGATTTGCACATCCCCTTTTGCATCAGTTAAGAATACAAAGCCAGTTTGTTCAATTTGAAAACTGTTTAGCAGTGACACCATATCATCAAGAGACTTCGACAAACCTGACATAGTGGTGCCAGACACATCTTGATAATTAGCAAACATTTTCACGTCGCCATTGGCTTCTTGGAATACGCTCACCGAGATGGTTTGCCCCGACTCAACAAATCCAAAAAACCAACCATCTTGCGAATGGTTTAACTGGCGAAGAAAGCCGCCTTGATTCCAATAGTACGCGGTTTCACGGTTCGCAACGGAAGCATCGTTCAATTTATATTGATTACGCACATTATTCAGTTGCTGCACAAGTTTGGCTTCAACCTCAGGATTGCGATCCGTTGTAGCCACAGCATCAATAATAAATTCATTGGTTGCCAATTGCTCAGCGGCTTGCTGCATCTGGGTAACGTCACGATCAATCGCCACATTAATCTGTTGCAAAACCCCTGGCAGTTCTAGGTTGACTAGACGATGACTGAGCACGTCACGCGCTTGGCGTTGTGCCATCCAGCCAACAATAATAGTGGAAGCAAGTACAGCAATAGTGATGCCAAACACCACCTTCTGTTTAATACTAATTGAGTTTAATTTCAGCATATACGGACCTTTTAAAAAGAATCTCTGATTGTCTGCAAGTTCGGCAGCCATACTTAAGTGAAGCGAAAACCGCATTATACCCACAACTAACAATTCTCTCAGTTAAATAAGTACAAATTGTTAGCCAAATGACGCGTTGCTGGATAAAAAACACCAGCAACAACTTAACGCACTTTTGTATCGACTATTAATAATAAAACTGTAGTGAAAGGTTACACTTTTTTGCCTTTCCTCATAGAACCAGCTTTAAACCGATCACTTTGTACAAAAAGAAAACAAAAAACCCTCAAAATTGGTGATTTGGTTTTCCAAAATTGAAATGTATGAAATCGGTTCTCCCATTAACTTTCCCCAGTATCCCCGTTTGCTGACCGAGGGCTGGACTTTACGGCTTTCAGATCGACCTTAGTCAATACCAGCACAATGACGTCAATTAGGCGGCTATCCTTGCAATTGCGTATTTCATCCCAATATTGCCTTTTGTAATCAGAAGATTAGCTAAGTTTTTCATTCAGCAACGGAACTTTTTTGGGTCCTTAAAAACAAACAGACACAATCACGAGAACTCGAATATGATGCACCTAGATACATTTAAAGAACTACAAACTTACCTAGAATCACAAATTGTCGGTCAGACTGAGCTGGTTAAGCAGCTTTTAATTGCACTGCTTGCCGACGGACACATTTTGGTGGAAGGCCCTCCGGGACTGGCTAAGACTCGTGCCGTAAAGTCACTTTCTGACTGCATTGAAGGCGATTTTCACCGTATTCAATTTACGCCAGATCTGCTCCCTGCTGACTTAACGGGTACGGATATCTTCCGACCAGAAACAGGCGACTTCAAATTCCAATCGGGCCCTATCTTTAACTCACTGATTCTGGCCGATGAAATAAACCGTGCCCCTGCAAAGGTACAAGCGGCCATGCTCGAAGCGATGGCAGAAAAACAAGTCACCGCAGGCAGCAAAACCTACGCCCTGCCAGAACTGTTTTTAGTCATGGCAACCCAGAACCCAATTGAGCAGGAAGGGACCTACCCGCTTCCTGAAGCGCAGCTGGACCGATTCCTATTGCACCTCGATGTCAACTACCCAGACGCTGACGCTGAGTTAGAAATTTTACGTATT
Organism: bacterium sp. HQB-39; assembly: GCA_043422575.1. GTDB lineage: Bacteria > Pseudomonadota > Gammaproteobacteria > Enterobacterales > Vibrionaceae > Vibrio. The sequence goes on along the minus strand of JBHOHG010000002.1, from coordinate 184,994 downwards.
AATCGCGGTGAAGCCCTAGGGAAAACCGCACAGTCACGTCCAAGTATCTCGCAACAAGCGATCTTCTCTGCTCGTGAAGCCGTGCTCAATGTTCATATGGCCGAAAGTATCGAGCAATACATCGTCCGTTTGGTCATGGCGACCCGCCAACCTGAGCAATACTCTGACGATTTAGCACAATGGCTCACCATGGGTGTCAGCCCACGTGCGACCATTGCACTCGACCGTTGTGCACGCGCACATGCGTGGCTGTCAGGTCGTGACTTTGTCTCTCCGGAAGATGTACAGACCATGCTATATCCTGTACTGCGACACCGTTTACTGCTGAGTTACCACGCGCAGGCAGAAGGAATATCTCCAGAAAAAGCCATCGATACACTTGTCAGTTTAGTTGGCAGCGCGTAGAGGGGGAGAGTCATGTCTCAACATTCTCTAGCCACCAATCCCACCTTACCGCCCCACTGTGATGGCGTATCACTCAACCTTCAAGAGTTGATGCACTACCGCTCTCAGTCGGTGCGCTGGTTACCCCCAGCGAGAAATATCTGGGCGCAGATCAGTGGAACACATTCCAGCCGCAGTAAAGGTCGTGGAATGGACTTCGCGGAAGTGCGTCAATATCAGGCGGGTGATGACATTCGCAGTATCGACTGGCGAGTTACGGCTCGTACAGGCAAGGCACACACCAAACTGTTCACGGAAGATAAAGAGCAACCGGTGATCCTGTATCTTGATCTGAATGACAGTCAGTTTTTCGGCTCTCGCTACGTTTTAAAGTCGGTCCAAATGGCCCATTTTGCGAGTGTTTTAATTTGGCTAACCTTAGCCAATAAAGACCGCATTGGCGCGGTGATAGAAACCCAACAGCAACGTTGGGAGTTTGTGCCCTCTTCGCGCCCAAAACATGCGATGCGAATTCTGCAAACTCTGATCGATGCTCATAACCACATTGTCGAAAGTGGCGTTCAAACCACACCGACGCAACGCTCTCTTTCTGATACCTTACAGGCCATTGACCGAGTTAGCCCAAAAGGCAGTGAAATCATCATGATGAGTGACTTAGTTCGTTGGGAGCAGCAAGACAAAAATTGGCTGACTCGCCTGAGCCAGCACAATAGCTTACGCATGGTGCATTTCTATGATCCTCTTGAGCTCGGCAACACAGCCTATCGTGGCCATGTTTCCGCAACCAATGGGCATGGATTTAGTTGGTTGAATCTGGGTTCAAAGAAACAGAGAAAAATGATTGAAGATCAGTTCTCCTCCCATCAGAACCAGATCAAGCAAGTTTGCCAAGGGCTCGGGATCTCCTTTACGCCGCTTTCCAGTGGTCAGCCATTGATCGAACAAATCAATCAAAGTTATAACAAGTGAAGCTAACGTCATGACAACACCTTCATCGACACTCGATTTAATGCCCAACATTCTCCCTGAGGTGCCCATGTGGTTGCCTTTAGCATGGGGGTACTGGGCTATCTTGGCGATCTTGATCTTGGTTTTGGTACTGATGATCGGCTTGCATCGCTTTTATCATCGAGCCCCCAAAGCGAAACACATCGCTCTCGAGCAACTTCGTCACACGGACAGCGCGGTGGATGCGCTGAATATCGTTCGCCGAGTCGCCCTCTGCTATTTCCCAAGAAGCTCGGTCGCGTCATTAACGGGTGACGCTTGGTATCAGTTCCTTGACCAACACCTTGCAGAACCTCGCTTTTCAACAAAATCCGAGCAATGGCAACATGTCTTGTACCAGCCAAATTCGGACGTCGATCATGCGACGTTAGTGCAAGATTGCATTGATTGGGTGGAACACACAGCACCGCCGAAAACTCAAGGAGGTCAACATGGCTGATTGGCTCAATTTTACCTTTGAATGGTGGTGGCTGTTTGCGGTGCTCCCCCTACCGCTGTTGGTTTTCTACGGGCTGCCCGCTCAGCAGCAACAAGCTGAACTCAAGTTGGCACTGTTGCCTGAACGCTTACAAAGTGGCTCGCCCTCTCGACAACTCGAAAAAGCACTCTGTATCGCCATTTGGGTTTTCGTCGTGTGTGCCATCGCGCGACCTGTTTGGTATGGCGATCCCGTTGAATTTCAGCCCAAACACCGCGATATGATGTTGGTAGTAGACTTGTCTGGCTCCATGCAAGAGGAAGATATGCTGTTTGAAGGGGAATACGTCGATCGTCTCTCTACCGTCAAGCATGTGATTTCAGAGTTTGCAGAAAAACGAAAAGGAGATCGATTGGGGCTGATCCTTTTTGGAGACCACGCCTATTTGCAAACGCCGCTGACCTTAGATCGCCAAACAGTGATCAACCAACTGAATCAAACCATCATTGGCTTAGTCGGCAAAAGCACTGCCATTGGTGATGGCATCGGATTAGCGACCAAAGTCTTTGTCGACAGTGATGCGCCGCAACGTATCATGATCTTACTCAGTGATGGCGCTAACACGGCGGGTCAGCTGACTCCTGTGCAAGCGGCTGAAATCGCAGCCAAATTCGACACCAAAATCTACACCATTGGTATCGGAGCGGGTGAAATGCAAGTCAAACAGTTCTTTATGACCAGAACGGTGAATACCGCGCGCGACCTTGATGAAACCACGTTAACCCAAGTCGCTGAGCTGACGGGCGGTCAATATTTCCGCGCACACAATGCACAGGAACTCGCGCAGATTTATCAAACCATCAATCAATTAGAACCGATTAACAGTGCAGTAAAAACTTGGCGTCCGCAGACGGAGTGGTTTGGCTACCCGTTAGGCGTCGCACTGCTCCTTTCCCTACTGCTGTTCATTTTAAGGAGGGCACGTGGCTGATTTTACTTTCCTTACCCCATGGTGGTTACTAGGGCTTGCTGCTCTACCACTGATTTTAGTGGCCTCGAAGAGAAGTGGACGTAGCCGCCTCGTTGCTTCACATCTCTCCGATTTTATGGGTATTAAACCGCAACGCTCGACAATAGGCTTCTGGGCTCTGGCTTGGGGCATCGGCTGCATCGCCATGTCTGGGCCAAGCTGGCAAAATCAAGAGCGTCCTTCGTTCGAAGCTAGCCAAGCGCGGGTATTAATACTGGATATGTCCCGGTCTCTGTATGCAGATGACATCACCCCCAGCCGCCTTGAACAACTGAAATACAAAGCGCACGACCTACTGCCAATGTGGCAAGAAGGCTCAACCGGACTCATCGCCTATGCCGGAGACGCCTATGTGATTTCTCCACTCACCAGTGACAGTTCAACGTTAAAAAATCTCATCGAGAATCTCTCTCCCGAACTGATGCCTTATCAAGGCGCTAGGGCGGATAAAGCGATTCAATTGGCGCTCGAACAGTTTAAGCAAGCGGGTCATACCTCAGGTGATATCGTCCTCATTAGCGATGATTTAGATAACCAAGAACTCAACGCGTCACTAGATGCCTTGCAAACGTCTGATGTCCGAATCTCAGTGCTGGCGATAGGGACACTGGATGGCGCACCTATCCCACTCCCTGACGGTAAGCTGTTAACGGACCCACAAGGCAACACCGTGGTCGCACAAACCAATATGCATAATATGCAACGTCTCGCGAATCAAAGTGCTGGGCTATTTGTCCCTTTTCAGCACACTAACAGTGATATCGACTTTATTGCCGCTTTCACTAATCAAGCCCACTTGAATGTCACCGCTAAAGGAAAAGATGGAGTGCAACTCTCGGATCGAGTCAACAACGGATACTGGTTTGCTCTCCTTTTAGTGCCACTGGCTGCCTTACTGTTTCGTAAAGGCATGATCTGGAGCTTGGCTCTCGTCGGATTGATCCAACTGCCATTGAGCCCAACGGTGCAAGCATCCGCCTTTGAAACTGAGCAACAGGCCGCTCAGCGAGCTTTTGACGAAGAACGCTATCAAGACGCCGCATCGCTGTTTAAAGATAAGGAATGGCAGGCTGCAGCTCACTATCAAGCGGGGAATTATCAGCAATCCGCACAATTACTGGAAGGTATAGATACCCCATCGGCCAACTATAATCGCGCCAATGCGTTCGCTCAACTGGGTGATCTTGAACAAGCGCAATCGCTGTATCAAAAAGCACTCGATCAACAACCCGAATTTCCACAAGCGCAACATAACTTAAATCAAGTGCAGCAGGCGCTCGAGCAGCAACAAAATGGTGACTCGTCCCAAAACGATCAACAGGATTCTGGTGATCAGCAACAGGGTCAACAAGGTCAACAAGGTCAACAAGGTCAACAAGGTCAACAAGGTCAACAAGGTCAACAAGACTCGCCCCAACAGCCCTCTCAAGAGCAAGGGGAAACTGGGCAGCAGCAGCCAAACTCACCATCGGATCCCGCTTCACAATCAGAGCAAGAGTCGCAACGCCAGCAAAGCCGTTCTCAACAAGGTCAAGAGCAGCAAGGTAAAGAGCAGCAAGATGACGATACTCATGACCAACACGGCGAGCAAACTAAGGGAGAAGAGCAAGGCAATAACGAGGAAAGCCAGGATGAACATGGCGAAGAGTCCGTTGCTCAACGTAAAAACGCTGAAAAAGAGGGCGCTGAAGACGGTGAGCAACAGGGACAAACTCAAGTCGGCCAAGCCGAACCATCATTAGCCAATGATCCCGACTTAAAGAAGCTGGAAAGTGTTGAGTCCGCCCGCGATCCTGCTTACCTGCTAAAAGCGCAGATGATTCTGCAATCCAGACAAAAACCAACACCGAAAAACAGTGACAAACAGTGGTAGTTTCAATGAAAAACATCATCACATTAATGGTTAGCCTGATCTGTTTGCTGGTCTCCAGTGTCAGTCACGCGAATACGTTACAAGCCAGTGTCAGTAAGACCAAGGTAGCCAAAAATGAAGTCATTCAGCTGAGAGTCGTTTCTACAGAGAAAGGCGATTCAGAAGACATCGACTTTACTGTATTAGAAAAAGACTTTTTCATCAGTCGACCAAGTTTCAGCAGTTCAACCCGAATCGTTAATGGCCGCTATTCTTCAGCCATTGAATGGACGGTCTCCATCGCGCCGATCAAGTCAGGACGAATCGTGATACCTAGCTTTACCGTGGGGAACAGCAGTACTGACCCGATTGTGCTCAATGTCGCCGACGACCAATCACAGCCTGATTCAAATGAGCTGGTGGACTTTCGAATCGTATTAAGCAGCGATACCTTGTATCCAAGCCAAACCGCCAAACTCAAAGTGCAGTGGATTGTCAAAGCGGATACTCGTCGTTTAGATTCAGCAAACGTCATCGAGCCGACCATTGAAGGCATGGACATCACGCCACAAGGAGAAAGTCAGCAATTCCAATCCGTACTGGATGGTTTGCAAGTACTCGTCGTAGAACAAAACTACCACCTGACAGCGCGACAAGAAGGCAAATTTATCCTCACTGGCGCTGGATTTACTGGCTCGTACATTTATCGAGGCCAAAATAGCAGTACCAAAATCGTGCCTATCGATGCCAAAGATAAAGCGCGTGCGATTACCGTCAAAGCCATTCCTGATTACAAGGGAGACATCTGGCTACCAGCCAATGACATCGCACTGGAACAGCGTTGGTTAGACAGCAATGGACAGCCAATACAAGCCGCGACAACTTATAAAGTCGGTGAAGCCATCACCCGTGAAATTCAACTGCTCGCTAAAGGCGTCACAGCCGAGCAGTTGCCTGATATTCAGATCAACTACCCAAGCAGTGTCCGCTCCTACCCAGAAAAACCCGTGGTGGAAGAAGGGGATGATGGAGTGAAAGTCACGATTAAGCATGTTCTCATCCCGTCACAGAGTGGTGAGACCACGCTGGCGGGTTACAACCTCTCTTGGTGGGATAACGACGTAGATTTAGAGAAATCAGCGCACCTAGAGAGCCTGTCAATTCGTGTCGAAGCCAACGATAACGCCATCTTCGAGCTCGATCCAATCCAGCACGCAACGATCTCGCCTCCTGCGGCGAGCACGCCAACCACCAGCTCGGTTTGGCTTTGGATCAGTGGCTTGTTGGCACTCGCACTTGCAAGCTCTGTGGTTTTCAATGTGTGGCTGTCGTTACGTATTCGTCAGCTCAAAGCTGGGTTACGAGGTAACACCTCATTGGAAAGCCCTGCTTCCAATCGCAGTTTAGATCAAGCGTTAGCCAGCCAAGAGCCTATTCAGATCCAAGCTCAAGTCGCGCTATGGCTCAAAAACAATTCAGTGGCGGCGTCTGACCAATCTGCGATTCAAGCAGAGCTCGACGCGATGCAAGCCGCTCACTTTGGCAATGATAAACACCATTGGAGTAGCGATAAGCTGAAGCAGCTGATTTCCGCTGCCACAACCCACTCAGCAACAGCGTCAAACGGGCTTCCACCGCTTTAACTCTGAGCTGCTTTAACTCTAAGCAGCAAATGTAAGCCACGCTTTAAACGTAAAAAGCCACTTCATTCGAAGTGGCTTTTTTATACCCAAGTAACCCCGAGATGCTAGATTCAGCGAGCACTGCTTGGGTTGTATATAAGGTGATTTGATAGCAAGGCATTGCTTTGCAGATCTAGTGGCTCTAAATCAAGAAGCGATAACGCAGCAAGCAAGCCAAGCAGGCTCGCCCTTCGGGAGCCTGTCACTGGCTCCACTTCTGCGTTAGAGGCATTGAAAATAGAATGACTATTTCCTTCACCCCTGCCTTGAATTGAAACCAGTGACAAGGCTCTGAATACTGCATCTTGAAGTCACTTGGGTATATACCCAAGTAACCCCGACCGACATTTACGCCATCTGATCTTCAACAATCACTTCTTGCTCAACATCCGCAAAGCTGCACACTTGATTGCGCCCTGCTCTTTTCGCTTGGTAAAGCGCTGCATCCGCCTGCTGATAAAGCTGGTCGAAGTTGAATTCGGTATTGCGCACTGACGCACAGGCATAACCAGCGGAAATGGTTAAGCAGTCCGCATCTGGGTTTTCACTGTGTCGGATATTTTCCGCTTCTATGCAGTGACGAATGGCCTCCGCTCTGGCGGCCACTTGGCTGCACTCTACCCCCACCAGCAAAAGGACAAACTCCTCCCCACCGATTCGGCAGAACACTTCATCTTCATTAAAGGTTTGTTGATCCAAGATGCTGCCAATCCTCATCAAGGCAATATCCCCTTCTAAATGACCATAATGGTTATTAAACAGACCAAAATGATCAATATCTAAAAGGATGACACCGAAATGCACCGACTGTTCACAGTCACTTTCACAACACTTTTCCATCACATGTTCGAGCATGCGACGATTCCCTAACCGCGTGAGTGGGTCGAGCTTAGACAGCACCTCAAGTTGCTGATTGGCTTGCTCTAGCTGTTGAGTACGGTTCTGAACTTCACGTTCAAGATTCTCGTTCAATTCCCGAATCGCTTCCTGTGCTTGGGTGCGTTGTAACACTTCAGCCAAGCTCGATGCAAAGATTCGGATAACTTCACGCAATTGAGAAGTGAGCGGACTGCGGGTTAACAAGTTGTCCGCCGCGATAAAGGCGATTGGGCCATTACTATTACTGGTCAGCAAGGTCATTGCCGCCCAGCCAAAACCAACGATGTTACAGTCATGATAAATCGGCACAGACTCTTCAAACGCTACCTCATTCGGCATCGAACGCGCCAATGAGATGATCGAGCGTTCTTGGGTTTCACCAAGATAGTATGATTCATCAACCACATTACCTTGAATATCCGTCCCCCAAGTGCCTTGCATGTAAGAACAGCTTTCATCGGTTAAGAACACCGCTAAGCGGTCAATACCAAGGTGATTGATCGCAAACGTGACTGCGGATTTACACACATCACTTACGGTCGTACAACGGGACAACTCCACCATACTCGAATGTAGCATTCGCACATTTTGCTCTTGGCGTTTACGAATGTATATCTGCGATAGCAAAGAACCAAACGACTCTAGCATCTGCTTTTGGTAACTGGTGATCGGCTTGCGATCGAGGTAATTATCTAACGCCAACCAGCCAATCGGCTCATTGCCATCACGTAAAATAAGCATGGCATTCCAACCCTGCCCAACCACTCTGCCCGAGTTGTAGATGGGACTGTCTTCAATCACCACTAAATTCGTGTCACAGTTCGACAGTGCGGCAATAAATTTCTCGTCAAGCTGATGTAAATCGTACTGAGTATGAAATTCACTGACCGTATTACCAAACTCATCCGTACCGTAAGTGCCGCTAAAGCTGCGCTTTTTCATGTCGAGTAGCATGAATACTGAGCGATCAAACCCAAGTCGAACACGAATGGCTTCCACGGCTAATTTATAAAGATCATTGATGGAGGCCGGATTAGAAAGCTCTAGCGCCACCTGCTGGACCAACTTCATGTTCTCAATAAAGCGCTCACGCTGGCTGATTTCATCAAGGTACTGCGCTTCTCTAATATCGCGATTCTTCACCTCTAACGTCGCATTCTTTTCAGCACGAATGCATTGCCAACGAGCTGCGGCAAGTTGCATCGCATCGTGGCTTTCTTCATAGACATGATGAGAATTCCCGTTGGTCACCCCTTGGATCACCATATAGGTACGCATCGCTGGCGAGTTATCCAGCATCATGATGAAGGAGTCACCGCCTAAAAGACTTTGGTGATCCCATTGGCAACGATTGAGCGCAAAAGGGATCAAGCTCTCTGAGGTGTCGAACTGACACGCCCATTGCCAAAAGGTTTGCGGGTAACTTTGGATCGGAAACAGATCACCATCAGAATAGGTGACCTCGCAAGAAGTATTCACACTAGGATCGTCGAAGATCACAATGGCTTTCGGCTCGAGCAGCTGACTGAGATATTCGAAAATGATATCTGCCAGCAACCTGTGATCACGGGTAGCCGACACTTTCCTTGTAAAGCTTTTGACGTTCACCTAGGTACTTCCTGACTTAACATTTTTATCTGGTGATAATCACCTAGTACTGGATATGCAATCAATACAGTGCAGCATCAGGTGTTAACTGTTTCGCAAAAATCTGCGACTTAATGTTGCATTCGAGAGACGTTCAACACTTTTTACTGGGCTCGTTTCAATTTAATTACATCGCGTAAAATAAGGTTATATAACAAATCAAACACAATGAGCCGTATAGAAAAAAGCCCCTCACAGGAGGGGCAAAAAGTACCATCGCTTATAGTTATAATCTTTTGCTAGCAAATAACTCTGTATATTATGCCAATTAACGGGGCTAACTCAGGCAGAAAACCTCCTTGGCAAAATGATTACAGCATGTAAAACTAGCGATACGGTTGACTCGGTGAGCCTTAGCCGAAGTCACCATTTACGTAGCCCTGAGTACGGTCATCTGAGGGTGCTGAGAAGATCACTTGAGTGTCATTGTGTTCGACCAATTCCCCCATCAAGAAGAAAGCCGTACGGTCTGAAATACGACGGGCTTGTTGCATGGAGTGCGTCACAATGACAATGGTGTAGTCTTTCTTCAGCTCTTCCATCAGCTCTTCAATTTTATGAGTGGCAATCGGGTCAAGGGCCGAGGTTGGCTCATCCATCAAAATAACATCCGGTTCCATCGCAATCGTACGAGCAATACACAGACGTTGCTGCTGACCACCAGACAAACCAAACGCGTGCGATTTGAGGCGATCCTTCACTTCGTCCCACAATGCCGCGCCACGCAGTGAGCGTTCTACCACTTCATCAATGTGTTTTTTGTCTTTGATCCCTTGTGCGCGTAAGCCATAAGCGACGTTCTCATAAATGCTCATCGGAAACGGGTTAGGCTTTTGGAAAACCATGCCCACTTTGATGCGAAGGTCCGCGACGTCGATGTTGCCATAGATGTCTTCGCCATCCATATTGAGCTTACCAGTAATTTTTACCCCTTCGATCAAATCGTTCATACGATTTAAACAACGCAGTAAGGTCGATTTACCGCAACCAGACGGACCAATCAATGCCGTCACTTGGCGAGTCGGGATCGGTAAATTGATGGCTTTCAGTGCTTGGTTTTCACCGTAAAATAGGTCTAGATTTTCAATATCAAATTTGTTCATGTTCTTTGTCTCTAAATCTGGTCTTCGTGTCTTTGCCGAAAAATGCTTGTGTCAACCAGCTCGCCTCAACAGTAGTAACCCCTACCGCTTTGGAGCTGGGTGCGCCTGTTTTAGTAAGTTGCAGTATTAAAGCGGCTTGCAATCAACTTGGTCACCATGTTGATCAACAGCACCACCACAATCAGAACCGTTGCAGTACCGTAAGCTTGATTCCATTCTTCAATGGTAAATAGCTCGGTAGTTAGCTTGTATAAGTGAACCGTTAGGGTACGACCTGAATCCATCAAAGAATCAGGAATACGCGCCACCATACCTGCGGTTAAGAACACAGGGGCGGACTCACCAATGACACGACCAATACTGAGAATGACCGACGTTAAGATACCTGGCATCGCGCTTGGCAAAATCAGTCGCCAGATAGTGTAGATTTTCGATGCACCCAAACCGTAAGAGCCTTCTCGGTAAGTTTGTGGCACTGCCATCAGCGCTTCTTCCGTTGTACGGATGATCACTGGCAAGATCAGAATGCTCAGTGTCAGTGCACCTGACAAAATCGAAAACCCAAGTCCTAAGATAGCAACGAAAAACGTCATACCAAAGAGACCAAAGATAATAGAAGGGATGCCCGCTAAAGACTCCGTACAGAAACGGATGACTTTCACCAATCGGCTGCCTACCTTTGCGTATTCCGTGAGGTAGATAGCCGTCATGATCCCCAATGGCGCCGCGACAGCAATTGACGCGATAACCATGTAAATTGTTGCCACAATCATTGGGAAGATGCCTTGCTCTTCGCCAGTGCGTGTGTAGTTGTCCGAAATAAAGTCCCAGTCTACGTGCTGTAAGCCGTTAGAAAGGATGTACCAAATGATCCAAAATAAGAAGCCGACGGTCAGTGCGGCTGCCGCCCAGATAAAGCCATACATGATGTTGTCTTTAAGCTGGCGGGCTTGTTTTAGTTTTACTCGATCCATAATAGTCACCAATTCGCCGTTCTTATTTCGCTTTTTCGCGGTTTAAGTAAAGAAGGACGGCGTTCAACATCATAATAAACACCAGTAACACCACACCTGTCGCGTATAGCGCATTGGCATGCACGCCACTTGCGTATGACATTTCAATCGCAATGTTCGCTGTTAGAGTACGCGCAGAGTCTAAGATGCCTTCCGGCATGGCTGGAGCATTACCCATGACCATGATGATCGCCATGGTTTCGCCAAGAGCACGACCGATACCTAAGATGACACCTGTCATAATGCCAGAACGCGCCGCTGGAACGAGCAGTTTAAAAATGGTGAAGATTTTGGATGCGCCAAGCGCCAGAGAACCTTCTTTATAGGTACGTGGCACAGCACGAATCGACGTTTCAGAAACCGTAATCACGGTCGGAAGAATCATCACGCCAAGCACGATGATACCGGCCAAAATCGTATTTCCTGCTGGTACATCGAACACGTTTTGAATAAGAGGAACGATAATAACCAGACCAAAGAAGCCGTAAACTACCGACGGAATACCTGCCAGCAGCTCAACCGCAGGACGAATGATATCCGCCAATCTTTTCGGAGCAATTTCAGCAATAAAAATCGCCGTTAATACGCCGACTGGGACGCCCACTACCACAGCCCCTAACGTCGAAACGACAGAGGCGACGATCATGGTCGCAACGCCGTATAAGGCGGGTGGAAGCCAATCTTGTCCAAGAACGATGCCTGAAACACCCGCTTCTTGGAATGCAGGGATACTCTCTTTAACAATAAAGTAAGCAATCACTGCAAGAGAAATGATGCCGATAGCTGCACTGGTTAGAAATAAGCCGTGAAAGATGCGCTCTTTCCAATCAACACCACGTTTGGTGCGCAACTTAGTTGTGGCTTTAGAATGCGTAGAGTCATTCAAAAGCTTGTCATTTTTTGATGCGATGGTCATGTTGTGTTCTCACATATCAAACTCGCGTCATACTGAGTTCGAAAAAGTGGACAAAAGGCTCGGCCCTAAAAGGGTGGACCGAGCAATGTAATGCTTAGTTAACTGAGATGTAGCCTTTCTTTTCAACGATAGCTTGTGCTTCGTCAGTCAGCATCCAGTCAAGGAACTTTTGAGTCTCTTTTGAAGGTTTACCTTCCTTGTAAAGAACGAGGAATGGGCGAGCCACTTTGTATGAACCATTTTTCACGTTCGCAACCGTCGCTGGTGTGCCGTTAATGTCCAGTGCGTTCACTGAGCTGTCGACAGTACCTAGAGAGATGTAGCCGATTGCGTATGGGTTAGATGCAACCATGGTTTTCAGGGCACCGTTACCGTTCGCCACTTGAGCACGTTGAGAGATAGCCGATACTTTCTTGCCTGAGATTTTCTTTTTCAGTTTTAGGATATCTTCGAATGCGCCGCGAGTACCCGATGCCGTGTCACGAGTGATTGCCACGATAGGCTTGTTTGCGCCGCCTACGTCTTTCCAGTTTGTGATTTCACCTTTGTAGATTTTGGTGACTTGCTCAGCCGTCAATGCAGATAGCTTGTTTGTTGGGTTAACAACGATAGCGATACCATCACGAGCCACGACTTCTTCAATCAAGCTTGATTCTTTTTCTGATGCCTTCAAGTTACGTGAAGACATGCCAAGATCCGCACTGCCATTTTTCGCTGCTTTCACTCCCGCTGAAGAGCCTGGTCCTTGGACTTCAATGTAAACTTGAGAGTTGGTTTTCATGTATGTTTCTGAGAAAACTTCCATCAGTGGAGTTACGCTGCTAGAACCGACTGCAGAGATCGTTTCTTTCGCTGAAACTGAAGATACTGTCATTGCGCCTAGTAGTGCGATTGCACCGATAACTGTCTTTTTCATCACAATTTCCTTTCGTGGCGTTATTGCCGTTGTGTTTCGTTTGAACGCTGACAACTTTAGGTTTGCTGTATGACAGTTGTGTTTCACTTCCTTGAAAGCTCTGTGACAAATGATTTGAGTTGAGTAAATCCTCAATGAGAGTGGTATCTCCTTGATATATCCTTACTTCTCATAATTATTAACTATAAAAACATCGTTATTAGCACCAAATTGAATATGAACTTAATTTGAATGCAACATTAAATATTCTCCAAGCTTTTCAATTGGTAACAATTTACTATCTCACCCACAACACGCTATGCGCTTCATTTTGAGACATAGTGAACACTTTGAACGGTACTTAGGCTCATAATAGTGATTGAATTATCACTATTGATGGTTAGAATCAGTAATTCATTTATTGTGAAAAATAATAATTATTACTGTTCACACAGTTGCATTTTCCTAAGAGGGTTGTTGAATATGCGTCAATTACTTAGCGCACTTTCTATTAAGGGGCAGGTTCTTGTGCCCGTAGCCTTTACCGTGGTTCTACTTTTAGTAGGCATCACTGTAGGCGCAAATAATCTCAATAGTGCGTTCGAACGCGTAAAGGTGTCGACAGAAGATCTCATCATTCATAAAGAAGAGTTGAACGAGATTGTCGACAACACCTATGGCATGCGCATCAAAGCCATTTATAGCTTGTTTAAAGCCGATGATGTGAAAACCCTGATTTCCTTGCTGAATGAGAAACAAGCAGAAAACCAACGCCTGCTTGATTCCATTAACCAAGTTCCAGGAATGCAAGCGGACGTTGCTGCAATGCGCAAAGCAATGAACCATTACGTTGCTTTTTCTCGCGACACCATGCTGCCACTGCTTAACATTAAGCATCATGAGCGTTACCCACCGCCTAACTTTACCGATCAGTATGATTCGGCAATGAACGCCTACCGCCGTGCTGGTGAAGCCATGGTGGTTGCGATTGATAACCTCTCTAAATCACTCAACCGTATTGCTCTTGAAGAAGTTGCTGAAAATGGTGACCAACATGGGTCAACCTTGAAGTATTCCTTGATTGCATTGGTGGTGATCCTGTCTACGGCTTGTTTGATCAGCTGGGCATTGGCTGGCGTCATCGTTAAGCCGATCCGTAACTTGCAACAGACTATGCGCGCGGTGGCGGAAGGTAACTTGACCGTCAAAGCGGAAGCGGAAGGCAAAAACGAAGTCGCAGAGCTATCGCAAGATGTCAATAAAACCGTTGACCAACTACGTGGCACCGTTGACTCACTGGTTCGCATCAGTGTCGACGTCGCTTCTGCATCGACAGAACTGGCGACCGTCATGACACAGGCAACGGTAAACTCTGATCAAGAGAAGCAAGAAGTGGAGCAAGTCGCTTCCGCCGTCAATCAGCTTGAATCCACCGCTGCTGACGTCACCACCAACGCAGTTCAAGCCGATGCGGCCTCTAACCAAGCCAACGAACTCGCGAAACACAGTTTGAGCATGTTTGAACAGAGCAACCAAGCAAGCCTGAAGATGGCCGATCAGCTCAACAATGCTGCGGAAGTCGTGAACTCGTTGAAAGAGCAATCGGAGCAAATCGGTCAAGTAATCGAAGTGATTGAAAGCATCTCTGAGCAGACCAACCTACTTGCCCTCAATGCTGCGATTGAAGCGGCGCGTGCGGGTGAGAGTGGGCGTGGCTTTGCCGTAGTTGCTGATGAAGTACGTATGCTAGCAGCGCGTACTCAAGAATCGACCAAAGAGATTCAATCTATCATTGAAAACTTGCAAACTCAGTCAGGCAAAGCCAACGAGAGCATGTCATCAAGCATCACTATGCTGAATGATAACCAAGAGCTGGCATCGGAAGTACAAAAGTCATTGTCTGATATCAGTCAGTCGATCAACGAACTGGCTCAAATCAACGCACAAGTGGCGACCGCCTCTGAAGAGCAAAGTCAGGTAACTCAAGACATCAATAACAACCTGACCAATATCTACGAGCTAGTAAGTCAAAACGTAACGGGTATTACTCAGTCTGCGGCGGCAAGCCAAGAGCTGTCTAACCTATCGGAAACTCAGAAGCAGCAACTGGCTCACTTTAAAGTGTAGACTGACTCTGTATCGCCCCCCATTTGGGGTAGCTGATACTAAGCGTTCCGACATACCATACAGTCACGAAAGCCTCGCGAAAGCGAGGCTTTTTTTATAGAAATTCGGACCATCTATAAGTTTTTTCACGACTCAAAATAAATCACTCAAATAAGTGTCAGATCACATATTAAACGCCAGTTTATTGGTATATAGTACTGCAAAAATAATGTGGGATTTAATCAATGACGCTACAATCTTTATCCTTAAGGGCAAAAATTACCCTCTCCGTTTTAGTGGCCATATCGGCCATTGCTGCTGCGCTGATCTGGCAAGCCTCTAGTACGTTATGGTCGCAGACCCGTGACGGTATCTACACACGTGCCATCAGTGTGTCTGACACTGCCGTACCTTCGTTCGAGTTCTGGCTGGCATCACAACAAACCTTGCTAGAATCGACAGCGGATGTCACCAGTTTGCATCAAGTGTACGGTTCGATGCAGCAAGCCAAAAAAGCGGGGGGATTCCTTGATATTTACTTCGCTCGCCTTGACGGCAGCCTGTTTATTTCGGGGCAAGTCGGTCGTTTAAAGGGGTTTGATGCGCGAGACAGCCACTGGTATCAACAAGCTTTATCGGACAATCGAACCATCACTACCGATCCCTACATCAGTGACACTACTCAAGAGGCCATGATCACCATCGCGACCCCTGTTAGAGTGAAAGGTGAGACAGTGGCGGTATTAGGTGCCGACATTTCGCTTGCCGCATTACAAGCCAACATCAACAGTTATAACGTCGGTAACAAAGCCTTTGCGATGTTATTAGATCGCAGCGGACGCTTTATCGCCCATCCCGATTCTAGCTTGATCATGCAGCCATTTTCACACTACGCCCCAGAAATTAACCAAAGCAAAATCCAAGACTCCATGAAAGAAGATGCAATCCAAGTGTTTGATCAACAGGGGCATCAACAGCTGGTCTTCTTCTCTGCCGTACCTAAAAACGATTGGATTTTTGCTATTCAGATGGATCGTGAAACCGAAGAAAGCAACTACGTCCTCTTACTAGAAAAGCTGATCGGAATCGGTGTTGTGCTCACTCTTGGCTTTATCGCCACAATCGCATTCATCATCAACCGTTTACTGCGAGGATTTTACCAAGTCTCTGACGCACTCAAAGACATTGCTCAAGGTGAAGGTGACTTAACCAAAACCATTACCGTTCAATCCAATGATGAAGTGGGTCAACTCGCCAGTTACTTCAATCAGTTTGTTAAAAACATGCATACCTTGGTCAGTAACATCGTAGAACTCTCCTCGCAGTTACATCACCAAGCCCAAGAAACCGCAAAACAAGCGCAGCATCGCAGCCAACGTATTGCCACCCAACAGAGCGAAATCAATATGGTCGCAACGGCGGTCAATCAAATGTCTTCTGCGACTCATGAGATCGCTCAGAATGCAGAAAGCACCTCCAAGGAGAGTGACAGCGCCGTCGCCATTTCTCAGCAAGGGGTCGCAGAGGTAGAGCGTAGCCAAACTTCTATCATGACCTTAGCTGATAATGTGCAAGATTCTCGCTCTGAAATCGAAGCCTTGGCCAAACACGCCAACGACATCAGTGGCATTTTATCGGTGATCCAAGGGATTGCTGAACAAACCAATTTATTGGCACTGAATGCGGCGATTGAAGCAGCTCGCGCCGGTGAGCAAGGCAGAGGGTTTGCTGTGGTTGCAGATGAAGTTCGAGTCCTGAGTCAACGTACTCACAGCTCGACCGATGAAATTCAACAAACCATTGAAACTCTGCAAAATGCGACCAAATCCGTTGTCGAATCCATGGCGGCGAGCCAAAGCAATGCAGAACGCTCAGTGGCGAATGCGCAAGTGGCTTCCCAAAGCCTCGAAGAAATCATGCAATCAGTTGGACGAATTGATGAGATGTCGACTCAAATCGCCACGGCCGCCGAGGAGCAATCGTTAGTCACTCAAGAGATCACCAGAAACACCCATGCCATCAATGATGTTTCTGACGAGTTAGCAAGAGAAGCGCATCTTGCCTCGCAGCAAGCGCAACAGCTTTCGGACTTTTCGCATAAGCTGCAACAAGAGGTGGCTCAATTTAAGTTGTAAGTACCCTACCCGCTGACGGGAGCGGTTAACCGACGACATCGAGTTAACCGTTCTCAAGCATCCCCCCTTCCCCTTTGCCTATATTCCCTACCTATATTCCCTTGTACGCTGAAAATGCCTTGTGGTATAAACGCCATAAATAGCCTGAGCACGGGCTCATCGATGTTTGCGAAAAAGACTATGAATTTTGATATTAATGCACTGAGACACCACCAACTGGTCGAAGATGGCCAACTTGAGGGGTGTTACCTTCATCAACCTGTCCAAGGTAGCCAAGAAGACGACAAAACCGTTTTAGCTGAGCGCCAAGAGCTCGAAAGATTGGGCTATAAAGTGGTGCAAGTGAAAGCCAAAGGCGGGACAACCACCTTTGCTGAAGCCATGCAAGAACTTGCCAAGAAAACGGGGCATTTACCTAAGTAGTGTTGTTAGCTAAACAGATTCACCGCTTAGCTTTATCTGAATAGAGACTTTTGATTGTCTCTCTTAACCAAAGGATTTTCGGGTTCTGGTTATTGCGCTTGTGCCAAATCATGGAGAATGGGATCAGCAACTTATGTTGAAACTCTTCGGCTATCGGAATAGGTAACGCCACCAAATTTGGATGGAGCTGTTCGCAGTAGCGCTGACAATATTTAGGAGCGGTCGTTAACATCAAATGTTCGGGCTTTTCAGCCATAAATAACGCCTGCTCAAAACTTGCCATGGTCAGGCTTATATCCCGCGTATAACCCTGCTCTGTCAGTATCTCATCCAACGCCCAACGGTCATTCTTCTCCCATGTCACATTGATGTGGGAGTAGCTTAAAAAGGTCTCTAAATTCCACTCTTGTTGTAACGCTGGGTGGTCTTTACGCACATACACCATGGGCAAATCAGAGAACAACACCTCGAAGTTAATGAAATACGGCAGCAGCTCCAACGACTCTTTTGAACGAGGGTGACTTTCACGGCCAGTAAAACCAATATCCACCTCGCCTCGCGTAATCGCATCGACAGAGTCGTAATCCCAATTATGGAATTTCACTTTGGAGTCTGGGTAGGTTTGGTGAATGCGCTTTGTCAGTTCATCTATCATGATCAAAGATAAAGGCGACTCCACCCCAAGATGAAACTCAACACCACTTGGCGCATCTTCACCTCGACGCGAAGCAATCTGAGTCCCGAGCTGCATCCAGTCTGATAGGCTCTCCTGCATACTGGTTGCTAGTGTGGTTGGTTTGAGCCCCTGTGGCGTGTTCACAAACAAAGGATCGTCGAACCAATCACGTAACTTACCTAACGACTTACTGACCGTGGAAGGGGTGACATTCAATTTTTTAGCGGTCTTAGTCACACTCAACTCTTGCAGCAGCAATTGCAGAGTCAGCAGTAAATTAAGATCAAGTCGGGCAAGAGGTTTCTTCATGACGTTCACTCACGTTCTTATGGGGAAATAACAGGATTAGCGCAAGGCCCACCACACCACTCATCACCAATGCGATGATTAACATCATTACCGCAGTGACACCTAACTGCGCCATCAACCAAATGTACAGGGCTGAACATGAGACCTGAGCAATGCCAAGTACAGAGCTGGCTAAACCCGCTTTGCGAGAATAGAGACTTAATGCTTGACTCATCGCCACACCAAACCCCATTGAAAAAGCCATACTAATCAATGCGAATCCTACCATATAAAGGAAGACGTTATCGCTACTCCAATGTCCCAAGATCATCATCACCGCCGATGACAAACACGTCATCTGCGCCATTAACATCAATGTCGTCTGCTTAAAATAAGCCAAAGCGAACGGGACTGAAAAGGATGTGGCCATGCCCACCATCGCCAATGCCGCCATCGCTATGGCATATTCACTGCGAGTAAACCCAAGGGTATCCATCACAATCATAGGCGAGGTATTCACGTAGCTGAGAATGGCGGTCACTCCTAAGGAAGTGAATACAACCCGTGAGAGAAAAAATCGGTTAAATAGCGATTCGTTCAAATCGACCTTTTCGGTTGTTTCCGTAGGTGCCACCCTTGGTAAGGTTTCTTTTAATACCAAGCAAGTAATCAAGCCAATCACCACGCCCATCACCGCCATAACGGTGAACAATACTGGCCATGGGAATGCAATCATGATCACGTGACCAATGACTGGGGCGAGTACAGGGACCGAACAAGTAATGCCATTAAGCATTGAAAGCACTTTAGCTCGCCGAGCATCGTCGAGTGTGTCTCGCAAAATCGCAAATGCCACGACGTAACAACAAGCGGCACCGACCCCTTGGAAAAAGCGCATAATGAGGAAGTCTTCACTGGTCGTCGCTTCTCCCGCAAGTAGCGAAGCGACCGTAAAGACCACCGCTCCTAGTAGCGCTATCGGCTTGCGTCCAAAGTGATCGGACGCTTTGCCAACAAACACCATTGTCGTCGCCATACCTGCAAGATAAATTGAAAAGGCAATATGCAGCTGGGACTCGCTCGCAGCAAGGTCTTGGGCAATTTGTGGTAATGCGACTAAATAGAGGTCGATCGCTGTTGGGTAGAGTAATACAAAGGCAAAGCTGCACAGCAAATATCGGGATACATTAGGGGATGTCATGGCTTCCTCGCAAACGATTGGGTTTACGAGGATGATATGGGACGACTTGTCGTTTGGCGCGTTACCTTTGTGACATCAGGGATTTCCGTTGGCGACATGGGGAGGGGGTGGATTTCACGGTTTTGAGTTTGATTGTGCTTTTGCGCACGCGGGACATTCACTCTTTGTCTTGCCAAAGAGTAAACAGAAAGGCGCTTTGGTTTCGTACACCCTGTCCGGTCGGTTTTAGGCGTTCCCGACGCCATAAAACCTAAAATCTCGTCCTGAGATTTTACCTAGAGTTGTGGTTTCTAGTTTGGATTGGTGTGCGTGGTGTGTAGCGGTACGGTTACTGATA
Organism: bacterium sp. HQB-39; assembly: GCA_043422575.1. GTDB lineage: Bacteria > Pseudomonadota > Gammaproteobacteria > Enterobacterales > Vibrionaceae > Vibrio. The sequence continues at coordinate 164,980 of JBHOHG010000002.1, read as the reverse complement.
TGCAGAACAACCTGCTTTATTACGATAGCGCTCGCCTTGAGTAAACCATCGGATTTAACGCTGGCTGACGCAGCGTTTAATCCTTATTTGTTAGCCTTCTTCACAAAGGTGTATCCATAATTTTAATTTAAGAGGCTCAGTCATTGACCAAACGTTATTAACCAACCAAGAAAACAGTACTGAATGGTCTAAACACTTAACACCAACTTGGGGCTCGCCAGGATAGGAGTTCGGGTTCGTTGAAAACAGCATAACTTTCGTTGTATCAGTGACAAAGCTTTTATATTGTTTCGGTGGTAATGGATCTGGGTTTTTCCCCGATTTTACTTGGACACTACAAACTTCAGAACGTTTGTTTACCATTGAGAATTCAAATTTAGGCTTACTTCTAAAACATGTTGATTTAACTAAACACCAACCTTGCGCTTGTAGATACATTGAAACCGCATCTTCTACTTCATCAGGCGTCATGATCGAGAAAAGAAAATACATATCGATTTCATTAAGTTTGCTAGACAGCACTTTTGTGTCTATTTCTGGACACCAATTAGGGTCTGAAAATAACCGCTCGAAAATAATATCATTGCAAACTCTTTCTTTAGAGTTAACTTCTATCCGTTGAATAATTCTCTGTGCAATGGTTCCTCGCTGAACAGCGCCAGAAACAAAGATCTCAGGAACTTTAACCCATTGTGCTTTCCTTGCATGGCCAAGATCAAATCGAGAAAACTGTTCATCAATTTCACAGCCTATTACAATTTCTTCTTGAGCTCGGCACAAATAGTAATGTCCTTGCTGATGTAACCAAACATGATCTCCGCACTTTACTTCTTCGATCAATATACGCACTGCATACGGCCACTTACTAAATCTTTTAATAACCAGAGACTTTGCTTCCTCCAAAGTACCCGGTTGAGACTCCAAATAGGCAGCAGACCAACCAACTCCTAGTAAAGATTTGTCTCTGCACAAATTGAATGCATTAAAACCTGATTCACTATCAGGCTTTATAGATAATTTCCATGTACTCATAGAGATACTCCTAGAAAGCTAACGCCAAACTAAGTAGTGAGCAACACAGCCACCTACCTAAAGCATTGTCCCGTAAACACTAAAGCTGATTCAAACCCGAAGTGCCGAGCGTTGCGAATCTGCTTCAATTTATTGTTAGCACTTTGTCCAAATTTGGTACGTGTAATCAATATTTGAGCTGAAACTTTGCTCAAATGTTTGCTTGAAACTCTGTGGAACTGGAGGAAAAAACACATCGCCAGAGGTATGCATGTGAATCACTGAAAGATGGATAACATCTGCTTGATCGATTAAAGCTCTGTATATTTCACCACCACCAGAAACAAAGACATGTGCTGTCACATTGTTTAGGTAAGCTAATGCCGATTCAAAACTTGCGAAATACACAACATCAGGATCATTCGAGATGATTTCAGAACGAGTAACCACAGCATATTTTCTATTCGGAAGTTTACCCATTGAGTCGAAGGTCTTACGACCAACTAGAAGCCATTGATTGTAAGTCATGGCTTTGAATAGGAGCTGCTCTCCTTGTACATGCCAAGGTATATCCAATCCAGAGCCAATTACTCCATTCTCGGAAACAGCTGCCATGAGGGATATCTTCATTGTTCCTCCTGAGGGCTAACGCTTAAGTATTTATCCATTGTCGACGCAAAGGGATAAATACCTGTTGGACTTGGTCGCTCTATCTACGGAATTGGCTTTTTCAAGCTAAGGGGACTTACGCTCGTACCACGCGCAGAGAACTCCAGATACCCGTATTTTTGCACACCAAATCTCCACTTAGAGTGCCCAATATGATACCAGTTGAATACTAATTTTAAAAGCGAACAATCCTCCTATCTCGCGATCCCTCCACGGTTATGTGTTCATGCCTTCAGCCTGTCCCGCCTTAACTGTTTCGACCTATTTTACTTACTTCGCACGCGGGACATTCACTCTTTGTCTTGCCAAAGAGTAAACAGAAAGGCGCTTTGGTTTCGTACACCCTGTCCGGTCGGTTTTAGGCGTTCCCGACGCCATAAAACCTAAAATCTCGTCCTGAGATTTTCCCTAGAGTTGTGGTTTCTAGTTTGGATTGGTGTGTGGTGTGTAGCGGTATGGCTACTGATATGTAGAACTACCTGCTTTACCACGAGAGCGCTCGCCTTAAGTAAACTATCAAAGCGAGACCACATCTGAATATCTTCGCACAATTTGTTTAATAAAAACTCGGCTTGTTCAACACTCGGGATTTAACGCTGGCTGACGGTGTGCTTAATTCTTTTTGTTATACATTACTTTCCAAAGACAACTTTGATTACGTTATCAGATCGCGTTTCGTATTTTTGTTCGAGCCTCCACTTGGGATTCTGTTGCCACTGGATTCCGGTTTGTATACAAAAGCCAACACCACAATAAGCCATAACACTATTAGTCACGCTTGAGCCCATTACCTGTGTACCTTCTGACGAGAAGTCAATGTTGGTTCCGCCTATTGTAAAGTTAATTTCTACAACAGTTATTGGAAATTTAAAGTCAGAACAATAAGAAACACCGAACTTAGATTTCAGTTCCCCTTCATTTGCAACTTCCGAGAAACGTAAATATAGGTAGTCACCATTGTTGTAACTGACCTCTAATTCCTTACCTTGAGGAGGAGAGCGAAGGTCGATCGGATTACCAATGTTTTCCCATGAATTCTCATCAATTATGAGCCTTTCCTCAGGCCATAGACTAAGCATGTTAACACTGAGTCTTTGAAAACCGTCAGCATCCCTAGTAAATGACACTAAATTATGGCCGTCTATTTGAACAGGAATTGGAGTCTCGTAATATAAATTACCACCAACGATCGAGAGCATGTCTCTACGCAACCACTCAAGGTTACCTTTCACTTGATTCGAGTGAACACGATTCCTCTTAAACTCATGCAACTGTTCCACTGTGTAAGCATTTCCATCGGCCTTTTTATGATGCTGAGCGCATAATGCAATCATCCCACTTGGATCATTATGTGGTTTGATGTGAACTGGCGGGTCAAAGTGGTGATATTCGAGATACGGGTTTCCACAATCACGAACAGGACAGCCAAAGCCTACTTCTTCCCTTAGTATTTCTTTGACCTTTTTCGGAATAGACTTTCTTTTTGCCACAATGTCTCCTAAATATATAAATACTTGTTGGACTTGGTCGCTTCTATCTATGGTTTTGCTTTTTCAAGCTAAGGGGACTTACACTCGTATCACGCCTCAGATACCGGTATTTTTGCACACCAAACCACCACTTATAACGCGCAATATGATACCTGTTGAGTTTGAATTTTAAAAGCGAACAATCTTCCAATCTCGCGCTCCCTCCACGGTTATGTATCCATGCCTTCAGCCTGTCCCGCCTTAACTTTTTCGATCTATTTTGCTTACTTCGCAAGCGGGACATTCACTCTTTGTCTTGCCAAAGAGTAAACAGAAAGGCGCTTTGGTTTCGTGCGTACTGTGCGGTCGGTTTTAGGCGTTCCCGACGCCATAAAACCTAAAATCTCGTCCTGAGATTTTCCCTAGAGTTGTGGTTTTTCAAAGAACTATTTCGAAAATGCTACTATTGGTTCATCTAATGCCAACACGTAGTAATACAGTTCATCTTCAAGCTTAATTTCAACCACTTTTTCGATACCAAAATTCTTAGGCATATTATTTCCTCAAAGGGTATAACGCAGCCAACAGCCGAGGACGATCAGAGCGCTTGCGCCAAGATAAAAGAGCGAGGCAGAAGGTAATCGGATGGATTGCTTTGTTATGTGAGCGGTTACAGATAAACTACTGCTTCAACGTTATTACCATCTGGATCCAGAACAAATGCCGCGTAGTAATTTGGTGCGTAGTTTTTACGCAAACCCGGCTCTCCGTTACATTGGTGACCTTCACTGACAGCAATCTGATAGAACTGTCGAACCGATGACTTGCATGGAGCTGAAAAGGCAATGTGCGATTTAGTGCGGCTATCACCTTTTTCGATTAGGAACCTGACTTTGTCATCTCCTATTACACCAAACCCCGCCGCAGATGCATCTGACCATTTGACTTCGATATTCAACGGCAAAAGAACTTTTTCATAGAATCTCTTACAACCGTGAAAGTCTACAGTTTTAATCTCGAAGTGATCTATCACATCAATTTCCTTTTTGATTACACAAGATAATACTGAGGTTACCACCGTACATAACGCTCTGCCCTTACAAATCACTTCACACTTAGTATCTGAAATCAGGGATGCACATCGCTCATTCTGAGCGAATGAATTTCGCCCCTGCTTGTCAAAAAATGACACCTGATAAAAGGTTTTATTAGGTGATCCTAACGATGTTCAAATTCTACAACAAACACTCGAAAGCCAATGCCCTGATATTCACAAAAAACGACTTAGATCTCTGACACTTGCAACAAGAACGGTACTTGACGGCTCTAATCTCACCCTCACATACCATCAGAAAATAGCTGAACAAGGAAAAATTCAGGACGAATTTTTAGGTTTCAAGGCGTCGGGAACGCCTAAAAACCGACCGGGCCACACCAAAGAAATCGAGCGCCTTTCTGGTGACTCTTTGGCAAGACAAAGAGTCACTGGCCCGCTGGCATCAAAGTCCAATGAAATCGAACACACTCAAGCGGGACAAACTGATACATCAAACCAAATGCCATTTCTTATGACAACTCGGCAAGACAAAGAGTCACTGGCCCGCTGGCATCAAAGTCCAATGAAATCGAACACACTCAAGCGGGACAAACTGATACATCAAACCAAATGCCATTTCTTATGACAACTCGGCAAGACAAAGAGTCACTGGCCCGCTGATATCAAAGTCCAATGAAATCGAACACACTCAAGCGGGACATATCAATACGCAATCGAGGAAAGTGTTCAAAACAATACTTAACAACCAACATGAAAAAGCGAAGTAGATAACTTTTCTGTTCGAAAAGCATTGGCTGCTAAACGCAGCCAGCAGGAAGTGAAGACCTATTGATAGGCAGAAGGCTCACATGTGTTCTGTGCGAACTTTAGTATCTTGCATTGAAAACAAAGGCTTTACGAATTTTGCTTCGTCTTGGTAGCGATTTCTGGTGTCCCACAAATCGACTGCGTGTTGAATGTTAAGCCAAAATTCAGGTGTGTTACCTAAAGCAGCAGCAAGTTTAATTGCAAGTGGCGCTGTTAGAGTGCCACCATTAATCAAGTTGCTAATGGTGTTGCGATGAACCCCCATCGCTTCAGCTAAAGTTTTAGATGTAATATCCATAGGCTCTAAGAACTCCACTTTGAGCATTTCACCTACACCAACTGGACGACGCTTAGTTCTACGCATTACCCTTTACCTCAATATTTATGAGGGTCTAAATAGGTGTCTTCTGCCACACCGTCAACCCACTTAAAAATCAAACGATACTGTTTGTTTACTCGTATTGAGCACCAACCTTTCAAATTACCCTCAAGATGTTCAAATCGGTTTCCCGGTGGAACCCTCAAGTCTGATTCAGCTTTTGCAGCATCTAAGATTTCCAACTTACGAAACAACGCATTTTCTATCATTTTAGGAATTAAGCGATGTCGCTTGTCCTCTTCATAGAATGTTTCAAGCCAACCATCTTTGAAATTTACTGCCATATCTTTGCACTGTCATGTTGTGCATCAACACAGAGATAATAGCGCACAATAAGTGTGTGCACAATATTGGTAGGTTTTGGAAAACACATAAAGCCCAATTCTGATGACCCTCGAATAATCTTTATATAAAACAATGAGTAGGCACACATCGCTCATTCTGGTCTATTCAGTTTCGCCTCTGTTAAACCAAGAATGACACTAAATTAAATAGGGAATCCAAACGATGCGGGATGTTCAAATTCTACAACAAACACTTGAAAGCCAATGCCCTGACATTCACAAAAAACGACTTAGATATCTGAGACTTGCTATCAGCCAAGCACCATATCGGTCGAAATATTGAAAGAGTCAAACTGATTCAATGAAGATTGATAGTAACCCCTTATCCCAGCAACTCCGTTGCATTTATCTTTAAATCAGATACATATGCAATGCGATATTTGCCTATTTCTTCTCTTTCCATGCCTTTCAGAGAACCTAGAGCACTTATTTTGAAAACGCGCTCATGAGAGAGGCTGAAATAATAATAATAATCACCTTGAAGCTCACAACAATCGTCTTCATTAGAATAGGTAAATAGCAATTCACAGATTTTCAATATGGATTCTTCTGCTTTGTGCCTATCATACTCCCGAAGGTGTTCGCACTCCCTTATCGCTTCCGCATGACCATACTTGGTAATAGGTATCTCAGAAACATTTGTACTATTTATCGTCTCAATCCAAAAAACCAATGTTCCTGTTTTGTATAGCGAATTTGCATTATTTAAGATCTCTTTAAAGTCATTAACTAGATCGAGCTTTTGTTTCAATAGCGCACTTTCTATTTTCTCTATTATTTTCAATTGATAACTACGAAAGTTCATTTTTCTTCTGTCAATTAAGTATTTATCCATTACCCTAGCACAAAGGAATCAACGATTATCACCACACAAGGAAAATCTCAGGTCGAGATTTTAGGCTTCAAGGCGTCGGAACGCCAAAAAAAGGCCTTACCATCACTGGCAAGACCTTCCATAACCGTTGAATCTACAAAAGAAACATCAACGCAAGCGAACCCAATTTACTGATCGGCCACCAGCAGAACGGACAGATCAGTGTCGATGCTGTAGTTGTAAACCTCGCCATTAACGGTTTCTAACGAAAGTACATTCTGACCATCGCCATTTGGAGTGTTACTCCAGATGTAGCCCGCTAGATCGCCTTGCTCCACCGTGTATGCATCGCCAAAAACAGTACCGTTAAGTGCAGGACTATGACACGCACGCTCAATCAAAGACACCAGCTCTTTGATGTTCGGCATACGCCACTTTTCAACACCAGCAAACTGATGAAGGCTGTGGTTGCCGTTTACATCATTGATCGCTTGTGTTGTCAGAAGGGCACTTTGCCAAGAGTGCTTCTGCGCCGATCCGGTACATTTGGCCTGTTCTTTTTCCCATGTCATACCGACAGGGCAACGCATCCACGTCAGACCCGTCACTTGGTCAGTCACAGTGCCATTATCATGCAATTGGTATTGAGTCGTTGGCACGGTTCTGTTCATGGATTCCAAACATTGCTGTGCAGCAAGTGAGCCAAACGAAACCGAAGTCAGTGCAAGGGTAGTGATTAATTTTTTCATATTATTGGCTCTTAGCAACTAAGCGAACAGGGAATTGGTGCGAATCAGTGTGGTCGTCATCATTAGGCGTCGCGCTAGAGTTAATTTCGTAAGACGCTGAGTAACCACGGTCAGGGCCCAGCATTGCCGTGATGGTAAAGTATTTCGCCCCCTGATAGGCGTTAGCATCAAACTGGCTGAAGTTAATACTTTGTGTCCACGATTCACCTGTTTCAGTGTACGTGCCACCGTTGGTTTGATTCGGGAAGTATTTCACACTCAAACCGTACACGAGGTCATTGGCGTTTTTCTCTGTTTCACCAAAATCAATTAAGTTAAACGCTTCCATTTGCGTTGGAACACGCCAATCAGTCAAACCACACAATGTCATCTCATTGATGTGCTTTGCGTAATCTAACGTTGAGCAGATAGCGCCCTCTTCACAACCCAATACTTCAATATCTTTGATGTAAGGTTTAAAGGTCTCAGTCTCGTAGACAAATTGCTGGTTTACATCACGCACAGATTGATCGTTGAGTTTGTTTTCCCATACCAAGCCCGAACGCTCGTCTAGGATACAAGACCAAGATTCAGCGTCATCAGCAAGACGTTGACCTTGCTCATCCAACTTAATGAACTTAAAACCGTTACCGCTTCTTGCTTGCTGATTTGTTACGTCAAAGCCGAAATCCGCGTCTTGATTTGGGAACGAAGCGACTGGTTCGTTGACATCCTGACTGGTATCGCCATCAGTAAAGAACTGAGTCTTACCCGTATCATTGAGCTTCACCACTGCGTGAAGGTTAGCTTTCAACGTCGTCATCGCCGTATGCAATTGCTGTGAATCCACCTCTGTCAGCGCAAGGTTTTGACCATCAAGCGCATCAATCTTATTAGCAAGTGCTACCAATACTGGCACGCGGTAATTTGTTTCTAGGTTCTGAGCTAAAGCGATCACGTTGTCATTCAATACTGTCAGTTGTTCAGATTCTAAAGCGTCTGACACTGAACCTTCGAGAATCACACCACTGTTTGCTAAAAGTTGCTTGATCTGAGCATCCGCATTATCGGCTGATTGACCATTAACATTTAACGCCGCAAGTAACGTCGACACACCGTTGATGACGGTCGTTTCACCCGCTTTCGCCGCTGGCGCCATTAGCACAGTGTGTTGAGTCGCCGTTTCCGCCATTCGGCTTACTTGGGATGACTGAACAACTGATGAAACTGGCACATTCGCGATAACCAGTTTGGTCAAGATATCGCGACGCGCATCGGTAATCGTAAAGACACCGGTCTCATCGGTCTTCACTTTGGGTTCGTCCGATTCACACGCTGCACTATTGTCTAAATCGACACATACCGTTGCAGGTATTGAGGACTCTACAGCAACACGGCCTGAGATTGAGTACGTTGGTGCTGAAGTGTCTGCAGTTGCTGAGCCATCCGAGCCGCCACAACCTGCAAGCGCTAGAGACAGCGCAATAACAGAGTATTTAAGTTTCATCATTAATTATCTTTATGTCGTAGTGGTTCCCTAAGGGAAAATCGTTTACGTCGTACCATCACAACTAGCATCAGCAAAAGTGATGCAAGAGTGGTACTTCCTCCTGAAGAAGATCCTTCCCCAGAAGACGGTGTCACCGAGCTATCTGAAGTACATTGATAGTGGTTGAAATGACCAAGGTGCCAAGCCTTGAGAATGCCCGAATGAGGATAAGACTTATCCGTGATTTCTATACGCCAAGTCCCCCAGCTCGCTTCCCCAATAAGGGTTTGTAACGCTGGGTCATATTGAGCCGTGAAGTAGTCTTTAAACCCATCGCCTAAGTCATTACGATGACTTAACAAGGTAATGCGAGTGCCTTTGGGTGAGGTCAACACCACCTCAAGATCACTGATCGATGGGTGTTCTATGTCTAAATAGAGACCGAAGGAGTCATCGATAACCGCATCACGATCCCCTAAGCTTTGAATGAAGATTTTTTTACCATTTAAAGCGCCACCAGTACCTGAAAGGGTCACATCGGGTAAGGTCTCGTTCAGTGCCTTCATTTCTTGATTAAATCTCGGCGTGCCTTTAATTAAAAATTCATTCCCTTGCCACTGATGACGGGATAAATGCTGGCTATATTGATAAGAAACCTCTAATTGCGATTCAAGAGGTTGGCCACACTGAGCCTGTATAGGAACCTCTTGTTGCCATGAGTGCGAGCTAAATTGAGAGGCTTGAAATTGCTCACCTTTCTGATTACCTAAACGCCATGTCGCCTCAAGATCACTGGTTCTGCCTGTACTGGCGAGCGATAACGTCATTGGCTTCGAGTCATCAAGATAACGCTGGGAGCGCTTGATGACGAAAGGAGGCTTGATCAAGCCGCGAGCTGCAAATTGTTCTTGCAATAAACGAGCGTATTCTTTTTCTGGGTAGAGCGTCTTAGCGGCATACACGGTACTTTCAGCCACATCGTGCATCTTTAAGCCACGACCTAACCCGTACATACCTTGTAAAACGACCGTATCAAACTCTCTAAACACCTGATCGCTTTCGTCGCCATACAGTACAACGGCACCTTTCAATGCTTGGAAAAGCGGTGTTGACCACAGCTCATTACCTATTTCACCGCCGACGCTAACGTGAGCACGGTATTCCGCCTGCTCAAAATATTGAGCTCGTTGATTCCACAGGCTGCGAGTGCCACGTCGATGACCAAAGACCCCATCCCAGTTAAAGACGGTATCCAGCTCAAATTCTTGTCCGCGACGGGTCGCGTCGAGATATTGCTGACGGTAACTGGCGCTACCCGCCCAATAATCTCCGACGCCCTCACCCAGAGCACCACTGTGTCCATAACCCCAGTCAGGGACAATTTGATAATGCAAACCATGCCCTAATTCATGCACCACCACATCCCCATCAAAAGCGTCAGGGGTTACACCACCGATACCCAGTAGCGTCGTTTGTACATCTCGGTAATAGACAGAGTTATCAGCAAACATGCCTCGAGCATCATAGCGAACAGGCTGTTGATACAAGTTAAAGCCTAGTGACTCGACATAAGCCAAAGAACGATCAAGATGATAGTACGCCATCACTTGTGCAAACCGAGGGTCATCCATCGATAGCGAAGCCAATTCTTTAAGCGAGTCGAACGCCGCCAGACCTTCTGGTGTCATGATGGTGGCGCTATTTTCAATCGCTTGGCCACCCGTTGGATTTGGCTCGATTAACGCAATGGCATCTACCTGCTGAACTCGCGAATTCGCTAGGTAGTACTTCCCTTTCGACTCTAGGACGGACAGTTTTTGACTGACATACTCAATCGGATTTGGGTAATCTTCTAGCTGAGCCCAAGTCCCCGACGGCTTTTCTGTTTGCTGCATCGTGCGTAAATCAGGATCAAACACCTGAATGTCCGTTTCAACGAGACTCCCTGTTTGTAACGCAGGAGGGAACTCCGCTTTTAGCGTCCGCGTCTGATCCAGTTCAGCGGCAACAAAAGGCTTACCATTGACCATTACGGTGTTTTCATCACTACGGAAAACACGAGTGATCTGATGGTTTTTATCCGTACTCACAACCAAGGTTTTCTGAGCTTGATAAACACCTTCTTGATAAATATCGAAGTTATAGTGGTAGCCCAGTAAAGATGCCGTCTGATAGCGCAGCTCAAACCGACCAAGATCGCCATAGTATTGCTTGAGGTAGGTTTTTACCTGTTCCACAGATGCGAGCTGCTGTCCGAAATTGGGGTAGTCCCACTCAGCTGACATCACCTGATTGGTAGACAACCCGAGAATTGCCGTAAGTAAAAGATTCGGTTTTAAATTCAGCATCACGACAACCTTTAAAAGATGTAACGCGCATTCAGCGTGAAGTAACGACCTGTACCATGTAGGGTCGCTTGTTGCTCAGAAACCCCTGCAACGTCTTGATAGCGCATGTAATCTTGGTCGAGTACATTGATGACTGTCCCGCTTAGTCGCAGGTTTTTAGTGATGTCATAGCTCACCCCCATATCAATGGAGTGCCACGAATCTGTCTTAACACATTCGAATTCACGTTGGGTTACTGGCTCCGAACACATCGGCACACGGTCCATACTGGCTGCCCAATTCAACGTCGCAAAGCTATGTAAGTTTTCAAGGTCATAGTTGATCGAGACGCTACCTTCCCACGGCGTTAACGTGCTGACGTACTCACCGTCACCGTTTTCCCCTGTGACATAGCCTAACGTTGCAGCAAGCGCGAAGTGATCGCTGATCTGAGCCATAGACGATGCTTCAAAACCCTGAGTAAAGACTTCGTCAATGTTGATGTACTGCTTTTCCCAAAGGTTGGTCGTTGAATTCAACCCCATGGTGCGTTCGTCGATAAAGTTGTCAAACTTGGTATAGAACCAAGCGAGCTGGATTTGAACCTTCTCGTTTTGGTACTTGGTGCCTAACTCAATCGAATCACTGGTTTCCGCCTCTAAATCCATATTCGGAATGATTTCAAACGGCGTAATCGGCACAAAGTCATGGTTTACCGCACCATAGGCTTTGTCATAGGTCGGAGCTCGATAGCCGTGCGAGTATGAGAGATACACATTATGATGCTCATTCAAGCGGTAAGTCGCAGAAGCACTTGGTGACAATTCAGAACTCGAAATGTCTTTGACTTGGTGACCATTAATCTCATCGTTATCACTCGCGGTTAACTGATGGGCATCAAAACGTAGCCCAGCACTGAACATCCAATCGTTTAGCTCTGTGGCACTTCGGAAATACGCGCCGAGCACGTGCTGTCTCGCAGGTACAAATGGCTGCTTATGTTCAGGCTTTTTAATACCATCATCGATTTGAAAACGGTTCACTGTGCGCTCAAACGTGCTGTTTTCGTAACTCATCCCATAAGCGAAATCGATGGGATGTGCTGCAAATTCAACCGAATTCAACCCGTTGACCGATAACCCCATTAGCTCATCTTTAAATACGGCATCGTCTACTCGACGGCGTAGAATGCTGTGGCCATTTTGATCAAGCTGGTGGAAGCGTAAGTTGTTGTTGCTTTGGGCACTGTTTTCTGTACTACGCCAGAAGACTTTTGCCTCCATCTCATCATAAAGCGCACCGCCAAACGGGGTGTGCTCTACGCCTACAGAAGCACCGAACTCTTGGCTGTACGCCTCTTCTTCATACCCGTCTGATAACCACATCCCATCTTTATCACGAACTGAGCGTGGGTATTGGTTGCTCTGCTCTTCACGATAAGCATTGAACTTGGTGTTTAGAATCCAGTTTTCATTGATGAAGAAATGGCTGGAGTAACTGGCGCTGTAGCCCGGCACTTCTCTGTCAAACGTACTGCTGTTCGAGGATGTCGTCTCCTCTCCATGCCAGTAAGCCACATTGATCAAGCTGTCTAACTCACCTAATCGAAAAGCCAGTGCACTCGACGCCTTGTATTGATTGCTGATCCCTGTGTAATTCACTCGGGCATCCGCGTAATAATCATTGCCTTGTAGATAGTCACTGGCTTTCTTAGTATGCACGATCACTGCACCACCAATCGCACCAGAGCCGTATAGGCTGGAGCTGGCACCCTTGATGATTTCAATTGACTTGACGTCCGCCATATCAAAGGCATTGCGTCCGACTTTGTCATTGAGGTCGTTCGCGCCAAACCCGTCAGAGCTACGAATACCGTCTTTGTAAATTGCGATTCGGTTACCCGTCATACCTCGAATGATGATGTTCTGTGGACGGCCTGCGCCACCTGTCACCGTGACACCTGGAATACCGCGCAACGAGTCATACAAATCCGTTTGCCCTAGGTCTTCCACTTTTTCGCCATCTACTACCGCAACAGAGCCAGCAACATCATTAAGTTCTTGTTCGAACTTATGTGCAGTAACGATAACAGTTTCAGTACTTTGTTGTTTTTTTGAATCTGTTTGCTGCTCTTCAGCGTGCACTTGGTGAGCAGCCAGTACCGAAAGTACAGCTGCGGATACGAGAGTGAGTTTCATTTACTGCTCCGCTTTAGAGGAATGACGAGTGAGAAGAAAAGCGTATTCTTTCGCTTGTTGCTGCAGTGCCTGTCTGCGGTCCATCGCATGGCCTGAGGTAAAATCGGTTTGCAGGAGGTACGGCCCCTGCCCTGTTGATTTCGCTTTGACCTTGGCGTGAAATTTTGCGCCTTCCCAGTAAGGGACTCGTTGGTCATAGAGACCGACTTGAATTAACAAAGCGGGATACTCCGCCTTACTCACGTTGAGGTAAGGGTCATAGTCTTTCATCGCACTCAACTGAGAAGGAATGTGAGGGTTACCCCATTCACTGTATTGTTGTGCTGTTAGGGGAAGATTAGGATTCGACATTGAATTCACTACGTCGACAAATGGTACTTTGAGCACAGCAGCAGAGAACAGCGACGGCGCTTGGTTGATCGCAGCAGCGACCAAAGTTCCGCCAGCACTGGATCCCAATGCTAAGATATCGCGTTGTTCGTTTCGTGATTCATTTTGGTAAGACTGCATCGCCTGAGCCACCGCGACAAAATCTTGGATAGCGTTAGGCTTATGAATACCACTGCCTTGTTGATGCCACTGTTCACCAAAGTAGCCTCCGCCCCTAACGTGAGCAATCGCGTATACTGCGCCTTGATCCAGTAAGCTGACAATCTGAGGCATAAAGTAAGGTTTCATGGTAAAGCCATAGGCACCGTAACCATACAAGATCACTGGGGATGATTTGGTAAGGGTATCGCGACGATAAGCAACCGTGACCGGAACGTTCACATCACCTGATTTCACCATGATCTTTTCAGAAACGTAGTGCTCGCCTTGAAACGTCGGATAATGATCTTGCGACAAAGTCACTTTTACACGTTTTTCAACATTCACTTGCTGCCACTGTGGCGGAGAAATCAATGACATACTGCGAATGTGGAGGATGTTGCTGTTGAAGTCTCCATTACGGCTTAACCAAGCACTAGCACCGTGTTCATTGAGTGAAAAGGTTTTTTCCGCTTCACCCGCATAGTTAAACAGTGCTAATTCACTCTGGGTCTCAGACTGATACGTCACGGCAATCCCGGCTTGATAAAGATAAAAGTTATTCACTTCACCTGTACGCTTCAGCGCTGGCTGCCATGCTGACGTTGGAAATTCGCTCAGCGAAGTAAACTCCATCTTGTACAGGGAGAACGGACCTTGATGGTTACTGTTTATCCAAACTTGGTTGTTTGCAACATCTGCATAATACTCCTGCCCCTCTGTTGGCTTCATTAAAGCCTGAGAGAGTTTACCCGTCGCGAGATTGTATAATCGCTGCTCGGAGCTGGACGCATTATTACTTTGTAAGATTAAGTAGGCTTTATCCGCACTTGGATAAAATGAAAGTAACCAATCACTTTTTTCTTCAAACCATAGGCTTTGGTGATGACTTAACGTCATATCTTTCGCTTTTAAGTTGAGGCGAACGATCTGCTCTGGCTTATGTGTGGTGGTATTTTTCTCGATCACAAACAGTGCTTGACTGTCACTCGACCAGCTTACAGAAGTGTCGAGTTGCGTCGCGATGATTTGCTCTTGGCCAGTAGTCAGGTTGACCACCACCAGCTGATGCATTTCACTGCCCGTAACGTCTTCAGTAAATGCAAGCTTGTGTCCGTCAGGGCTAATACTCCAGTTCCCCAACGCATAATATTCACTGGCCGCAGCGCGCTCAGCGAAATGGTACACCTCTTTTTGCGCGTCGCCCTGTTTAACGTAAAGAACTTGAGCGCCGCCAACACGTTTAAGATCCCACTGTTGACCGTTTATCCAAAGCCAAGGTTTATCGGCTCTTTGCGGAGCCATTGATTGCCAATCGTTGAGAAGTTGCGTTTCGAGTGCGGCAGTTTGCTTTAAATAATTATTCGTTAGATCGTTTTGTTCTTGCAGGTAGCGTTGAACTTTAGGCGCGGCACGAGTGTGATCTTCCAACCAGCTCAAGGGCTCCGCCATTGCAGAAAGTGAACAATTTGCCACCAATAAAGCAGCGATTAAATGGATTTTTCTCATGTAAACGGCAACATCATTTATAAATCAGATACTAATCGCCGCGCATTCTGCCCTCAAATAGAAATGATATCAATTATTATTTAGAATATTATTTTACTTTATTAATTTAAATTGGTTATATGTAATGGATTGCGTTATTGCAAAAGGTTATATAACTAGATGCCACCACACCCCAAGTAAACGTTTGCCATTTGGGTCAAGCTAACAATCAAAAAATAGAGCTTTTACTTAAATAAATATTTAAAAACAGTTACTTAAAGAGGCTGGTCATCATGACAACACATTAAATAGCGATGAAATCCGCTTAGGTTCAGCATTGAGCTAGGGGAGCATTCAGGAGAACACAGAAGGAATATTTTGGAAAATGTTCAAGATGTTACAGAGTAGCCCAAACACAAAAAAGCCAGAAACCCGCTCTGATATCTTCAGCAGTTTCTGGCTTTTAGTGTTCGCTTTTTATTTTATGGTACAGAGCTGTAGTTTAACTCTGTCGCATTAATCTTCGTCTTGACGAGGTGGCGTTTTCTTCTTTGGAATGAAGACGCTGTCACCCACTGCAACATGTTGGTAGAAGCTCTTATCGCGATTAACCGGTTTCTTCGCTTGTTTCTTCGCTGGGCGTTTGCCTTTCTTCTGAGCATTTTTGTTCTTGTTGCGGTAGTCGGTTTTCTTTGGACGTAAACCTTTAAACTTACCTTTCAAGCCGTCGAACTCAGAGAAGTCGATATCTTGCTGCAAGTACGTCTCTACTCGCTTGAAACTGTCCCAGTCTTTTGGACCCACAATCGAAATGGCGTCACCTTTGTTACCCGCACGACCCGTACGACCAACACGGTGAACATATTCTTCCGTGTGTTTTGGCATATCGAAGTTCACAACGTGAGTCACGTTTTCGATATCGAGACCACGGGAGGCCACATCAGTCGTGACCAAAATCTTAAACACCGCACGCTCGAATTGGCTCATGATGGTGTTTCGCTGCGTTTGGTTTAAGCTACCACTCAGTGCAACGGCTTTCAGTTTACGCTCATTCAATTTATCGGTTAGGCGCTCTGTGTCTACACGGGTTGCCGTAAAGATGATCAGCTGACGGTATTCCGACTCTTCCAAAATACGATCAAGGATCGCTTCTTTATGGTCAAGATGATCACACAGGTAGAAACGCTGAGTAATATCTTTGTGTTCTTCATTTGACACACCCACTGAGATACGTTTTGGCGCATCCAGCATTTCAGAAGCAATGTCGTTAACTTCTGCGTGGTCAAGCGTTGCTGAGAACATCAATGTTTGGCGACGGCGGTGCTTCGCTGCATTGTGAATGCGACGCAGCTCAGGTGCGAAACCTAGATCTAGCATGCGGTCAGCTTCGTCAAGGATCAGAGTATCTAATCCATCAAGGTACAGCGAACGGTGCTCAAGGTGGTCAGCCAAACGTCCCGGTGTCGCAACAATGAACTTAGGGTAGCGACGTAGCGCTTTAACTTGATCGTTAAAGTTCTCACCACCAAGAATCAAAGTGGCGTCGTAAGACAAACCACCCAGCATAGTACGAAGTTCACCATACACCTGCTTGGCAAGTTCACGAGTCGGAGCCAAAATAACCGCACGAGGATCGCGAGCTGAGAAGGATTTGGTTTTAAGAGATTTATGCAACATTGGCAGAACAAACGCTAATGTCTTACCTGAACCTGTTTTTGACGACGCCAATAGGTCTTTACCAGCGATAGCAACAGGGATTGCTTGTCTCTGAATGTCAGTCGCCTGTTTAAAATTGTAGTGGTTTAGGTTTTTAAGTAAGCGGTTGTCTAAGCCTAACTCTTTAAATTGCAAAGGATTCTCCAAGATTTCATTCGTCTCCTGCTTTATCGTCGCGACCAAAAGAGCGATAGACGAACGCAGGATTAACACCAATTCTAAAAATAGCGGGCAATAATAACGTGAAAAGCATGGTTAAGGATAGAGATCACAGAAAAATATTCCAACGCACAACCTAGCTTTCACACCTATTCTGACAAAAATATCGATTAATCCAACATTATTGTCTCCACAACGCGGTTAAAACTAGTCGTCAACGAGTTTGCTCGCTAAACTTTTAGCCAAACGTAACGAGGTCTCTGGCGATAGCGAAAGTGACCCCATTCTTACTTAAAAGAGTAGAACTCTTTTCCCTCAATCCAGCGTATGCACTGTGAGCGGAAACTCCTCATTTAAGTAACAACGATCAAAGAGAACGAAAGGAGTTCCTATGAAAAAAGTTCTAGTTGCAGTGGCTAGTGCATCGGCAATGTTTCTGGCGGGTTGTGCTTCTGAGCCTAAAACCATGATGGCAGAAGAGCAAATGGTCACCAGTGCTGAAGTTACCGCTCTTCAAAGCCAAATCGATTTACTAAAAAAAGAGCTTGCCGCTCTGAAGAAAGCACAAAAAGACACGGCAAAGGCTGCAGATCAAGCCAGCATGAAGGCCAATCAAAACAGCTCAATGTTGATGGAAGCGCAAGAGTCAGCGACTCGTGCCAATGAGCGCATTGATAACATCGCAGAGTCATACACTAAGTAGTGTTTTATCCTCACTCGGTCGTGGTTTGCCAAAAGTAGTGCCTAGAACCGCGACCGTGTTTATGACAAGCCCACAAGCCGAGCGATATCAGACCATTCCCCTAGCAAGGTTATGGGGATTGCAGTTCAGGTAAGTGCGGAGCCACCACTTCAATAGGCACCCCATTTTTGGCCGTAATTGCGGCGCGTGCTTTAGCGTCATCAAACTGGTACTCGCTCAACCACCAGTCTAACTCCATCGGAACCACTAACTCATCTTGAACCCCATCGCTACGAGTCAAAGGTTCGTGCGCTTCAAGAAACACACTGCGATCGGGCTCCAAGGTCACTTTGACCGGTTGGTTAATGATCGTCACTTTGACCCCTTTTGCGACTTTGCCAAACAACCATTCAATGTCTTTGGGCTCCATACGGATACAGCCAGCACTGACACGTAATCCAATACCGAAATCTTTATTCGTGCCGTGGATCAAATATTCACCATGACCATACGCTAAGCGTAATGCGTACTCTCCTAACGGATTGTCAGGACCGGCAGGAACGACGTCAGGCAGATCAATGCCTTTCTCTAAATATTCCTGACGCACCGACTTGGGCGGAGTCCATGTCGGAAAGGGACGCTTTTGACTAACATGGGTTTCCATTTCAGGTGTGTCACGACCTACGCGACCAATTCCCACTGGGAAAACATGTACTCGGTTATACTCGGGTTCAAAATAATAGAGACGAAGCTCAGCAAGGTTGATGACAATACCTTGGTATTCAACTGGCGGAAGGATAAATTGCGTCGGAATGGTTAATGCGTAGCCCTCTCTCGGTAAGAAAGGGTCAACCCCTTGATTGGCAGCCATTAAAGCGAGAAACCCCACGTCATATTGCTTAGCAATATTGGCCATGGTTTCCCCTTTTTCGACTAAGTGATGTTGCATCCGCCCTGCCAAGCGACTGTTATCGTTTGGCAGGGTAAACGTCGCGGCAAGCAGACCTGAAGAAAACGTAGCAGCCAGCCCCCCCAACAATGCCTTCAACGCTGATTTGGTCGCCGATAAGCGTCGAGCTCTCACATTGTTGCATGGGCTGAGCGAGTCTGATTCACTTTGTTGGGGATTGGAAACCATCATCCTGAGTCCTTGGCTTGCTTAAACATAGCCAAGGTTATCTCTCTTTGCTGTTTGTGATCAACCATAGCGCTCGGGTAGCAAAGACGACCAAAACCCGCCCATAACCAAGGCTTATGGATATATTTATCAGGCACACTTTGCAGTTCGGGTAACCACTGGCGTACAAATCGCCCATCAGGATCGAATTTTTCACCTTGGCTAATGGGATTAAAAATTCGAAAATAGGGTTGTCCATCACACCCTGTCGATGCCGACCACTGCCAACCACCATTATTCGCAGCAAAGTCACCATCAAGTAATTTTGACATAAAGTAACGCTCTCCCCAACGCCAGTCTATCTGCAGATCTTTGGTTAAGAAGCTCGCCACTATCATTCTCAGTCGATTGTGCATCCAGCCCGTTGCGTTTAATTGCTTCATGGCAGCATCAACAATTGGATAGCCCGTTTTCCCCTGACACCACGCATCAAACTGAGCTTGATCGTAGCGCCATGCCACTGCAGGCTCCCAATCCACAAAGGCAGAGCCTTTCACCAGTTTAGGTTCAAAGGTAATCAGGTGGTGATAAAATTCTCGCCAGATCAGTTCACTTAACCACACTTCAGCGCCCGACGATAATCCGTGCTGCTGGGCCTCCGCATACATACGCACGGCACATTGCCTCGGAGACAACGCACCTAATGCCAGATACGGTGACAGTTGACTGGTTCCTTTGACGCTTGGAATATCTCTGAGTTCATCATATCGACCAATCGAGTCACGACAAAACTGACGCATTGCATTGAGGATATCACTGCTTTCGACCGACCAATCGGCACTACTGACCGTTTCATAGCCCGTCGATGGTCGACCGCTAATTTGTGACTCAGTGAGCGAATCAGGTATCACCACCTTAGGCGCAGTTACCGTACGTGAAATCGTCGGCAACATGAACTGGGTCAGCCAAGCGCGTTTAAATGGCGTGAATACCTTAAAGTACTCGCCTTTCTTGTTCAAAACACTGCCGGGGGTCAGTAAGCATTTGTCATGGCTCAATGTGAACGGGATATCCAGCGCTTGAAGCTGCTGAGAAACATACTGATCTCGCTCCACTTCATTGACTTCATACTCTACGTTTGCCCACACCTGAGTCACGCCGAGGGATTGACACCAATGGTTTAATGACTGGCTGCAATCTTTAAACTCAGGAACCTGAGCAAACAACAGTGGAATGTTGTATTGCTTGAGCTCTTCACTCAAGGCGTGCAGGCGGCGTTCAATCCAATCGGCTTGAATCGGTGCCATATGGTGCTGTTGCCACTGAGTGGGTGTCGCGATGTAACACGCCACCACAGGCTCGCCCGTCTCAATGGCTCGGTTCAGAGCCGTGTTGTCCGTCGCCCTGAGATCGCGGCGCAACCAAACTAGATTCATAAAGATTCCATTTGTAAGATGTTGAATTAATTTCAAAAAGTCTAATTTGAGAAACCTGATTAGAGAAAGACTAATACGAAAAAAGCTAATGCGATAAAAACTGATGCGATCAGAACTAATGAGAGAAATGCAGCGTCTGGATAACCGAAGACACCTCAAACGACTCACTCATTTCTTGTTTGAAATGTTGGACAATGTTGAGCTGCTTCTCCACCAATGCGTGATTAGAGAACACCACCACTTTGGTGTAGTTAGCCAAAACGTCGTGACTGACTAATCCAGATAAATCTTCAATGCCATCAATCAAACTAACGTGGTAACCCTGCTCGCTTTGTGCAACCGCTTCTAACCATGACGACACCATACTGGCTTCTTCCAAACTCAGAATGAGGCATTTACCACGACGCGCTGCTTTGTTCTCCGATTCAACAATCGAACTTAAACGCGATTGCATTAACGTTCTGAATAAGCCTTGTTGCAAGCTTCTCGACGAAGTTTTGACTAAAGCCAAAGCCTCTAAAACAGGATAAACAAACTGCTGCGACACTAAATCAAAGGGGTATTCTTTCAAAACTTCAGATATCACTTTGTCAGCTTTACTGCGATTGAATGCAGCCAAAGCCGACAACAGAGCATCGGTTTGTTCGAGTTTGTTTAATGCATCATTGTCAGTTTCGTCGGCATCAGTACCCAGTAACGCTTTGACTTTTCCGATAGAAACGCCCTTGGCTAGCCAGCGTTGGATCTCTTTGATCGTCTCGATGTTATCTTGGGTAAACAGACGGTGCCCTTTTTCCGTTCTCGCGGGTTGAATAAGGTTATAGCGACGCTGCCAAGCTCGTAAGGTCACAGGTTTAACGCCCGTTAACTCTGCGACCTCACGAATTGGGTATAAGGTGTTTTCATTTGGATCACAATCCATATCTCAGTCTTAACTCCTGTGGATGCGGTTGTAAGAATTTTTGGGTTGATAAATAGTTATCAGGAAAAGTCATCAAATAGTGACGGATCAACGTCATCGGCGCCATCAAAGGCAGTAAACCCACACGGTAGTCATGAATGACCTGAGCGAGTTCGGCTTTCTCTGCTTTATTCAGTGCACGCTTAAAATAACCTTGTAAATGCATAAACACATTGGTGTTGTTTTTACGACTCGCGCGGTGAGCAAGTGCTTGCATTAACGCCAAACGATACGTTTCAACAAACTCTTCAATGTCGTAATCGGCAATCTTCGCCACGAGTTTACCAATAGAGCGGTAAGACTCTGGGTGATGCGCCATCAAAGTCAGCTTATAACGAGAGTGAAATTTGACGATTTTTCCACGGGTTGGATTATCACCCATTGACTCGTAGAAATCATGTAAACAATAAACACGAGCGACGAAATTCTCTTTAAGTACCGGATCATTCAGTCGCCCATCTTCCTCTACTGGCAACCAAGGCATCTCTTTCATCAATGTCCCCGTGTAAAGACCTACCCCTTCTTTGGCAGCGTGGTTTTTTCCGTAAACCTTAACCCGCTCCATGCCACAAGTTGGTGATTTAGCGCATACGATGTAGCCGCACAACTGCTCGTTTTTCAATTCAGCCACTTTATCGGCGGAGTATGAAAGCATCGCATCGGTATGGCGCACATCTGCATTCTTGGTCTCCACCAGCTCTACTCGCTCTTGATTAGAGATAAGGCGTATGGTGGGTCTAGGTACTGACATCCCCATGCCCACTTCTGGACATACAGGAACAAATTCCATGTGCGGAGCAAGTTCTTTGGTAACGAACTGACTGATTTTGTGCCCAGAATCAAAACGTACTTTTTCTCCTAAGACACAAGAGCTGATACCTACTTTGATTGTTTCATTGTTCATGGTCGACCCACCTATCTTGATTGCCGTTTATATAGATATAGCAGCGCGCCCAATATTGTACAACTATTTTTTTTGTATAATTTATTTGATCTTTTTTGGATGAAACAAAGGAAAGGTGAAGAGTTGAAGAGACGGTGTTGCTGAGTTATTAAAGATACGTTGCAATGCCGATTAAGGATCACTCGAAAGCAAATCGATTGCCCCACGCCTTTCAACAGATTTAGTTATTAACTCACCACCCCATTATAAAACACGGCGTTTTTGTGATGAATGTCTCAAGTGAACCCTTGTTTCCTAGCTAGTATTGCCTCAACGAAACGAATTAACTTCAACAAAAATAGTAAACAGCCATCCCTATTCTGACTGTTTGCTGCTCATTTCTATTCGGAGTGTACATATGGCAACCCCACACATTAACGCACAACCAGGTGATTTCGCTGAAACAGTTCTTATGCCAGGCGACCCGCTACGTGCAAAATACATTGCTGAAACTTTCCTAGAAGATGTGAAACAAGTTTGTGATGTACGTAACATGTTCGGCTTCACGGGTACTTACAAAGGTCAAAAAGTTTCTGTAATGGGTCACGGTATGGGTATCCCATCTGCGTGTATCTACACTCACGAGTTGATTGCTGAGTACGGCGTGAAAAACGTAATCCGCATCGGTAGCTGTGGTGCAGTACGTGACGACGTAAACCTAATGGACGTGGTTATCGGTATGGGTGCTTCTACGGACTCTAAAGTGAACCGTATCCGCTTCAACGACCACGACTTCGCAGCCATTGCTGACTATGGTCTTCTTGAGACAGCAGTAAACCAAGCTCGCGCTCAAGAAGTACCTGTAAAAGTAGGTAACGTATTCTCTGCTGACCTTTTCTACACTCCAGAAGCTGACATTTTCGAAAAAATGGAAAAGCTGGGCATCCTAGGCGTTGATATGGAAGCAGCTGGTATCTACGGTGTTGCGGCTGACCTAGGTGCTAAAGCACTGACTATCCTAACGGTTTCTGACCACATCATCCGTGGTGAGAAACTAAGCTCTGAAGACCGTCAAAAGTCTTTCAACGATATGATGAAAGTTGCTCTAGAAACTGCAATCAACATCTAATCACATTGAGCGTTAATACTTCACAGCCAGGTGCGCCTGGCTGTCAGATTAAACCCGAGGGGGCGATTGTGTCTAACGGCGAACTGCCAAAGGATGCAGGTGGGTTGCAACTCAACTTTTGTAAAACATTGGCGTGTGACAACTTTGGATTGAGTGATGCAGATCGTTACGTTTTGCAACGCGCTAACCCTAAACGACCAGCGATGGTTTGTCGTGAATGTGGAGCTTTCCCCCCCTTACTTAATAATCATGAAGTGATTAACGAACTGCATCGCTTGAGGAAACTCCATAGCGATGGCCTGCCTGGTTGTCGAAACCCTGACTGCGACAACGTCGGACTCTCAGTCCACACCCATAAACACCTGTACCATGCGTTTGGATACAGTGGTGATCGCCAACGCTATCGTTGCAAATCATGCCAATCGACTTTCGTCGATAAATGGTCTGGTGCTAATAAAAAGCTTCAATTCCAAGAAAACTTAATGGGGCTGCTTTTTACGGGGTATTCCGTAAGAGAAATCTGTCGCAAGCTCGAAATCAACCCGAAGACCTTTTACGATCATATTGATCATATTGCGAGCCGCTGTCGTCGTAAATTGGCGACCATTGATGCTCGATGGGTCAAGCATGCCGAATCTTATAAGATCGCTTCTTCCTTTGCTATCTTACAACCTCAGAGCCACAACGGCGTTTTTTGGATCGCATCTGGTGAAGCCGAGTCTGGCTATATTCTCTGTCAGCATGTGAACTACTCTGCCGACGAAGAGCCGCAAGGGGCCATCGATCATAACCCGTACGACACCACAACGCGTTTTGTTGCCAGAGATTATTGTGCTGAGGCTGAATTCTCAGCCACGACTCCGACACCCGACTTACGTAGCCGCATTGATCAACAATATCAATCGATTCTGGCTCGTGGCAATGTCGAAGACCCTATGGGTAATATGACTCAGTTTCATTACCCAAGCAAAGGGGCATTAATTCGCCCACCCTACACCTCTTACGCACACTATCTTCATATAATGAACTTGTGCGATTCGCAGCGTCGGGTAAGCCTTTACATGCCGCAAGACCCGTTTTTGCGTTCAGCTGCGTTGAGTGTGACGTTACCAAGAATTAAGAATAACCAAATCGATCTAATGTACGTCGAAGAAGACGCACGTTGGGACAGCCAAATGAGCCATGAAAAAGTGGACATCGTTTACATGAGCTGGTGGCGTGATCGCTGGGCCATTGCGTCTCAAGGTGAACAGCAAAAAGCGATTTGCTATTTAGCGGGTGACCAAGCGGATCCCGAAATTTGGTTCTCAAAAGCCACCACTCAAAATGTCGAGTTTTATCAAGACCGTTTTCGCGTTCTGTTTGAAAGCTTTATAAATGAGCCACGGCGCAAACTTCGCCCTGCTGGATTGCTTCCTTTACTGGACATTTTCCGTGCTTGGCATAATCTATGCTACCAAGATAAACAAGGGGAGACTGCTGCACAAAGATTGGGCGTAACCGCACACCCACTCACAATAAAGCAGTTACTTTCATAAACTCTTGTAGACAATAGTGTGAATTAGCACTAATTATTTGAAGGTCAGTTCAGAAAAAACCGTCTTCATTTTGATAAAACGTTCTAATTCATTGCCTGCTCCCTATAATGGCAGGTGACACACGCTGTTTCGTTAGCCATGGATGTACACTTTTGGATAAAAGCCAATTTCAGTTAGAAGCTGAACTCACACAGATAAAGGAACAAGCAACAGCGGATCCCGAGGGAACGCTGCAACGTGCTGAGCAATGTTTGGCTAGAGCTGAACAAATCCTCTATCCTGAAGGGCAAATAAAATCTTTGCTCATTCTGGCTCATGCAGCTTGGTGTTTAATGGACTATGTCAAAGGACTCAAGTACATACGTGAGGCTTTACTGATCCAAAACCGCCTTGATACTGACGACTTCCTCCCCGAAATTCTTCATCTTCACGCTCTCCAATATTGGGGACAAGCCAAGTACTACACCGCACAACAGTATTGGATAAATGCCCTTGAGCAATCCGCCTTAGTGGATGAAGTAGACACTCAGCTGGAATGTTTAATTGGTTTGGGAAATGTCTGGCGGATCACCAATGAATACAAACTTGCCGCTTCCACGCATGAATTAGCGGTACAAGTGGCAAACAGTGTCCGTATGGGCGCATTAGAAGGCAAAGCTCGAATTCTTCTGGCTTGGGATTACTACCTGCTCAACAACTACGTTGAAATGCTCACGGTTCTAGACGGTGCTTCTGAGGTGTTAAAAGACCACCCAGACAAAACATGGCAAGCCGAGATTTGGGAATTTAAAGGGTTGGCATTATTAGGGTTGGAACGCCTTGATGCCGCCGAAGAAGCCACTGAGAAAGCCCATCAGCTTGCCATTGAGCATGATCTCACTTGGATGAAAGCACACTCTTACATCAGCCGAGCAAGGTTGGAATTGCTGCGTAAGAACACCACCAACGCCGCTGAATTGTTGCGTGAAGCTGAGCGTTCAGCGCAAGGTTTCGATAATGGTGAACTCCTCAGTCAAATCTGTTTTCAACAGTCACGAGTTGCCGAAGAGCAAGAAGATTTTCAAACCGCATTGGTCGCCTTTCGCAAATATCGCAAATACAATATCCAAATGCTCAAGTCTCAGACTCAACGTGTTGGGCTGGATAAAGCGCGTAATTCCAAACGCCAACTTGAGCAACGCGCTAGAAAGTTGATCAATCGTATTCGCGGTCAGTACGAATACAACCCTGAAAAACAATTCTCGAATGTCGTATCAGAAACTTATTGGTGGGAACGTTTGGTGCTTTACAAAACCGAGCTAAAACACGCCAATCGCGCAGTGATTATGATCGAACACCCAAACTCGGATTATCTCGATGTCTGTACTGAGCTCGCGCATAGTTTGTCGGCACCCAATGATCTGATTTCTCGTCTTAGCACCCACCGTGTCGCCATGCTGGTTGCCGAGCGAGGTGACGCTGCTGCACAGCTATACGACGTCGTCTCCACTATGGTGCGCATTTACCCTTGGCATCGAAAAGGGCTCGACGATGCACTGCCAACGGTGGAGCTACAGGATATTTTGACCTTCCCATTTACCTTAGACCAACTAGAAGAAAATAAACGCAAGGGATTGAAGAATGGAACAGCTGCTAAGTAAAGTCACCGATGCAGGATTAGACCCTTCTTCAGTTGCGGGAGAAGAGGCGATCATCCTGTGGAATCACGTGCGTCAACACATCGCTTCCACAGCCAAAGAGCGCGCTCACTGTTTTTTGATCAGTGCGGAGTACCGTTTTAAGCTCAACCAAACTCAGCTCAGTATCGATGAATTACGTCAAGCCTTAGAATTATTGCGCTTGCCTGAAGATGCTGAAGATATTTTGATGATCAAAGGCAGTCTTGCGGATCGTTTGATTGAGATTGGTAACTACAGTGAGGCATTAAAAGAGTATACGACCTCATCCACCATTGCGGTTGAGCACAGTTTCATTGATGAATACGTCCTGGCGGTGTTGGGCATGGGTAACTTGTGTGACGCTTACGGCGATCATGCCCGCGCGCTGCGCTATTACCAAAAAATTGATGGCATCGACCATGCGATCAGTTCACGTACCCTTCGTCTGAGATACAAGCTCTACCTTCTCGCCTGTTATGTCAGTTTGCAACGGGTTGCGGCTGCGAAAGATCTGCTTGCCGAGTGTGAAGAGCTCGGTATTCTCGTCAGCGATAAACTCCTAGCGGGGCAAACTTTGCTCTATGAAGCGAAAGTGTTCCGTCTACAAAAAGACTACCACCAAGCGCTACTGTCACTCGCAAAAGTGCCAAATGTCGCTGGGAATTCTACGGCGAGTTGGCTCTCGACCATGGTCAGGCTAGAGTTGTCCGTATGTTTGGATGCGATCGGTAAAAAACAACTTGCCAGCACCTTACTTCATGGCATCGAAAAGAAAGTCAGTTCTTATTCATCGCCTAACGTTGCCAAACGTTTTTACCATGCCCTCAGCCAGTCTTATGAAAGCCAAGGCCATTACAAACAAGCATTAGCTTTTGAGAAGCGTAGCTTCCGTATCGAATCGGATTTAATGAAAAACATTCCGATTTCAGAACTTGGAGCAACTCAGCTGCGCCGCCTGTCGCGCTTTGAACTTCAGCTTAAATTGATCCTTTCTGAAATCGAAAATCGTGAATTGAAAGAGACCACTCAGCAACACAAAAACACCGTGGCACAGTTGCAGCAAGACGTGTTTACTGATCCACTCACTGGGTTACATAACCGCCGTTGGCTAGATGTGAAACTGAAAGATCTACTGTTGCACGAGACACCGTTCGCGCTGCTTGTGGTGGATATTGATCATTTCAAATCGATCAACGATGAACTGAGCCACTTGGTCGGCGATAAAGCTATTGTCAGTGTCTCGGGCGAATTAGCTGGGTACTTTAAGTTTAGAGGCTCTTCCTGTGTGCGCTTTGGCGGAGAAGAGTTCTTGGTTATCTTAGAAAACACCACTTTAGAAAAAGCGGAGTTGCACGCCGAAAACTACCGTGAACGTATTTTCCAATATGGATGGCGCGAGATCTTAGGTGAGCGTGGCTTAACTGTCTCTGTAGGCATCACTCTGCACCGTGACGGTGAGAACACCCAACGTACTTTCTACCGCGCAGACAAAGCGCTCTATCGCGCAAAGGCGAACGGTCGTAACCAAGTGTGTACAGAGGAATAAGGCTTGTATAAGTGATTAAAGTTTGTACAACAAAATAAAGCCTCTGCTGAAGATTAACACCTCGATAGAAAAACAGAACCACAACGTTAAAGAGTCACCTTGGTGACTCTTTTTTATTGGTATACCCGTCCTACAATGCTACGTGCCAACTTGTTGATGCGCCCGTAGCAGATGGATGTATCTACAATAATAGAATCGCAATGCCGATGACCGCCGTTAACGTACCCAACACACTTCGTTTTGTCAGTGGCTCGCCTTTTAATGCATAAACAACCAACATAAACAGTGGGCTCGTGGCGATTAAGGTCTGGGCTACCGCAGGGTTGGCATGTTTGAGTGCAATTTGCTGTAACCATAATGCTAAGAAAGTGCCGATAAAGATCGCCGCAATTAACGCCCCCATCGCTCTGTGGCTGAGACCTTGCCAACTTGTCAACATCTGACGAATCGGCTGCGGGTGCTGAACTCTAAGTACCACCAGTACAATCGCTACACCGACAGAGAGTCGAATCAGCGCGGCAAGCAAAGGGGGCAAATCGCCAGCAACCAGCGCATAATGAGAGATCACAACGCCGCTGGCTTGGCAGACACTGGCCAACAAACCAAAACCAATCCCAGACCAATTGGTCACTGCGTTACCTTGTCCCGCACTCGTTTGAGGCTGAAACACCACAAAACAGACCGCCGCCGTGGTGATCACCACCCCCAGCCAACTTTGCGCCGTTAAAGCGGTACCTAAAAAGCCTAAAGCCAGCACCCCAGACAGTGGCGGAGCCAATGACTCGAGTAACAATGTTTTGTTCGGACCAATCCGCTTTAGCGAGGAGAAATAAGCACTGTCACCAATGGCTATTCCAATGACACCCGAAATGGCCAGCACCCAAATGTACTCTGGTGCAATCGACCACTGCTCAGGTAGGGTCATAGGAAGTAACATCATCATCATGATCGATGCTAATGTTCCCTTCACCACATTCAGCTGGATAGCACTGAACTTGTGGCTAAATTGACTGTAAATCCATGTGGCTAAGGCCCACGCTAGTGCCGCGCCCAACGCCGCAAGCTCTCCTTGATACTGCAAGATGACTTCCTTTCTTTAATCAGGTTTGGTTTAGTGACCGTTTTGGCATAGAAAGCATGATACTGATTTATTTGAAATTAAGATCATTTTTCAGCAAATGTTACGATTTAAGACCTTGGGTTATTTTGACGCCACTTAGACTCTTTATCCGTCTAGAGCTCCGTTTAAACTGTGCATAGATCACAATTTCATGTACAATCCGCACCTATTTTCTTTCTGCTTGCTGAAATTTTAATCGCATAACCACTATAACTAAGTCGCGATAACGCTAAACGCATAAAATTCATACAATAAAGTGCTGTTTTTAGGATGTAGCAAGTAACGCATTCATTACCCATTTTTTCTAGAGGTTATCTATGAATCTTTCTGCCAAAACTGTAGTGATCATTGCCATCGGAGCGGCACTCTATGGCATCGGGGGATTACCCATGTTCGGTATTCCAGTCTTTGCCAACACCACGCTGAAACCAGCGATGGCAGTCTTGGCGCTCTTTTCTGTGATGTTCGGCCCTTTAGTCGGCTTCTTGGTTGGCTTTATTGGCCACTGGGTGACCGATCTCTTTGCTGGCTGGGGGGTTTGGCTGACTTGGGTCTTAGGATCAGGTATCGTCGGACTTATTCTTGGTATTTTCCCTTCTCTAACAAGCAATCGCCTTCAAAAAGGAGAGTTTAACGGCAAAGACTTTGCCCTTTTTGTTTTGCTCGCCCTTATAGGCAATGTGTTTGGCTATGGCTGTTCGGCGTTCCTCGACACCATTCTTTACGCAGAACCGTTTTCAAAAGTGTTCACTCAGTTAACGATCGTTGCCGCTGGTAACACCGTATTGATATCTGTAGTGGGCTTTTTCATTCTTAAATCTGTTGCAAAACGCAATAAACAGAGCCGAAATCTAACCGAGGCTTAATCAACAAATGACTATTGAATTTTCTGACTTCTCTTTTCGATATGAGTCGCTGGACAAACCGACGTTAAAACATATCAATCTAAGGATAGAGCAAGGAGAGAAAATCGTCATTATCGGACCAAGTGGTAGCGGGAAGTCTACCCTTGGTCAATGTCTGAACGGACTTATCCCGCACTCCATCGATGGTGAAACCAGCGGGCAACTTATCATCAATGGCACAACGCTCATCAATGCTGGTGAAAACCTGTCGTCCTCCATCCACGATTACACCCATAATCTCGGTACGGTGCTGCAAGATACGGATAGCCAGTTCGTTGGTTTAAGTATTGGTGAAGACATTGCTTTTGCCCTTGAAAACCAAATGAAATCCACCGTTGAGATGTACCCTATTGTGCAGTCGACCGCGAAAATGGTCGACTTAACCACGCTCCTCAATAGCTCTCCTCATGATCTGTCTGGTGGACAAAAACAACGTGTTTCCCTTGCCGGGGTGTTAGTCGACGATGTCGACATTTTGCTTTTTGATGAGCCATTAGCGGCACTCGACCCTAAAACGGGTAAGAAAACCATCGAAATCATTGATGAGCTGCACCGAACAACGGGCAAAACCGTCATCATCATTGAGCACCGTTTGGAAGACGTCTTACACCGTCACGTCGATCGCGTCATTTTGATGGATGAAGGTGAGATCATCGCCGATACCACTCCAAACGAGTTATTGGCTTCAGACCTGCTCACACAACATGGTATTCGAGAGCCACTCTATCTGTCCGCGCTCAAGTCCGCTGAATGTGAGATTAGCTCAGCAGATCTGCCGGCCAGCTTGAATACATTACCGATCCTCAAGTACACGCCTCAAGTACGTAATTGGTATCGCGATCGCGCTCAGCCGCAGACCACGCCGTTAGCCACGCCACTGCTCTCTCTGTCGAAGCTTAGCTACTCCTATGACGGAGAGAAAGATGCGTTGTCCAACATCACCTGCGACATTTACCAAGGTGAAATTGTCTCAATTTTAGGTAAAAACGGTTCTGGAAAGTCGACCATCACAAAGTTGCTGATGGGGGTACTCACTCCAGACACCGGAAATATCTTTTTCGAAGGGGCGCCTCTGTCAGGCATGAACATCGCCCAGCGCAGCCAACACATTGGCGTGGTGATGCAGAACCCAAACCATATGATTTCTCATCATATGATTTTTGATGAAGTCGCCTTCGGCTTAAGAAATCGAGGCTGGGCTGAAGAAGATGTTGAGCGACGAGTCGAAGAAACATTAGCGTTATGTGGTCTCAGTAAATATCGCCATTGGCCGATTGAAGCCCTGAGCTACGGTCAAAAAAAACGCGTCACCATCGCGTCTATCTTGGTATTGCAGCCTAAGGTTCTTGTGCTTGATGAGCCGAGTGCAGGGCAAGACTATCGTAACTACACGTCCATGCTGGCCTTTATCCAGCGCCTCAACCATGAGTTAGGCATCACGGTGGTCATCATCTCTCATGATATGCATTTGGTGCTGGAATACACCACCCGCTCAATCGTGCTCGCTGACAGCAAATTAATCGCCGATAAAGCCATGGTCGAGGTCTTCAATGACCCCGATTTATTGGACAAAGCGAATCTCGCCACGACAAGCTTATACGAACTTGCCAAACTGGTCGGCATAGAAAACCGCAACGGATTTATGCATCACTTTATCCAATGTGAGATGCAAACCGCATGAACACTTCGAAAATGAAATTCGGTATTAACTATGTTGATACCCAATCACCCCTGCATTCACTGAATGGCGTTACCAAGTTTATGATGTTCTTGGCTTGGGTCACCATTGTCTTAACCACGTTCGATCTGCGGATCCTGATTCCAATGATCGTACTCGGTTTAGCTCTGCTTTCTCTGACTCGTGTTCCATTCCGTGTGTATAAGCCTTTGGTTTTGGGTACCGTCAGTGTGCTGTTGATCAATGCGCTGTTTATGTACCTTCTTGCTCCGCAACAAGGTTGTGAGTTACTTGGCAGTTGTCATCCCATTGTGAGTCTATTTGGCGACTACAGTGTCAGTGTTGAAACCCTGTATTACCTTGTGACCGTGACCCTGAAGTACTTCACCATGTTTCCTATTGCATTGGTGTTCGTCTTTACAACTCACCCAACCGAGTTTGCCGCCAGTCTGCATCGTATTGGCGTGCCGTATAAAATTGCGTATGCAGTTAGCCTGACACTGAGATATCTGCCAGAGGTAAAGAAAGACTTTATCAACATCATGCATGCTCAGCAGGCAAGAGGCGTCGATATTTCGAAAACCGCCCCTCTGTTTACTCGCTTAAGCAACATAGCGAAAATATTGGGCCCATTGATTTTTTCTAGCTTGGAACGCGCTGATGAGATTTCTAATGCCATGACGCTGCGGGGCTTTGGTCAACATCAATCGCGAACTTGGTATAGCCAAAAACCACTGACCAAACGTGATCATTGGGTTCTAATCCTGATTGGTCTTCTTGTGCTGGCGGCGGTAATAAAACGCTATTACCAAACCGAACTGTTCTGGTATCCATTTTAAGTTGGTTTGATATAGAAAAAGGAGGCATTAGCCTCCTTTTTCATTTCCCTGGTAACGGTTAATTCCATGCGAAAAGCAAAGAATTAAAAAGGCATTAGCGAATTAACGCCATACACCCCATTGACCCGTCGTTCCTGGCTCTTCACCACGCGTCCACCACTGTGCCGTCCACTCTTTACCAGAGTGAGTCACTGTATCGCCCTTGTTGTACACTTTGGTTTTATCCCAAGTGCTTACTGGGTCCGGTTTTGGATCAGGATCTGGCTTAGGATCTGGATCAGGTTTCGGGTCTGGCTCAGGCTTAGCCTTGATCAGAGACAATGCAAAACTGTACTTCGCTGTCGGAGCGAAGATTTCGTTAGCAAAGATGTTTTGCGCATCAAAGGCAAACTCACCCGTCTTCTTATTCCAGACACCAATGTTCCAATCGCCTGTTTGCACTGCGTTGAAATCAGCGGCAACATCCGCTGCCCAAGTATTGATGTTTTGCGCCGTGATTGGAGTCACGACATCGTAAATTTCAGCACCTGTCGTATCGAAGGTACGTAGACGAATCGAATCACGTGCTTTCACTGGACCAAAGCCCTGAGCCACGTAGTAGCCTAGAGAAGACAGCTTGTTCACTGGCTCTGTCGGTTTCGTTGGATCCGTTGGTGTCGTCCCGCCTGCTTGTACAATCGTGATATCACTACAGTTGTAGAAGCCTTCACCTACCACATCATGACGCTGCCAACGAGTGTAGAAAATCGCATCACCCGTACGGTCTGTCGGAAGCGTGACTTTCATACGGTAGTACTTGTTCTCATCAACGGGAATGTCACCTGCTGTATCAACAAGCTCTAGGTCAGCCCATGTCAGTGGTTTCGTTGGATCATAGCTTGGCTTGGTTAGGTAAAACTCCCAATAAGATGGGTTGTGTGGTGCTTTACCAAAGAAAACGTAATCAAACTGACCATTAGCGTCTAGTTTAACTTCTGTACGCTGCCAATGTGGTGAAGGTACGTTCAGGCCCGCTTTTGATGAATCACCTGCCGAACACAGTTCGCCATCTGGTACGATCGCTTGAACATGAGCTGGAGACTCGTAGTTAGCCACGTTTGCTGCAATTTCACTACGCTGAATGAACTGGAAAGCACCTGAGACTTCATAAGCCGCCTGACATGCTTTATTTGGGATCTGATTCGTCCAGAAACCACCATCTTCATAACACGTATGTTGACGTGCACTTGGGAACTCAGCCCAACCGTGCGCGTTCACATTCAATGAGCACAAGGTCGCAAGAACACCTGCTGACGCGAGTACTGGGTTTAAATTAAATTTCATCCTAATTTCCTTATCTAAAAGCAATGCATCTTCCAAACCTACGGTTTGGAAAACTAAGTTTGCACAGATAAAACTAGCAGGATATTTGTCTCACTCAGTAGACTGGTCGCTCTATAAATCAAATAGTTAATTAATATGTTAACTAGTTTCCAGCCTTGTTGTAGCACAGCGAATCAACGCATAAACTATTTGGACTCACTTCAAGAATTTGCGTGATTTTTAACGAGCGCAAGAACAGCTTAAAACCCTCATTTTTGTGAAGTGTATTCCACAGCCCCACCCATTTGACCACCTTAAGCGCGATCTCAAAGTCAAGTAACCGTGTATTCACACCCAGCTGCGTCTCGTGGTCAAAGTAACTTCACTTGATGTTACCCGAAGGTCTGTATTACAGTTTGCGAAATCTGTTTATTTCGTTGCAAGGAATCACCATGAAAACCCGCCTTTTAAAACCCCTTTTAACTTTCTCACTGCTTGCGATGCTGCCATTGTTACAAGGCTGTGAGCCAGAAGTAGGAAGCCCAGAATGGTGTGGTGAAATGCGAGAAAAGCCAAAAGGTGACTGGAGTGCGAATGAGGCCAAAGAGTACGCCGTTAACTGTATTTTCTAAGTCTCTGCTCAAACAACGCTCAAGCCTGCGCTTCCTAAGTCATGATCCAAGTGAAGCATTCTTCGAGTATCCAAAATGCAAATAGACCGAGCACCAATGCTCGGTCTTTTTGCTTTTATTCGTCGTAATCATGTCGATAGATATGCCACTCTTGTCCACCACGAAATGGCATCGTTCTTTCAAAGGTTGCACCCATTGCTTTCGCCAAACTTATCGAGGCTTTATTCTCTCCATGAATAAAACTGATTAGCTTCAAGTTTGGCAAACAGGCTGCCCCTGTCACTTTGACCGCTTGTGCCGCTTCTTTTGCGTATCCTTGTCCCCAGAACTTTCGAGCTAAAGCCCACTTAATTTCAGGTTCGGGCCAATGAGAAGGATAAAAGAATCCGACCGTACCTATGCACTGTCCCGTCGCTTTTACTTCAACGGCATAAGGGCCATAACCGAGTCGCTGCCAATGGTCAGCAATACTTTCAATCACCGCTTTTGCCCCTTCTTCAGCTAAAGGTTCAACAAACGTAAAGCGTACAGCGACAGGATCAGACAGGTAATCCAATAGACCTGACCAATCAGAGTCTCGAAACTGTCTTAAGATAAGTCGTGGTGTTTCTATGCTTTCTGGCACTAACGGTTGCATCACGGCGTCTCCATTTGCCGATCACTTTCAAAAGGAAAGTGATTACTCGCTAACGCTAGCACTGCTTTGTGAACATTGCCTAAGACAAAATCAATGATCCCATCTTTGAAACGATTATCTATGTATCGCGCTACCTATTGCCACTTAAGCACTCGCACTTCATTACCTTCTTGAGGTAAACGTGGAATATTAAATGACAGCAGTAAACTGACCGCCGCCATCCCAGCACCAATGTAAAATACCGCCGAAGGTGATACTAGCCAAATCACACCAAACGTCACCGGAATAACAACAGCGGCAATATGATTGATGGTGAAAGCGACTCCCGCTGTGGACGCCATATCCGCAGGATCGGCGATTTTCTGGAAGTAGGTTTTAATGGCTAGCGCAAGTGCAAAAAACAGATGGTCAACAACATACAGCGCCGCAGCCCATTCTGCTGATTCCACCAGCCCATAACCGATAAAGACGACAATCAGTCCAATGTATTCGAGAACTAAGGCTTTACGCTCTCCCACTCGTCCAATAAATCGACCAATCTTTTTAGCAAATAAGAAATTGAAGAGATAGTTAATCAAAAACAGTAAGGTAATGTCAGCAGCAGAATAACCAAACTTTTCTACCATTAAAAAACCAGCAAAAACAGTAAAGATCTGACGGCGTGCGCCACTCATAAAGGTCAACGCGTAATACAACCAGTAGCGTTTTCTCAGTACTAAGTTTTTGTTCTGGGGCACCCCCTCTGAGAACTGTGGAAACGCCCACGCCATCACTAACACCAGTACAAACCCAACGCCACCCGCAACGCTGTAAACCGTTTCAAATGACCACTGCAGCTGTTCCAACATCAGCCAAACACTGCCATAAGTAACAAGAGAGGCAGCCGCGCCAACAGAAATCAACTTGCCTAGAATCTCAGGAGCTCGCTCCTTGTCTAACCATTGCAAGGACAAGGATTGCTTCAAAGTTTCAAAATAGTGAAATCCTGTCGACATCAACAAGGTGGTTAGCAACAACCCGGTCACACTAGGAAAAAAGCCGGTTATCGCCGTACCAAAAGTCAGCATGCCCAGCGATATCAACATGAAGCGCTGCTCACGAACAAACAACAAAACAAAGACAACGGTGAAGGCTAAGAAGCCCGGGATCTCTCGAACACTTTGTAACAGCCCAATGTCTGAACCATCAAAGTTGGCTTTTTCTATCACAAAATTATTCAGCAAAGCCATCCATGTAGCGAAGGATATGGGAACGATGATCGAGATGAGGAGGAGGAAATTCTCTGGGGTTCTGAGTTGTTGTAGCTTGCCTTGCATGACGGATTCCTGAGCACTTAAAAAACAATACTAGCGTTTTTTTTGTTCAATTCAACCTGTTTTATGTGCTTTTTTCGTGCTTCATTAACATTTATTCGCTCAAGCGGCCTCATTTAAAAACCATCAAATAAACACTTGTTTTAGCTCGTCAATTTGCAGTAGATTGAAATATCAATCACAAGAAAAATGGAGAGAAACATGGATATAATTGTTCGTTCACCGACTGTTGAAGACGCACAATGCCTAGTCGAGCTTTATTCACAACCTAAAGCGCAGCGTGAAACTCTCCAGCTCCCTCTCCCATCACTGGCAATGTGGCAGCAAAGACTCTCCAATGTGCCCGACGGCTTTTACAGCTACGTCGCGGAATACGAGGGAAAAGTAGTGGGACAGATTGGGCTGCACTTAGCCAAAAACCGTCGAATTTCCCATAAGGCCACGTTTGGTATTGGCGTACATGATGATTATCACGGTAAAGGTATCGGTAGTAAGCTCATCGAGGCCATCGTCGATCTGGCGGATAACTGGCTCAATTTGCACAGACTCGAATTGCAGGTCAATGCCGACAACGAGGCTGCAATCGCCGTCTACAAAAAATTTGGATTTGAAATTGAAGGGCGAGCAAAAGATTTTGCATTCCGAGACGGGCAACTCGTTGATGTACTTTACATGGGGCGTATCCGTCCATCCGCCTCCTAACCTATCCTCCCTCTAACTCATTACTCACCGCACTGCTGGCGGTGAGTCTCTGTTTTATCATTTATCTTCATCTCTTATCTGTTGCCATCCTTTAACTGCTCCAGAGCTTTTGCGGTCAAGGCT
This sequence comes from bacterium sp. HQB-39, assembly GCA_043422575.1. Lineage (GTDB taxonomy): Bacteria > Pseudomonadota > Gammaproteobacteria > Enterobacterales > Vibrionaceae > Vibrio. The sequence goes on along the minus strand of JBHOHG010000002.1, from coordinate 127,596 downwards.
TCAGTGTAGGGATTAATCTTCCAGTGTTCAGGACTCCACCCTTTGACAAAGCGTTGGAAATCAGCCCATGCGATGGCAAACAGAGGACGCCACGATTGTTCCACCTCTAAAAATGAGAGATCAGGTCTTAATTGTTCCAAGGCTTCTTCCAAGGCGAAAAAATAAGTATCGAGTATCCAAGACTCCATATTCGCACATGCTTCAGGCTCAACGGCACTGCTCATAAATAGGGCAACATCTTTCATAGCGCAGCCGTGACCGACATATTGAAAATCAACCGCAGCCGCTAATGTGCCTTCAGTATTGAAACAAAAGTTAGCCAGCTTTGCGTCACCATGCAGCAAAGTAGGGAAAGGCGCAGACGCGAGCACTTGATCGATTTTCTTCGCCGCGAGTTGCAGTTCTGTGTCGGCTAACGCCTCTAATTCATCGGGGCGAGTTTGCAAATGCCAATAAGTCCCTGATGGCCACAACTCTGGGTAGTCACTTTCAATGTGTTTGGCATGAAATTGCGCCAACCAAGTCAAACAAGCGACCAGCTGCTTCTGATTAGCTTGGGAGGTGGTGACTGGGAAACCACTTTCGGCTAAATCCTCCATCACGATCAACCACTCATTGTCGGATTGCTCACAGTGAATCCCCAGAGGGATTTTACTGTATCTTTGCCCTGTAACGTCACCTTGATGAAGCGCGCTATAACGTTGATACCATGCGACTTCGACCTGATAGGATTGCACTTTACGCTGATGCGAAAAGTGGGTGTTCCAACCTCTTGGGTGCTGGCTGCTCTCCGGCAATTGCACATGCTTGACAATAATAGGCTGAGTGATCCCTCGAAAGTGCAAACGGACGATTTCACCATAACCACTCCATAGCGTTTGGATGAGATCGCATACTACAAGTTCGGCTTTATCACCGAACAGCTCTCTACCTAAATTTTGATATTTTTGTTGACGATGTCTTTGCAAAAGCGAACCTTAAAGCGCAAGTTATTCCAATTCTCATTGGTTAAAAGATGAGTAGTATCACCAAATTATCTGGTGTACCTCTCAGTTTTTCCAGTGACTTAATGCTCATAAGGATATCACTACCTAGAATCGGTTGCTCTAGCATTGATAGCCCACATTACTGATACATCATGGAAAGACTTCAAATAGCCCGCCAGTCCTCGCTCCCCTCTCGACAGGTGCTGAAAGATAAACTATTGAAAGCAAATACGACAGCGATGAACAGTACCGATGCTCTTGCTATGATCGAACACGGCAGCGAAGTGACTCTCAATGTAACCACACCAGTTGGCATGAAATTTTTGAGCCAGAGTCAATTTATCGGCATCTATCAAGGCGACCAAGTATTGATACAAGCTCCCGATCTACTGGAAAACGAGCTGAGAGCGTATTTTCAATCTGGATTTTGGGTCAATGTTCGTGCCCTTTCCCAAAGAGGGGAAGGTGCTACCATTCAGTTTCGCACTCAAATTCGTCATCGCTTAAAAGAGCCACTCGCTCTGCTTGCACTGGATATTCCAAATACCATGCAGGTTGCGCAGCTACGTAAAGAAATGCGTTACGACGTGAGTCTGGTTGCGCGAGTATCCATGCCGGATTTTCGAATGGAGTGTGAACTCAGGGATCTCTCTCGTGGCGGATGTCGATTCGTCACCGCGCCAATCAGCCGAGCCTTAAACATTGGCGACCTCATCACCCTAGACGTATTGCAAGGTAACCAGTCCAGCGCTTGCCTGGCATCTTTATCCGGTATCGTTTGTAATTCGCAGAAATCGACCCACTACTCTCGTTACGGCATACAATTTGATGACTTGGGAAAAGTGAGTGCCAAAAACTTACTTAGTCAGCTCAAATTTACCGGTAGCAAGCTCACATTGCGCAGTTAGCGAAAAGAATTATGCCAAATTAAACCGAGCAAGTTTGTCTCGCCTGCTACAATATATGCGTACAGTTTAATACCTGTACCCCTGTTGTCACGCGACAACCTACGCTATTTTGCCTCTTTCTCTCTTGAAAGAGGCTTTTTTTCGTTATCGGCTCAATTCCCAGTGCATTCAGCTCAATCGACTGTGCATTCTACTTAATCGCCAAATATAAAAGAGCAAATGTAAAAAAGCCGTATCCCTGAAGATACGGCTTATAACATATAAGTATGCTAAACGCGTTTGAGATTACAAACGGAAGAAACTTAGCTGAGCTTTCTGTTTCTCGGCCAGCTGAGATAGCTCGGTACTTGCACTTGCACTTTGGCTGATCCCCGCAACATTCTGGTTCACCAGCTCTGACATAGTCACCACGTTACGGTTAATGTCTTGTGTCACTTGTGACTGTTCTTCCGCCGCCGTAGCAACTTGCGCATTGGTGTCGTTGATGTCGGTCACAGACTCCGTGATACCGACCAATGCGTCATTGGCACGCTGAGTCAGCTCATTGTTTCGCGCCAGCATTTCTAAGCTCGTCTGCATACTGTCATTAGCTAAACCAGATTGATTCTGTAACTCTTCAATGATGGTTTGGATCTCTTGAGTTGACTCTTGTGTACGCGCCGCTAGCATGCGAACTTCGTCGGCAACAACAGCAAATCCTCGACCTGACTCACCTGCACGCGCCGCTTCGATCGCCGCATTCAATGCCAATAAGTTGGTTTGCTCAGAAACGCCACGAATCACTTCAATCACATCGTTGATTTGTTCTGATTGCTCTTTTAGACGAGTCACCACACTTGCTGCGTCAGTTAATGCCAATGACATTTGCTCACTTGCTTGGGTGCTCTCTTGGAAAACAGACAGTCCGGATTTCGCCAAGCTATCCGCTTCGCGCGCAGTGGAATCTGCTGACATTGCATTATCACTGACATTGTTGGCTGTACTTGCTAATTCGTTCACCGCTGAAGCAACCTGTTCGATTTCAGCAAGTTCTTGCTGCGCGTTCTGTTCCGCCTGTGTCATCACAGAAGCCAGCTCCGTTGACGCTGAAGCCACTTCTTCACTGATACGAATCAGCTCGTCCACCGTTTGATGCAAGCGAACTGCAGTTTGGTTAACATCTTTACTTAGCTGGGCCACTTCGTTCTCACCATCATCTTCAGCTCGAACAGACAGATCGCCACCCGCCAATTTGCGCATTACCGCTTGCAGCTTTTGAATGGGAGCCACAATCATGCCAGACATGACCCAACCTACTAATACAGAGGCTAAAAGCATACCCACAACCACCATCATAGAAACATTCTGTACGCGAAGGTTGTCTTGCTCACTTTCTTCCATCACTGCGGTAGCATCCTGATTGACACGTTTTGACATCGCGTTGATGCTTTTCACCATATCATCGCCGACTTTGCGGTACTGAGTAATGAACTGACGGTATTCGCTTTCTTCAATCAGATTTTGTTCATGACGCTCGAACAGTGCTACAGCACGAATCGACATGTCGATGTAGTCGTTAATTTTGCTTCTTACGTTTGCAGCATCATTCGCAAACCTTTCACGAGCCGCAATTTCATCGAGATCAGCATTGACCACCGCCATCACTTGTTTAAGTTCATTCAAAAATTGGTCGCGTCGGTTGCGATCATAAATTGAATACACGGCGCTAATGCGCAACGGATACACTTGGTCATCAATGTGTGCCAGCTTATCTTTATAAAAAACGAGAGCGGCTGAGTTAGAAGAGATGATTCTCTGTTCTTCTTGAAGAACATTTTTGGTGATCCACAAAGTAATCAGCAAGGAAAATGTTGTCAGTAAAACAGGGATTAGAACCTGAGTTCGAATCGACAGGTTTTTCAGTGAAAATTGCATTTAAGGCCTCGATCAGAAGTCGCTTGCATCCGTGCGCAGGGCATATGCCCCAATTGGAATAAAGAGGCGGAATTTTAGACATTGCTCACAAGGCTGTCCAGACAAAAAACTCCATATTTCACTAAGTTAACAATAAACTTCCACAATACTCTGCGTTAGTTCGTAATATGAACATATATGTCTAGTTATTAATAAAAAGCGACCGCATTATGCGGTCGCTTTTTGTAACGAGATATGACCCGTAAGTCACTAATTTTGATAATAATTCCTATTCTACTTTCGCAAGGCATTCAGCTTAGTCTGAGCCATACCGAATATCGTGTCAGTTGGGTAACTGCCATCATTAGACATCTCGCCTGAAGGTCGACCAGTAAAAAGTTCAATTGCTTCGGTGACATGTTCAATCGCCCAAATATGAAACTCCCCTTTTTCCACCGCTTTCACGATATCGGGGCGCAACATGAGGTTGTGTATGTTAGAACGAGGAATGATAACGCCTTGGTTTTTATGGCGTCCCTTAATTTCACATACATCGAAAAACCCTTCGATTTTCTCGTTAACCCCACCGATAGGCTGAGATTCACCAAACTGATTCATAGAGCCGGTAATGGCAATATCCTGTCGGTTTGGGTACTTGGCAAACGCAGACACAACGGCACAAAACTCTGCCATACTGGCACTGTCTCCATCCACACCACCATATGACTGTTCAAACGTAATCGTGGTATTAAGAGGAACTTTGGCCGTTTTACCAAACACGGAAGAGAGGTAAGCCGATAGGATCATTACCCCTTTGGAATGAATGCTACCACCAAGGTCAACACTCCGTTCAATATCAATCACTTCACCGTCACCATAACAGGTGGTCGCCGTGATACGGTTAGGAGCACCAAACATATGATCACTGGTACTCAACACCGAGAGCGCATTGACTTGTCCTATGGACTCTCCCGACGTTTTTATCAGGGTTGTGCCATTGACAAAGGTTTCCATCACACTGTCTTGCAATCGACTCACCCGCTGGATCTGGTTCGTTAAGGCTTCCTCAACATGCCCCGTTCGAATCATATTGGAGTTCGCCTGACGCGCAACATAGTTCGATTCACGCAATAGGTTGGCAATGTGCGCCGAATGCAGCGACAGTTTGCTTTGATCCCCTGCAATTCTCGAACTGTGCTCAATGATCCTCGCCATCGCTTTTTTATCGCAGTGAAGCATGCCGTTGTCGTTGACAACACTGGAGATAAATCGGGCATATTGCATCTCCGCGTCGGAAGTGCGTTTCATTTCATCTTCAAAATCGGCGGTGATACGAAACAGCTCTTTGAATTCTTGATCGTAGTGTTGCAACAGTTGGTAGGTGCGATAGTCACCGAATAAAATGATTTTAATATCTAAAGGGATGGGTTCCGGATCCAGAGAAACCGCCCCTGTCAACGTCACTTCTTTTTCAAGCGAAGTCAGGCTTAACTGACGCGAACGTAACGCGCGCTTTAACCCATCCCAAACATAGGGTTGTTCAAGGACTTTCTGTGCATCCATCAATAAGACGCCACCATTGGCTTTATGCAGGCTACCCGCACGAATCAGAGAGAAATCGGTAAATACCGTTCCTTTAAAGGTCGCCGTTTCAATCGAACCAAACAACGTATGGTAGTTGGGGTTTTCTTCGACAACGATCGGAAAGCCTTCTTCTTTTCGGCTAACTAATACGTTGACTCGGTAGCGTCTTGGTAGCTTTTTATCCAGAGAAGCGGTGGCAATTTCACCTTGCTCAGAAGACTCTTCTAAGAAGAGGTCGACATTTTCGATAATGTCTTTTTGTAACTCACTTAAATACGTTTTCAGCGCTGAGTAGGCGCTGTACTCTTCTTTCAAACGCTTAATAAAATGGGTAATCACATCACGAGTCACATCGTCATTGAGTTTTTTGATTTTCTCGCTGTACGACTCTTCCCACTCGGTCAGCTGTCTCACCATTGAACGTAAGCTGATTTCAAGCTCATCAATGGACGCGCCAAAGTACTCTTGCTCTTTTGGACTCAGTTCATCAAAGCTTTCTTCGGTATGGAGATCCTCGCCATTCATAGCAACAAACTGGTAATCTCCTTGAGAAGTCACCGTCAGGCTAATGCCTTTCTCCTTCGCTTCTTTACTGATTTTCTCCAATTCATTTTGCTGTTTCGTCGCTAACTGATTTTTCAGTTTATCCGCACGGGTGTAATACAGCTCATTATCAAACGCCAATGGCACCGCATTCACCAATTTGTTCAGCAGCTTTTCCATATCCTGTTTGAAACGACTTCCCACTCCAGAAGGTAACTTCAAGACTTGAGGAGTGCGGACATTTTCAAAATTCGCCACATAACACCAATCATAGTGTTCATCGCTATCGTGTTTATGGCGATTCAAATAACGAAGCACCATGGTTCGCTTACCTAAGCCATTCTGCCCGATGGCATAGATGTTGTAGCCTTTCTCTTTTACATTCATGGCGAACTCGACCGCTTTCTGAGCTCGCTCTTGCCCTACTATTTCATCAATTGGTTCAATTGTTTTGGTCGAGTTATGGGTAAACTCCCCTTGAAATGCATGCAGATAGAGCTCATCTGATTTGAGTTTATGTATAGCCATAACGACCTCTCTTATATTTATTTTTGTATTTATAGTTATAGTTATTTGGAACAGTAAACGAATTTACCAAACGCTATTTCAACAACTTAGCACAAGCCGTTTGACAAAGGCGTGTACAAAACATCAAGAATGAACAAAAACCGCACAAGTGATGACATTTTAACCACCGCACAATTTACTCCCGACCATTACCTAGTTGCGCGCTGCGTATCATTGAGTAAAACCCAATGTGACTAAAGTCGTGGCTAAAGTTTAGTCGCAGAGGAGCTAACGGGTTAAAACAGCGGCATTTGCTCTCAATACATTACGGTTATTATCTCGATGCCCCACCATCAGAATGAGATACCATAAGCACTTAATTTCCAAAGAGTTACTAAGTATAGATAGGCATTTAACCCTAATTGAACAAAGGGTTAAATTGTAAAAATAGCCACTAACAACTAAATGACATAAAGTTGCAATTGATAATGAATTTCATTTAGAATCATCAAACTCGTTTTATTGACCAAGGAAAACGGAATGAATGTTGAACAATGTTGGCTACGATACCTAAAAGGACAGGAACTGCTTGATCAAGGGCATTGGCCAGAAGCCCATCGCCTTTTTGATGATGTAATGGCTCATCTACCCACGCATATTCAAACAGCGCTGGACGATGAACACATTAAGCCTTGCCAGTTCAATTGTCTCCTTACAGGTCTTCGTGATTGCTGCATTGCTCAAGCTGAGATTTTCAACAAGCTTGGTTTGCAACAAGATGCGTTCGCTTCTTTAAATCAAACCTACGCCCTTTTCCAATTCTTGGCTCTAGAACAGAACAGCTTGATTGACAGTGTGCAACCTTCACTGAGTGAGCATAGTGAAGATTTGCTAGCCCATATGTCCGCATTTTGTGCGGCTCAGCGCAATGCGCAATGGATGCTGGAGTTCGAACAGGTAAGCCGTGCGCATCAACATTTCTTGCAATTGCAGTCTGCCTCAGGTATTCCTACTCGTCAGCAAGCGTTTAATTGACCTTAAACTCCAAAGCAATAACTAGATAAGGACATCCAATGTCAAAACCCATTCTTACGGTTGACAATCTTTCTGTGAGCTTCACCACCAATGACGGTATCGTAGACGCAGTAAAGAATGTGAGCTTTAGCCTTAAGGCGGGTGAAACCCTTTCTATCGTGGGTGAATCAGGTTCAGGCAAATCTGTCTCGACCAATGCCCTGATGAAGCTTCTGCCGCACAACGCCATCATTTCTCCTGAATCAAAGATTGAATTTGAAGGTAAAGCCATCTTAGATCTACCTGAAGCCCAAATGCGCTCTATCCGAGGCGATCGCATCGGTATGATTTTCCAAGAGCCAATGACGTCTCTCAACCCATACATGCGGGTCGGCGGTCAGGTTGCAGAAGCGATTATGTGTCATCGCCCTGTATCGAAGAGTCAAGCGAAAGACAAGGTATTGGAGCTGTTTAATCTGGTTCATTTGCCAAACCCAGAGCAAGCCTTTAAAAAGTACCCGCATGAGTTTTCTGGCGGTCAGTTGCAACGTATTATGATTGCCATGGCTTTGATCAATGAGCCGGAGATTCTGATTGCGGATGAGCCGACGACGGCACTCGATGTAACCGTTCAAGCGGAAGTGCTCAACTTGATTAAAGAAATCCAAGCAAAAATGGGGATGGCAATTTTATTCATCACCCACGATCTTGGTGTCGTACGCCACTTTGCAGACCGAGTGATTGTGATGTGTAAAGGTGAGCTGGTGGAAGAAGGCGAAACCAATGCGCTATTCGACAACCCTCAGCAAGATTACACAAAAATGCTGATCAACTCGATTCCAACAGGCAGTAAAGACCCGATTGAAGATAACGCACCAATGTTACTTCAAGCCGAAGACATCCGTGTTAAGTTCCTCATCAAGCCTCACTTCATTCAGAGTAAAAATGAATACTTTGAAGCCGTGAAAGGCATTTCATTAGAACTAAAACAAGGTGAAACTCTAGGTATCGTCGGTGAATCTGGTTCCGGTAAGTCAACGTTAGGTCGTGCACTTATTGGTTTGCTTGAGTCAACCGGTAAGATTCGTTTTAAAGGCAAAGATATTAGTGAATTAAGCGAAAAAGAGAAATTTGAGCTTAAGAAAGACATCCAAATGGTGTTCCAAGACCCATACGGTTCACTGTCACCTCGTATGACAGTTGGTGATATCATCACCGAAGCCTTGACGGTCCACCAGCCGCACCTGACTCGTGCAGAGCGAATGCAACGTGCTCGTGAAGCGCTCAAAGAAGTCCGTTTAGACCCAGCTTCAATTAACCGTTACCCGCATGAGTTCTCAGGTGGTCAGCGCCAACGTATTGCGATTGCGCGCGCTCTTATCTTAGAGCCATCATTCATTTTGCTTGATGAACCAACTTCGGCGCTGGATCGCTCCGTTCAGTTGACGGTTATCGACCTATTAAAAGATCTCCAGAAAAAGCACAACATCGGCTTCCTATTCATTAGCCATGACCTTTCTGTAGTGAAAGCCCTGTCAGATCGCGTTATCGTGATGCAAAAAGGTCAGGTGATGGAGCAAGGAAGCGCGGAAAACATCTTCCACAATCCGAGCAATGATTACACTAGACGTTTGATCGATGCTTCTTTTGACTTGGATGAAGAACCCATTTCAGAAACGAGCGTAGAAACCTCTACAGCGGAATCGATTCCTGCATAATTTACTTAAAACAGTTACTCTCGCTAACAACGTCATTGGCTAATTAAGCTTCATAGAAAGCATCAAAAAAGATAAGTTCGAGAATAGCTGTTTTCGGTCTGGCCGCCGAAACACGTCACTGAGAAACCTCTCCTGTGACGCAGGAAAATGCCGCGACCTCGGTCGCGGCATTTTTTTATCTCAATCAAGATCTGATTCAAACACCGACTACCGTCAGCTGAACCACATTACAAACAAAAAGCCTCAGCAACACGCTGAGGCTTTTATTTTGAATTTGAATGAAATGAGGGTTAACTCTTATTTCAGTTCAGTCACACCCATATTAAATAGCGTGAACGCATACATGTCTGCCGCTTGGTCAATCACCATGCTCAAAGGCATACCCGCACCATGACCAGCATTGACATCGATACGGATCATAACTGGATTATCACCAGCATGCTTCTCTTGTAGCTCAGCAATGAATTTGTACGAGTGAGCAGGGACAACGCGGTCATCATGATCCGCCGTCGTTACCATTGTTGCTGGGTAACTTACGCCTTCTTTCACATTGTGAACTGGCGAGTAACCAAGTAGGTATTGGAACATCTCTTCGGTTTGCGATGATGTGCCGTAGTCGTATTTCCAACCTTCACCTGATGTGAAAGTGTGGTAACGCAACATGTCCAGTACACCAACCTGAGGAATAGCAACTTTAAATAAGTCTGGACGTTGTGTCATACACGCGCCAACAAGCAGACCACCGTTTGAACCACCGCGAATCGCAAGGTAATCCGATGACGTGTATTTTTCTTCGATCAGGAATTCTGCCGCTGCAATGAAGTCGTCAAAGACATTCTGCTTCTGCAACTGAGTGCCCGCGTTATGCCACTCTTTACCGTATTCACCGCCGCCACGCATGTTAGCAATTGCGTAAATACCGCCAAGCTCTAACCAGCTTGCAATGTTGCCAGAGAAGATTGGAGTGAGGCTCACGTTAAAGCCGCCGTATCCGTAAAGAATTGTTGGAGCCGTGCCGTTCAGCTCGGTGCCCTTCTTGTACGAAATGATCATTGGCACTTTGGTGCCATCTTTTGAGGTGTAGAACACCTGCTTAGATTCATAATCCGCTGGATTAAACGGTGCTTGAGACTCACGATATAGCGCTGACTCACCCGTTGCGACGTCTAAAGAGAAAATCGTCGGTGGCGTGATGTAGTTTGTGAAAGTATAGTACAAAGTCGTGTGTGACTTCTTACCTTCCAAACCATAAGCTGTGCCTTGGCCAGGTAGCGCGATTTCACGAATCAAGTTACCTTTGTAGTCAAACTGTTTAATCTGCGACAGAACGTCAACCATGTAAGTGGCATAAAGGTAGCCGCCACCCGTCGCGATATCAAGTGGTTGCTCTTGTTCAGGAATGATCTCTGACCATTGTTCTGAAGCTAGATTGTAGCTTGAGATCTTACCATTTGGAGCTGACAAGTTAGTGTAAAACAACAAGTCTTCGCCTTCACTGTCCACAAGGCGAGTATCAGAATTCACGTGGTCAAGAATCGTTTTTACGTCAGTCCAATCACCGGATAGGTCAACATAGAACAAACGGTTACCTGACGTAGACTCACTACCATAAATCACAAGATAGCGATCGTCTTCCGTGGTTTCGCCAGAAACGTAACGGTGAATTTGGCTGTCTAGGTGACCGAAGACCAGTTTGTCGTCAGACTGAGGGGTTCCTAGCTCATGGTAGTACAGTTTATGTTGTTCAGTACGAGCTGAAAGTTCACTGCCTTCCGGCTTGTCATAGCTTGAATAGAAGAAGCCTTTGTTACCCAGCCACGAGGTGTCGGTGAACTTAGCGTCTACGATCTCTGGTTCAACTTGCTCTTTCGTTTCTGCATTCAGAACGAAAATTTTACGCCAGTCACTGCCTGCTTCTGAAATGGAGTACGCCACAAGTGAGTTATCTTTCGAGAACGTCAGGCTACCCAGAGAAGTGGTTCCATCTTCTGAGAAGCTGTTCGGATCAAGAAACAGTTCTTCTTCACCCTCGCCTTTGCGACGGAATAGCACTGCTTGGTTTTGCAGACCATCATTTTTGTAGAAGTAAGTGTAATCACCACGAGTGAACGGTTGAGAAACCTTCGCGTAGTCATTGCTTTTTTCAATGCGGTCGCGAATTTCTTGGCGGTAAGCAATTTGACCTAAGTAATCAAAGGTCACGGCATTTTGAGTTTCAACCCAGTGAGCGGTTTCTTCACTGCGGTCATCTTCCAGCCAGCGATACGGATCAGCGATGTCAGTACCAAAGTAGGTATCAACAACAGAATCTTTGCGAGTTTTCGGGTAATGCATAACGTCCCTGTGAAATTAGTTAATACCTTCAAGACGTGCGAACCGCCTAAAAGGAGTCGATTTAATTAGATTGTGCTACTTAGTTATTGTTAGCTTGGTTTTGCTAGCTTAATTTTTAAACCCAGCTTTCTAAGTTGGGGGTTACCAGTGGCTGTTACCAAGTGACTGTTGCCAAGTGGATGTCGCCAAGTTGGATTTTGCAACAATGCGAGATGTCGCTTTAGGTTGCAACCGTTAGATTGCAACAAATTCTTAACTTAAGCCTTTAAACAAATACTCAAGAATGGCGCTTTCACCAAAGTAATCATCAAGCAGCATATACTAGCAGCACTTATCAGTTCAGCCCTATTAAGTATCACATTTTGAAACCAAACTAAAACCAAAGTATCACAATAAGACCCTTTTCTAGCTGTAAAGTGGCGAAGTAGTCACAAAGGTAAGGCGACGGTAGTAACCCGCAGCACAACAACTGATAGAATGCTTATCCTAAAAAATAGGGTCGTTCTCTCCTTTGGAATGAACAGAACCTTCTATACCCAAGTCACCTTCGTGATGTGACATTCAATAGATGACACTGCGATAAATTAGAGCCAATGAAAAAGCTCTGAAAACCGCCTCTTGAAGCCACTTGGGTATTCATTACTTTCTGCCTTAATACTCGATTAAATGGAAGATGTATGAAAGCCAAATTAGCAGCACTCCCCCTTTTACTTAGCGCTCATGTTGTCTCAGCGACAGAAGCGCCAACCAACATTATCTATATGATTGGTGACGGTATGGGTTCAGCCTATACGTCAGCCTATCGCTACTATAAGGATGATCTCACCACCAAAGCGGTCGACCCAACCATCTTTGATGAGCTATTCGTGGGGATGGCGTACACCTATCCTGAAGATAAAACCTACGTGACTGACAGCGCTGCCAGTGCCACCGCCCTCAGCAGCGGTAAGAAAAGCTTCAACGGTGCCATTGCTGTTGACTTAAAACTGCAACCAGTCAAAACCATGCTAGAGATAGCCAAAGAAAAAGGAATGACCACCGGCTTAGTAGCAACCTCTCAGATCAATCACGCTACGCCAGCCAGTTTTGTCGCACACAACATCAGCCGTAGAAATTACAATAAAATTGCTGACGACTACGTAGACAATAAAATCAATGGGGCGCTGCCAGTCGATCTCCTACTCGGCGGTGGTACTAAGTACTTTGTTCGTGAAGACCGAAACTTAGTCGAAGAGTTTAAGCAAGCGAATTACCAATATGTCGACCAATTTGAGCAGCTCAACTCGTTGACTAAACTTCCTGCTATGGCACTTCTGGCACCAAAAGGCTTACCGTTTGCTCTGGACGAAAACCCAACCCGTTTAGAAAAACTCACTCAAAAGACCTTGTCGCTGCTGGATAAACACGATGATAAAGATGGCTTTTTCGTGATGATCGAAGGCAGTCAAATCGACTGGTGTGGTCATGCCAATGACATCGCTTGTGCTATGTCAGAAATGGACGACTTCGCAAAATCCATTGAACTGGCGAAAGCATACGTTGATCAGAATCCAGATACCCTTCTAGTGATCACGGCCGACCATTCTACAGGCGGCTTAACATTAGGGAACCAAGGACACTACAAGTGGGAGCCTAAGTTCATCCACCAAGTCAGTGCTACGTCATACAAAATGGCCAACAGCCTGATCGAGTCAAAAGATTTGGCTAACGACTGGCTGACCTTTGTCGAATGGCCGCTGGATGAAGAACAAACAACCATTCTGCTAGCCGCGCAGAAAGAGGGCGAACGCCAGCTCAGCAAAGCAATCCGCAAAGTGATCAGTGATAAAAGCTACACAGGTTGGACAACCAAAGGCCACACCGCTGAAGACGTTCAAGTATTTGCCTACGGTAAAGGCTCTGACGTCTTCAGAGGCGCACAGAACAACACTGAGATTGCCGACAAACTGATCGAATTCATCAAATAGAGAGAAACGTATCACTGATGCGTAAATTCATGACAGAGAGGCGTTTCCTCTCTGTCATTCCCATTGAAGCTATTCGCTTTGACACTTATCGCTTAGAAACTTGTAGCTTAGAGATTTGTCGCTTAAAAGCCTTTCTGCTAAAAGTAGTGAGAAATAGCTAGATATCGCTGTCGAATATGCTCGATCAACATTTTGACCTTGTTGGGTGGCTGACGAGTAAATGGGTATACCGCATAGATCCCTAACATTTTGCCAACCTGATCGGGGAAAATATCGACCAGCTCCCCACTTCGGATATCGTGATACACCAGACAACGCGGCACGTAGGCAATACCATGGCCTCCCAGCGCTGCCTTCCGCAGAGCCGTGGCATTGTCAGTCGAAAAACTGCCCGATACTTTGACAATGTAGTTGTCGTCTTCTCCTTTAAACTCCCAATCGGTCGCACCGGTAGTTTGATAAGCGTATTGCAAGCAGTTGTGCTGTGTTAAGTCTGTTGGAACCAAAGGCTTGCCATTTTTCACAATGTAAGAGGGAGAGGCACACACTACCCATTGAGAATCTAATATATGCCGAGCAATCAAACTGGAGTCCTCTAAATACCCAGTTCGAATCACCAAGTCGTAGCCTCCCGCGACCAAATCCACGAAGCGATTCTCTAATGACATATCGACCGTTAAGCCCGGGTGCATATTACAAAACTCCGCAACCGCATCAGCCAGAAGTAAATCCCCTGAAATGGTCGGCACCGACATTTTAATGTGCCCAGAGATGTTTTCACCAAAACCTGAAACCGCATCCTTGGCTTCCTGGGTGGCTTGCTTCACATTTTTAGCACTATGTTGAAGGACCTTTCCTGCCTCTGTGAGGGTTAATTTACGCGTAGTTCGGTATAAAAGCTGCGCGCCGATTTCTTCCTCTAAACGGGCGATTCTTTTGCTAACTACTGAATTTGTAAGGTTATTTTCTTCAGCCACCTTACTAAAGCTGCCCATTTCCACAACTTGTGAAAACAGAATCAAGTCATCTGCACGCATGGATTATGTCATTTTTGGAACTAATTATTTTCATTATTTCCCTATATCAAAAAAAAGGAAAGGGGTAAATTCACGCCAAATTAACAAAACCATTACAACAACAATATCTCACTTAACCTGTAACGGGTTGCTGTAACGCCTCCCACAATCTGGATACTTTTTCGACACGTTAGAAACGTCGTTGAAAAAGAATTCAACACAGTTAAGCGGGTATTCAACCTAGTCAGCGTACGAGGATGTACCAATGAGTGAAACTCTTTTAGCCTTAGTGGCGTTCTCCCCGATTGTGGTAGCCGCCATCCTACTAGTTGGTCTTAATTGGCCAGCGAAAAAAGCCATGCCGGTGGCATTTGGCTTAACTGTTGCTATTGCCCTAGTGTTCTGGGACATGTCAGCAAACCGCGTTATCGCCTCAATCTTCCAAGGTTTAGGTATTACTGTTTCTGTATTGTGGATCGTTTTTGGTGCAATCTTCTTGCTCAACACTTTAAAACACACTGGCGCGATCACCACAATTCGTAACGGCTTCACTGATATTTCAGCAGACCGCCGCGTTCAAGCGATCATCATTGCATGGTGTTTCGGTTCTTTCATTGAAGGTGCTTCTGGTTTTGGTACTCCAGCAGCGATCGCAGCCCCCCTTCTGGTTGCTATTGGCTTCCCTGCTCTAGCGGCAGTATTGATGGGAATGATGATCCAGTCAACGCCTGTTTCGTTTGGCGCGGTGGGTACTCCAATCATTGTTGGTGTCAATAAAGGCCTTGATACACACAATATCTCTGAAGCTCTGATTGCAAATGGTTCTACTTGGGAACTATACCTGCAACAAATTACGTCAAGTGTTGCACTGATTCATGCTTGTGTAGGTACGCTCATGCCTGTACTGATGGCAATGATGCTGACACGTTTCTTCGGTAAAAACCGCAGCTGGAAAGAAGGTCTAGATATTCTTCCATTCGCACTCTTTGCGGGCTTGGCTTTCACTGTGCCTTACGCACTTACTGGTGTTTTCCTTGGTGCTGAATTCCCATCACTGATTGGTGGTCTAGTCGGTCTAGCGATTGTGGTTACTGCAGCGAAAAACGGTTTCCTAGTTCCAAAAACAAAATGGGAATTTGAAAGCGAAGACAAGTGGCCTGCGGAATGGCTAGGCTCTCTAAAAATCAACCTTGACGAGAACCAAGGTAAGCCAATGAGCCTAGTTAAAGCTTGGGCTCCATATGTGCTACTTGCTGTGATTCTTGTTGCTAGCCGCGTAAGCGCTGAATTCAAAGGTTTCCTACAAAGTGTCAGCCTATCGTTTGGTAACATCCTTGGTGAAGTGGGCGTTAGTACCGCTATCCAGCCACTGTACCTACCGGGCGGTATCCTTGTCTTTGTTGCACTATTGGCTGTGGTTCTTCAATCAGGTAGCGCAAAACCTCTTGCAAAAGCCTTTGGTGAATCAAGCAAAACCCTGATCGGTGCTGGTTTCGTTCTTGTCTTCACGATTCCTATGGTACGTATCTTTATTAACTCAGGTGTTAATGGTGCTGACCTTGCAAGTATGCCAGTGACAACGGCGAACTTCGCTGCTGACTTAGTTGGCTCAGCATTCCCTGCTCTGAGTGCAACAGTTGGTGCTCTGGGTGCATTCATTGCTGGCTCTAACACCGTATCAAACATGATGTTCAGTCAGTTCCAGTTTGAAGTGGCGCAAACCCTTTCAATTTCAAGTGCGGTCGTCGTTGCGCTACAAGCGGTCGGCGCTGCTGCAGGTAATATGATTGCTATCCATAACGTCGTTGCTGCATCGGCAACCGTTGGTTTGCTGGGTCGTGAAGGTGCGACACTTCGTAAGACAGTCATCCCTACGTTCTACTATCTTGTTATGACAGGCATCGTTGGTCTTGTACTTATCTACGGCGTTCAAATTTCTGACGCGCTGATGACACCATAAACCAGATTCCTAAATTCATAGGTGGGCAGTTCATCGCCCACCGACACTTATGGTCTTAACGTTCACCCTGTACATTGTGCTTAGCTCGCTCATTTCAGAACGTTAAGACCATTTTAATCCAGCAGTAGGCCGTTGATTTATCAACACCCAATTCCTGTTCCAGCCTGCTGACTCACATTTACAACTAGGATTAATAACTATGATTATTTCTGCTTCGACTGATTACCGCGCTGCGGCTAAAGCTAAACTGCCTCCTTTTTTGTTCCACTACATTGATGGTGGCTCATATGCAGAGCGTACTCTTGAGCGCAACACAGCAGATCTAGAAGAGATCGCACTTCGTCAACGTGTTCTAAAAAACATGTCAGATCTCAGCCTAGAAACCGAGTTGTTTGGTGAGAAGCTGGCAATGCCTATCGCACTGGCTCCTGTAGGTCTAACGGGTATGTACGCACGCCGAGGCGAAGTACAAGCGGCAAAAGCGGCGGCAAATAAAGGCATCCCATTCACGATGTCTACCGTGTCAGTCTGCCCGATTGAAGAAGTTGCTCCGGCAATTGACCGTCCAATGTGGTTCCAACTGTACGTACTGAAAGATCGTGGCTTTATGAAAAACGTTCTTGAGCGTGCGAAAGCGGCTGGCGTAACCACACTGGTTTTCACTGTTGATATGCCAGTGCCGGGAGCTCGTTATCGCGACATGCACTCGGGTATGAGTGGTCCGAATGCGGCTATGCGCCGTGTCTTCCAAGCCATGCGCCACCCAAGTTGGGCAATGGACGTGGGTCTAATGGGTAAGCCGCATGACCTTGGCAACATTTCAACTTACCGTGGTGAGCCAACCAAACTGGAAGATTACATTGGTTGGTTGGGTGATAACTTCGATGCTTCTATCTCGTGGAAAGACCTAGAATGGATCCGTGACTTCTGGGACGGCCCAATGATCATCAAAGGTATTCTTGATGAAGAAGATGCAAAAGACGCTGTGCGTTTTGGTGCCGACGGCATCGTTGTCTCTAACCACGGTGGTCGTCAGCTTGATGGCGTGTTATCCACGGCAAAAGCACTGCCTAGCATCGCTGATGCGGTAAAAGGCGACCTGAAGATCCTTGTTGATTCAGGTATTCGTACAGGTCTGGATGTCGTGCGCATGATGGCTCTGGGTGCTGACTGTACTCTTCTTGGCCGTTCATTCGTTTACGCGCTGGCTGCACAAGGTGGCAAGGGCGTTGAAAACTTGCTGGATCTTTACGATAAAGAAATGCGTGTTGCTATGACGCTATCTGGCGCGAAAACCATCGCCGATATCGATCGTAGCTCATTAGTGAATTTCGATAAGTAACCCTATTCTTACAATAATAGTCCGACAATGTGGTGTTCCCGTTAGCACGCACTTGCCAAACAAAAAACACCATCGGACACAAGTCTCCATAACTTCCCAACTTTGTACATTGGCAGCCTCAGGGCTGCCGTTTTTTTATTGACCTTCTTCATTGCCACAGAGTAAACAAACAGCCTATCGTTCCATTTACATGATTAACCTTTCCCCCATCACAACTGAATGATTCAAAGGTGACACTCTTCGATAATTCTCAACTTGTAAATCGATTTCATATACACTGCAAAAAAGCATATAAAAATTTGATTTACCATGTCAGAAAGCCAGCAACTCATCAAACAATTAAAGAAACAGCTAAAATTGCGTGATATCCAATATTTAGATATCGCTAACCACTTAGAGTTAAGTGAAGGTTCCGTCAAACGCCTTTTGGCATCGGGAACGCAAATCAGTCTCGAACGATTAAGTAAGATCTGCGATCTGATTGGCATGGAAATGTCGGAGCTGTTTGCTCTTGTGGCTCAAGACAGTAAAACGCTGCAAGGACTGACGTTTGAACAAGAAAAACAGATCGTGGATGATAAAGCACTCCTAATGGTATCCGTGTGCGTCATGAATGGCTTCTTGTTTGATGAAATCCTTGATCGTTACTCGATCAGTCAAACAGTACTCATTCAAAAGCTGGCTGAACTGGATCGTTTAGGAATTATCGAGCTACAACCCGAAAACCGAGTCAAGCTGATGCTCTCTCCTGATTTTAATTGGATTGCGGGCGGACCAATTCAAACCTTTTTCCTCAACGACGTCCTTACTGAATTTTTCCGTAGTTACTTTAATCGCCAAGATGAAAAATTAGTGTTGGCAACTGGCTTAATGACGCCGCTTACTAACCAAAAGTTCCAGCAAAGAGTCCAAAAGCTGGTCGATGAATTTTATTCTGCTTGCCATGATGATAAAAAATTGGATATTGACGAACGTAATGGCACATCCCTCGTAGTGGCTCTACGACGTTGGCATTTCGATTTATTTGATCAAATTGATAGCTCAGTCAGCAATAAGTAACACAAGAAATCACTTCTAGTCACTTATTATGTTACTTGAACAATAACTCTACGCCTCCTGCTAAGTATGCTGCATTCTCATCCCACCTGGAATGAGGTCTAACCACTTAGGAACGGAGGCAACATGGACCATAGCCCACTAAGCCAATTTAATCATCATGTACGTCGTGTCATCGACATTACATGCAGTTTTATCCTGATCATATTCGCCGTTCTGATCAGCCCAAATCTTTTTGCCGCTGGCTTACTTAAGCCTAACGATGCGCAATATCAATCATTGACAATTGAAACTCATCACGTCGACGTTGTGATTCAAGATGGCATTGCGACCACCACGATTGAACAAACCTTTGCCAATCCGAACCATCATGAGCTGGAAGCACTCTACACCTTCCCAGTACCGGAAAAAGCGGTCGTTGGTGAGTTCATTTACTGGATTAACGGTCAACCTGTCATTGCTGAAGCGGTAAAAAAACAGCAAGCACGCAAGATCTACGAAGATCAAAAAGCTCAAGGTCGCTCGACAGCACTCACAGAGAAAGATGGATACAAAGCGTTTTCTATGCGTGTATTCCCCGTCATGCCAAACCAAAGCGTCAAAGTGCGACTGGTCTATCTACAAGACGCCATTCTTGACCACGGTGTTGGACGCTACGTCTACCCAATGGAAGAAGGGGGAACAGATGTCGCCGAAACCTCATTTTGGACTCGCAATGATCGAGTGGAACAAGACTTCACCTTCACTATGACCTTGAAATCCGGTTACCCAGTTGATGGTGTTCGACTCCCAGCTCACCCTCAAGCTTTACTGTCTCACCGCCCAGATGGTGAACACACGATTTGGCGTGCCCAACTCGGTAACCTAAGTGCTACTAAACCAAGTGCAAACCTCGAAGGCAACGCAACCAGTGACAACCTCGCTGGAAATGATGATGGTGTACAACCATCAAACATGAGCAACACTCCTGCCTTTAATTTAAATCAAGACATCGTCGCTTATTGGCGACTCGCTGAAGGGGCACCCGGCAGAGTGGATATGCTGGCTTATCGTGACCCGAAAGAAAGTGACCGAGGCACAGTGAAAATCACATTTACTCCAGGCGATGACCTTACTGCTATTACACAGCCAAGAGACTGGATTTTTATCCTCGACCGTTCGGGCTCGATGCAAGGAAAATACGCCACGTTAGCAGAAGGAGTAAAAAAAGCGCTGCACAAACTGCCGAGCCAAGATAGATTTCAAATCATTATGTTTGACGACAATGTGGTCGATATCACCAATGGTTATCAAGCGGTGACCCCTGTTCATGTCAGCCAAGCTATTGAGCAAATCAATACCTTAGGGGTCGGTGGGGGAACCAACCTATATGCCGGTCTAAAAAAAGGGTTGAGAAGCTTAGATGACGACCGAGTCACTGGTGTAGTACTCGTCACCGATGGTGTTGCGAATGTCGGCACAACCGAGAAAAACGCTTTCCTAAAGTTAGTTGAGAAAGCCGATGTTCGTCTCTTTACCTTCATTATGGGCAACAGCGCTAATCGCCCACTGCTTGAGCCGATGACAAAAATCAGTGATGGCTTTGCAGCTAGTGTTTCCAATTCAGATGACATCATGGGCCACTTAATGAACGCCACCAGCAAGCTCAAGCATCACGCTTATCGTGATATTGAACTCAAGGTTAAAGGCGTAAAACTTAAAGATTTAACACCTCAGGATATCCGCTCTCTCTATCGTGGCGAACAGCTTACCGTGCTTGGCCATTACTTTAAACCGGGACAAGCAAAGCTAACGCTATCAATGAAAATTGCCGGTCAAGATAAACAATACACGACCGAAGTAACGCTACCAGAAACGGCAACCGATCATCCTGAATTAGAACGTATCTGGGCATTCTCAGCAATTCGCGACATTGAAGAGACCATGAATTACTTTGAAGACAAGGACTCTGATTCACAACAAGCGATCGAAGACATTGCCTTAGAGTACGGTTTGCTCACCGACTACACCTCACTGCTGGTGGTTGAAGAGCACGTATTTGAAGA
This sequence comes from bacterium sp. HQB-39, assembly GCA_043422575.1. Taxonomy (GTDB): domain Bacteria; phylum Pseudomonadota; class Gammaproteobacteria; order Enterobacterales; family Vibrionaceae; genus Vibrio. Next base: position 106,723 of record JBHOHG010000002.1, on the reverse strand, counting down.
ACTGGGTATTGAGCGTCATAACCAACAACGCGTTGAAAAAGAACAACAGGCTCGTCAGAAACGTGAATCCGCACCGACAGAAACACGTCGAGCCGACCAAGGTCAACCTATGTTCCATGACCCAGCCCCTTCTCATTCAGGTGGCAGTAGTGGCGGTGGCAGTCTCGGGTGGCTATCACTTATAGTCTTTATCGGATTAGCGTTAGTAAGGCGCTCTCCGAAGAAAAACAACCCGCAATAAATTTACTTAAATACAGACACAAACGTCAGTGACTCATGGGGCAAACATCGGATTACCAGCCCCATGAGACAACCAAACAACTTGGAGGTTACCATGAGAATTCTAACTAAATTCATTATCGGCGCAGCCGTTTTAGCAAGCACAACTGGATGTACGACTTCACGATTCACGCCCGCTCCATCAATTGCTCCAAGAGCGACCTTGATGAACTCTAATGTCGACCCTCGTCCAATTCTGAACTTACTGTTACACGTGGGGAGCGCAATGTTGCCATACCCTACCCAATTGAATCGCGGTCCTTTGATCGTTATCCAATAAGAATACTCAGCGAGAGAACGCCCTCAAAGGCGACGTCCCTTAAGAATACAAAAAGTGAAAGAGATTATTATGTTTACTTCGCGACGATTTTTGCCCTATTTCGTGACGCAATGTCTTGGGGCACTGAACGACAATGTGTACAAAAACATCTTGCTTCTCATGGTGACTTATCAAAGTGTTGAAATGCTACCGCTACCAGCACCTATTTTTGTAAATTTAGCAGCAGGGCTATTCATTTTGCCTTTTGTCCTGTTCTCCGCTCATGCTGGTCACGTCGCAGATAACATGGATAAAGCCAAATTGATCCGCCTATTAAAATCCATTGAAATGGTGGTGATGGGAGGCGCAGCACTGGCTATTTTTACGCAAAATTATTGGGCCATGCTGGCTTTATTGCTACTGACTGGTACGCAATCTGCGTACTTTGGGCCTGTAAAATATGCTCTGTTGCCGCAAGCACTTAAAAGCAAAGAACTCGTCACTGGCAACGCGTGGGTCGAAATGGGAACCTTTATCTCTATTTTACTGGGTACGATCAGTGCAGGTGTCCTATTATCCCTTCCCCACGGTCAACATCTTGCAGGGCTCATTATCTTCGCTTTATCTGTCTTTGGTTGGTTAAGTAGCTTAGCGATTCCCTCACTACCAAACCTCAATAGCCAATGCACAAGCGCTTTCAAATGGCATCGTGGTACCCAAGAAACACTTCGCATCGGTCGACAGAACCGTGGCGTGTGGATGGCGATTTTAGCCATCAGTTGGTTTTGGTTCTTAGGGGCAACTTACCTGACCCAGTTTCCGAATTTTGCCAAGCAACACCTTATGGCCGACGGCACGGTTGTCTCAATACTCTTGGCGCTTTTCTCGATTGGTATTGCAGTCGGTTCTTGGATTTGTGAAAAGCTTTCTTTCAAACAAGTTGAACTCGGTATTTTACCTTTTGGTATCCTCGGTCTGACGCTTTTTGGCTTAGATTTGCTTCACGCTATCCCTAGCCAGAGTCAGCTCGCGACAAGTGAGCATTGGCAAGCGTTAGATTTTATCCAACAGCAACAACATTGGCGTTTAATGCTTGACCTCTTTATGGTTGGAGTAAGTGGCGGAATATTCATCGTTCCACTTTATGCGTACATCCAATCAAGAGCGAAAGCAGAGCAACGTGCGCGTACCATCGCCGCCAATAATATTATGAATGCTTTATTTATGGTGATTTCCGCAGGCTTTGCGATTGCTGGATTCACCTATCTGCAATGGAGTGTTGTTGATCTCTTCTTGGCCATTTCCATCATCAACTTAGTGGTCGCCGTATTTGTTTACCTACAAGTGCCAGAGTTCACACTTCGCTTTATCAGCTATTTATTGAGCCATTGTTTGTACCGTGTTCGAATCAGTGGCAGAGATCAGATCCCTGATTCGGGTGGCGTTTTATTGGTAGCAAACCACGTCAGCTATGTGGACGCGTTGATACTCATGGGCGTTTCCCCAAGGCCCGTCCGCTTTGTGATGCATAAAGGGATCAGTGAAATACCCGTACTTAAATATGGTTTTCGCCATGCCAACGTCATTCCAATCTGCTCACCGAAAAAGTGCCAAGATACCTATAAACAAGCTTTCGAGTCGATTAACGATGCGTTAGACAACGGGGAAATCGTCTGTATTTTTCCGGAAGGGACCATTACTCGCCATGGCGAAGTCAATACCTTCCGACCTGGCGTTGAAAAAATCCTCGCCAGCCGTCCTGTACCTGTGATTCCAATTGGTATCAATGGACTTTGGGGATCGTTTTTCAGTCACCAGAACGGCCATGCTTTCACCAAACGTCCGAGACGTTTCTGGTCACGCATTCACATTAAAATCGGCGAACAAGTCGATGGGGCAGAAACAAATCGAATCGATCTGCAACACCGTGTGGAACTACTCACACAAGATTAGAACAACGACAGCAAGCTTATGCTGAAAGTCATTCAAAGTGTCAATAAACGAGGAGTATTCATGTTTAAAAAAACACTTATTGGTTTAGCGATTGCAACCATTTCAATGTCAAGTTGGGCAAACCTAACCTTTGGTGCGCACCATATAAATTACAGTAATGATGACATTTCTTTGAACGGAGCGGCCGGTGCGATTGGCTTACGAATCGACATCAACGACAAGTTTTACCTCATGCCTGAGCTTCGTATCGGCAGTGGTATTGATGAAGATGACTACTATGTGGGGGTCAACCCAGTCTCCCTTGAAATCAGTAGCTACAGCTCTTTACGGTTAAGGGGACAGTTTGATTTCCACCCACAAATGTTTGCTTACGTGACCACCGCTTATACTAATTTAGAGCTGACTGGTACATTCGCGGGGCAGAGTCACAGTGCGGATGCCAGTGAGTTTGGAGGCGGTGCGGGCTTTGGATTTAGACTCACGGAGCACCTCGCACTAGAAGCCAGCTACGAAGCTTATGATGAAGATGACATTATTAGTGCTGGCATCACTTTGTATCTCTGATAACCCGCTTTCAATGAGTAATACGGTCATCAGTGAAGCCTATTGTTAGTGACTATTTTGCAGAAACTATTTCACAGTAACTATACCCAAGTAACCTCGAGATGCTAGGTTCAGCGAGAGCTGCTTGGGTTGATAGCAAGGCATTGCTTTGAAGATCTAGTGGTTCTAAATCAAGAAGCGATAACACAGCTAGCGAGCCAAGCAGACTCGCCCTTCGGGAGCCTGTCACTGGCGTCACTTCTGCGTTAGAGACATTGAAAATAGAATGACTATTTCCTTCATCTCTGCCTTGAATTGAAACCAGTGACAAGGCTCTGAATACTGCATCTTGAAGTCACTTGGGTATATATCACCATAGGGTAAGTCCATCTTGCCCTATTTTCCCTACTAACGCGTCATTACGGCACCGACTCATACTATGCCCAGAGCAAATAGAACTCGTCTTAAAAAGCGTCATATTTCAAGCTTCTTAGTTTTGATATCCCTGTTGGTCATGGTTTCATTACTTTGGGGGTATAATCGCCACAACCAAGCTTGGTTTGAATCAGAGGAGCAAAGCATGCAAACCAACATCGTTATTCTCCACGGTCTTTACATGCACGGTGTCGTCATGAAACCACTGAGTGAAAAGCTGAGAAACCTTGGCTACAGAACAAAAATCGTCACCTATAACTCACTCAATATCGAGCATGAAACGCTCTTTTCCACAATCGACGCAGCGCTCAAACCCAACAGTCGCAATATACTGGTGGGGCATAGTCTTGGCGGTGTCGTCATTAAAAATTACCTTGCTTCACGTCAACCCAATACACGCGAAGTCTCCCACGCAGTTGCCATTGGCTCCCCACTAAGAGGGGCTTCCATTGTCACCAAAATCAAACATCTCGGGCTAGGAAAAATGCTTGGAAACTCACCGGAATTTGGACTTAATGAACACCAAGGCCGTTGGGGGTTCCCACAAAAATTAGGCAGTATCGCAGGCACGGTCCCTATTGGAGCACGCCCTATTTTGATGAAAGACCTCGCCACGCAATCAGACGGAACAGTCACGGTTGAGGAAACCACTATCGATGGTATGCAAGACCACTTACTGATAAGTCATAGCCACACCAGTCTTATCTATAACCAACAGGTGGCCGAACAAATTGATCATTTCATCCAGCACGATCATTTCAATCATGGGCAAAATCATTAAAAGTGGATGAATAATGAAAGATGAAAAGGAAGAGGGAGAGGAAGAGCAACCGCTCTTCCCTTAGAGAGTCTTCCATTAAATCGTCAATTCAGTTTGGAGTCACTCGTCACGCTGGCGAGTCACATCAAGCGCGTCATTAATATCCAGCATTGGCAGTAAAGATGGGTACCCCCAGCCATACTCGCCCACGTTAACCTTTTCTCCTGTTAAGTACTGATACAACGTCGGGGCAAGTGACCCATTCTCAGCAGTCTGAATATCAAGGGCTTCATGACCAATGGGCGCTCCCCAAAAGCCAATAAACGCATCCTTTTCAAAATAGGTTTCCCCTGCATGGCGACCGGGTACTTTGGTGTTATAACCAATCCCTTCTCGCGGAAATAGATTCACCGTACCAGCTCGATCTTCTTCATATAATGCAGCTAATTGATTGACTGAATCAGGACGAGGTGTGTAACTGGTGAGCAAACGCCATTGCTCCTGATCACACCAAGTGTCAACCTGCTCAAGATCAGCATGATGCAAACATTGATTGACTAAGCCTTGGTAGATTGCCAACTCTTTTGCGTCTGGTTCTTTCAAGTAAGGGTTCAAACGTTGTACTTCGAGTAATTGATGCCGCTTGGAACTCGGCGCGTAGAACCGCTTATCTTGATACTGGTAAATCAGATCATCAATCCGTTTTCCTTGTCGCTCCCCCACAACGCGGGTCACACATATTGCGTCTCTCTTGCTCGTGTCCACTTTAAGGCTTGGGCCTAAATCATTGTTTGAAGATACATTATTGTTCGAAACCATATTCAGGGAACAAAGGTTATCTCGCACAACAAGATAATCCAGCGTATCTCCTAAATACGCCAAGCTTTGAGCAATAATATCGAGTGACTCTCCCTTAGGCGCGTTAACCGGTTGCCACTGAGTCAATTCACGATAAATCGGTTGAGTCGTCCAGCTGTGATCCGAGTTAAAAAAGTCGAGCATAAAATTCCCGCCTGCTGTCGAGGCAACAACCACATCAGCGCCCTTATTGGACGGCGCATTCAATGCATTTGTGATCTTAGGCCCTTCGCCTTCATCCGAAGAAATCTTTTTCACAACGAGTGGGTAGCCTAAACTGGCTTCTAACGGCTGGAAAATCTGCTTTTCAGGATTCAGTGTGTAATAAACTGGGGTTAAACCATGATCTCCCGCCATTCCCCATAAGGTCTTCTCATAGATACCTGCATCACGATAACGATTTTCAATCTGAGTCAGCCAAAAGTCCAATCGGTTTAATTCTCCCGTTGGCATAATGATTTCGTCACTCAGAGGCCCAGTAAAGTGGGCAAAATGATCCGGCCAAGGGTTATAAACGAGAGTAAAATCGGGCATGCCATCCCCGTCCTTGCGGGCATAATCTCGCAAAGATTTTTTAATTTTCCAAGCTTGGGCCCATTGTGTGAAAAACTGCCATTCTGGAAGTGCTTGATACTCCCTCACATCTGCGATGAGGCTAGCTCTCTGTTGATGAAGGGCTTTCTCCGCTTTTGCGCGGCGGTCAAGCTCTCTCACACAGCGCTTCTCACCAAAATCTCGCGACGCTTCACCGGCTCCCAAGTTGACTAACGCATCAAAACTGGTGTGAGCATTCCAGTCATATTGAGCATTACAATTAAGCGTTGTGAGGTAATTGAGTCGATCAAACATCGTCTGTACTTGGTTCACTTGCATCAATCGATCGAGTTGCAGGGCATCATTACCAAAAAAGTAATAAGCGCGGTCGTCATGCCGATCCACAAAGTGAAAATTAGGGATCCCTGTCCCCTCAGGCCCGGACACTTTCGCCCCTGTTTTGATGATCGGAAGATTGCGTACACTGATGGTCGGTGTAGAGGAGATACCGACATCGGCAATAGTAGGTTCATACTCTTGATACAAACGTTTAAAGAACGGCAAATAGTGAGGGTCGTGGTACGGTTGCTCGCTCAATATTTCCATAAAGCGTACGTCTTGTTCACGTTCAGGTTGTGACTGCGCCTTATCCGACTCGAATTGATCCCGTTTTTGATGGCTTTGATAAGCCAGCCGAACCAAGGGCTGTTTTGGATCGACCAACCCATGCATCAGTCCTTGTTGTAGACCATCCACCGTCACTTGCACAGCAAAACGACGTTGCTGTTTCGAAGACAAATACTCTATTACACGTTCTGGATTACGCGAAAAAGCGTCAACAAGCCAAACGCCCAAACGCTCTCCCCGTTCATCACGATACACAAATTGGCGATAAGCTTTAAGCACATTTAAACGAACGAAATCGATCAAGGTAATGGTCAAAGCTTGAGCTTTATTATTTGGCTTGTTCGCTTTCTCCGGCGCGCCATCAGCGGCAATGGCTAACACCGATTGCTTCAAATCACCAGGGTCCATTCCTGCTGCGACCTGCTGCAAAATGGTCACAATAATAGGTTGGATTTGAGCCACGAGTGCCAAGTCTTGCTGCGATCGAGTTAAGTACTGGTATTGATCAGGCAACACTTCCATCTCTTGCCATTCGCCGATTTGGACCAGTGCATCGTAAACCGTCACCATGGTTGCGATAAACTCACTGTCTATGGTGATGCCTTCTTGATGTGCTTGATCTTTTTGGTGTTTGTGTTGTTTCGCGTCAGTTTGGCGATGAATATGGAACAAACTATGCTGAAATCCTGTCAACGCTTGGTCGTCATAAACCATACGCAAATAGTCTTTAAACGCATCCCCCTCCGCCACCCCAGTGTAGCGGTCGTACAATTGATAAAGGAAATACCCTAACGGAATGGAATAGCTAGGGTCTGCAATTTGTGCCATCACTCGGGCTTTCACAGTGGCTTCAAGGGGCAATGACAAGATATACGCTTCTAAGCTGACACCGCCAATCGTAAACAGGGTGACATCACGAGCAAAGTGAGTCGAGTAAGTTAAACCTTCTACTACTTGCTGCTTTAACACCTCACTGGCATTAAACACGCCGCCAATGACTGGGGCGCTTTCTATATTGGCGCTTGCTTGAGAAGCCGAGAATGCGCAGACCATAGCCAGCACCAAGTGCTTTCGCTGTGATCGATGATAGTGAGAGTGTGTTGTCTTCATGGAGCCACCTTCGTTTATATTGATATTAGTATACCCAAGTAACCTCAAGGTACTAGGTTCAGCGAGAACTGCTTGGTTTGATAGCAAGGCATTGCTTTGAAGATCTAGTGGTTCTAAATCAAGAAGTAATAACGCAGCTAGCGAGCCAAGCAGACTCGCCCTTCGGGAGCCTGTCACTGGCTTTCCTAAACGCGAGTTAACCGACAACCCGAACAATGACCAACGTCTATCTCAGTAAAAAGATCCTGTTAGAAAAAAGGCGACCGAAGGTCGCCTGTTCATTTAGCCAATCATTCGCTGGAGTGTTGCAACGAGACCTTATTTCTTCGGCATTAAAACATGCACACTCCAACGGGTCTCTCGCCCAAAGCTATGTTCTGCCAAGGCTTTAATTTGTTGCAAAGTGATCGAATCAGCGGTTTTATCGACGGCTAGTAAGTCATCTATACCGAAGTCGAACGTCAAATAACGCGTCAACATATAAGCCTGCGTCGCCCCATTTGTTTTCAGCGGTTGTAAATCACTTTTCAGTTGCTTAGCCGCTGTCTTCACTTCAGCGCGCGTAATACTATTTGGCAATTCCGTCATAACTCGCTCAATAGCGACTTTCGCTTTTTCAACGTCATCCGGTGCCAGTTCGACTTCAACAAACCAGTCTGTATTCGGCTCGCCGTCTTGCATAATGGAATACGCATTAATACTGTAAGCAAGCCCAAGATCTTCTCGAATATGCTTCAGCAGCTTTTGATTGACAATCCGATTAAGCACATCTTCAGCAAACACCGTTTTTGTATCACGGAATAGCGGTTGCGTATTAGTGATTCGAGCAATGTAGTGGCTTTTATTCTCATCCCTCGTATCCATCTGAATATAAGGCTTTGGCGCCGGATTATAAGCGATATCAAACTCAGGCTTAGCACCTACTTCAAGTTGAATAGGAGCCACATAGCGACGAACCAACTCTGAGATTTGGGCAGGGTCAGCATCAGCCACAATCACTAAACGTGTGTTTCGGTTTTTCTGGAATAATTCGTGATGTACATCGAGCAGATCTTGCTTAGTGACCCGACTGTACGCCTTTGAGTCAGCCAAAATATGACGGCTTTGACCTTGGTATCCATTTCGATTCACAGCGCGTATCCACTCACCGACAGGCGTAGCAAAAAATGCCGCCCGCTTACTCGCCACTTCTTCCTTAACGACTTCTATCTGACGTTCATCAATCTTGAATTCTTTGGTGATCGCGTAAATCGCCCCCAAGACTTCTGATAAATTCTCTTTTGGTGTCGTTGCGCGGATACCATGGCTGGTGTGGTCGGTGAACGGCAAAATTTCTATATTGTGTTTTCTTAGATATGCATCCAGCTCTGCCGCTGAAAATTCACCAACACCACTGCGCATTGCCACAGGGAGAGTGACTTCGAGTGCAGGGTATAACGCTTCTGGCAGGGCCGCTTTTCCACCTAAGCTGACATAGAAAAGATCGACGCGCTTACCACTCTCAGGGTTTTGCTTAAACCAAACTTCAATACCATTGGCTAGATTCCAAATGGTCATGTCCTCTCTGGTCTCTTGCTGGGCTAAAATATCACCAACGGCATCAGGTTGAGAGAAACTGTCTTGGTCACTATCTAGCACTAAAGGCTTCACACCCTCTGACTTTAACGCCTTCTTAAGCTCTGCTAAATACTGAGTCATTTCCGTCGTGTTCTCTTCTGAGCCTGCCCCAATAAGAAAATACGGCGGCACACTCAAAATTTGATTCAAATGACGATTCACTCGATGGCGGTCAGTATTCGCCAGGAAATTTCGGTAACTGACAATTAAATCTTCCTTGGATTGAAAGCCATCATTTTGTTCAATCGCGAACACATAGTCGTTGGCATTTTGGCTGGATGTTAACTGCTCGTGGGTCGCTTCAATGTTGTCTAATGCCCCTTGGTAGCCCGCGATGGCCACATTCAGTTCATCTTGACTAATGCCGTGATCTCGTAATGAAGCCAAAGTCTGAATCAACAACTTATGGGCTTGCTCTCGGTGCTTGGTATCCATCGCAACCCCTGCAGAAAGCAGGTAATCGTAATGCATGATATCGACCGAGGAGTAATAATAATGGCTCGGCGTTGCGGAGTTCAAAAAGGCCGCATTCAATCTCTGTTCTATCACGCTCCGAACAATGTCATTCAGCCACACTATATGCTGCCCTTGATGATCTTTGATGCCGACAGCGTTCAAGGGATAAGAGACATGGATACCCGGAGATTCCCCCTCACCGACTTCTAATATCAAATCGGATTCATTTAGACCTATGTCTCTTGGGATGGTAAGCGCAACATCATTACTCGGTTGCCACGAGCGAAACTTTTCCGCAATCAGCCCCTCTAGTGCCACAGGATCAATATTCCCCGTCACCACTAACTCGGCATTTTGAGGTTGATACCAAAGCTCATAAAATGCTCGGAGCCCAGCCTCTGTAATCCCTTTTACCGATTCAGGAGAGCCTAAAACGTCTTTATCCTGATAAGCGGTTCCCGAAATCCATGCTTCGTATGCTTTATCAAACAGAGGCTTGATTTCGGGGCGTGACATTCTGATCTCAGATAACACCACCCCTTTTTCTTTCTTGATTTCTTTCGGATCCAGAGTCAGCCCATCGGCTACATCTCGCATCCAAAGCAACGCTTGGGGTAGCAATTCTGCGTTAGGTAAGTCCAGTTTGTAATTAGTAAAATGGTATCCAGTGTATGCATTAAGATCAGGACCAAAGCTTGCCCCCTCTTCAGCAAAAGTGGCGATCACTTCATTCGCAGCAAAATGTTTGCTGCCGTTAAAAGCCATATGCTCTAAAAAGTGCGCATACCCCTTCTCACTTTCAGTCTCTTGGAACGATCCTACTTTTAAGTGGAATCGCACTGCCACATCTGAGTTATCGGTTGGATAAATATGGTACTTAAGACCATTTTCAAGCACACCGCTTTGCCAAAGCGGGTCTTCAACGATGGGCTGATTTGGTGTCTGACTACAACCAACCAAAGTCATGGATAAAGCGATCCAAATGAGGCGCATACACTACTCCTGATATACAAACAGGTTTCATCATACCGAGATCAATCAGCACACACTGTTACACCGTCTTGGTATAAATGATTTTTTCTACTGACATCAAATTATTAGATAAATTTGTCAAGATGGGGTTATTTTATTGAGAATTTTAGCACTCCCTTTTTCAGTGGCAGCAAAATCACCTTTAACCCTCGTCTCGACACTCACGGGTTGCGCTGTTGGTCATGCCAAATTACAATCATCGTTATTCGACGATTAAGTGATTAGATTAAGAAGTTAAATAGATTATGAGCAACTGTTGCCTTACGCCACATGACACTCTCGTAAAGAGCAAAGTCGATCTTGAAAAGGAGCACAATTTTGCTCACCTCGCGAAAGCTCTGTCGCACCCAGCTAGAGTCCGTATTCTGCGCTCTTTGCTGGCTCTTGATTCTTTGGGTGGATGCCTTAACAGCGACCTAGTGTCTGAGTTAGGTTTAGCGCAATCCACAGTGTCTGAACACTTGCGTATTCTTAAGCAAGCAGGTTTCATTCACGCGGAGCCCAACCCACCGAAAGTGTGTTATCGAATCAACAAACCAAAGCTACAAGAGTTTGAGGCCATGTCCTCATGGTTAGGTACCGCTTAAGAGCTTGAGTAATCTTCATCATTGGCTTCCGATTGAGTAGTGTCACGTAAGAACCTTGTCCAAAGACTGGCCTCGATCGACAAATTTTCCATCTATTAATCAGAACGTCATAGTTACACGTGTAAAATTAAATCACCACATCGTCAATCGACGATGAACGAAAAAGAGGACATTATGTCGCATTCAAATACTGCTAGCGGGAAAATGGGGTTTCTTGATCGATACCTAACCGTCTGGATCTTACTCGCCATGGTCGTTGGTGTTGGACTTGGCGTTCTTTTTCCAAACGTCGATCAATGGAACGATGCTATGTCTGTTGGAAACACCAATATTCCATTGGCGATCGGCCTTATTCTCATGATGTACCCGCCGCTAGCCAAGGTGAACTACCGCAGTATGGGCAAGATCACCAAGGACAAAAAGGCGATCACCTTATCATTGGTGATGAATTGGATCGTCGGTCCTATTTTGATGTTTACACTCGCACTGATGTTTCTTCCTGATCACCCGGGATACATGGCAGGGATCATTTTAATCGGACTTGCCCGCTGTATCGCCATGGTCTTGGTATGGAACGATATTGGTGGCGGTAATCGAGAGTACGGCGCGGCTCTCGTGGCATTAAACAGTGTGTTCCAAATTGCCACTTACAGCTTTATGGCGTGGCTATTCATCACCGTACTGCCTCCGATGCTTGGCTACCAAGGCTTTGAGGTCGATATCTCCATTCGTGACATTGCGGAAAGCGTCGCTATCTACCTCGGGATTCCATTTTTGGCTGGTTATTTGAGCAGAACCGTATTGGTCAAAACCAAAGGGGAACATTGGTATAATCACGTCTTTATCCCTAAAGTCTCACCAATCACCTTAATCGCTCTGCTGGCGACCATTGTGCTTATGTTCAGTTTGAAAGGCGATATGATCCTTGAACTGCCGATGGACGTAGTTCGTGTCGCCATCCCACTCGGGATCTATTTTGTACTGATGTTCTTCACCAGTTACTTTGTCGGAAGACGAATGGGCATTGCTGAAGATAAAAACTTGTCAATCGCTTACACCGCAACAGGCAACAACTTTGAATTAGCGATTGCTGTCGCCATTGCGGTATTTGGCTTACACTCAGACCAAGCGTTTGCAGGTGTGATTGGACCTTTGATTGAAGTGCCGGTATTGATTGCTTTGGTCAATTTCGCTCTAAAGCGCCAGGCAAAACTGAACCCAGCAACACCACAAACTTAGCTATATTCTTCGAAGGTATCGCATTAAAACAGGGGCACATTTGCCCCTTTTTCTTGATCAATCGGCAGTAAGAGTGTCAAAGCGCTGATGGTACATCTCCATAAAATCCTGACGAATCAAATGTTCGAGATGGTTCGCCTTATCAGTCGGACAGAAAATCATGAAGTGGACAACTTGTTCGCCAGTTGCGCTGCTACTGATATGTACATGTGGTTCCGCTCCGGGTAAGTCGACCCCAGCATGTTTTTCAATCATGGCATTGTAACGACGAGCCACTTCGCTGAAGTAGCTGCAATGTTCTTCAATTTTTTCCGTCATATCCGGCAGCATCGGATACAAATTCACAAACTCTTTTACTACCACAGAAAAATTGTGGTAAACATAGCGCTTCATAAAATTGAGGTTCTTCACTGGGTATGTGAAAAACATACTATTCGGTAGAGTGGCTGTTTTTCCCGTGTAAATGTATTGACCATGATGAAGATCGATTTCTTGAATCACCGTCGCCATCATATTGTGCTCGATAACTTCCCCGCACAGTTTCCCCACTTCAATCCAATCTCCGACTCGAAATGAACGAGAGCTCGCGCGTTGAATCGAACCTGTAAAGCAGAGAATAATTTCTTTCGACGCCACGACTATCGCCACTGCAATGGCTGTCACCGACAAAGCAAATTCACTGATCTCCGAACGCCAAAGCAGAAATAGCACCACTACCGCAATGGCGAAGGTGCCATTTTTAGTCCGCGACATCCAATTACGTTGTTCCTCGGAAATGAAAGCAACATCGCCACGGATCCGTGAGAGAATGAGCTTTCTCGCTAAGATGAGGCAGAGAATGATCAGCGCGCTGAATTGAAATTTATGAGAAAAAAGGTAGTCGATGACAAGGGTCAGGTGTTCCATCTATATACTCCATAGATCCTTAACTCGAAAGTTAACAAAAAGGTATCATACGGTTTATACCCAAGTAACTTCAAGAACACCAATTCAGAGCCTTGTCACTGGTTTCAAATCCATCCAGAGGTGAGAGACCTCTAACACAGAAGTGGGCCAGTGACAGGCTCCCGAAGGACGAATCTGCTTGGATATACGACCTTATCATCAAGGGTCACGATTATTTAATCACGCCTAATTCAATCGCGCTGATGTAATGTATTGCCCGAAGGATTCACACCAAATCACGACATTACGATATTTATGAATATCAACGCTGTCATCAACTGGCAGCATAAAACCGGTAAACGATTTCACATCGCCTACTTGAATCATACTGTTTTGATGCTTGAAAAACTCGACCTCTGTTTCAACAAACACGGGGGATAAATACGCTTTGTAATCTGGGCCTGGAGCAAGCTCTCCTTGGAATGCAAGAGCGTGTTCAGAAAGGCTCACTTTCCCCTCACCCCAGTGTAAGAAATCACTATCAGCCCTGTCACGTCGAAACTCCCCTTTTAAGCTTGCTTCGGCCACCACAGATTTCAGTTCTTGCTGACTGGGTGCGGGGGGTTGGACCAATATCGGCAGTGTATAAATACCCAAAACAAAACCAACAGCAAAAATGAAAATATGAGAAATCAAAGAAAATAAAATTCGCATCACTAATCTCTATTGACGTTGTAAATACCCAAGTGACTTCAATATGCCGTATTCAGAGTTGAGCAACTCAACGTCACTAGGGTTAACTTATTTTGTTCTAACCAATAAAAAGCTTAATTCGCCCTTTAATGACTGTCCCAATTAAGTATAGAAACCTAGCCCACCTTTGCCGGATAGTTTTCAAATCAACTCGATCAAAAGTGAAAAAAATTCAAGTCCATAGCGATTTATGTGCAATTCAATAACGACGAAGCGAGCGCAACAGTCTCATTAGTGAGAACGAGATAGAGAAATCAAACCGCACCAAAATCAAGGTTTTGTTACAAAAATCATCTTCAGTAGGATTGTAAATGCCCGCCAACTCTGGTCCCTTCGTTAATTACAGTTCTCTGTTCTAAAAAAAATGAGCTTTCATGGCGGAAATATGGAAGCGGGAAAGGTTTGACTGATAAACCACCAGCAATTCTAATATAAGCTCAATTTCGATACACAGTCTCATTTGTGGAAAGTACATAGAATGGAGTTCAATGTGCACTTCCTAATGAGTAACGACTCAGATTACTCATGTTCAAATTTTCAGGGTGACTTGTATTAAACACAACAAAAAATAACCTCAGCACGAGAGCATAATCATAAACACTCATCTTACGATATGTAATACTATATAATAACAGTGCTAGGTGGAGTTAATCATGAAAAACAAGGCTTATTTCGAAGTTAGTGCATTGCTAACGCGTATACAAAACTACCAAGGGCTACCAGGCTTGCAATTCGTAAAAACGGAAGTAGAGCGAATTTGCACTGAACACAACTATCAACTAACCGAAGCTCAAGACCAATTTCTAAAAGCGTGTGAAAACTCTCGCCATGGTCGCCTAGAGCTGGCTGCGGATGAGTTCGAGTCATGCATAGAATTATGCCAAGATTTTGAGCAGGAGCTGTCAATCCATGCTTATCTATACTTTGGCTCATTGAAATCCGATTTTGAAGACTTCGAGTCAGCTTATGACACATTTGATCATGTGCTCACCTACTCGCATTTACTGGATCAAAATACCTTTGCGCTGGCTTGTACCAATATCAGCGATATGTACCTTTCCTTAGAATTGTATGAAAAAGCTGTCGATATCGCCGCTCGTGGTGTGGAAGTTTCTCTGGCCATTAACAATACCGTCAATCATGGTCTTTGCCTCATGAACCTCGGGCTCTCTTATGGCCTATTGGATCGCTATGCAGAAGCGATGACGCATTTGAAAGAAGCATTGACGATTGCATTAGCGAGTCAAGAAGAACGTAACATCGCCATCGCTCATGCCTATCTCGCCCAAGTATTAGCTCGAGCTGGTGCTGCCTACGCTGATGAGGCAATGACCCATTTTTCAACCGCCCAAACTTTATTTCAATCTCAATCGGATGGGTACTCTCGAATCGAAAACCTTGTGCATTACGCTCGTTTTCTTCTCAATCAAGGGCTCACAACAGCGGCACTCGAAATCTGCCTCAAGGTAGAAGCATCGATCGGCACGCAGCAGCATTCAAAACTCTACTCTCTGCACTGCCAAACCTTAATCCGCATCTATCGCCGAAGAGAAGATTGGATATCATTCAGTAACTTGTCTCTTAAATATCAAGCAGAACTAGAAAAACAGTTAAGTCGAGCTCAACGACATGAAAGAGAATTGATCATTCGTAACAGCAATCAAGCAGAGAGCTTGCACCAACAAACGTTGGCAGATAAGACCCTTGCTCACATTGAGACCATTCATGAAATTGGCACAACCATTGCGACCACTCAAAATCTTTCGGACAGCTTGCCTTTCATTTACCAATGTATCTCAGCCATCTTCCCAACCGACGAATTTGGCATTGCGACATTTGATAAAGAAACAGGCTTATTGGATTATCGCTACTTCTACAACCAAGACGGTTTCACAAGCCCTTGTGAAGTTAACATCTACTCTGAGCATAGTTTAGGGGCGTATGCGATCCACCATCAGCAAACGATTCACATCAACAACATTACTGATCAAGCCATCGGTGAGTATGTGCGTGAAGAGAATCGCTCCCCTACGGATAAAGTGATTCACGAAAAAGCACATGAAATGCGTTCTGTCATGCTGACCCCTATCGTCTTAGACAACACAACATTAGGGCTGCTTTCTATCCAGCACAGTAAAACCAATCAGTACCATCAACACCATCGAAAGCTATTCGAAAAGTTGGCTAATTTCATCGCGATTTCACTACAGAACCAAGAACAGCGACAGCACTTAGAAGAAGCGAATCGTCGACTGGAGACCATGTCTCGAACCGATCCTTTAACTGGGTTGTACAATCGCTACCAGTTGGATCATTTAGTCCCTAAAATGGTGGACAGAGCCCAAGAATTGGAAAAGCCCGTCACCCTGTCAATCATTGATGTGGATTACTATAAGGGGTTTAATGACCATCACGGCCATCAAGAAGGAGACCGTGCTCTACAATTGTTAGCGGACACCATGCGTTCGAGCTTTTCGGAACATAACGACCATATGTTTCGCTATGGCGGGGACGAATTCTTAGTCGTCTCTTATGGACAAGAAGAGCATGAGGTTGCGGATAAGCTCAAAAACTTTGTCAAACAAGTTGCCCACCTTGAACTTAGTAATCCCAATTCAAAGTGCAGTCAGTTTTTAACCCTTTCTATTGGCGTCGCCTCTTGTTATCGAAATCAAGGTCAGCGTATCACCAACTTTGATCGTTTGTTTAATCTCGCCGACAAGGCGTTGTATAAGGTTAAAGAGCAAGGTCGTAACTCGATCAGCTTTTCTGAAACAACCTGTTGTGTATAAAACCAATCAAGTCTGGCATTTTGAAATGAGGCAAGCACCCTTGCCTCATTTCAGTTATCATACATACCCAAGTAACCTCGAGATGCTAGGTTCAGCGAGAACTGCTTGGTTTGATAGCAAGGCATTGCTTTGCAGATCTAGTGGCTCTAAATCAAGAAGCGATAACGCGGATAGCGAGCCAAGCAGACTCGCCCTTCGGGAGCCTGTCACTGGCTTCACTTCTGCGTTAGAGGCATTGAAAATAGAATGACTATTTCCTTCACCTCTGCCTTGAATTGAAACCACTGACAAGGCTCTGAATACTGCATCTTGAAGTCACTTGGGTATACAAGTCTTCATTTGAGTTTATAGTTTTACATGTTCGATATCCCAACCAGCATAACTTTCTTTGAATACCTCACTCCACTCGTCAAGTCAGGCCAGAAAACCATTACCATTCGTGATGAGTCAGAGTCTCATTATGTCCCTGGTACTCAAGTAGACGTTTTTACTTTAGAAACCAATCAGAAAGTATGCGAGATTAAAATATTGAGCGTCGAGCCACTGCATTTCAATGAGATTAACGAATATCATGCAGCTCAAGAAGCCATGGAATTAAGCGAACTCAAATCGCTTATTCAGAAGATTTACCCTAACCTCAACACCTTCTTTGTGATTCACTATGAATTGGTTTAAATCGCAACGGATTCAACTGCGCCCTGCGACGTTAGAAGACTCAGAATTTCTCTACCATTTAAAAAAGCAGGCTGAAGGCGATTCCGTGGCTGCGGTTTTTGGTTGGAATGAGAAGCTGCAACGAGAAATTCACCATCAAGAGTTGAAACAGGCTTTCCCTGAAATCATTACCAGTCATGGAGAAGCCATTGGCAGTATCATGGTAACGCAGCATCAAAACCACCTGCTGTTATCTCGGTTCTTCATTCACCCAAGTTGCCAAGGAGAAGGGATTGGCAGTGAACTGTTAACTCAACTCATAGCGCACGCTCAAGTGACCCATTTACCCATCAAGCTGTGCTATCTACAAGGTAACCGAGTGGCTGATTTGTATCGTAGATTTGGCTTTCAAGCCACCCACCAAGATGAATGCTTCGTCTATATGCGTAAAGACCCTTCCCTTATCGAAACGGTTTAATAACACGTCGGTTCAGCGTTACCACACCCCATTAATAATAGACACAATAAAGACTTAGCAGAATGATGGCACTGTCGCACTGTCGATAAGAGTGGCACTGATTGCCTTCGTTCGAAGCGCACTCAGCGATAGAATAAGAGTTCTAATTTTTAAAACCAATAACCTTATTGAAGCGAATAAACATGCCTCCTTGGGGTTATTTCTCTAAGGGAGTCTGTTGATGAAAATACGCCCTGCGTCCCTATTTTACGTGACCGTATTGTCCTTCTCAGTGCTACTGCCCCATGCAGCCTTAGCTGAGACCGAAAACTACAATAATGGTTTTAAAAAAGATCAACTCACCGAATACTTAGACGCGCTTGAAAAAGCCAACAAAGCCATGCTGACTGTCAGCGTCTCTCACAAAGGTCATCTTATTTACGACAAACAAACTGGCTTTTCTGAAATAAAAACGTCATGGTTTTCAAAAGACAAATGGCTACCTGTCAACTCAGACACTCAATATCGAGTTGCTTCTATCACCAAGATGTTCACCTCGGTATTGCTCCATCAGCTGATTGAAGATGGAAAGCTCAGCTATCAAACTCCGCTTGCCAAGTTCTACCCTAAACTCCCCAATGCCAATAAAATAACGATTGAACACCTACTGAATCACTCAAGTGGACTGTTTAACTACGTAGGTGACCATCAGTTATCACCAGTGGTGTACCAAGATCATTCCAAACAAGCGCTGTTAGATCTGTTTTCAAGCTATTCCCCTGAGTTTGAACCGGGCAGCACTCATAAATACTCAAATACTGGTTACATTACACTCGGGTTTATCATTGAAGAAGTGACTGGACAGTCGTTTGAGTCTTTGATCAAGCAGCGTATTGCCGAACCCATTGGTCTTAAAAATACTTGGTATTGCCGAGACCAAAACCTATGCGGACCTCAGTCTAAGTCATACACCTATTTCAATGGGCAATGGCACCCAGCAAAAGAGTGGGGGCAATTGACGATGTTCTCGACTGGCGGAATACTCTCAACCAGCCGAGACTTGGTGAAATTCATGGATGCACTCTTTTCTCATCAGCTCATCAATCAACAATCGCTGCAATCCATGCTGGAGATGAAACACACGGCAAACATCAATCAAGAGTGGGGAAAAGGCATTTTCCCAATGCATTTTCTCAACCATCAAGGCTACTTCCATAATGGCTATGTAGAAGCATACCGCTCATGGGCAGGTCATTTCCCTGACGAGAGCGTTTCTATTGCTATCAGTAGCAATGCTCTCCATGAAGATTTCGAAACGATTCGGGACAATATACTCGGCCTGTATTTTGACACTCCTGTCGATATAGCAGACTTCGAACGGCCAAGCATCACTATCCCACAGGAAGAGTTTGCTCATTATATTGGGGAATACCGCTCTTACAGTACCTCAGCCACCGTCAGGATTTATGAAGAAGAAGGGAAGCTGATGTTTGATGCTTCCGATATGGCCCCCTCTAAATTAACGGCCTACAGCGAAACTGAATTCGATAATCGCCATGTAGGGTATTCAATCGAATTTTCTGGATATAATAAGAGCACTGACAAATATGCCTTATTTAGCTATCAATTCGGTTCATACCGAGATAGTTTATTTAGACGGTAACGGGTTCGCTTTTACAATGGGGGGATATCATCCCCCAAAACAAAGGTATTTGGTTTCAAGGTATTCCGCCAAGCCTTGGTGCCCCCCTTCTCGTCCTAAGCCGGAGTGCTTTACACCACCAAACGGAGCCACTTCGGTCGATATCAAGCCTTCATTAATTCCAACCATGCCATACTCTAATTGCTCTGCTACTCGCCAAATACGATGAATGTTTTGACTGTAAAAATAGCTCGCCAAGCCATAGCAAGTATCGTTTGCCATCTCGATCAGCTCCTGTTCCGTTTCGAAACGAATCACAGGGGCTATGGGACCAAAGATTTCAGCTTGTGCAATATCCATCGAGGTCGTTACCTCACGCAATATTGCTGGAGCAACGAAGTTTCCGTCTAAATCTTTAGGAGGAGTCACCCATTGAGCCCCTTGCGCTAGCGCTTGCTGAGACAATTTTTTAACTTTGGTTTTCGCTTCCGCGTTGATCAATGGACCAATATCCACGTTCGGTCTCATACCATCGCCGACCACTAAACGTTGCACTTCAGCATCAAACTTTGAGATAAATTCCTCGTAGACATCTTGATGAACAAAGAATCGATTGGCACAAACACAGGTCTGACCCGCATTACGAAATTTAGAGGCGATAGCGCCTTGAACCGCTTGATCAATATCCGCATCTTCAAACACAATGAATGGGGCATTGCCCCCTAACTCAAGTGATACTCGTTTTACATCTTGTGCCGCCTGCTCCAGTAACCGCTTACCTACCGGCGTCGACCCAGTAAAGGACAGTTTTCGAATGTTCGAGCTATGACAAAAGAGCTTCCCGACCATCTGAGGCGTGTCTCCGAGCACCACCTGAAACACCTCCTTTGGTATCCCTGATTGATAGGCCAGTTCCGCAATGGCAAACGCAGAAAGAGGCGTCAGCTCTGATGGCTTCACAATAAAACTGCACCCAGCGGCAAGCGCTGGGGCTGCCTTGCGAGTTATCATGGCGATGGGGAAGTTCCAAGGAGTTATCGCGCAAGCGACACCGACAGGTTGCACTATCGTCACTAACCGTTTATTGGCTTGCGGTGCCGGTATGGTATCACCGTAACTGCGCTTTGCCTCTTCTGCGAACCATTCAATAAAACTGGCTCCATACGCGACTTCGCCTTTCGCCTCAGCAAGAGGTTTCCCCTGTTCTAACGTCATTAATGAAGCCAGTGCATCCGTATTCTCAAGCAAACGTTGATGCCATCGTTTCAACGCCTCGGATCGCTGCTTAGCCGTCAACGCAGACCACTCTTTTTGCGCTTGAAAAGCTTGTTCAACGCACACCTCTAAAACATCCCGATTCATTGTCGGAAGGTACGCCAATGCTTCTCCATCACTTGGGTTGTTTACGGTCACCGTATTTGTCGAAGGAGCATCTAAGCGTTGGGGAAGTAGAGAGCGGTGCTGTGATGTAAGTGCTGAAGTCATGCGAGGTCCTATAGCAATCTGTTGTGGAAATCAGTTGAGGTAATCAGGAAAGAATCAGGTAGAGCATTGCGCCCTACCCTAATATACCCAAAAACCAGTGATAACGGTTTGAATGCAGCATCCTGTATTCACTAGGGTATGTGCTTACTTGGCGTTTTGCACCGCTTTGATTAATACCGAAGTATCCATTCGACCTAGCCCTTCTTGCTGCAAGGTATGGTATTGTTCGTCCACTTTTTGAGTTAATGGCAGCTGAACACCTGCGCGTTCCGCTTCTGCCAAACAAAAGCCCAAATCTTTGCGCATCCAGTCAATCGCAAAACCAAAATCGAATTTGTCCTGCGACATCGTCACGGCGCGATTTTCCATCTGCCACGAGCCAGCAGCACCATGTTTCAGTGTTTCCACCACTTGCTCAATATCCAAGCCCGACTTTTGCGCCAAAATAAGCGCTTCACTTAGACCTTGTAGCACACCAGCAATACAAATTTGGTTCACCATTTTACAACGCTGACCTTGCCCATTTTCACCCAGCAAACTGATCGATTTCGCATATGACTGCATCACAGGTTCAACATGGCTAAAGATTGCTTCGTCACCACCACACATGATCGTTAGGATGCCATTTTCAGCGCCAGCCTGCCCACCTGAAACAGGAGCATCGATAAACTGGTTTTTCACTTTTCTACAAGCGTCACCCAATTCAATGGCGAGATCCGCTGATGTAGTCGTGTGATCCACTAAGATTGCTCCCGGCTTTAACCCAGCCAAAACCCCATCTTCTTCGTAGATCACGCTACGAACGTCATCATCGTTGCCCACACAAACAAAAACCACATCGCAATCCAAAGCGGCTTCACGGGGTGTTTCACACGCGACGCCCTGATATTCTTCAGCCCAAGCGAGTGCTTTACTATGAGTGCGGTTATACACTTTAGTGTGGTAGCCCGCCTTTGCAAGGTAGCCCGCCATCGGATACCCCATGACACCCAAACCAATAAATGCGACGTTTTTTACTTCCATTTTGTTCTCCTAATTATCACGCTACCTGTGTAGCGATTTGTTATATCCGAGTCACCCGCAAAGCTAAGGTCAGCAAACGCGACTTGGTTAGACAGCAAGTTACTGTGAACCCGTACTTAAAACGAGCCGTACTTTACCTGCGATCTCCGTGATGAGCCAGCATCTCAATAGAGGCTCGACCACGATATAAATCGTATTAATATAATGGCAAATTGAAGCGCATCTAAGAAAACTGCCGTTGCCGCCACTCTAAGAAATCCGTTTCCACACTGGGATACAAGTCAATCACACGTTGCAGCATATCGCCATCGTCTAAAGTCGTACAAGTTCTCTCGGCTTCCTTGATAAGCAGACGCTGCACCGCTTCGCGTCCTTGTTGGTTGCTCATGAGAAAATCGACAAATAACCAACTGCTGCCATAAAGACGGATACTTTCTTGATACGCATCTTTATACCAATAGTTCTCTTGCCCTAACAGTTGTGGCAAATCATAAGGTGAAAAACGCAATTGTCCGTGCTCATCAACCCATTCTTCATCAGAGCGAGTTAACTGACCATTTGGCTGTAAGTACAAGTTTGCAAAATACTCCGCCATGCCCTCATTTAGCCATCCTGGAGTAAAACCAAACAAGGCATGATTCACCGCATGAACCAGCTCATGCACTGCAATTTGCAACGTCCGTTGATCGCCAAAATCTCGAACCAAAACGGTGCCCGTTCTCGAATTGAAGCTGCCCGCCATTTGATGCTGTCCCGTGCTCTTCTGTGCGTATTGCTCAAAAGCTTGGGGATCCGCGAGAATCACCATTTTCACCTGAACGATAGGCAAAGATTCAAGCGAAAATAATGAGCGATAGACTCGCTCCATATGAGAAATTTGGCGTTTGAGGTGAGTCAAAAATTCCTGTGATAGTTGGTCACTGTATATATCGAGGGCAAACATACCGATATCTAGCGTTCTTTCCGTACGTTTGAAGCTGGGATATGGCGGAATACGACAATCTCGGGCACGTGGTCTTCGCTCCTCAAGCTTCACTTGCGTGCTATCCACAGTAATTTTATGCCGTTCTGATGACTGTGTTGCTTGTAGTGATGATGAAGGTGGAGGTGGCGACGCGGACGGTGAAGAAAATAGCGGGGTTTGTAATCGGTTGACAACTTGCTGCTTGACCCAATCCACGCCTTTATCTTGTGGAGAACATGCCTGCCATAAGAAAAAAATCAATGATAGCACCGCGACATTCCTGATTGTTTTCACAATGCTTTCCCTCCTGACAGTTTTCTCTTCTCAGAATTACTTTATCTTGTAGAAAGGGATATGTAAAAATGCATCAAAGCCCATTACACGATTTACATAAAACTATGCCTTATCAAGCCGCTATTTTCGATATGGATGGACTACTGCTCGATACTGAGCGCGTCTGTATGCGAGTCTTCAAACAAGCATGCTTAGAAACCGACAATCCATTTCATGAAGAGGTTTACTTATCTATCATTGGCTGTAATGCCGCGAGCATCGATACGATATTAAGAACAGCCTATGGCGACCGTTTAGATGAGCTGCATGAAGCATGGCGAGTAAGTTACAACGCCGTCGTGAAACACCAACCTATCCCACTAAAAGAAGGGGTGATTGAGCTGCTTGATTGGTTGAAATCGCACAAGATTCCATGTGCCGTGGCGACATCCACTCGACGAGACGTCGCGGAGAGAAAGTTGGCACTCGCTGGTCTCGATAAATACTTTGACCATGTCACAACCGGCTGCGAAGTCAAACAAGGCAAACCTCATCCAGAGATTTATTTATTGGCCGCATCACGTTTGAACGTTGATCCTAAACGATGTGTGGCTTTTGAAGACTCAAACAATGGCACTCGCGCTGCCGTTGCTGCAAATATGCACACATATCAGGTCCCAGATTTAGTTCAACCTTGCGCAGAAGTGATCCGTTTAGGGCATAACGTGGTTGATTCACTCGGAGTAGCCCTCGCTCAAATCAAACAATATTCATAATTACATTCAATCAACGCAGTGCTGTAGCTAGTCAAACTAGCTACCCACTGGCTTTCATTAACCGTTAACGACACAAACCGGCTTATCTAACTCGCAGGAATGACCGCTGGCAACCAGTTCACCTGATTCTAAATCTATGCGGTAACTGGTTAGATTATTACTTCTCTCGTTCGCGACAACTAACCAATCTCCCGCAGGAGTGATTTCAAAATCACGAGGCCACTCACCGCCACAGTCAAACTCATGAATTGATTGTGGTAAATCGCCTGAAACGTCAAAAACAACAATACGGTTTTGCGCTCGGCAAGAAACATAAAGGCGTTTTTCACAAGGTGAGAGCTTCACCGCAGCAGCGGCCTGTTGTGATTCTTGATGGGCAAACAGAGGCAACTCATCGGCCATGTACCAATCACCACTGTCATTTCTTAGAGTTACCAATGTTTCTGACATCTCACATACCAAATAACCGTAGGTATGATCTTTATTCACAGCAAGGTGACGAGGGCCTGAACCCGGCGAGACCACCACGCTATGGTCAGGCTCAGCGGAAACATGTCCCGTTTCAGGATCACAATCAAAGAAGTGCACTCGGTCACTACCAAGATCCACTACAGCCAGCTGTTGATGACTGGCAATAAATTGAGCCTGATGCGCATGAGGAGATTGTTGACGATCTGGATTTGCGCCTTTTCCAGCCACAAACAGATTGGCCATACGCTCTTTCGGCCGGCCTAAGCTGTCCAATTCAAACACTTCCACATTCCCTGAACCGTAGTGAGAAATGGCCAGTAACTCCCCTCCTGGCGCAATCGTCAGATGACATGGCGCATCACCGCTTAAAGGCACAGTCGCTTTCCCAAACTTATGACTGTAGATAAGTTGCGGTTCATCCTGAAGCATCAACTCATTGACTGTATACAATACTTTTTTGGCCGTTGTGAGATAAGAAGGGTTTTGAGTCTCCAATACCATATCAACCACAAAAAGCTCACCGCTTTGCTGATTGAGTGCCACTCGATAAACGCCATTGCTTTGACTAGGACTGTCGGTATAGGTACCCACAAAAAAAGCGGAATGCTGCTCTAAAGACATAAAAAACCTTATAATTTATATTTATTTCCTGACGTTGTTTTACCAAAGAAACGTCTAAAAAAGCGCAAAGAAACACCAACTTGAGTCTCTAAAACCGAGCTATTTTTCCGACGTTACTTAGGTAGACCATGCTTAATAGTGCGCAGTTTTCGTTTGTTTTCCAAGAAT
Organism: bacterium sp. HQB-39; assembly: GCA_043422575.1. GTDB lineage: Bacteria > Pseudomonadota > Gammaproteobacteria > Enterobacterales > Vibrionaceae > Vibrio. The sequence goes on along the minus strand of JBHOHG010000002.1, from coordinate 81,470 downwards.
TTATCGTTTTCCTGCCCGTCTGTTTCCGACCTATCACGCAAGTCTTTGTTTGCAACAATGATGTGATCTTTGTTCCAATGAGAAGTACGCCCAATACTGAGTAAAATCTCTTTGTTAGATTCTCTCCATATTTTGTGCATAAAAAACCAGGACAGCCTTTATCGTCTTATCGTCTCCGATGTTTCAAAACATAGAATTCACTTCCCCTGAGAGGTTGGCACATCACCCACCCTCATCGCATGACCTCATTCCAATTGGTGACATTTGGCTACATTTTCACAACAAATTAATGGGACATTTGCGATTAGTTCGATTCATTTCTGATTATTAATAGAACACAACAGAATGTGAAGAGGCCGACTGCTTTTTAAGCAAGCATCATTCAAGCACACCTCAAGCCATTGATTAACAATGCATTACATACAAACTTTCCATTAACAAACACCATTATCATTAATGCAATCTATGATTGAGGAATTTTGAGTTTAATAGTAGGTAATCAAGGTGTTACTTTAATGTCCATGGTCTTGGTGTTTAACCTCCTCCAATCTAATGGTTCAATACCTAATCTGAAATGTCGTACTCAACACTTTTACGTGTCGTTTTTCACCAAACAAGAGTCGCTTTCCGACCATCTCCAAAGCTTTTGACAAAGCATGTAGTGCCCACAGGATGTGTGGTATTAGATGTGAAGAGTATTTTCGCCCGCTTAGGTTTCCTACGCGGGCATTTTTTTATGTTGTTGCCTGAGAAAATGTTGTCTCATCAAAACACGACAAACGTCACCGGAGGACATGTGCAAGCTTGGCTAGAAAAATTGTCCATTGCCTGGGCATGGGGTTGTTGGAGGAGGTTCATGCAAAAAATGGATTGGAGTGTAGTGGTCAACAAACCCCACCCTAGCCCTCCCCTTGCCAAGGGGAGGGAATCATCCCTCTCAAGTATAATTTCTACAACCACGCCACACTGCCAAATGGATTTTAACCCCTCCACCTTTTCAAGGGGGAGGCTGGGAGGGGGTTAGCGCTCAGACTCTCTGAAACCTAAACCAAAGTTGCGCCGCCATCGCATACAATAGAGGTGCCTGTGACGTACTCATCATCAATCAAGAAGAGATAAGGGTTAGACATTTGGGCATCGTTACCTAGCCCTAATGGAATTTTATCTTGCAGCTCTTCCAGGGTTTTATAACCGGGCGCAACACAATTGACGCGAAGGGGGGAAAGCTCAACAGCTAACGCTTTACCAAGAGAATCGATCGCGCCAGCAATAATGCTCATCGTGGAATAACCATCATATGGGCGACCAGCCAATGTCCCTGAAGTGAATATTATTCCCCCGTTTGGATTAATAAGATGGCTTGCTTTTTTAACGACATTGTATTGACCCCAGAATTTCGTTTCGAATGCATCCCGTACATCATTAGAATTTAACTCTAAGAATGGGGCTGTAATAAGAGGGGCTTTTACAGTAAAGACTAAATGGTCAATCTTGCCTAAATCTTTGAGTAAATTATCTATTTGTATATCGTCAGTAATATCAATGGAAAATAACGTACAATTTTCAAGCCCTGAAATACTGGTTATCTCTTCTCGCTTCTCAACCGCACTACGAGAAGCAATAATCACATCATCACCTCTCTCTCCTAAACTCTTTGCCAACGCGAGTCCGATCCCTGAACTACCGCCAACAATCAGTACACGCTTTTTATTATGAATTTTGTTATTCACTGAACTTTCTCCTTTAGTTTGATGAAATACTACAAAACTAAACTGAGTCATTCATGAGAATAATTAAAACTTTGACATTTAATTAAAATTTAACCCAACATTCATTTTTTGTTTAAATTTAAATCCTATAAAAATGAGTGAGAAGATAAAAACACAGCCCCACATCCAAGTATTAACTAAAAAATAAATTAAATCTAAAATATAAAATGCAATGTCATTTAGTATGGGATAAGCATTAGATAATACGACTAATTCCGGCGAAGACTGATAATATTGACTGACCAGTACCTCACCGAATGGCAATTTAAGCAATACGTCATCGCGAATATCTCGATAAAACGCCAACTGCGGCGCATCTTTAGAATAGACTGAAGAAGCGATAAAACAGCGAGAATCATCGGAGCTGGCCTTTGCAGTTGGCTGAGAAATAGAAGTAGAGAGCGTCAGTGAAAAATCAGTTGCACTGCTGATCGCTTGTGAAGGGGTCACCGTTATCGTCTTCGCACCCACTTGCACATTGGCGCTCTTAGCATTTTCGAGCGAGCGAATTTCAGCTTCCGTAAATTGGTGACTGACAGAGTCCAACACAAAATGCAGTGCTGACTCTGGTGATTGCCATTGGCCTGTTAAGTGCACGCCTCCGTCTGACAATCCTTGCATCGAGAACACATTTGCTTGCTCCCCATACGCTTCCACTTGATGACCACTGACGGGTAAGCGCCATCGTTCCGATTCAGCCACCGTTAGGTTCATAGTCAGTACCGCATCGTTACTCCGATCCACAATGGACACGCTCCCAGAGCGCACGGTGCTGGTATCAATTTCCATCACTCCATTACGCCAAACTTTGACCATGTTTTGGGGATCATCTTGCAGCCGTAAAGAGGCATTGGCATTGTTGCTCAATACTGGGATCTCAGCAAAGCTTCCTTTCGGAATACTTCCCAAAATGTGGGACTGCCAAATACCGGTGTCCAATGACGAAGCTGCGCTTTGCAAAGACTCTAACGTAATTACCCGATTACCGACTTTTGCTTGATAACGAGCTTTCACTTTGTAGATTCGATCCGATTCCCCTTGATCAAGGTATTGATTGGTTGGGGCTGTCACGACCGCGATTTGACGATAGGTCCCCCCCTCTTGACGATACACAATATACTCATCCGCATAGGTCAGCCCATTCCACGTCAATAACTGACCTTGTGACAGCGCTTGAACCTCAACATCCGTTGGCGCAGGGACCACTGGAGTCACCCCGTATCGGGTCTTTTCACCCGCCACCGTTATGAGCTCAAACCACCCAGCCGGAAAGTCCCAATCAGAAACCATTAACTGTGATGAAGATTGGCGATTTACCGTCAGCTCCCGAGGTGGTATAGAAGAAATAGCAGGAACAAACCTCACAGTAGCCACCTCATTCAACCGATGACCATGCAAAGTCAGCTCGCCTTGCTGCCGAGTGAAAGCCAACGCAAGAGGTAAAGCTGGCTGCTCTTGCAAAAGCCCAGCGGCATCAAACAACAAACCACTGCGCACATAGCCTAGATTGTTAGGCTTCTCTTGACCTGACTGTAAAACCGTCGCCACTACTTGAGCTGCACTCCAGCTAGGGTTTTGCTGCTTCACCATAGCCATTGCAGCACTTATCCACGGCGCAGCCATCGAAGTTCCGCTCTGAGTATTGGTATTATCCAATGGATACAAACTGGTGATATCGGTGCCGGGTGCGGCAATATCGACATTCGACCAGCTGTAATTACTGTTTGCCGACAATGACTGAAGGCTATCACTCCAATTGCCCACCGAAATGAGTTGAGGGATCTGCGTAGAAAAAGAAGCGGGGTAAGTGACGCGTTGTGCAGTGTCGTAATTAAAATTGCCAGCGGCAGCGACTTGAATGATGCCACGTTGATCCGCATCATTTAGCACATCAAACAATGGTTGTGAGTACAAAGTGACCGACCACGAATGATTAATAATATCTGCCGAGTGATTGATCGCCCATTGCACCCCCTTTACTGCATCAGAAATGTTCCCCCCGCCATTCGCTCCCAAAAAACGGATCGGCATGATGGTTGCTGTCGTGCATGCCCCAAAGACGTGTTCGACACCCTGCCCTGTCAGTATCCCACTCACATGGGTCCCATGACCAAATTCGTCAATCACTGTTTGTGCTTGGTTTCTGGCATCATATGGAGCGACAAACTGAACATGCGCGAGCCCTTTGTGGGTCATATCAACACCCGAGTCGAGCACAGCCACTCGTGACGCATCGCATTGACGTTGACTGTCAGATAAGCGGTCAAAACCCGCGATTGCAAAACCGTTTTGCTGCGATGTTCTTGGAGAGGGGCTGAGGTTACTTATCTTGAGATCTTCATCATCCAAGTGCGGTTTTTCAATGGGAGCATCCAGCTTTTGATTCGGCACGGCGTAATACACATTGGGATGGTGTATCCAGTCCCTCATTGCGACGTGGTGATCATCCACCACAATCAAACGATCGCCATTGCGGAATTGATAAATCGAGCTGTGGTCTGGCACGTTGCCAAGATTTTCCCAATCTGAATCAACCTTTAGGACCCACTCTTGAGCGAGAGCTGGAGAAGTCAGTAAGCATGAACTGAGCACGGCTATGAAAGCTGTAAAGCCAAAACCTGCACAGAGTTTAACCTTGTCCAATGTCGTATCGCGCATATCTTGTTGTTCTCGTTATTAAAAAAGGAGGCAAACGCCTCCTTTTTAGCTTAGTCAAGATTTCGCGATTATAAAATGTTACTCAATCACCACTTCACCGTCGGTAGGATAGTCCACCGAGAGTTCGCTGGCTTTCAGAGTGAACTCAGTAACACACATTTCGATATTGCGGGCTTGCTGCCATGCTTTCACCGTCGTCATGGTGTCAGTATTTTCACAATTGAGGGTATAGGTACGATCGAAATTATTACCATATTCAATGTTCAGGTCACATTTCGCTTCCCATGGTTTTTCTAGATACACTCCAACCTCAAATATGTCGGCCGTACCGTCATTGTTGTAATCGGCAGTGGATTGATACGTTGTATTGATCGTATCCAGAGTCTGTAAATTACCATTGACCACTCCAAGAGTGGCTTCGTGACCTGTACGCTCATCAATCAAGAATTGATACTGGTCTTGCGTCTCACCCGCAGCTTCACGTCGGGAAATTTCTTCACTTAACTCATTAATACGCCCCTGCAAGAACTGCACTTGTTCCAACATATTGTCGCGTTCACTGTCGTAAGTGTAGGCGTAGTTACCGCCCTGTCCCTCTGCTAGCTGGTTAATCGTCCCAGCTACCCAGCGCATGTTCTCTTCATCCCACAAGTACTGATTACTGTACTCGACTTCAGAGCCCGTGGTGGTATTACACTCTGCACTAGGTTGAGCAATTAAGCCTTGTTGCTCAGCAATTTCATTCAGCGAGGCGTCTAAATAAGCCGCTGGCATCGCGGTTGTCTCACTGCCCGTCTCCATTTCTATGGCTTCAATCATAAAGCCCGTGATAGTACTCCCATCAACCACTTGATTCGCTTTAGCATTGAGCACATCAAAGAAAAGCGCGGCCCATTCATCGCTCTCAATTTCAGTTCGGATTTCGGCAATTCTTAAATCCGTCATTACCGTCTGCTGAGTTTCATGATCCCAATATTGATAGCTATGTTCGCCATACTGGTAACGACGAGTTTCACTTTCTGAGGAGGCCATGGCAGGCGCACCAAACTCAAGGACCGCATATTGCCCAGTCGAGATCGATTCTCCCATCTCTTCGACAACGGCGGCACGGAAGCCCAGTTCAGGGTAGCTGTTGTTTTTACTGCCGTCATATTCTTGCCATAACGCAGCGAGCGAGACTTCGGTACCATATTCAATGCGGCCAGTGTCCGTTTCCATCTCTTCCATTCCAAAATCGGGATGGACATCTTTTTCACCGCTATCGGTCGCAACGCGCCAAACAGGAACATACAACGCAGCCGTGCCTTCATCGAAATCGCCACGGGTCTGAATAAGTGGGTGGTAGAGATCGGTCAAGTCAGCCATAGCTCGCATATCGGTCGGTAGACCTTCTGGGTAGTTATACAAACTCGGCAAATGGAGACCGAGTAGATTACCACTCAGCCCCAACACATCCGCTGGTGTTTGAGTACCATCCGTACCTGGGTCCCAATCGAAGCTTGATGCTTTATTGAGCAACATCAACTCCAATGGCGTTTCAGCAGTCCATGTTGCAGCAATACCGCGCAGAGCAATTGAGTGAGTCCCCTCTCCGAGCGTCACGTAACTCACACTGGTTTCACGAAGTGTGTCATCCTCGGTATAAAACTCGGCCTCAACGCGATATTTGCCAGGAATGAGATCGACAGTCGTGGTTGGAGAGGAGGTATTCAGCTCAACCTCTCGCGCAAAACGCTGCGCAAGTAAATTATCATCCGCTTCATCACAATCCACTTCTTGTTCGCCAATCATGAAAGTGCGGTGACCATCATGCCCATCGCGATTAGAGGCCGCTGTTGGTTCATCATCCATAGAGTCATCAGCCATAGAATCATCGTTCATTGGGTCATCGGGTTTATCGTCACCCATATCATCATGGTGATCGTTTCTATGGCAGTTCATGGTGCCATCAATAAAGTCTTCCGCTTCATCTAACGTACCAACGTAGTCGTTTTTGAAGAAACGCACTTCAACCATAGTGACACTGCCAATCCAAGCAGCGCCAACTTCTGATTGAGGAAATTTCACGCCCAATTTCACTTGAGCACTCTGAGCCTCAGCCACAGGCTCACTTTCATTCACTGTATTGGTTGCGGTTTCGGTATTACACCCTGAGAGTGCTAACGCTGCAGCAATCATTACTACTAGTGGTTTTATCGCAAATTCGTTGTTCATAACATGTCCCTTGCCATCTTATTCGATAATGATGCCTACGTTCCCTTCAAACTCCACAACAGAGAAAGAAACGGAGAGTTCTGAGGTTTGGTTTTGACTGTCGGATACGGTCACCGTTGCGGTATGCTCACCAATGGCTAAAGTACCCGCTGCAATTTCAGCTCGAGCCCCATCCACCTGAGCTGTCACTCCTGAGCTAAACTGCCACTGATAAGTCAGATTGGTATCTATGTCATCGCTCGCGGTTGCTTCAAGCACGACGGCTTGAGTACTGACCCCGTTATCATCAGCGTCTTGCTGCTTCGGTGACGCCGTTAAGCCGCTGAATACCGGTTTTTTGTCTTCGGTCAACGTGATGCTCACTTCAGACTCACCGGTCAGGTCCGCTTCATCCTTCGCTGTTACCATGACGAAGTAATTTCCCGCTCCCAAGGTATTGGCAGCGATAGTGGCACTGCGACCGTCCGCCGCGACTGTCAATGCCCCCGCCACAGCTTGGCCCTCTTTTAACAACTGCCAATTCACGTCTAACGCATCGGCATTGCCATCATCGGTAATGGTGGCGGTAAGCGTGATCAATTGGGCAAACGTTTGTCCATCAAGTACGGTTCCTGTGCTGACATCAGAAACAAGGTTGACCACAGGTGCTGCATTGTTTACCACCGAAAAATCGATCGATTTACTGGTAGAGTTCGGCGTAGTCGCACTGTCTGTGACCGTCAGTTTCAAGGTGTAGTCCCCAACAGCGAGGATGCCTTTACCAAGATCAATCACTGTGCCGATGTTTGCGCCAAGCAGCCCTGTCACATCTTGCTGCGCTTGGTTGGTTAACATCCAGCTATGAGCAAGTTCACCTTGCGGTGTAAAGTCATCAGAGAATTCTGCAAAGATGGTTGCAGTGTCGGTGTTGTTGGTGCCATCACTCCCCAAAGATTGCGGTGTGATAGACAGTAGTGAAATCACAGGTGCTTGGTCTGCAACCACATTGACGGTTAACGACCCTGTATCCGACAACGGATTAGAGTGGTCATCCACAATGGACAGTGTAAGCTGACTCGGACCTGTTGCTTGCGTTGCCACCGCACAATCTAACCCATTGGCAGTACAACCCGTCCATGTTGGCGTGATAGCATCACCATTGCGGTCGGTCACCACTCCTGTCACAGTAACGGCATCTCCCTGACGCACCATAATCGCTTCACCTTTGGCATACAACGCATTAGCAAAGTTAAAGCCGATGATTTCAGGCGCAATGTTATCGGTATCCCGCACTTGGATATCGAAATCGCGGCTGGTCGTCGCTTGACCATCAGAAGCCGACACGGTGATAGTCTTACTGCCAATCGAGTTAAACCCAACGGTTGCTTGATTATTATTGGTCGTCACTGTGCAGTCCGCAGGTGTTGCACAATTCACGGTTACCGTGACCGCATCACCATCAGGATCAGAGACTGTCCAAACTAAGCCCACGGTTTCGTCTATCTTAATTTCTGGCAATCCACGTCGTAAAACGGCCAACACAGGCGGTTGGTTAGCTTTTACAAAATCGACGGTTTGTGGCGAGGTAGCTTGGGAAACTTGAACCGATTGAGTTTGGCCCAACGCGGCAACTTCAATAGGAACATCACACAAAACTTTCTGTTCATACGCACCGGTTGTATTGGTCGAGGCAAAGTCACGTCCTCGGTCAGTGGTCAACGCCACATTTTGATTTGCTATCCCCGTTTGTCCATCAGATTCAAACGTATGCCCTTTCACCGTACAAGCGTACGGGTTAATCAAGGTCACGGTGCCCGTGCTATTACAAGGATCGAGGGTTAAAGGATCTGGAACCTTAATATTTTCACGTAACCCCGTCTTGGCATTAATCACTGAAATCCCCCAATTCGCAGGGTTCAGTACCGTAGCTTGATCGCCAAACACACTGTTTTCATACTTGTACATCCCATTTTCGGCATACACCCAGTCGGTGCCGCCATCAGGCAAGTTGAACCAGACATAACCAAAGAAGTCCTCAGCATCACCATAATTAACTTTGCCTTCAAAACAGATGTCGGTGTTATCACCCGTTTTAATTGGCCAATCTAAGTTAATCCATTGAATCCACTCATTGGCTTCTGTGATTTCAACTTTGACATACAACTGAATGGCTTCACTACCGTTGAGCTGAATCTCACCGGTCGTGGTGTTCATATTCACATCGGCAGGGGTTGCAATGGTGCCGTTTGCATCACTGAGCAACACACCATTACCTACATACTGCCAACCTCGGGTGCGATTGTAGATATAGATAGGGATCTGAATGTTGGGCTCGTTGGTATCAAAGTCACGTTGTATCGTCGGATAAGAACCCTTCGGTACGATCATCACAATCGACGGTGCACTATCGTTACTTGCAGAAACCCCAGTCAGAGGCAGTGGATCTTGATCTTCATTCGTCAGTTTTATCTGACTAAAGGTGCTTGAGACCAAACGATAACTTTCGCTGCTGTCATCACGGGTAAATTGCACCCCTTGCCCCTGATTATCGGTCGCACCATTCCCCACAAAATCACCGGGGAAGTTTTGCAAATCATCTTGATTACTGGAGTCAAAATACGCCACTTCACTGTTGATGGCTTGAACGTCTTCCGGAATGTTCGTAACTGGTAGGTCGACCGTTAGCTGCACATCTTCATCCGCAGCTGCGACCGCATCCCCCACTAAAATTCGTTGCTGGCCTTGAGAGTTACTCACCAAAGAAAAGCGTAAGCTAGGGACACCGTTGGCCGATACCACCAGCTGTTGTAAATCGGCTCGCTTGACAGTTTTCACTACTGTCGGTGACAGCACCGCATCTAACGTTACCAAGGTCGAGGAATCACTGATCGCCAAGGATTTTTCATTTGAGGTAAATCCAAGCTTTTCGAAGCTGACAAGTAGCTTGTTTGCTTGGTGCTGATCCGCTTTTATTTCAGGAACATCGACGCGATAAAAGCCTTTGTCATCGGTTTGCGTCGATAGCTCTGTTAGGGTTTTTCCATCTTTATCTTGAAAAGTCAGTGTGATGGCCGTGTTCGCCACCGGATCTTTAGCGGCCGATAGCACTCGGCCAGAGACTATATCTGTGCTGATAGCATCCACTTGGGGAGTGGGGTTAGGTGTGGGTGTCGTTGAATTTGAGTCATCAGTTTCAAATTCACACCCGACAAGAAGAACAGAAGCTATCACCGAACAGAGTATCCGCTTACGGTATATTTCCATATTGTTTTCCCTAGCAACTATTTATTGGGTGAGGGTATTCACACACTAAATACTAGTTCAGGAAATGTGGGTTACCATGCGCTGAGCGATAGGCAACGCGTCACTCGACTTACACACCAATGCTGGACTTATTGCACTGCATCAAGGTATTTCTTAGCGAATAGAAAAGAAAATCATTAAAAAGCAAATGGTTAATTAACGTGAAGGAGCATCGACTTATGGCGAAAAAATCACTTTGAATCACGTTTAATATCAGTTTCTTATAAATAAAATGTGATATTAATCACTAAAAACCTGATGAATTGATGAAGCACAATGGCAAGTGCAAAATATGAGTTTATTCTCCCTCAGAGTGAATGCAGTTGCTTATTGTCTGGATAAAATTTATAACTGGACACTTCATGATCACTGAAGTGGCTTCAAAATGCAGAACCTCATTTCATCACTATCAGACTGGGTTGACACTACCGTGTCACACTATTTACCACAGGCGCAAAATTGTGCTCAACTCGCCCATCAGTTCAACGGCTTTTTTCCTGTACACTTTCTGAAAAACAGCCACTTTGTGGTGACTGAGACGATACCAAAACCAACGATCACGGTTGACGCCCCCCTATTAAAAGAGTTCATCGAAATGGGCGTTAAACCTGACCTATCTTGATTGTTTGGCAACGTGGTACAGGAAATACAGAGAGATGACAATTCAACCATATTAAGGCCTTTCATACGGGTTAAAACTGCCACCAGCGGATTTGCTCTCTCTGCTCACCGATAACCAAACGTTGACCGATCTCAGGTGAAACCATCTCAACACCGCGCGACTCACTGATTCTTTGCGCCTCTTTTAACGGCTCATTCCAGCTATGCATCGACAAATCGAAGGTACTGTTGTGTATCGGCATCATCTGTTTCCCTTGCAAATCGATATGCGCCTGCACACTTTGCTCGGGGAACATATGGATATGAGACCAGAGCTTGTTGTAAGCTCCCGTTTCAATCATGGTCAGATCAAAGGGCCCCAAACGTTCACCGATGGTTTTAAACCCGTCAAAATATCCGGAATCTCCACTAAAAAAGACACTTTTCTCAGGGCTTTTTATTGCCCAGCTTCCCCATAGGGTTTGGTTACGATTGCTCAAACCACGTCCTGAAAAGTGTTGTGTTGGCGTCAAAGTATAGGTAACCCCATTGTGCTCATAGGCTTGCCACCAATTCATTTCCACCAGCTTCTCTTCGGTAACACCCCACTTTCGAAGATAATGACCTATCTTAAGTGGCACTAAAAATCGATCCACTTTATCAACCAGAGCTTGGATAGACGCTTTATCTAAATGATCATAGTGATCATGACTGATCACCACTACATCCATGTCAGGTAAGTCGGACAAACTGATTGGCGGCGCATGGAAACGTTTTGGTCCCATAAACTGAACCGGCGAAGCACGATCACTGAACACTGGGTCAGCCATAATCAACTGACCCGACATTTTCATCAGCACGCTGGAATGACCTAAGCGATACACCACATCTTCTTTCTCCTCAAGCAACTGCTCCGCAGTCATTGGCGTCACTGGGATCGGTGATCTTGGCTTGGGATCGTCCCGCTTTTCACTCAAATAAGCTTTCAGCACTTCCCACAAGCTGGTATCTGCCGTGGCTTGCGGGTTTTCATTGGCGAAAGATTTAGGGTAATGCCCGTCTGATTGTATTTCGGACAGCTTAGATTCGACTGAAACGCCCATAGCGATAACTCCTAGGATGGTTAAAACGGTGATCGAAAGCGGTTTTCTCAACCATTTGGTCTTCATATTTGACTCCACCATTTCCGCTGTCTGTCGACTTCACATGACGCCGTACAACTGAAATGAGCAACTAAAAGTAAACTACTCGGTGTAGTTTACAAAAATAGAATGAAAAGTAAACTGGTCAGTGTAAAATAGTGGAAAAGCAAATTTCGAAGCCCAATAGATGACGACTCCAAAGAAAACTCGCAGTGAATTAAAACGTGAAGCCATTTTGAGTGCGGCAAAAACGGCCTTTCAAGAGGAAGGGGTACAAAATACCAGCATGGACAAACTGGCAGCACTTGCTCAAGTCTCCAAGCGTACGGTATACAATCACTTTGCCTCCAAAGAACAGTTAGTCATGGAACTGCTCACTGATCTTTGGCGAAACTCCACTTCCGTCGATCAACTGCCCGCTTTAAGCCAATTACCATTACAGCAGCAGTTAACTGAGCTGTTACTGCAAAATATCCAAGTCGCTGGCGACCCTGAATATATCGACCTAGCGAAAGTGGCCTTCAGCTACTTCCTCTTCAAGCCCGGCGAGCTCAAACTACAAATCAGCCGGTTAACGAAACACGATACCGCGCTCCACATTTGGCTTTGTCAGCAAACTGAGGCGGGGGTTTTATTGATTTCTGATATCGACGAAGCCATGAGTCAGCTGCATAGCCTCATTAAAGGGAAAGCATTTTGGCCTCAAATTACAGGTTTTGGCGATCCACTGAGTGAAGAAGAGAGCCTCAAGCTCGCGCAAACCTCTGCGGCCATGTTCTTGAGTCATTACCAAAAACATCGATAAAAATTCGTTATCGACACGACTCATTCTTTTCGTTTCCCCATCGGAAAACTTTCCATTAAAGTTCGCGCCATCTGAAGAGGTGGCGTCCGCCACACGAGATCAGCCAAGAGGCTGGATATAGCTCCCCTAAATTTGAACGAATCGCAACGTTAACGCTAATAGCAAAGATAGAAGGTCATCAACGACATTCTCACCAAGCCAAGTACGACAAAGACGGCTTGTTTTGCGACCCATTCACATTGGGGATTCACATTAAATCGCCACAATAATCTGGCATCGTACTCAAAATGAGCCGCTACTTTGTTTGCACAGCGGAGTAAGCAAGTACCCACAAACCAAAGCGCCTTTTGAGCACATATAACCCAAACAACTCGGTGTTGTAACAGCGACGGAGGCGAAAGCGATCTCAGCGTAGCAGACATGACTATGCCGACGCTTTGCCGTTCAGCGACCAAGACACGATTAAATGGGTATGACTAAACTGAGGAATTACCATGCGTATTGCCATTCTCTCTCGTGATGAGAATCTTTACTCAACCCGTCGTCTAAAAGAGGCAGGTGAAGCACGTGGACATCAAGTCGATATTATCGATACGTTGCACTGCTATATGGATATTACCAGTAGTAATCCAAAGATCCGTTATAAAGGCAAAGAGCTGCCTCAGTACGATGCCGTTATCCCACGCATCGGAGCGTCGATCACGTTTTATGGCACAGCAGTAGTACGCCAATTCGAAATGATGGGGACTTTTTGTGTCAATGAGTCGGTTGCTATCAGTCGTTCTCGTGACAAACTGCGTTCCATGCAATTACTGTCACGCAAAGGGATCGGTTTACCGCGTACAGGGTTCGCGCATCACCCAGATAACATTCAAGATGTGATCAAAAATGTAGGGGGTGCCCCACTCGTGATTAAATTGCTTGAAGGCACTCAAGGGATCGGCGTGGTACTGGCTGAAACGACCAAGGCGGCAGAAAGCGTCATTGAAGCCTTTATGGGCTTGAAAGCCAACATCATGGTGCAAGAGTTTATCGAAGAGGCCAACGGCGCAGACATTCGCTGCTTTGTCGTCGGAAACAAAGTCATTGCAGCGATGAAACGACAGGCAAAAGAGGGAGAGTTCCGTTCCAACTTGCACCGTGGCGGAAGTGCTGAGCTGATCAAACTCAGCAAAGAAGAGCGTGCAACGGCTGTTAATGCCGCCAAAGCGATGGGCTTAAACCTATGTGGGGTTGATATTTTGCAATCAAAAAATGGCCCAGTCGTGATGGAAGTGAACTCATCGCCGGGCTTAGAAGGCATTGAAAAAGCGACGGAAAAAGACGTCGCAAGCATGGTATTCGATTTCATAGAGAAAAATGCGAAACCCTTTGCTAACCGTACAAAAGGTCGTGGTTAGTATCGCAGCTTCACTGAACGACACTAAACCGAAATATAACGGAACAACAGAAACAGGCAGACCATGTGGCTGCCTGCTTCTGGCTTGTATACCCAAGTAACCCATAGATATTGAACATGACAAAACTTGTAATTGGTAATGCTGAAATCGTCGCTCTGCCGGAATTAGGTATTGAACTGTTGGAAGTCAGAGTGGACACCGGCGCGAAAACCTCCTCACTCCACGTCGACAACTTAGTGTGCTTTCGCGAAAATGGCATCCGTTATGTCAGCTTTGATCTCGACGCCAAGCTCTATAACTTGCCGCGCACCCAACAGTGCCAGCTTGAGCTGAAACAGTGCCGCAAAATCAAATCGTCCAATGGCGCGGTCGAGCATCGCTGCGTCGTGTCGACACAAATTCAGATGGGCGATAGATCTTGGCCAATCGAGCTCACCCTCAGTCGCCGCCATAGCATGAGCTATAACATGTTATTAGGTCGTGAAGGCATGAGTGACCGCGTACTTGTTGACCCAAGTCGGTCTTACTTATTGGCAGCGTAGTTCGCAGCAAAAGCGGTTATTGAAAACGACGCCTTCGATGAACTGTCATGGTCGCCTCTCACTCAAGGGAGGCGACCATCGCACGGTCATACCTATTTAAGCACGATCACACCCACTTAATGCTTCTCAGCACAAGTACAGCATTCAAACTCTTCTTGCTGGTCGCTCTCTTCTAACAACGAACTGAGCATTCCGATGAACCCGAAACCACGACGGTTGGATTTATCGTTGCTTTTAGACGGTAGCAAAATATGAGGGGTGATTTTATCGCACTCAACGCAGTGGCGATCATAGGTTTCAATCGCAGTTCTCAAGGGAAACGCTCTATTGTTATAATCAGGAAAGCAAGGGTAGCATATACCCAAGTGACTTCAAGATGCCGTATTCAGAGCCTTGTCACTGGTTTCAATTCAAGGCAGAGATAAAGGAAATAGCGGCAATGATTAAGCCATCGATTTACCAATTGAGCTCACGACGGAGTAAATCTTCCACTTCTTTCACGCTCACCGCCTTAGAATAAAGATAGCCTTGGTATGCATCACATCCTTGCTGGCGAATCACCTCCAACTGCTCTTGGTCTTCGACCCCTTCCGCGATGACCTCTTTACCCAAATTTTGCCCCATCTGAATGATGGTTTTCACGATCATACGATCCGTGCTGGAAGTGACGCAGTCATCGATAAAAGATTTATCAATTTTAAGTACATCAATGGGTAACTTCTTCAGGTAATTTAAACAAGAATACTCAATACCAAAATCATCCACGGCAATCGTGACCCCGATCGATTGCAACTTAGCGCAAATATCGGCCACAGGTGTATGACGCGCCATTAAGGTGGTCTCGGTGATCTCAAGCTGCAACAGACGCCCAGGCAGCCCAGCCAAGGTCAATTCACGTGCGATGTATTCATAGACGTCATCATGCACAAACTGAATACACGACACATTCACTGAAATGCACACCTCATGGTTCTTATCAAACCACCGCTTGCCTTGTTCAATGGCTTTCTTGATAACCAAACGCCCTATCGGAATAATTTGCGCTGTACGTTCCGCAATTGAGATAAACTCATACGGTGCAACCATGCCCAACTGAGGATGCTGCCAGCGAATCAAAGCCTCGACACCGATCATTTTACCCGTTTTACAACTCACTTTAGGCTGAAACTCCAAATGATAGCCATCTTCGGCAATGGCTTTATCGATCTCTATTTCGATTTGATGCTGGCGAATCGAGCTGTCTAGCAGCTCCTGATCGTACCAACGAAAACTGACACTCGAATCGTCACGCGCCATATTCAATGCCGCTTCCGTGTTTTTGCCCCACAATTCAGTGTTATTATCTGCATCACTCAGCAGCGAAACTCCGGCACTAAAGAAAAGCTTATGCGGCACTTTGTCCACCATATACTTGGGTTGATATTGCTCCACCAGCTTCTCAATCAAACCCCGAACCTGCGCTAATTCGCCGAACTTAAACCCCTGTAAAATAACGAAATCATTGCCCCCTAAACGGTACATGTTGGCTTGCTTGCCTAAAATCGCGGTGACGCGGTCAGCGAAGGCTTTGAGCAATAAGTCGCCGTAGTAATAACCGAGTTTTTCATTCACCGACTTAAAGTCATCAAGACACACTTGTACAGCGGCAAAATCTTTTTTGTCGCTGGCACTAAGATGGCTGAGTTTGAGATAGAACGCCTTGCGATTATCCAAGCCCGTCAAATAATCCGTCAAACTCGCCTGTTTGAAGACGTTGGCTTGCCGCTGAGATTTTTGCTGGAAGTAAGTCATCACAGTCGCAAAGCCACTGATCATAACAAGCTCAATCGCATCTTCGGCGAACTCTTCAAATTCTGATTCAGGTAAACCGGGGAGATAGCTAGCAATCAACGCCCCAC
The DNA here is from genome assembly GCA_043422575.1 of bacterium sp. HQB-39. Classification (GTDB taxonomy): domain Bacteria; phylum Pseudomonadota; class Gammaproteobacteria; order Enterobacterales; family Vibrionaceae; genus Vibrio. The sequence continues at coordinate 65,160 of JBHOHG010000002.1, read as the reverse complement.
CCACCGCCATTGGCCATAAAGACCCCGGAAAAAGCACGATGTAAACCAACGGCATTAATAAGAAGGTTTCTTCAACCACATTCATGTCTAAGGGCTCAACATGCCCACCAATAAACACCGTGGCTAAAGAGAGCCAAATAGCAAGCAGCTTAATTTTTCTATGGGTGGCAAGAAACGCCACTGTCATCGACACTGGATAGAGCAAATAAGCAGCACGATACTGTTGATGCTCGTTGAGTAATGTGTAGGAAATCAGCGCTACTGCCAAAAAATACAGCCCTGCGAGTATCAGCTGCGTCCCAAACTTTCTTTGTTCTTCTGTCACCCAAATACCAACTAAAAGCGGAAACTGTCATGGACTCACATGCTGCCTGTCGAACAGCTTGTAGATCAGAGCGTTGTCACGCTCGAATCAAGTATAGAAGTCCTTGAACTACTCGCAGGTTAGAAGCACGATTTTTCATCTCTCACCGGCTCTTATTGTTGATTTTGTGATGAAGCCAACCTCAATTTCTCGAACCGATCGGAAAACGGAGAGCAAAGCAATCCAGAGTGTCATTTGCCACACAGCTAAGGTAAGCTAGCTAGGCTAACATGCTTACCGACTTTATCACTGGTGATCGCTTCTAAGAGACAAGTGGCAAGTTTCGAGTAACAGTAGCATTTTCCCTGCCATTGCCTTATTACAAAGCGTCCTTTCTGGACACTAGAACCATAAATGGCACTTTAACTACAGACTATGGATTGGATAACGTGACTCAAAAAAAAGCGATTCACCCTTCTGAGCTTGCTCACCCAGTTGCAAAAAAAGTTCCTTTTGAAATGACCCATCACGGTCATACTCGTGTCGATAATTACTACTGGATGCGTGATGATGAACGCCAAGACTCTGAAATCATTGATCACCTAAATCAAGAGAACGCGTACGCAGATGCCCTACTTGAACACGCGATGCCGCTCAAAGAAACCATCTTTGAAGAAATGAAGAGCCGCATTGCGAAAGATGATAGCTCAGTCCCTGCACGTAAAGGCGACTTCTACTATTGGAAAGAAGTATCCGGTGACAAAGAATATGATGTTCATGTTCGTGCTCGTGATGCACAAGGCACAGATAAAGAAGTGCTCCTTGATGTGAACGAGCTGGCAGAAGGTCACGAGTTTTACAGCTTAGGTGGCGCTGCGGTGAGTAAAAACACTCAGCTGTTGGCCTACAGCGAAGACGCCCTCAGCCGTCGTGTTTACACCATCAAGGTCAAAGATCTTGCTACAGGCAACGACTTCGATGATCAAATTGAAGGCACGTCTGGCGAAGTGGTATGGCAAAACGACAACCTTGCTTTTTACTACATCAAAAAAGACCCGCAGACTCTGTTGGGATACCAAGTGTATCGCCACATCCTAGGTCAAGCGCAAGAGCAAGATACCCTGATTTATGAAGAGACGGATGCGTCTTACTACACTTCGATCAGTAAGAGCACCACCAGCGATTACCTCTACATTTGGCATTCAAGCACCGAAACCAGCGGTGTGTCTCTGGTCGACCTACATCAAAGTAATGCGACCGCAGAACTGTTCTATCCGAAAGAGACGGGCATTGAATACAGCGTGTCACAGCTAGGCGATTGGTTCTACATTTTCACTAACTACCAAGCGGTTAACTTCCGTCTGATGAAAGTGCATAAAGATCAGCGTCAAAATCGCGAACATTGGCAAGATGTCATCCCAGCACAAGATAATGTTCAGCTTGTCGATTTCACTCTCTTCAATGACCACTTGGTGTATGAACAACGTGAAAATGGTCTATCGCGTACCACTGTACGTCAGTTGTCATCTGGCAACGAATTTGAACTGAAGTTTAATGATGTGGTGTATGCGGCGTATCTGATTGATAACAACGAGCACGACAACGACAATGTGCGCGTCTACTACACCAGTTTAACCACACCGGGAACCTACCTAGATTTCAACCTGCTGACGGGTGAGGCAACGCAACTGAAGCAACAAGAAGTCGTGGGTGATTTTGATGCCTCAAACTATCATTCTGAGCGTCTGATGATCCCTGCGCGTGATGGCAAAGCAATCCCTGTCTCTTTGGTCTACCGTAAAGATCTGTTTAAGAAAGACGGCACTAACCCGCTTTACCAATACGCTTACGGCTCATATGGCTCCACCATTGAACCGACTTTCGCGTCTTACCGTCTCAGCCTGATCGACCGTGGTGTTGTTTACGCCATCGCGCACATCCGTGGCTCAGAAATGCTTGGTCGACCATGGTATGAAGATGGTAAGAAGTTGACCAAACAAAATACGTTTAACGACTACATCGACGTCACCAAAGCACTGCTAGAGCAAGGCTACGGTCACAAAGAAAAAGTCTACGCCATGGGCGGCTCTGCGGGCGGTCTACTGATGGGTGCGGTGATGAACCAAGCTCCTGAGCTTTACCTCGGTGTTGGAGCACACGTTCCTTTTGTGGACGTGGTGACCACCATGCTCGATGAATCGATCCCGCTGACAACCAACGAGTACGATGAATGGGGTAATCCGAACTACAAAGAGTACTACGACTACATGTTGAGCTACTCGCCGTACGATAATGTGAAAGCGCAGGACTACCCAAATGTACTGGTGACGACGGGGTTGCATGACTCACAGGTCCAGTACTTCGAGCCAATGAAGTGGGTTGCCAAGCTTCGAGAAATGAAAACCGACAACAATCGTTTGGTATTCAAAACGGATATGGCGGCAGGTCATGGCGGTGCATCTGGCCGCTTTAAGCGTTTAAATGACTTCGCTTTAGACTTCGCTTTCTTTATTGACTTGCTCGAACAGAAAGAGCAAGAAGCATCGGCGTAATCCATTTTGGGATCATTCCTCGCCACTACCCTAGGTGGTGATTTAGAGGTGATGGTTTCAAGGTGATGGCTTCGAGGTGACAATAAAAAGGCGCTCATTGAGCGCCTTTTTAACAGGTAACTTGGGTGTTTACCTCAACTGCCAGCGAATCAAGGGCTGGCTTAAACTGATCCCCTGAGACCCCATTCTATCGAGGCTATCAACGTGCAATATCCGATGTGCTGGGACAAGCGCTAACAAAGCCTTAGACGGGCGTTTACTCGTCAATAACCAGAGAGAGTCGTCGTCTAAAAACTGCTGACGCAAAGCCTCTTTATCCTGTTCACTCCACTCAAGTTGTGGCGCATAGTGGCGTTCAACAACAAACAACTGATTTCCCGCTGCAAAATCTTCTAACGCTTGATTAAGCAGTACAACTGAATCGATGCCTTTTTCTATCAAAAAGCCTTGCTGCTGGTTGATCAAAGCGCGAAACTGCAACGTCAAGCGATCTTGGTTGTTGGCAATGATTGCCTTGTGCTGCGGAAAGAGCCTTTGCAGATCCTCGCCAACAATTGCGGCCATTCGCGTAAGGTTTGTACTGTTAAGCCACACATACTTTGAAAGGTCACCACTTGCCAATGTCAATGAAGCGACACCTTGAGCCCGTGGCGAAATCGCCTGCGAAGCATCAATCTCGATCAGCCCAATATTGCCTTGCCTTGCGTACACAAACGTCGGATCTTGCGGCCATACCGCACCTAGGGTGATAGCAACTTTGGCTTGCGCTCCTGCTTGTTTCGCTTTCTCCCCTCCTTTCGTCGCATACCAATTAGACAGACGCTCCACACCGTAGCGTTTGGGCGGTAAATACTGTGTATTCAGCGGCGTATCAAGCGTCAGCTGAGTCGCCAGCATGTAGGTCACGGGAGTACTCGTGACAATGTCATTCGCCATCGCGACTCGACTTGTCGCTACAGACAGTGTTGCAAGCACAAGCAGTAACGACCAAGAGCGCCATTTCGAAGCACCAAATTTCATAAGATCACCCTTTACGAACCATGCGATACAGCGTCGCAAACAAAAAGAAAACAGCAGAAACAATAATGATGGATGCACCTGAAGGGACAGGCAGTTCCAACTCCATAGGAACAATGGTTCCGATAAGGCAGGCCGCCGTCGCTAATAACGCGGATAAAAGCACAAAGCTGCCCATGCGTTGTGTTAAAAGCCGAGCTGTCGCTCCGGGAATCAACAACAAAGCGCCGACCAATACCGCTCCGATAATTTTCACCGAAGCGATGGTCACTAAGGTAATCATCATCACAAACAGGTAGTCATAAAAGCTGGTGTTATAACCGCGTACTTTTGCAATATCAGGGCTGATACACGTGAGAAGAATGCGATTAAACGTCGGGATCAACAGCAATAAAATCAACAAGCAACTGAGCGCGAGGATCGTAATATCACGATCCGTGACGGTTAATATGGAACCAAATAGGACGTTCTCTAATAAGTGTATATTGATCTTTCGAGCCACATACATCAAGAGAGCGGCGCCTACGGCAAGTGCTACGGCTAAAAACACCCCAACCAACGTATCGTAGGGCACATTAGTTCGATTACGAACAAAGTGCAGCAGTAACGCAAAGATCATGCAGAAACTAAACAGACCGATGATCGGGTTATCTGGCGGCTCTCCGAGCAAGACACCAATCGCAATCCCCGTCAATGCGGCATGACCGACAGCCTCTGAAAAGAAGGCTAACCGTTTTGCTATCACTAATGTGCCTAAGCCGCCCAGCAAAGGACCTAAGATCACCGCAGCGACCACGGCATTGACCATAAATGCATAGCTAAAGCTGTCACTTAACCAACCCGCTTCGACTCCGACCTGTGCCCAGTGACGAAATTGCGCCATGATTGAACTGTCCATCAAGCTACCTCCGCACTTCGGGCGGTATAATGTTTAAACAGAGTTTCAATCCGCTGGGGATGCAGTACGCGAGAGTGATGTCCTGAATCCACCAAGTGGCGGTTAACCACATGAACCTGTGCATTAAGACGGCGAACGGCGGTGACATCATGATGCACAGCCAGCACGGTTTTGCCTTCTGCGACCACCCCTTGGATCAAGGATTCTAGGTATCGTACCCCCTGCTCATCCATCCCCGTTGTCGGCTCATCCAACACCAATAAGCCCGGGTCATCGAGCAATGCCTGTGCGAATAACACTCTTTGCTGCTCACCGCCAGACAGCTGCCCCATACGACGATCACAACGCGTTGCCATCCCAACTCGTTCTAGTTGGGCTAAAGCATGGCGTTTCTGGCGAGCTTGGCGACGCAAAAATAGAGGAATGCGTGTCTGATTAATCAGCACAAAGTCCATCACCGTCAGTGGCAGGCTAGATTCAAACATGGCTTTTTGCGGAACATAACCGACTGCCCCTTTCTCGCGCTGCCAGTCAAGATGAATCTCCCCCGTAAACGGAGTCAAACCAAGAATGGATCGTAGCAACGACGTTTTACCACCGCCGTTGGGACCCATGATCACGTGACACTGCCCAGCATCGAATTGCGCATCAATACCACTTAAAATCACATGGTCGCCATACTGCAAGCTCACATTATCGAGCCGAATACTTGCCCCACTCATGGTTGAGCCTCTTGAATCGACAAGGTTTTCGCTTTTTTCGTATTCGTTGCCGTCGCTTGTAATGAATGGCGGCTCGCAACAAACTTCATCGCTTCAATCAAGGTCGCCACATTGTCACGCATCTCGATTTCCACTTTGTCGCTGCGATACTCACCATGGGTCATGTGGGAGAAACGGTACAGCTGAACACCCGTCGCTTCTTCAATCGTGGTGACAAATCGATTCGGCATATTCAGCTCGTAGAAAAGCACATCAATCCCTGAAGCGCGAATCTTATCGATCGTCTCCTGTAGCTGACTGGCACTGGGTTCTACCCCATGAGCTGGTTCGATAACCGCCGCTACATCCACCCCGAACTCTTGCAAAATATAGCCATAAGCATTGTGGGTGGTGGCGACTTTCATGCCTGCGGTGTTGAGCTCTCCAAGTGAGAGCATCGCCTGACGCTTCATCATGCGAAAAATTTTGGCATATCGACGCGCATTTTTGCGATAAAACTTGGCATTGTCCGGGTCAAGACGACTCATTTCATTCGCAATGGTGTACACCTTTTGAATCGTAGTGGATAAGCCAACAAACGTATGTGGGTTCACTGCCCCCTGCCCAACCGACTGTCCCATTGCAGGGAGCAGAGGCACGTCCTTATTCGCGTAAACCACCTCAAGGTCTTGACGCTGAGACGCTTCAATAACTCGCATCGCAAAGTCATCGTGACCTATCCCATTCACCACAATCACATCCATTTGATTTAGGCGCTTGAGATCATTGGGCTGCGGTAAATAGTTATGGGGATTAAATCCCGCATCCACTAAAGGTAAAATCTCGGCTTTATCACCGACCACGGCACTAACATAGCTATAGTAAGGTTGTAGCGTGATCCCAATAGTCAGTTTTTCAGCAGCAACACTCCCCGTCGCTGCCAACATCAAGCAAGCAGTCGCCAAATAGCGACCAATAAAATGCAATTTCATATCTCAATTCCAATCAGATGGAGGTCATTCTTAAAGCGTTTCCTGATGTGTTTCACTGAAACATCATTTCCACATAGTCAGAACGACACTGGTCAGGATTCAATCAGTGAGTATCAGCGAAGTCAGTGGCCCATGCGATTTGCTGCCAACCTTGTTGGATGCGTTCATCAAGAGACACCAAAGCAAGATTCTGCTCATTGACGCTAAGCTCGATGCCGTGAAGTTCCGTGCCGTGAAGTTCCGTGCCGCTAAGCTCCATGCCGCTAAGTTCAGCGCCGCCAAGGTCAGCACGATTAAGGTCAACACCGTTAAGATCAATACCATTGGAGTCAGATTGGTCTGTAAAGGTATGATGAATCCAGATATTGGGTTCGACCTGTTTCACATCCAAAAGCATCGAAGAGGCTGCAGAACTTACACCAAGGTAAACCCCTTCGCCGAGATGGTGCCAATGGTGCGCACCATAACGTTTCCAGCTAGGGTCGCGAACAAAAGGCGCTAACCAAAATTGCTCTAGTTCACCCACTTGAGGCCATTGACCACTGTCGAGCTGCATATCTCGGATCTCTTCATGAGCCAGTCGGAGATCCGCTATCATCGCTAGATTATCTTGGTGAATATCTTTAATACTCACTTGAAAAGAGTCCAAGTGACCTAACGTGTGCTCATTGTGTTGGTATGGAAGCAATGCAGCGGACACACCTAATATCACAGCAATAGCGAGCATCACCCACTGACCTTCTCGACTGCCATTATCGGGGCGGACACGTTGACTGATCATTTGACGGTCAACTCAACCACATCCACTTCCACTGGGTTTTCATGCCCCGCATCGAATACCAGATAAAAGTCCGTTTCTGGGTGGGGGAAACGCACGGAAGACGCTTTATCCGTGGTCTCTTTCGCGATCAAATTATCGTCGTAATCGTACATTTTAATGTCGTAATCCACCGCAGTACTGCCGTCAGAGTATCCAGCTTGGCAAACCACTGCTTGCTTATCTGAATGTTGCTCCAAGTGGCAGCTCATTAAGGGAAAATGCGCCATCGCAGGCAGCGCTGTGCTCAAACAGAGCGCGGCAAAAAAAGCGTTCTTTTTCATGTTATTGTCCCAAGGTTTCATCGTGTTAAAACAACAAAGTCCAGCACTGCTGGACCTTATCATTAACGAAAATAATGGTTAGTTAAGCTGCGCTTCGAACGTCAGGTGTACGTTCACGCTCGCTTTATCGGCCATTGGGTGATCTTTTAGCTCACCTTTGTAGTTGGCTTTCATGAGGTAACGCCCTGCCACCGATGGCACAAATGAAATTTTTCCGTCTTTGTCACTGACCAAATCCATCTGTTCTTGATGGTTGCGGTACATGGTGCCATCACGAGTGATTTCCGCTGTGACGCCCTGCTGAGGCTGACCGTTGTAGAAAAATTGGAATTCAACCGCTTCACCTTCAATGATGTCCGAAGGGTGCGTGATCGGCTTAAGCTCTAATAATTTCCCATCCATTTTGAATGCGGTATCCGTTGGCTTACCAACCGTGATATAGCTTTCCGCACGAGTGTAACCAAGGTATGTCACGACATCACGAGACTGCTCAGGCAGAAGTGAATCGCGTTCTGCTTTATTCGCACGCAGTCGTTTCACCGTATCACGACGACCTGCTTTATAAGCCGTCCAGTAGTACGGCTCATTGTTGATCGCCACCTTGTGAGTGCCTTCTTCCACAAAGAAGAAATCGAACATAGAACGACGCTTACCTTTCACTACGAAATTAGGACGCTCAGAACGGCCATCAGGCATCACAACAAAAGCGCGATCACTGCCCGCAGGCTTATCAAATACGAATGTTCCGTGAGAAGCCGTCACATCGAATGTCAACCAATCGCCCCCTTCCTTAGACACCGTGAAATGAGATGGCAGCACCCAACGCGGGTGGGCATTTGCGGTTGTTGCGGTGGCAAGACCAAGCGCCATTACCCCCGCAAGAGCAGCGACTTTTAGCGTTTTTTGCATCATGTGTTTTGTCCTATGACGATGGCGTCTTCACGCCAAAAAAGAGGTGCTCCCATATGAACAAGATCAAAGAACTGAACCATGAAGATGACCTGTTCGGGAGCATTGAAAATTTGAATACTTGTGGCCGTTGTCGCTGACTTTCACCCGTTATTGGATGTGCTCCAATCGTTCCCTCCTCAAGCCACTAAGAGCTGACTCATCCCGTTAGAGGGCGAGAGTGAAAGCGCTTATCAAGCGGCTGACTACGGCTGGTATTGGAACTGAATATCGCCTGTCTCGGCTGTTGGTTTCAGTCGATAGCTTTGAGCACTGTCACCAAGGGTGATTTTTTGACGGAGATAGTTTCGTCCACCGTGCTCACGCACCACTTCAAAATGCAACGTGTACTCACCTTTCGCGAGACGTTTTCCATCATCGTCGGTACCATCCCAGACAAATCGATACTCGCCATCTGGACGAGTCGCGGACGTTACCGCATCGACCAATTCACGATCATAACGTCCCACTTTACGCCACCAACTACGCAAGTCTTTCAGCCATTCATCTTTACCGACCCATAACTGAATCGTTTTCACGGGTTTGCGCTGACTGTCTTCAACCCAAATCGCCACATAAGGACGGGCATACATGCTGGTCTCGATAGCAGGTAACTCAAATTCAAATTCAACTTTGGCATTTGGGCTAAGATCGCCCTTCGCATCCGCAGCCGAACTAAAGAACAGCGCTGGCGAAAGGATCATCGCTAGCGTCATCGCATGTTGTTTAATACGAGTCATGAGGTTGTGTTCCATTTCCGTCGCCGCGCTCATTACGGCACGGCAATCCAATAAATCAATAAAGTGAGCAACGAACCAAACGCCGTCCATTTCAGCGACGTTCTTAAGGTTTTCTTTTTAGGGAGTAATATGCACACCCCCGTCATCACGAAGCCGACCATCAGCAGTGCAGTGATATCAATGAACCATTTCCATACTTCACCGCTGTTTCGTCCTTTATGTAGGTCGTTAAGCAGTGCCACCAAGCCGTAATCGGTTGTTTCTACCTCGGCGTTCCCTGTGGTCATATCAATGAACACCGTGGCGTTATAACCTGGACCTTTGTAATCCAAAGAGATTTCACCCAAGACAAGCTCCCCAGCTTCGACCTCGGTATACACGTCTAACTGAGAGGGTGTCCCACGTAAATCAAACTGTCGCGACAACGCATCCAACAAAGGTTCGCGAGAAGGAGAAAAACCGCGTTCGTGAGTGAATTGGAAGCTGTCCATATTTAACATCGCGCTGTGCTGCTCTCGAACTGGTTCACTCAACTCAAACCATTGAGGGCGGTTTAAAGTGATACCTGTAATTGAAAAAAACAGCACCACAAGAAGCAAAGCCATCGAGACATAAACGTGAAGACGACGCGCCCACATTTGCACGCCTTTGCTTTTCAGCAGCATAAAAGTCACTAGCAACCAATCATAATGGCACGCAATTTATGTGATAATCATTCGTATTGGCATTTAATTTACATTGTTTACGTTCTTCGCTGACCTTCACATAGACGAGTCAACAAAGCCGCCACACTTCGCTATTTACGTGAAGATTTTGTACGCGAAGAATTTTTGTCGATATCACCGCCCCTCCATGGATTCAATGAATGTAAATCTTGATAGCTATCACAGTTATACAATCCATTATGAACACCGTTCAAAATAAGATTGCACTGAATCACTTAAGTTTATAAATTGACGAGATAGCAAGCATTCAATCCCAGTCGACCTTGTTCAAACACGACCAATTTGAATGTCACCATAATTACAAGCATTGCGGGCAACTAGATACACAGCGACACAAGGACAGTCATTCGACCATGAAACATACCGCCATTTTTCTTTTAAGCACCTTGCTCTCCGCTTCGGCATTGGCTAACTCCAACACCTCTTTCGAAAGCGAACCTAACGATGTCACACCTCATTACGACTTTAACGACAAAAGTCCCTATCGCTATGCCAAAGTGGGGTTGCAGTTCGGTAAACAAAAAGCCGATAGCATGTCCTCGTTCCTCGGTGATACCTACGAAGGTAAAGGATCACGTAATATGTTTGGTCTTAGTGGGGGCGCGAGCTTCTCAGCCAATGACAGTATGCACCTGATCAAACTAGAATCGGATCTGGTGACTTCAGGCAATACCGACTATCGCAATACCTACTTTGCTTATGGCGTCCATTTTGGAGACATGACCACGTCCGTTGCCTTAACAGGTGGACTCAATATTATCGATTACCAAAGAGAAAAATCGTCAAATAATCAAATCGTTCGCTTTGATGAGCATGGTTTCGCCGCTGATATCAGCGTAAGGCATGCGTTCGCCGACTGGTTCGCCTTGATCCCTCGATATCGCGTTTCCACCCTCGACGGCGATAGAATGCATGACGTACAAATAACGTCAGAATTTCGTTTTAACAACAGCTTAGGTATGGAAGTGAATTTTGGATTTAATGACTATCGCAACGCCGAATACGTGCACAATGAAGTCTTAATGAAAGTGTATTGGTAGTAAGCGGGTAAGAAGATAATTGATAAGAAGAGGACCCAGTGCCCTCTTCTTGAATTTACACCACTTAGTAACGAATGTATTTTAGCGTTTCTCTGTCCCACTTAAATGAGCTCAACACCGTATCCGTTGCGGTTTCGATATCATCGAGAATTCGATTTATCGCATCGTCATTAATCACAGGTAGTTTTGAAATCTGGTGATAAAACACCGTCCAAGAGACAGTGGCATCATCCCAATACACGACATCTTTCCCCTGACTGCCTTCTGTCACAAAAATATACTCAGGGGGCGATACCGTTTCACCATCTTTGATTTGCTGGGGATTAAGAGGCTTAGATGCACTGGTACGGTTTTTCGCAATCTCAGCTTCAATTTCATCCGCAAGGGTTTGATATCCCGCTCCACATGCCGATAAACTAATCAGCACCTCTCCATTGTATTTGCTCATATCTTTAAGGATCGGGTCTAGCGCTAAAAATAGGCGACGCCAATCGAGGAAGTCACGTCCAAATGACACCCCATGCTGATTCCCATGCGCTGAAACATGAATACAGAGAGGTACTTTTTTTAGCCTATCGGAAGAGTAAATATTATCAATCGAAGAGATATAGTCGCAGTATTTAATCAAGTCTTTTTCTGAATACGCGGTAAGAATGGCAGCTTCATGACCAATAATTCTGCACATTTTTTCAATCGCCTTTGCCTCTGAGCGATTTTGGATCAGATCCATCGGATCTACACATTCAATAATGAATAATCGTAATTTATCGGCCACTGCCATCACCTTGCCTATTTTTGCCGCAATAATGACATTGCTAGGAAAAGTAACTCAAACCCAGATCTTTGAAATCCATCTCAAAAGTCACAACAACCGATTAAATAAGTATTGGTAACTCCACCTAGTATCACAAGGTGACTTGGGTATACGTGCTAGAAAAGCACAGGTTTCATTTTGTCGCAGAGAGTGATACTAAGTATGTAGCTCAAATAGAGCCACTTTGATATCGACGCCCTTCCCAACTCGTCTCCCATTTTTTAAAGCGAATTAACTGCATCATCTTGTTGACGTTACGGCATCATCCAACAGAAATTACCTCAGAAGCGCTATTGCTTCAAAGCACGGCTGTTAAAAAGCGCTACATCTCCGGTAACGTTGAAGTCAAAGGGAGCTGTTGATATGGCTGGTTTTGATAATCTAAGGCGAGAAAAATGAAAAGTTGAGGCGAAAAGAAAAAAGTGGGAAGCCAAAACAGCTTCCCGAATAGACAGTGTGTTTATTTTTTACTAAAAATAAGATTAAACATCCACCAAAAGCTCAGAATTAAGACACATTCTGGACTCTATTCAAAAAATGCTTGCAATTTCATAGCCATTAACTGTTAGTCACATTAAAAACAAGCTCAAGGTCACAATGGGCTTGAAAGCAATTGCTCATAGAAAACAACCCAATAAACTCTGTTGCATACATAACCCAAGTAACTTCAAGATGCAGTATTCAAAGCCTTGTCACTGGTTTCAAATCAAGGCAGTGGTGAAGGAAATAGTCACTCTATTTTCAATACCTCTAACGCAGAAATGGAGTCAGTGACAGATTCACTATGGTCGAGTCTGCTTGGCTCGCTGAACCTAGCATCTCATGATTATTGGGTATAAAAAGGTAAGATAATGAAAAATGACGATATTTTAGAAAAGTTTGGCCACATGTTAATGACTGAAGTTCGCGATGACGCCATTGATAAGTATGAAAAGATGGTTTCCGGCAGAATGAAGTCAACTCAAGCTATAGAGTTCAACAAGAAACTATCTTCTTTAAATGATGACCAGTTATCTCTTGTAAGAGAGGTTGTTGTAAACTCTATTGATGATGTCATTCATAACTTCTTGTGGATGATTGAACAGCATGACGATGATGTTGAGCTTATATGTTCAGAAGGAGCAAGCAAAGCCAATATGAACGAAGTCAGTGATGGACTCTCTGGTGAAATTTACACTGATGACGGTTGGATTGCTCAATTCAGTAAATACAAAGAGAACTTTTAAACGGTATCCCGAGTGGGTGTTGAAAATAATAGTTAAAGGCGGTTTTCAATGACATCAAAATTACTTAGTGAGCTTGATAACGTATCAACAAAGGACGATTTTTCTTTGTTTTTAAAAAGAATGGTCTCTGACTTTAACGATCATTATGATGATTGGGAAAACCAAGACTTACCAAGCTTTTTAGAAGCCATGTCTGGGTGGGTTGAAGAGATGGATGGCTACTATGATAATCAAGAAAAAGCGTTTCCTAATGATATAAACTGGAAAGTTATTGCTAATATTTTTTATGCTGCAAAATATTACGAGTAAACAATTTTTTACATTTAACTCACAACTTTAAAATTAGTTTGGCAATCATTATTAAGCTCAGTGGCATAATCTGAGAAATGAGTGTGTCTCAGTTGCCGGTACAGACACACTCCAAACGGCTTACAATTTAACGGTCTCCGGCTTCCATACTTACTTTGTCACTGAACATAATCTGTTTGTTAACAATTGTGGCGGGGGGGGGCAAACAATGTAGATGAGCTAAGTCAGCTTGCGGCCGAACCATATAAAGGAGGGCGCACAAGAGCTGGTTTTAGTCTAGATAAACACTCTCAACGCGAAGGCAGTATCTATTCATCTTCTAGTAGAAAAGCAAGAGTTCAGAATCAAGAAGCTCAAGATATTGTAGACGATATTCTTACGACACCTGGAACACAACTAATTAATAAAACAGCTAAAAAAATGGCCCGTCCGTTCCCGTTGTTGATGCGGTAGCACCTGATGGTCGAACATTCCGATTTGACCAAAGTGAAAATAACTTATCTGGTTTTAGGGAGCCTAACAAATGAAAAATAAATTAGATTATGGCCTGTTACATTGTGATGATAGAGATATTTTTTATGCCGAATTAATGTACGGAAATAACCAATGGGGAGAAATAGTATTGTGCCGTGATCCTCAAAAAACTACGGTTACGATGTGGGACTGTAATTTTACCGTTAGCACTAATGACTTAATGGAGATTTTGAATACGGCTTCGACTCACCTTATTGAGTTTGAGGCAAGTAAGAAAAATTAGATGTTACAAAGAGTGCAGCTGATGCAGCAAAGAGACTAGGGGTAAATCTAGATAACATCAGTATTACGGATGGTATAGCTAGGACTAAAATAGACCTATCCTTAACTTTAGCCACTAACGATATTGCTCAATTAAAAGAAGCTATGAAAGCTCTCGGAGCTACAAACAGGGCGGGAGCATACTTTGATGGACTTATAACCCAAAGAAGACTCTTGCCCTATAATCATCGCTCCAACCCGCTTTCTTCAGCTTCACTTTTTGGCTTGGTGCACCACAATCACATTGCTTAAGCATATTCATCACAAAGCGTCTAAACAACGCGATATTTTAACGGCACCCACTAAAGTGATACGAGAACTATTTTCTGAAAAAATCTATAACATAATGTTGGCTGTTTTCAATCCTCCAATACTGGCGAATTTAGTGACCCTGAAATTTGTGATTCAGCGACAAAGAACTGATGACATAAGACATTCCTACAGTGCCTTTACCTTTGATCACACGATGGTGTTCTACTGCTATGATGAATCTTACGGTCGGCCATATTTCCACTAAGTCGGCTGGCAATTTGGTCTTAACTGAAACAGGTCTCGCTCTTCGCTACGGCCATGTTTTTTCTCTTTGAATTCGGTGGCAACTTTCTCATTACCAGCAGAAAAAACGCTTGATATTATTCCGAAACATCCGTTATTGGCTTGGGCTTAAGACTTTTAACTTGGGCAATAGCATATCCTTGTTTATCTTTGATTGTCTCTTAAAGACAGCTTGACGCTATTAGATCACATCAGTTAATACAGTGCGACCCACCCTTCTGTATATTGGAAAGACTTAGCCAGATATTCAAACGAGATATAAAAAAGGGGAAGCAATGCTTCCCCAAATAGGCAGTGTTTCTTATTAGGATTTGATTTGTAGCGTTGCCATATAGTTACGGCCTTCACCCAAAATCATCTGAGTTTTTATATCGCCCTTAGTTATTGATATTTACATCACAATTTAACAAATTAGTTTAGCAATCATCTTTGTTCCCAGTGGCATAATCTGTGAAATGAATGTGTCTCAGTCACCGATACAGACACACTCCAAACGGCTTACAATTTAACCCTCTCCGGCTTCCATACTTACTTTGTCACTGAACATAATCTGTTTGTTAAGAATTGTGGTGGGGTTACAAAGAGAGAATTTGAGTCGATCCCTAAGCATGGAAAAGTCAAGAGGGGCAAGGCAAACCCTGAGCCTACTAACCCGCAACAAGCTCTCGATAATTCGATAGAACTTCCAGGAAACACTACACGGAGGGTATCTGTTGATAAGCAAACTGGAGAGTTTTCAGTATTCGACGAGCATACGCCAGGGAAGTTCCACGGCCATACAAGGACGTGGAATGAATTAGATCAGACTATGCAAGCTACATTACGTAAAGCCGGACTGGTTAACAAAAAAGGCAAGATAAAATGAGTGAATATCAGAGGGTGGCACCTGTCACAAAAGAAGATGCCGAAACTAGATTAAATTTAGCTAAAGGAGAAGAGCTTTGTCTTTTGCTACTTGCTTTATGTGAGCTAGAAGATTGGAAATGGGTTCAAAATGTATATTTGAAATATATATATGATGATGACCGATGGGTTGCATCTGCTGCAATTACGGGGTTAGGGCACCTTGCTCGGGTTTCAGGCCAGCTGGACAAAAAAATCGTAGTTAAAAGTCTAACTGATTTGGTCGAAGTAAAGCCAAATTTAGAGGGTAAGGTATGCGACACCATTAGTGACATTGAAATGTTCCTTTAAGCGCTTTCTAAGAGATGCAATGAAAACGAGCTAACGTTGGTTTAACGTTACAAAGAAGGGACTCGATCACATCAGTTAATAAAGTGCGATCCACCCTTCTGTATATTGGAAAGACTTAGCCAGATATTCAAACGAGATATAAAAAAGGGGAAGCAATGCTTCCCCAAATAGGCAGTGTTTCTTATTAGTATTTGATTTGTAGCGTTGCCATGTAGTTACGGCCTTCACCCAAAATCGTTTGAGTTTGGCTGCCGCCACGTAGGTAGTCTGTATCAAATAGGTTTTCTACGTTTAGACGTGCCGTGAAATCAAGATTGTCGCCAAACTTATGGTTGTAAGCGACGCCCATATCCACTCGCGTGTAGCCGTCTTTCTTGTAGGTGTTATAAGCATCACCAAAACGACTGCCCGTGTACACAACACCTAGATTGACATCAGTGCTTTCAATCACTTGATAAGCTGACCACAAGCTTGCCGCGACTTCTGGCACGTCCACCGGTGTCTTACCAGAATAGTGTGAGTGGTTGGTGATTTCTGCATCAAGATAGATTGCCGATGCCATCACTGAGAAAGCATCTGTCACGTTACCTTGAGCCATCAACTCTGCACCTTTGTGGACTTGCTCGCCTTCCTGTGTCTTATGCAGTAGGTCGTTACCGCTTGCGTCAGTACCAGCATCAACATCAAGTGTGATGTTTTCTAGTGTCGTCTTAAAGATCGCACCAGACAGTAGCAAGTTGTCATCAAAGAGTTCCCACTTGGTACCCAGCTCGTAAGCACTGCCGATTTCTGGGTCAAGTGCCTCGCCGTCATTGGTATAGATACGACCACGTCCATTAGACACTTCACCCAACGGCATAAAGCTTTCTGAATACTGCAAGTACACAGAACCGTTTGACTGAGGATGATAAATCAAGCCAAGTTTAGGCGAAATATGGTCTTCTTTAACTTTATCTGATTTCTTCTCATCAAAACGTACACCAGCGATCACTTGCCACTGTTCATTCAGCGTCATCATGTTCTGCAAGTAAATACCGTACATTTCGTATTTACTCTTAGAAGAGTAGCTTGAGCGAGCAGAATACGTCGGCGAACCAACTGGCGTTCCTGGAGCTACATCTTTACTGTCGTAAAACTTCATAAAGCGACCGTAGTTGTACTTTAAGAAGTTCACGCCCACTAGCGCAGTATTCTCTGTGCCAGCCAGTGAATAATCAGCGGTAACGTCTAGGTAAGCTGTATCAAATTCCCAGTGGTCTGAACGCTCATTACCGCCATGGGTGATAACACCATCTGTTTCATATTTTCTGAATTTTGGATAAGACTCGATATCCAAACGTTTGAAATCTTGGTGGTTGTAGCCGGTTTTAAGCACAACAGCATCACTTAAATGAGCTGTAACATCAAAACCCATGTTTTCTACTTCATTGTCGATATGAGACCACTCAGCGTCCCATATGTACTTGTCGCCACGAACAGGTTTGCCGTCAACAATGTAAGCACCTGAGTCAACATCGCCTTGATCACGTGTCTTATCAGCATGTGCAGAGAGTGTAATGTTGTCTGTTACATCAAACTCCACCACTAAACCACCAACAATGCGGTCTGTTTCTGGGCTGCTGCCATCGGCATATTGACGAGCAGAACTGTAGTCTTCTTTCGCGACGATAGCACGCGCTCGAAGTGTTTCTGAGCTATTCAACGCACCACTTACGTCAACCACTGTACGGAAATGGTCGTCGGAACCGAAGTCTTGGCTGATTGAAAATTGAGTGTCAGCCGTTGGCTTCTTTGACACCATGTTGATCAGACCGCCCGGCTCAGATTTGCCATATAGAAGACCCGATGGGCCTTTCAATACTTCAACACGCTCAAGTAACTCGATCGGTTGGCGGTAGTGCGACCAATGCTGACGTCCATCACGCAGGAAGCCATCTGAGCTCGATACGCTGAAACCACGTAAGGAGAAACGTTCACGGTTACGTGATTTGCCGCCCTCGCTCACACTGGCGTCATTTTGTAGTACTTCACCGAGTGTGCTGGCACGCTGCTCATCGATTACTGCCTCATCAATGACTGCAACTTGTGATGGAGTTTCCAGTTGAGTCATCTCCATTCGCATTGCGGTTGAGTTAGTATCCGCTTTGTAACCGTGTTCATGGCCTTGAACCACAACGGTTTCGTCAGTGTCTGCAGCGATCGCAGGTGCCGCCAATACGGCACCAATTACAAGTGCCAGAGGGCGCTTCGTAAACATATCCTTTTACTCCGAATTCAAAACAAGGAAGTGACCTTGTCGATGTATTTCGCGGGCGAATATAATTGATAAGCATTACTATTCGCAGCAAATTTACATTCTTTGCATTCGTTAAGTTATTTAGGATTAGTTTTATAGAACAGGTGGTTATAAAAAGATAGCCTGTTTCGATCGGCAGTCTATTGCACCTTGCTTGATAAGAAGAGAGCAAGGTCTCTCAATATTCTGAATCTAAATCTATCAAAGCAACACGCGTAGACATGGCATGTAGCGCGATGTTATGAATCATTGCATCAACGGTTGTGGTGGTGTCTGCCAAAATCGACACTCGATATGGCTCCGCAGCTTTAGATAGCGCAGTATGCGTTACACAGTTCTGAGTCATCATTCCGCATAACACAAGCTCTTTACATCCAAGCTGCTGTAAAACGCCGTTTAACTCGGTTTGCTCAAAACTGTCGGCAAACGCTTTCTCTACCACCCAAGCCTCTGGTGCGCATTCTAGGATCTCAGGATGGATCTTAGCCCCTTCAGTTCCTTGGTTAAAGAAAGGGGCTGCGCCTACCTGAGGGTTGGCAATATGCTGAACCAAAATGATCGCCATCCCTTGCTGCTGGGCTTTCGTGATTGCTTGTTTGGTATTGGCGAGTACCTGTTCGGTATTCCAAAGAGGGTACTTTCCTTCGGGAAAATAATCATTTTGCAAGTCAATGGCGATCAGTGCTTTTTCGGCGTGGATAGGGGTATTGGGAGTCGTCAATGTAGTCATCATGAGTGTCCTTATCGGGTTGTTGCGGCTTAGCAAAGGCGCTAACCGTTAATCAGTTGCCTCTATTATGATTTGAGGCCAACCTTTACATAAGAGTCATAAATGACATAAATAAGGCTATAATCGACACAACGCCAACCCCTTACTGATGATACTTAGGAAACAAAGACTGAGCGGAGAGTGAACGATGAAGACCATTCACATTACGATATGCCATTATCAAGGTGCACTAAAGTCCGCCGTTTTTGGTCTCGAAGAGCTTTTCTTTATGGCAAACCGCGCTTGTGAAGAGCATGACGCCGAAGTCAGGTTTGATCCTCATATCTGGAACGTGGTCGATATGGCACCACCTATCACTCCTTCCCCTACAGGCTCTCTGATCATCATTCCTCCTTGTGGCTCCAATCGTGAGTACACCAACCCACCCGCCTTACTTCTTGAGCACATCCAATACGCCCATGCCAAAGGCTCAGTCGTTGCCTCTGCTTGTGCGGGGAGTTTCCTACTCGCCGCATCGGGAATTGTTTTACAGCGCAGTGTCACCACCCATTGGGGTCTGAGTGAAGAGTTTCGCCAGCGATATCCCAACATTCCGCTCGATACCAATGCCTTATTGATTAATCACGGGGATGTGATCACTGCGGGAGGAATGATGTCATGGTTAGATTTGGGCTTAGAGATGGTCGCTCAATACGCTTCGCTCACCGTAATGCGTCAACTCGGAAAACTTTTAGTCGTCGATACTGCGCCCAGAGAGCAGCGATTCTACCAGCAATTTACACCAAGCTTTGATCATGGGGACATCGCGATCATCGCCGTACAACACACGATGCTGGAAGAATACTCAGAGTCCCTGTCCATCGCCGCATTGGCTCAGCGCCACCATCTTACTGAGCGCACCATGCAACGACGTTTTGTGAAAGCGACAGGGTTCAACCCCAACGAATACATGCAACGACTCAGAGTGCAGAAGATGTGTGATTTACTGGAATGTCGTCGCGATACGTTTGAATCCATCGCTCGTCAGGTTGGGTATGAAGATCCCAGTGCTAGCCGTAAAGTGTTCATCAAAATCATGGGATTGACTCCAAAAGCATTTCGAGAACGTTTCGCTAACAGGACTTAGCAGGAGCGATGCTCAACTGGGAACAATAAGCTGACTTTTAGGCCCCCTTCTTCACGATTACTTGCCTCGACACGTCCTTGCATAACCCGCATCGCCTCTTTCACTATCGCTAACCCAATGCCGTAACCGCCCGACTGCTTATCACGCGCCATTTCTAAACGTGAGAACGGGTTGAAAATATCCGTGAGATGCTCTTTTGAGATACCGGGACCGTTGTCACTCACCGTGATCACATGCCACTCGCGCTGCTTATGAACACGCGAGCCGACACAAACCGACACTTGCGCCTGCTCTCCGGCATACTTCAGCGCATTGCCAATCAAATTACTCATACAACGTAACAACAGACGTTCATCAGCCATGATCATACCTGAGTGAGTAATACAGCCCAGTGACAACGATTGTCCTGATTGTAAATCCGCTTTACTGCGTTCAAGCTGCACATTAATCACACTTTCAGGCAAGATGGGCTTGAGGTGTGCATCGTAGCGCGAGTTTTCTAAGCGACTAAACTCCAGAATTTCCCCTACCAGATGATCCAGCTCATTCGCTTCATTTTCCAACTTATCGACCAATGGTAATTGCGCTTCGCTGGCTCGACTGCGCAGCAAATGCAACACCAAATTTTGCCTTGCTAACGGCGTTCTTAACTCATGGGAAACATCACGAATCAATCGACGCTGCTTTTCCGCCAGAGAGTGAATTTCCTTCGTCATATAATCAAAGTCCCGCGCCAGTTCGTTAAATTCACGCGTACGAGACTTCAGCTCTGCTTGCACATTCACATTAAAGTCCCCTTGCGACAGCTTACGACTGGCTTCCCTTAATCGGTCCAACGGTTGCTGTAACTTTCGGGCAATTAAAAACGAAAATAGCACCAGAATAATAATGGCAATCGCCAAACGGCTGATCCCCAAATAGACCAAGAAGTGATGCGCTGGATGGAGCTGAGCCGGAAGCTGAATAACAAGCGTATGCTCTCCAATCAAAGGAATACCAAGCAAGGGCTTGCTGACACGATTATTCAACAGACCATGAATATCGCGCAGATAGCGCAATTTGAATTCGAAGTGCGGGTGCATGGTGCGATCGGTAATCGGTTGCTGCTCTGTATTCAGGACAAACAAATAGTACTTTTGCGCATTGGCCCAGTCCGCCAGTTCATCCATGTCACCATCATCGATCAACACATTGGCTTGGTCCGCGATGTTCAACATCTCTTGTTTGACATCAGACGGTACTTTCAACATGGAATGAATCAATGCTTTTTCAGCCAATGCTTGCACCAGCAAAATAGTAATGATGATGGCAGACAAGTAGCTGAATAGCTGAAATGCGAGGGTATCTTTGCGCTTAGCAATAAAGTCAGGGCATGAGAAGGTCATTGATTCGCCTACCCTTGCGCTGATTCTAGAAAACTGTAGCCTTTTCCGCGAAACGTCTTAATGTGCTGTTTGGAGAGTCCGGCCTCCACCAGCTTACGACGAATGTTACTGATGTGCATATCGAGATTACGATCAAACGGGCTGAGCTCTTTCTTTAAGACTTCCGTTTGGAGTTCAGCTTTCGACACCACCAAGCCTTGAGATTTCACCAAGTAGTTCAGCAAATCCGCTTCAGTGCCTGTAAGTGGAATCGAGGAGATCTGCTGTGTGATGGATTCAACACCACTGGACATCGACTGGCGCTGACGTTCTAACCCGACGCGACGTAAAATAACTTTGATCCGCGTAAGCAGCTCAGGCACTTTAAATGGCTTACCTATGTACTGATCCGCCCCCGCTTGATACCCATCCAACATCGAGGTTTCATCATTGAGTGCCGTCAACATTAAAATTGGCGTCGCAAAACGCTGACAGATACGCCTTGCCACCTGTAAACCATTAATGTTCGGTAACATGACATCAAGCAAAACCAAATCTACCATTTGATTTTCCATATGGGCCAAAGCTTGCTCCCCACCATGCACCGACTTGACTTGATAGCCTTCTTCGATAAGCACGGTTTCAAGCAGCTCACAAAGCTGCACATCATCGTCAACAATCAATATATTAGACATACTTCACCACTGCCTAGCGCATCCACAGTCGGATAGTGACTGCCTGCACCAACGCCCTCTCTCGTCCCACCATTCTCGTGGCATCGATTAAGCGCGAGTTAAAATAGAAATAGTTCGCATTCTATTTGGCAATGAGTATTTAAACAATAGCAGGAACCGGGTGATTACTACTCATAGCGTAACTTTAAGAATGAAGTGACAAATCTTCATTCCAGATGGCATTCCTCTCCCGAAGCGTCACACCAAACCACTCAAATAGAAATCTGACCGTTTATCCCAAAGCCCCCAATTTGAACTCACTCTAAAGGTATTGTTCTTCTCGTGGTCAACACCACACAAGATACACATCAACCATGCACTTTAGAAAACAAGCGCTTGATTGATATTTCGTTCTCTTTAACATCGTCACAGTGCTGATTGATTCGCCCAAGCATGCACTGAAAGGAAGGACAATATGAAAGACAATTCAATAAAGTTCTGGCTTATCCAGTTGGTTTTATGGGGGGGCTTCGGTCAGCTAAACCTCTATCTTCGCAGCTACTTTATGGGGTTTCAGCCCTTTGAGTTCATCAATAGCTTAGCGCTGGTCATTGCATTATTGGTCAGCAGTGGTTGGCTTCGTCATTATTTCCAAAAAGAGCAGGAGACCAGCACCGCCAACGTCATTAAACGTGCTCTGAAAGGCGCTGCGACAGGCGCACTCATCTCCGTCGGTGTACTCGGTGCAATTTTAGTCCCTGCTATGGTGATTGTGTTTGGCGAATTGCCTGACAATAGTTTGCTGCAAATACTAGGCGCGTTACCGAATTTATTGTTGTTCTTATTCGGTTGGTCGGTCGTCTACCTACTGGTTAAACGTCAGCAAACAGTGAAACGCATTGAGGCAGAGAAACAAGCACTGGAGCAGAATCTCTCTACTATGCAGATGGATCTCATGCTGAATCAACTGAACCCGCATTTTGTGTTCAATGCCATTAACAACATCCGAGCACAAATCCTTGAAGATCGAGAAAAAGCGCGAGAAAGCCTGACTCAGCTATCGGATGTACTTCGCTCATTGATCACCACGCAACAACACACTCAGTGGTCTCTAAATGAAGAGCTGGAACTGTGTAATGGCTATGTGGATTTAAACCAACTCCAGTATGAAGACCGCCTTCGTATTGAGTGGCATAAACAAGGTGATGTCAATCATTGGCAAGTACCACGCATGATTCTGCAATTGCTGATTGAAAATGCAATCAAGCACGGTATCGCTCCAAATGCGAAAGGCGGCGATCTCCACATCACGGTCGACAGTCAGCCTGAACAATTGCACCTTATGGTGCGCAATCCCGGAACCTTGAATAAGCACTCTGGAGACGGTATTGGCATTAATAACATTCGAGATCGCCTTACGATGCTATATGGTGACGCCGCTCAGCTCTCATTAAATGAAGTGAATGACGTCGTCGAAGCCAAAGTGAGTATTCAACGCGCTAACGTCAACTCATCCTCGTTGAGTCAAACTGAATAATAAAGATGACCAACCACTCTTCCGCCCCATTTGGGGCGGAGTTTCAGCAGTAAGGACATGCCATGTATAAAGCCATGATCGTAGAAGATTCTCGTTTAGCCAGAGTCGAGTTAAAAAGCCAGCTCAAAGGGATCGAAAACATTGAATTGGTCGCCGAAGCGGCTTCATTAGAGCAAGCGAGAGAAAAGCTTGAGCAACACTCGATTGATCTCTTGTTTCTGGATGTCGACCTCCCCGATGGAAATGGTTTCGAACTTTTAGCAGAATTGATCCCTGCTCCAAAGGTGATTTTCACCACTGCATTCAGTGAATACGCCGTCGACGCCTTTGAGCAGCAAGCGGTGGATTATCTGCTAAAACCTTTTACGAAAGAACGTTTGCTGAGCGCTGTTCATCGCCTTCCCTCAGAGCCCGTTACTTCCTCTGAGCCAGAGACTTCCTCAGAAGTTGAGCCTGTTATGCAATTGCATGACCGCTTCTTCGTTAAAGATGGTAAACGTTGCTGGCTCATCGCTTTAGAGCAGGTCGAACGATTCGCCTCACAAGGCAATTACACCCAAGTCTTTTTTGAAAAACAGAAACCGATGCTTTATCGCACATTAGGACAAATAGAGCAGCGCTTGCCCGAAAAGGACTTTTTTAGAGCCAATCGCAGTGAAATCGTACAGATGGCGGCGATTGAAAATACTGAGTTTTGCGCCAGTGGTTCCCTCGTCTTAACGCTCAAGAATGGCGACCAAGTCGAGGTCTCTCGCCGCCAACTGAGCAAGTTTAAACAGATCTTTGTACTTTGACGTCAAATTTATAAGACATTTATCAAGTATTTCAGCATGTTAACGCGGAGAGCAAAATTAGAACAATTTGACTAAATTGCAATCAAACAGAGTGCAGATACATCAATTTTGTTAGCCATCGCATTCATAGCCTCTTATTATTAAGAATAATTTACAATAATACATATAAAAATGTTGGCTAAATACAAACCTCGACACCTCACTCTGTGTGTCGCTGCCACACTGTTAAGTGGTTGCAGCGCGATGTCGCACCAAAAATCTTTGTCAAACTTCAACGAGATGTTGCTACAGGGCGACTTAGAGCAAGCAAAAGATTACGCCTTAGAACGCGCCGACTATGACCCAGAAACGGGAAATGTCGACGACTTACTCTGGTCGATACAAGCTGGCACCTTGCTTAACAAAACCTCGCAGTACCAATTATCAACTGACGTTCTCGACGCATCAGAACGCTTGATGCGTTTCGAAGACACCGAAAGTACCCTATCTCAAACGGGAGAGTCGCTAGGTGCTACCCTAGGCAATGACGCCATGCTGGACTATGAAGCTTCTCATTTTGAAGGGGTCATGGTGAACACACTCAAAGCTTGGAACTTCTGGGCTCAAGGTGAAATGAATAATGCGCGCGTGGAGTTCAACCGAGCAAACGATCGTGAGCGTCGTGCCATTGAGTATTTTGGCGATGAAGTTAAGCGCGACAAAGAATCGCTCAATGCCAGCGGGATCATTGGCAAACTCGTTAGCCAAGCCACTAACTCTAAAAATATGCGTTATGCCTTAGAAGATGGCGGCATTTTTACCAACCAATGGCAGCCATACCATGGCTATGCCAATCCTCTGGTCAGCTACTCACATGGCTTGTTCTTGTTACTGAATGCTCAATCGAGAAGTGATTACAACACGGCCATCAATTCCTTAGAGCGTGCCTACGGTATGTCCGGCGCTGAAAGTATAAAAGCCGATATTCAATTAGCGAAAGCGATGAAAAAGCGCCCTCAAAGCACAATTGAAAATCAAGTCTGGGTCATTTTTGAAAATGGGCAATCCATCATCAAAGAAGAAAAACGACTCGATCTCCCTCTTTTCCTTGCCGGAGGAAGTATTTCATACGCTGGTGGCTCACTCCCGCGCTTGAAACAGCGTCAAATCGCCTACCCTAGCATTTCGGTCAACCAACAAAATACCCAGCTGTTGTCAGACATGGATAAAGTCATCGCCTCCGAATTCGATCAACAATTTCCAAGCATTTTGACTCGAGAAATCACACGTATGACGGTGAAAGCGGCAGGACAAGCACTCTTATCTCAAGAAAGTGAATGGTTAGAGGGGGCGGGAGCCATTTACTCATTTGCTACCACAGGTGCAGATGTTCGTTCATTATCCGCCCTGCCTAGCCAATATCAAATCACTCGAGTCCAAAAAACGTCGGACACCGTCTCTCTTCAAGTTGGACACTACCGCTATGAGGTTCCTGTCGAGGGTGGCTCAAACCATATGATCTGGGTTTCCGCTGCACGACCAGCGTCAAAGCCACACTTTACTGTTATCGATCTATAAACCAATCTGAGTTTTGTTATGAAAAAAATGCTGTTAGCGGGCCTTATGGCGCCGCTGTTTCTTGCTGGCTGTCAAACCACGACCGCTTACATTGATGCCGCCAATACAGAGAACAATGTCGTGGCTGCCCTTTCTTACGCTGACTTTAACAAAGCCGCTACTGAGCTTGCGGAAGAGATGATTGCCAGCCCAGGCTTAACGCAAGCCGACGGCTCGCGCACCATCGTTTTTGTTGGCGACTTTATCAATGACACCATGCAGCGCATTGACACCGAGCAACTAACAAAAAGTGTCCGTGTCAAGATGTTGCAGTCTGGTCAGTTCGCGATGACGACCGCTTTTGGTGAAGATGACAACACCCGAAAAATGCGAGCTTTAAAAGACTCTAAGCTGGTAAATCAAGCAACCGTAAAGAAAAACGGCACGGTGCTCGCGCCAGACTACAGCCTCACCGGAAAGATTTTACAACGCAATAACACCCTCGATAACGGCGACACTCGCATTGAGTATTACTTCCAAATGACGATGACCAACCTTGAGTATGGCGTGGCATTTTGGGAAGGAGAGCGTGTGGTCGGAAAAGTGGCTGACGGCGATACCGTCAGTTGGTAACCACTTCGTTACTTCAAGATCGTTTTCACTATTAATCAATACGCTCTCTTTGAGCCCACAATACTAAGAAATCGCCATGAAACACTCCATTCTTGCAGCAATGATTGCAGGCACACTTTTCGCTCCGTCAGTCACTGCGACCACACCAGCTTCTTTTGATGCTCCTGAGCAACACAGCACAAACATCACTGTCGGAAGCGACGATCCTCAAGACTATGTCGAAGATCGTTTAGAATCGTACATCAGCGTTAAAGAACAGTTGATCGCTGATGCAGGCAAAGCGCACCTCGTTCGCTTCTTCAGCGGTTCAGCACAAGTTTCTGTTACGAAGCATAACCCTGATTGGGCTGTGTATCGCTCAATGGCCATCGCCGAAGCCACTCAAAAAGCTCGTCAATCTTATCTAAAAACGTTGAATACCACGGTTTCTAACCAAGTCATCACGGAGTTTTTCACCAAACGCGGTTACCCAGCGCCAACCGCAAAAGACTTCCAATCCCAAACCCTGTTCGCGCAGTTAATGGATAAAAGTGTCGGCATCGTCAACGGTTTACTTGATAAGCAACTGGAAGAGCTTGGTATTGATAGCGCTCAATTCCGTGCAGCTCCTCCAGAGAAACAAGAAGTGATGATGAAAAATCACTTTGAAGATGTCACCAAAACCAAGGCTTTTGGCGATCTATCTGGCATGTTCGTACAAAAAACCATCGAGCATTACGACAGCAATGGTGAAGGAACTGTCGGTGTTGTGATGACACTGTCGCTAAAGAAACGTGATTTGTTAGTCGATTTGATCAACTCAAAAGGGCATGTTGAAGCCGACCCGAAACGAGCAAACCCTCGCAACGCGAATCTTAAAGCCAATTTGGTTAATCATCCGGCCCCTTTCTTAGAGACAGGTACACAGCTGACTTATGACGCAAAAGGCAACCCAATGATTCTGGCTTATGGTCAGCATGGCGTTGTACACACCAGCGATCGCACAGAACGTCAATTTGAGCGAGAAGCCGCGAAAGGGTTTGCAGAAGATAATGCTTGGGCAGCATTAGCAGCGACCTACAACTTGAGCGGTGATTTTGCTAAGGAGAGCCGCAAGAGAAAAACCGACCAGAAAACTCGAAAAACACAGCTGATCGGTCCAGGAACGACTCAAACCAGTACCAGTGCTTTCCAAAGTTCCATCGCTCAAATGCTGCAAGAGAGTGCTAAGACAACTGCGTCACTAAAGAATATGACAGGCGTTTCTGTCGAACACAAATGGCGTAAGAAGCACCCAGCGACAGGCCATGAAATTGTCGGTGTCGTTCTTGTCTGGCATCCAAAGAAAGTCCGTCATGCCAACTTAATTCAAAGCGGTGTGACCGCTGACCAAATGGATCAAAAAGTAGAGCAAGCCAAGCCAGCAGCCAATACACCGCAAACAACGTATGAATCCGATGATCGCTTTGATCTTTCTGATTTTTAATTGGCCATTATCAAATGAATCGCAGTAATCAATTATCGAAAAAGAAGCCAGTTTTGGCTTCTCTTTTTCTCGCAATGACGTGCTCTTTCCCAACACTGGCTGATAGCGTTCGTGTCGAAAACACCGGAGCAGGTCAAACCTTAGATCACGCCATCGATGACGCCATTCGACGCTCAATTGAGCAAGTAAAGGGAGTATCGATGCAGTCAGAACGTTTGACGGCGTCGAGCTATGAGCGCGACACAAAGCGTGGGACTCAAGCATCGACATCGGCTCAAACAGGTCAACGAAGCTCCGCTCAAGGCAGTGCGACTTACCGAATATTATCGGAAAAATGTCAGCCCAATGAATGCCGAGTTAGATTGGCGGTCGACGTAGACGTTCCTGAAGGTTTCGAGCGTCAACAAAAGCTGAAAGCGCTAAACAAGAACCGTCGCACCATCGCCGTCAAACCATTTACTGGCCCGCACGCACAGACACTCACTCGCCACTTAGAAGCGAAACTGGTTCAAGATCGTAAGTTCAAAGTGCTTCAAGATCTGAGCAGCCGTAACCTAGATTATGTATTGCAAGGCCGAGTCATCGAAGCTTATTCCAAAAAGCGAGTGGTCGATAATTCTCGGACTGTCGAAATGACAGGCGAATACATCAAAGACGTAAAGACTTACTACACCTCCAAAGTGCTTGTGGAATACAAGCTGATCGACCGTGTCAATGGGCAGGTAAAGTGGAGCGATACCGTCCCGACGACGTCATCGCGCAATAATCTCAGCCTGTTGTTGGATATTTCAGCTCGCAAAGTCTTCGGGCAATTGAAAGAAAACATCTACCCATTACTCGCCCTCAAAACCAAAGATGGACAGTTGATCTTGAACTCTGGTGGCGAGAACGTAAAACGCGGTCAATTACTCGATATCTATGTGCTCGGAGAACGCCTAATCGATCCTTATACCAAGGAGACGTTGGGCTACCAAGAGACAAAAGTCGCCCGGGTACGTGTTGAAAGGGTGTTGCCAAAAGTCAGTTACGTCACTCTTGTGAATGGCAGTTACGACAAGATTCGCAAACAGGCGATTGCTCGTCATGTCGCGGTGAAACGTTCGACAACAAAAACCAAGCCCGCAACAACACCAAAGCCAGTAGAAGAGAAAGCGCCAGCCCGAATAAGCTTTTAAGCATTCGTACGGCTGCTATGGCCTCATATTCACGACGAAATCAAAGGCGATGGCTTCTCAATCAAGAATAAGAACCTCAGCGTCACCAAGACGCTGCCACTTTTTTAAGTACCAAAGCATTTAGAGATAAAAGCTCTTATATCAAAATGGAAAAACCGATAGCAATGAACAAAACCATGATTATCAGTGCACTATTGTGTTCTAGCACTGCCTATGCGTATGAAATTACAGAACCCTCTCGTACCGTGATGTCCGAATCACAAATGCGCGACCGTTCTGGCGCATCTCCCATCACGTTTGGCAAATTGAACCCGAACTGTGAAGAAGAGTGCCAAAAAGCACTCTACATTGATGGCTATCGCCACACTTTCCATCACACTGCTGAATTGCAAACCGTGTCGCGCTATAAAGACCGCACTTTCGCCTTGGTCAACCAAATGCACCAAAAAGGCAGTGGAAAAAAAAGCAGCCGCGACGACTACCATTTTATCTCAGGAATTAATAATTCTTTCCGTACCGAGCGTGGTTACCTCTGTGAAAGTGCCCAAGCGTCAGGTTTTAGCTTTAAAGGCGAATTAGTGTGTTTAGAAGACGAGCAATTGTCTATCTATACTGCCCACTCTGAAAGAACCATTCCGCTTCCAGTGGAATCCAGCTTCGGCCAGATCAATAACAACCTCGCAGGGACACTATCGATCAGCTTTGTCGATGCTGACAGTCGTACTCTTTACTATGCAAACCTGCATAACCTAGATAAGCATGGCGAAAAAGCTTGGCAGAGCCAACCAACACGCCTACACGACCGCTCAGATAGACGTGATGTCATTGCGACTTACCCTGTTAACCGAGCCAATGGCTTAGTCGCAATGTATGAGTACATTAACCCATTCAATAAGGGACTGACTCTTTACTCATTTCATGGCAATACCAGCTATCGCAGAATCATTACCAATAGTGAACAAGGTAACTTTGGTTTCTCACCAGAAGTGTTTGTTTATCAGGACCAGTATATACTGACAGCTTCTGAATCAACGGGTGATGATAGCCAAAAAACCTATCAGGTTGACCCAGCGACGATGAAAGAGCGAGAAACGTATGCCAATGATATGTCATCGGCTTCTGAGCTTGAGTTTATGGCCGGCTACGGTCTTTCCAACAACTTTTGGCATGCAAAGCAATCCATCGGTGATAACTTAGAGACTGAGTATGAAATCGAAGACAGCTTGATGCATACTCTTTACTTCCAAGCTCGATACAGTGATACCCAATTGTCACTGAAGTACCTGACTAACGAAGCAAAAGACAGTGGCCCGGGTGGCACTTCTGAAGCGGTGAGCATGCTAACAGGCTTGGTTGACTTCCACGGTTTCTTCGAAGGCGCAGACACATTACGTTTGAAAGTGGACTGGACCGAAACCAACGGCATCGCGACGTACAAAACGGATGATAGCAGTCTGTGTCTTGCTTCTGGATGTAATGTTTCTACCCCTTTCACCACTGAATACATGAACGTTGAAACTCTGGTTCTCAGTGACGGAGGCAACTACATGGGCATCAGCTACTCAACGTGGGCTATGCCAACGGCGATCGGTTTCACTCGTGGTAGTGACAGTGATCATGTGGTGGCGGCTGCTTTTGATAAAGACTATGAGCAAGCAAGGTTAATGTTTGTTGTCGGCAGCGATGAAGCCGCTTACGGTGCACGTTACGAAGTCGATTACAACCGCTGGTTCCTACGTCCGAACCTTGGCTTTGGCATGGTGCAACACCATATTTCAGATGACGCGAAAAATGCGGCACGTGGTGATAAAGAAGGTTCCATTGAAGGTGAATACGGCTTTGCACTCACCGGCGGCTTGGACGTTGGCTACATCTATCAACGACGTTGGCGAGACAGCCTAGGACTGGGCTTCTCAGTACAAGCAGGGCTGCGCGGTCGCCTTGACTGGACGACGGATAACTTTTTGATGAAGTCGGATGCCGACGATCTCTACTTCAACTACGACCGATTGGATCTAATGTGGGGTCCATACGTTCAATTTAACGCTATCTTCTAAATCGCGTTAAACCCGTTCTCTATTGAAGCAGGGTTTATCTCAAGATTAGAAAACGTAACACCGTCTATCACCGTTTGTGTTAGACGGTTTTTTTACCTTTTCCCAAGTTTTACCTCTGCCCAATTTTTTATCCCTCTCCCCAAGTGACGTCAAAATGCTGTATTCAGAACCTTGTCACTGGTTTCAATTCAAGGCAGGGTGAAGGAAATAGCCACAACATTAACCCGTCACAATCCGTGATACTTTTCTCATTACAGCCACTTCCAAGATTGACACCTGATCAAAAAACACACAACGCCGCTCGCAAATAAAATGTAAGAGTTGCAGATAAAAATACTAATAAAGGTTATTTTTTAACTTACCTTCGCATTTAACGACGCTAGTTGAATTGTCGCATAAAATAGACACAAATTATTTTATAGTATAGCGAGTCAAATTTAGAGAGCTAAAAATTTAGAAAACATCCATTTTTATTAAAATAATTTCTATGGTTGCTTTCACAGATAAACGAAAGAAAAACGCAAGCTACAAAATAACAAAACAGTTATTAGAACAGAGTTAAAAGCATTTAAAAAAGCTAAACAAAACTAAAATCGTCTCTTAAGACAAATGAATAACCTCTGATTTAAATGACCATAAACACAATATAACTTGTTGATGAACAAGTTCCCCATAAATAACTAGAAAAGAGTTTTAACTCTAATTTATATGGAGATTGTGCATGCCAGATACGCATATCCTGCATCTGGAGGATGTCTACAAAGGTTACGATGGTAAAACCATCTTAAGAGATATTGATTTAGC
The DNA here is from genome assembly GCA_043422575.1 of bacterium sp. HQB-39. Lineage (GTDB taxonomy): Bacteria > Pseudomonadota > Gammaproteobacteria > Enterobacterales > Vibrionaceae > Vibrio. The sequence continues at coordinate 33,058 of JBHOHG010000002.1, read as the reverse complement.
GATTTCTGAGGGTGAATTCTGCTCAGTTGTCGGTCCTTCAGGATGTGGAAAAAGCACACTGTTGCGCCTTATTTTAGGTCAAGAACTGCCTGACTCAGGCTCGATCCACCTTGAAGGCAAAGTCATAGGAACACCAGACCCCCGCCGTGGTGTGGTGTATCAAAAATACAGTTTATTCCCCCACCTCACCGTGCTTGAAAATGTCATGCTGGGTCCGAGGTACTTAGGTCTGTCTGACAATGCCTCGCCATCCAAGTCTGAAATAAAAGACAAGGCGATGTATTATCTTGAACGTGTTCGCCTTGAACACGCGGCACATAAGTATCCTCATGAGCTCAGTGGTGGCATGCAACAACGCGCCGCGATTGCCCAAACCTTGATTGTCCACCCCAAAATCCTGCTGATGGATGAGCCATTTGGTGCGCTCGATCCTGATACCCGCGAGCAACTGCAAGTCTTCTTGTTAGAGCTTTGGGAAAGCATGGGATTAACCATCATGTTCATCACTCACAGTCTTGAAGAAGCGTGTTTCGTAGGTTCCCGCCTGCTCGCTCTGAGTCAGTACTATGACAGTGGCGATGATCATAACAATCATGGTGCGACGGTTGTCGAAGATCACCCGCTGAAGCGGGTCGCCCACTCCACCGAAGTCAAACACAGCGCTGAATTCCAAGAGTTGATCCACGCCGTCAAATCGCGTGCTTTTAACCCTGCGGTCAGCCAACAAATTCAGCAATTTAATCTGAAACATCCGGACAGTTTTAGAACTTAATTCATCGCTTATTGAATTTAACTTTGTCGGCATATTGCCACAATAAAGGATTACATCATGACGAAGTCTCTATTAGCTTGTTTGATTGCTATGCCTGTAATGGCGCACGCAGTCACGCCTGTAAATGTCACTCCTATAGAAGAACGAAAACTTGAAAATAAACGTAGCGTTAAGTCAGGACCTTATGACTTGCCTATGATCACTTGGGGTGGCGATATTGCGACCATTTCAGGTAATGGCGCAGATGATATTACTAAGAAGTCATCCATTTTTGGTCAAAAAGGATTGGCTTACAAACTCAAACGCGAAGATATATTCCAAAACCAGATCAATAACTATATATCAGGAAAGTCGCCCTTCCTGCGCGGTTCGATGTCAATGATCAACATGGCGGCATCGGCGGTCCAAGGCAAAGATGATTTAACGCCCGTTGTGTTTTATCAATTAACGTGGTCGAGTGGTGGTGATGCACTCGTGGTCAAGGATGGTATTAAGCGTGCCGCCGATTTGTGCGGCAAAACCGTTGCACTTAACTACGATGGTCCTCACCTTAACTACGCTTACCGAATTTTGAGCGACGCCGGCTGTGACCTCAGTAAAAACAAGTTTGTCTGGACACAGGATTTAACGGGTACTGACGAAACCCCACTCGAAGCGTTGCGCGATAGCAAAGTTGACGCAGCCTTTATGATCATTCCGGATGCCCTTGCTGCAACAGCCGGTGGTGCAGTCGGTGACGGCTCAGAAGACAGCATTCGCGGAGCGCAGATCTTGCTCTCGACCAAAACAGCGAACCGTGTCATTGCCGACGTTTATGCCGTTCGTAAAGACTACTACCAAGCGAATAAAAATGAGATTGAAAAACTGGTGCTTGGTCTTGCAAAAGCGCAAGAGTCGATCGCGAACATGAAACGTGGCACCAAAGAATATCGCACCTTGATGCGCGCTTCCGCAGAGCTGCTGCTTGATGCTCCAGATGCCACTGCGGATGCAGAAGGGCTTCTTCTTGATGCGACCGCTGTCGGAATGGGCGGAAACTTAAGCTTCTTCACCGACAAAAACAACTACCGTAACTTTGAACAAATCGTGAAAGAGTCGGCACAAGGGATCAAAGCCCTTGGCGTGGTTAATAAGGTCGGTACCGTATTGAAAGCGGATCTGAATTATTCACAACTTGCAAAAGGGGTCACCACCACTTCGACAAAGACCTCTACGTTCGACGCCAACCAAATTGCTAAAGTCGTCGAAGCCAAACAGAAGCTGGGTACGCTTGATGAAGGCACCGTATTCCAGTTTGAAATTTTCTTCAAACCGAACCAAAAAAGCTTCAACGAGTCGCTCTATCAAGAAGAGTTCAAACGTGTGACACGCCTAGCCCAAACTTACGCAGGTGCCGTCATTACCGTTGAAGGTCACTCAGACCCGATGGGGTATTTACGTAAGAAAAAATCTGGTGAAGGCGCTTTCGTTCTTAATCAAATCAAACAATCCGCGAAAAACCTCTCAATGACGCGTGCACAGCAAGTACGTGCGGCCATCGTGAACTACGGTCAGTCGCAAAAAGTGGCGATGGACCAAAGCCAGTTCTCCGTTGTGGGTCACGGTATCTCGAGCCCAAGAACGGGAGTGTGTGGTGTAGACCCTTGTGCGCCTAAGACAGAGCAAGAGTGGTTAAGCAATATGCGTGTTGTTTTCCGTATTCTTCAGGTTGAAGCTGAAGAAAGTGCGTTCAGCCCATTATAAAGGAGCATCAAAATGAAAAAGTTTTCACTTGCTCTACTGACCACAGCGCTATTGTCTGCCTGCGGAGGTGAACAATCTTCGCAAGCCCCCGCATCTGGATCGCAAGCACAAGCGCAAGAATCAACGCAATCTTCAGCGAAAGCGGCATTCAAAGAATTTGCCCACAGTTATGCGCTGCGTGGCGCTGACCAATCGTGGCCAGGAAGCGCCGATGACACCTTAGTCTTGGCTGACAACAAAGAGGCCGCCAACTACTACGTCATTTTTGACGGCTCGGGCTCGATGGAAGAACAAGGGTGTGGGGATGGTCAACGTCGTATTGATGTGGCCAAACGTGCGATCGGCACTTTCTTTGATGCCCTACCGAAACACAGCAACGTAGGATTGATCATCTTTGACAGCCAGGGCGCTCGCGATGCCGTGCCACTCAAGCCGAACGACCCTACGCTTCTGAAACAAATCACCAGTGGTTCTCAAGCAGGGGGAGGCACTCCTCTTGGGGAAACCCTCAACTACGCCCATGACAAGTTAATGATTCAAGGTCAGAAACAGCTTGGCTATGGCGAGTTCAATATCGTGGTTCTGACGGATGGTGCGGCAAGCGACAAGCAGATGATGGAAGACGCCGTCGCTGACATTACGGCCAAATCGCCAATCAATATCCATACGATTGGATTCTGTCTCGGAGAGAAGCATGCGCTTAACAAGAAAGGGGTCGTCAATTACCAACCAGCCGCCAATGCCGCTGAGTTGATCAAAGGATTAAAGACCGTATTAGCCGAAGCCCCAAGCTTCGATAGCGAATCGTTCTCTGATCTGTAAGCGCTACACCTTGAAAAAATAAGCCATGAAAAGTTAAGCCTTGAAAAGATACGGCTTAAAAAGAAACGGCTTGAAAATAACGTAGATAGGCACTGACTTTATTTGAGGGATCTATGAATAAAACAATTGCCGCCGTTGTGCTGGTTATTGGCATCGTTGGACTGCTGGTGTTTAAAAACGTCAGTGATGACAAGTCAAAAGCACACACAGTTGCGACCTCTGACGCGCAGTCCATTCGTGAAACCATTCGAATTGGTGTGGACAGCTGGGTCGGTTACTACCCACTGTGCTCGAAAAATTTTCGCGCTTCACTCAGAAATGAAGGCATCCGAGTGACCTGCGACGATAACCCAAATCTAGAAGAGCGATTTAAACAGCTCAAAGATGAGGAGTTGGATTTTGCGGTCACTAGCGTCGATGCCTATATGGCACTCGGGCAACAAGTGCAATTTCCGGGCTCGATTGTCGCGGTGATTGATGAGTCAAAAGGGGGAGACGCCCTTCTCGCTTGGGAAGACACCGTCGCTTCAATTGATGATTTAAAAACTAATCCAGCGCTTCGTGTGGCACTGGCCACTGACAGCCCAAGTGAGCACCTTGTTCGCTCACTGGCTGTCCACTTTGACGTGTCGGCATTCAAAAGTCGTGGCGATTGGCTTGTCCCTGCAGACAGCGCTGAAAGTGCCGCCAAGATGCTAAAAAACAAACAAGTCGATGCCGCAGTCGTCTGGGAACCTCATGTAACCCAAACGCTGCAAGAATCGGGCATCAAGAAAATCATTGGCACCGAAGATACGGAACACTTAATCGTGGATGTGTTGCTGGTGAATCGTGATTTAGCGCGAGAGAAACCTGAGCTGGTTAACCTCGTCTTGGAGAAGTACTTCGAAGCCTTGAAGTTCTACAAGGAGTCACCAGACAGTTTGGTTCGTGAGCTGAAAAGCCACACAGGTATGGGTACTGCGGATGTTCAAGCCATGCTGAAAGGCGTCAAATGGATTGATCTCTATGCTAATGCCTATGATTGGTTTTCAACGGTAGACAGCGTTTCGGGCCATGAGCACTTAGTCAACGTGATTGAAAATGCCTACGACATTCTCAACGAGACTGGGGTTCTGTCGAGTAACCCTCTTCCAGATGAGAACCCTTACCTGATCACACACAGTGCCTTCGTTGAACAACTGTTTGATCGCAAGATAGGGGCAACGCAACATGCCAACCGCCATGACTCAGACAACCATGATTCGGGCAGCCAGTTCAGTGCACTGACGGATGAACAGTGGGCATCATTGCGTGAAGTCGGCACTTTAAAAGTTCGTAAAATCCAGTTCAGCCGTTCAAGCTCCATGTTGTCGTTAGAAGCCAAACGCATGTTGGATCAAGCCGCTCAAGATTTAGCTCACTACCCCAACTTTCGCATTCAAGTGAAAGGCCACACGGGCGTTTCTGGCGATCCAAAGGCGAACCGTAGCTTAAGTCAAGATCGCGCCGATGCGGTTGTCCGCTATCTATCGATCACTCATGGCATTGAAGAAGAACGCATGAAAGCGCAAGGGATGGGAGCGGATGAGCCTCTGGCCCGTAAGGCCAATGAAAGTAAACGCGCTTATAAGCACCGTTTACCCCGAGTTGAACTGATACTGAAATCGAGAACACTGTAATGACGCAACAAGACACAGTGCAGCTTTCCGAGCAAGAACTGACTGCTCGATTACGCAAAGAAACCTTTAACCATCCAATCACACTGACCTCAGGGGTGGTCGGGTGCTTAGCTGCTACCGCCGCTGGGCTGTTTACCACCTCGGACTTCTTTTTAGTGCTGGTGGGGTTTTCGGGTGTCGCTTTGATCGGCTGCATCGGTTTCGTACTGGTACGCAATGTGATCAGCAAGCACAAATCGATGCTTAACATCATTGAACAAGTCCGGCTGGAAACCGAGTCTCAGCGTAAACAAGTCGGTGAATCCGTCCGCCTTGGCTTGAAAGAGTTTAAGGAAACCAAGGCGCTCCACCAGCTCACGCAATTGAATGAAAAGTTTGAAGCATTCAATACCGTGCTCAACTTGCAATTCGACAACGATGAGATGGCTCACCGCCGTTATTTAACCACGGCAGAGCAGCTCTATTTTGGTGCCGTTGATAACTTACGTGGCTACATGATGCTACGCCATAGTATCAATGCCATTGACCTTGAGCACATCCATCGTCAACTCAACCAAAAGCAGTTAGAAGCGTCATCGCGCCAAGCCTTATCCGATCGTCTCAACATCCATGCTCGTGCAGAGCAAGAAATGTCGGACATTTTGGCAGGCAATGAGCAAGTGATGACAAAAATAGATGATGTGACCAGCAGTCTCGGTTCCATCCAAACACGCGAAGGCTTAGGGGCTGTTCGGTTAGAAACGGCCATGCAAGAAATTCAAGTCCTCATTAGCCGAGCAAAAAAATACGACATCTCAAACGGGTAAGTCGTAACGCATTTGTAAAAGGGAAAAATGATGCAAACAGCCACAATGGAAAAAGTTCTAACGGAAGACGCAATCAAACTTCCACAAATTGCTGAAGTAGAAAAACAGCTGCCTTCAGCGCCGCAGGTCGAAAACATTAGCGACGACGTAAAATCCAGTGCAGATAAATGGATCGATGGTGTGTTTGCCATTGGATCTCGCGAACTAGAAACGCAACTGGAAGTTACGAAAAGCGTTAAATCTCTCGGCAACGGCGTTGAGCTACGTTTAGCGGAGCAGTCGAAACTGCTGCAAGCTCCATTAAGTGAACTAATGGAAGATGCCGACAACGGCGGTGATGTCGCGCAACAACTACTGAAAATGGAAGATACCGCGCGCAGCATCGACCCGAACGGGTTTGATTTCACCAGCATCTCGGGCTTCCGCCGTGTTCTCTCGGCACTAGGAATGCCGACACCGATGCAAACTTGGATTGCCAAGTATCAATCTACCGACTCGATTCTGAAAAGCATCGTCAAAGGCTTAGAACAAGGTAAAGCGAAGCTTGAACGTGACAACCTGACCCTCAAAGAGGACCAAATTCGTTACCGTCACATGCTGTTCAAGCTAGACGACTACGTAACCTTCGCGGAATACGTGGATAAAACCGTTGAAGCGCGTCTTGAAGAAGTCGATGACGAAGAGAAAAAGCGCTTTTTGAAAGACGAAGTGCTGTTCCCTGTCCGTCAACGTTTGCAAGATCTTATGACCTCGAAAGGCGTTTATCAGCAAGCTTGGGTTGTCTCTGAAGTCCTGATCAAAACCAATGAAGAATTGGTTCGTGGGGTTGACCGTGCTCTGAAACACACCATGGTTGCACTGGGTATTGCCACCAGCTTGGCGATTGCACTCGCCCGCCAAAAGAAAATCCTCAAAGCGCTGCAATCGTCTAAAGAGATGACAGAAAAAATGATTTTGGACGTAGCGGAGCAACTTGAAACACAAGGGGTTCAAGTTCTTTCGCAAGCCTCTGACCCGTTTATTCAAGTCGAAGTCATGAAGATGGCCTTCACTAAGAGCCTCAATGCGTTAGATAACGTCAGTACCTACCGTAGCAACGCACTGGAAAGCATGAAAACAGGCTGTGCTGAACTGAAAAACATGACCGCAGAAATGGATAAAAACATCGCTCGTATCGAGCAAGGTCATCAAGCACGCGAACAGTACCAGATCATTCTTGACTGATCGCCCGTGATCGAGGTGACCGTTGTTTCCTATCAAACAATGAGGTCACCTCACCCTTCACTTTTTGCTAATGATTTTACCCAAGTAACCTCGCGAAACTGGGTTCAAAAAATACGACCTCTTGGCGTCACTTGGGTTTATAAAAGGATTAAAAATAATGAAAACATTCAAGCGTTCTCTCGCGGTGTGCGCTATCGCTCTCTCCGCCGCTCTCCCTTCCCTATCAGCTACGGCAGCTGAAGAATACAAAGTCTGCTGGTCTCACTACACCGGCTGGGAACCGTATGCCTTACTTGAGTCCACTGGCATCTTGAAAAAATGGGAACAGAAATACGATGTGGATATCAACATCACGCTGATCAACGACTATGTGGAATCCATCAACCTCTACACCAGTGGCGAGTTCGATGCGTGTACCATGACGAATATGGATGCTCTGACCATTCCTGCAACCGGTGGCAAAGATTCCACGGCACTTATCATGGGCGATTTTTCTAACGGTAATGACGGCATCGTACTGAAAAATGGCGACTCAGTGAAAGATTTAAAAGGTCGCGAAGTGAATCTCGTGGAACTGTCGGTTTCCCATTACTTGCTGTCTCGTGCACTTGAAAAAAATGGGCTGAGCGAGCGCGATCTTAAAGTCATCAACACGTCAGATGCCGATATCGCTGCGTTATTTGTGAATGACCCTAACGCTGCAACCGTTACTTGGAACCCGCCACTGCAAACCGTGCGCAATGTGAAAGGCGCGAAGTTGGTGTTCGACTCCTCTGAAATCCCACAGGAGATCATGGACCTGCTTGTGGTGCGCAGTGATGCGAGCGACAACTTCAAAAAGGCGATCACGGGTGCATGGTATGAGCTTATGACTCAGCTCAATACTCGCGGCAAAACGTCGGATGCTTTGATTGCTGAAATGGCGGACAACTCGGGCGCAACGGAAGCGGAATTTCGCGCGCAGCTAAAAACCACACACATGTACTACAAACCGGCTGACGCAGCGGCCGTATTTGAATCCAAAGACGCCGTCAAAACCATGGACTACATCCGTAAGTTTAGCTTCCAACACGGCCTGTTCGGTGCGGGTGCGCAAAACGCAGACTTCATTGGCATTGAATTTCCAAATGGTGAAGTCCTTGGCGATAAAGGCAATATCAAACTGCGCTTTGACCCAAGCTTCATGAAACTCGCCGCTGAAGGCAAGCTGTAATTTAAGTCTCACCCTACGCCCCACCTCAGCATGCGTCCATCGACGCACTGCCAATCAGAAAAACATTGGCGACCGCTCTGGTGGGGCTGAATAAGTAACAAGGCAGTCTCTTTATGGCACGTCCTCAAATTTTTGGTCTACACGCTGAACCGTCCAAGCGCATGGCCTTGCTTCTCGCCATTATCCCATTTGTTGTCTTGATCAGCCTGTACCTGATCGCGTCTTACTATCGACATCTAGACAACCCAAGCGACAAGCTTCTACCAAGCATTTCGCAGATGATCGACGCTACTATGCGTATGGCATTTGAGCAAGACCGTCGTTCAGGTGATTACCTACTCCTTTCTGACACCCTTCACTCTCTTTTTCGGATCTTCTCGGGTGTCATAATGGCCGCCATCACCGCTCTGCTGATCGGTTTAAACATGGGGTTATACAAAGGATTCAGAGCCCTCAGTAACCCGCTCATGACCTTTATCGCCATGGTTCCGCCACTCTCTATTTTGCCGATTTTGTTTATCGCCTTTGGTGTCGGCGACTTCGGGAAAATCATGTTGATTTTCATTGGCACGGCCCCGATTATGATTCGAGATGTCGCGCTGTATGTCTCCTCAATACCCAAAGAAACCATCATCAAAGCGCAGACTTTGGGGGCTCGCGATCTCGCCGTGACCTACCGCATTATCATGCCAATGGTCATTCCGAAACTGATTGATTCTGTCCGCTTGAGTCTTGGCAGTGCTTGGTTGTTCGTGATTGCGGCAGAGGGCATTTCCTCCACCAATGGCTTGGGGTATCGCATTTTCTTGATGCGTCGTTACATGAATATGGAAGTGATTATCCCTTACGTAATTGTCATCACATTGCTCGGAGTCGCGATTGACTTCGCCTTACGATACTACGTCAAACGTCGCTACCCTTGGTATGCGGCTACGAAAAGTTGATTGATTAGATTGCCCATGGTTTATGAATCGTATACCCAAGTAACTTCAAGGTGCCGTATTAAAAGCTTTGCCAAAGGTTGCAAATTAAGGCAGTGGTGAAGGAAATAGTCACTCTATTTTCAATGCCTCTAACGCAGAAGTGAAGGCTGTGACTGGTTATCTAAGTACGAGTCTTCTGGCTCGCCAACCAAGTTATCATGTCTTGATTTAGTACCACTAAATCTTCAAAGTGCAGCCTTGCTATCAAACCAAGCCGCTCTCGCTGAGCCAAGCATCTAGAGGTTACTTTGATATATAAATATTAATATCAAAGGACTATGAACTACCTATGAAGATAAAATTTAGAAATGAATTTGATGGTGATTTCTTATCTAAAAATTATCACGTCAGTGATTTCGATGTATCGAGTTTATTTGCCTTAATCGATCGAATTGAACAAGCACCGCCTGAGCACAAAGTACTCGTTACGTTGGATGACATTTGGCAAGCTAGCTATACCTCCTTTCACGCAAGCGAATCTTACAATATTGATTTCGGTTCTTGGCTAAACGAAGACAGCGTGGATCCTGCTTGGCTGGATGGCAATTTCTTGATTGATGATTTGCCTTTTGAAGCTTATTTCAAAGTACGAAGCTTGGGCTTTGCTAATGGTTTACAAAAAACAAAATTTGAAGACATATTCGGTCACTACCTACAGATCTCTAAAACCCGAATAGAGGATCTGTTCAGTGCCAATCGCAATCTTGTCAGCCTGATGGCACCTGAGACAATATTGATGAAAGTACCGGTAAAGCATCACTATGAGTCTATCTATGCATTTCCAAATGGATACTTTAGTGACGATTTAAACCCATTTGAAGTTTTTCTCTATGCTAAGCACATGGAAGAACATTTTGGCTATCAATTATTCGGCATTGGTGCACAATATCTTGGTTTCCGTAAAAGTCGAACTTTATCTGACCAAGAGCTAAATGATCTGATGGCTATACTGGATAGATTGTATGTCGATGAAGGCAAAGATTACGGTTTTTCCGCTTTTATGCGTGCTCAAATAGCCTCCTCGGAATACATCATTTTGCCTTACGCGGAATAATAAAGTTACGTACTTTAAAAAACGTCTCGATGCCAAAAATAATCAGCCCGCACAATGCAAGCTGCTGTCCGGTGTACTCTAACCGCTTCCAGTGCTAAAGCAAACTGCTTAACCACCTCTGGGATAAGACTGAAGAATGATTTGAGGTGATCGTTGTAAAGTTATTCGAAGTGTTTGGTTTAGTGGCGCTATAGTTACTATAAACGAATGCGAAGGTAACAATGAGCGCAATAGCAATCGCTAGCTCTTACGTTAAAAAACACGGCACTGATTGATCACTCCCCTCACTCAAAATCAGTGCCCACTTATACACAGTTTCTCTCTGCAAAGTTGTTGTTTTCCAAATACTTCACTACCCTCTGCACGTAACTCATTGCCGAAAAGGAATTCCTCATGCTTTGGATAGTGACCAAGTATTTAATTACTGCTGGGTTGGTCGTCTTTATCTCAGAAGTGGCGAAACGCAGTGACAAACTGGGAGCACTCATCGCCGCTTTACCTACGGTGACGATTTTGGTGTTAATTTGGATGTATGTCGAAGGGCAGCCAACAGAGAAAATCGCTAACCATGCCTATTATACATTTTGGTATGTCTTGCCCACACTACCCATGTTTTTGCTATTTCCGCTGATGTTGCAACGCTTCTCATTCTGGTCATCTCTTGGGTTCTGCTGCCTCATCTCAATCGGGTGCTTTTTTGCTGTTGCCCTGCTACTTAAGCGGTTCGGTATTGAATTGACTTGACTGTTATAATATAACACCGCGTGAGCTCGCTAATTACCCTCTCCGATTGCATTCTCTGATTGCATTCTCTGGTTAAATGCGCCGCGACCGAATGGATTTCGGATCATCATCACCCAAGGAAATGTTATGCCCTATACACCTCACCAGTCAGCGTTGTCACACCCGCTGGCTGGTCATCGCAAACTCCTGCTTTTGATTGGCGTTTGTATCCTCGCTTTCATGAGCTTCGACACCTTTGCCCATGCTATCGCTCAAGGCGACAAAGGCTATGTTCAAGAAGTCACTGGCGTCAATGCTGTCGCCTTTGCTTACCTCGGCGCAAAGCATATGGTCACCGGATACGACCATATTCTATTTTTATTTGGCGTCGTGTTCTTTTTGTACCGCCTTAAAGAGATTGCACTCTACGTCACCCTCTTCGCTGTGGGTCACTCTTCCACCATGCTCATGGGCGTCTTCTTTGAAATCGGGATCAACAGCTACCTCATCGATGCCATTATCGGTTTATCCGTTGTGTATAAGGCGCTCGATAACCTCGGAGCGTACCAACGATGGTTTGGAGTTCAGCCCAACACAAAAATCGCGACACTGCTGTTTGGCTTCTGCCACGGGTTGGGACTTTCAACCAAAATTTTAGAATACGAAATGTCTCCTGATGGCTTGCTAGCCAATTTGATCGCCTTTAACGTCGGGGTCGAAATAGGTCAGTTACTGGCACTCAGCGCGATCGTCATCGTCATGGGGTTTTGGCGCAAAACCGCTCTGTTTTACCGACAAGCCTACACCCTCAATGTCGCCATGATGAGTGCAGGTTTCCTCCTGTTTGGCTATCAAATGACGGGCTACTTCGTCGCTCAGTAACGTTAGCGGACGCTCTTCAACGTGAAGACTTCAGCAAAACGGCTACCTCAACAATTTTATTCAAGGAAGAACTATGTTTAATGCCACGCCTCCATCCGAAACTGAGCTACCAAGTACCAAGCAGCTATTAAAATCGACCGTTATTGCCCTCGTAACGGCCCTTATTATTCTTGTCACCGTCGTGTTACCCGCAGAGTACGCCATTGACCCGACAGGCGCTGGACGCATGCTTGGACTCACTGACATGGGGGAAATCAAACAGCAGTTAGAGCAAGAAGCCGCGCGTGATGCTGAGCATGCTAATGCATCAGCCACCCAAGCTAATGCGACACCTATCCAACCTTTATCTGACGAGGAACTTGCGACCATTCAATGGCAGGACCGAGTGCTCGTCACCCTCAAACCTAGCCAAGGCGCGGAAGTAAAGCTGGCCATGGACGCCGACCAAAGCGTTAACTTTGCATGGACAGCCAAAGGCGGCGCGGTCAATTTTGACGCTCATGGCGATGGCAACGGTCAATTTGTCAGTTATCAAAAAGGACGCTCAACGGAGCAAGCCTCAGGAAAACTGGTCGCTGCTTTTTCAGGCAACCATGGCTGGTTCTTCCGTAACCGCACCCAAGAAACTGTGATGGTGATTCTGCGCGTTCAAGGTGACTATTCAGACGTGAAGAAATACAACCTTTAGCCTTGCAGCACCAAACCCACTCCCTGCTCGACTCCCCCTCGTTTAATCACCTCTTCCTGAGTGACCTCGAGGAGGGAAAACCCATAACCACCCGACCACTTTAGAGTAGTAAACGACTTTCTTGTCCCATCAGCGACTCTTTTCCGTTTTTCACTCCTCCACCTTTTAAAGGGGGAGGCAGGGAGGGGGTTATCGTTTTTCTCATCACTTCATCAATTACAAAATAATCATTAAAAACACCAAAAAGTGTCGAACATCTTCGAAAAGACGTCCTATCGTCACAAATATGCAACCTTAGCTAAAACTCTCTGACACATTTCCTATGCAGGATGTTGGTCAAACAATGAGACCGCTCATGACTCGAACACATCAACATCGGTAAGGAATGACGCCATGAATAAGTTATGGTTAGCCACAGGATTACTTTCTGTTTCAGGAAGTGTATTTGCAGCAGATTCTGCGACAACGGAAGTCACGTGGTGGCACGCCATGGGCGGACAGTTAGGAGAAACGGTCAACACGATTGCGGCAGACTTTAATGCATCGCAATCCAAATACACCATTACTCCTGTTTATAAAGGATCTTACACAGAAACCCTCACCGCTGGCATTGCGGCTTATAGAGCAGGAGAAGCGCCAAACATCCTACAAGTGTTTGATGCAGGAGCCGCGACCATCATGAATGCACCCGGCGTGGCGAAGCCAGTCGCGGATATCATGGTCGAATCTGGCTACAACTTTAACTCTCAGGATTATCTTGCTGGGGTACGTAATTTTTACGCCAATAACCAAGGGAAAATGGTCGGCATGCCATTTAACAGCTCCACACCGGTGCTTTACTACAACAAAGACATTCTGAGCAAAGTCGGCGTACAAGCCCCTGCAACGTATGAGCAACTAGAGAAAGTCGCCGCTCAGCTGAAGAAAAGTGGCTATGTGACTTTTTCACAATCTCACACCCCTTGGATCATGTTCGAAAACTTTAAGTCACGCCATAACCTACCACTTGCCAATCACAGCAATGGTTACGACCAGCTGTCATCAAAAATCTGGTTTAACACTGACGATATGGTGATGCATTTCAGCAAAATGAAGGAATGGTCTGACAAAGGTTACTACAAGTATTACGGCAGTGACTGGGATGCCAACCAAACACCGTTTGAACGCCAAGAAGTCGCCATGTGGATGGGATCATCAGGCTCGTTTGGGGGGCTAAGAAACCGCGTTAAGTTTGACCTTGGAACAACCTACCTGCCTTACTGGGAGTCCGTGCAAGACAAAGCAACACACACCTTCATCGGTGGTGCGGCTCTGTTTGCGCTTAATGGGCACAGCAAGCCAGAAAACCAAGCGGTTGCCGCCTTCTTCGAATTCCTAACTCAGCCAAAAACTCAGATGTTTTGGCATAAGACAACGGGATATGTGCCTGTGACTAATGCGGCCTATGAGCTAACGAAACAGTCAGGGTACTACCGTGAACAGCCGGACGCTGAAGTCGGGGTTCGCCAGCTGAGTCTTGCAGACGGTCAATGGACGAAAGGGTATCGCTTAGGTTACTACCCGCAAATCCGCGAAGTGATGCATCGCGAGTTCGATAACATCTTCGCGGGTAAGAGCAGCGTTGAAAACAGCTTGGATAAGGTAGAAACGGAAAGCAGCAAATTGCTCAAACGTTTTGCTCGCACAGCGCAATAACCTCACTTGGCTGCGAATCTTATGTTCGCTCGCTCCTTTTGACCTCGGGGCACCTCTCAGGGTTGCTAGAACTCGGGTTAAGACTCGAGGCTTAGGGAGCGAGCTTATCTCTCGCTTACCAAACATCCATCTTCCTCACCATGAACAACATGAGATACCTTTGTGGAACGTCGTCAGCAGTTTAGCCACTCTCCAATCCCTTATTTTTTCCTTGCGCCGCAGATCCTGATCATCGCGATATTTTTTATTTATCCGTCACTGCAGGCTGTGTACCTCTCTTTTATGCTGGAAGACCCTTGGGGGATTTCCTCAACGTTTGTTGGTCTGGAAAACTATCAAGTCTTATTCGAATCAGACGAGTATTTAAGCTCGACTCTGTTTACCCTTACGTTCGCTCTCGTGGTCTCTTTTTTGTCGCTCTCTCTAGCCATGCTACTCGCGGTGAAAGCCAACCGAGTGATTCATGGGCAAGGTGCCTACAAAATCACGTTAACTTGGGTGTATGCCGTCGCCCCTGCGATTGCAGGCATTATGGGCAGCTTTCTCTTTAACCCACACATTGGTGCCATGACCTCGCTATTTGCAAGCTGGGGATGGGACTTTAGCTATCAAACCGACCCATTTGACGCCACTTTCGCACTGATTTTGGTCTCGGTATGGAAGCAAGTGTCGGTGAACTTCGTATATTTATTGGCGGGGCTGCAATCCATTCCTAATGCGGTGAAAGAAGCGTCTTACTTAGACTGCCCGAGCGATACGCGCCGCTTCTGGAGCATCACTTTCCCATTACTGGCACCGACAGGGTTCTTCCTACTGGTGATCAACATAACCTACGCCTTTTTCGATACCTTTGGCGTCATTGACACCATGACAGCGGGCGGTCCAGGGGGCTCAACTACCTCATTAGTCTACATGGTTTATCGCGATGGCTTTGTCGGGGCCGATCTTGGGGGAAGCTCAGCGCAATCGGTCGTGCTGCTTGCTCTTGTCCTCACGCTGACTTGGCTGCAATTTCGTTTTGTTGAAAAGCGCGTTCACTATTAATAACCACTTAAATTAACACCCACTTAGATTAACGCCAACTTAGATTAACGCTAACTTAGAGAATTAATATGACCACTCAAAAACTCTCTGATCATGTGATACTCATTCTTGGGGCTTTATGGATGCTACTGCCTATTTGGCTCCTGTTTGCTAGCTCAACTCACGACCCTAACGTGATCATGACGGATGGATTACAATGGCTACCCAGCGCCAATGTCAGCGATATCTACAGCGAGGCGTGGAATAAGAGCCAAGGTTTTGCAGGGGACGTCACGGCTAAGACCATGATCCTCAACTCCCTCGTGATGGGGCTTGGCTTTGCCATCGGAAAAATTGTGATCTCATTGCTGGCCGCCTTTGCTTTGGTCTATTTTCGTCTCCCTCTGGCGACCTTCTGGTTTTGGCTGATTTTTATCACCTTGCTGCTGCCACTTGAGGTCAGAATCATCCCGTCTTACGAGGTGGTTTCTCAGCTGGGTATGCTCAATAGCTACAGTGGGTTGATTATCCCACTGATCGCTTCAGCGACGGCCACCTTTTTCTTTCGTCAGTTTTTTAAAACCGTTCCCGATGAGCTGCTTGAAGCGGCGCAATTGGATAACGCAGGCCCCTTGCGCTTCTTCATCGATATCCTACTGCCCCTATCCAAAACCATGATCGCGGCCATTTTCATCATCATGTTTGTGGTGGGCTGGAACCAATACCTCTGGCCGATCATGATGACCACCGATGAAGGCTTCAACACCATCGTCATGGGCATCAAACAGATACTCAATAACATCAATGAATCGAGCTTACCTCGATACGACTATGCCTTCGCCATGGTCATTCTCGCAATGCTGCCACCCGTTTTGGTAGTTGTACTGTTTCAACGTTGGTTTGTTAAAGGATTAATAGAAAGTGAAAAGTAATCTCCCATCTCTTGAGCAACACGAGCAGCCAGAAGGCTTGAGCATCGAACATCTCTGTAAAACCTATGAAAATGGGCACGTGGCAGTCAAAGATCTGACCCTAAGCATAGCGCCTGGCGAATTTATTGTTTTAGTCGGCCCTTCCGGATGTGGTAAGTCGTCAATTTTACGCTCAATCGCAGGCTTAGAGCGCCTATCCGGCGGGGAGATTTACCTCGGAGAGCGACGTATCGACAATAAAAAGCCCGCTGAACGCGACATTGCAATGGTGTTTCAAAACTATGCGCTCTATCCGCATATGACGGTATATGACAACCTCGCTTATGGCTTAAAGAATCGTGGTATCAATAAGCATGTGATCCGCGAAAAAATCCACGACGTGGCTAAAATCCTGAAAATTGAAGACTACTTGCAGCGAAAGCCCGCCAAGCTATCGGGAGGGCAGCGTCAACGCGTTGCTATGGGGCGAGCGATCGTTCGCGATCCTCAGTTGTTTCTATTTGATGAGCCTCTTTCCAACCTCGACGCGTCGCTGCGCGCCCATATGCGTTTGGAAATCAAAAAAATACAGCAGAGCCTCAATGTCACGAGCGTCTACGTCACCCATGACCAAGTCGAAGCCATGACCTTAGCGGATCGCATAGTGGTACTGAATCAAGGGAGAATCGAACAAGTAGGCACTCCGAGTGAAATCTACCACCAGCCAGCCACGCAATTTGTTGCGAGCTTTATGGGCAGCCCAGCGATGAACTTCCTTCCCGCCACTCTCGACTCTGGTCATCTTAACTGCGCAGGGGTACAGGTTTTCCTGCCTGAATACCGTCATTTAGACCAAACAAACGTCACTTTAGGCATTCGTCCCGAGCATGTTTGCGCGCCAGACGGCAGTGATACTCTACATATGCCGATGCAGGTGTCTGTGGTCGAAACACTCGGAGCCAATCAACTGGTTCACGGCAACGTGCATCAACATTTATTCACCGCCGTCACTCCTGAACTCAGCTTGAATCCATTGGTGCCGCTTCCGCTACACATTGATAAGAGCCACCTGCATCTTTTTGATGCCAATGGCGATCGTTTGATGCCTGTTTTTTCAGATGAACCCTCTTTGACGAATGCACCTTTCGCGGATAGCTTTGATCCATCACCCTTTTCGACTCCTACGGGGTTGACTGAAGAGCACGCGATGGCTTAAACCCAAATCACCTCGAGATGCTAGGTTCAGCGATAACGCAGCTAGTAAGCCAACTCGCCCTTCTGAATTCGGCATCTTGACGTCACTTGGGTATATAATACTGAACACCCCCATCATGGAGACAGCATTAATGACACCACGCCTAGTAGGACACCGAGGCACGGCGGGCACCCATCCCGAGAATACTCGAGTCAGTATAGAAAGCGCGATTAACCTAGGATTAAAATGGGTGGAAGTGGACATTCAGCCCACAAAGGACAATGTCTTAGTGGTGTGCCATGACCATACTATTGACCGCACCAGCAATGGCTCAGGGAGAATCGATGAACTGACCCTTGATGAGTTGAGAACCCTGGATTTTGGACGTTGGTTCAAGCCATGTTTTGCGTGTGAGCCCATACTGACGCTTGCAGAGCTGCTGGAGCTGGCAAAGCAGCATCAGTTGTCACTGAATTTAGAGGTAAAAGTCGATAGACACGATGCCAAAGTGGTAGCGGAGCAACTCAAAGAGCAGCTGACCTTGGCAAACATGGACGCGGAGCGCATCATTCTCTCGAGCTTTAGTCACGATATCATGCGTCAGCTTCACCAACACTGCCAAGGCTTCAAGCTCGGTGCGCTAACCGAGAAGCTTCGCCCCGAAGATATGCAGTTACTCACTGAGATCAATGCGTTCAGCTGCCACCTTAACTATCGTTATCTATCAAAGCCGGATGTTGAGCAACTGCGTCAGCAAGGCTACCAAATCTGGTGTTATACCGTGAATGACGCGGATGCTTTCCCGCTGATCAATCACGTCGATGCCATCTTTACCGACTTCCCAGAAACCGTAATGACTTAACTCTCCTGTCAGTCATCCAATCCGTACAGCGTCATTCGTCAGCAGCAACGGAATTTACACTGTAAACACGTTGCTGCGACGACTGCCTGTACGGCAGTGAACGAGAAACACTTCTCTGCGGGCATCGTGAGAATTTTCTAAGCTGCCTGTGCGGCAGTGAACCATGTGACGGCAATTTAAGCCAAGGCTTTAACTTTCTAAGCTGCCTGTGCGGCAGTGAACGAGGAAATGAGTCTACATCAAGGGTCCAAGGAAAAATGCGAGAAAAACCCTTTTTTATCACATTCTTCTCAAGCCAAATAAATCAATAACTTAGAAAATGGGTATAAAAAAGGGTTTACGCAGGCTGGTTAAACAAAATGCGGTTTGAAAACGGGTCGACAACCGTCAGGCAGCGGTCACCCCATGGGGCGTCTTCAATTTGAGGTTTGCAGAATGTGTAATCTTTTGCATCGAGTTCAGCGAACAGTGCATCAATGTCTTTGACGTTCACGAAAACTTTACTCCCCGGTGTGCAATCACCAGAGTGTTCACTTAAATGTAAAACGAGATCCCCTTTGGAGACCTGCATATACACAGGGAAATCATCACCAAATCGATGCTCCCAATCAATCTGCATCCCGAGATATTCAACGTAAAATGCTTTGGCTTTCTCTTGATCAAAAATACGGGTGATTGGGATCGTTTGGCATTGCATAACAGGTTCCTTTTGCGCTAACGCTAGACTAGTAATAATAATCATTTACATATTAACTGATTTACTCGCCGTTTCGGAAACATTTCCTACGTCCAGATCGCTAACCACTAAAAAGGGTGCGACCTTACGATGCACCCTTTGGAGTTTGAACCGCACGAGAAAGTGCAGGCACAGCGCAAAAGCGCCTCGCTTATTTATGGATAAATGCGTAGGCAACCGTAAATGCTGGCTCTTGGTAACGCTTGAGACCTGTCTCTTTGAAAGAGACCAAAAGAGGGTTACGCTTTAAACGCTCTTTGATTTCACTTGGCGCAACAACGTCAACTGCAAGGCCGTCGATCAGCTGAATCGCAGCTTCCAACTTGAAGCCTACAGCGCCACCAGCAAATTTGCCTTTGGTCTGACGCTGACGGATCACAACGCGATCCACTTGGTAATCTTCCATTAGTTTTTTGAAAGAGAACTGAAAGTCTTTCATCGTTTGAGTGTCGTTCGCATCACCAATAGTGAGCTTCGCTACACGGCAATCTGGAATTGTAAAAACACCATCAGACAGTGATAGAAGGCTTACAATTGCATCATTACCACTCAGTTCAACACCACAAATTTTCATTTTATTACCTTATTTTTGATAAGACTGTAAGTATACGTTGTGTCAGCTAAGGAGCAAGTCCATTAAGCGTTTACATGGTGAGAATCAGTAAGGCCATCTCAACACGCTCAGCCCCTCAAAGCTGACACAGTGAAGGGCTCTAGTCCAGCACGGCAGAGATTTGTTCTATCTCTTGCTGCCACTCTCGTTGCTTATCAGGCTTTTGAAACTTCACTTTTCGGGCAAGATCATCTGACAGCAAGGTTTCTAGCTCAATCAATCGCTCCAAGAGCTCTTCTTCCGAGTCTACTTGGCTAGATTGAGAAAGCGTTAGACGACACTCAACCGTTGGAGATGGCTTAAGCGCTACTGCGGTCTGTGGGCCATCATCCGTTTGCGCAATACTCCGATAAAGTTTGTCTAAATCATGATGTTCTATCAATTGCTCTTGGTGGATACAGAAATAGCGATTGCACCCTAGTTCGATAAGATCACGGTCGTGGCTCACGACAATAGCACCGCCATTAAAATCATTCAGAGCTTGTACCAGTTCTTCTTTGCCTTCTAAGTCGAGGTGGTTGGTTGGCTCGTCGAGCAGTACTAAGTGATAATCGGCTAAGCTGATCCCGACAAACAGCAGTCTCGCCCTTTCGCCACCACTTAATTGTTTTACCTTGTCACCATGTCTCGCATAGGCAAAACCTGCGCGGATCAGCCACTGCTTTTTAACGTCATCATTCGATTGGGTAAATCTGGATAATGCCGTGACTAACGAATCTTCATCATCAATCTGCTGTAGAGATTGATCGTAATAACCGAGATGACACTGCGGATGGAAGCGCACATTGTCTTCACCATTCTTCACTTGCTGATAAGCATCATAGATAGCTTTTAACAATGTCGATTTTCCTGCGCCGTTCGCCCCAATGATAGCAACACGATCACCGCTTTTTATTTGCTCGAAAAGCGTTGTAAACAGTGTCAAATCCTCCCCTTGCGGCTTCACGGTGAGATGATCGAACTCCAAAAGTCGATTCGCAGGCAGTGACTCGCCACGCAATTGCAAACGCCATGGTGTTCCTTGTGTCAACTGCGTCTGCTCTTCTTGCAATCGCGCTTTACGCGCTTGCATGGTTTTGGCTTTACGAGCCAGATCTTCATTATCGAAGTTTTTCCCCCACATGGCTAAACGTTTAGCACTTCGATCCAGTCGGTCTATCTCATTTTGCTCCGCTTGATGACGTTTAGCATCAGCTTCATCCTGTTCCACTAAAGCGCGACGTGCTTGGCTGCACGGCATCGCAAAGTGATACAGCTTTTGATCACGCATCAGCCACGTGGTATCAGTTACTTTATCCAATAATCGCTGATCGTGCGAAATCACCACAAACGCACCTTTCCACTGCATCAAAAATTGTTCTAACCAGAGCAAAGAAGGTAAATCTAAATGGTTACTGGGTTCATCAAGCAATAAAAGGTTTGGTCGGTTGATTACTGCCCGGCCGAGTAGCAACCGCATCTGCTGTCCACCGCTTAACGCAGACAGGGGTAGCGACCACTCGTCTTTACTGAAACCCAATTCGTCTAACAGAACATCCGCTCGCCAGTTTTCATCTTCGACTACTTGATGAGCCAGTGCTTCTTGCAGAGTCAGATGATCGAGAGCACTGGGTAAATGCTGCTCTACGTAGCCAATTTGGCACTGTTTAGCTCGATGACATTGCCCTTGGTGGCTATCAAGTTGCCCAGCAAGGAGCTTTAATAGGGTACTTTTACCACAGCCATTGTGACCGATTAAGCCAATGCGCTGACCTTGCTGCAGGGTGATCGTGACCTCTTCAAAAAGAGGGTGTGTGGAAAAAGAAACCGACAGTTGATGGGTTGTAATATAGGTTGTCATAATTTACTCAAGAATATTGGGCGTGAGTACGCCTCGTCAATAATTGCGACGATAATCCTTGGAGCTTGAGGTTGTGTGCGTTTACCGCATCACTGTATTTGAAATGAATTTTTTGCTCAAGCTGAGATTATCGCTGCGCGATGCCACAGATTCTTGAGCCAGCCTTAATAGAAAAAAGGCGCGCGTGATGAACACGACACAAAGACATAATGACCTCCTTTTTATATTTGATTAATCCATAGGCATAAATTAAGCACTTATTTATTGAATAGCAAGCACTTACCACTCAATCTCAATATCAGTACCCATTTTGACTAACGATAAAAATTCATCCATCTCTTGGTTGGTTATCGCGATGCAGCCATTCGTCCAGTCAAAACTTTGCACAAATTGAGGTGGACGACGCTCTCCATCCCTTAAGCCATGAATTTTGATCTCTCCGCCTGGCGAGACACCACGCTGCTGTGCTGATTGTCTATCTTGGCGATTCGGGTAGCTAATATGTACAGAGCGATAGAATGAGGAATCATTGCTGTAATATTGCAGCACATACTTCCCTTCGGGAGTGCGGTTATCACCCTCTTGCTGCTTATGCCCTTTGGGGTTTTCCCCTAATGCAATACGATACTCTTTGATTACCTGACCTTGTTCGATGAGGTACATCCGGCGTTTGGATTTATCTACTTTGACTAAATCAACCGCAAACGCAGGGCCTGATATTAAAAACACGCCAATTAACACTAAGGAAACGACAGATTGACATAAACAACGAGCGATCAATTTAGTCCCGCTAAGCAAAGTTTCGCTAAGAAAAATCCCGCCGAGCAAGCTTGCGGTGTTTTTCACAATCCTTGTCTGCGCCTTTCTGCTATAGCTTGAGGATTGTTGTGTCTGCCTGCGTTGTGTCAGCTTGAATTCCGTCATTGTTTCTGATGCCTATCCATATATCGCCATCCATAAATAGCTATCTACCCATATTTTCCTCTCTGCCATCATACGCTTCCCCTGTCTGGATAGAAATCACAATCCGATCACTGGCTTGACGTCACTGAGTGCTTAAAAAAGCCACCGACGTAAGTCGGTGGGCAAGGAGGAATCACAAGGTGAAGCGCTGGGTATAACGGTTACGGATAAAACGTCTCTAACATCGCTTGGATTTCTTTTTCGGATAAATTCATTTCTGGGCGACGCTGTGACTTAGCAAGCAACTGTTTCAGATAAAAATAGCTTGGTTTGAGGTCGCTATTGAGACGCGCATTCAACTGCTGATACTGTTTCGTCACTCCTGCGGCATTTAATGTCTTCGGATCGACTTCAATATGGTAACCCGCAAAAATCTGACGTAGACCATCAGGTATCCCAGAAAGTAAGACGGAATGATGGTTGGACTCAGGGTAGAATTGCGACCAAATATAACGCGGCACTACGCTGTCTTGTTTTAGGGTTTTAGAAAAGTTCATTAGCTCATCACGTTGAAAGCGTGACTCGCCAAATCCAGGGGTAAATCGATTATCTGCAACCGCGATAAAGGCCGATTGTTTTCGTTTCCCTTTCGCATTTTTAGTGACCACATCTTGTTTATGCTCACCAATGGCGAGTCGTTCATTCAGCTGGCTTAGATAATTGGGATGATCAAACCAAAGGCTAGGGTCGAGAATCACGTACCCTTGAAAGGTTTCAGATTGATGGCTGAGTGCCTCTAACGCAACTAAACCACCAAAAGAGTGCCCTATCAAGACATTAGGATTATGAGTACGATACTGGCGATTGATCGCTGGCACCAGTTCACTTTCTAGATACCGAATAAAGTTCGCAGCTCCTCCCGTATGGATATACAGTGGGTTCCCTTTTGATCCGTCAGGCAACTTTAAGGTATGGGTCGGGGTGTAATCTCTCATTCGGTTGGTATTGTGAATCGCCACGATGATCGCCTGAGGAATTTGCGGCCAGAAGCCACCACTCATCGCATCAACAAACCCTCCGACCATATTCAGGTGATGTTCCCCATCTAGCAGATAGATCACAGGAAATGGCTGCTCAGTATAAAAGTAGTCCTCAGGCAACATCACGCTGTACTCGCGATGTTCGCTTAAAACCTCAGAATAGTGCTGATACGTCGTCGCAATCGTGACTTGTTTTTGCTCACTCACCCCTTGGGTCGTTTGCACCGCCGAATTGGCTTGCGTTCGCATCGAAATAATACTGGCGCCAGCAATGATTAAACTTAAGCCAAAAAAGACGCGCCATTTATTGGTTGAAACCCACTGGCTGATGACCGAATGATTCATGTCCTTATTCTCACTCATTCATAAAGCCTTCACCCTATCTCAGCCAGCCTTGTGACACCAGTGGAATATCTAATCAATGTGACCGCTAGTGATGAAGTGGTTTTGACATGATTCGAGACTGAGTGCCGTAGCCCAACTCCGCATAGAAGGATTGTGCCGATTGATTGAATTCCATCACTTCTAATCTCACTTCAACCGCTTTTTTGTCTTCCGCCCACTCTTGGAATGCTTGCATGAGTTTTTTACCAACACCTCGACCTTGGTACTTCTCTGCAACGACAACCGTGTTGACTCTCGCTACCGAATTTTTACAGATAAAATTCACCTCGATATTGCGCGTCACTTTGCCCACAATAAACCCAGCAACCTGTTCATCAATTTCTGCGACATAAAAGCGACTTTCCGATTCGTTTAACTTACCTTGCCAGAACCCTTTAGCCCCAACAGCGGCCGTCTCGGGATCACTGAATACGTTCGGCGCACCTTGAAAATGTTGTAAGTTTATCTGCTCAGCAAGTTTTACTATGCTGGCTAAATCTCGGTCGGCGGCAAGTCTAATATGCATCATGGTTCTCTTTGATTTGCGAAGGTCGGTAATATATCAATTTGCTGCGCAATAACCGTGATGAAGATTTGAATAATTCAACAATTTACCAGCAACCGTATGTGTTGAACGGTGGGGCTTATACCCAAAGCATTAACGGATGGCCTCCGCTTAAATATGACACTTACTTTCGCTTCCCTAGGCGAACAAAAGATTCAGCGATGTTTTGGTACAAACTATCGATTTCTGGCACCTGCTCGACATGGTCCGAGAGACTGGTGTGCACCTCCCCACGTATGTCGGCTTCGACTTCGCACAATGCATTGGTCAACACCACAGGTTCAACAATCGCCGCGACGTTCGCTTCAACAATAATGCAGGCTTGAGCCAAAATGGTTCTGGCTCCCCCTTTACTGAGTAAGACACGCTGTGCTGTGCCAATTAACTTCCGCCCTGCAATATTGAGGTTATAGTCGCCATCGCAATAGGAGTAGGGTGTGGCATGAATATCTAGCTTTACGCCGTATTTCGAAAAAGCCTCGATCAAGACTTCGCAAAGGGAGACGTAGGCGCGTTGGATATTATAATCCTCATTCGCCGACAAATGATAAATATGGGAAAGGTTTATAATGCCAGCGCACTGAGGAACCGGTGCCCCTCCCGTTTTTCGCGCAACCAATTGCCAACCAGATTCACTTAATGCTTGATTAAGCTCTGGCGATTGTCGCCATTTTTTTCCTGCTGGCAAGATCAAGGTCGGCGTCTTAGATTGCCAAAGCATTAATGCTTGCGCGAGTTCACCACGTTGAACTTCGGCGATTAACTCGGCTTCTCGGTCAAACGCGCGATCCGCTTCAATACTCAGAAATCGAATAATTTTATTTTTTGCCAAGGGGGAGTCCCCATTTTCTAAACGTTGATTGAATAGCGTACTCCGAGAGAGATCGACGATCAATATGGCAAGGACGGATGAAGAGGAAAGTGTGAGGAGAGAAGACTAAGACATACCCCTAAGTGAATGGGGACAAAAAAGGGCGCTCAGCGCGCCCAAACCAAAAGCTAACCTCAAACGGATCTAACGTCGGTTAGCCATACGTTTAAACTGATGACGACGGCCACGAATCGTAATCCCCAAACGCATAATGTTTTCTGGAATCGCAAGACCAGAATAGCCACCATCACCGATATGAACAATATCAGCGCCTGCCGCTTTCGCTGCAATACCGACTTGCTCAATGTAGCTTTCGTAAGCTCCCTCTTGCGAAGTACCTATCGCTAGCATGCCAAGCATGCCTGCCTCATGCACCGCTGACATCATCTCTTTCGCAAGTTGAGGATCGACACCTGGTGTTGTGTATGGCGCTGGGAACATCATGACATCCGCACCTGCTTCAGCAAACTGAGGAACAATCGCCAAATTGTAGTCATTACCAACGCCACCTGCATGCATTTTACCTGCAATGATCATGATGTCTTGAGACACATTACGCACCAGTGAAATCGCGTCCAGTATCGTCTCTTGGGATACGCAGTTACCAGGGTTACCTGTTAGCATGACGTAATCTAAACCCAGTTCAATCGCTTGCTCAACCGACTCGCGAGTCACGGTTCGACCTACGTCTATTCCATCCATCCCCGCAGGGACTGGTTCGAGGTTACAACCAACGAAACGTCCCGTCAGTTTTTTCACTTCTTGCACTGAAAGGGTTTCGCTACCTTTATCAGTGAACACTTTTACTCCTGGGTTCATGACGTCAAGGCAGTTAAGCGTAATCAAATCTGCGCCAAATGCAGCGGCCAGTTCTGGTCCTGTAACCACATCCAATGGTGGCTCAATTGAAACCACGTTTTCAACCATTAAGGTACGACCTTCAGATAGGCGGATGCTGTTCACGATTTGTTCGCGATCGGCGTTAAACACTTCGTCAGCGGTGTAATCAAATATCCGTTTTTTCATGAGTCTTCTCCTTATGCAGTTGACGGTGAATATGAACCATTTCCTCTGCCAATTCACGGCATAACATGGTGGTCATAATATGGTCTTGGATATGGGTAAGAATCAAAGTCATCGGGACTCTGCCTTCCCCTTGGTCAAAACCAATCAGCCCTGTTTGTGACTTATGCACCGCGACTAAGGCTTCATCACCCTGAGCTAAAAGCTCATCGCTACGAGCAAACTCGCCACGTCTTGCTGATTGCAAGGCATCCATAAAGGCTGCTCTTGCTTCACCCACTTGACACAATAACGTCATCAAGAACTCTTCTGATATGTCTTCTACAGCGTTAATTTCAGTAGACATTACGCCATTTCCTCTTCAAGTTTCTTCGAATCTTTTGCTTTTGGTTTTGCTGCTTCTTCCTGCGCCTTCTCTTCAGCAAGTAGCTGTTTCTCATGTACTTTCAAGAATGGGTAGAAGACAATAGAGCTGACAATCACACTACTTAGGACAACCAATGCCGCAGTACCTGAGTTTGTCGCAATAATAGCGCCAACGGGGGCTGGCATAGTCCATGGTGGAAGCGCGATGATTTTTGCAACAAAGCCCGTTTTGAAACACAGCCAGACAATGGCTGTGTTAATGGTTGGAGCCAGTAGCCATGGAATGAAGTAGACAGGATTCATTACAATCGGCGTACCGAAGATAACGGGTTCATTAATATTGAATGTACCTGGGATAAAGGACATCTTACCGATGGTTTTCAACTGAGTGGCTTTCGAGCGCATCATTAAGACAACTAAGCCCCATGTACCACCCGCACCACCAACAAAGACAAAGAAGTCCATGACAGGGTTTACAAAGATGGCGGGTAATGGCTCGCCTGCGGCAAGTGCATCTTGGTTTAAACCTAAATTAATCAGAAGCATAGGACCAATGATGCCACCTACAACTGATCCGCCGTGGATACCACTGAACCATAAAAGTTGCACAAGTAGGACAGCAATCAGACAAGCGATGAAGCTGTCAGAAGCAACAACTAGCGGCTGGAACAGCTGCATGATTGCGCTCGGGATTTGGAGATCGTATTGGCCTAACGCGATGTTAATCGACATGACAATAATGGAAATAAAGACAATTGGGATTAACAGGTCGAATGACGCAGAAATTTTTGGTGGTACTGCGTCTGGCATTTTAATACGAATATTGTACTTGATTAGGGCGCGTTGTAACTCGGGTACGAGCAAACCACACAGTATCGCTGTGAAAGCACCCGTCGCTCCAAGGTAAGTGCCTGGAAGCACGCTACCAATATCCGTACTGGTCATTGGTGCAACCGCCAATAAGAATGCGAACACAGATAACATGCCGGTATTCATCGGTCTTAGTTGGTAGGATTCAGCCAGACTAAAACCAATACCAAAGGTCGCATACAGGGCAAAAATACCCATACTTAGATTGAACGGTGCGAGAATGTTTTCCTGACCAATTAGGTTAATCAGACCGTGCCAACCATCAAAGAAGAAGTTACCTTCAGAAGGAGGAAATGCCAGTACGAGTAACAGGGAACCTACAATCAAAAATGGCATGGTCGAAACGAAACCATCTTTGATTGCATTCACATGGCGTTGAGCAGATACCGCGCCAGCAACTGGCGCGACGCGATTCTCAACAAACGACATAACGTTATCGAAAAAAGCCATAGATTAACTCTCCACTGCGTTGTGTTCGTTGTAGAGATCAATCGCTTGTGTCAGAACCACATCGCCTTTCAGCATGCCGTAGTTCATCATATCAATCAGACCACAACCTTTGCCTAATTCCTCCGCTCTTTCTTTAAAGGCTGCGTACTTAAATTTTACCTGGGGTGCAACAAGGCAGACGTCACATTCCAATATGCAGCTTTCGAATTCAGCGACAGAATGAGCCGAAATATCACACTCAATGCCCTGATCTTTTGCCGCTTGCTCCATTTTTGAAACTAACATACTGGTAGACATCCCAGCAGCACAACATAGAAAGATTTTCATATACGTACTCCAATAATTGATTTCTGTTACCACCTGCAAATCAATATAGAGCGAGTGCTCGGATAAAATCATACACATAAAAGTGCATATGATTTATCAATCACACTATTTCACCTTCTCAGAACGAAATACGCAATTTGCGTCGAAATAAGTTATGAAACAGAGAGTTTAATTACAAAAATTAATATTAACGATATAAGTTAAAAACAAACTTATAACTAAAAATCTCCAATTTATTTATATTACAAAAATAAATACGCGCATAAACAGGAGATAATATTATTCAGTAGCTTAGAGGCAAATAGAGTTATTAATAATGTTCACAACTAATACATAAAAGATCATTTGAAATACAATTTATCAACATGCTACGAATATGGTTCGAAACTGAGAATGTTGACTCATTAATGAGAACTAGCCAAAGACTCTTGAATTTGTGTACTACACTGAAGTGAGTAAGGGAGTGTGCTATGACGAAGTTTGGACTCATTGTGATAGGGATTGTGGCTTTGTCAGCCATGGACGCCAAGAGTTGTACTTTGACCATGGGTTACCGTACCAATGAACGCCTGCCACTGATCGCCAAAGCCCCTGACAATACCGGTCTCTATCTGAGCTTTTACCATCAAGTTACTAAACGTATTGGTTGTGAATTGAATGTCATAAGGGGCCCCAAGAGGCGAATACTCAAACATTTGAAAGATGGTGAAATCGACTTTTATCCCGGTTTTACTTTCAATGAGGAACGATCACGATTTGCCTTCTATATAGAGAATGGTTTCCCAGGTGGCGATGTCGGAATTTCGAGATCGAGCTTTATTAATGTCTCGCAGCTTACCGATTTAGAAGGCCACACGGTGCTTCAAGCACTCGGCTCACCTAATTTTGTCAAAGATTTAGAAAATGTCAGGATCTACCAAGTCCCAGAAATGACGATTGATAAAGCCGTAACTTTACTGAGGAAGAAGCGTGGCGATTTTTATATCTATAACAGAGCCTCGCTTGAATACTATATGAGAATCCACCAACCTAATGACATGAAGCTGCAACTGAGTTGCTGTGGTGGCACCAAGCCCCTGTATCTGGGGTTTTCTAGAAAATCCCAATATTACGCGGAAGAGGATAACCCAGAGTACGATAGTCATCGCGAGTTGAGTCCAGATAACTTCCCTACCAGACTTTCAAAACCGTCAATAGCAAATCAATTAAGAGTTGAATTATTGAAAATGATGCATAGTGGCGAAACATACAAACTCTATCGAGAATACTACTGATGAAAACTTACAAACAACTCCCCCTAATCACACTATTAATTAGTGTAAGTTTTTCCTCAGCAGCCTCTAGCTGTACACTCACTATGGGTTTTAGAACCACTGAACGGTTACCGCTTATCGACAAAGCGCCATTTAACAACGGGCTTTATTGGGAGCTGTACAGTAGAGCGGCTGAAGCGATTGGTTGTCGACTCGAGGTGATCAGAGCGCCCAAAAATAGGATTCTTAAAAAGCTTGAAAATGGAGAAATCGATTTTTATCCCGGTTTTGTCTTCAATTCAGAGAGAGCCAATTACACCTACTTTATCCAAAGTGGTTTACCCAGTGGCGAAATGGGCATCTCTCATCTGGATGTACCTGAGATCACCGACAAGTCACAATTGGCAGGCTATACATTGCTTCGCTCTCTTGGAGCACCTAGCTTTGTTGAGGGGATCGAAGGAATAGAACACCATGTGATACCTGAAATGTCAGTACCTGATGCCTTTACCTTGTTGCGGAAGCGTAGGGCGGATTTCTATATCTACCCTGCGGAGACTCTGCTCTACTACCTAGCTCATCTCCATCATGGTGAGATAAAGTTACACCCCAATTGTTGTGGTGGTGAAAAGCCTTTATATTTAGGCTTTTCTCGCCGTTCAGAGTATATAGAAGAGGATATAAACTTGGAATATGATCTAACCAAGCCTGTATCAACGCTCAACTTCCCTACGGTTCTAAATCCTGACTCGATCGCAGCTAAGTTTGAAAGTGCACTGCAGAAAATGAAACAAAACGGAGAGACACGTGCTTTGTTTCATTCTGGAGATTCACTAAAACGTTGATGAATTTCACTAGTCCGGTATGGCGGAACCCAAACTCGAGCAGTCAGCAATGAATTGAGCTTTAGGATGCTTGTCCAAAATCGCTTCAACTTTATCAGATTGATCTCGGCTTACATCGATCACTACGACCACTTCACCTCTATCCAAGTGCTGATTAAAAAGCTCCATGAAGTAGCCATCAAAAGAGCTGCCAGCAACTTTAACTAAAGCAATCGTCACTAAGGCAATCGCAATCAAAAGTACAATAGGTAGAGAAGGAACAGCCGCAAAAAGGGTGCTAAAAAGCGCCAATGCAATCACGCCGATTGCGAGGACAGCTCCACCTAGGATAAAACCACGTTTTCGTGCAGCAATGATACTGGTATGTTCAAGCTTGTTACTGCCATGAAGGTGATGAGTTTTAATACCTTTACCATCACGGCTTATCACAAAAAAGTGGTGATCATCGATCCCATTGCTATGTACTTCATCAGAAATAACTTCAGCATCGTCCAGATCCTGAGTGATGTAATATAGTCGCTTCATAAGCTCCCCTTTCTCACCGATTCCTCTCGCAAGCATGGATGGGCTTACGCAGTTAAATCGTTTATCGATCATTATTGATGAACCTATTTAATAACAGTTGATAAAATGTGATGTTGCAAGGATTTGTTAAAAATTTGTTATGAAAAGCTGTCGTCGACGAGTTTAACTAGAAGAAACCTGAGTATGAGCAAATTACGAGAACTAACGAAGAAGTGGGTTTTGAAGGGACAATAATTCACGGGAGAACTGAATCCCCCGTAAGTTCTAGCTTTGGATTGAATTACTTCTTCGCATTCACTAGTGTGTGCAACTCATCTAGAGAAGGTGCAATAACAACGCCTGGGACGTTAGTACCGATCGTTGCTTGGAATGAACCTTCAACCGAAGAACGGAACGAAGTGAAAGCAACACGGTAAACACCACGTACTAAAGCTTTGGTAGGGTTACCCAGTTCCGTCTTTTGACGAAGTAGTGAGTTGTATGTAGCACCACTTGGGTTAGATGGCATCTCTGAGCTATCATCATTACTATTTAGGTTTTGTAAAACCTTGCCACCATTCTTAATTTTCTTAGCATCGACGATAGCTAGACGATCAAGAGTAATATATGTATCAAAATACTTATCTGAACCAGATTTTATAAGCTTAGCGAAGTTCTTTTGAACGAAATCGCTATCACTTGGCTCTGCTTCCGCTGGAGACATCATAGAAACACCGATTTCATCAACTGCTGCAGGAACCCAAAGGTATAGGTAGTATGCATCCTTACCACGGACTTTACCGTCAGCTTTAGCTGCTGGATCAACATAGCCAAAGTATTCTGCATAATTAGCATATGGTAAGTTAGTTTCTATACCAGCAATGCCTTGTGAGTTAGAACTAGTCAAATGAGGACTAGTTGACATACAACCAGCCAGAGACGCCACTGCAGCTAAAGGGATAAGTGATTTAATAATTGTATTTTTCAAAATTAACTCCGTACATTGTATTTAACGCAGCTAAGTATATATATATGAATTTTTTTATTTCACTGATGTTTCATTTAAATAAATCGTGTCTCAACTTTGAAAACTAAAAATACTTATATTAATAATTAAACCACATGTAAACTTATTATTATCAATATAAGGATATAATTTAATTAGTAATTAATTCATTGATAGTTTTATATAATTAAAATAGATAGCAATCAGAAAAACTTAATCGACTCATTTAAACTTCAAATAATCCCAATATAACCCTAATTTTAGTAAACGCATTCATCAACCTCCGACGCTAGAAAAAACTAGCCACTTGCTACTTCTCACTTTGTTAAAGTGAAAGAACAGAACTCGATGTGTACCTAAAACACCGCCAATCGTTGGGTATATACATTTATGGAAAACGACTCGTTCTAAGCACCCTAAACAGTCATTCGAAACACAACGAGCTTTTAAAAAATTCCTCATCGAAGCGATCAATAAGATCCCTGGCCATATCTTATTAAGTGATCTCCAGATTTTGTTTCAGGATGAAGCTAGATTTGGGCAGCGGAACACAACGACAAGAATATGGGCAGAGAAAGGAGCACGCCCTCTCGCTGTTGAGTCGCGTGCTGTATGTAAGAATACTGGAGAAGTAGAAACCATTGTTTCGCCGCTAAGTAATACGGAGGCTATGCAAAAACATTTAGCGCTCATATCTTCAGCCACACCTTTAAGCAAGCATGCTATAGTCATTATGGCTCAAGCGAGTTGGCACCAAAACTATCTCGCGGATGAGTTCGAAAACTTAACCATAATCCATATTCCCCCATTCTCACCTGAACTGAACCCAATCGAACAAGTATGGAGTTGGCTACGACAACACTATCTAGCAAATCAGAGTTTTATGAACTACGACGACATTGTTGAGAAAATATGTGTTGCATGGAATTGCTTCCTAGAAAGTGCAGATAGGGTGAAAAGAATGTGCACAAGGGAGTGGACTGAGCTGATCAGTTAACTTTCCAGATTGGTATTAGCGATGCAAGGTTTGCGATAAGAGCGAGAAAGCGTACTCAGGAGCGCCTTGATCATAGCCGCTAGGCTGCAAATGCAAAAAAGCCCTGCTATTTCTAGCAGGGCTTTCGTGTAGTGGCGGAGAGATAGGGATTTGAACCCTAGATACGCTATTAACGTATGCCGGTTTTCAAGACCGGTGCTTTCAACCA
>JBHOHG010000029.1:0-39585 GCA_043422575.1 bacterium sp. HQB-39 | reverse complement strand
CGTTAATTATATGGGTGGGTCAGTTTTACTTCGGCGATAACGTCGATAAGTGGGTCAATTTTAAACTGGCGTTGACAAAAGGAAGGATCAGAGCCTGTACTGCATCGATAAATAGGTACAGGTTGTGCTTATCTTGATCAATCGACACAATTCCCTTCCAATTTGCTTCGCATACAAACACATCACTGACCATTTTCGCCCCCGTTTCACTTAAAACAACCGTTCTTGGACCAAGCGTTGCGCCTTTGCTTAAGGTAGAGGCTGATATCATGAGTTTTGCGGAAATTCGTTGCCATAACACGCAACCTACGAACCACAGCACAAAAGCAATAATGGCAATCCGGAGACTCTCCTTTTCAGGCCCGAGATCGGTTAAATAAACGGAATAGATTTCTAAAATGAACAGCAAAAAGCAGATCAGGTTGACAAGGTGGAAAAGCTTCACCCACCAGCGTTTCCCAATCTCTTTCGTTAACTTTTCTGTCACAAACACACTGAAATGTCGGTAGTCTTGCTTAGTTATATCGATGATAAATTCCATTTCATCTCTTCTTTATAATTGGTTCGATTACCCAGAACATGAGATTGAATAACTCTTTCTGAGCGAACATCAGGGGGAGCCGTACGGATATAGCACAATAAACATGATTTTCCTGTTAACTTAACGTTTTCTCGATGTTTCACTCAATCTAAAAGCTTCATTTCGACAATGAAATCAATAAGAGTCAGACATCATTATCTGAATCAGTGCAAGGGTTCGATATGCTCAACCCGATCAAAACGCTAAGTACGACTACCAACTACCACATTGGCGATGTCGTCCTGATTCCGTTGAAAAAGCCTAAGGTGGCGAAATCTGAATCAAAAATGCAAGGTAAACAACAAAATAAAAAGGCAGGACTATAAAGAGTCCTGCCTCTATTTCGAAACCATTAATAGTCATTGCCCCCGCCAGAGTCTTAGGGGAAAAATCATCGACTTTGCTCTTTGCCCTCAGACTGCCGAAAGCCCAATCGATGGTATTATGCGCTAGCAAAGTAAGCGGGCACCCAAAAGAGAAACAGGCGGTTGAAGACAAACCAACCCTTTTTTTCGATCATAGGAAGGTGCTTTTGCATCACATTGATCATGACAGCAAAACCGAAGATCGGCATTAACCAACAAATGACTAATGCCGCCAACTTTTCTTCTAAACTAAATTTAGTACACAGTAAGGCACAATACGTCACAGCAATGTTCAGGTACACCATCGCGGCCATCACCACGATGAAAAATAGACCTGTTAAATTAACGCACATTTCCATGACTCTTGTTCCTTCTCGCCACTGATTTCGAGTGATTGTTAATTCGTCGACTCCTCATGAGAGCCCACGCTTATCACTTCATTTGAATGATTAGTTTCTAGAATATTGACACCTTCAGGTGACAGTAATTGATTAAAAACGCAACAACATTTCCCCAATGGGGGTTAAATGTCACCCGCTTTCATTTGCGCAGCCGCTTCTTCAACCGTTTTCTCTCCAAAGAGAATACGGATCATGGCTTCAATACGTTTTTCATCGTAACCGAATTTAGTGAAGTCATCGTTATTCGGTGCAATAAACTCAACAGAACCCACTTTCTTTTGGCCCAATTTAGCCTGTATTGTCGCAGCAGAGATAAAATCCCTAAAATCATGACTCCACTGCGATGCATAAGTGAGCGTTAACTCATCTGGATTCGGGTCAGTCCCATCATTAACTATGGTGCATTGTCGTTTCGTCGCTAAACACCATTCTTGCAGTGTCGCTAAAAAAAGCGGTCGAGTGTCATTGTCCTTCACTATGGTAATTTCTTGAGCTAAATGGCGAGCTTCAATCACTTGAGCATCATATCGAGGGGCAGAGCATGCTGCCAGCAACAAAGAAACGGATGCCAACAAGGCTCTTTTATACATCTTAGGTCTCATAACTACAGTCAAGAAAATAGGCTTAAAATACACACGTCTACGTAGGTTTCGTTTCACCTCTGAACAAGAAGAAACGGAGCGGTATACATAATTCGCGAATAAAATAGTCGGAATAGGTTAACACTTTCAATTAATAAAAGAATGTCTTTGTTACTCCTCTCAAAAAATTAACTTTTCTTGTCTCATTTTCAGTACAAATACTTCAATAAAACCTAAACCTAACTGCTAACTGCTAACTGCTAACTGCTAACTGCTAACTGCTAGAAAGAATCGTTGGACTCCCGATTCATTACAACGACCCACAATCGTCATCTGCCTCGATTCACTCTATCTCGCCGCCTCACTGGCAGTACCGTCGTTAACAAAATCCATATATTGTTGGTAGCGTCACCTCATCATTTAACGCTTAAATAAGTCGTAAAACAAATTGTCTTCTGACAACACTTCAAAGCCATGTTTTTCATAGAAATGTAACGCCCTTTCGTTATTCTTAAAACAACTTAAACTCACGCCCACCCCTTTATCTACTGCCTGAGTATACAGTGATGACGTGAAAGCACTTGCCAAGCCTTGACCTTGATGCTGACTAAATAAAATCAACAAATGAACGTGGATACTCTCTGGCTTCTCGCGAAAACAGACCAGACCGACCTTTTCATCTTGATGGTAAAGCCAATAAAACCAATCCAATTGTAAACGCTTAAAAAAGCCTTGCCGTTGATAGGCTTCATCCCACCCTATCGCCTCATCAATAACTGGCTTCAACTCCTGTTTAAACACAGGAAAAGCAGTCTGGCGTTCATTTGATTGAAAAGGCTTTAATTCTACTGACATACGACTTCCTATCCCGTTTCAAATGAAATAGTGGTTAATTCGAGTCAAACAACCAAGCGTAATGCGTGTTGCCACCACAAACACGAAAACCAATCGATTCATAGAGAGGCAAACCCATTTGCGAGGCTTGTAATACGGCCCAGTGATAACCATCGACTCGAGCATCATGTAAGACTCTTTTTACCAGTTGTTTGGCAATACCTTGCCCTCTAAAATCTGGCTCAGTGGATACCCAATATAAACCAGCCGTGAGCTTATAGCCATATCGAAGCGCCGTTGCTACTGGCCTCCCCTGATAATAAGCGAGGTAATAGCGGCATGGGGAAAGGAATCCAACGCTAGAAAACATCTGCCTGTAGTTGTCTCTTTGCACCCCTTTCATTTCGAAGCCTTGTAATAAAGTCTCCACCCATAAATTCAATTCCGCTTGGCTCGTCACAGGAATGACTGACATCTCATCAATGCCCTCAAGTTCAAACGAATGAGCGGTTAAATCCAGTGCCATTGTCGGCTTTTCTCCAAGAGAGCGAAAACCATGGTTCTCTAACCGATGAGCCAAATCACTCGGCTGGCTTGAAGACCAGATTCGCCATATAAATGGCTGCAACCTCTCTTGGTGATATTCCACCTGTTCGTTCATTAACTGCTCCAGTCGGGTTGCCGATACCTGCGTCTCGCGCACCCCCTGAAATTGTGGTGCTGCTAATTCACTGGATATAGAAATAAAGTCGGAGGTTGAAGTCACCGAAATCGACGAACTCGAAT
The DNA here is from genome assembly GCA_043422575.1 of bacterium sp. HQB-39. Taxonomy (GTDB): domain Bacteria; phylum Pseudomonadota; class Gammaproteobacteria; order Enterobacterales; family Vibrionaceae; genus Vibrio. Next base: position 36,038 of record JBHOHG010000029.1, on the reverse strand, counting down.
GGGCTAAAAAGAGATCGTAAGACAGTTGATTGGCATCCACCATTTCGGCAATCGTCTTACTGTATTGTGAGGAAAATGCTTGTGAACGAATTCTTGAAATAACATCTGCATCCATTTTACGTCCCCCTAAATGTTCGCTACTAATCGATAGAGCTGCTTTTCTTGATGTAATACGGCCCACTTATCACGACTCAAAGTCACGAAAGTCCATACATCCGGAGCCAAGGAAATAAAGCGACCTTCAGCTGGGTAATCATCATTATTTTGGTCCGCTTCGAAACCTATTTCCCCTAAAATACGCCCTGATGCCGGATTGGTGTTTTGTAAGTAGTGTGCATCCAAACGTTGTAATGCCAAGGTTCGAAAGGCAATATCAACCAGCAAGGTGGCCGCTTGATGCGCATAGCCTTTACCCCAATATTTTTCTCCGATCCAATACGAAATTTCGCCACTTCTGTGCTGCCAATCGATTCGTTTAAGAGTACAGCACCCGACAATGGTGTGATCTTGGAAAATGGTATAGATAAGCGTATGGCTAGGTACAGCACGAGTTTCAATAAGCCATTGTTCGGCTTGAGTGTGAGTGCAAGAAGGTAGCACGCTGCTTGTTAGACTGATATTCGGGTTATCCGCAAGCAAAGCAAGAGCAGGCAAGTGCCTTTGATGTAACGGTTGTAACTCAATCATAAAAAAGAAGCTCCACTGATGTCTGACTTGAAAAACACGGGAGCTTCCAAATTGGCAATCTTGAAAAAAAATTTCAAGTGCAATTTATTTTATATTAGAACTGATACCCAAGTAACCTCGTGATGCTAGGTTCAGCGAGAACTGCTTGGGTTGTTTGTAAGGTGATTGGATAGCAAGGCATTGCTTTGAAGTTCTAGTGGCTCTAAATCAAGAAGCGATAACGCAGCTAGCGAGCCAAGCAGACTCGCCCTTCGGGAGCCTGTCACTGGCTTCACTTCTGCGTTAAAGACAATGAAAATAGAATAACTATTTCCATCATCTCTGCCTTGAATTGAAACCAGTGACAAGGCTCTGAATACTGCATCTTGAAGTCACTTGGGTATATTGGCTAAATAAGAAATTTCTCTTTTGTTAATGGCGATAGGTCAGTGTCAATTTTTGAAAATTCGTTTTACGGCCAACTTTGCTGCTGACGGAGCGGCTTTTTTACTGACTTTTGCCGCTCGCTTCAATTGCGATGTCCATGACGTCCCTTTATCGATTGCATCCATTCTTTGGCGATTACGTTGAACTTGTAGCGCGGTATCAATTTCCGTTCGTACCAAGTGTTGCAATTCCTCTTCCCCCCAATGTGTTTTACCTTGTGCAAGACTCAAGGGTAAGATCGCATCAAATCTAAGCAGCTCTGAATTATAGCCAAGTGCCTGTGCGATAATCTCAGCTTTAGCATCCTGTGGAGACTCTAGAGCGTAAGGAGGCTGCCAATCCGAAATCGGTTTAAGGCGATCCACTTGATTGACCACTCCAACAATACGTGGGCGTTTACGGGATAAATGGCGTGGGTCGTCGTAAAACGCATCCACACGATCTTTCAACTGCTTATCTAAGCTACGAGACGATTGATCCGCTTTGAGCACCCACAGTACTAAATCGGCTTGAGTCACCTCGTTTAGCATCGCGGTTTCAGTATCCAAATCACCATCCAACCCTTTTAAATCAACGATCCTCACGTCACTCTCATTGATTTGAGCTTGATAGACAGTGGACGTATCCGTCGACGGTAACGGATCCACCTCGGCAACAAACTGATCCCCTAGCATATTCACCACTGACGATTTACCCGCACTGGTTTGCCCCGCAATGACCACACGTATCGGCTCTAGATCCTCAGCGAGACGCTTTTGATCATCGCGAGCAATATCGGAATGTTCAACATCATCATCCAAACGAAAACGGCCACTGTACAAATCAATCGCTACAGCGGCAACTTCATCCAGCAAAGCTTGCTTGGCATGGATCTGCATTTCATCGAAGATCCCCTTGGTCATTGATGACGTGGACTCTTGGCGAATGATATCTACCCCAGCCTTAATCGGATTTAAATACAGATTCTTCGCATGATTTGCCCATATTGCAGCCTGAATTACTTTCTTACCGACTTCGCCATATTGGTCGTACGCTTCGTAGCCATACTTGATGTATGACACTTTGAGGTATTCGATCCCGGGTACATGATCAGTCACCACCAGCTTGTAACGGCGGCTGATCTCCTCAAGTAACTTCAATCCCTCAGGAAGTGAGAAATCCAAGGTTTTCTTTCCAAATTGAGTAGCAACCAATTCTAATATTTCCAATCCCGCTACATCTAAATCTGACCACTGAGGATCGCTTACTAACAGTGCTCGCCCACGTACTTTCGCTTGATTCCAAATCTTTCTCTCAGGTTCTGACCACTCTGGAGAGGCTTTCACCAACCCGTCTGGTAGGGCGTCATTGACTGTCGGTTCAAAGGAAGAAGCCCCCTCAGCTACACTCGCTCTTCTTTCATCTCCCTGATGGCGACGACTCACTATAAACAGAGGAATAGCAAACAGTAAGGTTGCACCCGCAATCGCAAGCGACAACTCAACCAGATAACCGTATTTTATTGCAAGGAAAACACCGAACCCTGCCATAATCACAACGGGGAACAACATGCTGATCAGATAAATTGCCCAACGACCTCCAGAAAGTGCCGATAAGGTACGGAAAAAATTGCTTAATTTACTCATAACCCGATGCCCTTTTCCCTTTCTTCAACGCTTTCTTATACAAATTTTGCATGGCGTCTTCTGACAATGGCTCCCCACGACTCTTCTGATAAAAGTAGTAACATGCTGCACGACCTAAACCATAAGTCGAACCAAAACTCAGGGCTGCCGCTGCCGCCGCACCTACTGTCTGTCCATAAGCAGGGATGATTTTGACCAACTGACGGGTTCCTAAATTGATCGAATATTGCAAAGCGAATCCACTACCAAAGGCACTGATCAACTCAGCGAACGTTCGGCGGCTCCACTCAACCCCATACTGGTTAGCAAGACTGTGCAGCATCTTCGCTTGGATCGCTGGCACCGAAACCAACCCCACCGCAGGGATCAAATCAGAAGCCGCAGCCGTTCCTGAATACCAGAGTACTTCACGCTCTAGCTGGTCAAAGTTTTCACTTTCAGCATTTGAATGTTCTTTATCATCCACCATCAGCCCAATCACAGGCAGTAACTCGGCTAACGCCTCGATAAGCTGTTCTTCATGATAAAAACCACTATCAAGTTGATGCTCAAAGTCTACACTGACACTTGAAACACTCGCCCCCCAGCAAGACTCCACCTGCTGAATATGATGTTGCGTCATTCTTTGTCGCTGCGCATCATCGATGCCACAAATCGCAGTCTGTACCAAGAGCAAATGTTTAATCTGTTTTGAGTACTTAATCTGTTTGAGTGCGGTCAACACCGAGCTTTGCTCAGGCTCATCCACTTTCATAACCACGACTAACGCATTACTGGAATGCGCTATTTCTTGAATATCTGCTTGCGCATCATAGTCCGCTTCCCCTAGCCCTCGGGTATCGAGAAAACGAAAAATCGGCATCTCTTCTGGAAAGAGGTAGGTAGAAGACGATTTCGTACATGGGGTAAAACCATTACCAATGGTAACCTCTGACTCTCCTGTCACAGCTTGTACCAGAGAGGATTTCCCCGCTCCCGTTTTGCCAAGCAACCACAATGTGGGTAGATGCTGACGCTGAAAATCTTGCGCTTCTGCGAGATCGGGGTTCTTACTCGGGTTAATAAACGATTTTATTTGTTCATACATATCGATTGCACTTTCTCCCTGAGCGCCACTTTGCGTGATCAAAATAAAGTATTGAACATGAATATTAAATTAATATCCGCAAATGACCGCCGCCTGTTTCATCGCATGTTTTTATACCAAAATAACTCGAGGTGCGACGTTCAGCGAGAACGTCTTAGTTTTATAGCAAAAAAATATTTTGAAGAACGAGTGGTACTAAATCAACAAGCGATAACGTGCTAACGAGCCAAGCTTTTTCACAGTTCCAAAAATCTGAGTTCGCTCTCAGCGACTAATTGAAGTGATATATTTTACCTTTATTGTCATAAAAAACAGAAAGTTAAACAATCGCACCATTTTCTAAACTAGTGCTTTGGTTTCGTTGTCATAAGGAACAAAAAATGAACTCAAAAAACCTCATCGCCGTTAGTACCCTTGCCTTTCTTGTCGGCTGTGGAGGCAGTGGCAACTCCTCTGAACCACGCACTCAACCCCAAGAGTCACAGGCAAGCTATCAGCAATTCATCGAAAGAGTCACATCAGACTATAACCTTACTGAAACGTTCATCCGTTCACTGTGTGAGCGCCAAATTAGTGCCGTCTCTGCTTGCCTTATTAATGCCACTGGCGACGCTGTGATTCACCTACACTCTGGCGCAATCATCAAACCTATGACTAAATCTGCGCAACACGGTTCTGTCTCCGTATTTGGCGCTGGCGCGACCTACCCAAAACACGTGGAATGGAATATTGATAAAAAAACCATCTCATTTCGCTTACTTAACGAAGACACACTTTGGTCGATTGATACCAACGACATCGAGCCTGAAATGACCGTCAATCCAATTGTCTCATCGCAACTCATCAGTAAACAGGCTACTTTACAAAATGTGACCACTGGGTTTAGTTACTCAATTCCATCGCCCAGTCACTCATATTCTATCGTCAGCTCAGAAATGGAGCTAGCTGAGGGCGAGTCCATTACACGAGAAGTAGACTATAGCTTAACTCCAACGGTGGTCGATGGTGGCTCACTAAAACAATTGCTGTACCCACTAAAAGAAACCCCTAGCCAAGATGGAGAGAACTATTCACTGTTGAAGATCAGCCTAGATACCGTAAGAATTCAAGGGGAAAATTACAGCCATGATGCAGACTTTTACGGAATACTGATTTTCCCTAATCTCGAAGTAACTCATCAGCTGATCGATGCGACCTATTTTTAATCGACTCAAATAACGCGTTGTGCAGAACCCAGTCTTTTGTGTTAATTCAGATAAAATCACATCCCTCTCAAATACAGGTCCTCAATAGGACCTGTCTCATCATGGTAAATTGGAGCAAACACCCTACTGCATCACTTGCAAATCGCTGATAAATCCCTCAATGTAACAACCAATCCTCGCGGTTGAATTAACGCGAAAGATCACTTGGTAAAGCTCACTTAGTAAATATAATATTGAAGACATGAACATAGCGGTTCCAACAAGGACACTTTGGATCAAGACCTGCTTGGCTCGAGAGACAAGTAACACTCTAACCATGGGTGTTACGACATACTGACTGGGCACTAACATTGAGGTTGTTGTATTGCGATTGCAGATTACCGCTAATACTTTGAGGAGATGGCTCCTCACCCAATGGCAAATCACATTTGCCTGTTTAGGGTTGATGTTACTACCATCCTTTTCGATTTATGCTCAAACCCACATCATCGTAGCCCGAGGAGAAGGCAACTGGCCTCCCTATGAAATGGTGGAGAATGGTAAACTCACTGGTTTTCATATTGAATTGATCCAAACCGTGGCTGAGCAGATTGACCTATCGATTGAATTTCAGAGCTATCCTTGGCGTCGAGCATTACAAATGGCAAAACGCGGTCAAGTCGATGCTATTACCTACCTTGCCAAAAATCAGCAAAGAACCCAATGGTTCCATTTCGCAGACAGTAATGTCCTATCTGGCACAGAGCACTACTTCATCAAACACAAAAGCCGAGAGGATGTTGAATTCTCAGGTAACATTGAGCAAATTGTGCCTTTCTCAGTGGTACACATTGCTGGCTACAGTTTTGGAACTGAATTTGATCAAAGGACAGACATCTTAAAAACCGGGGTTAAAGATGCCTCAGAAGTGGTGGAATTGATTGCTAAGAAGCGTCACGACCTTGGGATCATTAGCCCTGTTGATTTAAGCGGTTCAGAACCCAATCATAGAATGGAGAATATCGCTATCCTAACACCACCTCTCCACTCTACCACTGTGTTCCTCGGTTTTTCTAAGCTCAGTGCCCACCCTGAAATTTACAAACAATTTTCGCAAGCCATGAAACACTATAAGCAGACGGAAGCTTACCAAGCTCTACTGAAGAAATACGGCTTAAAACTGTGATTTTTTGAATTTATTCTTGTTCTAAAACGATGATTTAATTCTAAACCATCCCCTCTCACAAAGGATTAAATTCGTTCTTGTCCATATTTTTCTAAGTACTGTTTGGCCAGTTTCTTCGCCTCAATTTTGTCTTTATCCGACAAAAGTTCCAGTAGCTGAGCACGATTTTTCAGCGCTTGCCCATCCCCCGCTTCAGCGGGTAAATTCACCCACGCATAGGCTTGGATGTAATCAAGTTCGACACCGTGCCCTTGTGCAAACATCAATCCATATTCATTTTGAGCAGGTAAACTGCCTTGCTCAGCAGCAAGTCGATACCAATGTGCGGCTTTTTTATCGTCTTGTTTGACGCCTGTCCCTTTACGGTAAAATTGGCCAACGTTGAAAATGGATTGCAAATCACCCATCTCTGCTGCTTGATGATAGTAACGATAAGCCAAAGCATAATCCTGTTTCACCCCTTCCCCTTTCATATAAAGGATACCGAGGTTCACTATCGCCGGCAGATACTCTTGCTCAGCGGCTTGTTTAAATAACTCAATCGACTTGGGTAAATTTTGTTCAACACCCGTCCCTTGATAATAGAGACTCGCCAGCAAATGTTGGCCGACCACATCGCCAGACTCAGCGGCAGTACGAAACTCTTGAAAAGCCAACTCATACTTTCCTTGATGATAGGCATCCATACCTTCATCAACACCCGCTTGAGCACCGAACGCCGCACCGATAAGCAGCAATAGAATAGATTTTTTCAAAGACATGTTCCTGCGCAGATAACTGTGATTTTAACCGACTAAGGTATCAAACTTATCTTGGTAACAAGTCAGTTTGAAGATGAGGTGAAACGCACTATTGAAGAGACTTAACATTAATTCCATCAATGAGGTGTCAAAAGCGTGTTTCGACGACACTCCTACCGAGGATTTTGCATCAGATTTTCCCTCGCTTTCGCAGAAAAACGAACCAAACTGCATACAGTTTGCGCTATCCTTAGTCGAGATGAGTGAAAAAGGTGGACTTTGTGAAAGGGTTGTAACATCCTTCTGTTCCTATTCATTCAACGACATCAATGAGACGAAGTGCCTGCTGAGTGCTCATTCAGCCTCCCGTATCTCATTAAAGAAGTAAGGAGTTCAACTTGAACCTATTTGTAAGAGATCTTACCGTTATCGATTCATCATACATCTGTGAACACAGAGGAGTCGTGGGAGATAGTTGGATTTTAGACGTCACCATGTTTGGTGAACTGAATGAGATGAGTATGGTGCTTGATTTTGGTCGTGTAAAAAAGCAGATCAAACACCTTGTTGATGAATATGTAGATCACCGCCTCCTTGTTCCGATGAAAAGTCAGATCATCGACTATCGTCAAACAGAGCCAGGCTATGCCAGCCTTGATATTCTTCGCGGCGACAAAAGCATCCATATGCAGTGTCCAGAAGAAGCGTATTGCCTGATTGATGCCGAAACCATCACCCTTGAAAGCATCACTCAACATGTCTATCAGATTTTGCGTGACAACTTACCAAGCAACGTGACCGGTATTGAAATCACCCTACGTCATGAGCACATTGATGGGGCTTTCTATCACTATACACACGGTCTGAAAAAGCACGACGGTAACTGCCAGCGCATCGCACATGGTCACCGCTCTCCAGTGGAGATCCTCGTTGATGGTAAGCGAGATAGTGAACGCGAAATCGCTTTTGCCAAACGCTGGGAAGACATTTACTTAGGCTCTAAAGAAGATCAGGTCACCCTTGCCGATCTCACGCTCAGTGACCATAACATCTCAGATGACAGCCACTATGCATTCCGCTATACCGCGCCGCAAGGAGAATTCCAATTAGCCATTGCGAAAACGGAAACGGAAATCCTGCCAACGGATACGACCGTTGAGCTCCTAGCTTGTTACATCGCGGACGAAGTGAAGCCAACATTGGCAGAAGGAGAGAAGCTACAAATAGTAGCTTACGAAGGCGTTGGCAAAGGCGCGATGGCGTTTCGATAAAATAAAACAGCATCCCTAGCAAAAAGGCTTCAGTCGTACTGAAGCCTTTTTTGATATCGCTAATGAGGCTAACTCATTACATCAGGGCGCGGATCAGCTTAGCTACATCGGTGTTATCCATGACACCCTCGAAATGCTCGGCACCGGCACCTGCAGCAAACATTGGCACCATATTACCTGTATGACCGCCAGTGGATGAATTTTCACGCACTTCTCTATCAAGAAGACCAGCTTGGTAGTGCTTAGCGATCAGCGAGCCCACTTCCCAAGCAACACGGTGGCTACGTTTACGCTTACCTTCACTGTCTAGAATGTTCTTGTTGAACTCTGTGACTTGATCATCGGTCATTTCGATGCCAGCGTACTGCTTGATCACCGCTTTCACTGACGCAGGCTCAAACGTATTTCCATCTGCCGCTTTTGTCATTTTGCGAGCCATAAAATCTGGAGATACGGTAATTTTTTTCAGTGCGTCAATATCCATAGGCTCAGCGGCAGCGAAACCCATGGTCTCATGATCAGCGAGAACAATCACCAATGTGTCTTTTCTGTCTTTGGCCCACTCCCACGTTTGCTTCACCGTGCGGTCAAACTCCATGGTTTCTTGCCAAACACCCGTCACATCCGCTGCGTGCGCTGCGTGATCAATACGCGCGCCTTCGATCATCAAGAAGAAGCCATCTTTATCTTTACTGAGGATATCAATCGCTTTTTCAGCCATCAGCTCTAAGCTTGGCTCATTGCTGTTCAGGTCATCTTTATCCAGTTTGAAACTCATGTAGGATGGATGAAACAAACCAAGCAGCTTGTCCGCATCTTTAACAGAGCCTAGCTGGTCTTGATCCGTTACAATGGTGTAGCCTGCTTTCTCAAATTCAGGAAGCAAATCTTTGCCATCTTGACGCTTCGGCCCAAAGTATTTTGCACCACCACCGAGTAAAACATCATACTTGTTTTTCAACATTTCTCGGGCTGCTGCTGGCTGGCCAGAGTAGCGATTGGCCACACTCGCAGTGTAAGCCGCTGGGGTCGCATCCGTAACCGTGTTATTGGAAATGACTCCAACTGCACGACCCATTTTCTGAAAGTCATCTAATACACTATCAACAGGCTGACCTTCAGCATCCACACCAATAGCGCCATTATTGGTTTTTACACCTGTTGCCAATGCCGTACCCGCAGCAGCAGAGTCGGTCACAAAGTTATTAGCCGACGTGGTTTTGACTAATGAAACGTGCGGAAGCGTTTCAATGAAGAGCTCACCATCTTTGCCATATTCCATATGACGCGTCACTTCGATCTGACCAAGGCCCAAACCATCACCGATCATCACAATCACATTCTTCGGTTTATTGGGCTCAGCTTTCGCTTGTTCAAAGTCTGGGGAGGCCACCACTTGGCCACTAGCGAAAACAAGGGAGGTGGCAAGGAACAGGGGTTTAAGCTTCATAAATAACCTTTTTGTATTAGCTTTTATAATAAACGAGTTATTTATAATTAAAATTATTCACGCAAAACGTGATATTTGACGATTTTTAATATGTAATGGATTACAGTTAAATCAACTTTGCGAGACACATAGCACAATATAAATCCTTACCGGTTTAATAAATATTAAATACAAATGTTTGCCCTAATACCCATTCGTAATACAAATATTGTTAAGTGCCAAAACACTTCAACAAATTGGCGTAGTAAGAACCCGCCAACCTGTCGTTACTTTTCCTTCATACCCAAGTGACTTCAAGATGCCGTATTCAGAGCCTTATCCCTGGTTTCAATTCAAGGCAGAGGTGAAGAAAATAGCCATTCTATTTTCAATGCCTCTAACGCAGAAGTGGAGCCAGTGATAGTCTCCCGAAGGGCGAGTCTGCTTGGCTCGCTAGCGATGTTATCGCCTCTTGATTTAGAGCCACTCGATCTTCAAAGCAATACCTTGCTAACAACTCACCTTACAAACAACCCAAGCAGTTCTCGCTGAACCTAGCATCTCGAGGTTACTTGGGTATAATCCAGCGTTTTTTTCAAAATATATTCAAACCAAACACCGCTTTGACATCTGTTAGGGTCTGCGCCGATTTATCCCTCGCGATCTCACTGCCTTTCTTCAAAATATCCACCAGCTGCGATTTATCATTCAAATAGGCTTCTCGCTCAATACGAATCGGACGTAACATCTCTTGCAAGCACTCCTCCAGTATTTTTTTCGTTTGGCCATCCCCAAGCCCGCCTCTCTGATAATGTGCTTTAAGTTGCTCGACCTCATCTTGATCAGGGTGGAAGGCAGCTAAATAGGTAAAAACAACATTCCCTTCCACTTTGCCCGGGTCTTCAACACGTAGATGATTCGGATCCGTATACATCGACTTTACTGCCGATGCGATCTCCTTTGGTGACGCGCCTAAATTAATGGTGTTACCCATGGTTTTTGACATTTTACTTTTGCCATCTGTACTGGGTAATCGTGAGGCGTTACTGAGTAAAGGTCGGCACTCATTGAGCACCTTTTTATCGGCTAATGCGTTAATCTTGCGAACGATTTCATTGGTTTGTTCCAACATCGGCAATTGGTCATCCCCCACAGGAATTAGTGTCGCGTTAAAAGCGGTAATGTCAGCAGCTTGAGAAATCGGATAGGTGAGAAATCCAGCAGGAATCGAACGCTCAAAGCCCTTATTTTGTATTTCACTTTTTACTGTTGGATTGCGCTCTAAACGACTAATGCTGACCAAATTACTGTAATACATGGTCAGTTCTGCTAATGCGGGTAATTGAGACTGCAAACAGATGGTGGTCTTGGTCGGATCAATGCCCACCGCAAGATAGTCCGCGACCACGTTCAGAATGTTACTCGAGACTTTCTTCGGGTTGTGGGCATTGTCCGTTAGGCCCTGCATATCCGCCACTAAAATGGTCTGCTCATATTGATGCTGTAGGTCCACACGCTGCCGTAATGATCCAACGTAATGCCCCAAATGCAAAGGGCCTGTGGCTCTATCACCCGTTAAAATGATCTCTTGTGGTTCCGCTGTCGCTATCGATGTTTCGTGTGGTTTATTGCAGGTTTTCATGGTTTATCTCCTAGTCAATATAACGCTACTGGAGATATAAGAGATGACATCCTTCCGCTACCTTCCAGCAGCATAAGAATGTAAAAATTCCGCGCCGCTCTAAATAGAACGCCACCAGATGAAGAATGTTGAAGGTGTAGTACTTGTATTCATAACGAATAAATTATCAGCTACCGATATGCAACGCAATTGAAAAAGAGTGATGTATAACAAGTTCTAACTCATCCGAAAACACACGTTACTTAACATTCGAACAGTGTTTACCCCCACTCATTTGAGTGAGGGTAATGCGATATTAAACAAAGGATTGCCTTAACCAAGAACGACCTAACCAAGAATTGCTCGTTGCTTCTCAGGCACTACCGCTGCTTGGTCTCCGACCTGCACCACTTTGCCACCATGGGTATCACAATATTGATTCGCTTCCGTCGATGTCGAAAACCACAGAACGGGATAACCCGCCTTCTTTAGCTCAACACTGTAAGGCAGCATTGTTCCCTGTGGTGCAATTTCGATGAGTTTTTTGAATTCAGCCCAGCTACTCCCACCGTTTTCCACTGCCAGCAAATTCAGTAAATGCTTACGTTGAATTATCTCGGTACAACGTTTCAGTTCAGGTAAAGACAGGTTTACTAAAATTTTAGCTTCTAATAAGCGTCGAAGTACCGGAAGTGAATCTGCTAATGATGAGGATTTCGCAGACTTATGAAGCACCTTTGCTTCTCGTAGCCAAAGCTGTAAATCTGGGTTATCAGTTCGAACGTTTTGTTTACCGCGAACTTGTCTTTCAGAATGGTCTTGATGACGCATATCGTCCTCCTTAAATCCAACCTTCTCGCTTTAGGTCGTGGGATGATATGCAAGTGATATGCTTGCTATTTGTCTGTATTGCGTTGGTACTATCGTTTTCGCGAGGCAGGCTTCCAACTAGCCTGCCCGAAGAGTACTACCCCTTGTCGAAATAATCAACATCATGATGATGGGAATTACGTGAGGTTGTCATTAATGGTTTTTTTACCGCATTGTTCACAAATACTATGTCGATCGAAGTCATCCATTGCGGCTTCAAATGACCCGACGGAGACACTTTTGATAAACCCTTTTAGAAAGTCTTTAAATCGATGTTCATTGGTTGTTTCTCTGACCAACACTACGATATGGGTCGTGTCTCCGCCACATTGAGTGCAATGGTGAAATTCTTTGGTGGTGAGCATAAGACATCCTACTTTTATTGTCTAATTGGCTCACATTACCTGATCAACCTGACACATTCTTAGAACTAAAACATAGTTTACGCATAAACACACATACAAAAATCCCCCAGAGACCATAGGCTGCTGGGGGATGAGAAAGGAGTGGTGTTCGTTGCCGGTTATTTCTTTAAACGCTCTGATACAAAGTCAAATAACCAACTGCTTGATACAAATAGGAAAAGGAACACGCCCATATCTATGGCAAATTTCATTAAATCAAATGGGTCTTCGAACACAGAATATTGAAAACCAAAATAGTTAAAAATCACTCTAGAGCCAATCATCGCGGCTAGAAAAGATACAACAAATCTCATCTTATTATACATCCTAGTAATACATTTTTAGCTTGGGAACAACACCGCTCAGCGGATTGCAGCCGTGTCTGCTCAAGCACAAAAACCATGCCTTGAATGAGCTTATATTTCAATGACAAACCAATAAGATAGTGAGACATCTTTAATGCAACCATAAGAACTGTGATCCGGCTATACCCCCTCTACACCAAGATATCTTTCACTTCTCGACGGGGTGAAGCAGGCGTGGCATCAGCAACTCCTAAGCGGAACAGCATTTGTACGGTACTGGAGGTGGGCACGTTGAAAGTGCTTTTAAATTGATTCTGAAGCGGCAGCATATCATCATACTCTTGCAGAATTTGACTCATGGGGTGCTGCGCAATGCCCAGCGAGGCCGTCAATAGGTTAATTCGGTTATACAGCCTGCCGATTTTAACTTGGGTTAAGCGTGAATTATCTGAACTTGTAAGCAATGCATAATGCGGGTTGTTCGCCACCGCCTTTTGCACGATTTTTACCGACTCTTTGCCAAATGCAGCAGGATCACTCTCCGCCTTCTCACGGCTCACAAAGAACGTCTCCGCAATCGACCGTTTAAAGCCCGTCACTCCGTTTTGTGCCAAGCCAAAGCCATCGCGTCGCTGTTGTATTTCTTCATCATTAAACCGAAACATACCAATCGTCTCTAAGCTTCGGCTGGCTTTACTCTCCTCGATTTCCATCGCTTTAATGAGATACTCTGCCATAGTTTTTCGTTTCCCATCCTCGTTAATCAGTGTCAACGAAAAATCACTTGATTCTACGGTCGCTAAAAGGATTGCTTGTTGCTCCTGTGTTAACGTTGTCAACTCATAAGGCGTTTTGGTCGATTGTCTGGTGAGCAGCTGATTGAACATAGGATCAGCTTGCGGTTGTTCGGCTTCAAAAAACTGAATATCCGCTACAGGCAAAGCCTCTAGATGAAGCTCACTGTACTCCCCCAGTGGGAAGTAGTTGACCTCTGCCCGCAAACCGAAGTGACTTGCCGCTATCACCATGCTTTCGATAAAACACCCCTGCCCAATATGAATTTGGCGAAAAAATGGGTCTGTTTGAGGCAATAAGCGCTCTTCATCGACAAAGAGTCTCACAGTATTCGCGCTCAAAATCGCAACTTTCCACGCTTGCGTGTTATGAGGATTAGGACAAAGCATGGCGTAACTGATTAAGGTCTCAAGGATATTATTCTGTTTCACTGAAGGTCGAATAACATCGACAGGCTGACTTCCGAATTGGCTCACCACAACAGGCGTTGCCGCCGCAATTACCGCACCTGCTCCAATCACTTTGATAAAACTACGTCTGTTCATCATTATCTCCTTGAGTACTTATCACAATTACCTTAAGTGTCTATCGCAATAAGCTTGGGTGTTTATCGTAATTACCTTGACTGCCTATCGCGATCACTGGTCGTCTGCTACCATACATTCCACGGAATCCACTTTTATTCCGTGGAATGAATATATATTCCACGGAATGTTTTTACAAGAGTTTTGCATCTTATGTCCGAAGATAAAAATGATGTTGCCAATAAGCTGTTCATTTCATTGGGAATAATCAACCAACTGACTCGCGCTTTTTTAACCAAGAAGTTGGCGGTACACGGCTTGAACCCTTCTCAGTTCGATTTATTGACTCACTTTATGCGCCATGCTGACACCCCTCAAACGGTCAGCCAACTGGCATCTGTCATGCAGATGAACCAGCCCGGCATCACCAAAGTCGTCAATAAATTACATGAAATGGGTTTACTGGATATCAAAAAAGATGCGCAGGATGGTCGCAAGAAGTGGGTTTCCATCAACCCAGCCGGCTTGGATAAAGTAACGCAGGCATACCAAGGCTTTGCCCCATTTATGAGTCAAACATTTGAAGATTGGGATCTAGAAGAAATGACGCAGACGTTAGAAAAACTAGACAAACTCAAACATTGGTTGGATAACCACCGAGATGTTTAAGGTAGGATCCTCAGGAATCGCTAATTATGAAATGACGCATACAACTTGATTTACTTCAGGTCAAAGCAATGCCATTTGAGTAAGATTATCTCTCCTTCAATACAAAATTTAAATGTTATGAATGAAACTTGGTATGTTGCCAATAAAACAACACAGTTTGTATTTGATCATTTAGTTACTATGGGGTTAACTCAATTCCCAAAAGAAAATCAGATTCGAGTTCTGGACCCTGCTGGCTTTAATCATGTCAGCTTACTGCTTGAACTTTATGATTTCGCCAGTTGCCAATTTGACAGTGTCGGTTTTTCACTTGCAAAAGCAAGTACTAAGGAGTTCAGCCTACCTGGCTATATTGCGATGAATAGCCCTACGCTGCGATCCGCTTGCCAAAATGCTAACCGATACTATCAGTTAATGACGAATATTAATCAATTGAACCTGATAATAAGCCCACATCAGGCGGGTTTAATATTCAATTATGCCCCCTTATGCGCGAACATTCCTCCAGCCGTAATAGAAGGCAGCCTAGCTACTGCCTTCTCCATTATCAAACTTGCAACTAGTCATCTTATTGAGCCATGCATTCTTAAAGTGTCGTTTACCTATTCAGCACCGGCTAACTTAGATGAATATCTCCAGTTTTTTGGTGTTGAATTAGAGTTCAATGCTCTAAATAATGCCATATGGTTCAATAAAGACTTTCTTGATCAGCCATTGCAAGAATCGGAGCCCGGTATTTGTCATTACCTTTCTCAGCATGCTGATACATTATTGAGACATTTACCCGACCAAGATCCTTGGCTCAACTCTTTTCAAAACACTCTTAAGAATCAATTAGAACTTGGCGAATTTTCATTAGCCAATATTGCAAGCAGAATGGGATTAGGAAACAAAACACTACAAAGGCGACTTCGTCAGCGTAACACCAACTTCAAAGACCAATTAGATCAACTTCGAATGCAACTGGCAAAGCAATATCTCAACCAATCTGTACCACTGATTGAAATCAGCTTTCTTCTCGGCTATTCGGAGCAAAGTGCTTTTCATCGCGCCTTTAAAAAGTGGTATCAGTGTACACCGAAAGAGTATCGACAACTTGCATCCAAGTGATAGCATAAAAGCCGTCATTAATGCCTAAGCTATCGGGTCTCGTTTTTTAATGCAGCAGGTACCTTTGACGCCACTCCCAGTAAAAGTATTAAAACCACGACTGATATGACGGTTACCCCAGCACTCACTGTGTATAGGCCTGTCAGCTGTCCTGCCTGAACCTTGACGATAGGACTTGTCCAAAGCGCTCCAGCGGCCATACCTACATTAGTGATCACAATATTCATAAGAAGTACCTTGCCTCTATTCAACTGTGTTGAACGTTCTGTTAAGAGGACTTGTATCGACGGATACCTACCTGCATCGCCAGCCATAATGAGAAACATCAGCACAGCAATAATCGATTGTGGGGCCCATTCCGAGACCGCAAAGGACACCGTCAATGCTAGTGTAAGGGTTCCAATAACTATCGGCTTAACTCGGGCCCCCGAGCGTACGGAGTACCCAGCAACGATATTGCCAAAGACTGCACCTAGCCCCCCAATAAAAATCGTATTACCTATTTCAATAACGGACATTGAAAAGTTCAAGGTCAGCCACGCCCCTAAATGTGGTACAAAGCTATAGGTAATGGTGACCAAGAAAAGCTCAATGACAAACAACTGACGTAACCTCGGAGCCCTCCATAAGAGCCAAAACTCCGTAATCTGGGAAAACCGCTTTGAATCCAATTGATTCACATTGTGTTGTTCTAAGTTTGAACTGAGTATCGTCAGGAAAATACTTAGCAATCCTATCACTCCAAATGCACTTTCCCACCCATAACTTTCAGATACCCATGCCGACAAGGGTACTCCTAGCGTTGAAGCTATTGGGATGGCCAGCAATATCCATGTCACGGCTTTGACCCGTGCATTTCCAACCCATTGGTCCCCCGCATAGGCAATGGCGGTTGGCATTAAAATCCCCCCCGACAACCCAGCCACGCTTCTAAAAAAGAACAAGCTTTGATACTGAGTAGACATTGCACTACCAATAGATGCTCCCCCTAAAATGACTAAGAGAGTCATCAATAATGCCTTTCGGGAAACTCCATCGGAAATGCCTGCAATGAACACGCCTGACAATGCCGTAAAAAGAGCATAAATCGCAATGAATAAGTTGGCATTTTCTATTCCAAGCCCCGTTTCAATCGCAATCATGGGCCCCAAAGGAATCATCATGACAAAATCTAGTGTGGACAAAAAAACAATCGCGATAAGTATCATCACTTTAATTAACATGTTCATTCCTCACTAAATGATTTCTGCGGCATCGTCTCGAAACGCCTGTATCGTCTTAGAGATGGCTAACTCAAAGCCTGTCGCTTTCTCTCCAAATGTATTAATGTATTTTTGGTCATCTATAGAAAAGTCATAGTCTCTTTGATAACGCGTGTCTTGAATCGTTTTTATACTAGGTAA
Source organism: bacterium sp. HQB-39 (assembly GCA_043422575.1). Taxonomy (GTDB): domain Bacteria; phylum Pseudomonadota; class Gammaproteobacteria; order Enterobacterales; family Vibrionaceae; genus Vibrio. The sequence goes on along the minus strand of JBHOHG010000029.1, from coordinate 18,702 downwards.
AATATGACCTAGTACCGTCTCTTTCCAACCAACAATATTGATAGTTCTTTTTCTATTGTTGGTTTGACGTTTCACTTCATCAATAAACATGTTCGCGGTCAATCCAGACAAACTAGGAGCATGCCAAACATGGCCAATCGCTTGAGGTTCATTGGCTAATTTAATCATCGAAGACGCAAAATCCTCTATAAATGTGAAACTGTGTAACGTATCCATTCGACCCACATAGATCGGTGATTTTCCTTCTATTGACGAAGCAAATACATACTCACCCATCAAGGCATTTCTTACCTGCGGTCCAAAAAAGTCAGCCCCTCTGCAAATCACAACATTCCAATTCCCTTTATGAGTTTGAAGTAAACTTGCCGCTTCCAAACGAAGCCTGCCTTTTTTTGATAACCGTTTCGGTGCCATCTTTTCATGCATAGGCTGCGTTTGAAAACCGTACATATATAGATTATCGGCATAAACTAGCGTAACTCTTTTGTTTGATAGCTCACGGCAGATTGAGGCAATCATTGGAATAAACTCTTCAGCCCAGCGTCCATATTTCGGCATGGAGCACAGGTAAATACGATCTCCATCTAAACAAAGGCGAGAAAGAAAACCTGGAGAGCAAATATCGCCAGCTAGAACCGACTCTTCTTGATAGCGTTTGCTGTGTATTCCACGACTCACACTGATAAATGGTTGTTGAATTTGTGATAACTGCTTAGCAACGTGACTTCCCAAATGGCCAAATGCACCTAATATAATGTGTCTGCTCATATCATTCCTACGATCTTCTTAAGTGGCAATTCAATAAACCCAAGTAACCTCGAGATGCTAGGTTCAGCGGGAGCTGCTTGGTTTGCTAGCAAGGCATTGCTTTGCAGATCTAGTGGTTCTAAATCAAGAAGCGATAACACCGCTAGCGAGCCAAGCAGACTCGCCCTTCGGGAGCCTGTCACTGGCGTCACTTCTGCGTTAGAGACATTGAAAATAGAATGACTATTTCCTTCATCTCTGCCTTGAATTGAAACCAGTGACAAGGCTCTGAATACTGCACCTTGAAGTCACTTGGGTATAAGTAAAACTCTCTTTGATGTCGATAGATTACCTATTGAGCTCCCAGGATGATTGACTGCAGAATTCGATTTATTGACACTAGAAGACAATCATTTTGAAGGACAAGCTGGATACGAAGATAGGAGGGAACCTTGTCAAACCACAGTTTGTGACTGCGGTTTGACACCGTTTTCATGACAATTTATCCGGCCCTTTTTTCCTTAAGAAACGCCAAAACAAACGCAACAACCGAAAGAACAAGAACCATAAGCAAAGGTAATAATGGAGGGTTTGCCATGGTATTCACACTGACGTCATAAGTACGGACAGCAATAATGCCAACTTGTATCCCAATAAGGGCAGTTATAGCAAAAATGGACCATGTCTGCCCTTTTCGAAACGGCACGACTAACAAGATCAGCACCGCAAAGCCTGAAGACAAAAAACCTGCTGAGACCGATTTCATGAAATTCAGCGACATGGTTTGCATACCTTGCGGCAATGCTTCCCAAGTCGTTTCCATAGCAGCTAAATGATAAGGCATGAGGGTGGGTGCGGTCAGGTATGTTGCGCCCGTCGCGATCATGAGTAAAGCAATTAAGGTAAAGATCGCGAATGACACTTTATAGGCTATGTTCATTTTTAACTCCTTTGTTGTATGTTGTAACGTCAGACGATCTCTTGTGCAATCACACTTTTAGCTGTCGCTAAAATTGCTTCTTCACTGTTCCTTGGCTGCCAACCTAAGGTGGATTTCGCTTTGTGATTACTGACGACTCTTTCATGATCGAGGTCTTTAACGACCGTTTTTATTGCAGGATCAAAACGACTGACAATTCTGACTAACCAGCTTGGTAGGCTGCGTTTAGGGATCGCTTTGTCGTATTCTGGGAACGCTTCGCGTAACGTATCAGCCACTTCGCTAAACCATTTAAAATCGGCGGCAGCGATGAATCGCTCACCTGCTGCTTTAGGGTGTAGTAACGCACGTATATGAAGTTCAGCCACATCTCGCACATCAACCAAAGCAAAACCGATTTTTGGCAGGCCAATAAACTCCCCTTTGAGTAACTTCACGACGATTTCCGCTGAAGTGCCATAATCTTTCTCAAGAACAGGTCCAAGAATGGCTCCTGGATTAATGACAGAAAGCTCCAGGTTGTTGTCCTGTGCAAAACGCCACGCAAATTGTTCCGCCAACGTTTTAGATTTGAAATACGGAGTCACTTTTTTAGGGTCACTTCCCGTCCAGTCCGACTCTGTGTATGGGCTTTGCCCGTTGCCATAGATCACCGCCGCTATCGATGAAGTCAAAACAACGCGTTCAACGCCAGCTTTAACGGCCGATTCGAGTACACGCTGTGTTCCCTCAACGGCTGGTTTAATGAGTTCTTCCTCACTTTCAGGCACATACGTCAAAAACGGCGATGCGGTATGGATGACATAGTGAGCGCCGTTGATCGCTTCATCCCACCCTTGATCCTTCAGCAAGTCAGCTTCATGAAAAGACAAATTATTTCTGTGGACTGCGCCGGCATCCAAGAGTAAGGACTCGATGTCTGCCGCGCGCTGCATTGAACGAAGTGTTCCTCTCACTTTGTAGCCCAAATCCAGCAATTGTTTCGCTATATGACTTCCTAAAAAACCACTGATCCCAGTCACGACCACAATAGTGTCCTGTGGTAACTGATGAGTCGGGCGCAATGTATGGATATCTTCAAAATGGTTCATAATGACTCCTAATTTACACTCTGACATTTTATGTTGTTAATGTCAGAGTGACGTTTTATGTAAAATATGTCAAGATGTATTGAAAACATACAAAGCAATGAGGAGGCTCAATGCAAGCTCAAGATACCCAGTCTCGAATTATGGCAGCGTCAATAGTGGCGTTTGGTCAATACGGCTATAAGAAAACGACCATGCAGGACATTGCTGATGAGGCGGGGTTATCAAGACCAGCCGTCTACCAATATTACAAAAACAAAGGGGCTGTCTTTAATGCGCTTCTTGCAGAAGTGTTTTCAAACGCTAAAGCGGCAGCATTGATCCATTTCAAAAGCTCATTAAGCCCTTATGAGCGCTTAACGGAAGGCTTACTTGCGTTTGAAAAAGTCGTGCTAACTCCAACGCTGACGACGTCGAAAGGGCACGAGCTCATTTCACTTGCAGAGTCGATGGCCCCTGAAGAAGTGGCAAATATTCATCAGTGGCTTTATGAACATGTCACCGCCCTTCTGACTGAAGGTGTGACTGTTCAAGAATTGCACTTTGGTCAACATACGGTCGACGAAGAGCACGTCGCACAGTTGATATTAGCGGGTATTACCGGTGTGAAGCACTCGGTGAAAAGTTTGGAAGAATTAGAGACGCAAAGTAGATTGTTTTTCAACCTACTTTTTAATGGTCTAAAAGTAGAGTTAAGATAGCTGGCTGATCTTTAAAATATTAAATCAGCCAGCTAAGCACATAGTCGAACATTAATAATTAGGATGGAAATAAAGCCCAATTAAGCTGGGCACTGCTTTGCTATCTAACCAAGCCGTGCTCGCTGAACCTAGTATCTCGAGGTTACTTGAGTATAAATACGAGTACAACCCAGAGAATATTGACTACCAAAACCTAAATTAGTATAAAAACCCTATTTAGTATAATAACTTTATTAATCTAATTAATATTCGATAACATCCATAATAATTGAATGGAAAGAAGCGTATGAGATAGCGCTAATAAAATAAAAGGTAATTTTGACCCCTTACCCAAAACAATTTAAAAATGGAAAACATGTTTATAAGCCATCAATACCATTCCAAAGCCATAATGCTGATGGCAAAACCTGCAGCTCCAGTGGCGACCAGTACTTTATCTCCACGTTTAAGCAAGTTATTCTCAACCAAATAGTTCAAGCTGATTGGTGTCGTTGCTGTGGCGGAGTTACCATACAAGTGATGTAGCCTTGTGATCTTATCATGTGGTACGTTAATTTCGTCTGCAATTTTAGTGAGTAGATCATTACTTGGCTGATGAAAAGCAATAAAACTTAACTCTTCTGTCGTCCAATTGACCTCTTCTAACATCTTGGTAATGGCAGAAGGCATATGCTTTAGCCCTGCATTAAAAATTTTGTTTCCGTCTGAGAGAAACTTACCGCCAAGCTTAAGGTGGCAAGCATCGCAGTGTTCTGGAAACGCTTCATTGTGAAAACCAACAATTCTTGCATGTTCTCCGGAAAATGGCGTTTTAGATAATACCCAAGCAGCGGCACCACCACTTAATGTCAAACCCGCCCCTTTAAAGTTAAGGTCTTCTCTAGACTGGATATCGAAATCCATCGCGGCTTCGTTATATTCCGAGGTACATGCAACGGCTAAGTGTTTATCTGAGTGTGTTTGCAGAATCAATGTCGCCATATGTGTCGCTTCAACAAAACCAACACATGCAGATGTGACATCAAAGCCGTAAACATTCTCCAAGCCCAATTTATTGGCGACTTCCATTGCAGTAGCGGGCTCTAAATACTCCCTGCCTATCCCTCCAAAAATGAGTACATCGATAAGGTCAGTGGACTTTTGCGCATGATCCATACATTTATGGATAGAATTAACACAGTAATCAACGGCCCGTTTACCTTCATCTGGGAAATACCTTTTATCTGTCCCTGTTAAGCTGAACATTTGATTAATGATACGCTTTATTTTTGCAAACTCTCTTGGTGCTCCCCTATAATTTCTTTCGATCTTTCTTAGAACATCATCATTATCTACAACTCTATCCGAAAGACTTATTCCAGGCCTTGATAAGTAAACAGGCTTATCCAAAATCATTAAAATCACTCCATTATTAATTCGGTTTTATTTATTTACAAAAAACACAAGCCAGTGATTTTATATCAACCATGGCTTTATAATAAGAATATTGAAATTAATTATATTTAAATCTATCATCAATATTCACTTCATAGGAGCTCTTCCTTAATGAGGCATTGATATGCAACGAGCGCTACATTTCTAATTGAATGAGTTTTATATATCTACATTCATTTATAAAATCCTTTGAATTGTGCACCATAAAAACACCCCCGTTACATAACACTTCTAAAATAATAGTTACAGAAGTCACACTTAACCCGAATAATAATTAATAATAGATTTAGCTAGAATTAAAACTAATATGATTTACATCTATAAACATCTCGGCTTATTAACGTAATAACAAACAACAGTCTCTCAACATAAGAAGACCATTTATTATAATTTAATAACAGGTTCTATTCCTTATCGAGGCAGATAGATCTCACAAGAAACCGTGCAAACCTGACCATACAAGACATACAGAACCGGTTAGAAAAAATGCGCAGGCATACCAAGGCTTTGCCCCATTTATGAGTCAAACATTTGAAGATTGGGATATAGAGGAAATGACGCAGACGTTAGAAAAACTAGACAAACTCAAACATTGGTTGGATAACAACCGTGATGCGTAATGGTTGAACTCGTCAATTAGCCCAATTCATCGCAAGAAAAATTGGGCTAAGAATTGATTAAAGTACGGCTTTACCAATCATAGCTAATTGAAGCCATCACATTGCGGCGGTCGCCATAGAAACAATAGTAGTTACACGTTGCGATGTACTCTTTATCCAATACATTTTTAGCGGCAACTTGGAACTTGTAGTCAGCGAAACGATAACTCATGGCGGATCGAAGCCTGAGCCGTAATCATCCTGCATTCACTCTCGAAACGAGTGCAAATGCAGGACACGGTGACAGCTAAACTTCATTTCAGAACGTAATGTAATGACGTTGGAAGCATCCAAAGAGGTTAAAGGCGGCGTAACCCCCACATGAGGTAGAGACCACCAATAAGCGAAGCCATTAGGCCCGCTGGTATTTCTTGAGGGTATAGAACCTGACGCCCTAGCCAGTCAGCCAATATCATCAGTCCCATACCGATCAACGCAGAGCACAACAAGTGTTCATAGGCGCGACTAAAGCCAAGGGTGCGAGCAATGTGAGGAGCCATCAAGCCAATAAAACTCAATGGACCGACGATAAGCGTTGCACTCACCGTTAGCATTGCCACCAGTAATAACAACGCGAGTCGAACCCGCGTTACTTTCAGACCTAGAGCGCGAGCACTGGCTGCACCTAATGGCAAAATGTCTAACCAACGGGCACAGACAAAGCTCATCCCCGTCAGCACAACCGACGCGATAACCAGAGGCAACAAAGCCTCTTGCGCCACGTAATAAGTCGAGCCCGCTAACCAAGCTAAGACTTGATAAGCACGGGGATCGCCGCCCGCAAGCACGAAACTTTGCACGGCATTCATTAATGCTGTTATGGCAACGCCCGTCAACAAGACTCGCTCAGGCTGGAAGCCGGTTTTACGGTTCAATAACACGATAATCAATAGAGACAGCATGGCACCGACTAATCCACCGATGTAGAGTCCGATCATGCTCACGCCAACACCTGAGAAAACCGCAATAATCAACCCAAGTGCCGTTCCTGAGCTGATGCCGATCACTTCTGGGCTCGCCATTGGGTTTCCACTGAGTCGTTGGATCACCGTCCCTGCGGTCGCTAACATCAAGCCTGCTAAAGCCGCAGCCACCAAGCGAGGCCAACGCCACTCCACCAGATGCCATTCGCCCGTAATTACAAGCCACTGCCAGCCCGAGCTTTGAATTGAGAGTGTGCTAAAAAGTGCTAACGCAACAAGGAGTAACCCTGAGGTGGCAAACAGGGCATTTTTCGATAAGCTCTTGACGGCACTCGAATGTCTCGTCATCACCGTCTGGGCTTGTGCTTGATTGTGCATGGAAAGTCGTGGCAGTAACCAAAGTAGCAGCGGCGCGCCCAGTGCGGCCGTGGCAGCCCCTGTTGGCACGATCATCGCTGCGATCCCTGGCAACTGTTGGATGGCGAGATCCGTAATTGCCAATAGCAAACTGCCTAATATCATTGAGACAAGCAGTTTAGGAACCAATCGGTGGACGCCCATCGCTCGGGTAATCGCTGGCGCGGCAAGACCGACAAAGCCAATCACCCCGACATTAGCCACCACCCATGACGTCAGTAACACGGCTAACCCTAAGCAAATCACTCGCAACTTGACTAAAGAGACACCAAGGCTTTTCGCACTCTCTTCAGACAGCTGCAGTAGGCTCAATGGCTTAACAAATAAGAAGGCTACCCCGATCGCCAGTAACACGCGCGGTGCAAGATAAGTCACTTCAGCCCAGCCGGATTGGACTAAAGAGCCAGCCCCCCAAATCATCAATCCCGATAATTTGTCTTGGTTGCTCATTAAAATCACAGTCGCAATGGCACCCAAATAGAGATTTACCACTAAGCCGGAAATCACCACCACGGTTGGCGATAAGGCACGCTTCCATGCCATCGCAAACACGATTCCCATGGTTGCGATACCACCAATAAAAGCAACGAGCGGTTTGGAAAAGGCCACTAAAGCCGGCGCAAACAGTGTCGCCATCATCAAAGCAAAACTGGCACCACTGGCGACGCCAAGTGTCGATGGAGAAGCTAAGGGATTACGTAAAACTTGTTGCATTAACACACCCGCGACTGCAAGTGCAGAGCCTGCGACCAGAGTCATCAACAAACGAGGCCACCATGTTAAATGCATTTGAACAGATTCAGGCGCTGCCCAGTCCACCTCCCATAAGCTCGCCAGAGACAAAGACGCACCAACTCCAAACGATCCCGCCCCCGCTTGAGAGAAAGTGAGCCCAACTAAAAGCAAAAGTGTTGAGGACAAGACACCAACTAATATCAATGGAGACGTTTTCATCGCTTATTCTCCTCAACGTGTTTTGATGACATGAGGGCTGCGGACAATAACTCCGCAAAACGAACCGCCGATAGCATAGAACCAAAGCTCCATACCGCATCAATGCTTAACGCTGGATGCCCAGACTCTCGGACCAAATATTGCCAATACTGATTGGTGTTAAGATGCGCCTTTACTCCCAAAGGTAACGGGTCGACAACCACAATCTGCCCTTCTAGCCCTTGCAGCTTGTCCACGCCAGTTAAGGCAAATCCCCAAGCATTGGTGGCTTGCTGCCAGCCATTTTCAATCCCGAGTTGGTCAAGTGCGACTTGATAAATACTGTTGTCACCGAACACACGAACGTGTTTGCTATCCATAAATTGAACCAATACAACGGGCGGTAGGTTTGCTGGAAGGCGTTGTTTAAGCTCTGATAACCGATTTTCACTGCGCGTGATTAAACGCTCTGCTTGCGGCAACGCATCGATCTGACTTGCCATACGACGGGTAAAATCAACCACAGCACTCCAATCCACTTCCCCTACCTTATACAGACCAAGGATCTTAACGGCGGTGATTTTGGACAGTTGTGGTTCAAGTGAAGCAAAGCGTGGTGACAAAAAGATCGTATCCAGATCCAGTTCTGCTAATCGCTCCACATTCGGCTGATTACGCAGCCCCACATCAACCGTAGAGTCTGGTAATCTTGGGCTTTTAACCCATGCGTTATAATCTGCCTGTTGTGCTGAAGCGATTGGCGTGATCCCTAGAGCCAATAGCGTTTCCGTTTGCGACCAGTCGACGGACATCACCCGCAGAGATTGAGGATTCACGGCGGGTTCATCGGTGGTCTCATTCGCTCCCGCAGCCATTACCGCTAAGCTGCTCAGACACAGTGCTCCTGCGAACAAATAAGTCAATGACGTTTTCAACATGGCATTGCCACCGGATAGCCTGCAGCATGATCGGTGATCTGCATATCGATTCCATAAATTTCTTGCAAGATAGGCGGTGTAAACACTTGTGACACTGGCCCTTGAGCTATCATCTTGCCGCTATGCATCGCCACAATATGATCGCAGAACCTTGCAGCCATATTAATGTCGTGAATGACGATCAACACTGCAACGCCAAGGTCGGAAACCAGCGATTTGATCAAGGTTAACATCTCAACTTGGTGCGCAATATCTAAAGCAGACAAAGGCTCATCAAGTAATAAATATTCTGTATTTTGCGCCAGTAACATCGCCAACCATACTCGTTGACGTTCACCGCCAGATAACGTATCGACCAAACGGTCTGCATACTGTTCGGTACTGGTTAAGCGCATCGCTTCTTCAATAAGGCGTTTATCTTTATCTAATAATCGTCCCAATAGCCCATGCCATGGGTATCGGCCAAAGCTGACCAAGTCACGCGTAGATAAACTGTCGGTAGCGGGTAAATGTTGGGGAAGATAAGCGACTTTTTGAGCAAATTTCTTTTCTGATAAACCTGTGACAGATTGGCCTTGTAGGGTTACCTCACCGTCCGTCGCAAATTGTTGCTGTGCTAGAATCTTCAATAATGTCGATTTACCCGAACCATTATGCCCCACAAGGGCATACATATTTCCTGGTTCGAAATTCATTGAAAACCCCGACAATAAAGGCTTGTCGCCAATCGTGAACCCTAAGTTTTTCGCTTCCAGCACAGTAATTTACAACCATCCATTTACATAATTTAACATCCTTATACATGAGCAATATCACAGATGCAAATGGTAATTATTATCAAAACATCAATACTGTAAGCATCAGCACAGAATGCGGTTGTATAGTTACTCTAATGCGCTCCCTTCGGTGTCTGGTGGTAAAGTTCATGAACTTAGCTAAATTCACACTCTGAGAAACGTTGGCTTAAATGGAAGTAAAGGAAAGGCGAATCAATGGGGTTGCTAGTTACGATATTGCTTCTTGATTTAGAGCCACTAGAGCTTCAAAGCAATGCCTTGCAATCAAATCATCTTTCAAACAACCCTAGCCGTTCTTGCTGAACCTAGCATCTCGAGATTACTTGAGTATGGATGTTATCGGTTTTTTCCGCGAAGCCCAATTAAGTTACCAAAAGGATCGACAACCTGACAGTAACAATTCACGCGAGAGCTGTTGAAGTTTAGCTGTCTCGATTAGTGAACCGTTACATATCTGATGCCGGTGACAAGTTCAGAGGCGGGTACCTTTCGCCAGCCTTACCCTAACCTCTTTAGCCTATAATTCAAAAGATCAAGCACCTACTAGTGAACGCTTACAGATATATTATTGCCGGACTTCTATAGGTAATAGTGAAAGATCTGGAGACGAATAAGGCTCACCCCCATATTCAACATCAATTAATAAATCACGAATAACAACCCGAACAGGGTCATTTCCAAGATCACTCACCGGCACCTGAGATAACTGGGGTTTACTTGGTTCACCACACTGGTCAAAATCAGGTTTTAAATCATAGAACTCTAAATATGAGATTTTGTCAGAAAATCCACTTCGACGCTCATAAAGATAATATGTTTTATTATTTACTAAAAAATAATTAAGGAATATTATTTGATCCGAAACCAAACAATCTAAAGTTTTTTGTTCCTTACAAGAGATTACTAGTAATGTCATTGACAATGTCACTACCAGACAAAATAATTTCACCAATCTATTCATATCCAATTCTCCACCCACTCTGAATAATGTTTAAAGCTTTTTGCAACTTCAATTTTCGTAAGGTATTGAGATAATCCATCTGGTAATTTTAATGTTAAGTTTGGAGCCAGCTCAAGATGAGTGATGTCACCCTTTGAAAATGGTTCAAAATCATAAACACTATCAACACGCCATGTTGTTATGAATTTCTGCGCCGATTTAATAGTTGATGCCTGTAAAATAAACCTATGATCAGCATTTTTTAACCGTTTATTCTTTTGTTCAGTAAGAAGTGCCCCCTCTGGTAACAGATACCCCAGAGTATTTGCATTTCGGCGTCCACGTAAAAGCGAAGATGCAAATTTACTAGTTAGGAACGCAGCATCATTCGACCTTATTATTTGATAAGGTTTCTTCTTATCGTAAAGCTCCTTAATGAAGGTCTTAATTCCTAGGCAAACATCTTTGACAATAATAGAACTAGAGTACATATCAGAAGGGAGTTTTATTGAGTGACCACCTCCATTTACATAATGATTAGCTAAAGTAGCAGCTTCCTTATAACCTAGATATTTTCCTCCCCACCACATCGCTTCAAAGAGTTCTTTCATAAACTCTTTTTCATCGTCCGTAAAATCAAGTCCAGCACTTCCTTTACAAGTTAAATAATCAATAGTATTTTGTAACAGTTGAATACTTTCTGATTTATCAAATTTTGCAGCCATCCCCATATGCCATAGAGGAGCACCTGGAATATTAACACGCTGTGATAAACAAATTTGACTTTTATCAGTAAGATAATCGACACTCATTAATATAAATCCTCCGTAAAACTAGTTTATAAAGATATGATGACTCATCATATCTTTATTTATAGTCACCAGGTGTTTTAATATATTTTTTTCATCAAACATTGCGATATAATACGCATTTCCACTCGCTTTGATGTTATGGATGCACCTCCCTTTCAACATTGTTGTACCACACTATACCCAAGTCACCCTGAGGGTGAGATCACACTAACTTAATCGTTAAATCCGCAAACATATTGCTCACTTATTAAACAAGGAGTTTGTGTTTTCTCAGCAGTTTATGGAAATTCGACTTAGATTTTAAGCTCGATTACGGCTTAATGAAGATGTGAGCGAAGTATGATCCCGCCCTGAAGTCCCCCCGAGATTCTAGGTTCAGCAAGAATTGCTTGCGCTGTTTGTAAGGTAATTTTATAGCAAGGCATTGCTTTGAAGATCTAGTGGCTCTAACTCAAGAAGCGATAACACGGCCGCAAGGCCCACCATTATTGCCCAAACGAAGCTCAAGAGTTATCCATCAAAGAACACATATCAGCGCTTAAGCTTGATTTTTCTCTTCGTTGTTAACTTTAATGAACGTAGTTTCTAACGGTATATCTAACAATCCACTTTGTAAAAAATCTGGTTTCAACGCTATCTCAGACAATTTTTTTAGTGGATACCATTTGAACTCAAGATCGACATCCGTTTCGATGCCATAAAACACTTCATTCATTGGAAATTGATTGGGATTTTCAAGATCAACTAAAAAGTAATTGGATATCTCATGATACTTTTTATCAACATACTCAAAAAAGTTTTCTACATACCAAATATGACGTTTTACAACCGATTTTGCTCCTAGTTCTTCTAACAGCTCCCGATTCAGCGTCACATCCGAGTTTTCGAAAAACTCTACTCGACCTCCTGGAAGCACCCAAAATGGGTCATTCACACCACGCTGAAGTAACACATGATTCTCATGGATTATTACAGCAGCACTTCGAAAGTTAAAACGAGCATTCCCTTGGTCAAATTTCAACATATTGTTTCCTAATAATATTCTTAATAACATGGATCTTACCTCTCGAGCATCTGCCCCACTCATGTGGTCATAAACCATGTCATAGCATTTTTGATGGTATTGCCTAGCTAGTAAAAGGTCAGCGGCTAACTTCATTATCATCAGTCAGAACAACGACGTAAGCTACTGAATTATAAGTAGGTAACATTGATGGGTTTCACTGATTCATATGACTGGTGCCAATTTTTTGCGTTGCACGTAAGCATCATTGATCATTAAAAATGTGTGGTGCATTCGCAATTTCGATTGCACATACAATTCTTGAACTTCAGCTTGTGTGAAGAACTTGGCACGACCTATTTCATGACTAAATTTCGGTTGTATCACTTGATCTGTAACTTCGGTGATCCAAGCATGGCGTAAAACTAATTCACCGTCATCAAAGCGACCTACATAGGTGTTTAAGTATTGCTGTAAACCCACCTTTAGACCCGTTTCTTCTTCAACTTCCCTCAGTGCTGCGTCTTGAGGTAACTCTGTCGATTCAACACTCCCTGACGGAATATGCCATAAGCCTTTTTTGGTTCCGTTTAGCTCTTGCACTAACAAAACTTCGTCGTGTTGGTTAAAAATCACAGCTCCGGCAGCTTGTGCCTTTACTTCGATATGATGCTGAATTCCATATTGCATCTAGTTCAATCCTCGTCCTTTAGAAGTGAATGAAGTGGCATAATGCTATGTTGAGGTGTGATTAAAATCAATAGACTAAACCCAAAGCGCATTATCACTTCCAAGCCAACACCAACAAGCATTGTCTTGGGAATATTGACCTGTTTGATTTTATATCCATGCGTTTAGCCTATCCGGTCGGTTTTAGGCGTTACTGACAGCTCGAGGGGGGACCACCAGAACCTTGCTAAGGGGGAGACTAATATCGTTAACCATTATCCGTCTTGAAAGCATTTAAAGAAATCTCGGTGCATCCATTGAGAGCCATAAAAATATCATCGTAACCATCCCCCCAATCAGTACAATAAATAGCAGAGCAGCAATCAATTTATTCAGTTTAGCCAACTTGACTTCTAATTGGTTTCGAATAAAGAATGATAAAACAAACACGATAGTGAAAGTAATCAGAAAATTAACGGAAAGAAAACCCCAACGCTCAATGCCTACGAGTAAATGAACTGTTGAGATGATGGCTAAAAATACGCCTATAACCAACCACGAAAACATTGATATCGGGATAGAAATCCATGGTGATTTAACAAGTTTTTTTCCTATCACTAACGTAGAGAAAAGATAGTACTGACTGAAAACAATTAATGGAAATAATAATACATAAAATTCCCATCCAAAGCCAAATGCAAAACCTAAAATCACTCCCAATGAAACAAACCATAATGGTGAAAAAAATATCCCTAACAACAAACTTGCGAGAGATCTATAAAGCAAAGTCATCAGCAACTCCTTTTGCATCAATTATATTATTTTAAAGCCTTTATTCCATGGGGATGAACATCATTAATCAATCGTCCCAATCTTTTATCAAAATCTTGAGCTTGTATTCAAGTACATAATGCCTCATCTTCGACAAGGCCATGGCATAAGCTAGTTCCATCGACGATGGTCACTTATCGAAAGACAATATCTATCCCGAACGCACAATAAAACCTCTGCTCATTAGCAGGAAGCTGGCTGTTCTCGACCGCAGAAAGTAGCGCTGACTCAAGTGCAATGCTTTACAGTGTCGTCGAAATGACCAAAGCAAATGGTCTTATCCTATATGACAACATGGTCAAGTGCATGAAAGAGCTAGCGAAAGCAGAGCCAAATATTGATGCGTTCCTGCCTTGGAACTTCAAGCACTAGTAATGTCGTCCTGTGGGTACATGGGGCGGTAATCCCCACGATTATGTTTACATGCCTTCAGCCTGTCCCGCCTTAAATTTTTCGATCTATTTTGCTTATTCTCAAGCGGGACATTCACTCTTTGTCTTGCCAAAGAGTAAACAGAAAGGCGCTTTGGCTTCTTGCGCACTGTCCGGTCGGTTTTAGGCGTTCCAGACGCCATAAAACCTAAAATTTCGTCCTGAAATTTTCCCTAGAGTTGTGGTTTCTATCTTGGATTAATGTGCGTGGTGTGGTTCGTCCGAGGTAGCCGAGGACGAACTTAGTAAATGACTAACAGAAAGGCAATATTGGGTCTAGTAGTTAGAACCACTACAAGTTGCACTATACGTTGATTATGCCCTTCAGATATAGAACACCCTTACCTGAAATTACGATAGACTCACCTGATACTTCACACTTTAACAAACCTCCTCTTTGCGAGGCTTGGTAGGCGATCAGGTCTTCTTTGCCTAGTTGCTCCGCCCAATAAGGTGCTAGACCAGAATGAATTGAACCTGTCACTGGATCTTCTTCACCACCATTTGCAGGCCAGAAATAACGAGAAACAAAGTCATACTCGGTTGATTCAGAAGTTACAACAACATCTTATGGCGCTAACTGCTTCAGCAATTCTGACTTGTAAGTGACGCCTAAAACATCTTGCTCACTAGAGTAAACCGCAAAGTAGGCTTGTCGATTTTTTAAAACATGTACAGGCTTCAAAGATAACCCATCTAATAATTGCTTAGGTGCCGATGAAACCATCTCGGGCTTCTGATTCGGAAATGTCATTTCAATTTCATCTTGAGCATTCAAAATGACACGTAAATCACCCACTTCACGAGTGATAAATTCTAGTTGGTCTTGAACACCAAATTCATTAAATAGAACAAACGCCGACGCCAGTGTTGCATGACCACAGAAATCAATTTCTGTTAGTGGTGAAAACCAACGGATCTCATACTGTCTTTCACCGACATTCTTGATATAGGCTGTTTCCGATAAATTATTTTCGGCAGCAATATTCTGCATTAATTCATCTGACGGCCAATCTGAAACGGGAACAACCGCCGCTGAGTTACCTTTAAACTGCTGATCTGTAAACGCATCAACTACGAAAATATCCATTTTCAATGTACAAACTCCTTTTTCTTTATAACGTCCTGTTCTTACGAACCCCCTCATAATCTTTATATAAAATAATGAGTAGACGCACATCGCTCATTCTGAGCTAATGAATTTCGCCCCTGTTCTCCAAAAAACACCTGATTAAATGAATTTAATAGGGAGCCCTAACGGTACGAGATGTTCAAATTCTACAACACACACTCGAAAGCCAATGCCCTAACATTCACAAAAAACGACTTAAATCTCTGATACTTACAATAAGTGCGGTGCTTGACGGCTCTGGCTGATTGGTCCGATGTTCGTGAGCAACTACGATACATGACATTACGCGCTTCAGTCTCCGTTCGAGGCCGCGCCGTCACACTTAATGAGCAAGCTTTTGAGTATAAAAACTACAACTCACCCAAGAGCCATCAACTCTCATGACTTCGAAGCCAACGCCATCAAGCATCGTCGTTTGCTCTCCATTCCTAGACATGGTAAAGAGTTACGTTGCCACCGGAGATACAAAATACAAGACTCTCAATATCATTGGGCAATGGTGAAATATCAGTGCCTCACTCATACCTGTTGCTTGGGAGAATTATGAGGGGAAGCCAGCGCCCTGCTTCAGCTGCCCCAAATGCGAAGCGGGTTTTGTGTTATTGTTTAAGCGCAGCGAGTTAACACTAAAACTGCGCTGTGTTTGGGGTTAGACGGGTAGTGCTTGCTAGCTGTATTTCTCAATGATTACAAAGGATTCACGCATCAGTTTTGTGCGATACTTTCCTTCAATTTTAGCCAACAGAGGGTCGAGTTCCAGAACTTTTTCGTAGTTCCATAAAAGCCTTTCTGTACCAATTGGTACTTCCGTCGGTAAAGCATTTCTAAATTCTGCGTATATAGGATGATTAGTTACCCAATCATCACCTAAATCATACAAACAACTTAATAAATGATTGGATGCTACTGTGATACCTTGCTGTCCAGTAACCAAACATCTAGCTGCTGATACTAAACGCTTAAGCCGTGCAGTTTCTTGTTCTGGAGTCATAATTCCCTTTTGTATACTCATAATACAGCTAACGAATGACATGGATTCCCCCTCCCGAGGATCTGCAACACTTAAGTGATATACATTTTCACCGGAGGCACCATGTCTGATTATCCTAACTTCTGCTGGATTGATTTAGCCAAAAACCACTTTAGTATTCATGCTGTTGACTAGCATGGTAAAGTCTTTTTTAATAAATCTATCACTCGATCTAAATTACTGACTACAATAGCAAATGTGCCTACTATGCGAATAGATCTTGAAGCGTGTGGTGGTGCACATTATTGGGCAAGAACATTACGCAAGCGCGGACACGCATCAAGCCTTTGGGTAGAGTATTTATCAGTAAACGCCTAAGTATCTCACCCGCACGACATTGGGCTATTTCTGTCTCGACATGAGCATTTGATTATGTATCCATACCTTCAGCCTGTCCCGCCTTAAGTTTTTCGATCTATTTTGCTTATTCTCAAGCGGGACATTCACTCTTTGTCTTGCCAAAGAGTAAACAGAAAGGCGCTTTGGTTTCGTGCGCACTGCCCGGTCGGTTTTAGGCGTTCCTGACGCCACAAAACCTAAAATTTCGTCCTGAAATTTTCCCTAGACTTGTGGTTTCTATCTTGGATTGATGTGCGTGGTGTGGTTCGTCCGAGGTAGCCGAGGACGAACATAGTAAATGACCAACAGAAAGGCAATATTGGTTCTAGTAGTTAGAACCACTACAAGATTCGAACACCACGACGATGGAGTTTGTTGACGCAAAAAATCACTAAATTGCTGAGGTGTCTGTTCTTTATTAGAAAGCACCTTTGAGTTTAAATAAACGCATACTTGGATAGCCTTAGTGGCTAGGTCAACACCAATGATCGTGGTACTCATCTTGTTCTCCCGAAGGGTTATTTAACCTAAGAAGGTTAGCTTGTCATGAGAGCGGGAGTCCAATTATCTTGTTAGGGCTTGGTTTTTACACCATGTAATTTTGCAAAATCTGGATCTATCCAGCTAGAAACTACCTGACCTTCGGATAGCTCAATACGTCTAGGTTCGGTGCAACTTTCCTCAAACTCTTGTAGTGAGGCACTAAGAAAAGTTCTATCCGATGTTTCATGATCCCAGAAAAAGACCCCTTGGGCATTGAGTATGAAGTAGTTACCGCATTCATCTTCTGCAATGACACTTACATCAGATAACTCTTTGGGTGCAGTCACTGTCGTTTTGCGAATCACTCCATACTCACGATCTGAAGAGTCGATGAAAACTTTTCCAAACATAAACATTACTCCTTAGAGCCCTAACGCCCACAATAAGGTGCCCCACACCAAACTAACAAAGCACACCGAACGACACACCAAAACCACCGAGTGTAACGGGTCACCTTGATTGCTTTGTTATGCCAACACGCAATTACTAACAACAATCCCAATAAAAATATGCACGCTCAAGATGACCTGATTTTAAGTCGTCTGGATTAATGAATATATGCCCAACACCGCTATCACCAAACATGATGAAATCATCAACATCAATCTGAAGTAGTTGTACATCATTCATCTGTTTTTGGTCATAATCTCGCGGATCACCTTGAGTGAAATCAGCATACCCTCCGATTTTATGTCCTGAGCATGAGAAATAATTGTTGAATTCTTGCTTTTCACTTTCGGTCAAGCCTTCCTCAAAATCCCAGTAATCTTTGGAACCAAACATGAACGAAAATTGAGAATCTTCATTACAACCAGTATCTATAGCTTTCTTGAAGCTCAAATTATGAATTTTATAAATTGGGAGTTCTTCATATAATTTGCAATCAATAAAAGTGAAATCCGTAATCGACCGTTTTTGTAGATCTTCACTGCTGTGATATATGATTTTTTCCGACCCCATATCCCACCAGTCATCAACTGGAAAGTAAAGCTGTAGTAGCCCACTAGTCGGAAAACCCTCTAATTCAGGTACTTCCGCAAAATTTATTTGAGCAATTAAAGCCATTGGCTTTCCTTTTTCATCTTCAGGGTATTGAGAATCAGATGGGAAAAAAGGAAATCCAAGAAACTTACTTTTTGTTAGTTCTAAAGTGTCATTGGATAGATCACAACCCAATGGCTTTGCTTTTATCGAAACGTAATCACGTTGTAAGTTTTCTAAGTCTTTTTCGAATTCTTTTAACACAGAAGGAACATTAACTTTCTGTTTATCTATATTCATTACTATTGTCCTTAATGGAAAAGGCATAACGCCTTGCTCTTACGAATCCCCTCATAATCTTTATATAAAACAATGAGTAGACGCACATCGCTCATTCTGATCTAATGAATTTCG